>NZ_CANKZT010000001.1:0-1334243 GCF_947488365.1 uncultured Rossellomorea sp. | reverse complement strand
TGGCTGAAGAGGCGCCCCTGCTAAGGGTGTAGGTCGGGCAACCGGCGCGAGGGTTCAAATCCCTCCTTCTCCGCCATATTATGGCCCATTGGTCAAGCGGTTAAGACACCGCCCTTTCACGGCGGTAACACGGGTTCGAATCCCGTATGGGTCATCTGAAAAAAGACTATCATTTTTGATAGTCTTTTTTTTTGTACAAAGTAGTAGAATTAGTGGTTATTTTATTAATAATAGAAGAAAAAATGACTAAATGAAGAGAGTTAATTGAATATGGAGGCAGATCGGGACTAAAATAAGCGGTTTTACAAGAGAAACGCATGCTTCTATTTCTCTACGAAGGATATATTATCGACTTCTCCACATATATTATCGACTTTTCCCAATATATTATCAACTTCTGCACTTTTCTTTTCAGATCCAATTTTTCAATACAATAAACGGAGGATGGGAACATTCAGTCAGTGATCATCGAAAAGTAAATGGCATCAATCACCTCTTAATCTCTTCATTAAACTTCTCAAGCTCTTCAATAAACCCAACCTCCTTTAAAGACTAAACTATGAATGCTCCCTCCTTAATTACCCATCCGGGACCATTAGAACATGTTTCATTCACCCTACTAATCACCATAAGCATGCAGGCGCCTGATGCATTACGCCTTCTCAATCACTCCTTAATTCGACACCGCCATCCTTCTCACAATCAGCCAGAAACGATACAAAATACCGGAATCCTTCTGCATTTTCTGCAAATTTCACATTTTTTAATTAAAAAACTTTCGACAAATTCCGCTATGAATTCAACATGATTCCCCTATGTTCTTCCAATGTAAACCTTATCATTTAGTAAGACTTTCCAATAGTGAACCATTTTATCAAATGTATGTAGGAAATTGTCGTAATTGAGCGACGATAATAAAGAGGATTTTGATGAACTTGAAAGAAAGTAGTAAGTAGATTGAAAAAATGTAGGTGAGATGATGAACGCAATGACCATATCAGATTATGATGTTTTTTTGTTTCATGAGGGAAATTTGCAGCAGGCCTATCAGTTTATGGGTTCACATGTGAGAAGAGACTCTACTGGAACCTATACAGAATTTTGCGTTTGGGCACCGAAAGCAAGACATGTTTCATTGGTTGGATCTTTTAATCATTGGAATGGAACAGGGTATGAACTTACGAGGCGGAATAACGAAGGTTTATGGACAATTCGCATTGATGAGAATCTATCGGGAGAAACGTATAAGTACGAGATTACGACTCCCTCAGGTTCAAAGAAGCTGAAGGCGGACCCCTATGGGTTTGCTTCTGAGAAGCGTCCAAATACTGCAAGCGTCGTGTATGAGCTGCAGGGGTTTTCATGGGAGGATGAGGAGTGGCTTGAGCATCGAGCCAGTTCGACGGTCTATGACAAGCCTATGGCAATTTACGAAGTGCATTTAGGCACATGGAAAAAGAAAGCAGGGAAATTTCTTTCCTATAAGGAATTAGCACAGCAATTAATTCCCCATGTGAAAGAACAAGGATTTACACATATTGAGTTGCTTCCTGTCACGGAGCATCCGTTTGATCGTTCTTGGGGGTATCAAGGTACTGGTTATTATTCTCCGACTAGTCGCTATGGCTCACCTCATGAATTGATGGCGTTCGTGAATGAATGTCATTTACATAATATTGGCGTGATATTGGATTGGGTCCCGGGTCATTTTTGTAAGGATGCTCACGGGTTATATGAATTCGATGGTTCGTTTGCTTATGAGTATGGAGAGGAAAGGGACCGTGAGAATTATACGTGGGGAACGGCGAATTTTGATTTAGGTAAGGGAGAAGTGAGAAGCTTCCTGATTTCGAATGCCCGTTTCTGGATGGACCTGTATCATATTGATGGATTCCGGATTGATGCAGTGGCCAATATTATTTACTGGGCTAACCAGGGAGAGCTTGCTCCCAATGAAGGAGCCATACAGTTTTTGAAAAACTTGAATATGGCAGTGTTCGAGTATGATTCTTCGATTTTGATGATTGCAGAGGATTCTACAGACTGGCCACAGGTGACGTCTCCTGTTCATTATGGAGGACTTGGCTTTAATTATAAGTGGAATATGGGATGGATGAATGACGTCCTTAAATATATGGAAACAGACACGTCTGAAAGAAGGCATGTGCATTCTCTTATAACATTTTCATTGTTATATGCGTACTCAGAGAATTATGTGCTTCCCTTTTCCCATGATGAGGTGGTACATGGGAAGAAGTCATTATTGAATAAAATGCCAGGTGATTACTGGCAGAAATTCGCTCAATATCGTCTGCTCCTGAGCTATATGATGGCTCATCCAGGGAAAAAGCTTCTGTTTATGGGAAGTGAACTTGCCCCGTTTTCAGAGTGGAAGGATTTAGAGGAAATAGATTGGCATTTATTGGATTACGAATTTCATCACAAATTCAACTCATATTTTAAAGAGCTTATGCATTTATATAAAGGTGCTGAACCATTATTTCAAATGGATCATCGTTCAGAGGGATTCGAATGGGTGGATGTGGATAATCGAGAGCAGCAGATTTTCTCTTTTATCAGAAATGGGAAAGAGAAGGGGGATCATCTTGTGGTGATCTGTAATTTCAGTCCTCGTGTGTATCATCAGTATAAGGTAGGAGTCAATAAGGTTTCTTCTTATGAAGAGATTTGGAATAGTGATGATGAACGATTTGGTGGTTCACATCAGGTGAATCCTATGCCTCTTACAGTGCACAACGAGTCCTACCATGGAAGAGAAGGATATGTGGAAATGACGATTCCACCATATGCAGCCGTTTATTTAAAACCAATAGATTGAAAGGGGAGAGAAAAAGATGGCAAAAGGTAGATGTGTGGCCATGTTATTAGCAGGTGGAAAAGGGAGCCGTTTAAGCTCATTGACGAAGAGTCTGGCGAAACCAGCCGTTCCGTTCGGAGGAAAATATCGTATTATTGATTTCACATTAAGCAATTGCACAAATTCAGGGATTGATACGGTGGGTGTCCTTACTCAGTACCAGCCGTTAGTATTAAATTCTTATATTGGAATCGGAAGTGCATGGGATCTTGACCGTAGAAATGGGGGAGTGACCGTACTGCCACCTTATGCTGAATCATCTGAAATGCGTTGGTATACAGGGACGGCGAGTGCCATTTATCAAAATATGAATTACCTTGAGCAATATGATCCCGAGTATGTGCTGATTCTATCAGGAGATCACATTTACAAAATGGATTATAGTAAAATGCTTGATTATCACATCGAGAAGAAAGCGGATGTCTCGATTTCCGTCATTGAAGTAGGCTGGGATGAGGCAAGCAGGTTCGGTCTTATGAACACCAATGAGGAAATGAGAATTACAGAGTTCGAAGAAAAGCCGGCTTTTCCTAAGAGTAATCTTGCTTCGATGGGAATCTATATTTTCAATTATTCCGTACTGAAGGATTATTTAGAGATGGATGAGCGTAATCCCGATTCAAGCCATGACTTTGGGAAGGATGTTATCCCTTTACTGCTTGATGAGAAGAAAAAGCTGATGGCCTATCCGTTTAAAGGGTACTGGAAGGATGTCGGAACAGTTAAGAGCCTGTGGGAAGCGAATATGGACTTGATTGATGAGGAAAATGAGCTGAATCTGTTCGATCATGACTGGAGAGTGTATTCAGTGAATCCGAATGAGCCGCCTCAATACATTTCTGAAGAAGCGCTTGTTGAGGGGTCTCTTGTGAATGAAGGATGTACGATTGAAGGGACGATTCGTAAGTCCGTCCTGTTCCAAGGAACAACGGTGAAAAAGGGAGCACATGTAAGCCGCTCAGTCGTTATGCCGGATGCGGTCATTGGGGAAAACGCCTATATTGAACAGGCGATCGTGCCGTCGAATGTCAAGGTTCCGAACGGCCTATGCATCATGCCGGAAGAAGGATCGGATGAAATTATCCTGGTTACGGAATCATTCATTGAAACACTACTGGAACAAGAAAAAGTGTAAAGGTTGAAGACCCACATTACAACTTAAGAGGAGGAAGTGTTTTGAAAAATACAAT
Source organism: uncultured Rossellomorea sp. (assembly GCF_947488365.1). Taxonomy (NCBI): domain Bacteria; kingdom Bacillati; phylum Bacillota; class Bacilli; order Caryophanales; family Bacillaceae; genus Rossellomorea; species uncultured Rossellomorea sp. The sequence goes on along the minus strand of NZ_CANKZT010000001.1, from coordinate 1,330,175 downwards.
GCTTGGCGTTATTGATGCTACTAGTTATTATGATTCGTTGGAGGATTTACTGTTACATCGTTCATTAGCTGCTCTTCCAATTGCCGGGAGATACCGCTTGATCGACTTTGTACTCTCTAATATGGTGAACTCAGATATTGGTTCCGTTGCGATTTTTCCTAAGTTTCAATACCGTTCCCTTATGGACCATCTTGGATCTGGGAAGAACTGGGATCTGAATCGGAAGCGTGATGGGTTGTTTTTCTTCCCGGCACCAGGATTAGAGGCGAATGAAGAGGGTGTGGGTTCATTTAATCACTTCGCTCATCACTTAGACTACTTTTATCGCAGTACCCAGGAATACGCATTGATCAGCAATTGCTTTACATTATGCAATATTGCCTATCAACCGGTTCTTGAACGCCATATCCGTATCGGCTGTGATATAACGGAAATGCGTCATAACGGAAACTCTTTAGATATGTACCTGGTGAAAACTTCTACACTCATTGATTTGATTGAGAATCGAAGTGAAACAGGCTATACGTGTATGCAGGATGTTGTGGATGATATGGACAGCGGATTTAAGGTGTGCGGCTATGAGCATGAAGGATTTGTTCAAACGATTGATTGCATTGAAGAATACTATGATGCCAGCATGAAACTTTTGAATCTATCTTATTGGAAAGAATTGTTCAAAAAGGATTCACCTGTCTACACGAAGGTAAAAGATGAGCCGCCAACACGCTACACTTCAGCTGCAAGTGTGAAAAATAGTATCATCGCCAATGGATGCTTCATAGAAGGCCAAGTGAAGAATTCTACGATGTTCAGAGCGGTCAAGGTAGGGAAAAATACGATGATTTCGGGTAGCATCATTATGCAGAAGAGTCAAATTGGAGATAACTGTGTACTAGAGAATGTGATTTTAGATAAAGATGTGAGAATCGAAGATGGCGTCAAGCTTATCGGAGATCCAAACAATCCAATAGTCATTCGCAAAGGGATGATTCAAGGAGCGCTGATGAATTCGTGAAAGTGTTATTTGTAGTATCTGAGTGTGTCCCTTTTATTAAATCTGGGGGCTTGGCGGATGTTGCCGGCGCTTTGCCTAAGGAATTAAGAAGTTTAGGGACGGATGTCAGGGTGATCCTGCCTAAATACGGTGGGATCCCTCATGAGTTTCGTTCAAAAATGAAAAGGAAGAAAGAGTTCTTCGTGTCAGTCGGCTGGCGGAATCAGTATTGTGGAATTGAAGAGTACAGTGAAAATGGAGTAACGTATTATTTCGTCGATAATGAATACTATTTTAATCGGGATCGTTTATACGGATATTTTGATGACGGGGAGCGATTTGCGTATTTTACCAGAGCGGTGCTGGAAAGTATTGCTGTTCTTGATTTTTATCCAGATGTGATTCATTGTCATGACTGGCACACGGGAATGGTTCCATTTTTATTAAGAACCGAATACCAGGAGAGACCGGGTTATTCGTTTATCCGCAGTGTGTTCACCATTCACAATCTTCAATTTCAGGGGATTTATCCTAAACAGGTGATGACTGACTTATTAGGCATTCACGATAAGTATTTTCATCACGAATACCTTGAGTTCTATGGAAATATCAATTTTATGAAGGGTGCTCTGATTTCTGCGGATTTTGTTACCACGGTGAGTCCTACATACAAAGAGGAAATTCTGACGCCTTATTACGGGGAAAAGCTTCATACTATTTTAGGGCAGCGATACAACCAGTTATTAGGTATTTTAAACGGTATTGATGATGAAGTGTACAATCCTGATGATGGAGAGTTTCCTTACTTTAGCGGCAATCTCCATGGAAAGAAGAAAGCGAAACTTCACCTGCAAAAAAGCTTGGGGTTAGAAGAGAATGAAGGAATCCCTCTTGTTTCCATCATTTCAAGATTAACGAATCAAAAAGGGCTGGAACTAGTAAGGGGAGTATTTCATGAAATGCTCCAGGAAGAAGTTCAATTTGTCCTCCTGGGAACAGGCGATTGGGAGTTTGAGCAGTTCTTCAGGGAGATGGAATGGACCTATCCGGATAAGGTCAGAGTGCAAATCGGATTTAATGAGGAACTGGCAAAACAGATCTATTCTGCCAGTGATATATTCCTGATGCCTTCTAAGTTCGAGCCGTGCGGACTGGGTCAATTGATTGCCATGAGATATGGAGCCCTGCCGCTTGTCCGGGAGACCGGTGGATTGAACGATACGGTGGAATCCTATAATGAAGAAACGAAGACAGGGAACGGTTTTTCGTTTAAGAACTTTAATGCCCACGATATGCTCTACACTTATCGAAGAGCTCTATCGTATTTCTACGAAGATCCGGAAACATGGAATCATATTGTACGAACTGCAATGAATAAGGATTATAGCTGGGCGCAATCGGCCTTTAAGTATAATCAACTATATGCTGACCTGGTATCAAGGAGTGAAAGCCATGTTTTCTGATCCAATTGAATTTAAAGAAATGTTTCTGAAGAAGCTTGAAATGATGTATGGGAAGACGTTTCCTGAATCCACCAGTCAGGATCAGTTTTTCACATTAGGTCACCTTATACGGGAATACATCTCCATGAACTGGATTCATACGAATGAGCAGTACCGGTTCAGTAAACAAAAGCAGGTGTATTACTTATCGATTGAATTTCTTCTGGGGCGTTTGCTCCGCCAGAACCTGATGAATTTAGGAATCTACGATATTGTGGATAAGGGATTGAAGGACCTGGGAATAGACCTTGCTGAAATGGAAGAGGTGGAGCACGATGCAGGACTCGGAAACGGCGGTCTGGGTCGTTTGGCTGCATGTTTCCTCGACTCATTGGCTTCCCTTAATCTACCTGGACATGGCTATGGAATCCGTTACAAGCATGGTTTATTTGAACAAAAGATCGTCAACGGTTTTCAGATGGAGCTTCCGGAGCAGTGGCTGCGTCATGGACATGTATGGGAAGTTCGAAAGTCAGATCTTACCGTCGAAGTGCCTTTCTGGGGGAAGGTGGAATCTTATACGGATAATGATGTATTGAAGTTTCGTCATGTGGATGCAGAAGTAGTAGCGGCCGTTCCTTATGATATGCCTGTAGTAGGGTATGAAACGTCGACGGTTAATACCCTTCGATTATGGAGTGCTGAACCCGCTGCCTATAAAGCCGGGAAAGATATGATGAAATACAAGCGTGATACGGAAGCGATCACAGAATTCCTTTATCCTGACGATACCCATGAAGAAGGGAAAATCCTGCGATTGAAACAGCAGTATTTCCTTGTATCAGCAAGCATCCGTTCGATTCTTGATTCCTACCTTTATCGAAATGGGGACCTGAAGGAACTGCATGAGAATATATCGATCCATATCAATGATACTCATCCCGTTCTCGCGATTCCAGAACTGATGAGGGTCCTGCTTGACGAATATTCCTTCGAATGGGAGGAAGCGTGGGAAATCACGACGAATACATTTGCCTATACGAATCATACGACGCTTTCAGAAGCATTGGAGAGATGGCCGATCCGTATTTTCCAACCTCTGCTGCCCCGCATCCATATGATCGTGAATGAAATCAATGAGCGATTCTGTCAGGAATTGTGGAAGGAATATCCCGGTGATTGGAAGCGGATAGAGGATATGGCGATCATCTCCCATGATGAAGTGAAAATGGCTCATCTGGCGATTGTAGGAAGCTTTAGTGTGAATGGCGTGGCAAAGATTCATACTGAAATCTTAAAGCTTAGAGAAATGAACTTATTCTATCAATATTATCCTGATAAATTTAATAGTAAGACAAATGGCATTACACATAGAAGATGGCTATTGAATAGCAACCCGTCTCTGTCGAATCTGATATCGTCTTCCATAGGAGATGGGTGGATTAAAGATCCAGGTAAGTTAGCGGACTTGAAAGAGTATCATCACGATACGGCGTTTCTTAAGGACCTGTATGATGTAAAACAGGAAAATAAACGGAAGCTTGCAGATCGAATTTTTGAAAGTAATGGAATCGTCGTGGATCCTACTTCGATTTTTGACATTCAAGTGAAGCGGCTCCATGCGTATAAACGCCAGCTGATGAATGTTTTACACATTCTTCATCTCTATAATCGCTGTGTGGAAGACCCAAGCTTTGATTTTCATCCGCGAACGTTCATTTTTGGTGCGAAAGCATCCCCAGGGTATTACTATGCGAAGAAAATCATAAAGTTGATTCATTCTGTAGCGGATCTGGTGAATGACCACCCGCTTGTAAAAGGGCGGATTAAAGTCGTATTCCTGGAAAATTACCGGGTTTCATTAGCTGAAGAAATCATTCCTGCAGCTGATCTGTCAGAACAGATTTCTACAGCCAGCAAGGAAGCATCCGGTACTGGAAATATGAAGTTCATGATGAACGGGGCTTTGACCCTTGGAACATTGGACGGGGCTAATATTGAGATTCTTGAGCAAGTAGGGAAAGAGAATATCTTTATATTTGGATTAACGGCGGATGAAGTAATGAAATATCAGCATCACGGTGGATACTATGCCATGGAGTATTTCCACTATGATACCCGCATTAAGAAGGTGTTGAATCAATTGATTGATGATACACTTCCAGACGCAGGTGACCATTTTGAAACCATCTATGACTCCTTACTGACCGAGAATGATCAATTCTTTGTTCTGAGGGATTTCGATTCCTATGTAAGGGCTCACGAGCAAGCAGGAAAAGCGTACGAAAATAAAGAGCATTGGTCACGAATGTGCTTGCAGAACATTGCAAACTCCGGCTATTTCTCAAGTGACCGGACGATTGAACAGTATGCGAAAGACATCTGGGGCATTTCACAGGGCAGTTTAATAAAGTAAAAGAAGGCTTGGGGAAAAGTTTCCCCAAGCCTTTTTAAATTATTTCTTCTTATCAGAAATATAACTGTCGCCATCTTTATACGGAATGTCACCCAATGTGGATTCCATATTATTTTCATCCAGCATATCCTCGTATTCTTCATGGGTTTTCGAAGGATATGCTTTACGATTGGAACCTTCCATATCGGTTCCGACAAAGGATTCGAAATCCTCGGTGAATCCTTCGGAAGTGTCCTCATCCTGATACAATTCCGAGTAGTCTTCATAATCACCTTCGAAGTCAGAAGGTGTTTCAGATGTCCCGAAGCGTCCTACTTCCTGAAAGCTGTCTTGATCATCACGGACATTACCATCTGTTTCATGTCTGAATTCGTTATCAACAGGCGGCTGCAGTACATCTTCCTCTACGGGTCTATCCTGAGGTGTCGATTGTTCCGGTGAATGATCTTTACAATAAAGTGTCGTTGGAATGACTTCCAAACGCTCAAAAGGAATATCCTGGCCACACTCTTTGCATTGACCGTATGTTCCTTGGCTTATCGCCTGCAAAGCGCGTTGAATTTTATTTAGTTCGAGCTTGGCGTGATCATCTATGGCGAAATCCTTCTCTCGTTCATATAACTCTGTTCCCATGTCGGCAGGATGGTTATCGTAAAGGGAGAGTTCACCTGAGTTATCCCGTTCATTTGTATGGTGAAGATTATCTAAATCCTGATGAAGATGTTCTTGCAACTGTTTTTCCTGCTGAACCAATTCTTGTTTTAATGTCTGTTTTTGGCTGTCTGTTAGCAATTTCTTCACATCCTTCATTATGTTCGCTTAAATAATGTACTAACCATACTTTATCCGAAAGTGGGGTTGTTAAAACATAAAAAAAAGAGTCGTCCCGAAATGAAGGGGCGACTCTTGATTTTTTTAAAGCATATATGCAAGTAATAGTCCAATGGATAATAGGAATCCAAAGATGGTGTTCGTTTGTGCGGTGGCTTTCATGGCGGGCATCATTTCGATCGGCTGTGATTTGCCGATGAATCCTGTCGTTGCCTTGAATGCTTTCGGAATACTTAGAAAGGCAACGAATAGCCAAGGTGATGAAACGCCGGCAAGGACCAGTCCGACAATCCAGCCATAGGATACGACAAACATGCCGCCCAAAAGGATGATCGCTCCTTTTCTTCCTAAAAGAATCGCGATGGTTTTACGGCCGTTTTCTTTATCACCGTCCAGGTCGCGGATGTTATTCGCTAATAGAATGGCGCCGACTAAAATGGATACGGGAACAGACAATAGGATGCTGTCACCATTGATATATCCAGTTTGAATGTAGAACGATATGAGTATGATCACAAGTCCCATAAAGAAACCGGCTACGATTTCTCCAAAAGGCGTGTAAGCAATTGGCATAGGTCCGCCAGTATAAAAGTACCCCGCTGCCATGCACACTATACCTATGAGTGCCAGCCACCATGTGCTATTAAGACAAATGTAAATTCCTAATAAAAGGGCGATTCCGTACAGTGAAAAGGCGAGGTTTATGACCGTGGATGGTTTAACTCCGTTCCGGACGATTGCTCCACCGATACCGACCGAATGCTCTGTATCCAAACCTCTTTTATAGTCATAATACTCATTGAACATATTGGTAGCAGCCTGGATGAGCAAGCAGGCAATGAGCATGGCTGCAAACAGTGATAAACTGATCTTGGTAAATTGCAGAGCTAGTACAGTCCCCAGTAAGACAGGTACAAATGCTGCTGTAAGAGTGTGAGGCCTTGTAAGCTGCCACCAGATCTTCCACCCTTTATCTGATTCCAACACGTTGGATGCTTGTTGTTCCATCATATTCTCTCCCTTACGCAATAAGGAATTTTCAGAAAACATTCCAATTCCTTTACAGATTAAAGTGTAGGTAAAGGGAAGAGGACTGTCAATCATTTTTTAAAAATCTGTGAAGGTGCTATTTTCCAGTAATTGAGGACTTTTACAACGCTTTTGGTTTCTCAAAAGGGGAAAAAGGGTTTATTATATATAATAAGGATAAATATTGTTAACATGTCTTAAACTCCGTTGACACACCTTAAAGACAGGTGTATCTTAAAATAAGTTTGAATATCGTACGTGATTTTGTTTGGGGGAATTCAATTGGTTACCATTCATAAAACCAATATTGAAAAAGCATATGATACAGCCAAAATGAAGGCTAAACAATTACATCACCCCGTCCTTCTCAGCATAGTGGAGGAAGTCGATGCAGTCGATCCTCTTTCTTTTTATTATGGAGGAAGCTCTTTTGTTGGTGAGCGTTTTCTATGGAAGGACCGTGATCATACCATCTCGCTAGTAGGGATTGGAGCGGCTCATATATTGTCTACAAATGAGATTGAAGAACGATTTTTTACGGTTGAGAATGAGTGGAAGCGCTTAATTGTAGAGTCTGTCGTTGTCACTGGGGAAGAAATTGCAGGCACAGGACCTTTGTTATTTGGCGGCTTTAGCTTTGATCCGCTTAAATCTATCGGAGAAGAGTGGAGGCAATTCTCGAACGGTACGTTTCAATTACCTATGTTTATGCTGACAAAGCCGGGAAAAACCAATTATTTAACGGTGAATTTCATTTGTCATCCGGATGAGGAAGAATCATTATTCTATGATTGCATAAGAATCAAGGATGAACTTCTTGCCAATGCAAGGATGCCTATTATTCCTGAACAGCCCCAATGGCTGCAAAATAGGGATATGAAGCCTGAAGAATGGAAGGATTCTGTTCAAAATGTGGTGAATCGTTTAAAGCAGGGTGAAATGGATAAGGTAGTGCTTGCCAGAAAATGTGAAGTGTCGTTTGATACCCAAGTGTCATCTGATTTTGTATTGGATAATTTGTGGAAGCAGCAGCCGGACAGCTTTGTCTTCAGCTTTGAGAGGGAAGATAGCTGCTTTATCGGAGCTACGCCCGAACGCCTCGTGAAGAAATCGGGAGAAGAAATTCTTTCCACCTGTTTAGCAGGATCGATTGCCCGCGGGGAATCGTTGGAAAGTGATGAGAAGCTGGGCGAAGAGCTCCTGCTGGATGAAAAGAACCGTTATGAGCACCAGCTCGTGGTGGAGAGCATTCAAGACGCTCTTACACCTTTTTGTGAAACATTGACGATTCCGTCTTCGCCTCAACTGATGAAGCTGAAAGACATTCAGCATTTATATACTCCTGTCATTGGACAGGCGTCTGAACATACATCTCTTATCAATCTGGTGGAAAAATTACATCCAACCCCTGCATTAGGCGGGGTACCAAGGGATAAGGCATTGCATGTGATCAGAGAAGAGGAAGCTATGGATCGTGGTTTGTATGCGGGTCCTGTCGGCTGGATCGATGCCTATGGAAATGGTGAGTATGCCGTTGCCCTTCGATCAGGTCTACTTCAGAAGGATAAGGCTTATTTATATGCAGGGTGCGGAATAGTGGCAGATTCTCAGCCGGAAAGTGAATTTAGAGAAACACAAATGAAATTTCGACCGATGCTAAGGGCATTAGGGGGAAACATAAATGATTGATGAACATCAGCAGCATTTAACACATTATTTAGCGGCATTTATTGAAGAATTAGTTGGAAATGGAGTAGACGAAGTAGTCATTAGCCCTGGCTCTCGATCTACTCCTTTGGCGTTATTATTCGCCCATCATCCAGAGGTAAAGACGTACATTAACGTAGATGAACGTTCTGCTGCGTTCTTTGCTTTAGGGGTTGCGAAGGCAAAGAAAAAGCCGGTAGCCATCCTCTGTACATCCGGAACGGCAGCAGCCAATTATTATCCAGCGATTATTGAAGCCCGCTACGCGAAAGTGCCGTTGATCGTGCTGACGGCTGATCGTCCCCATGAGCTGCGGGAGGTAGGTGCCCCGCAAGCGATTGATCAGCTGGATCTATATGGGAAACACGTAAAATGGACAGTGGATATGGCATTGCCGGAGAATAGTCCGTCCATGCTTGAATATGCAAGATCGTCAGCATCCAGAGGAATAGGACTTTCACTAGCAGAACCGAGAGGACCCGTTCACTTTAATTTTCCATTTAGAGAACCGTTAATTCCTGATTTAAAGGGCGTATCTTATTCAACAGGTTCACAGATGAAAAGGGTCCTCCACGGAGAAAGGAGCCTTTCCCACTCAATCTCTCAAGAGCTTCAAGGGATACTCAGAAATAAAGAGAGAGGTCTGATTGTATGCGGACCGGGCCTGAATAGTGATTCGATTGATTCCATCGTTGCCTTTAGTGAGAAACTCGGTTTTCCCATCGCAGCGGACCCCCTCTCCCAGATGAGAAGCGGTTCTCATTCGAAGGCACATATTATCGATACCTATGATACGTTCCTGAAGATTGATGAAGTGAAGAAGAGCCTGCACCCTGAAATCGTGATCCGTTTCGGTGCCATGCCTGTTTCAAAGCCTCTCATGTTGTTTTTGAAAGGTCTTTCTGAAATGCCATACTGGATCGTGAGTCCGGGGGAAGAATGGCAGGATCCCATTGCAAAAGGGACGGAATATATCTATTGTGATGAGAGCCAATTCTGTCAAAGCATGATCAATGAAGAAAGCCGTGTTTTTTCTAAAAAGTGGATCAATCACTGGAAGAATGTGAACCATTCTACAAAGGAACTCCTTCTAAAAGGTCATTTGTCATGGGATGAAGGAATGGCAGTAAGTGAACTTATTCAACACCTGCCTGAAAAATCAAATGTATTTGTAAGCAACAGCATGCCGATACGGGACATCGATACATTTTTCTTTAGTAATGATCGGTCAATCGGTATCTATGCCAATCGGGGAGCGAACGGAATTGACGGCGTGGTGTCGACAGCACTTGGGATGAGCACAAGCTCAGAATCCATGTATCTTTTGATAGGTGATCTTGCTTTCTTCCACGATTTAAACGGCCTCCTCGTCGGTAAGAAATACAAGCTTAATCTGACCGTTGTGGTCCTTAATAATAATGGTGGGGGAATCTTTTCTTATCTTCCGCAGGCGGGTGAAGGTGAATACTTTGAAGAGCTGTTCGGCACGCCAATGGATCTGGATTTTTCCCATGCGGCCAAGCTTTACGAAGCCGGTTATTTCCGAGTGGAATCAGAAGAAGAATTTGCTTTTGCTGTTGAGGAAGCAAAGCATAAAAACGGCTTGAAAATCATTGAAGTAATGACGAACCGTGAAGAAAATGTAGCAAATCATCGTAATTTGTGGAATTTTGTTTCCCGGGAAATGGTGAAGAAATGTAAGGGTGAAAATCATTGATCCTGCAAGTGAATGATATTCGCTATTTTGTAGAAGTTAAAGGAGAAGGAGAGCCTTTGGTTTTTCTTCATGGCTTTACCGGGGATACGACGACATGGTCAAAAATCACCGATCAATTATCTTCCACCTATAGGTGTGTAAGCATTGATTTGATTGGTCATGGCCGCACAGAAGCACCTGAGGATTTCTCAAGGTATACAATGGATCGTGTATCCAATGATCTTGATTCCATTTTGTCTGCACTTGAAATAGAGCAGGCGGTCTTGATCGGCTATTCAATGGGAGGCCGGACAGCCCTTCACTTCGCCATGAGCTACCCTCAAAAGGTGAAGTCCCTGATTCTTGAGAGTGCCTCTCCCGGATTGAAAACGGGTGAAGAAAGAGTGGAACGGCGGAAAAAAGACCACGCATTAGCCGAAAGGATCATGAGAGAAGGAATGGAAGACTTTGTCGACTTTTGGGAAGAGATCCCGTTGTTTGCTTCTCAAAAAAGACTTACTGATAATGAGCGTGCCGAGATTCGGCAGCAGCGCCTGGGTCAGTCCCCATTAGGCTTATCCAATAGCTTAAAAGGAATGGGGACAGGGGCTCAAGACTCATGGTGGGACAAGCTGGGCGAGCTTTCTATACCAGTCCATTTACTTGTCGGAGAGCTGGATCAGAAGTTTGTTCATATCGCAAAAGAAATGAAAAACCTCAATCCGGACTTTCAAATCATGACAATTTCTAACACAGGTCATGCAATTCATGTGGAAGAACCGCGAAAGTTTGGTACAATAATAGAGGATCTACTGTTAACTACATAAAGGAGGAACAAACCAATGGCTTTTGAATGGGTTTCAGAAAGAAACTACGAAGATATTTTGTACGAAACATATAATGGAATTGCAAAGATCACGATCAATCGACCAGAAGTTCGCAACGCTTTTCGTCCTAAAACTGTAATGGAATTAATCGATGCATTTGCTTATGCACGTGATGATTCTAAGGTTGGTGTCATCGTTTTAACAGGTGCCGGTGAGAAGGCATTCTGTTCGGGCGGAGACCAAAGAGTGCGCGGACATGGCGGTTACGTCGGGGAAGATGAAATTCCACGATTGAATGTATTGGATTTACAACGTCTGATCCGCGTGATCCCTAAGCCAGTCATTGCAATGGTAGCAGGTTATGCCATCGGAGGAGGACACGTCCTTCACGTAGTGTGTGATATTACGATTGCTGCTGACAACGCGATCTTCGGACAAACAGGTCCTAAAGTAGGAAGCTTTGATGCCGGATACGGTGCAGGATATCTTGCACGCATCGTCGGTCATAAGAAAGCGAAAGAAATCTGGTACCTATGCCGTCAGTACAACGCACAGGAAGCGCTTGAAATGGGACTTGTCAATACAGTTGTTCCATATGAGCAGCTTGAAGCGGAAACAGTTCAGTGGGCTTCAGAGATGCTTGAAAAAAGTCCGACTGCCCTTCGTTTCTTAAAGGCTTCATTCAACGCAGATACAGATGGATTGGCAGGTCTGCAGCAGCTTGCAGGTGACGCTACCCTTCTATACTACACAACGGAAGAAGCCAAAGAAGGTCGCGACGCATTCAAAGAAAAGCGTAAACCAGACTTTGGACAATTCCCTCGTTTCCCTTGATCTAAGGTGGCCTGATGAATCTTTGCTGATTCATCGGGCTTTTTTAAATGAAGATTTACTGAATACACATTCTGTTCTTGGTTTTTCTTATTGTTCACAATTTGGCACAAGTTTTGTGGGAGTCGGCACAACAAAAGCCAAAAGTGGCACAACAAAGTCCAGAAGTTACAGAACAAAGCTCAGAAGTGCCGTAACAATGAACAAAAGATCCAATAAAGCTCTGTAACGAAAGACGGTAAAGAGCACAAACAAGAAAGGAATGGAGAATGACAGGATGACTACACAGCAATTGCCTAACTGGCTAAAACAAAGAGCGTTCTTAACCCCTGATCGGATGGCACTAAGTAATGGTGATGTGGAATATACTTTCGGAGAGCTCTGGGATAAAGCAATTCATATAGGCGAACAGCTTCATACAGTAGTGAAATCTTCCACCCATCCCTTTGTGGGACTCATGATTAAAAATAAAGTGGAATCTGTGTTGGTTATCCATGCCATTCAACAGCTGGGATTCACGACGGTTTTATTAAACAACAAACTGAGTTCGAATGAATTATCTTTTCAAATACAGGATATGGAGTTAACAACGGTCATTTATGAAGATGAGTTTGAGGATAAGTTGTCTTTTTTAGGGGATCACGTTGATGGGGTCCCATTCTCTCAGTTGTTTCAAACACCACCTACAAGCTTTAAAGTGAAGGATTATTTTCAGTTAGACCAAGCATGCTCGGTTATGTATACCTCTGGTACGACCGGAGCCCCAAAAGGAGTCCTTCAATCGTACGGAAACCATTGGTGGAGTGCCATTGGTTCTTCCTTGAACCTGGGAATAAGTGAAAATGATGCCTGGCTTTGCTCGGTTCCTCTCTTTCATATAAGCGGGTATTCGATCCTTATGAGAAGTGTCATTTATGGGATGAAGGTACGACTGTTTGAAACCTTCGACGTCGAGAGCATCAATCAGGAGCTTGAAAGTGGAAGGGTTACGATCATGTCGGTTGTAAGCAATATGCTTCAGCGTTTGATGAAAGATTCAGGGAGTCGAACGTATCACCCGAATTTCCGCTGCATGCTGTTAGGCGGCGGACCTGCACCACTTTCTTTACTTCAGGCTTGTAAGGATAAGGGAGTGCCCGTCTTTCAAACGTATGGAATGACTGAAACGGCTTCACAAATCGTGACATTATCACCTGAATATAGTATGAAGAAGCTGGGTTCCGCCGGGAAGCCCCTCTTTCCTTCAGAATTAAGAATCAAGAATGAAAAAGGTGCAGCTCGAGCAAATCAAGAGGGTGAAATCCTGGTAAAAGGCCCGAATGTAACGAACGGGTATTATCGAAGAGAGGAAGCCAATGCGAAAAGTTTTGAAGATGGCTGGTTCCATACAGGGGATATCGGTTATGTAGATGAAGAGGGGTTCTTATTTGTACTGGACCGGCGATCAGACCTCATCATTTCCGGGGGGGAAAATGTGTATCCTGCGGAAATTGAAAGTGTGCTGTTGGGCTGTGACGGAGTAGAGGATGCCGGGGTGGCTGGAATTCCAAATGACACATGGGGACAAATTCCCTGTGCGTTTATCGTTAAAAAAGAGCATCTTACAAAAGAAGAGATCTTAAACTACTGCTCCGATCATCTGGCATCATATAAACAGCCGAAAAAAATAATCTTTGTAGATGAGTTACCACGAAATGCCTCGAACAAACTGCTGAGAAGGGTGTTACGGGAGCAGTGGGAGAGGGGACTGTATGTCGATGAAGATTAAATCCATTACGCTTCACATCCTATCGATGCCATTGAAAAAGCCCTTTGTGACCCATCTGCAAACCGTTGAAAAACGGGAAGGGATCATCGTTGAGATTCAGGATGCCGACGGATTGATTGGGCTGGGAGAGGGAGTTGCTTTTTCCACACCGTGGTATACAGAAGAAACTGTGAAAACATCCTATCATATGATCAAAGATGTATTAATTCCTTTAATGAACAGCGACCCGTTTGAACACCCTAAAGAAATCGGAAAGAGATTCGCAGCCGTTCGGGGAAATTCAATGGCGAAGGCTGCACTTGAAATGGCTTTATGGGATCTCTATGCAAGGCAGCAGAACGTTCCTCTCTGGGAGATGATCGGGGGGACACGTTCTGAAATTCTTGCCGGCGCCGTTGTGGGGTCCAACTCAGTGAAAGAAATGATCCATTCGGCTGAAGATCTTGTGCAGGAAGGGTATCAACGCATAAAGCTGAAAATCTCTCCTGGAGCGGATGTGGAGATTGTGAAAGAGTTGAGGGACCATTTTCCTTCGCTTTCTCTTCTGGCAGATGCGAACTCAGCTTATTCCCTTGAAGACAAAAGCCGGCTTCAAGCACTAGATGAGTTTGGTCTGGAGATGATCGAACAGCCTTTGGGAGTTAATGATTTAGTGGAGCACTCTCTTTTGCAAAAAGAGCTGTCGACTCCGATTTGTTTGGATGAAAGTATCGTAACCCCTCATGATATGAAAAGTGCCATCTATTTAAATAGTTGCGGAGTGGTCAATATCAAGCTTGGCAGAGTCGGAGGTTACACAAGTGCTTTGGAAATCTACCGGTTGTGCCAGGAGAATCACATCAATGTATGGTGCGGAGGCATGATCGAGTTTGGGGTTTCCCGGGCTCATAATCTGGCCCTTGCCACTCTCGAGGGATTCTCGATTCCGGGGGATATTTCTTCCTCCTGGAAATATTGGGAAGAAGATATCATTTCTTCTCCTATCGTCGTGAAAAATGGTAGGGCGGAACGTTTGGATGGTCCGGGGATAGGTGTGGAGTTGAATAAAAAACGGTTGAGTGAAGTGACCACGTATAGAGAAAAGTTTAACGCATAATTGTCTTTCCAATGGTAATTATTTATACTTGACCTATCACGAATATCTGAATTATCAATTTTCAGGAGGAGGAAATATGAAACTAGGTGCATTTTCTGTAAGCTTAAGTGTGAAAGACATTCATAAATCAAAAGCATTTTATGAAAAACTTGGATTTCAAACTTTGGGAGGGGAAATTGCCCAAAATTGGCTTATCATGAAGAATGGAACTACTGTAATCGGTCTGTTCGAAGGTATGTTTGAGAAGAACCTCCTGACCTTTAATCCAGGATGGGATCAAAATGCCGAAAATCTCGAATCGTTTACGGACATTCGGGACCTTCAAAAACAGCTGAAAGAACAAGGTGTAAAAATGTTGACTGAAGCAGATGAATCAGGCGAAGGTCCTGCAAGTTTCACGATTGAAGATCCTGATGGCAATCCGATTCTTGTAGATCAACACAGATAAAAAGAAGGTTGAAAAGGAAAAGCTCAGAGCTGAATCTGAGCTTTTCTTGTTTCTTATGTTTATTAAAAAGGGTTCGTCGCCCACTGAAGAGACTGCTTGATAAAGATACGCGGGTGTAATTTCAGCTGAGAAACCATATGTTCCGCTAAATCCTCGGGCTGCATGTATTTCTCTTTGTCCGCTTCATCGAGCTTATCCCCAAAGGTAAGATCCGTTGCCACGAGGCTTGGGTTCAGAGTCATGACACGGATATTATGTGGACGGACTTCCTGCATCAACGCTTCTGTCATCCCTTGAACGGCAAATTTCGATCCACTGTAAGCCGTGCTTTTTGCCGTGCCTTTCAATCCGCTGCTGGAAGAAATATTGATGATGTCCCCGCGGTTTTTCTCGATAAGTTGAGGCAGGACGGCACGCGTCACATGATACGTTCCAAATACGTTGACTTCAAAGGTTTTCTTCCAATCTGCCGGATCGATTTCCAGAAAAGAGCCGTACGTTCCGATACCGGCATTGTTGATCAGGATATCGGTTGGACCGAGTTCATTTTTCAGTTTCGAAATGGCTTCATCCACTTGCTCCATATCTGAGATATCAGCTACTGCGACACTGGCTTTCACACCCAGTGATCTTGCTTCTTCCGCCACATTTTCCAGTGTACTTTCTGTCCGGGCGATCAAGCCGACATGAACACCTTCTCGGGCTAGCTCCAATGCTGTTGCCTTTCCGATTCCCCGGGCAGCACCCGTAATATAAGCGATTTTACCTTTAATTGATTGTGCCACTATGGATCATCCTTTCAAATCTAATTTCTACCGTTAGTGTAAGGCCAGGGGAATGGATAAGCAAATGATAAGAGAAATAGCTCCGAGAGTCTCGGAGCTATAGTGCAGTCATTCACTTTTTTGCCTCAAATATCGTTTATCATTCATAAACAAGCTCCAAAAGTAGACAAAACCAGGAAACAGGATGATGAATCCGACAATATAGGTGATGAACACAGCCTTAAACGAGTTGGGATCCGTGAATCCGGACTGGATCGTGACTTCCGGGTAGATGATATAGGGCAGGTGGGCTTTACCGTATACATAGCTTGCCAGAACATATTGAAATGTCACGGCGATGACTGCCACACGGGGCATTCCCTTCATGCCCTCTTTATTGGTGGGTAGAAATAATGCTCCCCCGGCAACCAGGAACCCGATTAAGGAGAGCCATAACAAATTCTGGTCTTCCATCATTCTATCATATATCCATGACGCTTCATTCTTCATGGTGAACATAATGAGGAACGCCATAATGACAGAGATTGGACCGATGATCATCGCATCCCGCCGATACACTTTAAAGGCTTCAAATTCCTTAGAAGCTTTTGAGTAGTCAGCAAGAAGCAAGGATGAAAGAAATAACGTACTGGCAACGGCAAATCCGAAGAAGGCATATTCATGTGGACTCGTAAACAGCTTCCCGAGAAGAAGCGTTTGTCCGTCTTCAAAATCGATGTAAGGTCCGTGAGAGATGGGAAGTACGCTGATGAGCAGACCTGGAATCAACAATCCTGTAATCCCTGTCACATAGGTCAATGGCTTTCTGTAATCATCTGCCACGTGAGAGAATACCAGAAATGCACTTCGAAGAGCCAGAAGCAGCAGGATTAAACTTCCAGGGACGAGCAGCACCGTTCCTAATGAATAGGCTGCACCTGGAAACATACTATACACTGCCACTACCAGGGCAACAATGAATGTATTCGTCACCTCCCAGGTTGGCGACAGATACCGGTTGGCGATATTGGTGGCTTTTGTCTTGTCATGATTAATGTAGATCATCGACCAAAAGCCGGCCCCGAAATCCATCGTTGCCATGACGGCATAAATAAAGACGAACCCCCATAGTATCGTGATGGCAATCAATGCTTGTGTCATAACTTCACCTCCCATTATTGCTGTTTATGTGGATAGAGGAATATCCTTATTCTTTCCTTCCGCTTTGTTGATGTCTTTTTCAGGCGGATTCCGTTTGAAGTAATACAAGAGAACAAGAACCACGGACACGGCTAAAATCGCATAAACCGAAACGAACAGAACGAACAGAACGGCTAAGTTTCCCGTCGTGGTAACCGAATCCTCTGTACTCAGGATGCGGTAAATCGTCCAAGGCTGACGGCCGGTACAAGCGAAAATCCATCCGAATTCGATAGCTAAGATCGATAGGGGGCCACCGGCTACAAACGACCACATCAACCACTTAGGGAACCGGTCTTTTTTCAATAATTTGTTCCATACGTAGGCAATGAGGGAAAGTAAAATGAGCAGGGAGCCGATTCCCACCATCGCGTTGAATAACGTATGAACGAAGAGAGGCGGCCAATATTCTTCAGGAAAGTCGTTTAAGCCGATGACCTCCGTATCGAAACTGTTTCCAGCAAGAAAACTAAGGGCCCAGGGGATCTCGATCCCCCATTTTACTTCCCTCTCTACAGGATCCGTGAAGCCTCCAATGGAAAGTGGTGCATGGGTTTGGGTTTCAAACAAGCCTTCAGCTGCAGCCAGTTTCTCAGGCTGATACTCATGAAGCATTTGAGCCGATTCATGTCCATTAATCGCTGTGAAGAAGGAGAAGACGCCCCCTACTAATAAACAAATCATGAGTGATTTTTGATGAAATTTATAAATCCTTGACCCAAATGAAGTTCGGAGCATCTTAAATGCAGAAACTGTAGCAATCGTGAACGATCCCACTACATAAGCAGATAAAGCAACATGCCCCGCCGTAACGAAAAAGCTTGGATTGAAGAAGGCTTTCCAAGGATCCACGTTGGTAATTTCTCCGTTCACCATTTCAAATCCGGCGGGTGTCCCTTCAAACGCATGCACATTCGTGATTAAAACAGCTGAAGCAAGTCCACCGATGGCGACCAGGACAAGACTCACGATTCTCATCCAGGGAGCGATCCGATTCGCCGCATATACATAAATAGACATAAATAACGCCTCAACAAAAAAGGCATAGATTTCGATTTGGAACGGCAGTGCCATCACCCGCCCGATAACCTCCATGAACCCGGGCCATAGGAGTGACAATTGAACACCTGCAATCGTCCCTGTCGGAATCCCTACCCCCAGCAGCACGGCGAAGGCCTTCGTCCAGCGTTTTGCCATCACGGAATAATCGAGATCGTTCGTCCGTTGATACATTATCTCTGCAACAAGAATCATTAACGGAATACCGACTCCAAGTGTGGCAAAAATGATATGAAAGGCCATTGTAGTACCAAACAAGGAACGAGCAATTACTAATTCATCCATTCTCATGTCTCCCTTACTAGTCTTTAACATTTCCTTATTGTCCACTTAATGGAAAATAATATTCATGATTTTTAGTAGGGGGAGAAAGTTTGATTGTTGATCTGGAATGCTGTTGGCGAATGTCGATTTTTTTAAGTTGATAATATAATAGGCAAAGTCGAAAATATATGGGGCAGAGTCGATAATATAATTGGAAAGTCGATAATTTATGAGGTAGAGTCGATAATATAATTGGGAAATCGATAATATATGGGACAGAGTCAATAATATAATCGGAAAGTCGATAATATTTGGGCCAAAGTCGATAATATAGCAGTAAATTTAATCGTATATTGGCTTATCGCTTTACGGGAATCGAAAATATATATGCAAAATGAAGCAGAGGGTTTGATTTGAAAATAAAATTGAAAATTTGAAAATAAATGGCTCGATTTTGAAAATAAAACTGGAAAATTGAAAATAAGTCGACCGAATTTGAAAATAAAATTGATATCGGCCTACTCCCGGAGCTAAAAACCCGTCGATAATTGCTAATATACTTGCTAATTTAACGATTAATCTTGAAAAGTACCTTTTTATAAAGATTTTTAATCGCAAAAACTAAAAAAGAACAGCTCGCCAGCTGCTCTTTCTCAAAATGTTCTATTGTAATGCCTGTTTTAAAGTCTCGATGTTCTTCTTCATGAGTGAAAAATAGTCTTCATCATTCTTTCTGTCTTCTTCCGTAAGTACAGAAAGGTTATGAAGGGTCAGGGCTTTTGCACCCAATTCGTTTTGTACGACTTCTGTGAGACGGGAAGAGACGTTTTGTTCAAAGAGGATGTATTGAACATTGTCTTCTTTTCCTTTTTCAATGATTTTCTTAAGTTCTTGCTGCGATGGCTCATCAGCCGTATTCAATCCGGCAATGGCTTCCTGGTGCAATCCGTATCGTTCTTCCCAATAGCTGTAAGCAGCATGAGAAACGTAGAAGGTTTTCTTTGGTGCATTTTCAGCCATGTCCTTAAATTCAGCGTCCAGCGCATCTAAATCTTTCGTTAAAGCATCGAGGTTTGCTTGAAAATCTTCCTTATGTTCCGGCATTTCTTCTGAAAGGGTATCTGCAATGGTTTTCGCCATTTCTTTAGAGTAGACCGGGTCTAACCATAGATGAGGATCAACGTCATGGTTGTGCTCATCCCCGTGATCGTCCCCGTGAGAGTCGCCATGTTCTTCGTGCTCTTCATGCTCTTCAGCACTTTCTTCACCATGATCTTCTTCATGTTTCAATTCAACATGTTCACTGGTCGGTACAACGACTACATCTTCGTTTTCCAGAATCGATTTCGATCCTTCAACGAATCCTTCAAGTCCCATTCCGATGTAGAAGAAAACATCTCCATCAGCCATTTTAATCATATCTTTTTGTGAAGGCTCAAACGTATGCTCATCGGCACCTGGAGGGTAAATGCTTTCCACATCCACATGTTCCCCACCGATTTTTTTCGTGAAATCCTCGAGTGGATACACAGTAGTGTAGACTTCCAATTTATCTTTCTTTCCAGCCTCTTCCTGCTCAGAAGTGGCTCCGCAAGCGGACAATACGAAAATCAATAATAAAAATAAACTCATACGAATATAGTTCAAGAGGAATCCTCCTTTAAATGAAATAATTTGATAACTGTAATGATTACGATTTAGCACAAAGGTTATTTTACTACCGTTATGGGGAATAAGCAAGATAAATGGATGAATTTTTATATTTTATCTTTTTAAAAAAAGAAAGACTACCTCCGGATAGGAGCTAGTCGGGATGATTCGTATTTTTAGATGGCCACTTTTCTGGCACGTAATCAATTCCACCAGGATGAAAGGGGTGGCATTTAAAAATCCGCTTTATTGTTAACCAGCCTCCGCGTATTGCACCGAACCGGCTCACTGCCTGCACGCCATAATGGGAACAGGTTGGATAGAACCGGCAAGTGGGAGGCTTGAGAGGAGAGATGACCCGCTGGTACACCTTGAATACAAGTAACAATAACCTTTTCATAACACGTCTCCTGATTGATTTTCTTTTACTATATCAGAACTGTGAAGAGGATAAAAATGTTTTTAACTGCTGTTCTTCCAATGTTCATCACAATCGGTTTTTCTTCCGTATATAAAAAATGTATCATTAAGAATTTCCAATTAGAAAATACAGGTATTTTTTTTAATTCGGATTAAGTTGATGAAATAACTATGAATTTACGTTATACTTATAACTAGAAACTAAATGGGAGTGATTTTAATGCCTTCAGTAGAAAGCTTTGAATTAGATCATAATGCAGTGAAAGCACCTTTTGTGAGACATTGCGGTGTCCATAAGGTAGGAAGCGACGGACTTATCAACAAGTTTGATATTCGTTTCTGCCAGCCGAACAAACAAGCGATGAAGCCTGATTCCATTCATACACTAGAGCATTTATTAGCCTTCACCATCCGTAAATACGCAGAGCCATATGCTCATTTCGATATTATTGATATTTCCCCGATGGGATGCCAGACTGGCTACTATCTGGTTGTTAGCGGAGAGCCGAAAGTGGAAGAAATCATCGGCCTTTTGAATGATACGATGAAAGAAGCGGTCGAGATAGAAGAAATTCCGGCAGCCAATGAAAAACAATGCGGCCAGGCGAAGCTCCATGATTTAGAAGGAGCAAAGAAATTGATGCGTTTCTGGCTTAGCCAAAGCAATGAAGAGCTAAAGCAGGTTTTTGCATAAGAACATTAAAAAAATCCACCGTTCAAATTAGAACGGTGGATTTTCTTTTATTTGTCTTGCTTTTCATCTTCTTGCTTCATCTTCTCCAAGTGAGGATTATCTTCAAGTGGATCTACTGTATGTTTAACCGCTGTATATGCTTTGGAAGTCGTAAGGGCACTTACGAATATCACTAAAATACATATAGCAACAGCAATGATCAGGACAAGAGTTACTGACATTACGCAACCCCCTTTTTTTCACTATTTTACCATAGAAGAATGGGATGGTCGTGGATAAATATCAACATTTTTATGACGGAAATGCTCAAGGTTTCAATTTCCCTATAGAAAAATTTGGTATGCTGATTAGTGCGAATGACTTTTTATTAGTATGTACAAGCTTTGATAGTCGAAACGAGGGGGATGTTACCAAGGATGTTTCGTCAATGATGGGTAAGCAGGTCGCTGAGCTTCAACGAACACTCAGTATGAATTTATTGAAAAGTCAGATGGCGACTCAAACGGCTCAAGCGACCGTAATGATGAAAGAAATGCAGGTCAGTCAGCCTGCACCGCATCCCGATCAAGGACATGTCCTTGATGTGAGGGGATGAAAAGGGAAGAAGCCTTGTTCCGGAAAAATTCGGATCAAGGCTTCTTCTTTCATTTGGAAAATGACTATACGATTGTCCAGCTCCGGCGGCTAGTCCCTCAAGGTCATTTCTGAAAAATCCCCAAAAGGCAAAGAACGCCTTCAGGGATTTCCCAGAAATGCTTGTCGGGCCTTAGCAAGCCGCCTCCGCTTTTCGATTAGTGAAGGCTCTTTTTCTCGAGTCTCACTCGTTCTTCGCTGTTGGACCATTTTTCTTTAAGTGTTTCGAATATGTATAAGCGGAAGAAGTATTGTAATTCTTCTGTTTCCATTTCTTGAATAAGTTCCAGGAGCTCGTTCCTGGAGGTATCTTCTAAGATTGTAAGGGCAATGAGGTCTAAGTCTTCGTCGGTACCTTTGATCCTTCCTCGGTACATTTCATAAATCTCTTCGATCAACTTCATGCGCTTCACCTCCCTTTCGTATCATTTTACCATGAACGTTTATGAATTTCTCTACATATTATGCTAGGACAACTCTTATTTGTCTTTACCCTTTATAAGACTAATTAACCACGAGATATAAATCGGTCTTTGCTCACTTTTGACATAAGGTGCTATAAAAGCCGGTGGAGTCCTGGCTTCACATTCACTTGTAACAAAGCCAACCATTAGGAAAAGGGGATGCTATATTTGGAAAAAAGTATGCTGTTCGTTGGATCGGGCCTGGGTGCAATGATTCTAAATTTATTTGGAGAATGGAATTCGCTGTTGACTATCTTGTTAATTGCCGTGATTCTGGATTATTTCACCGGGATGATTGCAAGTGGGATCGAAGGAGAGTTATCAAGCAAATCCGGTTTGAAAGGGATTGGCCGGAAAGTGCTGATTTTCGCTCTTGTCACGGTTGCCCACCTTATTGATACTATACTAACAAATCAACACTTTATTCGTAATGCGACGATTATTTTTTATTTATGTAATGAAATGATTTCAATCATTGAGAATGTAGGTAGAGCGGGAGTCCCCGTGCCGGAGTTTTTACGGAAAGCGGTAGAAGTGTTGAAGAAGAAATCGAAGTGAATAGAATTTCTTCAATTGAGGAAAATGAAGGATAAGTACAGTGAAGGAGTGGGAAGATGAACGAAGAACGACATGATTATTATATTGAAGTAGCCACTGGTGAAATTTCAAGAAGCTCGACAGATTCCGAATGGAACTTTAAGATATCTGCAACCGATGAAGAAATCACCCAGCTTCGGGAAGTGTTCGATTCCAATCACTCAGTCGATTGGCAGAATTTCTATCGGGCTCACGTACCCTATCTCCAGTATCATTTTGATCGCGAGAATGATGCGTATGATGAAAACTTGCATCTTGTGTATGAAATGATTCATAAATTGGGAGATGATGAAGCGAAGAAATTCATTGATAGTATAGGTATCCTGAATTCGCAACCTCATGAAAACCAGGAGTAATGACAAAAGTGTTGGTTCAGAAGTGAAATCTGTGGACCAATGCTTTTTATTTATGGTTAGATGAAAGAAAGTGTGTGCGGATGAGGTGAAGTCAGATGGAACAGTTTATCGATGAAAATGGGAAAAGAGTAGAAATATGCTTTGAAAAGGGAAGGTTTCAACAAGAATCATACCATGTGTTAGTTCTATGCCGTTACAAAGAGAAATGGTTGTTAACACGGCATAAAAAAAGAGGTCTGGAGTTTCCAGGGGGAAAGCGGGAAAAAGGAGAAACCCTTGAAGAAGCTGCAGTCCGTGAAACGTATGAAGAGACAGGGGGAGTGATCAACCGGCCTTTATTTATAGGGGAATATAAGGTATATGATCACTCACCATTTATCAAAACCATTTTCTTTGCTCAAGCTGAGGAGCTCATAAACAAAGGTGATTATCTGGAAACAGAAGGAGCCGTCCTTTGGAACGGTGATTTCTCCAATATCCATGACGATCCTTCCTTTAGTTTTATCATGAAAGATCAAGTGGTGGACTTGGCTCTCAAGAGAATAAGGGACCTCGACCTTATGATTTGATCAACTTCTTTTCGAGCTGTTCAACCAGCTTATACATAATGGTAGCGAATATGGCAATGACAAGCAGGGATAGAAGGACAAGGGTAAAGTTAAAGACTTGGAAACCATAGATGATCATATATCCAAGCCCCTTGGCGGACACAAGGAATTCTCCTACGATGACCCCGACCCATGATAAGCCCACGTTTACTTTCAGTGTCGAAATGATGGTCGGGAATGAGGCAGGGAGAATGACCTCTTTAAACATTTGCCCTCTTTTTGCTCCGAAAGTCTGCATGACCTTTAAATAATTTGGATCTACTTCCCTGAAGGAAGTATACACAACAATCGTGGTGATAATGACGGAAATGACGGTACCCATGGCGATGATGGATGTGAAGCCGGGTCCCAACCCTACAATTAAAATCGGACCGAGGGCTACTTTTGGCATGGCATTAAGGATGACAAGATAAGGGTCCAATACTTTAGAAAGAAATGGTGACCACCATAATAAAGCAGCTAAAAGGGTTCCAAGTAAGGTGCCGAGAATGAATCCAATGATGGTTTCACCGAGTGTGACAGACAGGTTGGCTAATAGGCTTCCGTCTCCGAGTTTTATGAGAAACAGCTTCCAAATTTTCGAGGGTGAGCTGAAAATGAGGGGATCTACCCAGCTGTTCCGGCTCGCGAGCTCCCAAAGAGAGAAGAACACAAGGAAAATAAGAGCTTGATAAAACCAAACCCATCGCTGTTCTTTCTTCAATGATTGAATGTATTCCAAGTGTTTTTGTTTAATCGATTCGTGATTCAAGTTTTTCAAGCTCCTTCCAGATGGTTTGGAAAAATCCCGGGAATTCTTCGTGATTTCTGACTTCAAAGGGCATTAACCCTGTTAACGATGACGGGACCTCGAATGTGGTGTGAATCCGTCCTGGCTTTGCTCCGAATAGAATGATGCGGTCACTCATGGAGATGGCTTCCCCGATATCATGAGTGACAAGAATGGCTGTTTTTCCAAAAGACTTTAATGTGGAAAACACCAGGTCCTCAAGCTTCAATTTGGTTTGATAATCGAGGGCAGAGAAAGGCTCATCCAAAAGGAGCAATTGAGGTTCTGTGATCAATGTGCGAATCAGCGCTACCCTTTGTCGCATTCCTCCAGACAGTTCCCTCGGATACGACGTTTCTACACCCTCTAACCCCATCTCAGTCAATAAATCACGTGCTTCCTTCCTCTTTTCTTCTGTCAGGGTCCCCATAATGGTCAGACCTAAAAATATATTTTCTTCGATGGTTTTCCATGGAAACAGATAATCCTGTTGGAGCATGTAGCCGAGTTTCTTTTTCATTTTTCGGATAGGTTGGTTGTATAATGAAATCGTTCCTTCGGTCGGTTGGATGAGTCCTGCAATAATGGAGAGTAAAGTGGTTTTGCCGCATCCACTCGGACCGATAAACGAGACAAACTCACCTTCTTTTACAGAAAGCGTAATGTCTGAGAGGGCATGGGTGGCCGTTTTGGGTGAAAAGTAGGTATGATGGATCGATTCTAACGATAGAAAGTTCACTGTATTTCAGCCTCCATTTTCTTTTTTCTATAAGTAAATGAAGGGCTGACATGTGAAGTCAGCCCCAGGATTGTTGCTACTTTGCTGCTTTTTCAGCGATCGAAGTATTCACTAACGTTTCATGATCAACGGACTGCGGAAGCTCTCCTGCTTCATCCATGATGTTTTGGAGATTGTTCCACTCTTCTTCGTCAAGGATTGGATCGGTCGCAAAGGACCCTTGTGATTTATAGCGATCGACAACTGTTTCAATCAGTGCAAGCTCTGTGTCTTCAAAATAGGGCTCAATCACCTTAGCAATGTCTGCTGCACTGTTTTCCTCCACCCATGCTTGAGCTTTGTATAGAGCTTTCGTGAATTTTTCCACCGTTTCTTTGTTGTCTTTCATATAGCTGTCTTTGGCCATGAACGTTGTATAGGGAACATGCCCTGATTCGGTTCCAAAGGAAGCCACGATATGCCCTTTTCCTTCCTGTTCAAAAATGGACGCCGTTGGTTCGAATAGCTGAACGTAGTCCCCTGTCCCCGAAGCAAAGGCGCTCGCAATATTAGCGAAATCAATGTTTTGGATCAGGTTTAAATCGTTCTGAGGATCGATGCCGTTCTGCTTCAGCACAAATTCCCCTACCATTTGCGGCATTCCGCCCTTACGCTGGCCAAGGAAGGTAGAATCTTTTAATTGATCCCAATCAAAGTTTTCCACTTTTTCACGGGAGACGAGAAACGTTCCGTCGGTTTGGGTTAATTGAGCAAAATTAATGACCGGATCATCCGAACCTTGTGCATGGACGTAGATGGAGGTTTCTGAACCGACCAGAGCGATATCGGCACCGCCCGATAGCAAGGTGGTCATCGTTTTATCTCCACCCCACGTAGTGGTCAATTCAATGTCCAGCCCTTCCTCTTTGAAGAATCCTTTTTCGATGGCTACATATTCAGGGGCATAGAAAATCGAGCGGGTAACCTCTGCTACACGAACCTTTTGTACGACTTCTTCTTTTTCTCCACATGCTGTCAAACCGAGTGTTAACATGACGATGAGCAACATGGCAAAGCTACTTCTAAGCCATTTTTTCATTCAATATTCCTCCTTTAAGCTTTGTGAAACCGGTGTAACGATAGAATGGGATGAGTGCATCTTTCTTTGCCTTGTTTATCCTTATATATAAGAAGGGTAGGATGGTCATGAAGGCTGCGTCTCGGCATCTCCTGTTGATGATGAGATTTGCTAAAATAGTCTATGTAGAGTATAAAAAATGTGTGAATACCCAATGCACGTTTTGAAAGGAAGAGAATATGAAAAACGGAACGATTGTGAAGAAAACATTGTTTCCTTCACCTAATCCACATGTGGAACTATATGAAATTACCTATCTATCCGGAGGTCTCCGGGTGAGAGGCTTATTGGCTGAACCTGTCGGAGGTGGAAAGTATGATGGGTTCCTCTATCTGAGAGGGGGGATCAAAGGCGTGGGAATGGTCCGGCCGGCGAGAATCGCTCAATTTGCTTCTCACGGATTCATTGTTTTTGCTCCTTATTACAGAGGAAACCTTGGCGGAGAGGGAAAAGAAGATTTTGCTGGAGATGATCGTGAAGACGCCATTTCCGGTGTTGAATTGCTCAAACACTATCACAGGGTGGTCCATAACCGGATTCATGTGTTTGGCTTTTCCCGTGGAGGAGTAATGGCGTTACTGACAGGCGTGGAGCGCAGGGACGTTACCTCTGTTGTTACATGGGGAGGCGTTTCGGATATGTTCTTAACATATGACGAACGGAAGGATCTCAGGAGAATGATGAAAAGAGTCATAGGGGGAAGTCCCAATAAATTTCCGGAAAGATATGAATGGCGTACGCCCCTATATGAGTTAGAAAACCTAAAAGCTCCCGTTTTGATCATTCATGGTGAAAAGGATCAGAACGTTTCAGTTGAGCATGCATATAGATTAGAAAAACGACTGAATGAGCTGAATAAATCTGTGTCGTCCCAATACTTTAAAGAGTTTACACATTACTTCCCTCCACGAAAGAACCAACAAATCGTCTCCATGCTATGCACCTGGATGAAAAATCAAAAGACAGTGGTGTATGATTAAATACAAAAAGGATTGAGGTCAAGCGAAATGGGCATGGG
The DNA here is from genome assembly GCF_947488365.1 of uncultured Rossellomorea sp. Classification (NCBI taxonomy): domain Bacteria; kingdom Bacillati; phylum Bacillota; class Bacilli; order Caryophanales; family Bacillaceae; genus Rossellomorea; species uncultured Rossellomorea sp. The sequence continues at coordinate 1,302,738 of NZ_CANKZT010000001.1, read as the reverse complement.
CTTAGAGTTAAACACGATGATCGTGACAAAAGGAAAAGAAGTGAGGAAAGAAGAGAATCTGTTCGTACTGCAAAAGGACGGATATCGCCTTTACCCTATGCATATTCCGATAGAGGTAAGAAAAACGAAACACAGTGACCCGAGTGGTTACGGCAGTATCGAAAAGATGGAGTGGATGGATGAGAAAACGACGATCCTGTATCGGTTGATTTCCTTGAATTCCACGAACTAAATAAAGGAGGGCTGTAAACATCTGCTTACAGCCCTCCTTTTTAGTTGATTTCCTCATATAAAATATAACGATTATCCTCTGTCTGGGCGATTAGATAATTGCTGTGATCTTTCACGCTATAGATGGGTGTCCCTTTTTTTAGTATATTTGCCGAGAAATCATTCTCGGGGTGATATTGACTATCAATCTTTTCTTTAATAGATCCAAGCTTTTCATCCAGAACCAACTTCTTCTCCACAGGGACCTTCACATATTCCTTCTTGTTCACCACCATCATATCCCCGTATCCACATAATTCATGGGATGCAGGTTTTTTGTCTCCGCATGCACTTAACAAAAATACGCATAATAGCAAAACAATCAATCGCTTCATGTTTTTCCTCCTTATCATTTCTTCACATACTCAAAAGATATTCAAGCTTGTACGTCAACATGTTTGTTTTTTTATGCAAAACTTCATCATCTTTCATATGGATAAAGTGGTATAATGTTCCTTAAGTGAATAAACCCACGCAGAAATTAGGTGCTGATCTTTAGCATAAAGGGAATTCGGTGTGAATCCGAAGCTGTTTCCGCAACTGTAAGTGCTGACGAAATAAGAAGAAAACCACTATTTGATCATTCAGATGGGAAGGTTCTTAGAGTAGGCTGACGCACGAGCCAGGATACCTGCCTTTTTTCCATCGTATTATGCTCTTCGGAAGTTAAGGGTATGGTGCGGCTTTTTAGCATCTCTTTTTTCATATGGATGACAACTGCCGGCCAATATTCTTGGTTGGTTTTTTTGTGTTTATTTAAACCTCCCGGAAGATACGATAGGTGCTTCACAAACATCATTCAGAAAGGAGGAACTTACATATGGCAAAGGATTTCCGCTATTTATGTTATCCCTATATGCGTGAGTCTGTTTCAACCGTGGATTTTGAGATCCGGACCGATTCACTGTCGACTAAAATTGGACTCGCGTCATCAATGACGGAGCACTTACCGAAAGTTCAGGACGATTTACTATATTTAGCTGAGATGGCGTACCACCTCAATGGTTCGGTCCGGGGAATGACAGCCATCAAGGAAGACGACTTGAATAAATTGAGCCAAATGTACGATCGTTATGTGTCGGAAGTCGAGGAGCGTATCCAAACCTTTGTCCTTCCTCAAGGCTGTACAGCCGCATGTACGCTTCATACCTGTCGCAGTGAAGCAAAAAAGTCCGTCCGTGCCTTACATAAAGTCAGTACTGAGATGAAAGTGGAAAATATTCTATTTAAATACGCTCATTTACTGGCAAATGTCCTGTTTGTGATGGCCGTGTATGTGAATAAATGTGAAGGGATTGAAGAAATTCCTTTTGTGAGTAAATCGTATAAAGACAAAATATAGAGAAGCGGGGAAGATGAAATATGAAAAAGTCATGGTTAAATAGTTTACTATTATCATTCATCCTGGTTGTTTTCGCAGGGTGCAGCAATGGGGAAGAAGTAACATCCACAAAGGAAGTCAAGTCTGATAATGAGTCTTATTCTGTCATCGATGACAGGGGAGAAGAGATTAGCTTTGAGAAAGTGCCGGAAACCGTTATTTCCTTACAGCCGAGTAACACAGAGATTCTCTTTGCCATAGGAGCAGGAGATAAGGTAATCGGGGCAACTGAATACGACAACTATCCAGAGGAAGCGAAAGAGATTAAAAGAGTGTCGGATTCCATGACAGTCAATGCGGAAGAGGTCATTGCACTAAAGCCGGAAGTTGTCATTGCTTATACCACTGGAGATGATGCAGGAGTGAAGCAGCTTGAGGAAGCGGGATTAAACGTATTTGTCATTCAATCTGCCCAAACCTTTGAAGATGTTTATGGGGATATAGAACAAATTGCAACGGTAATGGGAGTAGAGAAGAAGGGGAACGAATTGGTAGACGGCATCAAGCAACAGATTTCAGATGTGAAAGAAAAAGTAAGCACGCTAAAGGAAAAAGAACAAGTATATTTTGAAATCAGTCCCTCCCCTGATATTTATACAGCAGGAGCAGAAACGTTTCAGCAGGAAATACTTGAAACGGCAGGGGTCGAGAATATTTTTGTAGATCAAAAAGGCTGGGTGAAAGTAGGCGAAGAAGAAATCATTAAACGGAACCCTAATATGATTTTAACGACAGTGGGTTATGTCGATGAGCCGACAGCCGAAATCAAGTCCCGGGAAAGCTGGAAAGATGTAAATGCAGTGCAAAATGGCCAAGTCTATTTCTTGGATTCAGACATTATGTCAAGACCAGGACCACGTATTGGAGAAGCCGTTGAGCTAACAGCAAAAACGGTGTATCCGGATTTATTTTCTGAATAAGATTGAATGGGAGATGGGGAAGACAATGATTTGCAAGAGGAATCATTGTCTTTTTCTGATAGATTGTTACTTTTTATAGGATTTGTAATGCAAACGTATGAGTATTGTCTTTTTAAATAACAACATATTTTTGCGGGGAAATCCTTTTCATCACAAGTTCAACAATCTTCAACATTGTGATAAAGTTAACGTAACATCATCACGTTAGGAGAATTCAACATGAGCAAACTGGAAGTCATAGTCTTGAATGAGGAAGATGCCAAAGTTGCAGAAGCATCCGGAGCAGATCGACTTGAATTGGTGTCTGCCATACATGAGGGAGGATTAACTCCTGATTTTCATGTGATAGAAAAAGTATTAAGGACCGTTTCAATTCCTGTTCAGATTATGATCCGATTACATAGTAAATCTTTCTCGTATCAGTCTGATGAATTGCATACCATGGTGGAACAAGTTAGAACAATGGTTGAAATGGGAAGCCGTGGCATCGTCTTTGGCGCATTATCACATGAAGGTAAGCTTGATTCCCACGCTTTAATGGAGATCGTACAAAGTGCGAAGGGTCAATCGATTACTTTTCACCGCGCTATCGACCTGTCTGATGATCCAGTAGCCTTATGCAAAGGAATATTCCATTCAGGATTGAACGTTGATCGAATTCTCACATCAGGCGGAAAATCTGAAGTGAGTAAGGGACTGGAGGCGATTGGTAAAATGAGGGAAATAGAGCAAATGGGTGGTCCCACTATCATGCCGGGTTCGGGTTTAACTGTGGAAAATATAGGCGAAATACACAGCAAGCTAAAAGCAAGAGAATATCATGTAGGATCAGGTGTCCGTCATAATGGGAGCTATGACTTCGGGATAGACCCTGAAAAGGTAATGGAAATCAAACGTGTGATTATGTTCTAATTTGATTTTGTTACTATACTACTATTGGAAAAAAGAATGAATCATGGTAAAAATAGTATGTAATACAATAGAATACTATCAATATTTCTACTAGGGGAGTCCGATAAATTGCTTGGACTGAGAGGAGAACGCATAAGTTCTTTGACCCTTTGAACCTGATCTGGATGATACCAGCGTAGGGAAGTAGTGCGGAAGCGTTTATTTGTGTTTTGAGGCGCTTACTACTTTTTGACATTTCGGGTTCTGATTATTCAGGACCCTTTTTTGTGTCTTCATGTCCTTTTGTTGAACAATGGGATGCCTGACGCAGTAACTTCTAAGATCCAATCAAAAGGAGGAGAAGTTAAGTGGCGATCGAGTTAAAAACGCAATTTAAAAACAGTAAAAAAGTATATGTCGGAGGATCAAGACCAGACATAAATGTACCGATGAGAGAAATAGAACTGAGTAGGACGAATGTTTCCTTGGGCGTTGAAGAGAATGAACCGGTTCGTGTATACGATACAAGCGGACCTTATACAGATGAGCGTTACCAAGTCGATATTCATAAAGGGTTACCTTCCGTTCGCACAGAGTGGATCCTGGAACGTCAGGATGTCGCCGCTTACCCGGGACGTGAAATCGAACCGGAAGATAACGGCTATAAAGGAGACGATCCTTATGCACACGTAGAGGCGTTCACTACTATCAAACGTACCCCAATACGGGCAAAAATGGGTCGTAATGTGACTCAAATGCACTATGCAAAAAAAGGAATCATTACACCGGAAATGGAGTTCATCGCTATCCGGGAAAATGTTGATCCTTCATTTGTAAGAGAAGAAGTAGCAAAGGGCAGGGCCATCATTCCTGCCAATATCAATCATCCTGAATGTGAACCGATGATCATCGGTCGTCACTTTCATGTGAAAATAAACGCGAATATCGGAAACTCTTCTGTATCATCTTCCGTTGAAGAAGAAGTGGAGAAAATGACGTGGGCAACTCGTTGGGGTGCCGATACCATAATGGACTTATCAACAGGTAAAAACATTCATACAACAAGGGAGTGGATCATTCGAAACTCCCCTGTCCCTGTTGGTACGGTACCGATCTATCAAGCACTAGAAAAAGTAAACGGAATTGCTGAGAATCTTACATGGGGTGTGTACAGGGATACATTGATCGAACAGGCGGAGCAGGGTGTTGACTATTTCACCATTCATGCAGGTGTTTTATTGAGGTATATTCATCTGACGGCTGATCGTACAACAGGCATTGTTTCCCGTGGAGGTTCAATCATGGCACAATGGTGTCTTGCCCATCATAAAGAGAACTTTCTTTATTCCCATTTTGAAGATATATGTAAGATTTTAAAAGCCTATGATATCTCCGTTTCCTTAGGAGATGGTTTAAGACCCGGATCAATTGCTGATGCGAATGATGAAGCACAGTTTGCCGAGCTTGAAACATTAGGCGAGCTAACCAAAATTGCTTGGAAGCATGATGTACAAGTCATGATTGAAGGCCCTGGTCATGTACCGATGCATATGATTAAAGAGAATGTGGATAAGCAAATGGAAATCTGTCATGAAGCTCCTTTTTATACCTTGGGGCCATTAACGACAGATATTGCACCGGGGTATGATCACATTACTTCCGCCATAGGGGCTGCCATGATCGGTTGGTTTGGGACAGCCATGCTGTGCTATGTAACACCGAAAGAGCATCTGGGATTACCGAATAAAGATGATGTGAGAGAAGGTGTCATTGCTTATAAAATCGCAGCACATGCAGCGGATTTGGCGAAAGGCCATCCAGGGGCACAAGTCAGAGATAATGCCGTTTCTAAGGCTCGATTTGAATTTAGATGGAATGACCAATTTAATTTATCCCTGGACCCGGAGCGTGCAAGGGAGTATCATGATGAAACACTTCCTGCAGAAGGGGCAAAAACGGCCCATTTTTGTTCAATGTGTGGCCCGAAATTTTGTTCAATGAGAATATCACATGACATAAGGGGAATGAAGGAGACTAGCATGAATGATGCTCATAAGGAAATAGAAAAAGGATTGAAAGAAAAATCGAAGGAGTTTGTGGAAAATGGATCAAACATCTATCGATAAACCTTCTTGTCATGTACTGAAATTGAAGAATGAGATCGTAAAGCTCAATCAGAGAGTCATCCAACTCGAAAAAGAAGTGAAGAGCATTCAGGAAAACTGCAGACATGTCTTTTATGAAACGGATGTAACAAGATCTTGTATCAAATGTCATTATGTAGAAAGTACCTATTATTAGAAACGTGTAAGGTATTAATTAAATTTCTTTTGACAGCTTATATGTACCGTGCTACGATTATTACAAATTTCGGAATAGTAAATGAATATATTTGTAACTCTTATTGAGAGTGGTGGAGGGACTGGCCCTGTGAAACCCGGCAACCATTCAACCGATGTGTTGAAAAGGTGCTAATTCCTGCAAAGCACTTTGCTTTGGAAAATAAGAGAGGATTCTCATAAACATGAAGCCCTCTCTTTCGCAAGAGAGGGCTTTTCGTTTTTATGAAAGAAAAATTAAATAGACAAATGCAATAGGTGCTGAGTCATGCTCAGCTAAAAGGGAAGACCGGTGAAAATCCGGCACGGTCCCGCCACTGTAATGGGGAGCGACTTATCATTCAACCACTATTTCTGTTGAAATGGGAAGGGATAAGAAGCTGTGAACCTAAGTCAGGAGACCTGCCTGTTGTATGCGCTTATGCTCTACGTGGATATAGAGAGGGGTGAGGAATACGTGTTGAGAATACAAGATTGTCTCAACTCAAGTTAGTGATGCGTATGAATCTCTCTTTCATTTGAAAGGGAGATTTTTTTGTTGATGACAACCATATCAAGTATAAGGAGTGAGGATTGAATGAGTAAGGTGATCAGTTCAAATTTAGGATATCCAAGAATCGGTGAAAAGCGTGAATGGAAAAAGACGCTGGAACAATTTTGGGCAGGGAAGATTGAAAAGGATTCCTTCTTAGAACAAATGGAGGAAATACGAGTCAACCATTTGAAGAAGCAACTGGATCAGGGAATTGATTTGATTCCGGTTGGAGATTTCAGCTCATATGATCATGTGCTTGATACAGCCGTCATGTTCGGCTTGGTTCCTAAGAGGTTTCATTATGGTGGGGGTAAGGTCTCTCTTGAAACGTATTTTGAAATGGCCAGAGGATCAAAGGACGCGGTGGCACTGGAAATGACAAAATGGTTTAACACCAACTATCACTATCTCGTCCCTGAACTTGATGGGATCGTTCCCCGGTTGGTGGAAAATCGTCCCCTCCATTTTTTTAGGGAGGCAAAAGAAAAACTGGGTATAGAAGGAAAACCGGTTATCTTAGGTCCGTTCACATTTGTGAAATTGTCCAAAGGGTATGATAACGGGGACTATAAAACCATCGTTGATCAATTTGTCCCTCTTTATGCTGAAGTATTGCGTGATTTACAGGAAGAGGGTGTAGAGTGGGTACAAATGGATGAACCGATCTTGTGCACATCCATCGGGGATGAAGAGATGGATCAATTTAAAGAAGTCTATCAAACACTTAAAGAATCCTGCCCCGGGTTAAAGATCATCCTCCAAACCTATTATGATAGTTTGGAAAGGTACCAGCGGGTGTTAGCACTCCCAGTGGACGGCATAGGGATAGATTTTATGCATGATCGTGGTAAGAATTTGGCGGCGCTGAAAAGATTTGGTTTTCCTAAAGATAAATTCCTGGCTGCCGGCATTCTTGATGGCAGGAATATTTGGAGAAGTAATCTTGCTGATACCCATTCGCTTCTATCGTTCATTGCAGGGTATGTTCCGAGTGATCGCTTGATCATACAACCATCATGCAGTTTACTTCATGTACCTGTAACCTTGCAGAATGAAGAAGCAATTGATACACCTCTCATTGACGCTCTATCATTTGCTGATGAGAAATTACATGAAATCACAATTTTAACGAAGGGGATTCGTGAGGGAGTCGAGACAATAGAAGATGAGATTGCTCAAAGTGTAACGGCGATTAAGAATTTAAACGAATCACCCCTGCGCAATAATAGGGAGGTGCAGGAAGAGGTTGAGGAATTGCAACCCGATAATGTAGGGAGAAAGGATCCTTTCCATATTCGTAAACTGGAACAGGCGAAGTACTTTTCATTACCTTTTCTACCTACCACTACAATAGGAAGTTTTCCTCAAACCCAGGAAGTAAGAAGGCAAAGGTTGAAATGGAGGAAGGGAGAACTTTCTGATGGGGAGTATCAACAATATATTCATGCGGAAATAAAACGCTGGATTGAAATTCAGGAACAAATAGGTCTTGATGTGTTTGTACATGGGGAATTCGAGCGGACTGATATGGTTGAATTCTTTGGTGAGAAATTAGATGGTTTTCAATTTACGAAGTTTGGATGGGTACAATCATACGGTTCCAGATGTGTGAAGCCACCACTCATTTACGGTGATGTGAATTTTAAAGAACCGATGACGGTTAAAGAAACCGTATATGCCCAATCATTAACCGATAAACCGGTTAAAGGGATGTTAACGGGCCCGATCACGATTCTAAATTGGTCATTTATTCGGAATGATATATCACGATATGAAGTATCGAATCAAATCGCACTTTCTCTCCAAAAAGAGATAGAGGAATTAGAAGCCCATGGGATTCGCATGATACAAGTCGATGAGCCGGCACTTAGGGAAGGTCTGCCTTTAAAGAGTGAAAATTGGGAGGAATATCTAAAGGCTGCCGTTTATGCCTTCAGATTGGCCACTTCATCTGTACAGAAGCAAACCCAGGTCCACACACATATGTGCTATTCGGATTTTGAAGATATTATAGATGCCATCAGTGATCTGGATGCTGATGTCATCTCGATTGAAACATCAAGAAGTCATGGGGAGTTGATCCATGTTTTTGAAGATTATACGTATGACAAAGGGATTGGTCTCGGGGTATATGACATTCATAGTCCACGGGTGCCGAAACGTGAAGAATTAATCCGCAATATACATCGGGCTCTGGAAGTGCTGGATCCCCATTTATTCTGGGTCAACCCGGATTGTGGTTTGAAAACACGTGGGATCGATGAGACGGTCTTAGCTCTTAAAACCATGGTGGAAGCTGCGGAACAAGTGCGTGAAGAAGTGCTTCTTAAAAATGAAAGATAATAGACGGAGAACGAAGAGAAATATGATCGAGTGTAGCTGTACGCTCGTGTGATCCACCTTTACAAAACGCAGGGCGCAGGTGAAAGGAAGTGCGTCCTGCTCATAAGGAGAGAAAGAAAATGCCATACATAGCCATAGGAAGAATCATTCAAGTATTTAATGAACATCAGCCAAATCGCACTATCCTATATTTGGTGAGTGATAAGGGGATTGATGAGTTCCCAAAAGGGAGGGTTACATTAAAAACCGCTTTAGAATGGCAGGCTAAAGAAATGATATGTAATGTTTATGCTCCCAGTTAAAAAACGAGAGGGAAGAAAAATAAGCTTCCCAAAATCCTTTCAATTGTGTTAACTTAATGTTATACATAGTTTACATACACAAGGGGGATTTGAAAGTGAACGGAGAAAAACTAAGGATGATCATTCACTGTGCCATCTTTGCTGCGATTACGGGGATTTTCGCTCAAATCGAGATTCCACTGCCACTCGTACCAATCAGCGGACAAACATTGGCAGTAGGAATTACCGCGACGATTCTTGGAAGCCGATATGGAGCGTTTGCCATGGTTTGCTATGCAGCCCTGGGAGCAGTGGGTGTTCCTGTATTTGCGGGCTTCAGTGGAGGGGCACAGGTACTGGTCGGTCCTACGGGAGGCTATATTTTCGGCTTTATCGTAGCGGCTTTCTTTACAGGCTTCATTCTTGAAAAAACCAAATTCACCATTCCGATGGCGATGATTGCCAATACAGTCGGAATGATCATTACGTTGATCCTGGGTACCATTCAACTTAAATTTGTAGCCGATCTTAGCTGGAATCAGGCAATGGCAGCAGGTGTATATCCATTTATCGTAGTTGGACTTATCAAAGCATTCCTGGCCAGTTGGATTGGAATCACTGTAAGACAACGACTGGTTCAGGCGAGGTTAATCGGGAATCGGAAAGCAGCAGCATAATGAAAAAAGTTGACTCTTTGTTGGGAGTCAACTTTTTTTATGACTAAAATTTATACATAGACCAATATCCTATATCCTTGAATCCGATTCGCTTATAAATTTTCCCTGCTTCAGGATTATCATAGAATAAGCACAATTCTTTTCCTTCTTCTAATACGTCACGACAGAGCTTCGTCATGCATTCCGTAGCGTATCCTTTTTTCTTGTACTCCGGATGGGTACAAACTGCCACAATCATCGCTGACATACTGTTTTCGGCGGTTGTAGAGGCGGAAGAAACAAACTTTCCGTCTTCCTCTACGTAATAGCTTCTGGAAACACCGGCTTCCATGCTGTGTTTTCTTTTTTCTACAGAAAAATCACCACCACTAAATTCAGGGATGCTGTTCAATAGGTCCACAAGTTGAGGTAGATCATTGAGGGTAGCCTGTTTAACATGAGGCAGGGCATGTCGGTTCATTGATTCCGTGTTGTCACATTTCGCATAATACATATGTCTTATTGATTTAGTTTCTCTGGATAAAAAGGGTTCAACCTGCGTCACGATCCTTTTTAATCCGGAAACGATGCTGTAGTCTTCAGTCCCATTGATGATTCTGGCAAACCCTTCCGCATCAAATTCACCCATGGAAAAAGGGATGAAGTTTTCTCTGTACTTAAGGAGGATTCCCCTCAAATTCCCTTTCGCATCAAAGTCGCCCCAAATTTTCTGAAAATCCTGTTCATACCCAAAGGCTTCAATGTCCCCGATAATAAACAAATTTTCAGCCGGCTGCTGCTGAATGAGTTGCTGACAAATATCATGATCCTGTTCTGTAAGTTGTCTGATCATCTTGATTCCCCTCCGTGAATTTTAATCATTATCATACAAAATTAGAAATATTTAGTAAAGTATTATTTTTAGGAAAATTTAATGAGAGCAAGAATTTTATTGAGTAAATTCAGCGTGACTAACAGAAGTTACTAATGGTTGTATATTTTTATATGTGAAATACCATGTATGGTTTTAAATTTATGGAAATAGGGAATCTTAGCATCAATCACAGTTATTAGGAGGGAAACTCATGCTTTGGACCATTATTGGAATTCTTTTAGTCCTTTGGTTGCTCGGATGGATCTTTAAAATCGGAGGAGCCATCATCCATATCTTACTCGTTATTGCCATTGTAGTCTTTTTATTTAACAGAATCACCGGCCGTAAAAAAGGATTATAACCATAACAAAGGTCCGTCCCTCAAGAATGAGGGACGGACCTTTGTATAGTAGACTATTTAACGGATGGACCGCCTTTAAGTTCGATTTCAGATGGTACGTTTGAGAATTTCTTGAAGTTCTCGTTGAATTTGTGGGCTAGTTCTTTTGCTTTCACTTCATATGCTGCTTCATTGGACCATGTTCTTTTTGGTTGCAGCACTTCGTCAGGAACACCAGGAACGTGAACAGGGATGTTCAGACCGAAGATGTCGTCCGTTTCTGTTTCAACGTGAGTCAGTTCGCCTTCAAGAGCTGCTTGAACCATAGCACGAGTGTAAGATAACTTCATGCGGTTACCAACACCGTATTCTCCACCAGTCCACCCGGTGTTCACTAAGAATACCTGTGCATTGTGCTCATCGATTTTCTTCCCAAGCATCTCGGCATAACGAGTTGCAGGAAGTGGCAGGAATGGTGAGCCAAAGCATGTTGAGAACGTTGCTTGTGGTGAAGTGATCCCACGCTCCGTACCTGCAAGCTTCGATGTATATCCACTTAAGAAGTGGTACATTGCTTGTTCTTTCGTCAGTTTGCTGATTGGAGGTAATACCCCGAATGCATCTGCCGTTAAGAATACGATTGTATTTGGATGTCCTGCAACACTTGGTTCAACGATGTTTTCCATCGCTTGAAGAGGGTATGCAGCACGAGTGTTTTCAGTTAATGTGTTATCCTCATAATCCGGGATGCGGGAATTGTCATCAAGGACAACATTTTCAAGGACAGAACCGAAACGGATGGCATCGAAGATTTGTGGCTCTTTCTCACGTGTCAGACCGATACATTTAGCGTAGCAGCCGCCTTCGATATTGAAAACACCGTTTGGAGACCAACCGTGTTCATCATCGCCGATCAAACGGCGGTTAGGGTCTGCGGATAAAGTCGTTTTTCCAGTTCCGGATAAACCGAAGAACAATGCCACATCGCCTTCGCGTCCCACGTTTGAAGAGCAGTGCATGGAAAGGATATCGGATTCAGGAAGCACGTAGTTTATGACAGAGAAAATCGATTTTTTCATTTCACCTGCATACTCAGTACCACCAATCAGGACAATTCTTCTTTCGAATGATACAATGATAAATGTTTCAGAATGAGTTCCGTCAACTTCGGGATCCGCCTTGAAGTTCGGAGCAGAAACGATTGTGAATTCTGATTGGTGACCCTTTAGCTCTTCTTCTGTCGGGCGAATGAATAATTGATGAGCGAAAAGATTATGCCAAGCAAATTCGTTGATAACCTGAATCGGCAGTCTATGTTTTGGGTCTGCACCTGCGAACCCTTGGAATGAGAACACTTCTTCTTTTTCTTTTAAGTAATTGATCACTTTTGTATATAGTTTATCGAATGATTCTGAAGAGATGGGTTGATTGACAGAACCCCACTCAATCTTATCCTTCGTGGATGGTTCTTCAACAATAAATTTATCCTTAGGAGAGCGTCCTGTGTATTTACCAGTTTCTGCTCTGACTGCACCTGATGATGTTAAAACGCCTTCATTGCGTTGAAGGACTTTTTCAACTAGTTGGGAAACAGATAATTGTTCCTGAATATTTTGACCGTTAAGTAATTCTGTTAATTCATTAGACATGCTCACTGAATTCATTAGAACCCTTCCTTTATATAAATTTATTTAATGGCATCGCTTACTTCACAAAAATAGTATAACACAATCAAGCTATTAGTCTATACTATTTATTTAATTTTATAATGTGTCTTCATTTTGTCACATTTTTCGTCCAAATACAGCTTGTTTCTTCTTATATATATGAAGAAAAAATCTAAATGTTTAGCCTCATTACCCCATTAGGTTATTTTAATGAAGAAAAATAGGTTGAAGTCATAAAAAGAGGCTAAAAGATTGGTTAAACCTGTCACTCGAAAAAAAGTTGACACCTCTAGTCCTAAACGTTATCATTGTTCCTTGAACGGATACTCTTATCCTGAGCTGGTGGAGGGAGCAGACCCTATGAAACCCAGCAACCTGCTAAATAGTGAATGGATCTTATACTTTGAAACGATCCGATTAAGCGAAGGTGCTAAACTGAGGCAAGGTCTATGAACCTTGAACGATAAGAGAGAAAAGGCGCGGCTATGATCTGAAACCTTTCCTCTATTGCTTTAATCATGAGGAAGGGTTTTTTCTGTTTATAGAGGATCAAATGCACATAATTCATGATTTTTTTATAAAAAAACCATGTTTACTTCATACTACTTAGGGAATGAGTACCGTATCTGTTTAATGTTTTGTTAGATCAAAGTCTAACAAATAGCTTAAGGAGGAACCTTGATGTCAACTAAACGTCGTCTGTTTACATCTGAGTCCGTAACCGAAGGACATCCAGATAAAATTTGTGACCAAATTTCTGATTCAATTCTTGATGCAATTCTTACCAATGACCCTAATGCTCGTGTAGCATGTGAAACGTCTGTTACAACGGGTCTTGTACTTGTTGCAGGTGAAATTACAACTAGTACGTATGTCGATATTCCGAAAATCGTTCGCGAAACAATCCGTGAAATTGGCTACACTCGTGCGAAATACGGCTTTGACGCTGAAACATGTGCAGTATTGACATCCATCGATGAGCAATCTGCTGATATCGCTCAAGGGGTAGACCAGGCACTTGAAGCCCGTGAAGGACAAATGACGGATGAGGAGATCGATGCAATCGGAGCAGGTGACCAAGGGTTAATGTTTGGATTCGCTTGTAATGAAACGAAAGAGCTTATGCCTCTTCCCATTTCCCTTGCTCACAAAATTTCCCGTCGCTTAACGGAAGTTCGTAAAGAAGAAATTCTTCCTTACTTACGTCCTGATGGAAAAACGCAAGTAACAGTTGAATATGATGAAAACGACAAGCCGGTTCGAATCGACACGATCGTTATCTCTACTCAACATCACCCTGAAGTAACGCTTGAGCAAATCCAGCGTAACTTGAAGGAATATGTCATCGATCCGGTTGTACCGAAAGAACTGATCGATGAGCAAACAAAATATTTCATCAACCCGACAGGTCGTTTCGTTATCGGTGGACCACAAGGTGATGCAGGTTTAACAGGACGTAAAATCATCGTTGACACATACGGCGGATATGCTCGTCATGGTGGCGGTGCATTCTCTGGTAAGGATGCAACGAAAGTGGACCGTTCAGCGGCATATGCAGCACGTTTCGTAGCGAAGAACATTGTAGCAGCTGGTTTAGCTGAAAAATGTGAAGTTCAATTAGCGTATGCAATCGGTGTTGCTCAACCGGTATCTATTTCAATCGACACATTCGGAACGGGTAAAGTATCAGAAGACGTATTGATTGATGTTGTCCGCAACAACTTTGACCTTCGTCCTGCTGGCATCATCAAAATGCTGGACCTTCGTCGTCCGATCTACAAGCAAACAGCTGCTTACGGACACTTCGGCCGTAACGATATTGATCTTCCTTGGGAGCGTACAAACAAAGCTGAAGCATTAAAAGCAGAAGCGTTAGGCGAATAAGATAAGATCAAAGAGACCAACACTTTATGGGTGTTGGTCTCTTTTTGATGAGTGGCATTTCTAATTGATTCGGCGAAATTTATTAGTTTGTGTCACATGGCAGACATATCCCGATACTGGCAGATATATTTCTAAAACGGCAGATAAAACCTGTTCGAGGAAACAATCACACGTGTTACACCTGAAAATATTACATGAGTAATCTAATGAAGGATGGGGTATCCCAAGTATAAGAAGTTAAAATGGTTTGATGCTTTTATAATATTGTCCTTTTTCAGCGTATTCTCTGGAAATGCGCTTCATTTCGCTAATATCATGTTCGTTTAGCTCTCTCACTACTTTTGCTGGCCTGCCGAATGCCAGCGTATTAGGAGGAATGACTTTCCCTTGAGGAACAAGGCTTCCTGCTCCAATAAAAGCTCCTTCACCAATTTCAGCATTATCGAGAATAATGGATCCCATACCGATTAACGCTTTCTTTCGAATTTTGCAGCTATGTAGAATCACTCCATGGCCGACGGTTACTTCATCTTCAAGAATAAGAGGGTTATTTGGACTCTGATGGAGAATGGAATTATCCTGTATATTTACTTTATTACCGATTTTCGTTGGAGCGACATCCCCTCTGATGACGGTGTTAAACCAAATACTGGACTCTTCCCCGATCTCGACATCCCCGGAGATGGTCACATAATCGGCAATGTAAGCTGAGTGAGAGATGACTGGTTTTTTATCATGATACGGATAGAGCATTTTTTACTACCCCTTTCAATAATATTTACTATAATAAATGGTAGCAGAATTCAATCAATTAGAGAACTATAAAGGAGGGATTGCCATGTGGAAATGGGAAACAGATCAAGAAGCAAAGGCAGTCATCGTCATCATTCATGGAGCAATGGAACATCATGGCAGGTACGGTTGGCTCATTGAAATGTGGCGTGCAGCAGGCTATCATGTCATAATGGGGGATTTACCGGGGCAGGGTATGACCTCAAGAAGTAAAAGAGGACATATTGATTCCTTTGATGAATATATAGTGGAAGTGAAAGATTGGGTACAGGCAGCATATCAATTTGAATTACCAGTATTTATGATAGGTCATAGTATGGGGGGGCTTGTTGCGGTGCGTATGCTTCAGGAATCCCATGTGAACCTGGCAGGTGTGATCTTGTCCTCACCTTGTTTAGGCTTGGTCACGACCCCTTCAAAACCGATCGAGCTCTTGTCCCACGGTTTGAATAAGATCGCTCCCATGGTGAAGTTTCCATCCGGGTTAACGATCGATATGGCAACAAGAAATGCAGACGTACGTGAAATTGACAGCAACGATTCACTCTATATCACCAAGGTGTCCGTCCGCTGGTACAGGGAGCTCGCCCATGCGATCAAACTGGCTTTTATAAACCTGGAAAAAATGCCTGACGTTCCACTGCTCGTGTTGCAGGCTGGTGATGACAAAATCGTCGATAAAAAAGCAGTGAAAAAATGGTTCAACGAACTGTCTTTATCTGAAATGCATTACAAAGAATGGCCGAAGTGCTATCATGAAATCTATAATGAACCAGAACGAGAAGATATATTTGAGTACTCCAAAATTTTCATTGAAAGTCGTTTGAAAGCGCTAGGATACATTTTGTAAAAGAGGTGGTAAAGGTGTCCATTCCAAGTGATCCCTTTTCGTTAATGACAAGAGTATACCGAAATGTTTTTCCGATTGTTCATAAAGAGTTAGATGAGTGGAAGAGGCGTGCAGAAGCGATCCCCAATCAGGAATTGAGAAGCCAGGCCCTTGCCAGTATAGAGCATAAAACGTTTCACTGTGAAGGTGGATCGATTCTTTCCCTGCTGGCACTGGACAGAAAAGAAGAAACGATTCGATTCATCGTCGCCTATCAAACGATAAGCGATTATTTGGATAATCTGTGTGATCGAAGCGTTTCCCTGGACCCCGACGATTTTGCCCTCCTTCATCAATCCATGAAGCACGCCCTGACGGTGGGCGCTGTCCCTGTCAATTACTATTCTTTAAGGGCGGATCAGGATGACGGGGGGTATCTGAGGGATCTAGTGCTTACCTGTCAGTCCGTTCTTGAAGCATTACAACACTATGACAGCATCAAAAAGGATCTTGTACAACTTTGTGAATACTACTGCGACTTGCAGATACATAAACATGTAAAAAAAGAAGAACGGGTAGGAAGGCTGCAGAATTGGTTTGAAACTCACCGTTCGAACCTTCCGGAAATGAATTGGTACGAGTTTTCCGCCTGCTCCGGGTCCACACTCGGTATCTTCTGTTTAGTTTCATACGCATGCCGGAGCGATTTTCAGCCGTCGCACACAGAAAAAATCAAACGTGGATATTTTCCATACATTCAGGGCCTGCATATTCTTCTTGATTACTTCATCGACCAGGATGAGGACCAGGAGGGGGGAGACTTGAACTTCTGCTTCTATTACGAGGATGATGAGCATTTAAAGGAACGGCTGCTGCATTTCCTTCAAAAAGCAGACGAACACACCCATGAACTGCCCCATGCCCATTTTCACCGCCTGATCAACAAAGGACTCATCGGCGTTTACCTGTCAGACGACAAGGCAAACAAACAAGAAAAAGTACAATCCTTCTCCAAAGAATTCATCGGACAAGCCGGTTGGATCACCAGATTCTTCTACATCAACGGCAAAATCTACCGCAAATGGAGAAACCGTAAAAAAATATCCTGAATAAGAGGGACGGACCTTCGACACGAGTGTCGAAGGTCCGTCCCTTTTTTTGTCTATTTCATCCAACTTTAGTTTGGTGGAGAATGCTAATTTCGACCTTTAATACCATATTTATACATAAAGTAATTGTTGCTTTTTGGGGATTGTGACAATTTACTTACTGTATTGTCAGTTGAATATCATACTATTTATCTATAAAAATTTTATTTCGTAATACTAAATAACCAATGTATTCTGAAAATATTTACTTTTCAGAATAGTGGAGTATATTTTAAATTAGTGAGAAATTATTACATAAAAAGAGGGGGACTTTTTTTGAAGACACGCAAAGTATTGTCAATGGCCATGGCTGCCGCTATCAGTGTCGGGGCGTTCACGGTACCGGCATCAGCTGCAACCACTGTACCGGAAAATGTATTAGCCAAGCCGACGGTGAAACACGAACATAAGCATGGAGGGCCTTTCGATTTAGGCATTGCGAATGACGAACGCTTGATCGAAATGTTGAAAAAAGAAGGTAAAATCAAACAAAATGCGACACCTGCTGAGGCTGAAAAAGCACTGCAGAAGTTCTTGAAAGCGAAAGCGGATTCTGCTGAAAAAGAAGCAGGAGAATTACATGAAAAAGAAGCTTCTGAAAAAGTGAAGCTTCAAGAACAAATGAAAAACAATGATTTGATGAATGGAAAAGGAAATAAATTAGGACAAGCCAAGAAGAATTCACCAGAGTCTGTGAAAGAAGAAGCGTATGCCGGTGAAATGCGTACGGATAAGGTGTTGGTTCTTTTAGTTGATTATCCTGACAGAAAGCATAATGAAATGAAACCTGAAGAAACGGATATGTATTACGAAGGTGAAGATGCTTATTCCCGTGAGCACTATCAAGATATGTTGTTTGGTACAGGCGGTTGGACAGGTCCAGACGGGAAAAACTATGTGTCCATGAAGCAATACTATGAACAGCAGTCAGGTGGAAGCTATTCTGTTGAAGGGGAAGTTGCTGGCTGGTATACAGCAAAGCAACCGGCGGCTGCATACGGAGGAAACTATCCTACTGAAGATGATAGCGATGTCAATGCACGTGGCCTTGTAAAAGAAGCGTTGGCGGCAGCGGCAGCAGATCCAGATGTAAACATTGCCGATTATGACCAATGGGATCGTTATGACCTTGACGGAGATGGAAATTACCTTGAGCCAGACGGTCTGGTTGACCACTTAATGGTGATTCACTCAGGTGTAGGTGAAGAAGCTGGCGGAGGAGAATTAGGATCTGATGCCATCTGGTCTCATCGCTGGAATCTTGGCGGGGTTCATGCTCTTCCAGGAACTGAAGCAACTGTCCCTTATTGGGGCGGGCAGATGGCTGCTTATGACTACACGATCGAACCTGAAGACGGTGCTGTCGGAGTCATGGCCCATGAATTCGGTCATGATTTAGGTCTTCCTGATGAATATGATACTCAGTATACCGGCGCAGGTGAACCGGTCAGCTACTGGTCCATCATGTCAAGCGGAAGCTGGGCTGGAGATATCCCGGGAACGAAACCTACAGGATTTAGTCCTTATATGAAAGAAATGCTGCAGGCTTCTGCAGTAGTGGATAGTGCAGGTACTAAAGGAAACTGGTTGACTGGATCAGAAATTAATTTAGAGGACGTTTCTAGTAAAGGAATCGAAGCACTCCTTGACGAAGCCAACACCAAAGGAACAAACAACGATGTAGTGAAAGTGAACCTTCCACAAAAAGAAACGGTCATCAATGAACCGGCAAGCGGTGAGAATGAATACTTCTCTGGAAGTGCAGATGACTTACACAATAATTTAACTACTACTGTGGATTTAACAAATGCTACTTCTGCAAAGTTCAATTTCAAAGCTTGGTATGACATTGAAACTGACTGGGATTATGCTTATGTAACGGTGAACGGTGAGCCGGTGGCAAGTGATATTACGACGAATACTAATCCGCATGGTTCTAATCTGGGTAATGGAATTACAGGTTCTTCTAACGGATGGATTGATGCTTCATTTGACCTTTCAGCTTATGCTGGTCAAGAAGTTGAAGTTGCCATTGAGTATGTAACAGATGCTGCTGTTTCAAATCCAGGCTTCTACGCAGATGATCTTTCTGTAGTAGTGGATGGAAAAGAAGTATTGTTTGATGATGCTGAAGGAGAACCTCAATTCACTTTAGACGGCTTCGATAAGAATGATGGTATCAAACGATCTGAGCATTACTACCTACTGGAATGGCGCAGCCATAACGGTGTAGATGAAGGTCTTGCCAACATCCGCCGTGGTGCGAGCTTAATGCAATTCGACGATGGTTTAGTGGTATGGTATGTGGATAAGCAATTCAGTGAAAACTGGACTGGCGTTCATCCAGGAGATGGATTTGTCGGTGTTGTGGATGCAGACCAAAGCACGAACTTCTGGAGCGATGGAGCGGTGGCTTCTTCACGCTACCAAGTACACGACGCTGCATTCAGTTTGAACAAATCAGAAAAAATGTTCCTGGATTATAGCAACACTCTTGGAATCACTTTGAAAGATAACCAAACTGCCCAAAATCCATTATTCAACGACAGTGCGGATTACAGCAATAAAGGGTTGGTAGACGCCGGACGTAACGTACCGAACTACGGATTGAAATTCCGAGTTACAGGACAAAGTGCTGATGGTACAGTAGGAAAAGTGTTACTTTACAAATAATTTATTAAACATAAAGGGTGACTGTCTCCTCGGCAGTCACCCTTTAAGCATGTTAGTGGACATTTTTTACTATGGAATTGATAATAATACTCACATCAATAAAAGGAGATGTCCATTTTGAAGCTAAGTGTTTTAGATCAGTCACCCATTTCAGAAGGAATGAGCCCTCAAGAGGCTTTACATCATACAGTACAATTAGCACAGCATGTCGAGAAGTTGGGTTTTGAACGTTTTTGGGTATCAGAACATCATGATTCAACGGGTCTTGCCGGTTCATCACCGGAGGTCTTGATTGCTCACCTTGCACAGAATACATCAAGGATCCGTGTCGGTTCCGGAGGGGTCATGCTTCCTCATTACTCTTCATACAAAGTAGCGGAGAACTTCCGATTGCTTGAAGGGTTGAATCCGAATCGGATTGATTTGGGACTCGGAAGGGCACCTGGCGGAATGCCGATGGCAACGATGGCCCTGCACGACGGGAAGCCGAGGGACGTCAATCGTTATCCAGAACAAATCGATGATCTGCTTGGGTATTTAACCGATTCATTACCAGATACTCATCCGTACCAAGGCTTAACGGCAGCGCCGATGATCGAAACGATGCCGGAAGTATGGATGCTCGGTTCAAGCCCATCCAGTGCGATGCTGGCGGCACAAAAGGGATTACCTTATACCTTTGCCCAGTTTATAAACGGGGAGGGCGGCCCTCAATATACTCAGGCTTACAGGAATAACTTTGTTCCTTCCGAATACTTGAAGGAGCCCAAAAACATCGTGGCCGTGTTTGCCATCTGTGCTGAAACGGATGAAGAAGCAGAAAGAGTGGCATCCAGCATAGACTTAGCGATCTTAATGATTGAACAAGGCATGCGTTCAAACGGCACACCAAGTCCTGAAAAAGCGGCAGCTTATCAGTACACGCCATTTGAAGAAATGAGAGTCCGCGAAAATCGTAAACGGATGGTCGTGGGCAATCCTAAAAAAGTGAAGGAACAACTACATTCACTCAGTGAACAGTACGGAACAGATGAAATCATGCTCGTCAGCATCACTTACGACTTCCAGGACAAACTCAAATCATTCCAATTAATCGCAAACGAACTGTTATAAGAATAGGGACGGACCTCGAAAAGGTCCGTCCCTATTTTTTTATTGGCCAGCTTCAGGACTTAGAGGCTCGAGGTCATAAGGCTAACTCACCAAAAAGGCACAAATCAGCCTTTTCGGCAAGTTAGCCTTATGCTTGTCGCCTCTAGGGAAAGCCCTTCCGCTTTTCTGTTTATCTCTTCTCCAATGCCACAATAAATGGAGGATTGTTTAGTTGATTCATGAATTGATAGCGAAGGACATGGACGTAGTTTTGGTCCAATTTTTCCACGTAGCGAAGGATATAGTCCCTTTCTACCGCTCCTTCCGGGTGCCCGTGATAAATGACAAGGACGAGGATCCCTTCAGGAGCCATCATTTCCAGGATTTGATTCAAGGCGAGTATCGTTGTTTTCGGACGGGTGACAATTTCCTTGTCGCCGCCGGGTAAGTACCCCAGGTTGAAGATTGCGCCTGTCACTTTCCCGTGATGGACAGGAGGAATGACGTTCATCACTGTCTCGTGCCCTTGGTGAAAGAGTGTCACCCGGTGAGAAAGGTCATGGGTGATGAGCTGTTCTTTCGTGTTTTCTATAGCTTCCTCTTGTATATCAAAGCCGTATACCCGGCCGTTATCTCCGACTAACCGAGCCAGGAATAAGGTGTCATGTCCATTCCCGAGTGTTGCGTCTATAGTAATGTCTCCTGGTTTGACAGCCCGTTCCAGAAGCTCTCTCGCAAAAGGTAAGATTCGATCTAATTTCATGCTTTCACATCCACTTTGAAAAATTTTCCCTGCCAGCTGTCCCGGCGTTTAAGTTCATCATCAATCGCGTTCAGTACACTCCATTTATTCACGCTCCACATTGGTCCGATCATAAGGTCGATAGGTCCGTCCCCCGTAATGCGGTGAACGATCATCTCCGGTGGAAGGACTTCCAGCTGATCGCAAACCAATTTCACGTATTTGTCGAAATCCATGAAGTCGAGCAGTCCTTTTTCATATTGCTTGACCATGGGTGTTCCTTTCAGTAAGTGCAGGAGGTGAATTTTGATTCCCTGGACGTCAAGTTTTGCCACTTCACGTGCCGTTTCCATCATCATTTCTTCATCTTCTTGAGGCAGTCCGTTAATAATATGGGAACAGACCCGTATACCGTGCTTTCTTAATTTATTGACGCCTTCTACATAGCACTGAAAATCGTGAGCCCGATTGATCAAGCCGGCCGTTTTTTCATGAACGGTTTGCAGTCCCAGTTCTACCCATAAATAGGTTCTATCGTTTAATTCTGCTAAATATTCAACCACATCGTCAGGAAGACAGTCCGGACGGGTAGCGATGGAAATACCCACAACGCCCTCTTGTTCGAGAACTGATTCATACTTCTCTCTCAGCACATCAACAGGTGCGTGAGTGTTCGTGAATGCTTGGAAATACGCCATGTACTTTCCATTTTTCCACTTCTTGTGCATTCTTTCCTTAATATCCTTGAATTGTTTATCTAAAGAGTCGACTCTGCTTCCGGCAAAATCACCAGAGCCTGCAGCACTGCAAAACGTGCAGCCTCCACGGGCGACCGTGCCATCCCGGTTCGGGCAATCGAAACCGCCGTCCAGGGCAACCTTAAAGACCTTGTGTCCAAAATGGTTTCGTAAATGATAGTTCCACGTATGATATCGTTTGGAATCTGTGGCATATGGAAATGGGTTTGTCCCGATGACAAACACCTCCTACGTTTCAATGTGTGTAACAGTATGTATGACGCTCAAAAAGATTTTAACATGAACACGGGGTCAAATGTATCCTGCATAAAGAAATAGGCGAAGATTACCACTTCTGAAACGGCCAATCAGGTTCAAACTAAGATGGAGGAGAGTAAGGATGGGACCTTCCTCTTCTTTATTCCAAACGTCAAGGAGGTAGTCGAAATGGCAACAAGAAATTCGGTAGATGAATGCATTCAAAAGTGTGAAGATGCCATTCGTTACGCTCAAGAACAATATAAATCAGGATCACAGCAGGAGCATTATCACGATGTGGAATATACTCAAGCCATGCAGCAGCTTGAAGCAGCAGTGAATGATGTAGCTCATTTAGCCAACAGCGCGAACTCTCAACAGCGTGAACAATTGCATCGCATGAGACTTCAGCTTCAAAACATGCAAAATGAGATGATTTTGTTAGATCACGATCCAAATGTAGTAGGAGGTAAATTACATTGACAACACGTTCTGACAAAAAAAATCCTGAACAAAAGACCCGCAGTGATTTTCGTAATTTAGATACAGAATTCGGGGCTGAAAACAATCCTGTCAAAGCTGCGAAAAAGCGCTACGAAAAACAGGGACAGCCTGTCAAATCCGATCATCATAACGGAAAATGATTGTCCTAAGCTAGGTGCTCTTAATGGAGGCACCTAGTTTATATATTGTGTTAAAAAAAGGACATCTATTTTAAGAAATAATTCTTGCCCCCTTTCACAAAAAAGAGTAAAATCCTTTTGGGACTCGAAATAAAATGATGGAAAGGGGGCAGAATCATGCCCAAATCATTATGGTTGCTTGTCATTGGAATGATGGTGAATGTGACAGGTGCCTCTTTTTTATGGCCTCTTAATACCATTTATCTACATGAGAATTTAGGGAAATCACTATCTGTAGCGGGAATTGTGCTGATGATGAACGCGGGAGCGAGCGTCATTGGAAATCTGATCGGGGGAACACTTTTTGATAAGTTCGGCGGTTATCGCTCGATATTAGTAGGGATTTCCATTACTTTGACTGCTCTGGTTGGAATGAATATTTGGCATGGCTGGCCGCACTATGTGGTCTTCTTGACCATTGTTGGTTTTGGTTCGGGAATCGTCTTTCCTTCCATGTATGCCATGGCAGGTTCGGTATGGCCTGAAGGTGGAAGAAAAGCATTCAATTCAGTCTATGTGGCGCAAAATATCGGAGTTGCGGTTGGAGCTGCATTAGGTGGATTTGTCGCCTCATTTTCCTTTAACTATATATTCTTAGCGAATCTTAGTATGTATATCGTCTTTTTCTTCATTGCCTTATTTGGTTATCGAAGCATATCCGTGAGCGCTCATCAAACATCTGTATTGAATGAGTCTAAGGTGATTAGGGATAAATCGAAACTGAAGGCACTGCTCTTCATTTGTGTCGCCTATTTATTATGCTGGATGGGCTATGTACAATGGCAATCCACCATTGCGACGTACACTCAGGAAATCAATATCAGTTTGAAACAATATAGCTTACTGTGGACAATCAATGGAGCACTGATTGTGCTTGCACAACCGCTTTTGTCGAAAGCCATCAAGCGTTTTGAACATAATTTAAAGCTTCAAATTATGATCGGGACGATTATATTCATGGTTTCCTTCGCAGTGGCTTCGATTGCGGATCAATTTCAATGGTTTGCGATTGCGATGATCATTCTGACGATTGGTGAAATGCTCATATGGCCCGCCGTCCCTACGATAGCCAACTCACTTGCTCCAAAAGGGAGAGAAGGTTTCTATCAGGGAATCGTGAATAGTACAGCAACAGGAGGAAGAATGATCGGGCCGTTTATCGGAGGAGTATTAGTGGACCTATTCAGCATGCAGGTGCTGTTTATGACGTTGATCGCTTTCTTCATGGTCTCACTAGTCATTACGAGTCAATATGACCGACCATTGAAAAAGAAAAGCGCTGTGTCCGTATCGGTTCAACAATAAAGAAACCCCCAATGAGGAATCATTGGGGGTTTTCTTCATATAAAAAGGGCTCCCGTTTCCTACGGAAGCCCACTTGCAAAAAATTGAGGCGAGAGATCAGCAAACGCCACATCGTTTGTTGTCACAAGGACGTGATCCCCGACTTACACAATTCAGCTCATCGCTATAATAGAATAGCATAGGACTAATAAGAAAACAAGACTATTTTACAAAAATAATCTAACCACTTAGATTATTGGATGTTTCAAAAGTGTTTATAGTCGTTTCTAAGAAGCATTACTATAGAAAAATAGGAATGGGAAAAAATCGAATGAAAACGGTACGATAGGATGCAGAATGCTAACTTAATCCATTTTCTTGACCCAATATTTTGTGAGTGGACCTGTTTCTCCAAACACAGGGTCCATTGTGGGTCGCGGAACGTTCTTAATTTCGATTAATACACTGGGCCGTTCACGTAATGAACCTTTTTTCAAATTATAATCATCACCGTTCGGATAGGCACCTGCGACTTTGAAGTCGTGACTTGCCGATAATTTCTTATGTCCGGTCCCGGCTGGAAGGATGATCACATCACCTTTATGGACCTTCACTTCTTCGCCCATTTCACCGCCTAACTGAACTGTTGCCTCACCTTCCATGACCCCTAATACTTCATGTGCATTACTATGATAATGGTGGTAATCATAAATGCCATTTGTCCAACTATTGAGCCACTGATTTCTGTTGAAGAGTTCTTCGGCGTTATGAGAATAATCAAGTGCATTGCGGTAAATGAGTACTGGCAGGTCCGGGTTATTAGGGATGATTCCATCGTCTTCGAAATAAAATATTTTCAGTTCTGCGATTTTCATCCTCTCATTCCTCCATTCGTTGTTAAGAAGATTCCCTAATTCCGTATACCTTAAACCGATTCTTTACTGGTTATTGAAATGATTGGAAAACGGCTTCATTTTCGAAACGCCGGTGAGTGTATGTGCTACTATAAATATATATGTTCACTTGCAAAATAAAGGGAGGCAAGGAAATGAGCAGCTTGTTAAAAAAGGTATCCGTCGAAATGATCGAAATCATTCTTGAGAACGCTTTCGAATGGTTGGTCGTCGTTGATAACGAAGGTACGATCATCTACATAAATGATAATTACTGTCGCTTTCTCGAAGTCGAGCGGGATAAAGCGATTGGTTCACATGTAACTAACGTCATCGAAAACACACGTATGCATATTGTTGCGGACGGCGGTAAAGAGGAAGTGGCAGACCTTCAATATATAAAAGGAAACTATATGATCGCCAATCGTATTCCGATCCGGGTTGATGGTAAAGTGATAGGAGCATTTGGATCGGTGATCTTCCGGGACACGAGTGAATGGATGCAAATGAGTTCTCACGTGAAGAACATGATGTCTAAAATTCAAAGCTATATTCAAGATATCAATAGCGGTGTGAAATACACGCTGAATGACATCATTGGTGAATCACCTGGTATGAATGAGCTGAAAGACAAAGCTCAAATGATCGCTCCCAGTGATATCTCCGTCCTCATCAGGGGGGAAAGTGGAACGGGTAAGGAACTGTTCGCTCACAGTATTCACCAGCTTAGTGAAAGAAGCGGACAACCCTTTATTAAAGTGAACTGTGCAGCGATTCCAGAGCAGCTTCTGGAATCAGAGCTATTCGGTTACGAAGAGGGTGCTTTTACAGGTGCGAAAAAAGGTGGTAAGAAAGGAAAGTTTCAGCTGGCTCATAAGGGAACTCTGTTTCTGGATGAAATAGGGGACATGCCTCTCAACATGCAGGCGAAGCTTCTCAGGGTTTTACAGGAAGGGGAAGTCGAGGCAGTCGGTTCAAACCGTGTTCAACATGTAGATGTCCGTATTGTTGCCGCCACGAACCGTCCCCTTGAAATAATGATGGAAGAAAAGCGATTTCGAAGTGATCTATATTATCGTATTAACGTCGTGCCTTTTCAAATTCCTCCTCTCCGTGAACGGAAGGAAGATATCGAAACCCTGGCAGCCTTTTTTTTGGAAAAATCCACAAAATCGTCGGGGAAACGGGTTCAAGGCTTCGAAAGCGATGTGATGCAGATATTTCTTTCCTATAGCTGGCCGGGGAATCTCCGTGAGTTAGAGAATGTCATTAATGCATCCACCTATTTATCTAATGGAAGCAAGATTTCTCTTCAGTCACTACCTTCATATATGAAGGCAGGAAATTTATATGATGTAGGATCCAAAACATTAAGAGAAATCCTCGAAGAAACGGAGAAATCCGTGTTGACACAAAGCCTGCAAACCCATCAGCATGATAAACGAAAGGTTGCAGAGTCTTTAGGGATAAGCAAATCAAGCATGTATGAGAAATTAAATAAATATCAGCTTCTATGATAATGGTAAAGATAGTCCGGAAATGTGGAAAGAAGTCCATATTTCCGGACTCTTTTGATTTTAATGTAAATATGTACA
Organism: uncultured Rossellomorea sp.; assembly: GCF_947488365.1. Taxonomy (NCBI): domain Bacteria; kingdom Bacillati; phylum Bacillota; class Bacilli; order Caryophanales; family Bacillaceae; genus Rossellomorea; species uncultured Rossellomorea sp. The sequence continues at coordinate 1,275,631 of NZ_CANKZT010000001.1, read as the reverse complement.
TTTCGTGTCTTGAATATTGAAATTGTCCAGAATTTCGGAATTTATAAAAAATGTAAGTATGAAAATGAATGAGTTACCAGTAATCTGAAAGTTGGCACAATTATTGCATGGATTATGTTTGAAAGTATTTTATGGAAGGGAGAGCAGAAGTCTGAATAAAAATGTAAACGATTTCATTTTGTGGTGATCATCTCTAGAGAACAAAGGGGGAAATATCATGTTAAGCATGATCGGTCTTATTGGAGGACTTATTTTATTAATCTTTTTAACGATGAGGGGCATGAACATATTGATTGTTGGTCCCATATCGGCATTGTTCGTCGCGGTGTTAAGCGGAATGCCGCTCTTTCCACAATTGGCGGCTGAAGGGGAAGCCAATCTGGTAACCAATTATATGTCTGGATTCACAAGCTTTGTCGCCGCTTGGTATCTAATGTTCTTATTGGGTGCTGTTTTCGGAAAAGTAATGGAAGATAGCGGTGCAGCGGATAGTGTTTCCCGTTTTGTTGTAGAGAAAATGGGAATGAAATACGCAGTACTCGCCATTGTTGCAGCCTGTGCCGTTTTAACATATGGAGGAGTCAGTCTCTTCGTTGTAGCATTCTCCGTTTATCCTATGGCAGTTAGTTTATTTAAACAAGCTGACCTGCCACGCCGTTTCATTCCTGCGGCATTAGCATTTGGATCGGTCACGTTCACGATGACATCTGCAGGTTCACCGGAGATCCAAAACTGGATTCCGATTGAATATCTTGGTACGACACCATATGCAGGCTGGGAGGTCAGCTTGATCGTTGCCGTGTTTATGGCTGTCTTTGGCTACTGGTGGTTAAAGCGTATGATCACCAAAGCAGTCAATAAAGGAGAGAAGTTCCATTCACGTGAAGAAGATCCGGTCATTGATGAAGGAAGACCCCTGCCTAACCCGTTCATGGGGTTGGTTCCATTATTAGTCGTCCTTATTCTGGCTTTCACTTTCCACGATTCTTTAAAACAATCAGCACTTATCATTGCCCTGTTAGGTGGTGTGATTTCTGCTTACGTGTTAAATCGCAAATATTTCAAAGGCTTCTGGGGTGCTGTTTCCGAGGGTACGGTTGGAGCATTGATCGCCATCGGTAACACAGCGGCCGTTGTTGGATTCGGAGGAGTGGCCAAAGCTGTTCCGGCCTTCAGTACCGCGGTAGAGGTCATGACGAATATTCCTGGATCTCCATTGATCGGTGGAGCAATCGCCGTCAGTGTAATAGCAGGGATGACTGGTTCGGCTTCCGGTGGTCAAGCGATCGCATTGCCGATCCTCGCACCTCACTATGTTGATATGGGTGTGAATCCTGAAGCCCTTCACCGGGTAGTGGCGATATCTTCAGGAGCACTGGATTCATTGCCGCACAATGGATATGTCGTAACGACGATCCGCTCGATCTGTAATGAATCACATGGAGAAGCGTATGGGGCGGTTGGTGCAGTTACGGTCATTGTCCCACTGATCGGTTTAGCTTTAGCGATTCTTTTATTCTCATTTGGCGTAGGGATCTAAGAAAGGAGTATCATCATGGTTGAAAATAAAGTTGTTTTCATAACAGGGGCAGCGCAAGGGATCGGTTTCGAAATCGGAAAAGAATTCGCTGCTAATGGAGCAAAGGTCGTACTGACGGATCTGCAGGAAGATGCCGTTCAAAAAGCCTCAGATACCCTTAAGAGAGAAGGATATGAAGTACTCGGATTACGCTGTGACGTGACATCGGAATCCGAATTAAAAGGGGCAATCGCTAAAACCGTGGATCACTACGGCAAGCTGGATGTATTAATCAATAATGCAGGCCTTCAACATGTATCCCATATTGAAGAGTTCCCGACTGAAAAATTCGAACTTCTCATAAAAGTCATGCTGACCGCACCATTTATCGCGATCAAGCATGCCCTGCCTCACATGAAGGAGCAGGGGGAGGGACGGATCATCAACATGGCGTCCATTAATGGATTAGTCGGTTTTTCCGGAAAAGCAGCCTATAATTCTGCCAAACACGGAGTCATCGGCCTGACGAAGGTAGCGGCTTTGGAAGCGGCACAACATGGAATCACCGTCAATGCGGTTTGTCCCGGATACGTGGACACTCCGCTGGTTCGCAATCAGCTGGGGGACCTTGCCAAAACGCGCAATATCCCCTTTGAAAGAGTGATAGAAGAAGTCATCTATCCTCTCGTACCGCAGAGAAGATTACTCGATGTCAAAGAAATTGCAGACTATACCATGTTCCTATGCAGTGATGCAGCGAAGGGAATTACCGGGCAGGCAGTCGTCTTGGACGGAGGGTATACGATTCAATAGCTTGGTGAAAGAGAAACGACCTTTTAGGAGGTCGTTTCTCTATTGGGTGAGGTTGATGTGACGGCGATTCTGGTGAGTGAGAATTGGAAAAAAACGTAAATCGGCTGGATTTTTGATGAAAACGGCCGGATTATCTTCGATTTCGGCTGGATTCTTCGTCAAAACGGCTGGATTATCTTCGGTTTCGGCTGGATTCTTCGTCAAAACGGCTGGATTTTTCTTGATAGCGGCTGGATTCTTCGACAAAACGGCTGGATTTTTCTTGATAGCGGCTGGATTCTTCATCAAATCGGTCGGATCTTTCAGAAGCTACTTGATTCTTCTCGGAAACGGCCTGATTTTCATCAAAGAGGACCAAATTTACTCGTGAGCGTCACCTGTAATCCCATATTATTTAATAAAATGGCAATAATCTCATCCATTATTCAACAATAGGCTTGCGCTTCTGTATATTTTTCACTAAAATAGTGAATACATATATTGTTTACCAATATCGAAACGTTGATCAGGAGTAGTAATGACGGTCTTCTGTCGTAGAGAGTTGACGGGTGGTGAAAGTCAACCAGAAGCATCATGAACTCGCCTGCTGAGTTGCAAGTGTGAACCATAGTAAGACTTGCCGTTTTCCGCGTTAAGGATGAATGAAGCTGAGTGCGCGTACACTAATGTGGGTGGTACCGCGGGAGAATGTTAATACAAACTCTCGTCCCAAATATTTATTTGGGATGAGGGTTTTTTTATTTTTTTCAAAAAGAAGGGAAGTACCCTTACGACCTTTCGAATGACAATTAAAGGAGGATCTCAATATGAGTTTTAATCATAGAAGTGTTGAGACGAAATGGCAGCAGTATTGGGAAGAAAACAAAACGTTCAAGGCGACTGAAGACGAAGGAAAATCCAGTTTCTACGCGCTGGATATGTTCCCGTATCCATCAGGCGCCGGTCTTCACGTAGGACATCCGGAAGGGTTTACGGCGACAGACATCCTTTCCCGCATGAAGCGCATGCAAGGGTATAACGTCCTTCATCCGATGGGATGGGATGCATTCGGTTTACCGGCTGAGCAATATGCCCTTGATACAGGCAATGACCCGGCAGAATTCACTCAAAAAAATATCGATACGTTCCGTCGGCAAATCAAGTCACTTGGTTTCTCATATGACTGGGACCGTGAAGTCAATACGACAGATCCCGGCTACTACAAGTGGACGCAATGGATCTTCACGAAGCTTTATGAAAAAGGCTTGGCCTATGTGGATGAGGTTGCCGTCAACTGGTGTCCTGCACTTGGAACCGTGCTTGCCAATGAAGAGGTCATCGACGGGAAAAGTGAACGCGGTGGTCATCCAGTAGAACGCCGTCCGATGAAACAGTGGATGCTGAAGATCACGGCTTATGCCGATCGCCTTGTGGAAGACCTTGAAGAGGTTGATTGGCCGGAAAGCATCAAAGACATGCAGCGTAACTGGATCGGTCGCTCAGAAGGAGCAGAAGTGAACTTTACCATCGATGGTCATGACAAATCATTCGATGTCTTCACGACGCGTCCGGATACGATCTTCGGTGCGACATATGCGGTTCTGGCACCTGAGCATCCGTTCGTTGCAGAAATCACAACGGACGCTCAACGCTCGAAAGTAAATGAGTACATCGACAAAATCAAGTCGAAAAGCGATCTGGAACGTACAGATTTGGCAAAAGAAAAAACAGGTGTCTTCACCGGGGCTTATGCCATCAATCCGGCGAACGGCGAGAAAATGCCGATCTGGATCGCTGATTATGTTCTCATGAGCTACGGTTCCGGTGCGATTATGGCGGTTCCTGCCCATGACGAACGGGATTATGAGTTTGCGAAAGAGTTCGATCTTCCAATCGTGGAAGTCGTCGCTGGAGGAAACATTGAGAAAGAAGCGTATACAGGTGACGGTGATCATGTGAATTCCGGTTTCCTTGATGGACTTGGGAAGGAAGAAGCGATTACCAAAGCGATTTCTTGGTTAGAAGAGAAAAATATCGGAACGAAGAAAGTGACATACCGCCTTCGGGACTGGTTGTTCAGCCGTCAGCGTTATTGGGGCGAGCCGATTCCTGTCATCCATTGGGAAGACGGTACGACAACGACGGTTCCGGAGAGTGAGCTTCCTCTTGTCCTACCGAAGACGACGGAAATCAAACCGTCCGGAACAGGTGAATCTCCACTTGCGAACATCAGTGAATGGGTGAACGTCGAGGATCCTGAAACAGGCAAAAAAGGCCGTCGTGAAACAAACACGATGCCACAATGGGCAGGCAGCTGCTGGTACTACATTCGTTATATCGATCCACATAACGAAGAAGCCCTTGCCGATGCGAAGAAAATGCAGGAGTGGCTTCCGGTCGATACCTATATCGGAGGAGCCGAGCATGCGGTCCTTCACTTGCTGTATGCACGTTTCTGGCATAAGTTCCTTTATGATATCGGTGTAGTACCAACGAAAGAGCCATTCCAGAAGCTATTCAACCAAGGAATGATCCTCGGGGAAAACAATGAAAAAATGAGTAAATCAAAAGGGAATGTCGTGAATCCGGATGAGGTGGTGGAATCTCACGGTGCCGATACCCTTCGTCTATATGAAATGTTCATGGGACCACTGGAAGCATCCATTGCCTGGAGCACAAACGGCCTTGACGGAGCCCGCCGCTTCCTGGACCGTGTATGGCGCCTGCTTGTCGAGGAGGATGGCTCACTATCCTCTAAAGTGACGGATGCACCAAACAGTGACCTTGATAAAACGTATAACCAAACCGTTAAGAAAGTGACAGAAGACTATGAGGGTCTTCGTTTCAACACAGGGATTTCCCAGCTGATGGTATTCATCAATGATGCCTACAAGGCGGACACTCTTCCGAAGGATTACGTAGAAGGATTCATCAAGCTTCTTTCTCCGATCGCTCCGCATATGACAGAAGAACTTTGGAGCAAGCTTGGTCACGAAGGAACGATTTCCTACGAAGCATGGCCGACATTCGATGAGTCGAAGCTAGTGGACAACGAAGTCGAAATCGTCCTTCAAGTGAACGGAAAAGTGAAAGCAAAAGTCATGATCCCCCGCGATATGAACAAAGAGGATCTTGAAAAAACAGCCATGGAAAACGATGAAATCAAAAGCCAAATCGAAGGCAAAACCATCCGCAAAGTCATTGCCGTACCTGGCAAACTAGTGAACATCGTAGCCAACTAATATTTATGAATATTTATGAGGGACGGACCTTGAACTGAATCTGATTGTTAGGAAATGCTATCAATCGGGGATTCTGTATTTCACCAAGGTCCGTCCCTCCTTTCTATTTAGAAGGACGGACTACTATATGGGCCGGGTTTTAAGCGCAAATCGCTGTATATCAGTATTCCGTTGAGGTCCGTCCCTCTTTTTAGTCCTCTTTTTAGTCCCCATGTTTCGATCTGATATTTTTGTTTGGGAGACGGGCTTTGGTATAATCATGGTGAATGAATGAAGAAAGGAAGATGACAATGGAAACGATTAAAACGATTACAACTGATGAGTTAGAAAAGAAGTTGAAAAATGGTGAAGATCTGCTTCTCGTGGATGTTCGTGAAGATGAAGAAGTGGCAGAGGGAATGATTCCTGGAGCGAAGCATATCAAAATGGGTGAAATTCCTGAGTCACTTGATCAATTTGATAAAGACAAAGAGTACATCTTTATCTGCCGTTCAGGGAACCGCAGTGGAAATGTCGCTCACTACATGCAGGAACAAGGCTATAAAGTGGTGAACATGGAAGGCGGCATGATGAACTGGGCTGGGGAGACAGCAGAGAAATAATGGTTTTTTATGTGAAGCACGTTCCCTGTTTTTAAGGGAACGTGCTTTTTTGAACAAATGCTTATTATATTAGGTTGTTTAATAGTTAACCTATTTTAATCATGTTTTTTACTCGTATCATATTCAGACAATGCAACAGCAATTTTATCTTCAATATCTCTTAGATTACTAGCCATAAAGTTATTTAATATAATGGAAAATACAAGATCCTTTCCATCTTTAGTAGTCACAAAGCCGGAAAGTGAGGTAGCTCCTGTAATTGTTCCTGTTTTGGCTTTTACATTGCCTTCAGCAAGGGTTCCCTTCATACGGTTTCTCAAGGTGCCTCCCTCCAGGCGATTGCTTGCACCTGCAATTGGAAGAGAGTTTAGATAAACTGGGTACCAGTCCTCTTTTTGAACAGTGTAAAGTAACAGTGACAACTCATTTGCCGGAATATTCGTTACATGGGATATACCAGAGCCATCTCGAATTCGCATGGTATCTGTATTTAATCCACGCATTGAAATGTAGTCTTCAAGCACTTCAAGTCCTTTTTCCCAACTACCATCATGATGAACTACCCGTCCCATTTCTTTCACCAACGTTTCAGCGATTGTATTGTTACTTAGCTTCATGAAGGGAACCATTAATTCAGAAAGTGGCATGGACTCTCTTGTAAACAGTACTTCAGCATCTGCTGGAGTTTTTCCGTATTCACCCTGATGTTGTTTGACATGGACTCCTGCTTGTACAAGTGATTTCTTGAACAAATCCAGTGCATAACCAGTAGGTTCCCAAAGCGTCACCCAAGATCGGGCAGTTGAACTATTTACCGGTATAGAACCTTCTACCACAATATTGTTGGACCCATGTTCTCGAGAAACGCTGATCGATCGTGTTCCGCTTTCGATGGTTTTCGTTTTGTTGATGATGGTCGGATAGTTTGTCTCAGGAGAAAGTTTAATGTCTGCTGGCTGCCCTGCTTGTGTAGGGGAAGTTTCAACGATGACGGTACCAGCATCATAATCCGAATCAGGTGAAGCTGTTAGCGCTGAGATTTGAGCACCGTAATAATACGATTCATCATTCCAGATCATATCTTCAGAAAGCCTGACCGAGTTATACCAACTGTCGTCTGCAATAATATTCCCCTGGATTGTTTCGATATGATTGGACTTTAAGAATGCCGCCATCTTGTCAAAATCCTCTTTTAAAAGCGTAGGGTCACCTTTTCCTTTTAGGTATAGGTTTCCTTTTAAGACATTGCCCACAATCTTTCCATCGGTTAGTACTTCTGTTTTAAATGTGTAATCAGGCCCAAGGGTATGAAGAGCAGCAGCTGCAGTAAGAAGCTTCATATTAGAGGCAGTTTTCAAACGTATATCTCCTAAGCGATCAAGAATAATTTCACCACTTTCAGCATCACGCACACTGACCGAACCAATAGCTCCATTTAAGCGTTCATCTGCTAGTATATCGTGAATTTGCTGCTCTAGATCTGCATTATCAATTGATGCGTTTACTTTTGTAGGAGTCTCAGTTGAGTGAAAGGGGGTCAAGATGAGGGTGAAAAGAAATAAAATTGCTAGTAAACGGTTCCTGGTTAATTGTAACTGGTTCATTTAAATCCCTCCTAAATGGCTAATGCACTAATATTAAATGAAAATTGAGAAAATTATAATATATTTGCAGTATTTATACAAAAAATGAATATATTGTCATATTATACGCTGCTAAAAAGGGATAGAATATGTAACCTTTCTCATAGTTGGACTCTTCTAAGTCACAATGAAGGAAGTTTGGGGCTTTTTTTGTTAATAGGGTAGAAATTTGATACTAATCAAGTCACTATTAAGTGTTTCAGTTGAGATTAAGCAATCTTTAGAATCCCTGAACCCGATTAATGGTGAAAGTAGGGTATTTTATCAGCGAAATACAAGATATATCAGCGGAATTTTCATTTTATCAGCGAAATCCGAGATATATCAGCGAAATCGACAATATAACAGCGAAATCAAAAAAACCCCCACAATTCGTAACCCCCCACTAAATCCAAAAGAAATAACCCTTCAATAGTTTGAATACCAACTATTCTGACAATACTAATACCAAAAACAATCCGGGAGGGGATTCCGTGATCCAGGTTAAGGTCTTCGACTACGAGCATGAAAAAGATTTAGAGAAAGATATGAACCAATTCCTCAGTAAAATGGATGATAAAAAGATCGTTGATATTAAATATCACGTAGCGGCGATGTCGGAGGAAGTAGAGGACCAGATCTATTGTTTTTCGGCCATGGTTGTATATAGAAAATAAAAAGGTTGATTGCTCAGAATATGAGAATCAACCTTCTTTTTTTACCATCATACCTTCGCTGCATTCAATCCGGCAAGCCGTCCAGTAACAAGGGCAGAAGTAATATTATAGCCGCCTGTATATCCGTGGATGTCGAGTACTTCACCGCAGAAGAAGAGGCCGTTCATCTTTTTCGAAGCCATCGTTTTCGGTTCGATTTCTTTGATGGAAACCCCTCCGCCCGTTACAAAGGCTTTATCAATGGATAATGTTCCGTTCACATTGAAGGTGAATTGTTTTAGAAGCTTTGTAAAATGACGGATTTTTTCTGAGGAGATGTGGTCTCCTTTTTCGTCGTGATCAATCTCTGCGCGATCCAGTAAGAATAACAGATATCTCTCAGGGACCAGTCCTTTGAATATATTTTTTGCGGCTTTTTTTCCTTCTTCCTTTACCTGCTTATGAAGGGATTGAAAGAGCTGCTCTTCATTTTGATCAGGCATGGAATCGATTTGCATAGAAACATGGGTCAGGTTCCATTTTTTCATGGCCTTTACCACATATTGACTGCAACGAAGAACAGCCGGTCCGGAAATTCCTAAATGGGTAAAAATCATATCCATTTTATGCGTGATGATTTTCTTTCCCTTAGGATTCAATACGCTCAAATCAACACTTCGCAATGAAAGTCCTTGCAGCTCTTTCTTCTTAATAAACGGTTCATCCGACGTTAGGGGAACCTCCGTCGGGAACAAGTCGGTAATCGTATGCCCGGCTTTTGTTGCCCACGGATACCCATCACCAGTTGATCCTGTATGAGGGACGGACTTACCTCCAACCGCTATGACGACAGCATTTGCGGCAAGCGTTTCCCCGTCTTTCAAGAGGATGCCGACCGTTTCCCCGTTTTCGTATAAGACTTCCTCCACACTTGTGCTGGTTCGGGTATCCACCTTTAATTCCTTCATGCGGGTCAATAAGGCTTCCACAACGTCCAGGGCCCTGTTTGATACCGGGAACATCCTGCCGTGATCTTCCTCTTTTAATTTAATCCCGAGTTTTTCGAAGAAAGAGATGATATCTTCATTATTGAACTCAGAAAATGCACTGTATAAAAAACGTCCATTTCCAGGAATATGCTTAATGATTTCTTCTATCGGAAGTCGATTGGTCACGTTGCAGCGACCACCACCTGAAATCGCGAGCTTTCTTCCAAGTTTCGTTCCTTTATCAACAAGAAGGACTTTCGCTCCGTTCTCACCGGCAGCGATACTGGCCATTAAACCGGACGGTCCTCCACCTATCACTATGACATCGTATTTCTTTACCATTTTTCCACCAACTTTTAGTTTTGCTTGTTCGTCGCTCAAAAGAGTTTCTCCTTATTTTAAATGGGATGGGTTTTAAATACAACATTCGAAAAAAATTGTCATTCGATTCGTACAGTAGTAAACTACTGATAGTGTGTAAATTTCAAGATGTATTTTATTTTGTTTGTTTAACGAGCAACAAGATATATAGAGAGGGATACTATGTCATCTAAATTAATAAGAGGAACGTTTATCTTAACGTTAGGGACCTTTATTTCGAAGTTTTTAGGTCTTTTTTATGTTATACCGTTTGATGATTTGTTAAAAGGTCATGAAGAGGGGGCATCCCTTTATCAATATGGGTATGTACCGTATACCATCTTTCTGACTGTAGCGACTGCAGGCGTGCCGCTGGCCGTATCAAAATTCGTTTCAAAATATAATGCCATAGGGGAATATGCCGTAGGGCGAAGGTTATTTAAATCAGGCCTGGTGTTGATGACGCTGACGGGGATTGTATCATTCCTCATTATGTATGCATTTGCACCGGTTTTTGCTGAAATGACGATTAAAAGTGATGAGCAGGTTATTTCCGTTGCACAGGTGACAACGGTCATACGCGCAGTAAGCTTTGCACTGATCATCATTCCGTTTATGAGCTTGATTCGGGGATTCTTCCAGGGGCACCAATCCATGGGCCCGACGGCGGTTTCCCAGGTGATAGAACAGATTGTCCGTATCGTGTTCTTACTCGGCGGGATATATGTTGTATTGAACATTCTGAATGGATCAGTGACGACCGCCATCGCCGTAGCCACATTTGCTGCATTTGTCGGGGGGCTGGCAAGTCTCGGGGCATTGATTTGGTATTGGTTTAAACGAAAGCCTCATTTAGATGAGCTATTAGAGGAAGATCGCGGTCAAGAAGAGATTTCATTACGATCGATGTACAAAGAAATCATCGCCTATTCGATTCCGTTTATTTTTGTGGGGCTCGCCAATCCATTGTTTCAACTGGTTGATCAGATTACATTTAATACAGCGATGGCGGATATAGGGAACGCAAAAATCTCCGACCATGCCTTCGCCGTATTAAACTTCTATACTCATAAGCTGGTTATCATCCCGGTGTCATTGGCAACCGCCTTTTCTATGACGCTGATCCCGTTAATTACGACCTCTTATACAAGCGGCGACCGGAAAACGATGCGTAGAAATATTGACCAAACCTTTCAAATTCTATTGTTTTTAACAGTGCCTGCTGCTTTGGGAATTGCACTTTTAGCTGAACCGACGTATACGATGTTCTATCATAGCGATGCGTTAGGAACTTCTATTTTGAGATCCTATGCACCTGTTGCGATTCTCTTTGCTTTATTTGCTGTTACGGCAGCCATTCTTCAAGGAATCGATGAGCAGAAATTTACGATTTTCAGCTTGCTGGTCGGCTTGCTTCTCAAGCTTGTCCTGAACATACCATTGATTCGCTTATTTGAAACTCAAGGTGCAGTCATTGCCACTGTGATAGGGTATGCGGTAGCGATTTTAATCAATTTATATATCATCAAGAAATATGCAAGATATCAATTCCGACTGATTTTGAGAAGAACAATGTTCATTGGAGCACTGAATGCCATAATGGCAGTGGTGGTATTGGTGCTATACGGTGTACTGGTCCAATTCCTTAATCCGGAATCCGGATTCCAATCGATTATTCTCGTTGCTGTCTGTGGCGGAGTGGGAGCACTCGTATACTTCTACTTAAGCTTAAGAAGTAAATTGGCAGATCGATTATTCGGAGATAAAGTGGCGAGAATTCGCAGCAAACTTCGCATAGGGTAAAGGGAAAAGGGATGATACATGCCGATCATCCCTTTTTTTATTGAGCTTAGCAGGTTAGAAATGGAGAGGGAGGGTTGATTTGCCCTCGTTTTTAAAGAGTCTTTTTCGAGATTTACGCGTCGTTTTCATGATTTATGCACCGTTAATCAATAATGTGAAATGCGAACGCTAATTATTGTAATATCCAAGCTGTCTTTCAAGTCGCTCTACTTTTCTTTCTAAGCGGTCGACTCTACGGTCCAGACGCTCATATTGTCTCTCCAGTCGGTCTAACCGGGCGTTGACGCCGCCACCATAACCTTGACCAGGAAAACCTGGATATCCTTGACCGCCACCTCCAGGGAGTGGAATAGGAATTAATAATCCGCCTGAACCCTGTTGTCGATATGGATACATATGCTTCACCTCAATTATTTTTTTCATATTTGCTTACCTTTAGTAGCCTATGTTAAGAATAGAAACATGAATGGGTAGGTGCCCATGGACTGGTCAAATCATTAATAAAATCAACATTGAAGACGAACTCAACAAAAACGGAGCGTGATTAATTTGAGAATAGATAAAATGCTTGCCAATATGGGTTACGGCAGCCGGAAAGAAGTAAAGAAATTATTAAAGGATGGCGGACTTCAGGTCAATGGAGAGGTCATTAAGGATGGAAAGGTACATATCAATACGGAGAAGGATACGGTGATGTTGTATGGAGAACAGGTTGAGTATCGTGAATACATCTACCTTCTCATGAATAAGCCACCTGGAGTCATCTCAGCAACTGAAGATGGACAGGATGAAACCGTCATTGATTTACTTCAATTGGAAGATCAGATATTCAATCCATTTCCTGTTGGAAGACTCGATAAGGATACAGAAGGATTCCTTCTCATTACGAATGACGGTCAATTATCTCACCAGCTCCTTTCTCCGAAGCGTCATGTACCGAAAACGTATTTTGCCGTGATTGACGGGGAAGTGACAGAAAAGGACGTGGAAGCCTTTAAAAGTGGAGTCACATTGGATGATGGCTATAAAACGAAGCCGGGGGATTTAACGATCTTAAAATCGGGTTTAACTTCAGATATTGAATTGACGATTACAGAAGGGAAATTCCATCAGGTGAAGAGGATGTTTGAAAGTGTCGGCAAGCGCGTGATCTATCTGAAGCGTTTAACGATGGGACCACTCGAGCTTGATCAAGACCTGGAGCTTGGGGAGTACCGTGAGCTGACAGAAGAGGAAGTAACCCTTCTTAAGGAATATAAGCCGGAATAAAAAACGGGGCAGCACCATTCGGTAAAGGTGCTGCCCCGTTTCTTTGTTTAAAAAGTCATTTTAGTCCGCTATTCTCGTCTTATGCTTGTCGCCTCTGGGCGAAGCCCTTCCGCTTTTCTATGTGTCCAGCTCCGGCGGCTAGTCCCTCGAGGTCATAAGTCAAGAACACCAAAAAGGCAAAGGGCGCCTTTCCGGTGTTCTCGACTTATGCTTGTCGGGCCTGAACGAGCCGCCTCCGCATTTCTATGTGTCCAACTCCGGCGGCTAGTCCCTCGAGGTCATAAGTCAAGAACACCAAAAAGGCAAAGGGCGCCTTTCCGGTGTTCTCAACTTATGCTTGTCGGGCCTGAACGAGCCGCCTCCGCATTTCTATGTGTCCAGCTCCGGCGGCTAGTCCCTCGAGGTCATAAGTCAAGAACACCAAAAAGGCAAAGGGCGCCTTTCCGGTGTTCTCGACTTATGCTTGTCGGGCCTGAACGAGCCGCCTCCGCATTTCTATTAAGAAGTCATCTTCACTTTCTTCTCCGTAGTTGTCCATTGACCGCGACTTGGGCTTTGCACCAAGTCATTGTAAGCTAACACGTTGAGATCTCTTTGTATGGTGCGAGGAGTAATGCCAAATTCGTCTACAAGATCTTGAGTTGTTACAGTACCTTTCTGTTTAATGTACATGTATACAGCTTTGATTCTAGTTAGCATACGATTGGTTGAAGGTTTCAAAGAACCACTCCCTCATCATTTTTCCAAAGGCAAAGACTACATGCGTCATTTGTGCACCTCACGTGCTACCATATGTACTATGCGCTTTAGACAACCCCTTTTCTACATATAAAGTTTACTCATAAGATGTCAGACAATTACATTGTAACCCTAATCCGACAAAATTTCTAGAATATTGTCCAAATTTACAAACAATTTACGTAGTAACTCATGGTTGTATTCCTAGAATATGAATAAAATGCTAAATATATGTATTTTTTATCTTATAAAGCTCTTTTTGTATAGATTATTTCTATCTCACAGAAGAAAGGAAGTTGTCGATTTGCGCTAGAGGATGAGTGTAGGAACAAAACGTGGACCGTTCCTTTCCGCTGGAGGCACAAGATTCCCCGGCCGAACGCTAGCTGCAAGCGAAGCGGTTCCCCTCACCATCCAGCACACATTGATTGACAGAGCCCTGCACTTCCAGGGGTGATTCAGCAAAATTCTCTCTGTTTGGATTTCCCCATGAAACAGTATAAAATGATAGGAGAAGTAAATACATATAGAGCAGGTGGAAACGAATGAGTATCAATTGGACAAATGAAGTGGAGAAGCGGAAGGACGATTTGCTTAAGGATCTGCAACATTTCCTGCAAATTAAAAGTGTGTTGGATGAAGAGAATGCGACAGAGGAAGCACCGCTGGGAAAAGGCGTGAAAGAAGCGCTGGACTATCTGTTAACCCTTGGTGAGAAAGACGGTTTCACCCCTAAGAATGTGGATCATCTTGCAGGGCATTTAGGATTTGGGGAAGGAAATGACCTTCTCGGCATCCTTTGTCATGTGGATGTTGTGCCGGAAGGGGATGGATGGAGTGTCGATCCTTATGGCGGTGAGATAAAAGACGGTAAGATTTTCGCCCGTGGAGCGATCGACGACAAAGGTCCTACAATGGCTGCTTACTATGCCATGAAAATCGTAAAAGATCTTGATCCCACCTTTAATAAGCGAATCCGCATGATCATTGGGACAGATGAGGAAAGTGACTGGAGATGTGTAGAGCACTATTTCAAAAAAGAAGAAATGCCTACAATGGGATTTGCTCCTGATGCCGATTTCCCGATCATTCATGCAGAAAAAGGGATTGCCGACTATGATTTAGTTCAAACAGAACCAGCGGATGCGTCCCAATCAGGCATCAAAGTCCTGTCCTTCGAGTCCGGCCGCCGCTACAACATGGTTCCTGACTATGCAAAGGCAGTCCTTCTAGTGGACGAGGACCATACAAAATGGGTTCAAAACTTTGAAATTTTCACAAAGGAAGAAAACATCAAAGGTAACTATTACATCGAAAACGGCGAGCTTGTTTTTGAAGTCGAAGGTGTTTCTTCACATGGAATGGAGCCTGACAACGGGAAGAATGCGGGTCTCTACTTAGCCGCATTCTTATCACAGCTGCCACTATCTTCTAAAGGAAAAGAATTCTTTGAGTTCACGACCAAGCATTTCTTTAAAGATTCAAGAGGGATTCAACTCGGTGTAAGCTACCGTGACGATATTACGGGAGATTTAACGATCAACGTAGGGAAACTGCGCTATTCAGATGCTGATGGTGGACGATTAGGATTAAACATGCGTTATCCGGTTACGTTTGAGATGGAAAAAGGAAAGGCAATCATCGAGAACATAGAAGGCTATTCAATTGAGAACTTCTCAGATAGTAAACCTCATCATGTGTCGAAAGACGATGAACTCGTTCAAACGCTGAAAAAGGTATATGAGGATCAAACCGGTGAGAGAGGCGAGTTATTAAGCATCGGTGGAGGGACTTACGCCAGAAGCTTAGAGGCAGGCGTAGCATTTGGAGCTTTATTCCCGGGCCGTGAAGATATTGCTCATCAGAAGGATGAATATATGTATATAGAGGATCTCCTGAAAGCAACGGCTATTTACGCACAGGCTATCTATGAATTAGCCTGTGAATCTTAAGAGAGACAAGGGGAGAGCAGAATGAACACAGTATTTGTAAATGGGGAAGTCATCGATCGTGCCGATGCGAAGATTGATATTGAGGATCGGGGTTATCAATTCGGGGATGGAATCTATGAAGTGATTCGCGTATACGGCGGAAACACGTTCACGATGAAGGAGCATATGGAGCGACTTTATCAAAGTGCTGAAAAGATGAAGCTGTCCATTCCGTATTCGGAAGAAGAACTGACGGCACATCTTCTGGAGCTTATCGATTCCAATCAAGTGAAAGACGGGATTGTTTATGTGCAAGTGACCCGCGGTGTATCTTCCCGTCAGCACCATTTTCCTTCAAAAGATGTAATGGGAAGCGTCGTTGCTTATACCAAAGATTTTCCTGTTCCTCTTCACCAGATGGAGCAAGGTGTAACAGCTAAGCTGGTCGAAGATATCAGGTGGCTGAGATGTGATATTAAGAGCTTGAATCTTCTCGGAAACCTCCTGGCAAAAGAAGAAGCTGCTTCCGAGGGGCATTTCGAAGCCATTTTGCATCGAGGGGATACTGTGACGGAAGGCTCCTCTTCTAATGCATTCATGGTGAAAGATGGAGTCATCTACACACATCCCGCTACAAACCTGATACTCAATGGTATTACTAGAAGAGTCATTGAAGATTTATGCAGAAGAAATAATATCTCTTTTCAAGAAGAGACGTTTCTTGTCCATGATCTTCTCGAAGCGGATGAAGTATTCATCGCAAGTACGACTTCAGAAGTCATGCCCGTCATTAAGATCGATCAACAGGTGGTCGGGAATGGGAAACCCGGTACTGTAACGAAAAAGCTGCAGGCACTCTTTAGTGAAAGAAAAAGGGAACAAAGCCCGGTAAAATAGTTGGAGGCTTTAAATGAGATTGATTTGTTCACAACCATTTATGAAGACCGAACGTAGAATAGAAGACAACCGGCAATTCACCGTAGAGACAGAGGAGCATCTTTATTTATACAGTGATCGAATCGAGACTCCTACGAAAAGCTTCACCATCAAGGACGTGATGGATGTGACAAGCAAACCATTGTCAGCTTTCTATACTTTTTTGTATCTGCACACGATTGAAGGAGTGTGGACGTTTGTTGTTAAGTCATCTCCTGAACATTTCATTACGCAGTATCATAAGGTTAAATGAACATAAGGAAGAGGCTGCGCCGTTATGGGCGCAGCCTCTTTTGGTTATCGTCCGGATCGAGAAGTAAGTCGAAGCGCTTTTGTATATTAAAATCTGAACAGGTCGCTTGATAGATATCTTTCTCCTGTATCGCAGGCAATGCACACGACTACATCTTCCGGTGATAATTTCTTCGCCACTTCAATGGCTGCATAACAAGCGGCTCCTGATGAAGGTCCTACCAGAATTCCTTCTTCACTTGCCATTCTACGGGCGATATCGTAGGCTTGCTCGTCTTCGATTTTATGAATTTCATCATACACTTCCGTATTTAAAATATCTGGAACAAACCCGGGACTCGTCCCGACTAATTTATGCTTCCCTGGCTTTCCTCCAGAAAGAACCGGGGATCCTGCCGGCTCCACCACATGAACGGCAAGATCCGGGTAGTGCTCTTTTAACACTTCACCTGTCCCTGTAATCGTGCCGCCCGTTCCGGCAGTCGCAACAAATGCAGATAAGGGCTTGCCGATTTCTTTCATGGCTTCGACAATCTCGAGAGCAGTCGTTTCCCTGTGGGCATTTGGGTTCGCATCGTTTTCAAACTGCATCGGCATGAAGCTGTTTGGAATTTGCTCTGTTAATTCTTTCGCTTTTTCAATAGCACCCGGCATTTTGTCATCTCCAGGTGTTAAGACTACTTCAGCTCCATATGCTTTTAACAGATTAATACGCTCTTGAGTCATCGTATCGGGCATCACCAGGATTGCGCGATATCCCCTTGCGGCTGCATTCATGGCAAGGCCGATGCCGGTGTTTCCACTCGTCGGCTCTATAATGGTCGATCCTGCCTTCAATAAGCCTTCCTTCTCTGCTTCAACGATCATTTGAAAGGCAGCACGGTCCTTCACACTTTTACTCGGATTATAGAATTCTAATTTAACATACACATCCGCCCCGTCAGCAGGATTGAGGCGATTCAATTTGACTAGTGGAGTGTCCCCGATCAATTCAGCAATATTTTGTACAACTTTCATGTTCAACTTCCTTTCAGAAAACGTTCTTCTTCTATCGTACTAATTCATATAAATCTTATCAAATAAATGCGCTTTGTATTTCATTTTTATTGCATTTCCTCCTATTCATTCTCTCTCATGACACATTTTGCTAAAATGGTAGTAATAAATGAAAGGACGAGTGATATGTTGAAAGCTCACTATTTCTTTGCACTTTCCCTGTCTCAGGAAACGAAACGCCATATTCATAAATGGACGCAGCCAATGAAGGATGAGGATTCCTTTCAGCGCTGGGTGCACCCGCAGGATTATCACATCACATTAGCCTTCTTAGGAAATGCGGATGAACTTCAACCCGTGATCCATAAAGTAGGGGCTCTGGAGTGTTCTGCCTTCCCTTTAACCCTGGATTACTTCGGGATCTTTGGCAAAAGTGATTCACCCAGAATACTTTGGATGGGTGTTCAGCCATCAGAAGCATTACAACGGGTTCGGGACCGTATGTATGATGCGTGTGAAGAAGCGGGCTTTCAATTAGATAAGAGACCTTTTTCTCCACATATCACAGTAGGGCGGAAGTGGAATAAAGACTTCCCTTTTACTCCCGAATGGTTAAATGCGTTTCAGCCGACTGATACCCACTCCTTCACAGCAGGAGAAATTGTGTTATATCAAACCCACTTAGATAGACTGCCAAAGTATGAAGCCATTTACACCAAATCATTACAGGCATATCGACCGTCATGAAAGGATAGATTCATATGGCACAACTGATTAAACTCCAAGATTACGTTTCCAGGTACGAAACGGATTTATATAAATATCCTTCCCAATTTGTCCGATTAAAAAAGCAGCAATGGGAAAAAATGAAACAACATTGGGAAAACGGCGCTCTTCCTCCCGTTACACCCATCATGAAGGATGAAGTGCCAGAGGAGGAAGGGAACTCCATGAAGGAGAAGCTCTTTTCACTCTTTAAAAAGAAAGGAGCTCAAGAAGAGGAGCAGTCAAGTTCTATTCAACTGAATGATGACGAAATTGAAATCGAAATGGATTCACATCAAGATATCTCTACAGAGGAAGAATTAAAGGTTTCCTTCCTGGACCTTTTATTTGATTTTCAGTTGAGATGGGCAAGCTCCACGATTATGGAGAAATCCTATGTAGACAACAGCTATCATTATGACGAACGCTTGCGCTACCTGCTTCAGCGCTTTCCAGATAACATATTCGTGATGTACAACCCGGTACTAAGAATTAAACAAGCACCTGTAGAGCTCGAAACCATTTTGATCACTCCGACAGGAATATGGTGCCTAACCTTTCTTGAATTTGAGGAAGGAACCGCCTATATCGGATCTGGAGAACGATTTTGGCTGAAAAAATGGGGAGATGTCGAGACGAAGGTATTAAACCCTCTTATCGGTCTAAGGAGAATGGAGAGTATACTCCATCAGATCATTCAATATGAAGGAGTGGAGCTCCCTATTTATAAAGGTGTGATAAGCAGGAATGGATACATAGATTACCCACAGGCTCCAGTGGGCATCCAGTTTCTGGATAAACGGTATCACAACGAATGGTTCCAACAGCAGCGTTCAAGCTCTTCTCCAATCAAGAGTGTGCAGCTAAAAGCGGCACAAGCCATCATGGAGTATTGCGAAACCACTTCTTTCAGAAGGCTTCAGTGGGAAGAACAGACGGTTGGTTCAGATGAGAATCAACAATGAAAACGATTTTTATCGTGAACCCTTCTGCAAAGAACCATCATTCCTTAACTTCATGGAATCAATTTAGTCAAACAATCGACATTCCATATGAAATGTTTGTGACAGAGCACCCCGGGGACGTAAAGAGCATTGTCGCAAGTAAGGTCAACGAATCTCCTGACGAATTGCTCTTGGTCGTGGGAGTCGGTGGAGATGGCACCATGAACTCTGTGGTCAGTGGAACAATCGGTTTTGACAAGGTCGTTATAGGGTATATTCCATCAGGAAGCGGTAATGATTTTGCAAGAGGCTATAATTGGCCTAACAATCAAAAACAAGCATATACCTTAATAAAGCAGGGATTAAAAAAAGAGGATATCGTGCTTTGGGATTCTGGTCAATATTCCATGAGCAGCGGACCAAATGGGCATTTTGTGAATAATATAGGAATAGGCTTTGATGCGCAAATTGCCCGGATGGCAAATCGTTCTCCCTTTAAAAAGTGGTTGAACAAATGGTCCCTTGGGCAGTTGATCTATCCTATCCTTCTTTGTAAGGAAGCGTTTACGTTTAAACCTTTTTCTCTTTCGATAAGGGTCGATGGAAAAGAACAACGGTTCCACAAGGTATGGTTTGTGACGATTTCGAATCAGCCTTTTTTTGGCGGAGGGATGAAAATCGCCCCACAGGCCTGTCCTCAAGATGGCTACATCGATATGACTCTCGTCCACGGTTTATCCAGGTGGAAATTACTCTTGGTCTTTCTATCCGTCTTCTTCGGAAAACATACGGCTTTCAAAGAAGTCAGCACGCGTACGGGAAAGATGATTACGGTTCGATCGAGTCAGGATGTACCTGTTCACGCAGACGGAGATACTATTGAAGAACTGAAGAAGGCTGATGAATTGAAGGTGAATGTTCTTCCATTAAGTTGGAAAATGTTAAACAGAAGTGGGTGGCAGAAGTGTTAGTCATTAGCAGGCATTACGATGCGTTTTTAGATATGTTCAATACGATTACTATGATTCTTCCATACGATTATCATGAAGGTCATTCAAGTCACTTCACCCTGATAAAGGGAAGTGAAAAAATAGCTCTTCACATTGAAGAAAAGATTCCCCTCAATGATGCCATGAAATATGTCACGACAATCCAAGGCGAAAAGGTTATTTTAGGGAAAACGTATGAAGTGGTGGATGAGCATAACACAAAGACAGACCTACAGATCGGGGCGGTCATTAGAACCGAGGAATTTGATCAACGCTATTATTACGATGGGGATGACCTTGGTGTTACATACCAAGAAGGGTGCACCGTATTTAAAGTATGGGCTCCCACGTCAACAGAGGTAAGATTAAAGCTGAAATCCCCTGATGATGAAGAAATCCAGTATCCATTCGCGAGAGTCGAGAACGGCGTATGGGAATGTAAGGTGAATACCAATGTAGATGGGTATTATTATACGATTCTTACGTGCATCAATTTAGTATGGGATGAATCGATCGATCCATACGCTAAATCCGTTTCCTACGATAGTGAGTGGGGATGTGTTGTAAATCTGGGTAAAGGTGAGGCTCTTTCCTCCCTTCCACCATTATCATCTCCGACGGATGCAGTCATTTATGAGTTGAACATTCGCGATTTCTCAGCTCAAAAAGAAAGCGGCATGAAATATAGAGGAAAGTATCGTGCTTTTACAGAAAAAGGGACTTCCACTCCAAGTGGATTCAGCAGTGGAATTCAGTACCTGAAGGAGCTGGGGATCACCCATGTTGAACTGCTTCCTGTAAATGATTTCGATGGGGTGACCGATCACCCTGCCGATAAAAACTACAATTGGGGATATAATCCTTTGTTTTTTAACGCACCTGAAGGAAGCTACAGCTTAAAGCCTGAAGATCCATATGAACGAATCAATGAACTGAAAAGCGTGATTCGAAGCCTTCATGAAGAAAATATCAGGGTCATACTGGATGTGGTGTACAACCATGTTTTCATTCGGGAGGATTCGTCTTTTGAAAAGCTCGTACCCGGATATTTCTTCCGTCATGATGAAAATGGCTTACCGTCAAACGGGACCGGAGTGGGAAATGACTTTGCTTCCGAACGCCTGATGGCCAGGAAATTCATCGTTGATTCGATTCTTTATTGGATAGAAGAATACGGTGTCGACGGCTTCCGTTTTGATCTAATGGGAATTCTTGATATTAAGACAATGGCCACAATCCGTGAAGAAGTGGAGAAGGTTTTGCCAGGAGCCATTTTAATAGGAGAAGGTTGGGACCTGAATACGCCTCTGCCCCCCCATCAAAAAGCTAACCTGCGTAACGCCCATCAACTTCAAGGTATCGGTCAATTCAATGATTGGTTCCGGGACACGATTAAAGGAAGTACCTTTAACTTATATGACAAAGGATTTGCCCTCGGTCACGGTCATTTGGAACAAAAAGTGGAACTCGTCCTGACTGGAAGTGTCGGGATGAAAAATGGAGAAAGAGGACTCTTTAAAGAGCCGACTCAATCGGTCAACTATGTGGAATCCCATGATAACCACACCCTTTGGGATAAAATGAAGGCTTGTTTAAATGAAGAAGAAGGAACCCTTATGGATCGCCATAAATTGTCAACTACGATGGTGTTGTTATCACAAGGAATCCCTTTTCTTCATGCAGGACAGGAATTCTTCAGAACGAAAAACGGCATTGAGAATAGCTACAATTCTCCAGTGGAAATCAATCAATTAGACTGGGTCAGAAGAGAAGAATATGATGAGGTTGTCCAATATGTTAAAGCGCTGATTCAAATCCGTAAAAGTCACGGCGCCTTCCGTTTTCAGAAGAGCGGGTTGATCAGGGAGCATGTAGAAGTCTCCCATAGCATTGAAAATCTTGTCGTCGTTCACTATCGGAATGTACACCCGTATGGTCCGTGGAATGAGATCTTCATGGTCTTCCATTCAGATACGAAAAAATGTGACTATTCTCTTCCAGAAGGAAAAGATTGGATTTGTTTATCAGATGGTAATCGGGCAAATGTAAACGGTCTTTATGAGGTAGAGAAGCCGACCATAACCCTTGAACCCGTCTCTTCCTATGTATTTGTAAGGTAACAGTTCATTCCAGTGCTTGACGAAAACGCAAGATGACGATAAAATCTTAAACAGATGGCTATTGATTGTATTGCCCAATAGCTGTCTTTTTTATTTTATAAGACTTTTTTTGACAGTAAATAAATGAATTTAATAATATCGTAAAGAACATATAAACATGACAAAGGACCAATAGAAGGTGAATATATTGGAACACTTATTTGACCAAGATTGGGAAATAGTCCCCGCAGGCGGTGCAACTGGAGAAGCGTTCTTTGCTCAGTATCAGGAGCAAAGATTATTTCTGAAACGTAATTCCTCCCCTTTTGTAGCTGTATTATCAGCAGAAGGAATTGTGCCAAAGCTTGTTTGGACAAAACGAATGGAAAACGGGGATGTCATAACGGCACAACACTGGTTAAATGGGAGAGAATTAAAGCCTGAAGAGATGAAGGATGAAAGAGTGGCCAAGCTGCTCAATAAGATTCATTCCTCTAAGCCGCTTTCAACCATGCTTGAGCGGTTGGGAAAAGAGCCGTTTCAACCCGAGCATATGCTCACAGAAGTGGAGACAGGCTTAGAATTCGATCTTCTTTCATTACCTGTCATCAGAGAGGCACTCCTGTTTCTTCAAAAAGAGCTTGTGGATGTTCAACAAGAAGAATATGTAGTCTGCCACGGAGATGTTAATCATAACAACTGGCTGCTGTCTGATTACAACCAGTTGTATTTAATTGATTGGGACGGGGCCATGATTGCAGACCCGGCCTTTGATGTAGGTCTGTTATTATACTGGTATATCCCTGAGGAGCAATGGGAAGGCTGGTTAACTCAATACGGCGTTGAGTTAACCGATAACTTAAAGCTGCGAATGAAATGGTATGTGGTCGCACAAACGATTTTATCCATTCAGTGGCATAAAGGGAAAGCACGATTCCACGAGATGAATCATTGGATTGAATACTTGCATAAGGTGATCTGATTTATTAAGAGTAGCTATTCATATCCGTAACCCATTGGGACAAGTTTTCTTGATTGGTCGTGATATGGTTCGATAAGTCAGGTGAGGATATCCCGCTCTTACTGTACTGATAAATTTCTTGCAGGACAGGCTTTACGTTTTCATGAATATCAGCGTTAACCATTAATGACTTCACCAATCGTTCAACTTGCTCACATTCAGAAACCGAACCGCAGCAATCCGTGCTGTGATTGCTTAAAATATCTGATAATAACTGCATTTGATTCTGTGAATTTAAAGGCATAGAGTACACCCTTTCATTTTCGTCTCTCAAAGATTTAAAGAAAACACGTACTTTTTCAGCCCTTCAAAATGACCAGACCCGAAAAAGGAATTCACTATTAGTGTGTGAATTCCTTTTTCATTTATGCGCGCTTTTTGAGGGACGGACCTTAAGTGGGTATGTTAGCCAGAAGATCCGAAACGGGATTGGCTCTATTTTGGCTCTTGCACAGGACGGATAGTCGTGGTATGTTTTTTTCGATAATAAAAAAAGAGGTGTCTACATGCGTTTACGTAATAAACCGTGGGCTTCTGAGAAAATCAGTGACCATCCACAGTATGTTGTGGCAGAACCCCAGGAGATAAAAGGTCAATGGAATAAAGAGTTTGGTAATGACAATCCTATCCACATCGAGGTAGGAACAGGAAAAGGTCAATTTGTCACGGAGATGGCCAGAGCCAATCCGGACGTTAATTATATTGGAATCGAGTTATATGAAAGCGTCATTGTAACAGCTCTTGATCGTTTAATCGAAGCTGAGCTTCCTAACGTCAAGCTGTTAAATGTCGATGCAAAGAACCTGACTGAATACTTCGCATCGGAAGAAGTAAGTCGAGTATACTTGAACTTCTCTGATCCATGGCCGAAAAACAGACATGAAAAACGTCGACTGACTTATAAAGATTTTCTGAAGCTATATGAAGATGTGCTGATCAAAGGCGGAGAAATCCACTTTAAGACAGACAATCAAGGCTTATTCGAGTACTCATTAAAGAGCTTCTCCTGGTACGGCCTGCATCTGAATTTCTTGAGCCTCGACCTTCATAATAGTGAGTTTGAAGGCAATATCATGACTGAATACGAAGAAAAATTCTCAGCCAAAGGCCAAAGAATCTACCGGGTCGAAGCCCAATATCAAAATCAATAATTCACAGCTAAAGCAGCCCTGCAGATCTCGCAGGGCTGTTTTTTCATATTGGCTGCAGCGATCCGAGCATCCACCTATAAGTTGTCCGTAAATTCTGATAAAATAAAAGGGTATGAACAAAGGAGGAGTCAAAATGGAAACGTTGAAAGTTGGAGATCTAACGATACACTGGCTGAATGGCGGCGTCACTCACATGGATGGTGGAGCTATGTTCGGAGTGGTCCCAAAGCCTCTTTGGTCAAAAAAATATGCCGTGAATGACTTGAATCAGATCGAATTACGAACAGATCCGCTCTTTTTCAAATGGGAAGGGAAGAATGTATTAATTGAATCAGGTATTGGTAAAGGGAAGCTGAATGAGAAACAAAGACGTAACTATGGTGTGCATGAAGAGTCGGATATCGAGAGATCCCTCGAAGCACTGGGCTTGAAACCAGATGATATTGATGTGGTGTTGATGACCCACATGCATTTCGATCATGCTTGCGGTTTAACAAAATATGAGGGCGATACGCTTGTTCCTGTATTCCCGAATGCAACCATTTACACCTCCCAAGTGGAATGGGATGAAATGAGAAATCCGAATGTGCGCTCCCGCAATACATACTGGAAAGAAAATTGGGAGAGTATTCAATCCCAAGTGGAAACGTTCGAAGGAGAAAAGGAAGTACTTCCTGGAATCACAATGGTGCATACGGGAGGTCACAGTGACGGGCATTCGATTATCCTTTTAGAGCATAACGGGGAGAAGTTCATTCATATGGCAGATATCATGCCTACTCACGCGCACAAAAATCCACTGTGGGTACTGGCTTACGACGACTATCCAATGACGTCCATCGATGCCAAAGACAAGTGGATCAATCAAGCGATTGAAGGAGAATACTGGTTCCTATTCTATCATGATGCGGTTTATAGAGGGATCAAGTGGAATAGAGATGGAGAAATCGTTGATCACGTACTGAGGGAAAAATAATGATGTTTGAGAAAAGGATGGTCCCAAGGCATGTTGGGATCATCCTTTTAAATCATGCTGTTTTGCCATTTTTAAGATAAAGGATACACATCCACAACAGTGCCCGTATACGCATCTGCTAAAAATTCATATTGCTCCAGTTCACCGTCTTTTCTTCTGGATACGCCACCTTTATAAACTTTCGTTGTTACCGAGTGCTTCTGATAGTCTTCGGGCTTCATTCCGATCCAGGAGCCATCGATGTTCCCCTCTTTTTTGAATGAAAGTTTTACGTCCCTTAAAACTTTTTCGGCAGAAACCATGTTTGAATCATCCAGTTTTTCTTTAAGAAAATATCCGCCTACTGCCCCGATTCCGATTCCGATCATGAAAGATTTCCAGTTCATTTTTTATTCCCTCCACAGGCAATGAGTATTTGATGTTAAGGGATAGCATACTATCCACTATCTCCCTGGTGATTCTCGATAATTTTCCATCTATAGGTACATTCTATCAAAGAAATAATAAAAAAGAGAACTCCTTTTCATCTCAATTGGTGGTAAGACGTTCGAAAGTTCTGTAAAATAAGATTATACATAAAGTAGATTTTATATAAAAGGGGCATATGACATGAAACAAGATACGTTGGAACTTTTTAAAACATTGACTGAATTGCCGGGAGCACCCGGTAATGAGCATGCGGTCCGTAAATTTATGAAAGAACAATTGTCTCAATACTCAGATGACATTGTCCAGGATCGCCTGGGTGGGATATTTGGAGTGAAAAAAGGCAAAGATCAGGACCCTGTTGTCATGGTGGCGGGACATATGGATGAAGTAGGCTTTATGGTCACGTCCATTACGGATAATGGGATGATCCGTTTTCAAACCCTTGGCGGATGGTGGAGTCAGGTCCTGTTGGCTCAGCGTGTTCAGATCATTACGGATAACGGGCCTGTAACGGGTGTAATCGGAAGTATCCCCCCTCACTTGCTGGGAGAAGAACAACGAAGAAAGCCGATGGATATCAAGAATATGCTCATTGATATCGGTGCGGATGATCGGGATAATGCACTTGAAATCGGGATTAAACCAGGGCAGCAGATTGTACCGATTTGTCCGTTTACACCAATGGCGAATGAGAAAAAAATACTTGCAAAGGCCTGGGATAACCGTTATGGATGCGGATTGTCCATTGAACTGTTAAAAGAGCTGCAAGGTGTGACACTTCCCAACACCCTATACTCTGGAGCCACGGTTCAGGAGGAAGTCGGACTACGCGGTGCCCAGACAGCAGCTAATATGATTAATCCGGATATTTTCTTTGCCCTCGATGCAAGTCCGGCAAATGATATGTCAGGGGACAAAAATGAATTTGGCCAATTAGGGAAAGGTGCTCTTCTTCGCATTCTTGATCGTTCAATGGTTACCCACAGAGGCATCAGGGAATTCGTTCTTGATACAGCTGAATCAAATGACATTCCTTATCAATATTTTGTTTCTCAAGGCGGAACAGATGCCGGAAGAGTACATATGTCAAATGAAGGGGTCCCAAGTGCAGTTGTTGGTATCTGTTCAAGATATATCCACACACATGCATCCATGATACATGTAGATGATTATGCAGCTGCGAAAGAACTGATTGTCAAATTAGTGAAGCAATGTGATCGTTCTACAATCCAATCGATTAAATCGAATGCATAAGTAACTCTTCTAAAAAAATAGACCAAAAAGACTGTCTCGTTCAGGTACTTCTTGAGACAGTTTTTTTATAGAGAGAAAAAGAGTGCGCCAGCACGGCGTCTCTTATATAGAAATGAGGTATTTATTTGTTAAAAGTAGCAATTGGAACGACCAACCCTGCAAAGGTACAAGCCATTCAAAAGGCATTCAACGAACAATACGAGGACGTTCTTTTCGAGTGTCTCAAAACAGAGTCTCATGTAAGTGAGCAGCCTTTTTCTGATCAAGAGACGATCGAAGGTGCGCTAAATCGAGCGAAGAACGTATTACGGGCATCAGATAGTGAGATTGGTATTGGTCTTGAAGGGGGAGTGACGGAATCACTATATGGAATGTTTGTCTGTAACTGGGGTGCTCTTGTGGATCGCAGCGGGAACGAAATCATCGGGGGAGGTGCCAGGATTTCCTTACCTAAAGAAATCAGCAGCAAGTTAAAGGCTGGGAAAGAGCTGGGACCCCTGATGGACGAGTATACTCAAAAGTCTGGGGTTAGAAAAAAAGAAGGTGCTATCGGTGTGTTTACGAACGGGCTCATTACAAGAGAGGCCATGTTCCTGCACGTGGTTCAGCTGTTGATAGGCCAGTGGCAGTTCAGGAATAAGGTGTAGGGCAAATAATCCATCATACTTTTACCTATAAAAGGTACTTGGCCCATACCAAATCTACCAGCCCCTCATAGGATGGAGTATATCAGACTTTATTATATCTGATAAATTCTTTCTAAGGAGGTTAGAATTTATGGGATGCCATTATTGTAATGACCGAGTCGGAGGACGTCGCGATGATCATCGTGATGACAGAAGATGCTGTGACTGGGATAATTTTTTATTTGGTGACAGAAGAAGATGCAACCTATTTGGAGATGACGATGATCGTCGTAGAAGATGTCGCAGAAGAAGAGACGACGATGTTTTTGGAGCTGAAGATAACCGCAGAAGACGACGTAGAAGAAAATGTGGCTGTGACTTCTTTTAATAGTTGGAATGGGACTCCGTGTTGAAGCGGAGTTCCTTTTCTTTATCTCTACAAACTTTTTAACAAAGGCATAAGCCATACAAAAAACCCTCTGAAACCATTCAGAGGGTTAAATCAATTATTTTACACCTTTCATGTATGCCTGAATCTTAGGTGAAAGCAGGAATAGAGCAATACTCAATACGATTGCCATCCCTCCGATTGCACCAAAGTACATCGTTTCTGTTTCAGGTGTGTAGAAACGTACAAGCTGTGCATTCAACGCCTGTGCAGCAGCAGAAGCCAAGAACCAAAGACTCATTGTTTGAGCAGAGAATGCTTCTGGAGCAAGCTTCGTCGTGGCAGAAAGACCGACTGGTGATAAGCATAGCTCACCAAGTACAACGATGAGGTAACTAAGTACTAGCCATAATGGACTTACTAGTGAATCTTCTCCCCCGAAGTAGGCAGGTAATAGGATCACTAAGAATGATAAACCGGCAAACAATAGACCAAATGAGAATTTCTTTGGAATCGATGGTTGACGATCACCCAGTTTCACCCACATCCATGCAAATACTGGAGCTAATAGAATAATAAATAACGGGTTTAATGATTGGAACCAGGCTGGTGAAATGCTGATTCCCATGAATTCAAGGTCAGTTCTCTTATCAGCGTAAACTGCAAGGATGGTTGACCCTTGTTCTTGAATCGCCCAGAACATAACCGCTGCAATAAATAGCGGGATATAAGCTATTACCCTTGAACGTTCAGTTTCTGTTGTTTTCGGACTATAGTACATCACAATAAAGTAAATGGTTGGAACGACGATACCGAAGATACCTACTAAATTGATGAATACGTTTAATGTAAATAGGCCTGCTGGAATCGTAATACCTAAAATGATGGCAAGACCAACAACGACTAATCCTGCGATTAAACCATACTTTTTCTTTTCAGCTGGTGCAAGTGGATTTGGAACATACGTACCCGCAAGACCAAGGTTCTTTTTCTTTGTCGCCATAAAGACAACAAGACCTAAGAACATACCGATCGCTGCTACCGCGAATCCCCAATGGAATCCTTTTGTTTCCATAAGCTTACCGACAATCAGTGGAGCAATGAATGCACCAAGGTTGATACCCATATAGAAAATACTGAAAGCTGCATCGCGTCGAGTGTCACTTTCGCTATACATTTCACCGACAACAGTTGAAACGTTCGGTTTTAATAATCCTGTTCCGACAACGATCAATACCATCGAAACAAAGAACATGGCTAAACTTCCTGGAAATGATAGAGCAATATGACCAAACATGATGAATATTCCACCGTAGAAGACGGCTTTCGAAGTTCCGAATATTCTATCTGCCAGCCAGCCTCCGATTACTCCGGACATATATACAAGTGAACCATAGATCGACATGATTGCTAAGGCTGTGTTTTGCTCAAGGCCCAGACCGCCTTTTGAAACCTCATAGTACATGTAGAATACGAGGATGGCACGCATTCCGTAATAGGAAAAGCGCTCCCAAAATTCTGTGAAGAATAAAGTGAATAATCCCTTTGGATGTCCAAAGAAACCTTTTTGAGGGACACTATCCACAATTTTCTGTTTATTCATTGATGACATGTTACTACCTCCCTTATTCTTTTACTATAATATTTTAATATTTTCATAAAGTCAAAAAAAGTTTATAAATTGCTAATAATAACATAAAATGTCTTTAGATTGCCAATATTAAGTTATTTTTAAATAGTAAAAAAGTTCTGTTGTGTAGAAACTGTGACAGCATGAAAAAGGCTTGCCGTTCAATTTGAACGACAAGCCTTTTATTACTACTATTGATGTGATTATTCGGTTTCGAAAATATACGATAACGTGTTAATGGCTTGATCTATGTTTGTCACTGTAACACTTGCCTTATTGGAAAGCTCTTTTAACGGATGGTGTAGTTCTTCAGGACGAATAAGGATAAGGGGCTTTCCAAGTGTGATGGCGGTGCTCGCATCCATTGCAGTATTCCACTGTTTGTATTTTTCTCCAAACAAGGCAATCACTACATCGGCCTTTTTCATCAGTAGCTCTGTTCGAAGATTGTTAATGCTCGAAGCTGCCTCATCGCGGAGAATTTTATTTGGTTGTTCACCAAGGATTTCTTCTCCGATAGCATCGGAACGTTCGTGATTTTCCATCGGTCCGACGAAAGATAGAGGGAGATCAAGCTCTTTGGCTTTCCCTTTAAGATCGTTTCTCCAAGAACTATGTATTTCTCCTGCTAGATACACTGTAAATTCCATCGTTTTCACCCTCCTGTTTTTAGTCATTTTATCATAAATACCCTATGTGAGTTAAAAATAACCTGTTTTCCCATTAAAAAGGCAGGCTTTCTTGTTGGAAGGGTTGTCAGGTGGTACTTTGTGAGGGTATCATAAGCGTAGGTCCTAAGCATGAAAGGGAGGATAAGTATAGGATGAAAATCATACACTCAATCATTTTCTTTATCCTTGTGCTTATTTTAGCTGGATGCAACACGACAATCGATAAAGAAAAAGAAGAGACAGCCAAAGTGGTGGAGAACACACTAAGTTCAAATGAAGCAGCCAAAGAAGAGGCTGGAAACATTAACTTTTATCTTCCATTTGGAGCCAAAATAGAAAAAGAATCGCCTAATAATATCATTATTTCAAAAAGCTCTGATACTTTTATCCTTTTTACAAACCCTCAAGAACAAAAAGATAGTGAACTTCTATATAAAATGGCCATTAGTGACAATGAAAATCTCTTGAAACATGGGACTTTTAAAGAGGACAATCGCTTAGGATACTATGTCATTAAGAAACTGCCCGATACAGAAGAATACGAACTGATTGTTGGAGTGGGTGGAACAAAGATAACAACCCAAGCGGAGTTAGATGATTTAGCAGATCATGCAGAAGTGATGATGAAAATGGCAGCTTCAGTTAAACATAAATCCTAACGATACAGACCGATTTCCTGCTTAGGTGGGAATCGGTCTTTTTTTGCTCTTTTTTCAAAGATTGTTTTTTATGGCCGGGCTCTGTCAATCAATATGTGCTGGATGTTGAGGGGAACTGCTTCGCTTGCAGCTAGCGTTCGGCCGAGCCTCCTCAGCTTATCCGAACGGGTTCGCGGCACGACCGTACTTTCGCAGGAGTCTACGCAGTTCCCCTCACCATTTTTAAGAGATTTTCGTGACAGAGCTACAAGGTGTCAAAATTAATAACAATTCACTTTAAAAGAGTTGCTTGCTAAAGTTTTTGGTTTTTTTATTTCTTCTTAAGGAAACATTCTCCGATAGTTGGTTGGAGCGGAAGGATGCTCGACTCCTGCGGGAATAGCTGGACAGGTGAGACCCCGGAGGCTCACCGCCAGCCCCGCGGAAAGCGAGCATCCTGTAGCGGAAATCAACTACTACATTCTTCTTTAAGATAGTCAGAAATTTTGCGGAAAGAGTCTTTTTTATTCACGTGAATAGATACTCTTTAATTAAAGGAAAAATAGAAGGAAATTCATTGCCGGGTAAAGGTAAAATATATAGACAAAATAAACAAGTGTCTTTACACTAGTAAAAGTAGAAGGGTTAACACAGAGGAGAGGACTTAAGTGAGAGAATTCTTAAAGAGTAAAGGCATTACATTATCTGCAAAGGTTTATTTCATAGATGCGTTAAGCTATATGGCATTAGGGTTGTTCAGTTCGTTGATCATCGGATTAATCATTAAGACGATCGGGGAACAACTTCCAATTTCCCCTGGTTTAAGTGAATTTTTCATAGAGATGGGCGGTCTGGCAATCAGCTTGATGGGTCCCGCGATTGGGGTAGCGATTGCCTTTGGTCTCGGGGCTCCACCCCTAGTCCTATTTGCTGCGGTGGTAACGGGAGCAGCCGGCGCGAGCTTAGGTGGGCCGGCGGGAGCTTATGTAGCGGCTGTCATATCCACGGAAATCGGCAAGCTTGTCAGCAAAACAACGAAAGTGGATATCATTGTCACTCCATTCGTCACCATCCTTGGCGGATTCACAACAGCTTATTTTATCGGACCGGGAATCGCTGACTTTATGAGTATGTTTGGAAGCTGGATCAGCTGGGCGACAGAGCAAAGACCGATTATTATGGGTATTTTGGTTGCCGCCCTCATGGGTCTTGCATTGACGGCCCCAATCTCAAGCGCAGCCATCGCCCTTATGCTTGAGTTGAACGGGGTGGCTGCCGGCGCTGCTACGATTGGATGTGCTGCCCAAATGGTAGGCTTTGCTGTCATCAGCTATAGGGAGAATAAAGTGGGGGGATTGATTGCACAAGGAATAGGTACTTCGATGCTTCAAGTGCCTAATATTATCCGAAACCCCCGAATCCTTATTCCCCCGACCGTTGCGGGCATGATATTGGCACCCATCGGAACCACTATTTGGTTAATGGAAAACAATGCAGCTGGCGCTGGAATGGGAACAAGTGGTTTTGTTGGTCAAATCATGACTTTTAAAACGATGGGATTCAGCTGGGATGTAACCATGAAGGTCCTTCTGTTGCATATTGTTGGACCTGCATTCATAAGCCTGTTAATATCTGAATATATGCGTAAACTAGGTTGGATTAAACCTAATCAAATGACGATTGAAACAGGGGGAAAATAAAATGCGCAAGCTTGAATCAGTGGAAGAATTCCATCAGTTGAAAGAAAACGGCAAGCATGTATTTATGTTTTCTGCAGACTGGTGTCCCGATTGCCGGATCATCGAGCCAATCCTTCCGGAAATCGAGAGCCAATATTCAGAGTACACATTCCTATACGTAGATCGAGATCAATTTATTGATCTGTGCATTGAATTGGATATCTTCGGAATTCCAAGCTTTCTGGCATACGGAGACGGCCGTGAACTGGGGCGTTTCGTAAGCAAGGACCGGAAATCAAAAGAACAAATCGAGGACTTTATGAACTCATTAGCTTTGTAATAACAGCAAAAGGGATCACCTTATTTTGGGATCCCTTTTCTTTTTGCCTTAAATGAAACAGGTTCCTTTTGTATTCTAAAGATTTTGATGTAAAATGTTATAAGTGAATGAATCAAAGATGAAAGTATTGGATCGATACTTTCTATTATAAAAGTACCACCAAAGGAGGATCAGATTTGGACATAAAAAAGCTAAAAGGTATACTCCAGGAACGATTAGAGAAACCAAATCGTACGTTTACATATGATCGAGATAAGGATTCACTGAGAATTGAGAACACCGATACTAATAAAGGCATTACCGTAGCCCTGCCTCCTATCGTATCTAAATGGAAAGAAAACAATAAGTCGATTATCGATGAAGTGGTCTATTATGTTGAGGAAGCTTTAAATGTAATGGGAACTGGAGCAGATCTTGGGAACAAAGAGAAAAAAGTGTTTCCAGTGATCCGTTCCACATCTTTTGCCACCGAATCCAATGAAGGGGTTGCCCTCGTTACGGATGATCATACAGCTGAAACGCGTATCTATTATGCTGTTGACCTTGGGAAAACGTACCGCCTTTTAGATGAAAATATGCTAAAGGCTGAAGGATGGACTCACGAGCAAATGAAGGAAACCGCCTTATTCAATGTAAGAAGCTTGCCGACAGAAATGAAAAAGGATGAAGTAGCAGGAAACATCTTCTATTTTCTGAACAATAATGATGGATATGATGCAAGTCGAATATTGAATGACGCTTTCTTAAAACAAGTCAGCAATGATGTTCAAGGTGAAATGACCGTATCGGTACCTCATCAGGATGTGCTGGTCATCGGGGATATTCGCAATGAAACAGGTTATGATGTCCTGGCTCAACTAACGATGAGCTTCTTTACAACAGGAAATGTACCAATTACGGCACTTTCCTTTGTGTATGAAGAGGGAGAATTAGAGCCGATCTTCATTCTGGCAAAAAATCGCAAAAAGGAAAGGGAGAAGAAATAATGAACGTATTTTATAACTTAGAAGGTATTGGTGATACCCTGATCGTTACAATGCATCCAGGGTTTGAGGGAGAAGTTCAGCATGAAAGAAAAGAAGATGCAGCACGTTTGTTTGATGAGAAAACAGGGAAAACACTTGGGTATAACCTATTCCATGCATCAAAGTATATGGATTTAAGTGAAGTGGGACCTGTCGAAATGAATGAAGAGAAGCTCCAATTGATCAATGAAGCCATCAAGAAGAACGGTTTCGATGAAGTATTGGAAGCAGACTTTTCACCAAAATTCGTGGTAGGATTTGTGTCTGAAAAAGAAAAGCATCCAAACGCAGATAAATTGAACATTTGTACCGTGGATGTTGGGGATGAAACCCTGCAAATCGTGTGTGGCGCCCCTAATGTTGACAAAGGACAAAAAGTCGTTGTTGCGAAAGTTGGAGCTGTCATGCCAAGCGGAATGGTCATCAAAGATGCAGAGCTTCGCGGAGTGGCCTCATCAGGCATGATTTGTTCTGCCAAAGAACTGGCACTTCCAGATGCTCCCCAAGAAAAAGGGATCCTCGTTCTTGAAGATACTTACCAAGTAGGTCAGCCATTCACAGCTTAAAAATGTATACCTGGGTCCGGAGTATGGGCTCAGGTATTTTTGTTTTTATTAATGTTAGAGGTCGTACGATTGGGATGTATATAAACTTGTATATGGCAAGTTTATTTTAATTAGATTTTTTACCGAGTTCTGGGAAAATACATAGATCATTCATAAGTTGATTGGAGCGGAAGGTGCTCGACTCCTGCGGGAGAAGCGGGACAGTACGAAAAGCGGAGGGGCTTTGCCCAGGGGCGAAAGCATAAGACGAGTCTGCCGGAAAGGCGCTCTATGCCTTTTTGGCAGACTTGGCTTATGCCTCGAGCCCCTAAGCCCCGTAGCTGGACAGGTGAGACCCCGGAAGCGAAGCTGAGGAGGTTCACCGCCCGCCCCGCGGAAAGCGAGCACCTGGAGCGGAAATCAACCACTACTCGCTCTGCAACATATTTCCGAAAATATCTTCCAAAACGTATTACATTCTCTTTACACCTATGTTTATTTCGACACAATCCCTTAACAATTCTCCTATTCTATCGAAATGACTCGAATTTTTCTCTTTAACTGATAAAATATAAATAAGTATGAAAGAAAGAGTGATGTTTGTGAGTTGGATTAAAAAAATGTTTGGCAAATTATCAGATAATGATGAACAATTTGAAGAGTATTATGATGAAAAAAATGATGAAGTTCAGCATATAGAACGTAAAAAAACTGAACGTAAAAATATAGTAGGGCCCAATCATTCAAGAGATGTAGAAGCAAGAATGACGTATCAATATCCTAAAGGGAATTTTCGCTTTCCCCTTATATCGGATGGGGAAAATATAGAACGTCCACGAACGAATAGAAACCGTAGAAGCCAAGAGAAGGAAGAGCCAGCCAAGGAACAAAAGAATAAGAGCCGGAACCATCCTTCTAAACATACAAAGTGGAAAGAAGAAAAACCATCGGTTACTGTCAAAACGAAGAAAACTCCTAAAGTAGAAAAAGGAAATAGCAGGCCATTTACCCCAACGGAAATTCCGTCACCTATTTATGGTTTCAGAGGAAGACCGGTGAAAAAAGAAGAGCAAGTTGAGTTCGAACTTAAGAAATTTTTACATAATGACGAAGAAAGCAAAGAAGTTGTGATTGATCATGAAGCTCTATCAGCGGCAGAGGATTCAATTCCGTTGGAAAAAGAATCACAAGAAATCGCTGAAGCTGAGACAGCTGTCGAGAAATCCGAAAAACCTTTTAACCATGAACCAGTCGAAGTGATGACGAATTTCCGGGAGGAACATCTTGAACAACATCAGACTGAAGATGTTCTAATGGTAGAAGATGAAGTTATCGATGAAACAACGCCGGTTGATGAACCGGATCAAAAAGTAGAGCTTACTGAAGAAGTTTCACAGAAATCAAATGAACGTATTTCACTTATTTCGGAACTAGAGCAAGCACCCGAAGAGCAACATTTAGAGCAGGAGCATAATGACTCTGTGCAAGATGAAGAGCCTATCCAACAGCCTGCCTATTCTGCAAGGGATGAACAAGTACAGGAACCTGCTAAAGCTGTCCACGAGATACCAGCTCAAGAACCCGTTGTACAAAATGAGCCTCCGAGCGAGGATAACCGAGTACGGGAAGAGTCGGAATCGACACCTCCTCCACAACCACCAAAGGGGGAAGAGCCTAGGCAGCGAAAGAGATCTCATCTTCCTTTTAACGTATTGATGCTGAAACAAGATAAGCGGCAGTTGGATACGCGCAAAGCTCGAAATGTGGCGAGCAAGGAAAGTGAGCACCAAACATTAACTCAGAGGGCTGGAGAAGAAGAGAAGAAGGAAGAGCCTGTAAAGGAAGTAAATCAAGAAAGGGCAGCTGAATCAATATCCATACAGCATGCAGAAGAGAAAACATCGCAAGCTGGCCCTGTTCAAGGAGAAGAAGCGGTAAAGAGTTATAGCGAATTAAGCTCATCTTCTAAAAGGACAAGAGACTACGTCTTTCCTGAAATGGATTATCTGATGCCTCCTGTATCAAAGCAAATGAGCGAAGAATGGCTTGATTCGCAAAGGATTTTACTGGACGAGACCCTTCATAATTTTAATGTGAGGGCCAAAGTAGTGAATGTCACACAAGGCCCGTCTGTCACTAGATTCGAGGTTCAACCGGAACCTGGCGTGAAGGTGAATAAAATTACCAATCTATCAGATGATATCAAGCTTAGCCTGGCTGCAAGGGATATACGAATGGAGGCCCCTATTCCAGGTAAGCATACGATTGGTATTGAAGTGCCTAACCGGGAGAGCCGGCCGGTCTGCATTAGTGAAGTCATCGCGAGTCCGGCCTTTCAAGAGCCCACTTCCCCATTGACCGCTGCTCTTGGTCTGGACATTTCCGGACAGCCGATTGTGACTGATTTAAGCAAAATGCCACACGGACTCATCGCCGGTGCTACCGGTTCAGGTAAAAGTGTATGTATTAACTCAATACTCGTGAGTCTTTTGTACAAAGCATCACCGGATGAATTGAAAATGCTCCTCATCGATCCGAAAATGGTAGAGCTTGCTCCCTATAACCGGATCCCACATCTTGTCAGTCCGGTTATAACAGATGTGAAGGCAGCTACTGCAGCTCTTAAATGGGCTGTCGAGGAAATGGAAAGAAGATACGAATTATTTGCTCATACAGGTGTACGGGATATTAAACGCTTTAATGAACTGGCTAAACGGAATAAACAATACAGCGATATGCTTCCATATCTAGTCATAGTCATTGATGAGTTAGCCGACTTGATGATGATGTCGCCGGCGGATGTTGAAGAAGCGATATGCCGAATCGCCCAAAAGGCACGTGCCTGCGGGATTCACCTGATCATTGCGACTCAACGGCCTTCAGTCGATGTTATTACAGGCTTGATTAAAGCCAATGTACCAACACGAGTGGCGTTTTCCGTTTCATCAAGCGTCGATTCAAGAACAATCATTGATGGGAGCGGTGCTGAAAGGCTATTGGGTAAAGGTGATATGCTCTTCCTGGAAAATGGTTCATCGAAGCCGGTCCGCTTACAGGGAACCTTCGTGTCCGATGACGAAATCGATGACATCATCAATCATGTAAGAGAGCAAAGAGAACCGGATTACCTCTTTCAACAGGATGAATTAATCAAGAAAGCACAAGTTACCGAGGAAGAAGATGAATTATTTTTAGAGGCATGTGAATTTGTCGTCGACCAGGGTGGGGCTTCTGCTTCGGCCTTGCAGCGCAGATTCAGAATCGGCTATAACCGGGCGGCGAGATTAATGGAAATGATGGAGAGTAATGGAATCATTTCAGAGTCCAGAGGCAGTAAACCAAGGGATGTCCTGATTTCCGAAAGTGAATTGGAGACTCTGGCATAGACTAGTAGAATCATTTAATACATGGTATTCTGTTTATATGTGTCCTTTTAGGATTCAGTAAACAGAATACCTATTTTTATGTAGGAAGAGCCATAAGGAGCTTTAATAATGAAAGAAATAGAATTGAAACTTCAAGGAAAACTCAACAGATTGACCAATCATACATTTAAGTTTGACGAAAGAATCAAGGATGGCTGGTTTTCAGCTGTTTATTTTTTGAAAACGAAGGAAATCGCCAAAAAGTATAAACCGGATGCCGTTGTCACCATGCAATTCTTTCAAAAGAATCATGCCGTTATTTGTGGAACGGATGAAGTCATTGCACTTCTACATAGTTTTGCCGATAACCCGCAAAATCTCGAGATCCACTCTTTAAAAGATGGGGATCAAATTTCACCATTTGAAACGGTACTGACCATCAAGGGACGCTACCAGGACTTTGGCTATTTGGAAGGGATCATAGATGGCATCCTGGCAAGAAGAACATCAGTGGCGACGAGTGTCTATAATGTAATGAAAGCTGCCTCTATTTCAGGTAAACAAAAACCTGTCATCTTCATGGGTGATCGAGATGATCACTTTACTCAGCAAGCCGGTGATGGATATGCAGCATTCATAGGTGGATCTACAGCTCAGGCTACCCATGCCATGAACGAATGGTGGGGGAAGAAAGGGATGGGAACCATGCCGCATGCCCTCATCCAATTATTCAATGGAGATATCGTAGAAGCCACTAAAGCTTACCAGGAAACATTTCCTGAAGACGAGCTGATCGCTCTGGTAGACTATAATAATGATGCCATTACAGACTCATTAAAGGTAGCGCGGGAGTTTGGCCCTGAATTAAAAGGGGTAAGGGTAGATACATCACGAATGATGATCGATAAATACTTCCTCCGTAATCAACACGTGCTCGGCACATTTGACCCGCGGGGAGTAAATATGCAACTCATTAATGCATTAAGACAGGCATTGGATGAAGAGGGGTTCCACCACGTCAAGATTGTGGTGTCAGGTGGGTTTAACGAAGATCGTATTCGCCAGTTTGAGGAAAATCAGGTTCCGGTTGATATGTATGGAGTGGGAAGCAGTCTTCTGAAAATCCATGTCGGTTTTACAGGAGATAACGTCGTAATAGATGGTTCCCCTGAAGCCAAGGCAGGGAGAAAACTCCGTCCAAACCCCCGACTGGAAAAAGTAGAATTCGAATAGGTGAGAGGATGCAAGAAACAGACAGCCTTTTAAATCTAGAGCAATATAGAGTTAAAAAGCAGCGAATGGCCGAGGATCATATAAAAGACCTATACAGAAAAGCGCACGAGTACGCTTTGAAGGAAACGAACATTAGAGAAAAGGTACGGGCCAAGATGATGTTCTCTAAACGTTTTCTTTTACATGATGAGTCTCGGATGGATGAAGAAACCAAAAAGCTCTTTCAAGAATGGTTTTTGTTTGATTACAAAACCATCAAGGGGCAAACCCTGTTCTTTCAATTTCTTCAGTCCCATTCACTGCATGAATCAGTAAAACTGCTTGGTGCCATCATGCTGACAGCAGCGTGGGAGCCCGTCACCATTGGAAAAATCGATACACAGGATGAAGAAGCTACTTTTACATGTCTAAATATCATTCAGGATGAAGAAAGTTCTGTTAAAACAAACCTTGATTGTAAAGAAAAGGGAATTGTTGAGAATGGGATCTATTTCGTGAGGAAAGTCCCGTTGGTGACACATCAGTGGATCTTAGGTCCTGTTTTCCCCGTCAAATCAGAGGGGATTTTATCAGATATGAAAAATCATTATGGTCAAATGAATCAAAAAACTGGAGTATTATGGAGAACGTATTTAAAAGAAGAAGCACCAAACTTCATTCTACACAGTCTTTCGTAGCTTGTGCATGGTCAGGGATTTTAAAAAATGATATAATATTTCAAGTTGAAGAAAGTTCGCTTTTTTCTATACTCAATATCAAAAGCTTAAGACCGATAGCAAAATAATATTCATTTCATATAATGCTTTTAGATAGACGATTGTTGGAGGTTCTATTATGACTATATATCATTTCGTAGGAATTAAGGGGTCGGGTATGAGTGCTTTAGCCCAAATACTCCACGATATGGACTACGAGGTCCAAGGATCTGACGTAGATAAATATTTCTTTACTCAGAAGGCACTGGATGAATCAAATATAAAAATTCTTCCTTTCCAAAAAGAAAACATTGGAGGGGATATGCATGTGATCGCAGGAAATGCATTTCCTGACACGCATGAAGAAATTCAGGCAGCTGTCGAGCAAGGGTTACCCCTCACTAGATATCATAAATTTCTTGGAGAATTCATGCAGAAATTTACAAGTGTAGCGGTAACGGGTGCACACGGAAAAACGTCTACAACTGGTTTATTAGCACATGTCATCAGTGGTGCAAAGCCGACTTCATTTCTTATTGGGGATGGAACAGGCAAAGGTGAAGTGGATGCTCAGTACTTTGTATTTGAAGCGTGCGAATATCGCCGTCACTTCTTGTCTTATTTCCCTGACTATGCCATCATGACGAACATTGACTTTGATCATCCTGATTACTTTGCCAATGTAGATGACGTTTTCTCTGCCTTCCAGGAGATGGCGATGCAAGTGAAAAAGGGAATCATCGCATGTGGAGATGACGAACAGCTACAGAAAATCCAGGCTCAAGTGCCAGTCGTATTTTACGGCTTCGCTGAGGAAAATGACTTCCAGGCGAGAAACGTATCGCGGGACAGAAGCGGAACAACATTCGATGTGTTTGTGCGTAATGAATTTTATGCAACATTTAAAATACCAACCTTCGGGGATCACAATATCATGAATGCTTTATCCGTCATTGCGATCTGTCATTATGAAGAGCTGGATACAGCCATCGTTCAAGAGAGATTAAGCACATTTAAAGGAGTTAAACGCCGCTTTTCTGAAAAAGAGGTGGGCACTCAAATCCTGATCGACGATTATGCTCATCACCCGACTGAAATCAAAGCAACCGTGGATTCTGCAAGACAGAAATATCCTGAAAAAGAAATCATTGCTGTCTTCCAGCCTCACACATTTACACGTACGCAAACCTTCCTTTCCGAGTTTGCAGAAACCCTGAGTCTAGCAGACAAAGTGTACTTATGTGAAATCTTCGGTTCCGCAAGGGAAAATCATGGGAAACTTTCGATCAACGATCTTGGAAGCAAGATTGAAGGATGCGAGATTATAGATGAACAAGATACGACTGCCTTACTCAAACATGAAAACGCAGTGCTGATTTTCATGGGAGCAGGAGACGTACAAAAGTTCCAACAAGCGTATGAAAAAACGCTGGAGGAACAGGTAGCAGAAAATTAATATGGAAAAACCGGTTCTTATGGGAGCCGGTTTTTTCTATTTTGTAAGGTTGAATTGATTATGATAGCTGGGTTCGACAGTTGAAAATGGTGGGGAATTTAACTGTTTAAAAAAGCGGTGTTTTTAACAGGCAAATAAAGGTTAAAATTTAACAGGTGAAAATTTGTTAAATTTCAACAGGCAAAAAATTAGTTGAATTCAACAGGCAAAAAAAGGCTGAAATTCAACAGGCAAAAAATTAGTTGAATTTAACAGGCAAATATCCCAAGAATTTCAACAGGCAATCATTCTCAAGTGTTCAACATCCAATCAGTCGGCCCTCCAAAGATTCACACTACAATAAAAAGCCACCGTCATGATTCATGACGGTGGCTTTTTCGTTTACTTCAAATTCTCAGGATTCAGCACATCTAGTTCTTCAATGACAAATCGACCGTCTTTGCGAATTAATACATCATCGAAATAGATCTCGCCTCCACCATACTCAGGACGCTGAATCATCACCATATCCCAGTGAATGTTCGAGTGGTTTCCATTATACGCTTCTTCGTAGCATTCACCCGGTGTAAAGTGGAAGCTGCCATCAATCTTTTCGTCAAATAAGATGTCCTGCATCGGATGCTGGATGTATGGATTCACACCAATGGCGAATTCACCTACGTATCTTGCCCCTTCATCCGTATCAAAGATTTTGTTGATTCGCTCAGTGTCATTTGCAGTAGCTTCAACAATCTTACCTTCTTTGAATGTCAATTTTACATTTTCGAACGTAAATCCGTTATATGGAGATGGCGTATTGTAAGAAATCACGCCGTTCACCGAATTCTTCACAGGTGCACTGTACACTTCACCATCGGGAATGTTCAGGCGTCCCGCACATTTCACTGCAGGAATGTCCTTGATTGAGAATGTAAGGTCCGTCCCTTCTCCGACAAGGCGGACTTTATCCGTTTTGTTCATGAGTTCGACCAGGTTATCCATGGCACTGTCCATTTTGCTGTAGTCCAGGTTGCAGACATCGAAGTAGAAGTCTTCGAAGCCTTCTGTACTCATATTGGCGAGCTGTGCCATCGAAGCAGTCGGATAGCGGAGCACGACCCACTTTTTCTTAGGGACACGAATTTCTCTATGTACTTTTTTACCAATTGTATTTCCATGGATCTTCATCTTTTCGTCAGGTACATCCGATTGTTCACTGATATTATCACCTGAGCGCAAACCGATATACGCATCCATCTGTTCCATGACATTCGCTTCAAAGCTTGCAATCATGTTGTATTGTTCTTCTTGGGCACCCATCAATAATGCGCGGTCTACTGCGTGATCTTTAAGTGACACAAAAGGATATCCCCCGGCTGCATATGCTTCCTTAACGAGTGCTGTCACTAGTTCCCGTTGCAAGCCGAAGTTTTCGATCAATACTTTCTCTCCAGGCTGTAACTGCACGGAATATTGAATTAAATTTTTTGCCAGTTTTTCAATGCGTGGATCTTTCATGTTATCTTCCCCTTTGTATATAGTCCATTTTATTGTACCCTAAAACATGATTTAATGGATGCGATAAACAAAATGAGAAAAGCTAAAAGAAGAAATATTTTTTATTTTTTCATGCAGGAGAATTCATGAGAAAGGAAGAAATACTAGTATAATGTTTATTTGTTTATGATAAGGGTAAAGAATTTCTATACATGGAGGTGTGGCATATGGAAATAATTCTTTATCTAAGCGTGGCTGTAATAGCAGTTGCATTTTTTATTTTAGTTATGAGTGTAATGAAAACATTGAAGTCTCTAGGCTCAACTTTAGACAGTGTTTCAACTACATTGACCGGCCTTGAGAGTCAGCTTCAAGGAGTAACAAAAGAGTCCACAGAATTACTACATAAAACAAACCTATTAGCCGAGGATATCCAGAAGAAATCTGAGGATCTGAACACTGTTGTTTATGCAGTAAGAGATGTAGGGCACTCCATCCAGAACCTTAATAACTCGGTTAAGAAAGTAAGTACTTCCATTTCAACTGAACTTGAACGGAATCAAGGGAAGATTTCACAGGTTGTTCAGTGGGGAAATGCTTTCATTGAGTTAAAGGACAAATGGAAACAAAAACAGGAAAAACAGCCAACTCAACCTGATGAAGCTGTTCAAAACCAAACACCAAAAGAAGTTCGTTCTCAAGAAAAATTGATAAAAAGAGCAAGATCTTATAACAATTAGAGAGGGGAATTTTAAAATGACACAACAGTACAATCAAAACCAGAACCAGAACCAAACAAATGACAGCAACAACATTAATTCAAAGGACTTCATGATCGGAACACTGATCGGAGGAATCGTAGGAGCGGCTACAGCTCTACTACTGGCTCCTAAATCCGGTAAAGATCTTCGTCATGATATTAACGAACAGGCAGGCGTCCTGAAAGAAAAGACAGGTCAGTGGAAAGACACGGCTGTAGAAAAGAGCAATGAACTTGCAGCGGTTGCGAAAGAAAAATCTTCTGCCCTAACAAAATCAGTACAGGAGCAATCCAACAATGTGGTTGGCAAGCTGAAAACATACCGCTCTAATAATAACGAGCTTCAAGAAACAAATGATGAGCTGCAAGCTGTTGCTGTAGGTGAAACAACACCTGTTGAAGAAACAGAAGATGTGAATCAAAAGCTCGAAGAAACAAAAAAGGCGTTTGATGAAACTGAAAAAACATACAATCAATAATAATTGATT
The DNA here is from genome assembly GCF_947488365.1 of uncultured Rossellomorea sp. NCBI lineage: Bacteria > Bacillati > Bacillota > Bacilli > Caryophanales > Bacillaceae > Rossellomorea > uncultured Rossellomorea sp. The sequence continues at coordinate 1,231,281 of NZ_CANKZT010000001.1, read as the reverse complement.
CCAGGGGCGGTGAAGTGATATGATTACTTCACCGTTTTTTTGTTGCAATTAAAAGCCAGGAGGCATCCGTTTGTCTCTTGTCTAATAAAGCACATGTATGAAAGGGAGTATGAATCTCATGCAAAAGATTGAAACCGTTCAAGAGTTTGAAAAGCTTTCTGAAACAAGTTCCCGCTTCTTTTTTATGAAGCACAGCTTAACATGTCCGATAAGCTCAAATGCTTTCAACGAATACCAAGCTTTCTTAAACAAGCATGAAGAAGAAGACGGCTACTATTTAGCCGTTCAGGAATCAAGGGAGCTATCCAGTCATATTGCTGAGAAGTACGGCATTAAGCATGAATCGCCGCAAGCCTTTCTTTTTATTGAAGGGAAACCAGGCTGGAATGCTTCACATTGGAATATTACTGAGAATGAATTAAATAAGTTGTAGGGGAAAGGACTCTGTTTTGACAGGGTCTTTTTTATTTTATGTGTACTTACTGATGATTTCGTTTGGGATTCCTAATAATTTTTGGTAATTCCCTCCCATGTGTTTATTTTCTATAATACAGGGAATTTACTCTATAAGAATAAAAAATTATCTAAAGTAAACTAGGAGGAACGATTCATGACACAGACTGTACCATATAAAACTCAAACAAGTAATACGACTACGAAGAACGGCACTTCCGGTGAGAAGAACGGTAAGTTATTAAAAGGCATGGTTGTGGGAGCTGTAGTAGGCGGCGCAGTGGCTATGCTTGATAAAACAACAAGAAAGAGAGTATCTTCGAGAACATCAAACGTGAAAGACTCTACGATGGGGATGGTGGCAAAGGTAAGAGAAAATCCATCGGGAATCATGAACGACTGGCAGGATCGCCTTAAAACGGCATCTACTGTATTAAAGGAAGCGATCAACGATGCACAGAGCCTTTATGAAAAGGTGAATGATGATGTGATTGATCAAGTGAATCAAGTAAAAGAAGATTCTTCTGAAATTATAGCCACTACCAAAGAAGCAGCAGAAGAATTGAAGGATATTGGTGGGAAAGTGAAAGAAGCGGGAGAAGAAGTGACAGGCGACTCGACCTCTTCTGTAAACGGCACTCAGCCTTCAACAAGCTCTATTTCTACAGATAATAACAATATCCATCCAACTAACCGTACGAGCAGCTTACCTGGCCAAGTTGGATCGTAAACAAAAAAACTGGCGTAAATGCCAGTTTTTTTCTGTCTGATAGTCAGCGTGTCCCTTTAGGCCACACGATTTCGAGTTCATCCCCCTGTTGGATTTCCTCATAAAAGGTGGTTTCCTCCCCATTTTTCAAGAGTACGAAGCTCCCATTCGCATGAGAAGGCATATTGACTTCAACTGAATTAAACAAGTCTTGGAAAATAAATGAGCTCATTTGTTGTGCTTCTATTTCAATTGTATCACCGGATAATAATCGATCATCCATTTTAAGATTAATCCCATTGCGATAAACCCGGCTGCTCTCTTTCATAAGTTCTACTTTCTTGCCGTTAAAAGTAATCAGGATAGTGGACCCCGGGGTGAGCTGTTTCTTGATGAGAAGCTCCTTTACCGTTGGTGTGGAACCAGGTTTGAATGAAACGATATCATTCTGCTGAATCCTTGATGAAAGCTTCGCCTCAATACCGTTTATGAATAGCTTTCCGCTATAGGCAGGGAAGAACGTTTCTTTTCCATTGATGGAAATATGATAGGGCTTTGTGCATTCTACCCATTCTTCATACCCAAAATGCTTTAACACGTCGAAGAGTGATTCCGTTAATTCGATTCGAATAGAATCACGATCCTGAATGGTATCATCAAGGGATGCACGCTGATTGTTTCTGTATACGAGTGGAGTAACTACATAATTGTCATCGCCAATGACAATCTGTTTAGAAGAGGACGTGTCAATCAGATCACCGATGCTTACCCTGGGTTGAGTTCCGTCATTTCCTCTATGAACAGAAATAATATCGTTATTTTTAATGTTTTCATCAAGTGCACTAGGCAGACCATTTTTTTCAATGAGGGGCGGGTGACCGTGACCTCCTGGCAAAGATATATCTTGACCATTGACTGATACAAAGAATCCACTTCCCGGTATCCCGTGCCATTTACTCAACTTTAACCCAGCAGCCAAAATGCAGTCGCCGACCGTTAAGTCCTTTACTTCAAACAATCGGACAGGTTGATTGTTCACGTGAGCGGTGACGTATTGAACAGGGGCTTGTTTAGCAGCAATGGCAATTCCAATCGGGGTAACGAGGTCAGGTCCTTTCGTTACTTCATCCAATATGGTTATATTCTGAATCGCCTCTACGCCTCTTACAGCGACCCGATTATGAGGAAGCTGCAGGGATGCTGCCAATCGGTCGGGCAGTACAGGTGTTAGGCTGCCTCCTCCTACAAGCATGACAGCTTGTGGGGGCTTTCCATTGTTCAAACGGAGAATCTCCTTTGAAATCTCTTCTGCCAACCGATTCACAGCTGGTGTGATTTTCTCCACCACCTCATGTGCAGGATAACTCGTTTCAAAGCCAAGAATATCGGTAACAGTAATCAGATCTCTGGACTGAAGCTCCCTCTTTGCCTGTTCCGCAAGTGGAAAGTCCAACAATAATTCATGGCTGAGGGCTTCCGTTATTTCATCCCCGGCTGTCGGGACCATCCCATAGGCAATGACAGTCCCCATATTGGTGATCGCGATATCCGATGTTCCTGCTCCGATATCAACGAGGGCTACATTGAGTCGTCTCATGGATTCTGGAATAAGCACATTAATGGCAGCGATGGGCTCTAATGTCAAAGCGTCCATTTCAAGGCCGGCGCGATTGAGTGCCGCAATCAAGGATTCAACCACGACACGTGGGAGGAAAGTCGCGATAATCTCGACGGTGGCTTCATCCCCTTGCTGATCGATGAGGCTTCCGATTTCTTCACCATCCAAACGGTAAAATAGGACAGAATAACCAACACAGTAATAGTGGTAGCCCTTCGTATCATTTTCATTTTCTGCAGCTAATGCTTGAGCTTGCTGGACAGCACTTAACTCCAGATGGAGGATATCGTTTTTTTGAAGAAGGGGTTTTCCTTTAATATTTGATGTGCAAGATGCTATTTCCGTTTTCAGAGCTCTTCCGGCTGCTGCGACACACACTTTATAAAGGGGGCCATGTTTCTTTTCCAAACGCGCTTTAATGGAGTAAATGACCTCTGATACAGCAGGAACGTCATGAATCTGACCATCCAGCATGGCTCTCTTTTTATGCTCTTCTACTAAAATATCTGAAACTTGAAATATTCCGTCTATTTCTTCTAAAATAATCCCGACGACCGACCTGGTTCCGATATCTAATGCAAAAATTTTTTGCTTATTTTTCAATTAGTGTTCACCCACTTTAGCCTATTCTCATACAATACTAAAATACTTTAGTGCTTAAAAGCGTCTAATTAATAAAGAATTTTATCGTGACATTTTAGATATGTTCTATTATAATAAGTTTCAATATCAAAAATGTATCATACTTTCTTAAAACTATAACAGTTTTTACGTATGAACAGGATAAAAAAAGAAAGGGTGCTGTATTGTGAGTAATCAAGAGCTCGATCAATTACGAAAACAAGTCGACGAGATGAACCTAAAACTATTAGACACCATTAATGAACGTGCTAAACTAGTTCAGGAAATCGGGCGTGTCAAGGAGACTCAAGGAGTATACCGCTATGATCCTGTTCGCGAAAGAGGCATGCTAGATCTGATTAAAGAAAATAACAATGGTCCATTCGAACATTCTACCATTGAACATATTTTTAAAGAGATCTTTAAAGCCGGTTTAGAGTTGCAAAAAGACGATCACCGTAAAGCATTGCTTGTTTCCCGTAAAAAGAAACCGGATGATACGATTGTCAATATCAACGGAGATTCCATTGGTGATGGAAAGCCTCATTTCATTTTCGGTCCATGTGCCGTTGAATCTTACGAGCAAGTGGCTGAAGTGGCGAAGGCCGTTAAAGCAAAAGGACTTAAATTGCTTCGAGGCGGGGCATTCAAACCTAGAACTTCACCTTATGATTTCCAGGGCCTCGGGATTGAAGGCTTGAAAATTCTTAAAAAAGTGGCGGATGAATATGATTTAGCTGTCGTAAGTGAGATCGTTAATCCAGCCGATATCGAACCTGCGCTGGAATACATTGATGTGATTCAAATCGGTGCGAGAAATATGCAAAACTTTGAGCTGTTAAAAGCAGCCGGGGCAGTGAAAAAGCCCGTATTGCTTAAACGCGGTTTAGCTGCAACGATCGATGAGTTCATCAACGCTGCCGAATACATCATTTCACAAGGAAATGGAGACATCATCCTTTGTGAACGTGGAATTCGTACGTATGAAAAAGCAACAAGAAACACATTGGACATTTCGGCTGTCCCAATTCTTAAGCAAGAAACGCATCTACCGGTATTCGTGGATGTAACACATTCGACTGGACGTAGAGATCTATTGCTCCCAACGGCAAAAGCAGCACTTGCCATCGGTGCAGATGGAGTAATGGCCGAGGTTCATCCTGATCCTGCCGTTGCCCTATCCGATTCAGCTCAGCAAATGGATTTAGATCAATTTGATCATTTCTACCAGGAGCTATTAAAAGGCAGAACGATCGAAGTATAATGTATATAAGAGAAGGGTTGGATCCTATTCATGGGGTCCAACCCTTTGTTTTTGATTTTCGAAAGAAAAATACGAGTTTTTACGATCACTTTAGGCATTTTTTAAAGTAATGTCCTTTTGAAAGCCCAATTCTTTGTTTGGGAGTAGCGAAATACCTGAGTTTTTAATTGAAACATCGAATCTTCATTAGGGATATCGGCGAAAATTTCATTTTAACGGTGAAATTCTGATTTTAACGGAGAAATTTCGGTTTTAACGGCGATATTCCAAATATAACGGCGAAATCTAATTATTACAGCGGAATTCAGATTTTTAACAGCGGAATCCCAGATATATCAGCGAAATCTTCAATTTAACAGCGAACCCCCAAATATATCAGCGAAATCCCCAACCAATAACCTGTCAAAATACCCTCTGAAGATTCGTCCTATGCTTGTTTTCTCCACTAAACCTCCCCCGCTTCTGCAAGCTCAAGCTATTATGAACTTTTTATTAAGATAAGGCGGAGTCGTTGCAGGAATATAGAGACTATCGTATGATTATCTAGGTAATTGCAGATAAATAACCTATATACATTGAAAAAAACACTAACGTGAATATAAATATGTGCATTTTTTAACAAACTATTGTAATCGCTTTTTTCTTTAGGTTTATTTAGTGTAAAATAAGATAAATGAGTAGAAGAGTAAAGGAGAGTTAATGATGAACGTTACAATATATGACGTAGCAAGAGAAGCAAATGTTTCCATGGCAACCGTTTCACGTGTAGTCAACGGAAATCCCAATGTAAAACCGGCAACAAGAAAGAAAGTACTGGAGGTCATTGACCGCCTTGGATACCGTCCGAATGCTGTAGCAAGGGGACTGGCAAGTAAGAAAACAACAACGGTCGGAGTCATCATTCCGGATATCTCTAATATTTTCTATGCTGAATTGGCACGTGGGATTGAAGATATCGCAACGATGTACAAATACAATATCATCTTAAGTAACTCGGATCAAAATGCTGAGAAGGAACTTCATCTTCTTAACACGATGCTTGGAAAACAAGTAGATGGAATCCTGTTTCTTGGAGGTCACATTTCCGAAGAGCATGTTCAGGAATTCGAACGTTCTCCGGTACCAATCGTGTTAGCGGGGGCAGTGGAAGAAACAAACAAGGTTCCATCTGTTAATATCGATTACAAAGCGGCTTCTTATGATGCTGTTACGGAATTATTAGAAAAAGGGCATAAACGGATTGGATTTGTAAGTGGTCCTTTCCACGATACGATTAACATGAAGTTTAAGTTGGAAGGGTACCGAGAGGCCCTTGCCAAAGCCGGAGTGGAATATAGTGACGACCTGGTTGTTGAAGGTGAGTACACATATGATTCAGGACTTGAAGCATGGCAGAAGTTTTCTGAGCTTGCGGACAAGCCGACCGCTGTGTTCGTCGGAAATGATGAGACGGCCCTTGGAGTCGTTCACGGTGCCCAGGATCAAAACGTGTCCATCCCCGATGAAGTTGAAGTGATCAGCTTCGATAACACAAGACTGGCGCTTATGGTTAGACCACAGTTAACTTCCGTTGTTCAGCCTTTATATGATATCGGGGCTGTAGCGATGAGGTTATTAACGAAATATATGAACAAAGAAACGGTTGAAGAATCAACAGTTGTTCTTCCTCATCGACTTGAACATCGTAACTCAACAAAATAAGAAGTTTGTCGATATAAAAGATAAAGACAAACAGAACTTATTTTTGTAGGGAGAGTCAAAATGAAAAAGCTTGATGTTCTTACACCAATCGGGGTTGTAGTTGGGTTTCTATTCGTCGCTTTCGCCATCATTACGAACGCAGGTATTACAGGCTTCAGTTCCTTCATAGATCTGCCTTCCATGTTTGTTGTGATAGGCGGGTTGGTCGCTGCCATGTTGGTCAGCTTCTCTATCAAGGAATTGAAGCAAATGGGGAAAGTGATGAGAGAATCCTTTCGTGACGAGGAATACGATCTTCAAGGTCTCATTCGCACGTTTGTGACACTTTCAGAAAAAGCCAGACGTGAAGGCCTTCTCGCATTAGAAGCGGAAGTGGAAGAAGTGGAGGATCCTTTTATTCGAAAAGGTGTCCTCTTAGCAGTGGATGGCATTGAGCAGGACGTGATCGTAGATATAATGAATGCTGAAATCATCGCTTTAGAAGAGCGACATCGTAAAAATAAAAGTTTACTGGACAAGGCGGGGGAGTATGCACCTGCCTGGGGTATGATCGGGACCTTGATTGGTCTCGTACTGATGTTAAAGAATTTAAATGATCCAACGTCATTGGGCCCGAATATGGCCATTGCCTTATTAACGACTTTATATGGATCGATCCTTGCAAATCTTGTCTTTCTGCCCATGGCATCCAAATTAGCGATGAAAACAGAGAAAGAAGTGTTTATGAAGCAAATCGTGATTGAAGGTGTTGTTGGAGTACAATCTGGTCAAAATCCAAAACTATTAGAAGAGAAACTAAGAGTGTTCTTATCTAATGAGGAACTGGAGATGTACTCGAGCAGGAAACAAGAGGAGGCATCATTCGATGAAGCGTAGACGACAACAAGCGTCTCAGCCCACGGGTGCTCCAAAATGGATGGTAACCTTTTCTGACCTCATTACTCTTATTCTCGTATTCTTTATTTTATTGTTTTCTATGTCACAAATAGATATTGTGAAATTCAGGGCCATCGCTGATTCCTTTCAACAGCGTCAAATCCTCGAGTTTTACCCATCTGTCATTCCATTCGAGAACCCTTCTGCTGAACCTGAAATGGAAATGGAGAAAATGCAGCCTCAAAGCAGTGAACAAGCCGACAAAGAGTTAACTCAACTTTTAGCGGATATTCAGAGCTACTTAAATGAAAACAAATTAAGTGACGTTGTAGTTGCCACAAGAACCGAGAGAGGTGTCGTACTGGTTCTCCAGGAGCAAGCTCTATTTGCCTCAGGTGAAGCAACGGTCCTTGAGGACGCTTATCCGTTCTTAAATAAAGTGGGGGATCTTTTATCCAGAATCCCAAACTTCGTGAAGGTAGAAGGACATACAGATAATCGTCCAATCGGTACATATCGATTTCCATCAAACTGGGAACTCTCCTCTGCAAGGGCAAGCAGTGTAATTCGATACATCATTCAAACGGAGAACCTGGATCCGAAGCGCTTTATCGCCGTCGGATATGGGGACACACGGCCAATTGCCCCGAATGACACCAGGGAGAATCTCCAAAAAAACAGACGGGTCGAAGTGATCATTACAGACCCTGCTTACGAAGAACAATAAAAACCAAGGGCTTCTCAGTGGTGATGAGAGGTCCTTGGTTTTTTGTTGATTTGTTTAAAAAGCCGCCTCTTTTTTTCGATTAACTGCTAGGCTTTTGCCTCAGTTGCTGTCGGATGGAGTATAGGGCTTTTTCAACAGTTTGTTTATTTTTTTCCGTGATTTCCCCTTTTCGCGGAATCGGCTTGTATATGTCAGGTCTATCCCACCATTCAGATGGCAAGGTGACACCTGCCTTACTCTGCCAGCGTTTCGTCCACTTCCCAGGGAAGGAAGAGGCGAGGTCCATTCGACCGGTCATCTGCATCCAAATCATGCTCCATGCCCTTGGGACGACTCTCCAAATGTCATAGCCACCCCCACCAACGGCAATCCATTTACCATCGCAATACTCATGAGCAAGCTCATGGGCGATACGAGGGATTTCCCTGTATATATTCATAGTAGCTGAAAGGTGGGTGAGGGGATCATAGTAATGGGCATCTGCCCCGTTTTGAGTCAAAATGACGTCGGGCTTGAAGAATTCAATGACTTCACGGAAGGACGTTTCGTAGGCTTCGAGCCAAGATTCATCCTCTGTAAAGGCATCGAGGGGTATATTGAAGGAATACCCATATCCTTTACCGTGACCGCGCTCATTAATATTACCTGTCCCTGGGAAGAGGTAACGTCCCGTTTCATGGATGGACAGGGTACAAACGTCCGGATCATCGTAAAAGGACCACTGAACGCCATCTCCGTGATGAGCATCTGTATCGACGTACAGGACCCGCGCCCCATATTTTTCCTGCAAATAGCGAATCGCCACTGAACTGTCATTATAAATACAGAAGCCGGATGCTTTTCCTTTGAAGCCGTGATGCAGACCACCGCCGAGATGGAGGGCATGCTTCGCTTTTCCCGTCATGACATAATCAACGGCCGTCAACGTTCCGCCCACTAAATAAGCACTTGCTTCATGCATTCCTTTGAACATTGGGGTATCTTCTGTACCAATACCAAACCCTTCTGCCTGATCTTGAGAGAGTTGGCCGACACTCGCTCTTTTGACGGCGTTTACATAGTTGGGATCATGATTAAGAAATAGTTCTTCGTCGGTAGCCATTCGTGGGGGGACAATTTCATCTGATTGAAGAGCATTTACTTCTTTGAGTAAGTCCATCGTCAAGGTCAATCGGGTTTGATTGAAAGGATGCTCATCAGAGAACCGATACTCAAGGAGTTCATCTGAATAAATGAAGACAGCATCTTTGGTCATGATGAGATTCCTGGCATGTTTGGCCATAACACGTCATATCCTTCTTTCTTGAGATCATCGATCACATTCATCGGATTCATCGTTCTTACGCGGAACACAAGTATTTTAAAGTTTTCGTCCTTTTTATCCGGATACACGAGGACACTTTGAATATTAGAGTTATTTCTTCTGATGATACCGGCCACTTCATAGAGAATGCCAGCTTTATGTGGGACTTTCACTTCAATTTGAGAGCCGGGTTGGTGGGCTCCCGTCAGTTGAATGAGAGTGTACAGCAGGTCTGTTTCAGTTATGATTCCTACGAGCTTTTTTTCCTTCAGGATAGGCAGGCAGCTGATTCGGTGCTCATAAAAAAGAGCGGCAACCTCTTCTACGAAATCCAATGGATGACCTGTGATCACATCTTTCTTCATGATCAACTTAAGAGGATTCTGTAACTCACTAGTAGAGGAGTCATCATGAAAAATAGATGGGGTACCGTCTTTTACATCACGGTCACTCACGATTCCGATTACTTCCAGAGCATCATTCGTAATCGGGATATGCTTGATTTTCTTCTCCCGCATTAGTTTTATGGCTGTTTCAATTGTATCGTCTGCTTTTAATGTTTCGACTTTCGTTTTCATGATTTCTTCTACAATCACGTTCTCCACCCCTTTAGAAAACTTGTCAGAACTCCATTAATACATAAAACGATTCATAAATCTCAGCTGATCAAATCGTTGGATGGAATCTGAATCCACTCTTTTACCGATTCTCGCCATTAAACAATTGGCTGGATGGGAGCTGATTTCAGGGTCATCAGTTGCGTAATACTCCAAACCGCCAGCGTTCATCATCTTTTCCATCACCTTACGATATTCCCATACGTTCAAGCCGGTTCCTTTAAGGTCCCAATGCCAATAGTATTCAGTCGTAATGACAATAAAATCTTCCATATGATCATCCATCATGGAAACCCTTAACAGGTTTTTCCCGACGGAAGCCCCGCGGTATTTAGGGATGACCTCGATTGCTCCAAGCTCGATAAGATTCTCCATTTTCCCTTGAGACCAGCGTTCAAGAGGATCAGGATATAAATATGTAACATACCCAACGATCGTATGATTGTCTCTCGCAATCAGAATTCGTCCTTCTGGTAAACCGGCAATCTCAACAAGGGCTTTATGTTGCTGAGCAGGAGGTCTGAAAGCGACCAAGTCTTCGTGAAAATCAAGACGTGCCAATTCTTCAGCGGAAATCGGGCCTTCAATGATGAGATTTCCTTTTGTTGTCTTTAATTCTGTTGCATTATAGGTTTTTTTCAATTTCATCTGGACACCACCTAAAGATATTCCTCAAGTACATTATACATGAAATGAAAAAATGTATAGCGCTTTCACGAAATTTTCAGACGTCTGCAGAGGAAATATTATTCTGCAATACCTATATAGAGCAGGGGTTTGAACCGTTTTTGTCCTAAAAATACTAGGGAGAACTTTATGGCAGATTTTTTAAAAAATTGAGAAAATATTAAATTTATACTATAATAAGATTGTAATTTCTTACATAAGGGGGATGCGGTATATGAAAGTGGAAGCGTTACCAGTGACAAAGGGAAACTATAATCTTGAGAGCTATGAAAATACGTATGAATCATTTGATTGGAAAGATGTTGAAAAAGAATTTTCATGGGCGGAAACAGGACGTGTTAATCTGGCTCATGAAGCAATCGACCGACATGCAGTATCTTTCAGGAAAAATAAAGTCGCTCTTTATTACCGAGATGCAGAACGTGATGAAAAATATACGTACTCTGATATGAAGAAGATGTCGAACAAAGCAGGAAATGTATTGAAGCGTTTTGGGGATGTTGAAAAAGGTGACCGCGTCTTCATCTTCATGCCGAGATCACCGGAATTGTATTTCTCCGTATTGGGTGCGATCAAGCTGGGTGCCATCGTAGGTCCTCTGTTTGAAGCATTCATGGAGGGAGCCGTCCGTGATCGATTAGAGGATAGTGAAGCAAAGGTACTGATCACGACTCCTGAACTATTAAAGAGGGTTCCGGTAAGTGAACTTCCGAACTTAAAGCATGTGTTTCTAATTGGGGATGAGGTACAGGAGGACGATGTTCATGTTGACTTCCTATCAAAATTTGCTGAAGCGAGCGATAAACTGGCAGTAGAATGGGTAGACAGGAACGATGGGTTGATCCTTCACTATACATCAGGGTCCACTGGAAAACCAAAAGGGGTCCTTCATGTCCATAACGCTATGATCCAACATTATCAAACTTCCAAATGGGTGCTCGACCTTCAGGAAGAGGATGTGTATTGGTGCACAGCTGATCCGGGCTGGGTCACAGGGACTTCATATGGAATCTTCGGCCCGTGGCTGACAGGTGCCTCGAACGTTATTGTAGGGGGACGCTTCAAGCCTGAGAACTGGTATAAAACGATCGAAGACTATGGAGTGACGGTTTGGTACAGTGCTCCAACGGCTTTCAGGATGTTGATGGGTGCCGGGGATGAAGTCGTGAAACAATTCGACTTAAGCTCTCTTCGCCATATCCTGAGCGTAGGTGAACCACTGAATCCGGAAGTTGTGCGCTGGGGAATGAAAGTATTCAATCTCCGCATCCATGATACTTGGTGGATGACGGAAACAGGCGGTCAATTGATCTGTAACTATCCGAGCATGGAAATCAAGCCAGGTTCCATGGGGAAACCATTCCCGGGAGTGAAAGCAGCGATTGTGGATGATCAAGGAAACGAAGTGCCCCCATACCGCATGGGGAACTTAGCGATCAAAAAAGGCTGGCCGTCCATGATGAACCAGATCTGGAATAATCCACAGAAGTATGACTCATACTTCATGCCTGGTGACTGGTATGTTTCTGGAGATTCAGCTTATATGGATGAAGACGGATATTTCTGGTTCCAGGGCCGGATTGATGATGTCATCATGACGTCTGGAGAACGAGTAGGTCCATTTGAAGTAGAAAGCAAGCTTGTAGAACATCCGGCAGTCGCCGAAGCAGGTGTTATTGGAAAGCCTGATCCGGTTCGCGGCGAAATCATCAAAGCGTTCATCGCTCTTCGCGACGGATATGAAGTGACAGATGAGCTAAAAGAAGAGATTCGTCAATTTGTTAAAAAAGGATTAGCTGCCCATGCGGCTCCTAGAGAAATCGAATTCCGAGACAAACTTCCGAAGACACGAAGCGGAAAAATCATGCGCCGAGTATTGAAGGCATGGGAGTTAGACCTCCCTACCGGTGATTTAAGTACAATGGAAGATTAATAGGTGGAAGAACCCCCGCTCGTGGAGCGGGGGTTCTTTTGTGGGTGCTTTTTTGGTTTGGGCGAGGGAGGGAACAAAAAAACGAGCGAAAAGTAAATACTTTCGCTCGTTTTCAACTTGTATCTAGTTCTGCTCAGCAGGTGGATCAGGCTCAGTCGGTGGCTCGGTTGCGCCGCCACCGTCACCGCCTCCATCGTCTCCACCGCCGCCATCACCGCCTCCATCATCAGATGGAGGTGGCGGTGGTGGCTCAGGCTTGTCTGGTTTAGGAGGGGGATCGGCTGGTTTATCACCAGGCGGTTTCGGATCCGTTGCCGGTTTTTCAGGCTTTGGCTCAGCCTCCGGTTTTCCGATTTGTACAGTATTGGAAGGTGCAGATTGTCTTCCGGCTACGTCTACGGAAACCACATAGAAATCACCATTTCCAACGGAAACTGAATAACTTCCGCCAGACTTGACACTGCCGACCTTGCCGCCAGATTTACTATATACACGGTATCCGACGACATCGCTGCTTGCGGATGACGTCCAAGTGATGGTATTTCCATTAGCACTTGCTTTTACCGTACCGGGAGCTGATCCGTCGTCAGAAATTTTATTTTCTGCAATCAGAACATTTTTGAATCGATTGTCACCTTCCGGAATGAGTTTGTTTGGATCTCCAGGTACAGAACCAAATACATTCTTCACAAAGTCAGGATTCAAGATCACTCCCGGCTGTGAAAATTCTTCCGGCGTATTAGGCAGAGCTAAATATTTCTTTCCGTTAACCATGACATAACGGCTCATTAGTAAGCTGTCATCGGTTTTGGTCGGTACATATTTAGCGTTGAATAAGTCACTTTTCACTAACCCGGCCTGACTGCATGCTTCTGATGGCAGCAATCCGGAAATGGAGCAGAAGGATCTCCTTACAATGCCTTCCGGTGCTGTAAACGAAGCATCGGGATCGATCAGCTCAGGAGCCAAGTCCCTCGTATCATTCAATAAGTATGACCATAAGCGGATATTACGTAATCCATAATGTCCATACTGTGCCCGGGATCCCGGTGTATTTAATGAAGAAGGTGTGTCATATCCGAACCAGGTTCCGAAAGTGATGCTCGGATTGGATGCGACAAACCAGTGATCCTTGTAATCCTGACTCGTTCCGGATTTCCCGGCCCAGTCTGAACCAAAGTTCAGGAATTTCTTCGCATAACGCCCCGTACCTAGTGAATGATCCAGGGTATCTCTCATCATATCGATGGTGAGGTAAGCAGTCTGCGGACTGAACACATCCACCGGTTCTACTTTATGCTCGTAAACCACATTGCCTTCTTGATCGACAATTTTATCAATCATGTAGGCATCAATGAATTTTCCGCCGTTTGCAAAAGTGGTGTAGGCATTTACGTTTTCTTCGACTGTTACACCACTTGTCGTGGCTCCCAGTGCAAGTGACAGGTTATTATCATATCGGCTGTTAAGTGATGAGAATCCCATTTTCAGAAGGAATTCTTTAAATGGATTTCGGTTATAGATATTGGCATATGTTCTTACTGCAGGTAAGTTCAATGATTCTGCAAGTGCATGTCTTGCAGGGAAAAGTCCGCGTTCATTAAGCGAGTAGTTTTCAGGCGTCCACCCATTGATGTTTACACCAACGTCAGGAATAGGGGATCCAGGTGAAATGTATCCGTATTCCAGTGCCGGGGCATACGCAAGTAATGGCTTCATGGTGGACCCGTTCGATCTCAGTGCCTGAGTGGCATGATTGATTTGTTCCGTTTTAAAGTCACGGCCGCCGATGAAACTGATGATGCGTCCCGTCTTATTTTCAATCATGATCGCTCCGACCTGAACCGGTTCCTGTACTTCCACTTCTTCTCCTGTTTCAGGGTCCGTTGCCGTTACAAACTTAGAAGGACCATACATTTCATAGGCATCTTTTGTTTTCTGCATTTGATCATAGATTTTTTTATTGATGGTTGAATGAATTTCATATCCGCTTTGACGGACATTACGATCCGCGAGCGTGCGGTATTTTTCTTCAAGCTCATCATTGTTTTCAAGGTCTTGTTTTGAATATCCGTCTTTCTCAGCCAGTACATCCGTCATAATATCCACTGCCCTGCTTTCCAGTTCAGCTGTCAGCCATGGATATTGTTCGCTCGGTGATGGTTTAGCCTTGATGAAATCTTTCGACAGGTCATAGGCAACAGCATCATTGTACTCTTTTTTCGTAATGTAACCTTCCCGGTGCATTCTGTAGAGTACAGTGTTTTTACGGCTCATTCCGGCTTCCAGATTCTCTTTCATTTCTCCGTTATTCGTGAATGGAGTGTAAGAGAAAGGAGCTTGTGGAAGTCCTGCAATGAAAGCAGATTGAGGCAAGGTTAAATCTTTGGCGTCCACTCCGAAGATCCCTTGAGCAGCCGATTGGACACCGGCGATATTCCGACCGGAAGAATTACGACCAAGAGTCGCTACATTCAGATACGCTTCCAGTATTTCGTCTTTCTCAAAAAATCTTTCTAAACGTAAAGCAAGAAGAATTTCCTTCGCTTTTCGTTCAAAGGATACTTCATTCGTCAGAATTTGGTTTTTGATCAGCTGTTGAGTGAGTGTACTTCCACCTGATTGGGTAGAGGAATTGGTGAATTCCTGAAGTACGGCACGCATGATTGCCTTGGGTACGACACCGTTATGATCTTTGAAGTATTCATCTTCCGTTGCAATGACAGCATTCCGCAGGTCTTCGGAGACATCTTTAAGCTTTACTTCTTCGCGCTCCAAGTCCGTCCGGAGTTTTCCCAGATAGACATTATCAGCGAAGTAAAGCTGCGACGTTTCTTCATAGTTGTAAATGTCCTTTTTCATTTGGTCATAAGGACGAATCGGTTCTTCCTTCACGAGAGAAGCGAAATAACCGGCTCCGACTCCTCCTGCAAATGCAAAGCCTAATACAAATAGAACGACAAGTATCAGGGATAGGTTCCAAAATACTCCGTATGTAATTCTAGCTCGTTTTTGAAATCCAGTATTTGAAAAGAACCTGATTGCAGGATCTAGTTTTTCAAGTAATTTGTTCCATTTTTCCTTCATATAATCATTCCCCCCAGAACATTCCCATTATAGCATATTTACGAGAGAGCTGTCGTAAAAAGTCAAATAAAAGGGTTGTTGGTCGGGCAGTATTTTTAGTAGGTTTATTGACTATTTATTTAGAATGTGGTAAAAACCTTATATAGCGAATGATTGATGATCTGGCTTCTTAGCTGGATGTATGAACTTAAAAAATGAATGTGTGATCGCAATGAGAGGAATAAGTAGTCTGCCTTCCCTGTTAAAAAGAGAGTCAGTGGTTGCTGTAAACTGACACAAATGGCAGATGAATTACATCCTGGAGCTTTTGCTGTGAACCTTTAGTAGCAGCAAACGGTTAAAGCCGTTATCTTTAATGAGTGAAGGATGTAATTCCTTAAATTGGGTGGTACCGCGCGACAGCGTCCCTGCATATTTGCAGGGACTTTTTTGTTGTCTTTTTTCGGGTATTGCCGTGCGTGTTTTACAAAAAAGGAGGAAAAAACATGGATTTGATAAAAGAATTGGAATGGCGTGGAATCACGTATCAGCAAACGGACGCTGAAGGGTTGAAGGACCTGTTGAATAAAGAAAGTATCTCCATTTACTGCGGGATTGATCCAACAGCAGACAGTATGCATATCGGGCATCTCCTGCCATTTTTAACACTGCGACGCTTTCAGAATCAAGGGCATCGTCCTCTCGTGTTAGTGGGGGGAGCAACTGGCCTGATCGGTGACCCGAGTGGGAAAAATGAGGAACGTAAATTGCAGACAATTGAAGCGATTCAAGGGAATGTAGCGAGCATTAAAGTGCAGCTCCAAAGCATTTTCGATTTCGAAGGGGAAAATGGTGCAGTGATGGTGAATAACTATGACTGGATCGGAGCAATGGATGTTGTTACATTCCTTCGTGATTTCGGTAAGCACGTGGGTGTGAATTACATGTTGGCGAAAGATACAATTGCATCACGCTTAGAATCAGGTATTTCGTTCACTGAGTTTACGTATACCATTCTGCAGGCGCTGGACTTTAATCATCTATACGACAACTACAATTGTAAGCTCCAAATCGGTGGAAGTGATCAGTGGGGAAATATCACGACTGGCCTTGAATTGATCAGACGTACCCATGAAGAAGAAACGAAGGCATTTGGTTTCACGATTCCACTCGTAACGAAAGCGGACGGAAGTAAATTTGGTAAAACCGAAAGTGGGGCGATTTGGTTAGATCCGAAGAAGACATCTCCTTACGAGTTCTACCAGTTCTGGATCAATGCGGCCGATGCAGATGTAGTGAAGTACCTGAAATACTTTACATTCCTTTCCCATGAAGAAATCGATGCATTGGCTCAGTCCGTTGATACGGAGCCACACCTACGCAAGGCGCAAAAGGCGTTAGCAGAAGAGATGACTAAGCTCATTCACGGTGAGGAAGCACTTGACCAAGCAATCCGCATTACACAAGCTTTATTCAGTGGTGATATCCAGTCTTTATCAGCTTCTGAAATTCTGGAAGGATTCAAAGATGTTCCTTCTTTTGAACAATATAAAGGAGAAGAAGTCGGATTAATCGATCTGCTCGTCAATGCAAAAATCTCGCCTTCCAAGCGTCAGGCACGTGAGGATGTTGGGAACGGTGCGATTTACATCAACGGTGAGCGTATCACGGATCTTCAGCATGTGATGGGCGAAGGTGACAAAATCGAAGGACAATTTACCATCATTCGCCGCGGAAAGAAGAAATATTTTAGAATTCAGTACGTATAATACTAGTATTGAATCTGACAGTGCGGTATCCGTTCCTCTTTTTGGAGCGGGTACCGTGCTTTTTTGTGTCCGGAAGGGGGATTTGAAAATATATTGTATTAATTGAAAATAAAAGTGCCATTTTTGAAAATATATCTTGAAAATTGAAAATAAACAGTCCATTTTTGAAAATATATCTCAAAATTTGAAAATAACTTCATAAGAAACGCTTCTCCTAATTCCATCACATACGTAAAACAGATGTGAACTCTTCGATTTTTACTAATAAATGTTCAAACAACTAAAGAAGTTAAAAAAAAACACTGCCCATAAAATGGACAGTGTTTTTCTCACAAAGATTAACGAGAGTAGAACTCAACGATAAGAGCTTCATTGATTTCAGCTGGTAATTCAGAACGCTCAGGAACGCGAGTGAATGTACCTTCTAATTTGTCAGCATCGAAAGTTAGGAATTCAGGAACAAAACTGTTCACTTCCATCGCTTCTTTGATGATGTCAAGGTTACGTGATTTTTCACGAACTGAGATTGTTTGACCAGGAAGAACGCGGAATGAAGGGATGTCTACGCGAGATCCGTTCACTGTAACGTGACCGTGGTTAACAAGTTGACGAGCTTGACGGCGAGTACGAGCAAGACCTAAACGATAAACAACGTTATCCAGGCGGCACTCAAGTAGCGCCATGAAGTTTTCACCGTGTTTACCTTGTAATTTGCCAGCTTGGTCAAATAGGTTACGGAATTGACGCTCAGTTACTCCGTACATGTGACGAAGTTTTTGCTTCTCTTGAAGTTGTAAACCGTACTCAGAGATTTTTTTACGTTGGTTTGGACCATGTTGTCCAGGAGCGTAAGGACGCTTTTCTAATTCTTTACCCGTACCGCTTAGAGAGATTCCAAGACGACGAGATAATTTCCAGCTTGGGCCAGTATATCGAGCCATGAATGACTCCTCCTTTATTGTTTTTATTTTGTTGTAAAATAAAAACACCTGTGAATAAACAATTATGTGCATTTTGTTTTCATGTACCTTCGCCCTAGCAGCAGAGGGTTACAAGATACACCTCAAGGTTAGAGGAACAAAATACGATCATAAAGGACTTCACTGAAGCTGCATTATTTTACACAAAGAATATTATATGATGCGAGAGAATAGAAGTCAAGTAAGTATTTTGGATTCGTAGATTTATGCAAAGGTGATCGGCTTAAATAGTCCATAAGTCATTTCTTGTGCTATAATAAAACTTGGAAAATATGTTAAATAGGTGAGTGTCGTTGAAAGAATCAAAAAGAGAAAAAACCCTTCGATTTGTATTGATCGGCCTGTGTATATTGGTTGTTTTAGGAGGGTTTGTTTATTCTTCTAACTCGAGAGAACACGTGATGGTTCCTGAACAACCGATCCATGCGGAAGTATTATCTGCAGGAAACGGAGAGCGGAATCCCATCATTGCTGTAGCGAAGATGGCTCAAGACCAGCCTGTCCTTATTATGTATGAACTTGATAGAGGAAATCAGTATTATTTTAAGGTAGTACATAGTGTGTCGTTAAAGAAAACCGTGAAAATGTTAGGGCTCACAAAAGATAAAAATGGGATCTGGGTCCAATTAGATAAGAAACAATGGGTGTTATTTTCGGAATCTTTAGAGGTTTTACAAGAGAAAAAGGATGCTCCTTCTTCAATGATTTCCAGTCAACACCCCTTTGAATATAATGAGCGTGACCAGTTGATAGACATTTCCTTTAATGAAGACAAAGACCCGATTCAATTGGATCTGTCAGATCGAAAAGCAGAACCTGTACAAGTCCATTCCTTAGCGGTGGATCAGTCATTATGGCTCGTTGTACTACAAGAAGATTTGGTACTGGCTCAGGGCCAGCGATGATAATAGTTTCACAAACCTTTTAGGTGTGGGTGAGAAAAATGTATGTAATTCATCATTCTTTACTTGAATATAAGTCAAAGCTTTTTGATTTAATATATGAAGAAATGTCAGCAGAGTCGGGGCATTCTGCTCAATTGCAAAAGTGGCTGACGATTATCAAAGACTGCCTTGATATTGATCGGGCATTTTTATATTTTTATAGCGAGTCTGCCTATTTCTTATATCACCCCGGTCACAATAGGGATGTTCCTCTCACTCTTGCTGAAACAAAGGAGGAATACATTCTTCCTCCTGTTATGGTCGAGGAAGAGGAACATTTCACCATTCGTTTTCACTTTACGAATAAAGATGGCAGTCCTTTAGCGATTCTTTTAGTAAAGAGGGAGGATCGGAAAGAAAAGGTGGATGAAGGCTGGCTCCATGCCTTTTGGGAAGCAAGCAATCAGTTTTTACAGCATACAGGTGGAATCCAGACCGTACTCGAAGATGAGAAACGGTACAGGGAATTATTTAAAGTAACAGAGATCTTTCACTCCACTAGGGATGTCCATACGCTTCTCGTACAGATCATTGAAACGCTGAAGCAAGTGTTCCCAATTGATGAATTTCACTTGTTATTGTCTAACGACCGGTATGAATTCGGGACTCTCCCCATTAAAAACTTTGACTTTGATCGTGCCAATGAGTCTGCCATGCAGGCATTTGTGAATGGGAATATTGAAGTCGGTGAACAGAATGTCCTATATGCACCTTTAAGAGGGAAGCAGGGAATCTATGGGGTGCTTGAGGTGAAGTCAAAATCCAATGCAACCTTCACGGACCAGAAGATAGAGTTCATTCGTTTGCTTGCCTATACGACAGGGAGCGCTCTTGAAAATGCCAAGCTCTATGAACAATCTAAACGGCTCATTACCGATCTGCAGCTTATTAATGAAACCTCCCACCAATTAAACTTGAATTTGCGTTTGACGGATACGGTTATGTTTTTAAAGAAGCAGATTAAACGTTCCTTTCAAGCATCAGCGATTGGATTTGTACTCCATCAAGAAGGGGAGTATAGAATCCTGGAAGAAAGCTCTTCTGTTTTTCTTGAAGAAGAAGGGGAAAAGTACATCTCTTATGTAAAGGAGAGAATCGAGAAGGAACGGGATGCGATCTTTTTAGGAGATGTGAGCGATCGATTTGATATGGGGGCGGCCTTTCCATCCGTCATGGCCGTGCCTATGATTCAGAATGAAGCCCTGTTAGGGTTTTGCGTAGTGTTACATAAAGAACCATACATGTTTTCATTTGATATGTATAAGCTGCTTCAGTCCTTTATCCATCACTCGACCCTTGCGATAACCAATGCAACCCTTCGTGAAAAGCTTGAGCATATGGTCATTACCGATCATATGACCAAACTATTCGCACGAAATTTTCTCGATGAGGAAATGGAATCTTCCATGGGTAAGGATTCATTGGGAACCTTCCTGTTAATTGATATCGATGATTTCAAAGCCATTAATGATAATTACGGACATCAAATTGGTGATGAAGTCATAATCGGGGTGGCGAACCTGATTAAAGGAATCGTAAGTCATCATGGATTTGTTGCCAGATGGGGAGGAGAGGAATTAGCGGTCTATTTACCTTCTCTTGATGTTGAGGATGGATTGGTGATTGCTCAACGCATTGTCGAACAGATTCCTATAAAAACGGATCCTTCCGTAACCCTGTCCTGTGGATTATCCACTTGGAGAGGATGGGATGACCAGTGCCCCAAATCTGTGAAGGAATTAGTAAAAAAAGCAGATGATGCACTCTATCATGCAAAGAATAATGGTAAGAACCAGGTTGTGAAAGATTGTGATGGAATGATCATGGAATAATGTTCTTCAACAAGCCGGAGTCGATATGGCTCCTCCGGCTTATTCTTATTGGGGGACAACCGTTGATAGCCCTTTACCACTTTAGTGTAACCGCTTTCTTTTTTATCGTGGTTATCATATTCTAGAATAGTAGTTACTTAGACTTAAAGGGAATACTGGGAGGAATACTATATGAAAGAAGAGAAGCGTTTTGAAACAAGGGTCATTCATGAGGGGTATGCATCATCCCGGCATTTTGATAGTTTAGCGCCACCTTTATATCAAACTTCTACTTATACCTTTGCAAATGCGAAACAAGGGGAAAATCGATTTGCTGGTGAAGAGGAAGGATATATATATTCAAGATTGGGAAATCCGACAGTATCGATTCTGGAAGACAGAATGGCATCGTTAGAGGGTGGCGGGGCTGCCCTTGCCTTTGGTTCCGGTATGGCAGCTGTATCCGCCGTGTTATTTTCCTTAACCAAATCAGGAGATCATGTCTTATGCTCTCAAGGGGTTTATGGCTGCACGTTCGGCCTGCTTCAGCTGCTTCAAGAGAAATTTTCCATTCAACATGACTTTTCTTCCATGAGTACAGAAGAGGAAATCCGTGAGAAAATCACGGAACAAACGAGCTGTATCTATGTTGAAACACCAATCAATCCGACTATGCAGTTAATCGATCTTGAGCTTGTCGTGAAGGTCGCCCGGGAAAAAGGAATTCCAGTAGTGGTCGATAATACATTCTGTTCTCCTTATTTACAACGACCATTGGAACTGGGATGCGATATTGTCATTCATAGCGCGACGAAGTACATTGGCGGTCATGGAGATGTGGTCGCGGGGCTCGTTGTGGGATCACAGGAGAAGATGGCAGAAATTCGCATGACGACACAGAAGGACATTGGAGGAATCATTTCTCCTTTTGATGCATGGTTATTATTAAGAGGGTTAAAAACGTTGGCAGTGCGGATGGATCGTCACTGTGAAAGTGCTGAGAAGATTGCAGGTCTATTAGCCGAACATCCGGCAGTAGAAACCGTCATTTACCCTGGCCATTCCAATCATCCTCAACATGAGGTAATGAGGAAACAAATGAAGAAAGCCGGAGGAATGATTTCCTTTACGATAAAAGGTTCGAAAGAAGAGGCCCAGAAGCTTATGGATGATCTGGAGATGATCAAGATTGCCGTGAGTCTGGGGGATGCGGAAACATTGATCCAGCATCCGGCGACCATGACTCATGCAGTCGTACCAGAGGAGTCTAGAAAAAGCATGGGAATCAGTGACACGCTCCTAAGGCTTTCCGTAGGATTGGAAGCACCGGAGGATATATGGGATGATTTATCGCAGGCGTTGGATAAGGCATAAGGGAAAAAGGAAGGAACCGGGTTGGCTGGTTCCTTCCTTTTTAGTGATGTGTTGTAATAGTGATTAGTGTACAGCTGATATTCACAATTTGGCACAACAAATGGTGAAAGTGGCACAACAAATGCTGAAGGTGGCACAACAAATGCTGAAGGTGGCACAACACCCGCCAAAAGCGGCACAACAACCGGTCAAAGTGGCACAACACCCGCCAAAAGGGGCACAACACCCGCCAAATTGGACAATATCCCGTACTCTTTCGTATATCAAGCCATGAACACCAGTCCAAATTGAATCATTCATCAAAAAAATGGATATGATAAAGCTCTTTTCCAATCTAAATAAAAAAAGGCCTTTCAGGTTATGAAAAACACCTGCAGGGTCCTATCATCATGTTCACGTATTAAAGGTGACGCATTAGTTCTTCCACAAAGATTTCCAGATACTTCTGATCCTCTTCATCAAATCTAGCTTTTTCCGGACTATCAATATCCAGGACTCCGATCAGTTTTCCTTCTTTCACAAGAGGGATGACAATCTCTGATTGAGAGGCTGCATCACAGGCGATATGTCCCGGGAATTGGTGGACATCATCGATCAGAAGCGTTTTTTGTTCACTTGCGGATGTACCGCAAACGCCTCTTCCTAATGGGATTCTCACGCATGCAGGCAGACCCTGGAATGGTCCTAATACCAATTGTTTGCTTTCTTCTTCATATAAATAAAAGCCTACCCAGTTAATACGGTCCATGAATTGATTTAAAAGGGCGGAAGCATTGCTTAAATTCGCTATTTGATTTGGTTCACCTTCTAATAAAGCTTTCAGTTGTTTCGTAACAAGACCAAAGCCCTGTTCCTTTGTACCTTGATATTTTTCTGCTTTAAACACCAACAACTCCCCCAATTCTACAAAATGTGCGTTATTTCATGTCCGTTTGTTCCCCGAAGCCTTCTATACAACAAATCCTGTCGAGAAATACTTAGAGGAAATCCACATGAAAACACGAATTCTTTGAGTAAACAAACTATAATAGAAACATCTATTGAACCATTTTTAGCATATTTCATCCTAACCTTCAATGATTAAGATTTTTTCATCATAAGATTTTTAATAGATTGAACCCTCGTCACTGTTTTTTTCATAAGCCTATCATATTTGAAAGAAGGGGAAATATGAAAAAACTAGATACCTCCATACCGACGAAAGAAGCTATTTTTCAAGCAGCCGTGTATTTGTTTTATGATCATGGTTTTGATGGGACCTCTGTCCGGGATATAGCAAAAAGAGCGAATGTAAACCCTGCTACCATCTCCTATTACTTTAAAGGGAAGCAGGGAGTATTAGAAGCATGCTTTACTCAATTCTTTGAACAGTATCTGCGCTTTCTTCAGGAAGAAGTGGAAGCATTGAACTATGTAAGTGCTGATTTATGCTTAAAGCGGGCAGTGTACAAAATCTTGAAATTCCAAAGTGAACATCATCAATTATCCAGGTTCATCTGGAGGGAAGTTTCGATTGATTCACAGGTTGTGCGTGAAATCATTTCTTCTTATCTAATGAAAGAAAGATATTATATGAAGCGATTGTTTGAACAAGGGATGAAAGATCATGCCCTGAAGAAGCAGCCTGTCAGCTTTTTAGTGATTCAGCTCAAGTCCATGCTGACGATGCCGTTTCTCAATAGCCAGCAATTAAGGGAAGTATGGCAAATGTTTCCTCAGGAATATTATTTTATCGATCAATACTACAAGAATATTGATCAATGGATTGATTTATTACTCGTTTCAGAAGCGAAGGAAGTCATGAAGAAAGAGCTGATTATCTAGGCATGCATAACCCAAAAAGAACTCTTCTCGTCAGGTAGAAGAGTTCTTTATCTTTTATAATTGCATCTCTGCCCTACCTTGTTCTATACCGGCAGCTGTATGGGCATCAGACCCGTAAACGGTTTTGATTCCCAAGGAAAGAGCTTGTTGAATGATTTCTGTTGGGGGATAGGGCTCACCACAGAAGGGCTTCACCAGGCCAGCCCCATTATAATCCAATTCCAGATTTCTCGATGCTATTTCTTTTAATATCAAAGAGGTTTTCTCTGAAAAAGCATGAGAGGCAGGATACAGCTGTTGAAATTTCTTTACGAGGGTCATATGACCGATCCGTTTAGGCTTATAGGGTCCTAAGTCAGCTCTGATAGAATTTAATACTGTATCATAATAGCGTTCGTAAATCGCATCGACGGATCCGTAATGCTCAATCATAGACTTGAATACATCAGGACTGAAGTCAAGACAATCCCATCTTCCCTTGTGCTGCAAAAAATGGACAGAAAGAATACTATCATCCAATCGAGGACCGTAAGCACTTAAAAATTCTGCTGTTTCTTTCTCAAATCCTGCAATGTAATCTACTTCTAATCCTGAACGAATCGTGATTTTATCTTTATATTTCTCCTTAAGGATATCCAGAGTTTGAAAGTATTCTAAAAGATGCGATGGATCCATTCCGCTATCCTTCTCGGGTGTTGTATCTTCAAAGCCCTGGGGAAGTGGAGCATGCTCCGTAAATGTTATAGTAGAATAGTTTAGGGTGAGCGCTCTTTCGATATACAATTCAAATGTATCGTCACTTCCATGGGGACAAAAAGGAGTATGGATATGCCCGTCCACTTTTATCATAAGTCTTCACGTCCTTGTATATTAGTATGAATAAGCACTGATAAATCAAATGATTGATTCCTTCAATTTCCCATGAACAACGAAAAGTAATATTAAAAATACATATAAAGAAGTCAATTTTTCCTTGAATTTGCTGAAAATGACTTTTATCACTGAAAAATTAGAAATTAATAGTCAAAAATTGTCGTTAACATGGTATCATTATAGCAATGAGAATTTATTAATGAAACATTCAAATTGATATAGATGTCTACTGAATAGTTGAACAGGGGGCTTAAGATGCAATACGTCATCGCTGGAATAATACTTATCTTAATCATATTCCTTATTGGTTTTATCTCTAGAAAAAAATATTACGCTGAAATTGATCGTTATGAAGCTTGGAAAATAGAAATTATGAACAAGCCGGTTTCAGATGAACTCTCCAAAGTGAAACAATTGAATATGACGGGGCAAACAGAGGAATTGTTTGACGGTTGGAGACAGGGATGGGATGAGATTGTTGCTGTGCAGCTTCCTGATGTTGAAGAACTACTATTCGATGCAGAAGAGTACACCGATAAATTTCGTTTTACTAAAACAAAAGCGACACTATCCCTGATCGACAAGGTTCTTACGGAAACGGAAGAGAAAATCGGGGAAATACTATCAGAATTAAATGAGTTAATTGGTAGTGAAGAGAAGAACCGTGAAGAAATTCAATCTCTTCAGGAAGAATATCGAAACAGTAAAAAACGGTTACTTGCGTATCGTCATACATATGGTCAAACAGCTAAGTACATAGAGAATATCTTAGATAGGCTCGCTGAACAAATGAATCAATTCAATGAATTGACAGAGCAGGGGAATTATCTGGATGCGAGAGAAATCGTGCTTAGCCTGGCACAGGAAATGAAAGATGTTTCCTACAAAATGGAGACGATTCCTAAGTTGATCACCGATTGTGAAAATCTTTTACCATCTCAGTTATCGGAGCTGGAAGCTGGATACGTAGAGATGAAAGATCAAGGATACATGCTTGATCATATTGAAGTAGGGAAAGAGGTTGCATCCCTGAAGGAAACCCTGCTCCACTTCAATAAAAATCTTGAAGAGCTTCAGGTAGAAGAGGTAGAAGAAGGAATTCAGGAAATTAAGGTGAAGGTCGAGACCCTTTACGATTTATTGGAAAAAGAAGTTCATGCCAAGCACTTTGTCCAACAGTATAAAGATCAAACGACTGAAGGATTAATCAGGGCGAAGGAAGATAATGAAGACATCCAATCTGAAGTAAGCTTAGTGAAACAAGGCTACCATCTTCATGATGCAGACCTTGGTACACCGAGCGAAATAGAAAAGAAAATCATTCAGCTTTCAAAGCGCCACGAATTGTTGATGAATAAAGAAGAATCGAATGTCACAGCATACTCCATTTTAAGTGATGAGTTAAAGGAAATCCGAAATGGCCTGGAAGAATTGAATCGGGAGCAAAGTGAGTTTTCCATCTACTTACAAAACTTACGTAAAGATGAATTGGCTACCCGTGAGAAAATCCAGGAGCTTAAGAAAAAAGTGTCTGAAGCAAGCAGAATGATTTCAAAGAGTAATGTTCCAGGATTGCCTGCAGATTACAAAGAGCTTCTCGATGAGGTCCATCGGAAGATTGAGCAAGTGAATGCCAGTTTAACTGAGAAACCTTTGAACATGAAGTTTGTACAAGAAACATTATTGGGTGCAGAAGACACTGTCGATCATTTCTATTCGAAGACACGAGATTTAATCGAAAACGTCCTTCTATCGGAGAAAATCATTCAATACGGAAATCGCTATCGCAGTAAGTACAGTTCTGTCAGAGATGGCCTTCAGTCTGCTGAAGAAGCCTTCCGTGACTATGATTACCGAAAAGCATTAGAAGAAGCCGCAACAACGATTGAAAAAGTAGAGCCAGGTGCTCTTAAGAAAATTGAGAAAATGATGGATGTTCATGAAAAATAATAATCTGCTCGACTGACTCACATATAAAAAGGACTGATTTAGAAGATTCATTCTAAATCAGTCCTTTTTCATGTTTACCATCCAGCTCCGGGGCTAGAGGCGACAAGCCCCGGGAGCGGCTTTAACTGGCTTCAATCGTCCGCTTTGTTTGTCCAACAAGTGCGGCAATCACGAATCCAATTATTGCACCGATCATCGCTGGTACTAACCAGCCGATTCCTTGTGCATAGAAAGGAAGGAATTCAAGTGATTGACTAATGGCTGTCACGTCGACTCCAGCGGTTTTGATGCCATCAATTAAACTGATCAAACCTGTTGGAATCAGGGCTCCCACGTAGACGAGAGAATAGCCGTTAAATCCGTTGTGCATGAATGACAGTAAGATCAATACGATTGCCAATGGATAGATGAAGATGAGTACCGGTAATGATACCGCAATCAGCTGAGTCAACCCAATATTGGCAATAATCATACTAAATGCAGACATGATGATCACTAATTTCGGATAGGATACAGGGAGAATCTTCGCGAAATATTGTGAACATGCAGAAACAAGTCCAACTGACGTAGTGATACATGCAAACGTAATCGCGAGTCCCAAGATGATCGTTCCCGATGAGCCGAATAAATGACTCGCCGCTGCAGATAGGATGGCGCCGCCGTTTTCCTGTGTTCCGATGGAATCTGTACTAGTTGCGCCAATGTAACTTAAGGATAAATAAACAAGTGCTAATCCGATAGCAGCGATCACCCCTGCAATGATCGTAATGCGTGTCAGGCTTGCTTTACTCGTCACACCACGGTCTTTAATCGAATTGATCACCACAATCCCAAACACTAAAGCAGCGATGGTATCCATTGTTAAATATCCTTCAATGAATCCCTTGAATAAGGGTCCATCCTGATAAGCTGGGTTCGGTGCCCCGAAATCCCCCATAGGTGTTACAATACTTTTCACTACCAGGATCGTAAGGATCACGATAAGGGAAGGGGTTAAAATCTTTCCTATTCTGTCTACGAGCTTAGAAGGATTCATAGCAAGCCATGCTGTCAATCCAAAAAAGATAATCGTATAAACGAGTAAAGGAATACCATATTTCGCAACATCTTCAGGTAAAAACGGGATTACTCCGATTTCATAAGCAACTGTTCCCGTTCTCGGTATCCCGAAAAATGGTCCGATGGCCAGGTACATCACGATTGTAAAAACCAGCCCGTATAATGGATGAACACGATTCGCAAGTGTTTGAAGGTCTCCTCCCGATTTGGCAATGGCGATAACGCCTAATAAAGGAAGCCCCACTCCAGTTATAAGAAAGCCGATAATACCTGTCCACACATGTTCTCCGGCTTGCTGCCCGAGAAATGGCGGGAAAATCATATTACCTGCTCCGAGGAAAAGAGCAAATAGCATTAATCCTATCGTGAAGATTTGGCTAAATGATAGCGCTTTCTCTTTCATATATACCCCTCCGTTTGTAATCGTTATCATAAGCAAAAAATATCTTATCATAAGATTGTAGAAAAATGTCGAAAAACTAAATAATCTTACAATTTAGTATATTTAAATAACTTCTGTCGTTATTTCCTTTATGATTCTCGCAAAAATTCTGTCATTTTTCAATGATTATTTTTGGAAATTGCAAAAAATTATAGAAAAAGCATAGAAAATTAGTATTACTACAATAATATCTTTCCCTGCATCATGAATATCATTTGGGTTCGGGATGATTTATGGTAAGATTAGTGATTGAATATGACTGCTGCGGGTTTCGCAGGTCACCACAGTAAAAGAGGGTGGAATCTTGATTTACTTAGATAATAGCGCTACAACCAAGCCATATAAGGAAGTACTGGATACATTTATTAAAGTGAACGAAAGTTACTATGCCAATCCTTCTTCCATCCATTCTTTTGGAGGGCAAATTGAGAAATTAATTCAGCAGTCCAGGGAACAAGTGGCTTCTTTATTAGATATAAAAAAGAAAGAAGTGTTTTTTACCTCTGGCGGCACAGAATCAAATAATCTGGCGATAAAAGGGACGGCTTTGCAATACGGTCACAGAGGGAAACATATCATTACGACAAAAATAGAGCATCCTTCCGTCCGGAGTGCCGTTAAGCAATTAGAAGAGCTGGGGTATTCTGCGACATATCTCGATGTTGATGACCAAGGCAGAATTCAACCTGAAAAAGTAAAAGAAGCGATTCAGGATGACACCATCCTTGTATCTGTCATGCAAGTGAACAACGAAATCGGAAGTGTCCAGCCTATCCGGGAAATAGGGAGGCTGCTAACGGACTATCCCAAGATCCTTTTTCACGTTGATGCTGTTCAAGCATGTGGGAAGGTCCCACTTATTCTCCACGAAAAGCTTATTGATTTATGCAGCATTTCCGCTCATAAAATTCATGGGATTAAAGGCACGGGAATGCTTTTCGTGAGGGAAGGACTTGAGCTTTCGCCGATCATATCGGGTGGGGAGCAGGAAGGTAATCTCAGAAGCGGTACGGAAAATACAGGTGGAATCGTCTCATTTGCAAAAGCATTAAGAATGCACCTGGCGGAAAGTAAACAGAAACTTCCTTTAATGGAAGAAAACAGACGGTATTTAAGAAGAGAATTGGAAAGCATGGAAGGTGTCTCTGTTCATACACCGGTGAGCGATCATGCCCCTCACATCCTTAACTTTTCTATAGAGGATTTCAAAGGTGAAGTGGTCGTTCATGCATTAGATCGACATGAGGTGTTTGTGTCGACAACAAGCGCCTGTTCATCAAAGCAAAGTAAGCCAAGTCAAACGCTTCTATCCATGGGTGTATCAGAGAATCTGGCGAATAGTTCCATTCGAATCAGCTTGTCTTTTCACAATACAATGGAAGAATGCCGGCAATTCATACAGTTATTAAAGAAAGAAATAGCCCTATTACAAAAGACAATGAGGAGATCACGATGAATTATAATCGCATACTAGTAAGATACGGTGAAATTTCAACCAAAGGTAGAAACAGAAAGCAATTTACGGCTAAGTTACGGGAAAACATATTGGAAGCATTGAAGGATTTTCCGACGATCACGGTTTCGGCAAGCCGCGACCGATTGCATATTCAGTTAGGTGAAGAGAACGGGGAGGAGATTATTCCAAGATTGGAGAAAATCTTTGGGATTCAATCGTTTAGCCCGGTTGTAAAAGTAGCACAGGATATTGAAGAAATTATGAAAGCAGGATTAGCTCTCGTTCAGAAGAGCTTCGAACCTGGAAAAACGTTTAAGGTGTCTGCCCGCAGAGCGGATAAAAAGTTTTCAATGGATACAAATGAATTGAATTACGAAGTTGGTTCTTACATCCTCCGCAATATGGACGGTCTAAAGGTAGATGTGAAAAAACCTGATATCAACCTTAACGTAGAAGTAAGAAAGGAGGGTGTCTATCTTTCATCCGAAACCTATCAAGGCTCAACGGGGATGCCGGTCGGCGCAAGCGGGAAAGCGATGCTGATGCTTTCAGGAGGTATTGATAGTCCGGTTGCCGGTTATTTAACGATGAAAAGAGGCGTCGAAGTAGAGGCTGTTCATTTCCACAGCCCGCCATTTACGAGTGAACGTGCCAAGCAAAAAGTAATCGATCTTTCCAAGAAGCTGTCTGCATTCAGCGGGAAGGTAAAATTGCATATCGTTCCATTTACGAAAATACAGCAAACCATCCATGATCAGGTTCCTGAAAATTACACCATGACTTCAACGAGACGGATGATGCTCCGGATTGCAGATCAGATTCGCCATAAGAACGAAGGATTGGCACTTGTTACCGGGGAAAGCCTCGGACAGGTAGCTAGTCAGACCTTGGAGAGCATGCAAGCCATCAATGATGTCACAAACACACCGGTGCTGCGACCTCTCATCGCCATGGACAAGTTGGAAATCATCGATATCGCTCAAAAAATTGATACACATGACATTTCAATTCTTCCTTACGAGGATTGCTGTACGATTTTCACTCCACCTGCACCAAAAACAAGACCTAAAAAGGAAAAAGTGGAGTATTATGAAAGCTTTGTTGATTTCGACACCCTGATTAAAGACGCAGTGGACGAAACAGAAACCATCACGATTGATGGATCAACAGGTTCAAATGTAGAAAAAACATTTGACGAACTACTCTAAAATTTAGGATTATTTACCAACTATTTTCCTTGCATGAAGCCATGTGTTTTTACACAATCTATATTCAACAAGGAGGTGAAAACACATGGCAAACAGAAGTTCAAATCAATTAGTAGCTCCAGGAGCTCAACAAGCAATCGACCAAATGAAATACGAAATCGCTTCAGAATTCGGAGTTCAACTTGGTCCAGATGCAACAGCACGCGCTAACGGTTCTGTAGGTGGTGAAATCACTAAACGTTTAGTTCAAATGGCTGAACAACAAATCGGTGGCGGATACGCAAAATAATTAAATACAATGGCTACAAGGAGCGAGACTCTCTCGCTCCTTTTTATTTTTTTCTTTTTGGCTCTGTTAAAGTCTAATGTTGTTTTTTACTATGATGAAAGAGGATGGGATAAAAGTGTTTTAGTCTAAGTAAAACACGACAACAAACTTTACGAAAAGAGCCTTTTTCTTTGCAAGATGATGTTTTTTGATCGGATGTTGAAAATCATTCCCTGATTTATGGGTAGTTTGTCGAAAATCCTCACAATTTGACTATAAACGAAATATAAACAAATAATTTAAAAAATTTAAATTATTTTGTATAATAAAGAAGTAGTATCGACAAACAAGGGGGAGTCATAATGAAGAGGGAAGAACTCATTGCACCGGAAAAGTACAATTTAGTAGAAGAAGTAGAGAAGTTTGCAAGTGATCAGGAAAAGCTTGCGATCAAGTGGGAAAACGAAGAAGGAACAAAGGAAGAAATTACATACACACAATTATTGAAAAATGTAAATAAGATTGGAAACGTTTTCTCGGGGGAGAACCTTGAAAAGGGGGATGTCATCCTGGTCATGGTTCCACGCTTAATCGAAGCGTACGCCGTGTATCTTGCAGCCCTTAAGTTCGGACTCGTTGTGATACCAAGCTCGGAAATGCTTCGGACAAAAGATCTGGAATATCGTATCGATCACGGGGATGTGAAAGGGATTGTAGCGTATTCTCCATTTGTTGAGCAGTTTGAAAATGTAAGGGGAATGGAGAATCTCAAGAAGTTCGTCGTGGGAGAAAAGCAGGAAGGCTGGATTGCAATAGAAGAAGAAATGAAAGTAGCCTCTGAAGAGTTAGCATTCGCTGATACCAAAAGGGACGATATGGCATTCCTTTCATACACGTCAGGAACGACTGGAAATCCTAAAGGGGTTGTCCATACACACGGATGGGCATATGCTCACTTAAAGACAGCGGCCCGTGAATGGCTATGCATCGAAGAAGGAGATACGGTTTGGGCAACGGCAGGTCCGGGTTGGCAAAAATGGATTTGGAGTCCTTTCCTATCTGTGCTTGGGTCTGGAGCTACAGGACTCGTTTATCAAGGGAAATTCGATCCTAATAAATATCTCCAAATGCTTCAGGACAATCGGGTAAATGTTCTGTGCTGTACACCAACAGAGTATCGCTT
This sequence comes from uncultured Rossellomorea sp., assembly GCF_947488365.1. Classification (NCBI taxonomy): domain Bacteria; kingdom Bacillati; phylum Bacillota; class Bacilli; order Caryophanales; family Bacillaceae; genus Rossellomorea; species uncultured Rossellomorea sp. The sequence goes on along the minus strand of NZ_CANKZT010000001.1, from coordinate 1,198,565 downwards.
GATGGCTAAAGTGGATAACCTCGGAACTTATAAACTGGATCAATTACATAGTGCGGTATCGGCAGGAGAGCCGTTAAACAGGGAAGTCATTGATGCCTTTAAGAGGCACTTTAATATAGAAGTACGTGATGGATATGGCCAAACAGAAAATACGCTCCTCGTCGGCATCATGAAAGGCATGGAGCTGAAACCGGGCTCAATGGGGAAACCGACTCCAGGCAACAGAGTCGAAATCATCAACGAGGAAGGGTACCCATGTGAAGTCGGAGAGGTTGGTGATATAGCGGTTCATGTAGAAACACCTGCACTCTTCAAGAATTATTATAAAGATCCAGAACGGACTGCGATGCAATTCAGAGGGGATTACTACATTACAGGTGATAAAGCGAAAAAGGATGAAGACGGCTACTTCTGGTTTGAGGGACGCGGTGACGATATTATCATCAGCTCCGGTTATACCATTGGACCTTTCGAAGTGGAAGATGCCCTGGTCAAGCACCCATCCGTTCAAGAATGTGCCGTTGTAGGAAGTCCAGATGAAGTAAGGGGCCTGATCGTGAAAGCCTTTGTCGTCCTGCGGGATGATGTGGATCACCAGGATCCGGAATTGATTCCGGCCCTACAGCAGCATGTTAAAGACTTAACAGCACCTTACAAGTATCCACGTAAGATTGAATTTGTGAAAGAATTGCCGAAAACAACTTCTGGCAAGATCAGGAGAATTGAGCTAAGACAAAAAGAAATGAGTTCAGTTAAAAACTAGACAGGAATAGGGAGCCAATAGGGCTCTCTATTTTTTATGGGGACTATACACCTTTCCCCTTTCAGAATCTTCCTATAATATGGTACATTTGAAAAATAGACTTTTTATGAAGAAAGGAAAAACATCATGGGCACTTTATGGAAAAACGGAATCATTTACACAATGGAAAACGAAGGACATCATGTTGAAGCAGTTTACACGGAAAATGGAGTCATCAAAGGGCTTGGCTCATCCGACGAACTGGAACAGAATGAACAATTCACGATTGAGTCCGTAGTAGATCTTGGGCAAAAAGTGATGTTCCCGGGGTTTGTCGATAGTCATATGCATCTGATCGGTCATGGAGAAACGTTAATGAGGCTGGACCTTTCCAGTATGAATAGTAAGCAGGAAGTGCTAGAGGCAATTAAAGAGAAAGCAAAGGGCCTTGAGAAAGGTCAATGGGTCATTGGCGAAGGCTGGAACGAAAACCTCTGGAGTGATGCAGAGGTTTTAACAAAGCAGGAAATCGATGAAGTCGTACCGGATCATCCCGTCCTTCTAAAACGTATTTGCCGTCATGCCATGGTGGTGAATTCACCCGCTTTAAAAAATGCAGGAATCGATGAAGGCACTCCAAATCCTTCTGGAGGATTAATTGAGAGAGACGACAGTGGTGCACTAAACGGTTTGTTAAAGGATAAGGCTCAGGATCTGATGATCGATTCATTACCCCCAATCTCATCCGAATATCTGGTAGAAGCCCTGACAAAGGGGATCGAAAGCTGCTGGGAAAACGGATTGGTCGGTGGTCATACAGAAGATTTAAGTTATTATGGAAACTTTAAGAAAACGTATGATGCATTTGTAAAAACGATCACCGAAGGCAAGAAAAAATTCAGGTCTCACCTACTGGTTCATCATGAAGTGATTGAAGATTGGAAGGAAGATGGACACCACTTCCAGAGCGGCAATCAATATATTGAATTCGGTGCCATGAAGATCTTTGCTGATGGCGCTTTAGGCGGAAGGACTGCCCTGTTAAGCTATCCATATGCCGATGATCCAAGTACGACCGGTGTCAGTATCCATACAAACGAAAAACTTCTTGAGCTTGTGAAGAAAGCTAGAAAGTACGATCTTCCGATTGCCGTTCATACGATTGGTGATCAGGCTTTTGAAAATGTAGTGGATGCCATCATGGAAGAGCCCTCTCACTTTGGAAGACGGGATCGACTCATTCATGCACAAATCCTGCGGAAAGAACTGATCGAGAAAATAAAGGATCTTCCGTTAATACTTGATATTCAACCCAGGTTTGTCGCGTCGGATTTCCCTTGGGTCATTGATAGATTAGGTAAAGAAAACATGAAATATAACTATGCGTGGAAAACCCTGCTTGAAGAAGGCATTCCATGTGCCGGTGGATCTGATGCGCCGATCGAACCGATTAATCCGCTGTGGGGAATTCATGCGGCGGTTACGAGAACGAATCCATTGGACCCTGACAAAACAGTATATCGCCCGGAAGAAAAACTGACAATGTATGAAGCTATTTCCCTGTTTACAAAAGGAAGTGCCTATGCCTGTCATCATGAACAGGACAGAGGCCTCATACTCGAAGGCTATACAGCGGACTTTACCGTTTTAGACATCGACCCCTTCAAAGTGGATGCCGATCAATTATTAAACAAAGTGGTAGATATGACGGTTGTAGACGAGACCATCGTTTATAAAAAAAATAAATAATCATTGCCCCCAAAACTTTTCATGGATATAATGGAGATATTTCGGAAATAGAAATAGTTTTGGGGGTGTTTTTATGAAGCACGATCAAGCTGGAATCGTCTATACAGCTTTTTCTTATTTTTTATGGGGAATTCTCCCGATCTATTGGAAATGGTTAAATCATGTATCGGCAGATGAAATCCTTGCTAACCGCATTTTTTGGTCCTTTTGGTTTATGCTCTTATTCTTAGTCGTCAGTAAACGTTGGAAGGACTTTCAGGCATATATAAAAACATCGCTCACGAAAAAGAAGCAGCTGTTTGCCCTGCTGCTGGCTTCTTTATTGATTAGTACAAATTGGTTCATTTATATCTGGGCCGTCAATACAAATCAAATGGTGGAAGCGAGCCTCGGGTATTATATCAATCCCCTAGTCAGTGTGCTATTAGGGGTATTCATCCTGAAGGAGAGCTTGTCGAGGGCTCAAATGGTCTCCTTTGGATTGGCGGCGATCGGGGTTCTGATCCTAACGATATCCTACGGTGACTTCCCATGGATCGCTATTGGTCTAGCATTCTCCTTCGGCTTATACGGATTAGCCAAAAAACTCATCCAAGTCGAATCATCCATCGGACTGACCCTGGAAACCATGACCATAGCGCCATTATCACTACTCTACCTCGGCTACATGTTCAATGAAGGATCCCTGTCCCTTTTCCATGTATCATTAGGGACGGACCTCTTATTAATGGGTGCCGGTGCGGCAACAGCCATCCCTTTATTATTCTTTTCAAAGGGTGCTCAACAAATCCCGCTCTACATGGTCGGATTCCTGCAATACATTGCCCCGACCATCACGTTGATACTCGGCATATGGGTCTATAATGAAACCTTCTCATTCACCCATCTCATTTCGTTTACGTTCATATGGCTCGCACTAACGATTTTCACCGCTTCCAGAGTGCAATACGCCAGAAAGCGAAGACGTGAAGCGAGATTGTCCGCTTGATAAAATGCGAAACGCTCCAGCATGTGCTGGAGCGTTTTTTATAGGGACGGACCTTGCACTTGTTCACAGGTAATAGGGACGGACCTTGCACTTGTTCACAGGTAATAGGGACGGACCTTGCACTTGTTCACAATTTGGCACAACAAACTGCAAAAGTGGCACAACAACCGATCAAAGTGGCACAACACTCGGTCAAACTGCCGCAACAAGAAACTTATTACACAATAATAATGCTAACGACTATCTTAATCGTTAAGAAATCCCCAACTATACGCAGACTCCGTTAAAAAAGCTCGCATATGATCAAAAATAACCCCATTCTAATCTATCAAGTACATAAATTCGTTCATAACGTCATTCTAACCACTTAGTAATGGATTCTTATAAAAACGAACGCTTCACTTTCTCCCAGAAGGAATTATCTTTTAATTTTACCGTTTTAATGATTTTATCGCTTAACTTCGCTTCGACTTTTTCCACGTGTTGAATACTGAGAGCCTCATTATCCATCCCCATTGCAGGGTAGTCATTACCGTCCTGAACGATCTTAAGGACCAAGCGGCGCTTATCGCTGAGAATGAAGGAAGACCCGAGGGTACGGTAGCGGTTATTATTCAAGGATGCCATCTCACTTACTTGAATACAAGGCAGCATCGGATCCACCACTGCTCCGCTGACCGATTTATTGTAAGCAGTACTTCCCGTCGGAGTTGCAATGATCATGCCATCTCCCCGGAACGTTTCGAAATGATTATCATCGATGAATACGTCCATGACAAAGGTTTTGATGATGCCGGAGCGGATGCTGAATTCATTCAAGCAATGGAAGGAAGTTTGGTTATCGACGGTTACTTCGATGGTCGGATATTTGCGTACTTCGATTTGCTCCGTTGTCATCGCTTCAATCATTTTAGACGTATCGTCAATATGGAAATCGCAATACATACTCAAAGTGCCACCTGTTGAAATGCCTGCATACAAGCAATCCTGCCTGAAGCCGGTTTGGCGGACGGCTTGAAGAAACGTTCCGTCCCCTCCGATACTGACGATGATGTTCGCTGTCTTTGGAGAATCGACAATGTTGAAATCATAACGCTTGGCAAGCTCGTATAAATGGTCCAGCTTTGCCTGCATCCCTTCCTCATGTAAGGCATAGAAATAAATATTTCGACGGTTATTCATCGTATGTACCTCCCTGAAATAAAAAATAAGATAATTTTTCCCATTTCCATGAAATTTTGCTAGAATCTAACTTAGTGAATATTCTATCATGTTTTTACATGAGAATGATATTCATATCCTTACATAAGATAGGGTAAACAAGGGAGGAATATACAAAATGAATGCAAAAAGATGGACGGCGTTAGGTATTGCTGTTGGGCTATTCTTTGTTTCTGTCGTAGTCAATTTCGCTACATCTGCGGCGACCAGTGATTTTGATAAAGCATTTGAAGATATGTTTGGTAGGACGGAGAATGCTTTCGGTGAAGAAGTGATTGAAGAAGGAAATGCACAGAAACGAATCGCTGTTTTAGAAGTGGAGGGTGTGATTCAGGATACGGGAGGGGCTACATCCTTATTTGAAAGCCCTGGATACAATCATGAACTATTTATGAAAAAGCTTGATGCGGTTCAAGAAGATAAATCTGTTAAAGGAATTATATTGAAAGTGAATTCCCCGGGTGGCGGAGTAGTGGAGAGTGCTCAAATCCATTCGAAGCTTGTAGAAATTATGGATAAAACCAAGAAGCCGATTTATGTTTCAATGGGAGGTACAGCGGCTTCCGGAGGTTATTACATATCGGCTCCAGCTACGAAGATTTTCGCCAGCAAAGAAACACTGACCGGTTCACTCGGTGTCATTATGCAAAGCATCAACTACTCAGAATTAGCAGAGAAATATGGGGTCGATTTCGTTACCATCAAAAGCGGACCATATAAAGACATCATGAGCCCGACCCGTGAAATGACGGATGAAGAAAGAAAAATAATACAGTCGATGATCGACAATTCCTATGAAGGCTTCGTGGATGTCATTGCGAGTGGACGCGATATGTCTGAAGCAGAGGTCAAGAAAATTGCAGACGGAAGAGTATATGACGGCATCCAGGCGAAAGAAGTCAATTTGATTGATGAATTCGGCTATGTAGAGGATACCATAGAAGCCATGAAAAAAGATCATAAGTTAAAAGGTGCTCAAGTATTTGAATACACTGCAGGCGATCCTTTCTCCGAATTCTTCAGTATGGGTGCAAAGAAAATGATCGGGCAGGACATGGAAGCAGCGGCATTGATGAAGCTGCTATCGAAACCAAATTCTCCACGATTAATGTACCTATACTCTGAATAAGGAAGGGTGAATGAAGTGAGTGACACACAAGATCGTTCTGTATTAAATGATGAGGAACGGGAGCGAATCGAAATTCATTCGCCATCTCCGCATCAATCAGGATCCATGAATCACGATGGATATTACTTAGCAGGATTCTGGATAAGGTTTTGGGCATATTTACTGGACCTTATCGTGATTGGAAGCATTACACGATTAGTCGTGAATCCAATCTTTAAATTAATGGATATTTCCCTTTCAGAGGGCTCGATGTTTGCTCCGATTTCGATCTTAACGAGTATCGTTTTTTATGGATATTTTATTTTAATGACGAAATACTTCAGCCAAACGATCGGCAAAATGGTGTTCGGCATTAAGGTGATCGATTTAAAAGGCCTGAAGCCTTCGTGGGGAACGATTCTATTTAGAGAATTGATCGGTCGTTTTATCTCTACCACGATTTTCATTCTCTATGTGGTTGTAGCCTTTACGAATAAAAAACAAGGGATACATGATCTGTTTGCCGACACGACGGTGGTTCAGGAAAAGAAGAAGCTGGAGTTTAAGCCAGCTCTGTAAATAATTGTTGTTTTGAAACCAAACCTGCTTATATGGGTTTGGTTTTTTGTTTCTAATTAATGTGAAAGGATGCATGGAATTAAAAAATCGATGCAATTAATTGGAAAGAGACGCAATTACGTAGGAGAACGACGCAATAAATCGGAAAAAGACGCAATTACGTAGGGGAACGACGCAATTAATCGGAAAAAGACACAATTCCAAAGGGGAACGACGCAATTAATCGGAAAAAGACGTAATTAAGTAGAGGATCGACGCAATTAATCGGAAAAAGACACAATTCCAAAGGGGAACGACGCAATAAATCGGAAAAAGACGCAATTACGTAGGGGAACGACGCAATAAATGGGAAAAAGACGCAATTAAGTAGAGGAACGACTCAATAAATCGGAAAAAGACGCAATTCCAAAGGGGAACGACGCAATAAATCGGAAAAAGACGCAATTACGTAAGGGAACGATGCAATAAATCGGAAAACGACGCAATTACGTACAGGAACGACGCAATAAATGGGAAAAAGACGCAATTAAGTAGAGGAGCGACGCAATAAATCGGAAAGAGACGCAATTACGTAGGGAAACGACGCAATAAATGGGAAAAAGACGCAATTACGTAGGGGAACGACGCAATAAATCGGAAAAAGACGCAATTCCAAAGGGAAACGACGCAATTATTAAAAAGGGGATGTCCCATTTACCCTCGTGGGACCCAATAATCACTCAATGACCGGAACAAATACAATATCGCAAGTGTTTTCTGCAAATAAAGCTCTCTTTTTCCCGTTAAACAAGCCCCTTCCCCACACAAAATCTCTCCCCCTTAGTTTATTTTTTCAGGCAAAGGCCATAATAAGAGGTTGAAGGGTGTGAAAATATGAGTTGGTGGATTTGGGCATTAATCATCGTTATGGCACTTATTATGTTTATTTTATTTGTTCTTATTATTACGAAGCTGACCGTTACTCTCTCTTTGTACCACGGGAATGACAATGACCATTTCAAAGTGAAGCTGAGGGCATGGTTTGGCTTGCTAAAATATACAATCGATATCCCGTTAGTCAAACTCGATGACGATGGTCCGAATATCGTGTTAGAAGAAGAACAGAAAAGAGGCAACGAAAGCAATCCATCAAAGACAAAAGCTTCTAAAAAGAAAATCACTCCACAAGATTTTATAGATAGTTTGTATGATACGAAGGAGATCATCATACATGTTCAGTCACTTCACAGAATCATCCGGTCATTTCTCAAAAAGGTCAAACTGGATCATGTGCAGTGGAAAACGTTATTCGGCACTGGCGATGCAGCTTCAACAGGGACGTTAACAGGGACGATATGGGGGATGAAAGGGAGTATCATCGGGATTCTGAGCGGTTATGTGCGCCTTCAATCCATGCCCGTCATAGAGGTGACTCCGATGTTCCAGCACGCTGTGATCCAAACGCAATTTTCATGTATTATCCAGTTTCGGATAGGGAATGCTATCCTAGTAGGTTTCAAGATACTTCGGTACTGGAGAGGCGGTATGGCTAAGTTCAAGACAAAGCCCCTTTCCACACTTTCTGGAGAAAAACATTCAGTTTAATAAGGAGGTCTTTATATGTCAGAACATCCTATTGAAGGTCTAATGACCACGGCAATGGAAAATTTAAAAGAAATGATCGATGTGAATACGATTATCGGTGATCCCGTTGAAACACCCGATGGAAGTGTCATCCTGACAGTATCAAAGGTTGGCTTTGGATTTGCTGCAGGTGGAAGTGAGTTTATCATTGATGGTAAAGGAAAAGAGGATGGTGGCGGAAAAGGCGGAGACGGCGGAAGTGACAAATCATCCCCTAAACAGCAGCCATTCGGTGGAGGTAGCGGGGGCGGTGTCTCGATCACCCCGATCGCATTCTTGATCGTCAGCTCAAAAGGAATCAAGATGCTTCACTTAGATGAAAGCACTCACCTGATCGATCGCCTGCTGGATCTTGCTCCAGGTGCCATCGACAAAATCCAGGGTATGATGAAAAAGAATGATAACAAGCAAGATAATCAGAATCAGGGAAATCACAAACAAAATCTGGATCTATAAACGAGAAGAGGGCTTACTCAAAAAGAGTGAGCTCATCTTTTTTTTGAAAAGAACCCCTATGATTTGCTTTACCGTATCGTTTTTCTGTACTATAAACATGTACATATTATTATGGAGGAGGAACAAATAATGGCAAATATTACGTTTAAGAACAATCCTGTCACTCTATTAGGTAATGAGGTAAAAGTAGGGGACAAAGCTCCTAACTTCACAGTATTAGCTAATGATTTATCGGAAGTCACACTGAATGATTCCAAAGGCAAGGTGCGTTTGATCAGTGTCGTTCCTTCCATCGATACAGGTGTTTGTGATGCACAAACACGAAAATTCAATGAAGAAGCAACAAAGTTTGATAATGTAGAAGTATTGACGATTTCCGTGGATCTTCCATTCGCTCAAAAGCGCTGGTGCGGGGCAAACGGTATCGAAAATGTTCAAACTCTATCCGACCACCGCGATCTTTCTTTCGGTGAAGCATTCGGCGTACACATCCAAGAACTACGTCTGCTTGCCCGTGCAGTATTCGTAATCGACAGCAACGATGAAGTGACGTATGTGGAATATGTAAGTGAAGCAACAAACCACCCGGATTATGATGCTGCCGTTGAAGCAGTGAAGAACGCTAAATAATTTTGTATTAACTGCACATTTTTTAGACATGCTGACCTCATTATCGGAAGGTCAGCATTGTTTTTTTTACAAACTCCTGGGACAAAGGTAAAATAGATGAATGAAATTGTGATAAAGGAATGAATGCCGATGATTAATTCGCCAGTCGAATCATTATTTGGAATAATCGATGAAACTGCTACACTGCTGCAAGAGGAACTGGCATGCAGTTATTTAGAAGCCGTTGCAGAAACGGGAGAAAACCTTTTTCAGGGGGACGTCCTGCAAGAGGAAGTCAGTGAACTGACTAAGAAACGCCTGAACAAGAAGTATGATGAAGTGAGTCTTTCTCAGCTTGAGAATGAAAATATCCGTAAAGCCTTTCAATTCGCGATCTTAAAAGGAATGAAAGAAAACGTTCAGCCGAATCATCAAATGACCCCGGACTCTCTTGGTTTATTTATCAGCTATTTAGTCAATAAATTCACTCGAGGTATGGACAAACTTACCATCCTGGACCCGGCGATCGGAACAGGAAACCTCCTTACGACGGTTTTGAATCAAATGCCAGGAAAAGAAACACAATCCATCGGGGTGGAAATTGATGAAGTATTGATCAAGCTCGCATACGTGGGGGCCGATCTTCAAAAACACCCATTACAGCTCTTTAATCAGGATTCAATCGAACCTCTGTTCATCGATCCTGTAGACCTTGTGTTATGTGACCTGCCAATTGGCTATTACCCGAACGATTTACGTGCACAGGACTATGAACTGAAAGCAGAAGAAGGCCACTCGTATGCCCACCATCTGTTTATGGAACAAAGCCTGAAGCACACGAAAGACGGAGGATACCTTTTCTTCATCGTGCCAAATGGACTATTCGAATCTCCATACAGCACACAGCTGCAAACGTATTTGAAAGAAAAGGCTGATATCCAAGGCTTCTTACAGCTGCCACTTTCCCTATTCAAAAATAAAAACTCAGCGAAGAGCATCCTGGTCCTTCAAAAGAAAAAAGAAGGCCTACAGCCTCCTAAAGAAGTATTGCTTGCTCAGCTGCCAAGCTTATCGAATCAAAGAGCCCTGCAGGACATCATGTCTAAAATCGATCAGTGGCTTGCACAGAATAAACAATAATATTTTACAGGACTGCCTCTTGGCGGTCTTGTTTTTTTTGTGTGTTTTACTCTTCTTCTTTTACGGGTATGAAGGAAACGAGGCATTCGATTTTGGGTCATCGACCGATATACGGATTTATCAACCTTTATAGGGATATATCGATCGTTATGCACGATTCGACAAAATTTGCACAAGCCCCTATCATCCATCTCCCACCGTTACTTCAAATTCTAACTTTTGCGAAAATATTTAATTTAACATGAAAACGATGTCATTTCAAGCTTTTTCTTGAAATAGATGGTAGTCAGTGATTTAATGGGGAATTGAGAGATAAAAAATGATTCAATGAACAGAATAAATAAGAGTCAAGAGATCGAAAAACAAAAGGAGCGATACAACGTGGCAAAAAAAGTGATTGCAATTAATGCTGGAAGCTCTTCTTTAAAGTTTCAGCTTTTTGATATGCCTGAAGAAACGGTCATTACCAAAGGTCTGATTGAACGTATCGGGTTGAACGATGCGGTTTTCAATATAACAGTGAATGATGAGAAGCGTGAAGAAGTAACGGATATTCCGAACCATGAAGTAGCGGTTAAAATGCTGCTTGAAAAGCTGACAGGCTATGACATCATCAACTCACTTGATGAAATCGATGGAATCGGTCACCGTGTCGTACATGGCGGAGAAGTCTTCAATGATTCTGTACTGATCACAGACGAAGTGATTACGAAGATCGAAGAACTATCTGATTTGGCGCCTCTTCATAACCCTGCAAACTTAACAGGTATCAAGGCATTCCAGAACGTGCTTCCGAATGTTCCTGCGGTTGCAGTATTTGATACGGCGTTCCATCAATCCATGCCGGAAAGCTCATTCTTATACAGCCTTCCTTATGAGTATTATGAAGATTTCGGAATCCGTAAATATGGTTTCCACGGTACGTCCCATAAGTATGTATCTCAGCGTGCAGCTGAAATGCTTGGCCGTCCGGAAGAGCAAGTGCGCCTGATTTCTTGTCACCTAGGTAATGGTGCAAGTATCGCGGCAATCGAAGGCGGTAAATCAATCGATACGTCAATGGGCTTCACTCCTTTAGCAGGGGTTGCCATGGGTACTCGTTCAGGTAATATCGACCCGGCCCTTATCCCGTTCATTATGGAAAAGACAGGATCAACGGCTGATGAAGTATTAAACATCCTGAACAAGAAATCCGGTATGCTTGGTGTATCCGGGTTCTCAAGTGACCTGCGTGACATCGAACAACAGGCATCTGAAGGGAACGAGCGTGCGGAATTGGCTCTGGAAGTCTTCGCAAACCGTATCCATAAATATATCGGTTCATATGCATCCCGCATGTATGGTGTAGATGCAATTGTCTTCACAGCAGGTATCGGTGAAAACAGTACCCTTATCCGTGAAAGAGTTCTTCAAGGACTGGAATTCATGGGCGTATACTGGGATCCTGCACGTAACAAGGTCCGCGGTAAAGAAGCATTCGTCAACTACCCGCATTCACCTGTAAAAGTCATGATCATTCCAACGAATGAAGAAGTCATGATTGCACGTGATGTAGTGGAAAAAGGGAATATCTAATGTAAGCAAACAGGGTTGCCTTGATGGTGACCCTGTTTTTTATATAGAGAAAACAAATAACAGAGTATTCAAAAGACTTTCCTGGTGAGAAAAGAATTGTCGTCTATATATATGGTATACTATACGTAAATTACGGAATGTAAGGAGTGGGAGAAGTGAACTGGTCTGAACGAGATAAACAAGTATGGCAATCCATCAAAGCCTGGAAAGAAGAATTATATGAATACGAAGCGAATGATTTAGAACATACATATGTCAAATGGCTGGATTACGCATTTGAATCAATCCCTGAACATGTTCAGGACCAATTTTTTCAACGCCTTGATGGCTGGTTGTTTCACATGCATTCTCTTATTCAAGGCTCACAGATGCAAAACGACGCCCGTGAGCGCATCCTTGTCACGGCAAGAGCCTTTAATCAGGACGTTCAAACGGTTGAAGATCTTCACTTTTTAACGATTGATCAGCTTCACTACATAGCGGAACAGCATGCTGGCCGTCACCGGATCTATTCATTATTTCAAGGGGGGGTTACGGGAACCGGGGGGCTGGTGGCATTGGGCTCGGATTTGCCTGCCATGGCCGTCATCAATATCCGTTCGGTTCAGCTTATTGCCATCACCTATGGTTTTGATGTACAAACTCCTTTCGAGATGATGACGTCACTGAAGGTGTTTCATGCCTCGACACTTCCTTCCCGACTTCGTGCACTTGCCTGGGAAGATCTAATGGAAGATCTGAATAAAAAGGATTCTAATTACTTTTATGATGGATCAGAACAGCTGACAGACTACACGTGGCTGGAAGGGCCCATGAAACAAGCTCTGAAAGGGTTAGCCATCACAATGTTTAAAGGGAAGAAGTGGTCCGGGTTACCTCTTGTCAGCATCGCCATAGGGGCAGGGGTCAACTATCAGCTTTCGAGAAAGATCACTGATTTTGCGGAAAAATACTATCAATACCGTTATTTGCGTCAAAAGAAGAATCAATAAAAAGTAGAGGGGACGATGTGGACACATCGTCCCCTCTTCTTTTTTTAGCACTGGGTTTTTTCCGGGTTGGTTCGATACCAAATCCATAAGTCATTGATTTGTGATGCTCTTTCAGAGATCTCGCCATTAATTCTACATGATTTGTCAAAGCCCTCTTCCTGAGACAATTCTCCTTGAAGTTGTTCAATTTCAACTTCAATTTCATGAATTCTGTCAGGAATGGCTCCTCTCACACGCTCCCATTCCAGTAGAACAGATTCTTGTTCCTGTGACGAATAGGCATGCCATTCATTCGTGAGATATGGAAGATGTATTCTTAATCTTGAATTATATACGAAAAAATCTTTCACCATAGATTGTGAACTCCTTATGATTCATTCTACATTCATCCTACAATATTTCTCCTTATAAGCCCAGTACAAAGCGGATTGTGAAATCCTCTTATAAAATATTTATACAAATTCATGAATAAGTATTGATGATTCTCTGATAAACTGCTAATATAAATTCATCATAAAGAATAATTATTCAATATATATAGATTAACAGGAGGAGATACGGATGAATAAAAAAGTGGTATTAGCCTACTCAGGTGGTTTAGATACGTCGGTTGCGGTTCAATGGTTAAAGGAAAAAGGATATGAAGTGATTGCATGTTGCCTGGATGTTGGAGAAGGAAAGGATCTGGATTTCGTTCAAGCAAAGGCGTTGAAGGTAGGAGCTTCAAAAAGCTATGTCATCGATGCGAAAGAAGAATTTGCGAATGAATATGCCCTTCTTGCATTACAAAGTCACGCTCTATACGAAGGGAAATATCCACTGGTATCTGCTCTTTCAAGACCTTTGATTGCGAAGAAACTTGTGGAAATCGCTGAACAGGAAAATGCTACAGCGGTCGCACATGGATGTACCGGAAAAGGGAATGACCAAGTGAGATTTGAAGTATCCATCGCTGCATTGAATCCTTCCTTAGAAGTGATTGCACCGGTTCGTGAATGGAAATGGTCACGTGAAGAGGAGATTGAATATGCGAAGGATAAAGGGATTCCTATTCCAATCAATCTTGATTCCCCTTATAGCATCGACCAGAATTTATGGGGAAGAAGCAATGAGTGTGGAGTTCTTGAAGATCCGTGGGCCGCTCCTCCAGAGGATGCCTATGATTTAACGTCCAGTATCGAACAATCACCAAACGAAGCGGATGTGGTCGAGATTACATTCTCGCATGGAGTACCTGTTGAATTAGATCACGTCGCATATCCACTTCATGAGATCATTTCCAAACTGAATGTCATCGCTGGTAAGCATGGGGTCGGACGTATCGACCATGTGGAGAATCGCCTGGTCGGGATCAAGTCCCGTGAAGTGTACGAATGTCCAGCAGCCGTCACGCTGTTAAAAGCTCATAAGGAGCTGGAAGATCTCACGCTTGTGAAAGAGCTTGCTCATTTTAAACCTGTGATCGAGAAGAAAATGACGGAATTGATTTATGAAGGATTATGGTTTTCCCCACTGAATAAAGCACTGAAAGCATTCCTTGATCAAACGCAGGTGTATGTGAATGGTGTCGCACGTGTGAAATTATTCAAGGGGCATGCGATCGTGGAAGGAAGAAAATCACCGAATTCCTTATATGATGAGAAACTTGCTACTTACACAAAAGCGGATGAATTCGACCATGATGCTGCCGTTGGATTCATTCAATTATGGGGTCTGCCGACAAAGGTTTCAGCAATGGTCAATGCTGAAAAGAAGGAGAAAGTGACTCTATGAGCAAGCTCTGGGGAGGACGTTTCACCAAGAAGCCGGAAGAGTGGGTGGATGAATTCAACGCATCCATCTCTTTCGATCAGGAGCTCGTTCTAGAAGATATTGAAGGCAGCATCGCCCATGTAAAAATGTTGAAAAAATGCGGGATCCTGACTGACAGTGAAGCAGATCAAATCCTGGACGGACTTCATGTACTCTACGGAAAGGCCGAAAAGAATGAACTTCAGTTTTCTGTCGAGTATGAAGATATTCACCTGAATTTGGAGAAGCAGCTGATTGATCTGATCGGAGAGGTCGGCGGTAAGCTTCATACAGGTAGAAGTCGTAATGACCAGATCGCGACCGACATGCACCTATTTCTAAAGAGACGCGTTGAGGAAATCGTTACACTAGTTGAGGATCTTCAGCAGGCAATCATTGTTCAGGCCGAAGAAAATGTTGAAACGATCATACCTGGGTATACTCATCTTCAGCGTGCCCAGCCGATTTCCTTCGCCCATCACCTTATGTGTTATTTCTGGATGATTAAACGGGATAAGGAACGACTTGTTGACTCTCTTAAAAGAATCGACATATCCCCATTAGGCGCAGGGGCACTGGCTGGGACGACATTCCCGATTGACCGGGAATTTTCAGCCGAGCTGCTTGGCTTTGGGGCATGCTATGAAAACAGTCTGGACGCCGTAAGTGATCGTGATTTCATCCTGGAATTCCTGAGCAACAGCTCGATTCTGATGACCCATCTATCCCGTCTGGCTGAAGAGATGATCCTTTGGTCCACAGAAGAATTTCGCTTCATCGAGCTAGATGACAGCTTTACGACTGGAAGCAGCATCATGCCTCAAAAGAAGAACCCTGATATGGCGGAGCTTGTCAGAGGGAAGACAGGAAGAGTGAATGGGAATCTTATTTCCCTTCTTACCGTTTTAAAAGGCTTGCCTCTTGCATACAACAAGGACATGCAGGAAGACAAAGAAGGTATGTTTGATACCGTTAAAACGGTGGTGGGATCCCTGAAGATTTTCACTGGAATGATCTCTACGATGAAAGTGAACACGAAACAAATGGAGAAAGCGGTAGGGAACGACTTTTCCAACGCGACGGAACTTGCCGATTACTTGGCGACGAAAGGGATTCCGTTCAGACAAGCCCACGAAATCGTCGGGAAGCTGGTTCTCTATTGTATTGAAAAAGGCTGCTACCTGAAGGATGTTTCTTTGGAGGAGTATGGTGAGTTTTCTTCATTGATTGAAGAAGATATTTATTCGATTTTGACTCCGTATTCGGCGGTTGAAAGAAGAAAGTCTTATGGTGGTACCGGGTTTGAACAGGTGAAGGTTCAGATTGAGAAGGGGAAATCTCCTGTGAAATCCTTCAGTACTCAATCTGTGTAAAAAAAGAGCCGTTGAATGTAGAGTCTATCTCCATTCAACGGCTCTTTTGGTTATGATAATAATTCCTCTTCTAATTCTTCTGTCCGAACTACGAGAACATCACAATGGGCAGCTCTTGTAATATGCTCGGACACACTTCCGATAAGGAATCGTTCGACGGCGTTGAGTCCGGTTGCGCCGCATATGATAAGGTCTGCTTTGACGTTCTTCGTTGCTTCTCTGGGGATGATCACTTTCGGGGAACCGTACTCGACATAGGTTTTCACTTTTGTTAACCCTGCTTCTGCAGCATCTGCTTTGTACTCATCTAACAATTCTTCAGCATACTTGATAGCTCTTTCTCCTACTGTGCGATCATAGGATTCGATCGCCGCAAAGGAACGGGTATCGATGACATGAATCAATGATAATGTTGCATCATTACGTTTAGCGATGGCAATCCCTTTTTTGAACGCCCATTCTGCTTCTTTGGATCCATCAACGGCTATTAATATGTTCTGATATTTTAAACTCATTGTTATCCCCTCCTTACCCTTATCATACTATATTTTTCCACTCATATCTGTAGCTAATTTTCGAACAATAAAAGGGAAACGAATACTTATTTATAAGGGGGAATCGACATGAAGAAGAGGGATCCGAAAGAGCAGTTTTCATATGACGAGCAGGCAAATGAACAGGTGAGCCAGCAGATCATGGATTCTTATACGAGCGGGGTCATTGATACGGAGAATGGTCAATATAGTACGTATGAGAATGAAGAGAATGAGAAGTAGGTAGTAAAGATACCTATTTTCTACAAGCTTTCATGCTTAGTTTAAAATATGTGGAGCTGAATAAAGGCAGTCGAGAGCAAGCAGGATATTTTCCTGCTTGCTTTTTAATGGATGTCATGGACTGATTTTTCTTATATCAATAAGAGAATGTTATGATTGTCCTTTCAGTTTTAATATTATTCGAAAACCCCTTTTTACAGTAAAATGAAGAGTAAGTGATGGGAAAATATGTTATACAGGAGATTCTACTTTGTTGTATAAGGGAGCTACAATAATGAAAGCCGTTATTCAAAATGAGTTCGGAAAATCAGATGTACTTGTATTCGCTG
Source organism: uncultured Rossellomorea sp. (assembly GCF_947488365.1). Classification (NCBI taxonomy): domain Bacteria; kingdom Bacillati; phylum Bacillota; class Bacilli; order Caryophanales; family Bacillaceae; genus Rossellomorea; species uncultured Rossellomorea sp. The sequence continues at coordinate 1,181,514 of NZ_CANKZT010000001.1, read as the reverse complement.
ATGTGAAATGCCCGGAAATAACGGATGATGAAGTGTTGATAAAAACCGCATTTACCAGTGTGAATTATGCAGATATCAAGTCACGGAAAGGTACTAAAGTAGAGGGGAACTTCCCCTTCACTCTTGGATTGGATGTTACGGGAACCATTGTGAGGGCGGCAAAATCGTCTACCTTTTCCGTCGGTGACCGTGTCATCGCCTTTCCCATAGGTGGCTCATACGCAGAATATGTGAAGGCAAATCAACAATTGGTGTTCAAAATCCCTGACAGTCTTCCTCTTGAACAGGCTGCTGCCATGCCGACCGTATCAATCTTGTCTTACCTTCTCTTACATGAAGTCGGTCAAGTGAAAAAGAGCGATACGATCGTCATCCATAGTGCTGCCGGTGGCGTAGGTTCTATGCTTGTACAACTAGCAAAACTTGCTGGGGTAGAAACGATCATTGCAACAGTGGGGAACATTCGGAAAGAAAACTATGTGAAGAACTTAGGTGCAGATTTCGTTTGTACATACGACTCTTTTAAAGAGGAAGTCCTTACGAGCACATGTGATCAAGGAGCAAATGTCATTTTCGATTCAGTAGCAGGTGAAGTCACTTCCAGGAGTCTCGAGTGTTTGGGTCTATATGGAACCCTTGTTCAATTCGGCAACAGCAGTGGAAAAGCCGGTACCTTTAAAACAAGCGATGTTCATAGTTCCTGCAGAAATATAAAAGGCTTCAGCTTAGGAACGACCAGGAAACATCGACCGGGACTTTTGGCTCCTGTTGCTGATCAGGTAATAAAGTTATTTGCCTCCAAGAAAGTCATCCTGCCCGTCGCACAGATCTTTGAATTGAGAGATGCAGCAAAAGCGCATGAATTGATAGAGAGTCGTGATTATGAGGGGAAAGTGCTGATTAAGGTATAAATCCTTGCTGAGAAAGATGTCTCAGGTTAAAAGATCCGTTACCCTTGAAATTTCTTAGTAGGGAGTTAGAATGATGATGATTAAAGTGATTACGTGTAAAGTGAGCGAGGAAAGGAAGGAAGATTTTTTCGAAGAACAGAAAATTTGGAAAGCGCTGAGTCCGCTGAACGGATTTTTGGGTCAGGTTGGTGGGTGGAGTGATCAGGACCCTTCTACAGCCTGTATTTTTGCTTTTTGGGAAAATGAAGAAGCCTATCAGTATTTTATGGATAATGTACATGACGAAATCCTTCTCCATTCAAATCAATCGAGTACCTATAAGTCTATAGATGTATCATTATATGAGGAGAGTTTTACGGTCCCTGGTTCGGAAAAAAAGATAACTCATGTTTTAGAGAAAGCTAAATATGTTCGAGTGGCCAGGGCACTAGTGAAACCTGGACATGCAGATCATTTTATTGACATGCAAAAGACGATTTGGAATCCAGGAATGAGCGCAGCTGAAGGGTTTCTTGGGGGATCGTTTGCTATTTCTAAAAAGAGAGTGAGAGATTTTCTGGTGTTTACCTGTTGGGGAAATGAGAGATTCCATCAAATTGTGGAAAAGCATTTTCCAGCTTTAGTTAAGGAAACCAAAATGCAAACCGATGTGCAGGAGATTATGGGGGAAGAAGTTGTACTTGAAGAAGCGTGGCGAGTACTTCCCTTCAATAATGGTGGTTAATCTATCATAGTGATAAACTCGCCAACCTTTAGTGTGATGTATAGTACAATCTACCAATTTATAAGTAAATGAATAACTAAAGAGTCTACCCGAAGACGTTATCTAATATTGTCTTCGAGTAGGCTTTTTTGTGAACAATGTCCCTACCTCACCCCCGACAACCCCCGATTAATAAACCGGTGCAAGATCCCCGCCATCTCTTCAGGCGTCTTATCCATGCCATTCTCCACCCAGTTTTTAATGACGTGAATGCTTCCGCTTACCATGAACATATTGATGTATTCATAGGTTTCTTGATCGATCCTGCTATCGGTGATCCAGTTTTTGAAGATGAATTCATGGGTGATGATCATGCCTTTTTTGAGAAAGTACATATCGCTGTTCTCGCTGAGAAGTGCCTCGCAGATGTCGCTTTTGTCGGCGATGTATTCGAATAGTTTTTCGGTCATTTGGAGGGCTTCTTCTTCTTTTGAAAAGTTGTATTGGCTCAGTGTGACGGTCAGGTCCTCGATGAATTCTTCTTCGATTGCTTCGAGCAGTTCGTATTGATTTGAGTAGTGGGCATAATAGGTGGATCGGTTGATGTCTGCTGTTTCGCAGATTTCTTTGATGGTGATGCTTGAGATTGATTTATCCTGCAGTAGTTTCAAGAGGCTGTCCTTTAAAACCATGCGTGTATATTTTTTTCGTCGGTCCATTTTTGAGTTCAAAGATCAACGTTCCTTTCATGCTTTTTGTGAGATATCCAACACACAAGAATGATGTGTTGAGTATTGAACATTCCTTATGCAACTGTCCGTTGAATATCCAACACGGTGTTTATTATAATGATAAGGTGAAAATGTGAGAGATACAAGTGAGGTTGAGAAATGATAAATTTAGCAGCATGGATCATAAAGCATAAGAAAGCTGTGTTGATTGCGTTTATGCTGGTGACGATCCTGTCAACGGTTGCGCAGTTTTTTGTAAAGGTCAATTATAATATGGTCGATTACTTGCCCGATGATGCCCAGTCGACACAAGCGATGGACATCATGGAAAAGGAGTTCACGGGTGACGTTCCCGATACGCGGGTCATGGTTACGGGTGTGACGATACAGGAGGCACTCGAATTTAAAGAAAAGCTGGAGAACATTGACGGAGTATCGGATGTGATCTGGCTGGATGATATGGTCGATCTGAAGACGCCTTTGGAAGTGGCCGACAAGGAGACGGTCGAGAATTACTATAATGATCAGAATGCGCTGTTTTCCATCAGTGTCGCTCCCGGCGATGAGGTCCGGATCACCGATGAAATCTATGAGCTAATCGGTAGTGATGGTGCGATTGCCGGTGAAGCGGCCAATACGGCAAGTTCTCAGAAAATGGCCGGAAGTGAATCGATGTACGCAGGGATGTTACTGGTCCCCCTCATTATTTTGATTCTGGTCGTCTCAACGACTTCGTGGATCGAACCGCTGTTCTTCCTGACGGCGATCGGGGTGTCGGTCCTCATCAACCTGGGAACGAATATCTTCCTTGGGGAGGTTTCCTTCGTCACCCAGTCGGTTGCTCCGATCCTGCAGCTGGCGGTGTCCCTGGATTATGCGGTATTCCTGCTTCACAGCTTCTCCGATTACCGGAAAGTGACGGATGATCCTGAAGAAGCGATGAAGCTTGCCATGAAGAAGTCGTTCCCGGCGATCACGGCAAGTGCGGCAACGACGTTCTTTGGATTTATCGCCCTTACATTCATGGAGTTTCAAATCGGATCGGATCTCGGGGTGAACCTCGTGAAGGGGATCGTCCTGAGCTTCATCAGTGTGATGGTGTTCCTGCCAGCACTGACGTTAGTTTTCTATAAATGGATGGATAAGACGAAGCATAAGAGCTTTGTTCCGAGCTTCGCGGGTATCGGGAATAAGGTGCTGAAACTGAAGGTACCGAGCCTGATCTTTGTATTTGCCATTTTGGTTCCTGCCTTCCTGGGGCAAACGAATACGTCATTCATTTACGGGTCAGGTGAGCAGCCGGAAAACACCCGTGTCGGGAGTGACTTCAAGAAGGTGGAGGAGGCATTTGGTGAGACGACACCGATCGTTCTTTTAGTTCCAAAAGGAGATACGGCCAAAGAAAAGGAGCTCGTGGAGGACATCGAATCCCTTGATTATGTGACTGGAGTCATGGCGTATGTTAACCAGGTTGGCTCTGAGATCCCTCCTGAGTACCTGGATAAATCGATCACCGATGAATTCTACTCTGAAAATTACAGCCGGATCGTCATTAATACGAATCAGGGTACGGAAGGAGAGGTTCCTTTTTCCATCGTAGAGAAGGTGGAAGAAGCGGCGGCGGATTATTACGGGGATAAAGCTCTGGCGCTTGGGGAGAGCGTGACGCTTTATGACATCAAGAATACCGTCAAAAAGGATAATGTGGTCGTGAATGTGCTGACAGTCGTGACGATTGCCCTTGTGCTTCTGTTCAGCTTTAAATCGATTACGATTCCGGTGGTGCTGCTCATCACGATTGAAGCGGCCGTATGGATCAATCTGTCGATTCCATATTTCACGAATACACCACTCGTATTTGTAGGCTACTTGATCATCAGTACGGTACAGCTTGCCGCGACGGTCGATTATGGGATTTTATTCACAGAGGCTTATACCCATTATCGAAAGGAAATGCCTGCTAAAGAAGCAATGGTGAGAACCCTGGATGAGAAGACATTCTCGATTTCGATTTCGGCAGCGATCCTTTCGAGTGTCGGCTTTATTTTGTGGATCACCTCCTCCAATCCGATCGTTGGATCCATCGGTCTATTGATGGGCAGGGGGGCGCTGCTAGCCTTTATCATGGTCCTCTTTGTCCTGCCGGCGATGCTGTTGGTATTCGATAAAGTCATTAAGAAAACAACGTATAAAGCAAATTATTATGAGGAGAAATGATGATGAGAAAAAAACAATTACGCTATTCTGCACTCGCATTGATGCTATTCTTGCCTTCATTTCTTAGTGTACCCGCCCAAGCGGCAATGGAAGGAAAGGTCACTTCGAAGGATGAAGTCGTGTACGCGACATTGGACGCAGCTGGAGACCTGGATTCGATCTATGTCGTGAATACCTTCGAGGTAGCTCGTGCCGGAAAGATCCTCGATTACGGGGAATTCAGCAGCGTCAAGAATCTGACGGATCTGAAGAAGCTTGAGCTGGAGGGGCAGAAGGTTGAAGTGGATGCCCCTGAAGGAAAGTTCACGTATCAAGGAAACATGAAAGAAGATACAAAGTTACCATGGGATGTGAAGGTATCATATAGCTTGGATGGGAAGAAAATGGATCCATCACAACTTGCAGGAAAAAGCGGACATCTAGAAATCAATATCGATACTGCTGAAAATAAGAATGCAGGTACCGTATTTTATGAAAATTATTTATTGCAGGTTTCCCTGAACCTGCCGAATACGTATGAGAACATCGAAGCGGCAGACGGAATGGTGGCGAATGCTGGGAAGAATAAGCAAATCACCTTTACCGTCATGCCTGGAAAAGAGAAAAAGCTAAGCGTGGAAGCGGATGTAGTGGACTTTGAGTTCGAAGGAGTTCAAATTGCGGCGGTCCCTTCCACACTCCCAATCGATACGACGGGAACAGAAAATATGACCGATGACATGTCGGAGCTATCTGGTGCCATCGGGAAGCTAAATACCGGGGTGGCCGACCTGAAAAATGGTGTGTCCCAATTGAACGATGGGGCATCGAGCCTGCGTGATGGTTCGGCTCAATATAAAAATGGCATCAGTGAATTGAACGGTTCTTCGTCTCAAATTGTCGGAGCCTCGAATTCTATCGGCGATGCACTGCGAACCATCAATCAGTCACTGGCTGCGAATCCTGCCGAAATGGATTTATCAGCTTTGAATGAGCTGCCGGCTGGTTTGGCACAATTGGCAGATGGCCTGACACAAGCCGCGAATGGGTTATCGACCCTGCAGAAGAACTATTCTTCAGCCTACGCTGCATTGGACGGTGCGATGGCGGGAATCCCTTCTTCCGAGCTCTCGGAAGAAGAGATTGCCGCATTATATGAAAGCGGAGCGGAGCCGCAGGTAGTGGATAAACTGGTGGAGTCCCATCAAGCTGCGCAAAAAGTGAAGGGGACCTATGCAAGCGTCAAGGAAGCCTTCGCTGCCGTGGAACCAACCTTGAATCAGGTGAGTGGTTCCGTCAACGAGATGAGCGGACAGCTGACGTCTATCTCGAATAATCTGTCTGCATCCTTGAAAGAAACGGATATGAGCGGGTTTGCTCAGCTGCAAAAAGGACTGGGTGAACTGTCCGCCAACTACGGCGACTTCCACTCCGGACTGGTCCGCTATACAAAAGGCGTGGGTCAGTTATCCACTTCTTACGGGAAGCTTCACTCCGGCATTGCTGAACTGGCTGGAGGAACAAACGAATTAGAAGATGGAGTCGCAGATCTTCACAGTGGAACGAGCAAATTGCATCAGGAAACGAAAAACCTTCCTGACAAAATGCAAGAGGAAATCAATAAGATGATGGCTGAATACGATAAATTGGACTTCAAGCCTGTATCCTTCGTTTCCTCCAAGAACGAAAAAGTATCTTCCGTGCAATTTGTGATCAAGACAGAAAGCATTGAAAAAGAAGAAAGAGAAACAAAGAAGGCAGTGCCTAAGAAAGAAAAAGGGTTTTGGGATCTGCTGATGGATTTGTTTAAATAACCTGAGAGTATTTGCTGATTGACACAAAGGTGGTTGGTTTTAGTAACCACCTTTGTGTCATTTTTTTATTTATTTTCAAGGGCACACTCTCGTTAAACGCTGTTCTCATACTACGCGTGGAATGAATTTAAGCTTCAAACAGGTGATTCATACATAACAAAATACTCCTTTGACATACCTGCTAAAGAAAATTCGACAAGGAGGATCAATTATTCAAAAAGAGGATTAATAAATCCAATCTAGGATTAATAAATCTGGAACAGGATCAATAATCCCAAATTAGGATTGAAATCGGCCAGTCAGGATCAATTCTGCGGCAAAGGGACGCCTCATCTGAATGAACTGCCCCAAATCCGTCCCCATTCAACCGTTAAGAATCCTTTCCAGCTAAAAAAAAGACAATACACACCATAGGTCTCCAGACTGATATATTTTATGTCACAGGTCAGAGGCAACTTCCATCCAGCATATGTTACATTCATATAAGCAATCATAAAGAATAAACAAACATATAACATATGGAGTTGAGTTGTAATGCGAAAGAATATTCTATTAGTGATAGGTATCCTCCTTATATTAGGAGCTTTGATAGCATGGTTCAGTCGTGGAGGAAGTGATACAGTGTATAAAGAAGTCCCTGAAGCAAAACAGTCAAAGGATTATAAACCTGAAATTCTTTGGCCGCTGACAGAGGCAGATAAAGAAATGGCAGGGGAAGCCAGTGGAGTAGCCGTCGATAGTAAAGGGGATATCTTCTATTTACATCGGGGAAGTTCGGAATATGGTGGAGAAAGCTTAATACAAGAACCTGCCCTCATTGTGATTGACGGGGAAACAAAAGAGGTGAAAAACCGTTGGGGAAAGAATATGTTTGCATCCCCTCATGGCTTGGAAATCGATGATGAAGATAATGTTTGGATCACAGATATAACGCTGAACAAGGTGTACAAGTTTACACCTGATGGTCACTTACTGGCCACATTTGGAGATGACTATCCATTTTATATGGAGGCTGCTCTGCGGATAAGGAATGTACTTCCAAATCTTCCAACCGGGATGACTAAGTACACATTTGCCCGTCCTACAGATGTCACCGTTATGGAAGATGGTTCATTCGCCGTAAGCGATGGTTATCGTAATAGAAGGATTGTAAAATTTGATTCTGATGGAAATTTCCTTTGGGAGAAGAATGACCTGGGGAACGGTACGGGTGAATTCAACCTTCCTCATGGAATTTCTCATGATCAGAAAGGGAACTTGTTTGTGGCAGATAGAAACAATGCAAGAGTTCAGGTGTTGAACCAGGACGGGGAATTCCTGGATGCGTGGGAACAGAAGGAAATAGGTCGTCCTTTCGGTGTGGAAGTAGGGAATGATGGAAACGTGTATCTCGTAGATGGCGGTGATGCACTTTATCCAAACACAGGAAGAGGATCACATCAAGTAGTGATAGTAAATAAGAATGGTGAAATCATCAACCGATTTGGAAAGTGGGGTTCAAAAGCCGGGGAAATGAAGGTTCCCCACGATGTCGCGGTGAATCAAAATGGGGATATCTTTGTGGCAGAACTTCAGAATAACCGGCTGCAAGTATTCAGGGTCAAGGAATGATGGTAGAAAAGGGCACAGACGTGTGCTCTTTTTTTATTGCTTTGAAAGGGCTTGCGAAATTTCTGAAATCTATTATACTATTAATTAATTAAATGAATTAATTAATTAATTAATTAGGGGGTTATATTAAATGAATATGGTAAAAGCTTTATTGCTTATAGGGGCATTAATAGGTTTAGGTGGATGTGGACCAGAAGAGTCCTCCTCATCTGTAGACGAAAAAAAGATCAATTCAAAACCTGAAAATCTTATTGTTTGGGAGGATATTGGGAAATCAGATGCCTTGGCACCAGCTATTAAGAGCTTCGAAGAAAAGACGGGAATAAACGTAGAAGTTAAAGAAGTAGAAATGTCTTCTCAAATGAAGGAGAGAATCAGGTTGGACGGACCCGCAGGCACAGGACCAGATGTATTTACCCTTCCTCATGATCAGATCGGACAGCTGGCCATCGAAGGAATTTTGAATCCGATTGATGTGAACGAGAAAATACTTAATCAGTTTACTGATTCTTCTATCGATTCCCAGACCTATGACGGGAAGGTGTATGGACTGCCAAAGGCTGCTGAGACACCGGTGCTGATTTATAATAAGAAACTTATGGGTCAGGCACCGGCATCCATGGAAGAATTATATGCCTTATCTAAAAACACAGAACCAGGCCAGTATGGATTTCTAGCAGTTTGGAATACCCTTTACTTTGGCTTTGGAGTCATGGGAGGCATGGACGGTTATATCTTTGACGACGAGGGTGGAAGTCTCAATCGGAAGGATATCGGGTTAAATAATGATGGTTCCGTTAAGGGAGCGGAATATATCAAGAAGTGGTATCAAGAAGGAATATTCCCTAAAGGATTATTCGGTGAAAATGGTGGAGCCACGATGGAAAGCTTGTTTATCGAGGGAAAAGCATCTGCCGTAATGGCGGGTCCCTGGGCGTTTAATAGTTTCAGAGAAGCCGGTGTAAATATTGGTGTGGCTCCTCTCCCGAAACTGCCAAATGGCGAACCGATGAAGACGTTGATTGGTGTCAAGGGTTGGCATGTCAGCAGCTATTCATCTCATGCCAAATGGGCACAAATGCTGGTCGAACATTTGAGTAGTGAAGAAAATGCCAGAATCCGTTTTGAAACGACAGGAGAAATCCCACCTGTCAAAAGCCTCCTGAATGATCCGCTTATCCAAGATAACCAAGAAGCTAATGCTGTTGCGATTCAATCCACATATGGTGTCCCAATGCCGAATATTCCGGAAATGGGAGAGGTTTGGGGACCGATGGGGACAGCGCTTGAGTTGATCACGTTAGATAAGAAGCCAACGGAAGAAGCTCTTGATGAAGCCGTTAAGACGATTCAATCTTCCATAGAAGCAAATCATCAGTAAGGAGGGAGGCGAATCGATGAATAGTGTCAGAAAAGAAGAACTTGAGACCTGTGATCTTACTGAAAAGCCCTCACATTCTCAGAAACAGTCACCGGGCACAAAACATCGAAGGCTTGCTGCGGTGTTATCGATGATACCGGGGCTTGGACAATTTTATAACCGGCAATTTGTAAAAGGCTTGATATTCCTCTTGATGGCTGGCTCGTTCTTTATTGCTTTTCATGATTTATTAGATATCGGGCTTTGGGGATTAGTGACACTTGGATCTGAACTGCCCCGTGATCATTCCATATTCTTGTTGATACAGGGAATCATTGCTTTGGTAGTTACGCTGTTGGGACTGGCGGTATATGGCTTCAACCTATATGATGCGTATCAAACAGGTAAAAAAAGGGACGAACGCCGTTCAATAAGCTCAGTAAAGGAGCAATACCGGAATCTGATTGACTCGGGGTTTCCATATATGATGTTAACCCCCGGTTTTCTCCTTTTGTTGTTTGTTGTTGTGTTTCCAATCATCTTCATGGTGCTCCTGTCATTCACGAATTATGACCTTTATCATTCCCCACCTGCCAAATTGGTAGACTGGACAGGATTTCAGAATTTCATTGATTTAGTAAAAGTAGATATTTGGAGGGAAACATTTCTCAGTGTATTTGCCTGGACCATTATCTGGACCTTTGCAGCGACAACTGGGCAAGTTGTGATTGGGATTCTGTTAGCAATCGTGATACAGCAAAAGGAAATATGGGGGAAGAGAGTATTTCGGACCATCTTTATATTACCTTGGGCGATCCCGGCTTTCGTTTCTGTCTTAATCTTCTCAGGTATGTTCAATGAGAGTTTTGGTGCCATTAATCAGAACATCCTTCATTTCTTTGGAGTTGATGCGGTTCCTTGGCTGACTGAACCATTCTGGACGAAGATTGCGTTAATCTTCGTTCAATGGTGGCTTGGCTTCCCATTCATCTTTGTGATGGTGACAGGGGTTATCCAGTCAATACCCGGAGAGTTGTATGAAGCTGCCGCAATGGACGGAGCTTCACGCTTTAGTCAATTTAAGAACATTACCCTGCCTATGATTCTATTTGCGACCGCTCCCATCTTGATTACACAATATACGTATAACTTTAATAACTTCAATGTAATCTATTTGTTTAATGGAGGAGGTCCTGCTGTTTCCGGTCAGAATGCAGGGGGAACGGATATCCTGATATCGTGGGTGTACGATCTGACTATGGCTTCTGCTCAATATGGTAAAGCCGCGGCCATTACAATGATTCTATCAATCATCGTCATTGTGATAGCTTTATGGCAATTCAGGAGAACAAAATCATTCAATGAAGAGGATATGATGTAATATGAAAGCAGCATGGTGGAATGGAATACGAATAACAATGTCATACGCATTTCTCTTTACAGCAAGCATCATCGTGCTTTATCCGGTCCTATGGGTCATTGGAGCTTCACTGAATCCCGGAGACAGTTTAACAAGCTCTTCCATCATTCCGGACAATTTCACGTTTGCTCACTATCAAACGCTGTTTGACCTTGAGAGTACCCCCTATCTTCTATGGTACTGGAACACCATTAAGATCTGTTTCATCACCATGATACTGGCCGTCATTTCTATTGGGCTGACTGCCTATTCGTTTTCACGTTATCGATTTAAAGGGAGAAAAAACGGCCTCCTTTTATTCCTGATTTTACAAATGGTGCCGAACTTCTCTGCTTTGATCGCGATCTATGTCTTTGCAAATATGACGGGTTTGATCGATACCCACCTTATCTTGATCTTGATATATGTCGGTGGATTGATTCCTATGAATACGTGGCTTGCGAAGGGGTACTTTGACACCATTCCCCAATCATTGGACGAATCGGCCACCATGGATGGAGCCGGTCATCTTCGCATCTTCTGGCAGATCATCATGCCATTGGCTAAACCGATACTTGCGGTGGTGGCTTTATTCAGTTTCATTACGCCTTTCACGGATTTCATATTGGCGACGATCCTGCTTAGATCCGAGGAGAAATATACCCTTGCTGTTGGACTTTATCAATTAATCAGTTCACAGTTTGGTAATTCATATACTCAATTTGCTGCAGGAGCTGTACTGATTGCTATTCCAATCAGTATTCTATTCTTCTCGTTGCAACGTTATTTCACTACCGGATTGACAGCTGGAGGAACCAAAGGATAACGGGATTCCATTGGTGATCAATGAGGAAGTCTGATATATTAGTCATATTAACGTTGGAAAAGGAATGGAATCATGGGATTAAAAGGGCAGAATACGCAAAGAACTAAACAATTTAACCGCTCCCTCGTCTTGAAGACGATGTTGAGAAACGGACCGATCTCAAGGCATCAGATTGCTGAGCTGACCAATTTGACCAGGGGGACCATTACGTATATAACCTCGGATCTTTTAGAAGAGGGCCTGATTCAGGAACAAGGGAGTCTCCCGGTTGAGAAGCAGGGGGCTGGCCGGAAATCCGTAGCCCTTACTCTACGGGATGAAGCCGCATGGGTGATTGGGATGCATATTGGGATGAAAGAAATCTCCATCGGGTTAGTCAGTCTGAACGGAAGGGTGAAGGATGTAGTCAGAAGCACACCTTCCAAAGAGTTTACGGTCGATGCCTACCTCCATTTTATAGTGGAAGAGTTAAAGACTTTCATTCATCGGCATTCAGATAATGTGATTACCGGATTAGGAATCGGGGTCAATGGGCCCGTGGATATTAAGAAGGGGACAGTTCTGGGAAACGAAGAGGAAGGCTGGCCGGAAATTCCCCTTTACGACTATTTACAGAACCACTTTTCGTTCCCGGTTTACGTAGACCGTGATGTCAGCTCCATGACGCTTGCAGAGAAGTTGTTTGGTGAAAGTAAGCATTTCGATCAGTTTATGTTTCTCTATGTGGGCCGCAGCCTTGGATCTGGGCTGGTATTAAATGACACACATTTCCGTAGTGGTATATCAGGTGGGGGAGAATTCGCTCACATGACATACCAACCCGACGGACGGCCATGCTGGTGCGGAAACAAGGGGTGTATCAATGAATATGCATCCTTGCAAGCTCTTGCCGAGGAACGGAAGAGTGACTCCATTGAGGAGTTAACACATTCTATCCTAGAAGGAAACGCAGAATCCATCGTTGCCCTGGAGGCTGCAGGAGAGAAGATTTCAGTTCCGTTATCCTCCTTCATCAATATCATTCATGTTCAGAGAGTGGTGATTGGAGGGCCACTGGAACGATATAATAAGGTTCTTGCCGATTTGATCAGCAGGGAAGTCAACAATCAGGCATACGTAGCTTCCTTACAGAAGGTCGATTTCCAGGCATCCAGTCTCGGCGAATATATTGAAGTCATTGGTGCAGGAAGCCTTGCCCTGCTGAATGGCATCTATCAATACAAAAGTTGAACATGCAATGCACGTGTTCAACTTTTTTTACCACTAATAGTTAATTCATTGAATCAATAAAAGGAGAACGAATTATGAACTCATCTATTCAAACAATTGAAAACGTTTCATCCGTTTATCTAGGCAATACCCGCAATGTCCATATCTACCTGCCCCCAAGTTATAAGGAGGGGAGTAAGCATTATCCAGTATTGTACATGCAAGACGGTCAGAATATCTTCCACACTGCATTTAATGGACAATCCTGGAGGATGCATGAGATAGCGGATGAGTTAATTAAACAAGGGGAAATGGAAGAAATCATTATTGTTGGAATAGAGAATCACCCGACTGAACGTTCCAATGAATACAACTTTTATTTTCATGGAGAGGGGGAAGTAGATGTGCCGTTCTCAACCACGCCTTTTTCTGCAAAGGGAAATCAGTATGAAACATTCCTGATTCATGAAATCAAACCTCTTATCGATCAGACGTACCGGACCAAGAAAACCGCTGAATGTACGGCATTGATGGGTTCATCCATGGGAGGAGCGGTCAGTTATCATATCGGCTTTCGTAACCCGGAAGTATTCAGTATGGTTGGCATCATGTCGCCTTATTTCTATTATCATCATAAGGAATTGAAACGAGAGATAAGCCTGGTGAATAAATTTTCAGAGAAAGTCCCATTAAAGAAAATCTGGATGGATATTGGGGCAGAAGAAGGTCCATTAATTGAAGTTGCTCAAGTGGAAGATATGGCAGCACACCTTCTACGATTGGGATACGAGCATGAAAAAGAATTCCTGTTTCAGATTGATCACTCTGGAAAACATACAGAAGATGACTGGGCGAAAAGGGTTCATGCCCCACTGCTCTATTTCTTTGGAACAGAAAAAGGAAAGGCTGTACTGATTGATGTATTAGAAAAGAAGGAGGAAGTAGGATGCTGAGAGAAGCTGTTTACCACCGTCCAAAAGGAAACTATGCCTATCCGTTGGATCACGACACTCTTCAATTCAGGATCCGAACGAAAAGAAACGATGTAGATTCCGTTTACTTGATATGGGATGATCCTTTCCGTGGTGAAGTTGTCGATCACGTGTGGAGCTGGATTCCTAAACAGATCGAAGAAATGAATAAGTGCGGCTCGACAGAATTATATGATTATTGGACAGTGAGTATCAGGCCCCGGGACAAAAGGGTGAAATATTCCTTCGAGCTTCGGGATTCAAAGGAAGTGCTTTATTTCACTGAGAAGGGCTTCTATCCATCACTGGACGAAGCCATTTCTTCGTTCTTCCTGTATCCTTATTTATTGGAAGAAGACGTATTTGCCGCCCCAGATTGGGTGAAAGATACAATATGGTATCAGATTTTTCCGGAGAGATTTGCCAATGGAGACAAAGGGAATGATATTCAGGGAACACTCCCTTGGGGAAGTGAGGAACCAAGTGAACACACTTTCTTCGGCGGGGATTTCCAGGGAGTCATCAATCATCTCGACTATTTGGATGAGCTGGGTATCACAGGCATCTATTTCACCCCCATCTTCAAAGCTCCTTCCAATCATAAATACGATACGGAGGATTACTTAACGATTGATCCCCAGTTCGGTGATAAAGAGACATTTAAGCGATTGGTGAATGAGTGTCATAAGCGAGGAATCAAGGTTATGCTGGACGCGGTGTTTAATCACTGCGGCTTCACTTTTCCTCCCTTTCAGGATGTTTTAGAAAACGGTGAGAATTCCCGGTTCAAGGACTGGTTCCATATTGACGATTTCCCGCTACAGACAACACCGGTCCCGACATATATGACGTTTGGATACACCCATACAATGCCAAAGTTAAATACGGCGAATGAAGAAGTGCGCAGTTACCTGCTGGAAGTCGGGAGATACTGGGTGAAAGAGTTTGACATTGACGGCTGGAGGCTGGATGTTGCGAATGAGGTTTCCCATGATTTTTGGAGGGGATTCAGGAAAGAGGTCAAAAAGGTCAAACCGGATCTTTATATCCTTGGGGAGATCTGGCACGATGCCTTACCGTGGCTTCAGGGAGATCAATTCGATGCCGTCATGAATTATCCATATACGTCTCCGGCATTAGACTTCTTTGCGAAAGGTTCCATCACAGCCATTCAATTTGCCAATCAGACAACGGATGCTTATTTGATGTATCCGAAACCTGTCATGGATGCTTCTTTCAATCTGCTTGGAAGTCATGATACCCCGCGAATTGCCACTTTATGTGGCAACGATTCGAGAAAGGTTAGGGCATTGTTTACCTTCTTGCTCACTTCTCCTGGTACTCCGTGTTTTTATTACGGTGATGAAATCGGTATGACTGGAGCGATGGATCCGGGGTGCAGAAAGTGTATGGAATGGGATACAGAAAAGCAGGACCGGGAGCTGCTTACCTTTATCACCGAGCTTATTGATTTAAGGAAAAAGCACCGGGCATTAAGCAGTGAAGCAAGTATAGAATTCATTCAAAGCCCTATTGAGGAGGACGTGATTGGCTACAAGCGAAGCTGTGGGGATGAGACTGTCTTATGTTTTCTCAGCCGTTCAGACAGTAGCAAGTCCCTCACAATGCCTGATGACCTGATTGGAAAAACAGTGGAGGATTTACTGACTGGAGAAAATCCATTAACAGTGGCGTCCAAGATGGAGGTGGAGGCTTTCAGTATTAAAATTTTGAGAATCGTAGATGACAGTAAAAGGAGAAATAACTGATGACTGAAAAAGAAAAAATGTTAAATGGAGAGTACTATAATGCAAGAGATCCCGAGTTGATGGAAATGGCCAGGAAAGCAAGGGTTCTGATGGATCAATTCAACTTCTCCCCTCCAGACCAGGCAGAAAGAAAACAGGAGATTCTGGCCGGGCTTCTTGAAGCAATGGGAGAAAATGTGTGGGTGGAAAAGCCGTTCTACTGTGATTATGGACAAAACATTTCAATTGGAAAAAACACGTTTATCAATTTTAACTGTACTATTTTGGATACAAATAAAGTGACGATAGGGGAGAACGTTCTAATTGCACCGAATGTCCAGATTTATTCGGCCACTCATCCTCTCCGGGCATCTGAAAGAATCAATCTCCATCATGGTCCGGATGAAGCCCCTTACCGCACATTGACTAAGCCAATCTCTATTGGAGATAACGTGTGGATAGGCGGTAATTCAGTCATTTTGCCAGGAGTCACAATAGGAAACAATGCAGTTATCGGAGCCGGAAGTGTTGTGACGAAATCAATACCTGAAAACAGTCTAGCAGTGGGAAATCCTTGCAGAGTCGTAAGGGATATTTAGAAAATGAATAAAGAAACACCATAGTAAATCGGAAAAAGGCTGGGACCAGAGTGTTTTGGTCTAAGGAAAACCCGAACAAATCTGTTTAAAAGTAGCCAGGTTTGTTCGGGTTTTATATTTATTTTCGGGACAAGTAATTCCAGCTGTTTAAGAGGTGGCTGGAGTGCAAGACGAAGACTCCCCCCAAATAGTGCTGTTTTAAATGCAACCACTCCTTTAGTCCCATTAAAAACCCCTATAGCAAATTGGAAAAACAAGTTATAAACTTTTTTCTATAGAATCTCTTGAACTAAATTCAATATACGTGACCTAAAGGAGTGCCAGCACAATGATTGAAGGCAAAATCATCAGCTTCTACCGTGAAAAGAGACAAATGACCCAGCGTGATCTTGGTATTGGGATTTGTTCAAGTACTCATGTCAGTAAGATTGAGAGAGGATTGACAGAGTATTCGATTGAAGTCCTGAACCTATTAGCAAACCGGTTACAGGTGGATCTAAAGAAAGAAATAGAGACTTATTATTCTATTAAATCAATGCTCCATGATTGGATGAATGCCATTATAATGAGGCAGAAAAAAAAGGCTGAGCGCATTAAGCTGCAGTTGGAGGAAATCGAGTTGTTGGAACTCTCTGACTTTCAACAATCCTTCAAGCTTATACATATACGGTACAGCATGCTCATCGGTCATTTTTCTGATGTCCCCTTGATGTTAAGGGAGATGGAGAAGGAAATGAATTTGTCTTCCCTTGATGCTAATTTACTGCTCCATAGTAAGGCGATCTACTTGATGCAATTCAAAAGGGATTATCAACTTGCCATGGTGCTTCTTAGACAAATTGATGAGTCCTCTTATCCTTACCATGAATATTATTATCACCTGGCCCTTAATCATCATTTTCTTAGGCAGCATATTTATGCCTATAAATACGCAAGCAGGAGTCTCGAATATTTTATGAAAACGAATAATTTCGTGCGGATCATCGATGCAAAAATGCTCATTCTGGTATTATTGGAGTATGATCATTTGAATGAGGATAAGGGAGAGGTATATCGATCCATGCTTGAAATGACAGAAACGTTAGGACTGCATGATCAACATTCCTTCATCCTCCATAACTATGCCTATCATCAGCTTGCACATCATCGTTATGGGGAGGCAATGGAATTATATAAACGGTCCATGAGATTGAAAGATCCTCAGAGCTCCGTCTATCTTGAGTCATTGGAAGGCTATGTCCATGCCGCATCCAAGTCAGGAAAGAAATCTGTGAGAATCCTGCTGGAACAGGTGGAGGCAGGATTGGGGTTGGCTGAAGAACTTCAGGATGAACGGCATGTGCACTTATTCAAGCTTCATAGATTCAGGATTTTAGATCAACCTGACGATTACTATGGCTATTTGGAAAACTATGCCTATCCCTATTTCTCAACCAATGGAATGCATCGTCTTAAAGAGTATTACCACATTCAGCTCTACCATCACTTTATGAAGACAGGTCAAATAGAAAAAGCCAATTCCTTTTCACGGTCGTACATAGAACCTGTAAAGCAGTATGATGTGTTTGCTTAAGAGTTCCTCCCCTCATAGTGATGGGAGGTTTTTTACTTCAGTGAGCCATTCATTTTGATAAAAAACCCAATTTAGAATCACGATGTTAATCAAATAGTCCCAAAATTTCTTCCTTCTTAAGTGATTGACGTAAGAATTTGAGCCGGTAAACGGGAAAAAAGTACAAGAAAAACCCCGATAGGCAATTGTCAGCGCACTGCCTACAATAAACGTAACGTATACATCCGGTGAGCGCATTGAATCTAGTAATCTATCATTACAGGAGGAAATGAGATGAAGAAAAGAAGAATTCCAAAATCGGTAGCGATAGCTCTATCAGCTGCGATGCTTGTCTCCCCGGCTTTCGGTGATGTAAGTGCGGAGATACCGGAAAATGTGTTAAATGGACAAGAAGAAGCATTGAGCGCACTTATGAAAGGTGAAGGGGACAACGTTGTATCTTCTGTACAGGGGACGCATCAGATTACACTTATTACCGGCGATGTCGTGACGGTAACGGAAATAGGGGAAGGGAAAAGTGTGATTGAAGTCAAACCCGCTAACGGGATCGAAGACAAGGCACGCATCATCACGGTAGATGATGAAACATTCGTCATCCCGGAAGAGGCTATGCCTTTTGTTGCAGCTGATAAGCTCGATCAGGACCTGTTCAACATCACGGAACTGGTGAAAAACGGGTATACCGACGGGAACGAAGCAACCGTTCCGATGATCGTTCAGTATAAAGAGTCCAAAGTTCGTGCCATTACAAGTACAAGCACACCTAAGGCACCTGAAGGCTCTAAACGGACGCGCGTTCTGGAAAGTATCCGGGGTGCTGCTGTATCGGCTGAGAAATCACAAGCCAAGAAATTCTGGGACGCGGTGACAGATGAAGTGGATCCAGAAGAAGCAACGGGAAATGCACATGCAGAAATTGAATTGGAACAAGGAATCGAGAAGATCTGGCTGGATGGAAAAGTGGAAGCAGCACTTGAGCAAAGCGTTCCACAGGTCGGCGCTCCGATTGCATGGGATCTTGGGCTTGATGGGACAGGGACCACCGTCGCCGTTCTTGATACGGGAATCGACCCCGAGCATCCGGACGTATCCGGAAAGATTAAGGAAAGTAAGAGCTTCGTTCCGGGAGAGGATATCCTTGATTATCATTCCCATGGTACACATGTCGCTTCAATTGTATTGGGAACAGGGGCAGCTTCCGATGGTAAAAAGAAAGGTGTCGCCCCGGGAGCTGATCTGATCGTGGGGAAAGTGTTGAGTAACAGTGGCTCCGGACTGAACTCCTGGATCATTGACGGAATGGAATGGGCAGCTGAAAACGCAGATGTTGTCAATATGAGTTTGGGAAGTAATGAACCAAGTGATGGAAAGGACCCAATGGCCCAAGCATTGAACGAAATCACAGAAGCAACCGGTACTTTATTCGTAGTTGCGGCAGGCAATACAGGAGGTGCGGCCACTATCGGATCTCCGGGGGCAGCCGATAAAGCGCTTACGATCGGGGCAGTATCCAAAACAGATCGACTTGCCAGTTTTTCTTCAAAAGGGCCACGTATTGGAGATCAGGGGTTAAAACCAGATTTATCCGCTCCAGGTGTAGGGATTATTGCGGCGCGATCCCATTATTCAAGTGGCCAAGGCTACTATTCAACGAAGAACGGAACTTCCATGGCAACCCCTCACGTAGCCGGAGCAGCGGCCATTCTTAAGCAGAAGCACCCTGACTGGACAGGGGAAGACATAAAAGAAGCGCTTATGAGCACAACCAAGAAATTGAATTATCTGCCTTATGAGATAGGGACGGGGCGTCTCGACATACCGGCTTCATTAGGAGGAGTCCGTGCGACAGGTTCTATCCACTTCGGATTCTTCGATTGGCCTCACGAAGAGGAAGAAAGCGTCGAACGGATCGTTACATATACGAATGATGGAGATGAACCGATCACATTAGATCTTACCACTGATTTCAGGGATAAAGAGGGCAACGCTGCACCTGATGGGTTGATCCAGCTATCTCAGGGTCAGGTGACTGTCCCGGCTAACGGGACAGCTTCAATTAGTGTGACAGCTGACGTGGACCTGGCTGCAGCAGGGGCTACCCTACAAGGTCATATCAATGCAGAATCCGAGGGTTCATCTGTTGTCCATACCTCCATGAGTTTAGTGAAAGAAAGGGAACTTTATTCGATGAAGATCCGGGCGATCGATCGGGATGGTTCACCGAATCTGGCTTATGTCACGGTATATTCGCCGACCCTGGGAATCAACTTTGTCAGAGTAGATGGTGAAAAAGAACTTCGTCTTCCGCCGGATACCTATTCCGTCACATCGATGATGGATGTAGATGTAGAAACGGATCACTCAGGTGTTGCATTTGTAGGAAATCCGGAATTAGAGTTGGAACAAGACTCGATTGTTGAACTGGATGCCCGGGAAGCGAATGAGGTAATCGTTAAAACACCTAAAAAAGCTGAAGAAATCTATAAGAGAATGGACTACATCCGTCAGTTTGAAAAAGGGATTGTCGGAGAACAATGGACACTCCCTGTGACGGACGATAAAATATATGCCGTTCCAATCGAAGGGGTGAAGGAAGGCACATTTGAGTATTCCACACGTTGGCGTTTATTCAAACCAACTCTGGATATGAACTTCCGTGGCCGTATACTGGAAGATCTGCCTCAAGCAGGGGTAATCCATCTGGAAGGCAAACACAATCTGAAAGTGGTATATGCAGGAAAAGGGGCAGCTTCTGATTACGAAGGAGTCGACGCTGGTGGGAAAGCCGTGGTTATTGAGCGAAGTGATGACGTCACTCCTTTCGAAAGGGCTAAAGCAGCGATTGCAGCGGGGGCGAAACTACTCATCGTGGTGAATGATACGCCTAAAGAGTTGATAGAGATGTATTTAGATACGAAGGAATCCAAAGAGCACATCCCGCTTGCCGTTACATCCGTCACAAGTGTGGATGGAGAAGAGTTGATCGAAGCAGCGAAAAAAGGGAACCTGGTCCTTCCGTTAGAAGGTTCACCGATATCTCCCTATTCATACGATTTGATTTCAGTCTACACCGATTCCATACCGGATGAAACGTTGGTATATGCACCTACACCTGATGAAATGGCCAAAGTGGAGACTCATTATCATGCAGACCGGGAAGTATGGGGCGAGGAGCACCGTTTTGATTTCAGTCCGGTGCGTAAGGTTGACCGCGTACTCGGAAGGGCTGCCGTGAAACTCCCTCACGACAGGGAAGAATGGGTTTCTACAACTGAAGGAAGCACGTGGTATCAAAAGACAGGCATGTACAATGGTGATTCCTATTGGGAGGTGAGGGACAAGCAGATGGACTACGATGCAGGCGACCGCTTAGAACATAACTGGTTTGGCTCGGTAGTCCGTCCGGCATTTGGACCGGGCATCTTCTATCCTTATCGTCAGGGGAATATCTTCTACTTGAATATTCCCGGCTGGGGAGATTCAGGACCGGGGCATTCAGGCTTCATGGAATCGGATACGATGAAGGATACCAAACTGACGCTCTATCAGGAAGATAAGTTGGTTAAGGAACAATACGGGCAGGCATTGCTCTCTTGGATGCATAACCATCCGACTGAACGAACGAAGTACCGTCTCATTTCTGAGAATGTACGTGATCCGGAACTGTGGAGCACGTCAATAAAAGCCCAAACCGAGTGGACGTTCTGGTCAGAGTACCAAGGACCCGGCAAATCGACTGTACCACTTATAGAGCTTGGATATGACATAAAGACAGACATCGCCAATCGTGTCGAAGCGAACAGATCAATAGAAATGGTCTTATCGGCAGAGCATATTGAAGATGCAGTGGGGATAGGCAATATCGAGGGGGCAACTCTGGAAGTTTCTTTTAATGAGGGACAAACATGGAAAGACGTGGACCTCTCTGTAGAAGGTGCCCAATGGAAAGCTAAAATCAAGCACCCGAATGATCCGGATGGCTCTGTTTCTCTGCGTGCAAGCGCGTGGGATGATGCCGGTAACTCGGTTAAACAAGAGATCATCAAGGCTTATGAATTGAAATAGCATATGAAACGTGCAGATAGGTTGATGTCTGCACGTTATTTTTATGTTTAAGAGCTCAGATCAAGATGCAATTGGAATAGGGTATGATATGGAATGGTTCTCTCAAAGGCTGCTGACGTCTCCTCGCTATTAAACTCACCCATTTATTCATCATCTCCTAATCTTCAAACTTCCAAAACCCCCTGGAATTTTATTACTTATAGGAAAAAGGGCCTGATTCCCTGTGTGGATTTCATACGATATTCGATTCTAAAGCTTGATGTTTCGGGACAGATCCACCTCAAAAACCCCGATAGTCAATCATCTGAATATTACCTAAAATAATAATAGTGCCAAACAAAATAGAATTCTACTAATCTCGTAAGGAGGAAAGAATATGAATACGAAAAGTAAGTTGCCAAAGCCGATCGGACTCGCTTTATCGGCGCTTTTACTTGTATCTCCCGGAATAGGAGCGGGGGCACAGTCTCCGATAAACGTTATGAATGATAGAGAAGACGCGTTAAACTCCCTTATCAAGTCGGAGGAGCATAGTGTTGTTTCCAATTCCATACAAGGAACCCATAAGATCACACTGATTACAGGTGATGTGGTTACGGTAACGGAAATCGGAGAAGGGAAAAGCATAATCGAGGTGGAACCGGCAGATGGGGTGGAGGACCGCACCCGTATCATTACGGTGGATGATGAAACGTTCGTTATTCCGGAAGACGCCATGCCATTTCTAGCAGCGGACAAGCTCGATCAGGATCTATTCAACATCACGGAATTGATTGATAACGGGTATGCAGATGGAGAAAACGCGACCGTTCCGATGATTGTTCAATACAAAGAGTCCATGGCCCGTGCTGTTTCAAGCACACCAAAAGCCCCGGAAGGTTCAAAGGTTACCCATGTCCTGGAAAGTATCCGTGGTGCAGCTGTTTCGGCTGAAAAGTCACAGGCAAAGAAATTCTGGGACTCGGTGACAGATGAAGTAGACGAGCAAGAAATGAAAGAAAGTACAGTAGAGATTGAATTGGAACAAGGGATCGAGAAAATCTGGCTCGATGGAAAAGTGGAAGCGACACTTGATCAGAGTGTTTCCCAAATCGGGGCTCCCAAAGCCTGGGATTCAGGCTTGGATGGGAGCGGGACGACCGTCGCAGTACTTGATTCAGGAATCGATCCAGATCACCCGGACTTTGAAGGAAAGTTAAAGGAGAGTAAAAGCTTCGTTCAGGGTGAAGATATTCTGGATTACAACTCCCATGGAACCCATGTGGCTTCAACCGTTTTGGGGACAGGTGCCGCTTCTGACGGAAAGATGAAAGGCGTGGCTCCGGGAGCAGATTTGATTGTCGGGAAAGTCTTGGCGAATAATGGAACCGGTCTCAACTCCTGGATCATTGATGGGATGGAATGGGCATCAGAAAGAGCCGATGTTGTCAACATGAGCCTTGGCAGCCGTGAACCGAGCGATGGAAGCGACCCGATGTCACAAGCGTTGAATGAATTAAGTGAAGAAAAGGGTACGTTGTTTGTTGTAGCAGCAGGTAACCGCGGCGGTGAAAGCACCATCGGTTCGCCGGGGGCAGCCGAGCACGCACTGACAGTGGGAGCTGTTACCAAAACAGATCAACTGGCGGGATTTTCCTCAAGAGGCCCTCGAATCGGTGACAAAGGTCTAAAGCCTGATGTATCAGCACCAGGGGTCGGGATTGTTGCGGCTCGCTCACAATACATGAGTAATGGAGAAGGTTTTTACACTTCCAAGAACGGTACATCGATGGCAACCCCTCACGTAGCGGGAGCCGCGGCAATCCTTAAACAACAGAATCCTGATTGGAAAGGAACTCAGTTGAAGGAAGCTCTGATGAGTACCACGGAAAAATTGAATTACAAGCCTTACGAAGTAGGAACCGGTCAACTTGATATTCCGGCAGCATTGGGTGATGTAACCTCAACAGGTTCCATTCATTTCGGATTTCTCGACTGGCCACATGATGAAACCGAAAGCATTGAGCGGGTAGTGACGTACACAAATGATGGAGATGGGCCGGTTTCATTGGACCTGTCAACAACGTTCACTGATACAGAAGGAAATGCAGCCGCTGATGGGATGGTGACATTATCCGAAGATCAAGTGACAGTACCCGCTAACGGTGAAGCATCCGTCACAGTGTCAATGGATGTAGAAAAGGCTCCGCCGGGATCAACTTTCCAAGGTCATCTCACGGCAAGTTCACAGGGTGAAAAGGTTGTACATACAAGTATGAGTCTTGTGAAAGAAGAAGAACGTTATAACCTGACGATCCGGGCAATCGATCGGGACGGCTCACCGAATGAAGCGTACGTTCAAATTTATTCACCTCAAAAGGGATTGAAGTTGGTAAGAATCAATGGTGAAGAAGATTTAAGACTTTCTCCAGACACCTATTCCATCACCTCCCTCATGGATGTCGATGCTGATACGGACCACTCAGGTGTGGCTTTTGTCGGGGATCCAGAATTTGAATTAAAGGAAGACGCGGTGATTGAACTTGATGGCAGAAAAGCGAATGAACTTGTCGCCAAAGCACCGAAAGAAACAGAAGAAGTATACAGAAGAATGGATTACATACGTGAATTTGAAAACGGTAGGATCGGCCAGCAGTTCACCCTTCCTTCAACCGATGACAACGTTTACGCAGTACCTGTTGAGAAAGTGGAAGACGGCATAATGGAATTCACTACGCGCTGGCGCCTGGTGAAACCTGTGATCGAGATGAATTTCCGTGGCCAAGTTCTCGATGATCTTCCTCAAATAGGCGTGACACATTTAGAAGGAAATCACAGCCTTCAAGTGGTATATGCTGGTAAGGGGGCTGCATCGGATTACGAAGGTATTGATGCCAAAGGAAAAGCCGTCGTCATTGAGCGTAGTGATGAAGTGGAGTCCTATGATCGAGGGAAGGCAGCCATGGCAGCGGGAGCAAAGCTTCTCATCGTAGTCAACGATGCACCTCAAGAGTTGGTTGAGCCATACAGGAATGTAAATGAGAGTTATGATCCAATTCCCCTTGCCGTTACATCTGTAACGAGTGTGGATGGGAAAGAACTGATTGAAGCTTCACGTACTGGAAATCTGGTCCTGCCTGTTAAAGGGGCTCCAAACTCTCCTTATTCATATGACTTGATTTCAGTCTACACTGATTCTATCCCTGATGGACCACTGGTTTATGCCCCGAAACCGGAGGAACTGGCTAAAGTGGACACTTCCTATCATTCAGATCGGGAGGCTGCAGGAGAAGAATGGCGCTTTGATTTCCGTCCAAACCGTACGGTAGACCGCAAATTCAGGTGGGAACCAATTGAGTTTCCTCATCAAAGGGAAGAATGGATCTCTACGACTGAAGGAAGTTCATGGTATCAAAAAGCTGCCATGACAGGTTCTGATGAAGACTTTTGGGAAATGAGGGATGGGCTAACGGCATATGAAGCAGGTGACCGTTTAGATAAAACCTGGTTTGGTGCAGTGATAAGCCCATCTTTCGGAGAGGGATATTTCTCCCCTTTCCGTGAAAGGAACCGATTCTACTTTAACGTACCAGGTTGGGGCGATTCCGAGGCAGGGCATGCTGGCTCGAACCCCTATACACTTGATGATCAGAATTTAAAATTTTATCAGGGAGATACCCTTATCAAGGAAGCAATAGGACAAGGGCTCTCCACAAGTCATAATAATCCGAGCGAACGTACCCAATATCGACTCGTTTCAGATAACACTCGTAACCCTGAACGTTATGACACATCTGTAAGAACCCATACGGAGTGGACATTCTGGTCAGAGTATCAGGGGTTAGAGGAAACAACAGTACCGCTCATGGAACTTAACTTCAACGTAAAAACAGACATGGCAAATCAAGTAGAAGCCAACAGTACGACACAAATGACCCTATCAGCCGATCATATTGAAGACGCTGTCGGTGCCGGAAACGTGGAGGGAGCTACACTGGAAATCTCCTTTGATGAAGGCCAAACGTGGAAAGCGGTTGATTTGTCAGCTGAAGGTTCACAGTGGAAAGCCAATATCAAACATCCGAATAACCCGGGCGGATCCGTCTCCCTACGAGCAAGTGCATGGGACGATGCGGGCAATACGATCAAGCAGGAAGTCATTAAGGCGTACAGATTAAAGTAGTTGTTAGCTCATTTTATGGTGTTAATCAAATAGACAAAGAAAGGCGGGTAAGGTTGATCCTATGCTCGCCTTTTTGTCATGGAATGGCCAACATATTTAAAGGAAAACAGTAGACAATCAGAGAAAATAATACATGACGGATTCTCTGTGAGAAGGTATTATCTTAATGTAGCAGACATGATTGCCAGAGGGTGTAGCTATATACCCTCTGACTCAACGATTAAAAAGGGGGGCCTTGACGATGAATCTATTATATGAAGTGATTCCGGAAGAAAAGGCAGAATACTGTCGGGACCTGTGCAATGAACTGATGGACTTTCAACAATTAAAGGCTACTATTACTCCAGAACGGTTTGACAGCATGAATTTTGATACCAGGATGCTGCCATCGATCCAAAGTGCGTTACACAATTACATAGTGGTGGTGAAGGATCCTCATAAACATGACGAAATTGTCGCCTATGTGTATTCCAACATATCACCTAAAGAATCGTATTCAAATGACTTTGCCACGTTTTTCGATCTTTCATCGGTTAAGAAAGAGAATGTAGGTTGTTTATCCCAATTTTATATTAAAGAGGGGTATCGGCAATTCGGTGTGGGATCCAGGCTTTTTACCATGTCTATGGATTGGTTGAAAACATTCGAGGATGTGGAAGATTATTTTGTGTTTACATCGAATGGGAATCAAGAGGCGTTGGAATTCTATCAGCGGAAAGGGTTCTCGGTTTCTCATGATATCCTGGATGGCTTTATCACGGTTTTACGAAGTCATAGGCGAAGATAGGGACAATTTTGACTATCCAGTATGTAAAATATATAGTTGAAATCAGATAAGGTTAATCCTGAACGGCATCATTTTAAAGTAGGAGGGAACAAGATGGATGTATTTGCACCATATTTAGCAGGTATCGATAACCCCGATCATCGCAATCGAATGGAGGAAATCCTGAAGTGGATCATAGAGAAATTCCCGCAAATGGAACCAGTGATGAAATGGAATACCCCTATGTTTACTGATCACGGGACATTTATCATAGGTATCTCCACTGCGAAGCAACATGTAAGCGTTGCACCCGAGGAAGTAACCATGACGCGTTTTGCCGATGGAATTGAACGAGCCGGCTATAGTGCCACCAAGGGCTTGTTTCGAATTAAATGGAAAGACCCTGTGGATTATAAATTGCTTGAGGATATGATTACATATAATATTCAGGATAAAGCAGAATACACGGGATTTTGGCGGAAATAGACAACACTTAGAGTTCATATAAGAAGGAGTGTTCCATGATGATAAAGCCGAATCGTAAGGTGGATGGATTTATAAAAAAAACCAAGACCTGGAAGGAAGAATTTGAGAGGTTGAGAAGCATCCTTCTTGGCTTTGAGGAGCTGGACGAAGAAATCAAGTGGATGCATCCTTGTTACACGCTAGAGGGTAAAAACATCGTGTTAATGCATGGATTTAAAGACTATTGTGCGCTTCTGTTTCACAAAGGGGCCTTATTAAAGGACCCTGACGGGATTCTCATCCAACAAACGGAGAATGTGCAGGCAGCGCGCCAGATCCGGTTCACGAATGTTCAAGAAATCATAGAAATGAAGCCAATCTTGAAAGCGTATATCCAGGAAGCCATTGAAGTGGAAAAGGCCGGTTTGCAAGTGGAATTAAAAAAGACAGAAGAATACACCATCCCGGAAGAACTTCAAACCAAGTTCGATGAAGTTCCTGCCTTGAAGACGGCTTTTGAAGAATTGACCCCGGGAAGGCAACGAGCCTACATTCTTTATTTCTCTAAAGCCAAACAATCCAAAACCCGCGAATCAAGGATTGAAAAATATATGGAGCAAATTCTTGATGGTAAGGGATTGAATGATTAATAGGGACCTGTCCCCTCGTCCCACATGAATAATTAGGACGAAAGCAAAATAGGTATATAGAAAGACTGATGGTACAAGTTCCATCTTGTACTGAGCTCTGGATTGGGGCTGATTCTATGTATCGAAACAGAAATAGAGATAGGCTTGTGAACATCGTCATTTTATCGCTCGTTTGCATCCTTATGTTTCATATCATTCGGATTATCCTTCACGTTAAGGTTTACTTCGTGTATAGCATGGGGATGGGCTATCTTTTATTTATTGGACTAATCATCTTCCTGATTATGTTCCTATATTTGAAAAGGTGACTGTCCTCTAGGAAAACGCAATTAATAAGATTGCGTTTTTTTATTTGGCATTTAAAGGGTTTTCACAGGAGTTTAGTAGAATATGAAAAGTGAGAATACAATTTCCGTGAATGGAGGGATTTCACATGAGGAAACTGCTCCTGTTCGGCGCAAGTGGATTAGTGGGGAAGGCGTTGGTGGAAGAGTGCAAAGATTCCTTTGATGTATTTGGGACCTATGCAACCAGGCCGGTAGATCTCCCAGAAGAAAAACAATTTCAATTAGAATCAGCGATATGGATAAGATGAAAGAAATCGTTCAGTCCATCAAACCCGATAGCATCATTTCATGTCTAAGAGGTGATTTCGATCAACAGCTTGAATTTCATAGGGAGCTGGCATTGGAAATCGAAAACACAGAAAGAGTACTCTATTATTTTTCAACGGCAAATGTGTTTGATGGGGATTCCACGAAGCATCATTCAGAAGAAGACACTCCTAACGCTGAATCACCTTATGGACAGTTCAAAATTGAGTGTGAAAATATGTTGCAGGAAGTTTTAAAGGAACGTGCGGTTATGATACGAATTCCGCAAATATGGGGGAAAAAGTCTCCGAGGTTGGATCAAGTCAGAAGTGGAATTGAGAATAACTCGATCGATGTATACAGCAATCTGGAGTGCAATCATCTAACGGATGAAGTCCTTGCAAAACAGTTGAAATACATCATCCTCCATAAACTTTCAGGAGTTTTTCACCTTGGTGCAGTCGATATGATGTCTCAAGATCGCTTTATTAAAGAATTAGTCAGCACTCTTACAGACAAAGAAATAAAATTTCATTATCGTTTGCTTCAAGATATACCAGATACATATCATTTTGGATTGAAGAGCATTCGAAACGATCTTCCAAGAAGTTTGTTGAAGACGAATAGGGAAATGATAGACGATATAGTTAGTCCAGATGGTTCACGATGAATTATCAGAATGGATAAGAATTTTGTGACCTGAGAATAAAATATAATCATAAATTAAATGGAGCAATGGAACATGAAAGTAGAACGATTACTGGCGATTATCATCAAGTTATTAAATACCAATAGAATAACGGCAAAAAAGCTTGCCGAAGAGTTCGAGGTCTCTGTACGGACGATTCAAAGGGATATCGAATCAATTAACCTCGCGGGTATTCCGATTATTTCATATAAAGGTTCTAACGGCGGCTATGGAATTCTTGAGGAATACAAAATCAGTACAGGATTATTTAATGATATAGAATATGAATTGCTGCTCACTGCATTAAATGGTGTCTATAAAACCTATGATGATAGACAATTAAAACAAATTATTGAAAAGCTGACATCCATAAAGTCAAATGGGAACGTTCATCAAACTTCACCCGTTTGGTTAGATTTCGGTGGCTGGGGACCGACTGAAAAAAGGAAAGAAAAAATAAATATGATCAAACAATCGATTGAATCCAATAAAGTCATTGCTTTTCAATATATTGATATTAATGGAAGCTATACAGAAAGAGAAATTGAACCTGTTACGTTGATTCTAAAGATCAATAAATGGTATGTGTATGCTTTTTGTAAACTAAGAAATGAATATCGGTTGTTTAAATTAGGAAGAATGCAAAACATGAAACGTACATCTAAACCTATTGAGCAAAGAGAACGAAGCGAACATGAAAGCTTTTACCGGCACAATCGTGAAATGGTTACAATCACACTAAAGTTCACTCAACATGCTTTAAATGAGTTGGAGGATTATTTCGATTTAGATTCTGTAGAATTCGGTGATGACGGGTGGGTTTATCTGACTGAATCATTCCCGGAAGATGAATGGGTCTATCGTATGATCTTAAGTCTCGGCTCCGAAATAGAAGTTCTTGAGCCAGTACATATTAGGGAGATTATGAAAGAAAGAGCAAAGAAAATATATGATAAATATTAAGAAATACGACATAATGGTGTCGGCTTATGTGTGATACGGTATCAATATGAATCAATTCTAATAAATACGAGGGATCAACATGTCAGTAGTGAATCAATTAGCTTCCCAGCTTAATAGAAATGACGAAGAGCCAAATATTGAGCTGGCACACACGTTAGCTAATGAAGAAAATCATGCAGGTATAGAAGAGGTTATTGAAGGTCTGTCTAGCAAAGATAAAAAGGTTCAACATGACTGTATCAAAGTAATGTATGAAATCGGACAGGTTAAACCAGAACTGATAAGTAAGTATGCCCTGACCTTTATAGAGTTGCTGAAAAGCCGTAATAATCGTTTAGTATGGGGTGCGATGACAGCATTATCAACAATTACTGAGGAATCTTCAGAAACGATCATGGCTCACCTTCACACAATAAAGAGTGCCATGAAAATGGGTTCGGTCATTACCATTGATAAAGGTGTTCTAACTCTTGCGAAGCTCGCGGCGGTTAGTAAGGAAAATAATGATGCGATTTTTCCATTCTTACTCCAGCACCTTGAGAATTGTAGAACAAAAGAAGTGCCTCAGCACTCTGAAAGCACAATGGTAGCTGTTACAGGTGAAAATAGAGAGGGATTTCTGAATGTGTTACGAAAAAGAGAACCCTATTTAACGGCCCCTCAACTAAAAAGAGTAAAAAAAATCTATAAAACCTTGGAAGCGTAATGAGGTTAAATAGTGAGGTGATAAAATGAAAGAATATAAGAAATGTCAGAGTTGTGCCATGCCCTTAAAGAAAATGGAAGACCGCGGTACTGAGAAGAATTCAGAAAGAAGTTCGATGTACTGTAAGCATTGTTATCAAGAAGGGGAATTCACCCAAAAAGACATCACAGTAGAAGAAATGAAGCAATTTGTAAAGAAAAAGTGTATTGAAATGGGTTTACCGAAGTTTATGGCAGGGATGTATGTAAAAAACCTTCATAAATTGTACAGGTGGCAATAGTCATTATACACTCATGTAAAGAGGATGTTAGAGGGTGCAGCGTCTCTGATGAGTTTAAATATAACCGGCTGTCTTTTTAGTTGGAGTAACTAAACGAGGTGAAAGAGATGGTTAGAAGAATATAGATTGCCTCCTCAATTTGATTTGTATTAAATTTTGGAGGCTAACTAATTAAGCAGGAGTTGGAAATAGTATGAAGCAAAATAAGTATGATGATGTGAATTTTTTTTCTGAATATAAAAATATGGAACGTTCCGTTAAAGGTCTTGAAAGTGCGGGAGAATGGCACGTATTAAAAGAGCTTTTACCCGAACTCCGAAATAAGAGTGTACTTGATTTGGGATGCGGTTTTGGCTGGCATTGTCGCTATGCTCGGGAACAGCAAGCAAAATCTGTTATCGGAGTGGATATATCTGAAAACATGCTTCAGCAAGCCCGCGAAATGACCAATGATCCTTTCATTTCTTACATTAAGATGCCAATCGAAGACATTGATTTTTCTGATTCCCAATTTGATGTTGTGATCAGTTCATTGGCTTTTCACTATATTGAGTCCTTTGCAGCAATCTGTAAAAAGATCTATGATAGTTTACAGCCGGGAGGTTCTTTTATATTTTCAGTTGAACATCCAATGTTCACTTCCCGAAAGGAACAAGATTGGTATTGTGATGACCAAGGGAATCGTTTACATTGGCCGGTTGACCGTTACCAATTAGAAGGCATACGTGAAACAACGTTCCTGACCGAAAATGTTGTAAAATATCACCGGACATTTTCTACTTATGTCAATGACTTACTAAATGCAGGCTTTAATATAAGGAAAATGAAAGAACCAGTTCCCTCTAACGAAATGTTAGAAACTGTGCCTGAAATGAAAGATGAACTCCGCAGACCTATGTTCTTGATCATCTCAGCAGAAAAGTAATGCGTATCATCACTCTTACAAAATGTAGGGGCAATTTTCGCCTTCCCCTAAAGGATCTTCTAGCGGAAGGGTATGCAAGCTTTCTTCCCTTTAAGCAAAGAAGACTCGTCAATTGACGAGTCTTCTTTGCTTATATTTGCTGTCAAACTCTATAAGTATATCATTATAGCTTTGGAGATCGGTTTAAGCACCTCAAAAAGGACCCCCATACCACTTCTTTCTATGAAGTCTTGACAGATTCACTTGATACCATCTTTGAAGGGACTCTGATCCCGGTTTCTTTGATCATAATGTCAGGCTTGGACTTGAGAAGAGAGAACAATACACATCCTGCTATAACAATGACACTGCCGACAGCTTGTAGCCCATTCATCTTTTCCCCGAGAAAAACAAAGGCCAATAAGGCTGTGAACACAGGGTTGAAGTTCAAGAACAATCCTGAAGTACTCGGCCCCAGGTTATTCACCCCGATATTCCATAAGACCATGCATACAACCGTGGAAATCACGCCGGTATATAAGATGGACTGCACGAAAGAGGCATCAACATTTGTCACCAGGAAAGTAGAAAGGTTAAAAGGAAGAAGGATGAGAAGGCCAAATAGTCCTGAGTATAAAATGGACATCATGGGAGTGACGGTCTTCATTGCCCACTTACTGCAAACGGAATAGATTCCCCACATCACAACCGCAGCCAGCATATAGAGATCCCCTTCATTAAATTGCAAGGAATAGACCATCTCCACTTTCCCTTTGGACAGGACGAGCAACACGCCAAAGAGTGAGATGAACATGGATGACAGTTGAAATGCGTTCATCTTTTCCTTCAGAAAAATAAAAGAGATCCCGGCAATGGAGAACATATTTAACGTAGAGATCAGGCCCACATTGGTGGCAGATGTCTTTTCCAAAGCCATGAATTGCAGTGCCTGAAAAAGGGCTACCCCCGTCAGGCCCATGAAAAATAAGGGCAGGATCGATTGAATGGGTGGAACCAGCTTCTTTTCTTTCCACCAGACAATCGGGAACAGACAGACGATGGCGATTGCCCACCTTAATATGGTCAACGTTCCCGGGGATGCATGTTCCACAAGGGTTTTCCCCACGATGAAATTGCCTCCCCAGAGAAGACTTGTCAGTAACAACAGATAATAATATTTCACGTCATTCAGCCCCTTTTCGAAGAGCCATTGTGCACAATGACATTGTCTATAAGAATAATTTTAACATTTTCCTGATAATACAAAAGAACTTATTGTATAATGATTATTAATCGAAATATATGAAAGTGTAATAGGGTTTTAGGTTATAAAAATTCATATATACATAGTTTTATCAGTGGTTTTTGGAACAATTGAAAAGGGTGGATGGAGCATGGAGACGATTGTAAGCAGGGTTTTGGACCAAATGGATCTCAAGCTGTTGGATTTGCTTCAAAAGGATGGGCAACTCAGTAATCTGGAACTGTCGAAGCGGGTCAATTTATCAGCACCCGCCGTACACGCAAGGATCAAACGGTTGGAAATGGAAGGATATATCAAAAAGCAGGTAGCCATTCTCAACCATGAAAAACTGGGATTTGACTTGTTATGCTTCGTATTTATGAGCACGAATGAACATCGTACAGAAAAACTGGAAGCTGTTGAGGGGACATTGGAATCAATGGAAGAAGTCCTTGAATGTCATTGCTTGACCGGGGAATATGATTACCTCTTAAAAGTGGCATGCAAGGATCGCAAGGGATTGGAACTCTTTATCAGAAGGCTGAATGAAATGGGGATCACCAAGATTCAGACAAGCTTGGCGTTGAGGGAGATCAAGGATTCTACGGTGTTGCCGATACAGGGATAATGAGGGTGACCTTCAGATCTTACGGATTAGTGATGACCATCTCACCTTCGCCATTTACAATCATTTGAGTTGTTAGTGTAGAAGAGCGAATAAATGAATGGCGTATTGCCAAATAATAATAGTAAGGATTGACAAATTTAACCTGTATCATTTACATTTGTTGTAACATATATTGGA
Source organism: uncultured Rossellomorea sp. (assembly GCF_947488365.1). Lineage (NCBI taxonomy): Bacteria > Bacillati > Bacillota > Bacilli > Caryophanales > Bacillaceae > Rossellomorea > uncultured Rossellomorea sp. The sequence goes on along the minus strand of NZ_CANKZT010000001.1, from coordinate 1,147,573 downwards.
TCACTTACATTCCATGACGAGAACGAGTAGGTATGGAATCTGTTCTACAGAGAGTTGGCGATTTGGTGGAAGTCAACGTTCAGATCATATTGAATATCCTCTCCGAGAAGCAAAGCTGAAGGTACTTTAAGCTTTGACGGGTTTCCGCCGTTACAAGGAACGCGTATGATTGTACGTTGCATGAGCGCTGTCACGTAAACTTGAAATCGAGTTTATGGATAGAATCAGGGTGGTATCGCGGGTTATAACTCGTCCCTAACATTGGTTAGGGGCGGGTTTTTTTATTTACAAAAAAATAGAGGTGTGATGACATGAAAAAGGTGAATGTAAACGAAAAGTCGGTCGAAAGAGAGCAGCGGATCCAGGATTTCTGGAATTCGAATCATATTTTTGAAAAGTCAGTGACAAACCGTGAAGGGCATAAGTCGTTCGTCTTCTATGAAGGACCTCCGACTGCCAATGGGCTTCCACATGCCGGTCACGTCCTGGGGCGTGTGATCAAAGATTTTGTCGCAAGGTATCAGACCATGCGTGGATATCAAGTCAAACGTAAGGCAGGCTGGGACACACACGGTCTCCCGGTGGAATTGGGCGTCGAAAAGAAAATCGGCGTGTCCGGTAAACAAGAAATCGAGGAATACGGTGTTGAGAAATTCATTGAAGAATGTAAAAAGAGTGTTTTCGATTATGAGAGGCAGTGGCGCACCTTTACGGAGGCAATCGGATACTGGGTGGATATGGATGATCCCTATGTAACCCTTCAAAATGATTATATCGAAAGTGTCTGGCACATCCTTTCGAAGATCCATGAGAAAGGTTTGCTCTATCAAGGGCATCGGGTAACCCCATATTGCCCGAGCTGTCAAACGTCCCTCAGTTCCCATGAGGTAGCTCAAGGATATAAGGATGTAAAAGATTTATCCGCGACAGCTAAATTCAAGGTGGAAGGGAAAGAGCATGAATACTTTCTGGGCTGGACGACAACACCTTGGACGCTACCTGCCAATGTGGCGCTCGCCGTCCATGAAGACGTGGATTACGTGAAAGCCAAACGGGGTGAAGAGACGTATATCCTGGCAAAGTACCTTGTGAACGATGTGTTGGGAGACGACTTCGAGTTGGTCAGTGAGCATAAAGGGTGCGAATTTGTAGGGGTTTCGTATCAGCCGCCGTTCAACAATCTCACGCTCGACCGCGGGCATGAAGTGATTTCGGCATCGTTTGTGACCGATGACAGCGGAACCGGGATTGTTCACCTGGCTCCCGCTCACGGTGAAGATGATTACAATGCCATCAAAGAAAGTGGATTGGATTTTGTCAATATCGTGGATGAGAAGGGTTGTTACACCAGAGATTTCAAGCCTCTAGAAGGAGAATTCACAAAGGACAGCGACGTGAAGATCATCAAAATGCTCGCGGATAGCCACCTTCTCTTTTCCAAGGAGAAGTATGAACACAGCTATCCACACTGCTGGCGCTGTGACTCACCACTTCTCTATTACGCAATGGAAGGCTGGTTCATCAAGACAACGGCCGTAAAAGAGACCATCTTAAAGAACAACCAATCCGTCGAGTGGTATCCGGATCATATGAAAGAAGGAAGGTTTGGGAAATTCCTTGAAAATATGGTGGATTGGAACCTGGGGAGGAACCGTTACTGGGGGACTCCGCTGAACGTCTGGGTTTGCGGGGGCTGTGACTATCAGTTCGTCCCTGGAAGCGTTCAGGAGCTGAAAGAACATGCGAAAAGGGGTTGGAGGGACAATCTTGAACTTCATAAACCATATGTCGATGAAGTCATCGTGGAGTGTCCGTCCTGTTCTCATGAAATGAACAGGACGAAAGAAGTCATCGATGTCTGGTTTGACAGTGGTTCGATGCCGTTTGCACAGTATCATTATCCATTTGAAAACAAAGAGTTATTTCATCAGCAATTTCCTGCAGATGTGATTGCCGAAGGGGTGGACCAGACGAGGGGCTGGTTCTACAGCTTGTTGACGGTTTCCTCCCTCTTCACAGGGAAAGCCCCATATAAGCGCGTATTGTCACTCGGACACATACTGGATGAAGACGGACGTAAAATGTCTAAAAGTAAAGGAAATGTCATCAATCCAATGGATCTCGTTGAGAAATTTGGGGCAGATGCTCTCAGATGGGCATTGCTTGCAGATAGTGCCCCGTGGAATAACAAACGCTTTTCAGAAAACGTCGTCGGCCAGGCTAAATCGAAGCTGGTCGACACGCTGAATAACGTTCATTCCTTTTACACCCTGTATGCAGTGATTGATGGTTTCGAACCTCATAAACACGAGGCTGGAACTCCTTCTCTACTCGATCAGTGGATGTTATCACGACTGAATTCGGTTATCAGAAACGTAACGGACCATTTAGATCAATATGACTTTACCGCAGGAGCAAGAGAATTATCCATCCTGGTTGATCAGGTGAGTAATTGGTATATCCGCAGATCACGTGAACGCTTTTGGAGCGAAGGGTTGAATGAAGATAAACTGGCTGCGTTTCATACATTGAATCGAGTATTAGTCAGTGTAAGCCGATTGCTGGCACCATTCACTCCGTTCATTGCAGAGGATATCCATATAAACTTGACCAATGAAAGCGTCCATCTGGCTGATTTTCCTAAAGTAAATCAGGAAGACATCAATCCAGCATTGGAAACGGAAATGGATCGCGTCTTACAAGTAGTCGAACTTGCCCGATCTGCCCGTAATACGACGAATATTAAAACAAAGCAGCCTCTATCCAGGCTTACGATAGTGGGAGCAAAAAATGATACAGAATTACTTAGGAAGTATGAATACATCATTCAAGATGAAATCAATGTAAAGAATGTACAATTGCAGGACCAGGCAGGAGATTCCGTGCAATATGAATTAAAGCTGAACTTCCCGACTGCAGGTCCGAAACTCGGTAAGCTCGTGGGCCTTGTGCAGAAACATTTACAATCGTTAGATCAGGAAGAAGCAAGCAAGGTTGTAGAACAAGGCTATCTTGACTTTGAGTCTCCAACTGGAGAAAAGGTTTCAGTGGAGAAAGATGATCTCATCGTTCATCAAAAGACACATCAAGGGTTGGAAATGGTTTCAAACTCAACTTTCAGTGTTTTCCTGGATACGACCATCACAGAAGATCTGCGTAAAGAAGGGAAGGCCCGTGAGCTTGTTCGAGCCGTTCAGCAATATAGAAAAGAATTGAACCTGTCTGTAGAACAGCGTGTGCACCTTGTGCTGGATGTCAATGATTCAATGAAAGAGGTAGTGGAGAAATTTGAAGATTTACTGCAGGGCAGTCTCTTGATCAAGAGCATGACGTTTGAGAAATTAGAAAGCATGAAGACAGTCGAGATTGATGGTGACAGCATAGGGATATTTGTAGGAGTGTAATTATTCACATAACCGTTTTAGGGCTTATCCGAATTTGGGTAAGCCCTTATTTTGTCTTGAGATGTGAATGCTCAGAGATAAATAAGTCTGAGGTATTGTATGGTGATCGCCTTATCTACTTCTGATTATACCCTCGTTCTCCATACGGCTGCAGTTTCTCCAACCACTTTTCCTCCAACTCCTCCAGAGCTTCTTTTTCAGTCACAAATGGATCATCATTCTTTTTCAGTTTTTCCAACAGCTCGAATGTAAAAGCGTTTTTCCCGTACTGGTTCCATTCGGTTTGTAACCCTTTGCTGGTGGTGAATCCATTGTTTTCAAGCATGAACTTGATTCCGTTCAGGGTCTTCAAGTTTTTTGTGCTTCCGATATAGATTTTATTGTTTTGCTGATTTACGATTTGAAAGACACCTGCTTCAATCGGTGTTTCTTTATATTGTTGTTTTAACTCTCTTTTACGATCCATGTTAAGACCTCCTGTTCGTTCTTTACTTCTTTAACCAGTACTTGCTTCCGTCGGATTTACGGTCTATAAACCCATATTCAATGAGATATCTTCTGATGAGCACATAATCGTCATAAATGTCTTTTAATACATGATTTAATTCCTTTTCATCATACATATCGTTTTTCTTCAACTGTTTCGAAATCTCACGAAGAATGACCAGCCTTTGCTTTTCCTTTGGGGGGAATTTCGTCAATGCCCCGTCAGAGAAGTACTTTTTCACGATCTGCTCCTGTTCGGTCTGTGTAATATTGTACCGTTCGTCCACCATGGTGGCTGTCTTATGAACAGGGACAAACGTCGGGGCATTATCGTCTTTTTCTTTCAGCAATTCCATCATCGCCAGGAAGGTCTTGGCCTGACGCTCCTTTTCTTTTAATGCAAACCGGTGATGGCGGATAGTGGACGCACTTCCGATATCCAATTCTTCCTTGATTTCTTTGTCATTTTTCCCTTGATAAAAGAGGGTCAATAAACGTTTTTGGTGATCGGTAAGACCCGTGAGCTTTTTATCCATTCCAATTAAATAATCGAATACAGATAGGTGCGTACGTTCAATATGAACGCCCATATATTTTTCAGCGAGGTAAAATTTATCTTCGTAAGGATAGACCATGCCTTTTTCAATGATCTCTCCGCACATAAGACAAATAAAGGAATCTTCTTCTTCTATAAAACCTCTTTTCATTTCTTCCAAAGAGGCACTCCAAAACAAGTTGGAAAGCTCCATTCCTTAACACGCCCCTTTCTTTTTATCTTCAACGAAATTATTACACAAACAAATTTTAAACATGTTTGTTATTTTATAAACATAATATAAAATTGTTTGTTATTTGTCAAATGAAATGGTGATGTTCATCCATTTGAGTATTAGGTGATCACAGTCTCCAAATAGATCAATCAGCAGACTTACCCAAAAATCCAATCACAGTGTGGACCTGATGCAAAGGGCGTGGTATCTTCAGATTATCAAGGTATGAAAATCTCTAAATTGAATGGAACGGAGGCCGAAATGGATGAACGACGTGACGAACATTCAATGTGAAAACATAACAGATGATATCATTCAGGAATACCAACAAAAGGGCTATAAGATGGTATTCCAAGAATATGTGATGGAACACTCCTTAACTGATTTCCCCAAAATCGAAGCACCTTTTCCTTTGATTTTCAAAAGTTGGTCACCATCATTGAAAGAACGATTTTATGAAGTTTACGAGGCTTCATTTAAGCACCGACCCGGTTTTCCCGGATGGCCGAGGGAGAAGTGGGTGGAGTGGATATCGTCCGGTTCTGATTTTCTAGCAGAACGGTCCTATATCGCGACTGTCAATGACCAGGCGGTAGGGTTCATTGCGACCGATCAGGAGACTGATACAACCGGGTATATCATTCAAGTGGGTGTAATTCCGGAGTGGCGGGGAAAAGGGGTCGCTGCTGTATTGATTTGCAAATGCTTAGAAGACCTCCGTCATGATGGAATGAAATCCGCCGCCCTTCACGTGAATCAAAACAATCCCGGAGCCATAAAGCTTTATGAACGTATAGGATTCAAGACTGTGCGGAAAAGAGGCACGTTTGGATTGATATCTTAGGGTATCCAGAATGGAAGGATACGCTTATTTTTGCTGTAGTTTAAGGAGAGAATAATGAGAGTAGAATCTAAGTCTTTCAATTGTGTTAGAAATAAGATTGAAATCAAGAAATAAGTGGTGTACGATAAAAAGAATATTTTAAGGATTGCCACTCGGTAGAAAGAAAAAATGAGATACCCATGCAGCGAACTATATGATTTTTCCACAATAGGTGAAGAAATCCTGCATTCGTTTTGTGGAGAGGTCTTTTTTTCATTTAAGGAGGAGGCCGACATGCTACATTACATAAATGGACTAGCGGACTTTTTCTGGCAGCATGATATTTATTTCCGGATCGTAGTGAGTGCGGTATTGGGATTCGTCATCGGATGGGACCGATCAGCGAAGAACAAGCCCGCTGGATTAAAAACATATACGTATGTGTCAGTGGCATGTACGTTGATCACGATCGTATCGATTGAAGGCGCAGAGATGCTCAGTCAGCCGGATAGCGGAAAAATGATGGATCCCTTCCGTCTGGCTGCCCAGATCGTATCAGGGCTCGGGTTTCTAGGTGCAGGCGTGATCCTGAAAGATGGACTGCGGGTGAAGGGACTCACTTCCGCTGCGATGATCTTCTACGTGGGGGGTGTCGGAATCGGAATTGGAGCAGGGTTTTATTCGATTGTCATCTTCGCCACCCTCGTCACTTTCATCATGACGAGGGTTGGAAATTTCTTTGAAGAACGGGAGATCAAAGCCATGAGCCTGCCGAAGATGCGGAAGAAAAACGAGGAAAAAGATGAGAGATGAAGCTTGCAACTCGAGTGATGAGGTTTCTACTTGGTGGGGGCACGAAAATGGGGTAAGACCCTCAGCGAGGTGAAGTAGATTACTATGATCCAAACGAGCTTTGCGTTAAGGGAGATCAAGGTTTCTACTGTGTTACCAATACAGGGGTAAAACTAAAATCGTGCGGAAAAAAACTACTATGTTATTGAACGAATAAGGCAATAGCCAGGTGTCTCTGGCCATTGCCTTATTTAGCTTGTTATTTTAGGTATTCTCCTTAAAGTATAGTATTTCGACAAATCCTCATACTACCTTTAGGGAGGATGAAGGATGCCTAAAATAGAAATGTGCCTAAAAGAAAATATAGAACATATAAGGAATACCTTTCACGACACATCTGACCTTATCGTAAGAAATTTAAAGTCTGGCTGCGAAGGTTCCCTTGAAATGAATATTGTCTATTTGGACGGAATTATCGATACGGATGTTATTCAGGATTATGTGGTCAAGCCGTTATTAGAACCATTTGAGACTGAAGGTTTGAATGAATCACTCATCGATCAAATCATGGAAAGAATAGTTGAATCGGCAGATGTGAAAACGACTACTCAGTATCAAGAATTGACCAATGGCATCGTACAAGGAAGTACTGTCTTATTAATTGACGGGTTTCCAGAAGGCATCATAATACCATCTCCTAAGTGGGCAGAAAGAAGCGTCGAAGCGTCAATTGGAGAACGTTCAGTAAGAGGTCCACAAATTGGATTAACAGAAAAGATAAAAACAAATATCAATTTGATAAGAGGTTCATTAAAAACGCCGGATTTGTGTGTGGAAACAGTAGAAATTGGCACCAATTCACCAACATCTGTTTCCATCTTATATATAGATGGTACTGTCGATAACGGGATATTAAAAGAAGTCAAAAAGAGGATACATAGCCTTACCGTAAAGTACGTCCTGAGTGAAAGAGTAGTAGAGGAAGTACTAGAAGGAAAGCCAAAAACATTTTTTTCCCGGCTAAGACATTCAGAACGAATTGACGGGGCAGTTTCATCCTTATTTGAAGGAAGAGTGGTAGTGATGGTGGACGGGTACCCTTTCGCCATCATTGCTCCTGCTTTATTTATTGATTTTATTCAGGCACCCGATGATTACCACATATCAATGGGCAGATTCACCAGCCGAATCATCCGTTTTATCGCCTTTCTATTAGGAATATACCTGCCAGCGGTTTACATAGCATTAGCAAATTTTCATAAAGATGACATACCCACCAAGATTTCAAAAGCTATCATTTCTGACGATGAGATATTGCCAACCTTTTGGGAAATCGCCATTCTTTTATTCTTGGTCAGAATATTAGTAGACGTTTCGTTTCGTCTTCCGCAAAGTGCAGTCATATTGGTGTCTTTAATCGGGACCATCGTCATTGGCGAAACGGCGGTCACCGCCAAATTAATCCACCCCGTCAGTCTGATCGTCATAGGGATAACCGCTCTTTCCAGTTTCTTGGGAGCAAACAGAGGACTGGTGGGACCTGATGCCACCTTAAGGATAGTATTTTTATTAACGGCTAACTTTTTTGGTTTTAATGGAATCATCATTGGGACAACCATTCTAATGTTGTATATGGTGAGTCTGAAATCGCTCGGTGTTCCTTATCTTTCTCCTATCATTCCTTTTAAGATGCAGGAATTAAAGGATACGTTTTATCGAGAAGATTTACAGAGGCTTACTAATAGCAAGCATACTTATACTAAGGATGGTGATTGATCAATAGCAATAACCCTTTAATGTGCAAATTGCAATGGAAGGATAGGATCAAGACCATCCTGCGGTCAGTAGAATATCAAGGGTTTTTAAGAGGTACTATTAGGATACGTCCATTCTCAATACAGCTGTCGCAGCTGTATTTTTTTGTAGGGAATTCAATCGTCAAAGGGATATTGGATATGATTGTTTTGTAAAAAAATGAAATCCCATTGCCATCTTTTAGTTAATATTGTACTATTGTGAATAATCAGACATATATATTAGACAGGTTATCGTCTAAGGGTAGAGATGCGGAGAATCCCTGTGACCAATGAATTGCATGACACTTATTTGTGATGCAGTTTATTGTTCATGGGTTTTTTTATGAAAAAAAAGGGGAGGAATTGGCATGAAGTTCAAGGTTTTATCATTCGTTTTAGTGTTGATGGTTGTTCTTGCCGGGTGCAGCAGCAGTGATACCGCCGGGGGTGAAACGACGGAAATCGATTTCTGGTTCCCGGTAGCGGTTGGCGGGGATGTTGCGAAGATCGTTGATGGGTTTGTGGCGGATTTTGAAAAAGAGAATCCTGACATCAAGGTGAATGCGAAATATGGCGGCAGTTATGCTGAAACGATGACCCAAGTCATGGCATCTGCTCAAGCTGGAAATTCACCTGAGCTTGCCGTCTTATTCTCCATCGATTTGTTCACATTGCTTGAGAATGATCTGATTGAAGAATTGACTCCGATGTTTGATCAAGGGTATTTGAATGATTTCTATGATGGATTCATGGCGAACTCTTCCATCGATGATAAGGTGTACAGTTTGCCATTCCAGCGCAGTACCATCGTCCTTTATTATAACAAGGACGCCTTCAAAGAAGCAGGGCTGGATCCGGAAGCTCCACCTGAAAACTGGGATCAGCTGGTGGAATACGGGAAGAAGCTGACGAAAAATGGAGGAAAGGACCAGTGGGGACTTGAAATTCCAAGTACCGGTTACCAGTACTGGATGTTCCAGGCTTTAGCGCTTCAGACTGGAGACAACATCATGTCTCAAGATGGTAAGGAAGTACATTTCAATGCACCATACTCAAAAGAAGCGATGGAATTCTGGTTATCCCTTGGAAAGGAACATAAAATCATGCCGGAGGGTGTCATTGAATGGGCGACGGTTCCTTCTGACTTCCTGAGTGGAAAAACGGCGATGATGTATCATACGACAGGTAACCTGACGAATGTGAAGAACAATGCGGACTTTGATTTCGGTGTGTCCTTCCTGCCGGCGAACAATGAGTATGGTTCCCCTACTGGAGGAGGAAACATCTACTTGTTCAAAGATCTTCCAAAAGAGAATAAGGAAGCTGCAATCAAGTTCATGAAGTTTCTTACAGAGCCTGAGCGTGTTGCTCAGTGGTCGATCGATACAGGATATGTAGCCACAACCGAATCAGCTTATGAAACTGATTTATTGAAAAAGTATGTAGAGGAATTCCCTCCTGCACTGGTTGCCCGCGAGCAGCTTGAGTATGCAGAAAGTGAACTCGCAACCTATCAAAATGGTGAAGTGCAGAAAATCTTCAATGACCATATTCAATCGATCCTGACGGGTCAAAGCCCGGTTGAAGAAGGGTTGGAAAACGCACAAGAGAAAGCAGAAAAAGTGTTGGAGCCTTTCCAGGAATAAGAATGCAGCAGAATAATGAAGTGAGTGAAGCTCAAGTGAGGATTGTGCTGACTTGAGCTCCTGCTCCACAAGAAAGGTGGGTCCGATTCATGACAACAAAGCAAAGAAAACTCAGTTCCCGAACGAGAAATAATCTGTTTGCCTACGGGCTGCTGTTTCCTTCTTTCATATTTTTGAGTTTGTTTACGTTTTACCCGACGCTCAAATCAATCCAGTTAAGCTTCTACAGTGGCCCGATGACCAGGCTGCAATTTTCGGGACTTGAACAATATAAAGGAGTTTTGGAGGATGAGATATTCCGGAAGGTCATTCTTAATAACATCCTCTTCATGATCGGTACAGTGCCGACAAGTTTGTTCCTGGCGATGTATCTTGCCATCTGGCTGAATAAAAAAATGGCCGGAAGCTCTTTGCTTCGTACGTCATTTTTCTACCCGACGATCGTTCCGTTGATTGCGGTGGCAAATATTTGGCTTTTCATCTACACCCCGCAGTATGGATTGCTCGATAACTTTCTGCATATGTTCGGACGGGATGACACGAACTGGCTGGGGGATCCAAACACCGTCATGATCGCGATGATTGTCATGATCATCTGGAAAGATGCCGGTTTCTTCATGATCTTTTATCTGGCAGGTTTGCAAAATCTACCGAGGGACGTGTATGAAGCGGCTGAGATGGAAGGGGCGAAACCGTTCCAGATGTTCCGTCATATCACCTTCCCACTGCTGATGCCTACGACGCTGTTCGTCATGATCGTGGCGATTACGAATTCATTTAAAAACGTCGACCACCTGTACATCATGACCAAGGGTGGACCGGATAATGCCAGCAATCTATTACTCTACCATATCTATGAAGCGGCATTCACGAACTGGGATTTAGGTAAAGCAGCGGTGCTGACCGTGATTTTGATCGTCATCATGCTCGGAATCACAGCATTCAACTATTTGTACCTTGATCGGAAAATCCATTATTAAGTAGGGGAAGATTCGATGAAAAAATTGAACTATGGAATCATTATTTTTTTAGGAATACTTTCATTCATCCCCCTCCTTTGGGTCATCATCACCTCTTTCTCTCCCGGGAATCAAGTGATCAATGGAGGCTTTCCGTTCTGGGTCTCGAATCCAACGGTTGAAAACTATGTCAACGCGTGGAAGACTGCACCATTTTTGCAGTATTACTTCAATACATTCGTCATCGTTTTTGGGGTGTTGATTGTCCAGTTAGTCACCGTTACGCTTGCGGCATATGCGTTTGCACGCGTGAATTTCAGAGGGAAGAATGTACTGTTCATCCTGTTCCTGCTGCAACTGATGATTCAGCCCGAAATCCTTTTATTCCCGAACTATCAGGTCATCAGCCAGCTTGGGCTTGTCAATACAAAACTCGCCGTCATGATGCCATATTGGGCTTCAGCATTCGGGGTATTCCTCATGCGCCAGACGTTCAAGCAGGTCCCGTTCGATCTTGATGAAGCGGCAAGAATGGACGGATGTAAATGGTATCAAACACTGTGGCATGTCTACATCCCATCGGCGAAACCGACCTATATCGCATTTGCCCTGGTATCCGTCAGTCATCATTGGAGCAACTTCATGTGGCCGTTGATCATCACGGATTCCGTGGAGTCCCGCCCATTGACCGTCGGCCTGGCCCTCTTTGCTCAATCATATGAAACGGGAGCACAATGGGGAATGGTCGCAGCCGGTACGGTAATGGTCATCATGCCTTTAGTGCTCGCCTTCTTCCTTTTTCAAAAACAATTCGTATCAAGCTTTATGCACTCAGGAATTAAATAGGAGGGGATCTGATGGACATTCATTTCTTAGGAACGGGGAGTGCCTATCCTGGCTCCGAACGCGACAATACATCAATCTGTTTCTCGAATAATGACTATCATGTGCTGGTAGATGTCAGCGGCAATCCTTGCCGGAAGCTGAAGCAGCTGGAGGTGGATTTAGGGGAGCTCGATGCAGTAGTGTTCACCCATTTTCATATTGATCATATCTACGGATTGCCGTCCTTGCTATGGGGGATGTGGCTGGAAGATAGGAAAAAGCCATTAAGGATCCTTTGTGATGATCGGAATGAGAAAAAACTGCAGGAATGGCTGTCAACGATGGAAGCAGATCAGTGGCCGATTGCTTTTACCATTAAGGTTGAAACCTTTGACGGTGATCGTGAAAATGATCTTCTGTCGGGTGGTGGGATGACGTTTTCCTGCTTTAAGGCCCTTCATTCTGTTCCTACTGTGGGGCTTGAAGTGCGATGTGCCGGCCGGGTCGTCGTATATTCGAGCGATACGGAAATCAACGCACGAATAGGTCAGTATGACCATATAGATATGTTAATCCATGAAGCGACTTCTGCCCGGAATATGGCAGGGAACCACAGCAGTCTCGTTGAAGTTGCAGAGAATTATGATATGGATAAGATCGGGAAAGTCGTTCTCGTCCACTTATCCGACCAAGAACCTTATGAAGAAGAGGTGGCAAAGCTTGACACTCCAAAGGTCATCATCGGTGAAGATCTGATGACACAACGGGTATAAATGAATAGATACAAGGATAAAGATCAGGAGATTCCTTGGGTATGGCGAAAATCCAATTGTTCAATTGGAGAAATCGTCATGCTCAAGGAATTTTTTTAATTTGAAGGAGGGGGACAGATGAAAAATCTGAAAGGATATATTTTTGACTTGGATGGCACCGTATATCTTGGCACGCAATTAATAGAAGGAGCAGACACCATCATCAATTCTCTTCTCGATGAAGGGAAGAAGGTACTGTTCCTCACAAATAAGACGATTGAATCCCGACAGCGTTATGTGGAGAAGTTGAACGGCTTCAATGTCAAGGCTACCCTTGAGAACATTTTGAATCCGACGCTTACGTTGATTGACTATTTACGTGAACATCATCCAGATGCCACATTGTATGTGATTGGTGAGCAGCCGATTAAGGATGAGCTGACACTTGCCGGATTCAGGGAAGGAATGGCGCCATCAGAGGTGGATGTCGTCGTGCTCTCATGGGACCGGGATTTTCATTACGACCATTTGAATTTTGCTTATCAGGCGATCAAGCTTGGTGCGAAGATGATCGCGACCAATCCGGACAGAACCTGTCCAGTAGAGGTTGGTGATGTTCCGGATTGTGCCGGGATGATTGGTGCAGTGGAAGCCGTTGTGGGGAGAAAGATTGATGTCCAGATTGGAAAGCCTTCTAAGCTGACCATTCAGGCAGCTCTAAAATTATTGGAACTAAAGCCGGAAGAGTGCGTGATGATCGGCGACCGTCTTGAGACGGATATCCGGATGGGCATCGAAGCCGGGATGAAAACGGTCCTCGTTCTCAGCGGGGTCACGACCGAGGGGGATTTGAGGGGAACGGTTTGGACGCCGGATTATGTGCTGCCTTCAGTCAAGGGGCTGTTATCGGATAAAATCATATAAGGGAAAGAGAAGCTGTTATGCCGGGCACCCAAGCAAAACATCGAGCTTGAACGTCAAACTCGTTGTTTTTTTATGTAATCAACACCCTTTTTGTGTTTCCACCATAAATCAACCCACAAATATTTGTGGCTCGAGCACGTTGTTTTGGAGCCGTTATTCCCGGTATAATTTTCTTAAGATTTACATTTCTTCGTTTAATCACCTCGCACTTGAGGTAACAGTCACTATAAGGAGGTGTTGTAATCATGGAAGCAATCAGTAAGCGTTTTTTCTTGTTTCTTTCTCACAATAAGGCGATGGATAAGATGGCCAAACGGTGGGGGTCAAGATTTGGGGCTAATAAGCTTGTAGGGGGAGAAACCTTTGCACAAGCGATTCCATTGATTACGCAATTGAACGAGGAGGGATTCCAGGTAACGGTCGATCATCTTGGTGAGTTCGTCGATTCCACATCGGTGGTCCGGGAGAATGTCCAAGGATGTATCCAGAGTATCAGTGCGATTGCCTATCATGGGCTCGAAACTGAGATCTCTGTGAAATTGACTTCCCTGGGATTGGATATCAGTCAAGATCTTGTCATGGAAAACATGGAGTTGATTCTGTCGAAGGCAAAAGAAAGCGGAATCACGGTCACCCTCGATATGGAGGATTCCTCGAGGTGCCATGCCATCCTTGACGTTTACAAGAAGCTCCGTCAAAAGTACGACAATGTGGGGACGGTGATCCAATCCTATCTATATGTCTCAGAGCAGGATGTGGATGATCTCAATCAGTTCTCCCCTTATTTGAGGCTTGTGAAGGGTGCATATAATGAATCGGGTAAAGTGGCGTTCCAGGAGAAGAAGAAGGTGGATGAGAATCTGAAGCATCTCATCAAGAAGCAGCTCTTGAACGGCCATTATACTGCGATCGCAAGCCATGATGAAGCGATCATCGATTACACCATCGGATTAGTAAAAGAACACAATATCCCGAATGACAGATTCGAGTTCCAAATGCTTTACGGCATGCGGAATCAACTGCAGTCCGACTTACTGAAAAAAGGATATACCGTCCGCATTTACCTGCCATATGGCGAGGACTGGTTCGGGTATTTCATGCGACGCCTGGCGGAAAGGCCGGCAAACATCGCATTTGCATTAAAGGGAATCTTCAGCAAGTAACATCCAGACAGAATGAAATCAGAAAGGAATGTGAAGAGAATGAGTAACGGAATTTACAACATCCCAAAACCAACAAATGAGCCTGGCAATACATATGCCCCAGGTACGAAAGAAAGAGAAACGTTAAAAGCTGAATTAGAACGCCAAGCTGGTATCGAGGTTGAAATCCCGGTCATCATCAATGGCGAGAAAATAAAGACCGATACAGTGAAACAAGTGGTTATGCCGCACGATCACAAACATGTATTGGCTACTTATTCACAAGCAGGTGAAAAAGAGCTTCGCGATGCAGTGGAAGCGGCAATGGCTGCGAAAGATTCTTGGTCCAATATGCCATGGCAGCACAGAGCATCGATCTTCTTGAAAGCTGCGGATTTGATCTCTGGTCCATACCGCGACGTCATCAATGCGGCCACAATGTTAGGACAATCCAAAACAGCGTACCAAACGGAAATTGATGCTGCACAAGAATTAGCGGATTTCTTACGCTTTGGCGTTGATTATGCAAACCAAATCTATCAAATGCAGCCAGATAGCATGAAAAACATCTGGAATCGTTTAGAATACCGTGCGTTAGATGGTTTCGTATTAGCTATCTCTCCGTTTAACTTCACAGCAATCGGTGGAAACCTGCCGTCAGCTCCTGCCATCATGGGGAACGTAGTTGTGTGGAAACCGGCAACAACGGCTGTACTATCAAACTACTACTTCATGCGAATCCTGGAAGAAGCTGGACTGCCTAAGGGCGTTATCAACTTCGTCCCATCACGTGGTTCACAAGTATCAGATGTGGTGTTAACAGACCCACGCATGTCCGGATTCCACTTCACTGGATCAACAAGCGTGTTCCAGACGATTTGGAAGACAGTCGGGGAAAACATCACAAACTACAAATCGTATCCTCGTTTAGTTGGGGAAACAGGCGGTAAAGACTTTGTCTTCGCTCACGAAACAGCTCAAGCAGACAAAGTTGTCGCTGCACTTGTTCGTGGTGCATTCGAATACCAAGGTCAAAAATGTTCAGCAGCTTCTCGTGCTTACATCCCTGCAAGCATGTGGGAAGAAGTGAAAAATGGTGTCGTGGAAGAAACGGCGAAGCTTAAAGTAGGGGATGTAAGAGACTTCAGGAACTTCATGGGTGCGGTCATTGACAAAGCTGCCTTTGATTCTATCACAAGCTACATCGACTATGCGGCTGATTCTGAAGAAGCTGAAATCATTGCCGGTGGTACGTATGATGATTCAGTTGGATACTTCGTTCAACCGACTGTCATCGTAACAACGAATCCAAACTTCAAAACGATGACCGAAGAAATTTTCGGACCAGTATTAACGATTTATGTATACGAAAATGAACAATTAGAAGAAACACTGACTTCAGTGGATACAGCTTCCATGTATGCATTAACGGGCGCAATCTTTGCGCAAGATCGTGAAGCGATCATGCACTTGGAACGACGTCTTTCCGGTGCAGCTGGTAACTTCTACATCAACGATAAACCAACTGGTGCCGTGATCAACCAACAACCATTCGGTGGTTCACGCGGTTCTGGTACAAACGATAAAGCAGGCTCTATTTTCAACATGATTCGTTGGACCAGCCCTCGTATCATCAAAGAAAACTTTGCTCCAACAACAGATATTGTCTATCCGTTTATGGATGAAGAATAAATCGAACACGATAAGCTCTCCCGATCAGGGGGAGCTTTTCTTTTTTTATTCGGGGATTTAACGCTATAATAGGAATCATAAACACTCGTGGAAAGGTAAGATTCCTATGGAAGCCATTGATGTAATCCTCCAAACCGAAGATATTCATAAAGCGACGGAATTGATCAGCTCAAAACTGGGCAATCCCGTCATCATTGAAAATAAAAATTTCGAACTGATTTCATACAGTTCCTCTTCTAATAAGTTCGATCAAACACAGCTAAAGACGATCCTTACAAAAAAATGTCCGGTCTTCATCATCGATCGACTGAAAAAAGAGGGAATCGTACACCAGCTCGAAAAACATTCCGATCCAATCCGGGTGCAGGCGATGGAAGAGTTAGGATTCCACCAGCGTGTCGTCATCGCGGCAAAGTACCTGGGGAACACGATGGGATACATCTGGGTCCAGGAATCCAGCCGTCTCCTCGAAAATGAAGAGCTCGCTTTCCTTGAAGAAATCTCCCCTCATCTGGGAAACTTGATCAATGATATGTACGCAAAGGTCAATATCAAAAAGGACAGAAAAGAAGAAGTACTGTGGCATCTCCTGCAGCACGAGTACGGAAGCGAAAGCCAACTCCGTCATGATGCATCCCTTGTCAAGCTGACACTGCCGGAACGGTTCACCGTAGCGGTTTATTCGATTGCATCGTCGCAATATAAGCCTATGCTCGACCAACTTGAAAAGCTGGTCCAGGAATCCAGCTTCCATACAAATATTTACACCTTACGAACGGAATACCAAGTGATCCTCGTTCTCTACGGCAAAGCAGACACACCGTCTTCTTCCCTGGAATTAGCCAGAGATCTAGTTGAAAAGGTGAAAGAGCAAACAGGCGAGGAAGAATTCTACAACTTCCTGATTGGAATCGGTAAGGAATACACGACGTTATATCAAATGAGAAAGAGCTTCTTGGAAGCGTCTGAAGTCATTGAAACGGCTAACTTCATCAGTCCGCGACCTGAATCGATGCCCCGGGAATTCGCTCAATTGGGCATTTACCGGTACTTGCCAACGCTTTATGAGAAAAACACATCAAAAGATTATTACAGTGATGATTTGTTGGTATTGATCAAGAATGATGTGAAAAAACAGACAGACCTTCTTAAGACACTTGAGGTGTACTTGGCGAATGATGGGAAGGGGAAACAGACAGCCAATGAGCTGTTCATCCACCCGAACACGTTGAATTATCGGATTAAAAAGATACAGGAACTGACTACGATTGATTTTAATGATTTTAATATGAAGGTTTATTTGTATACGGAGTTGTTGTTGTTGAATAATGTGGAAGCTTATTATCAGCGGTACAAGGATGCATTGAAAGGGATTTGACCATCCTAGCCAGGGGAAAATTTATTCCAATGGGGTTTTTACAGTGAAGAATAATGTAAATGTAGGATATACCATATTTAAACCAACAGGTGTGAAGCACAATTTTACAAAGGTCGATCTTACAAAGAAACAAGTAACAGGAACCGTTTCATACAATAAAGTTATCTATATGACGGTTCTTGTAGATTTGACTATGGATACAGTCAGTGTTGAGGGAAGCGTTGATGAGTTAAAAGGACTGGCTATGGATCACGAATCTTATATTGAAATGTTTAAGAGCCAGGCAGCGTTTTTTGTGTCAAATAACATTTCCGATCCAAAGAAATATTATGATGAAATGTTTTAATCCATGTTCAAGGTACAGAGTGTTATTAATTCAAGCGGTTGCTATATAGCAATCGCTTTTTTCTTTTTTTTATTTGTAGAGAGGGGACTGTTCCGTCTCTCCTTTTTCTTTTCTACAATTCCCCCTGAAAGCCAAAAAGTAGAATAAGTACCCTCCCCGGTTTGCAGGTTGTTATGCCGTTAAAGGGCCATTTAATGGAAGAATGGGATTGATTATAATCTGAACATTTGAAATAATTTGTATTGACTACTATGTGGAGGAATTTGATGAAAAAAGTAAAGGACATGGACTCAAGCTGGAAAATTAAATACCCAGAACAGAATATTTATGTTATGAGAGACCATAATTGGGCATTTGCTGCATGGGAGATAGCAAGGCTTAATAATGAAATAAAACCTGGTGCAACGTTACTACATGTTGATTTTCATGATGACTATTGTGAACCACTTGAAAAGGTAACAAAAATTGAAACAAGAGATCAAGCATTACAAATTGCTAAAGACTTAGAAATTTTTGAGTTTATTAAAGCTGCCGAAGGAACAGGCACCATAAAAGATGTATTCATGATTGGTGACTATAATCAACCACCTAGAGAAGTCTTCCATTCCTACACCTATAACCAATTTGAAAACCAGTATCGGATGGATTTTTTTAAAAATGAAAAAGAGAGCCATATATTAGACTTAGACTTGGATTTTTTTAATTTGCATGCTTACCAAGGTATTGAGCGGAACTATGATAACAATCCATTCCGATATAGCGAAGAGTATATTAAATATCATTTGAAGAGATTCAAACAGTATTATGTTGAAGGTGACTGGGACCTAATCACAGTATCTATTTCACCTGAATATTGTGGTGGTGACCAGACATCTCAAGAAATTTTCGATTTTTTTCTTGAGGTTTTTGAATTAGAATATGAGAAATTTATTAACTGGTAAATTATATGTATTAACTGATTCTATGAATAGTACTTTAAACGCAGGTAACAGGAGAACCACTCCATTATTAAGAATAACTACATAAGGACTGAAATCGATGATACAACAATCACTAATATTATCTGGGAAGCAAAAATTAGAATGGATAAGAAATGAAATAAGAGATTTAGAAGCCGATGAAATATTAATTCAAACCATTGCTGGAGCAATAAGTATTGGAGCTGAATTGCCTCAATATAATGAATCGGATGTTACCGATCCAAATCCTCTTTACCCAAAAGAAACTGGCTATGAAAGCTATGGTCAAGTAATAAAAGTAGGGGATGATGTTAAGAACATTAAAATAGGTAATCATGTACTCGCATTCTATGGTCATAAAAATGTAGGAATAGTAAAAGCCAGTAATGTAGTAAAAGTACCGGATTCTCTTGAATATAGGAATGCCCTGCTTAATACGTTATCTTGTGATGCTGGAAAAGGAGTTTTAAAGCTCAAGCCTGCATCAAAAGATAAAGTGCTTGTCACTGGTGCAGGTACAATCGGATTATTGACCATTCATTTTTTGAAAAACTATATGGATGTGGATCATATTGATGTCTTGGAACCCTATGAATCAAGAAGAGTGCTAGCGAAGACTTTCGGTGCAACCAATACCTATTCTAATAAAGAAGAAGTTCCTGCTGTCTTTTATGATTACGGACTGGAGTGCTCAGCGAGTATAGATGCGTTTCATACCCAGCTTAAGTCATTAAAGCACCATCAAGAAATCTGTATATTATCGGATGGGAATATAGATCTTTTTTACTTAAATGAAGACTTTTATGAAAAAGAATTAAAAATTGTTGGTTCAAGTGACGGATGGGACTATCAGCAACACTCCAATTGGTTCTTTACGGAGGGTGTTAAAACTCCGCATTTATCAAAGATATTTGAGCGTGAAATTCAATCAGACGAACTTATAGATTGTTTTATGGAGCTCAGTAACAACAATAATAGACCATTAAAGGTTCTAGTCAAATATCTTTAAGCATTCAGCAGATGGTTATGCCATTAAAGGGCAGGATAATTGAATACAGATATGAAGGAATGATTATGTGGAAATCATTATCGGATATTTACTAGGAGCTTTTGTCTTAGTCTTATTCTTTATCTCATTGTTTATAATGGTATACAAGCGAATGAAAAACTCCAATAATGAAACAAATGAGAGGATAAATAACTTAGAAAAACGTTTAGAGGATGTAGAAAATAAATAAGTTATTCTACATCTAACTAAAAATAATTTCACTGTTAAGCGATTGCTATTATGCCATTCGCTTTTTTTTATTGAATATAGTGTATTGGGGATAATATAGTATAAACATTATATAAGAGAAACGGGGTATTTTGATTGAAACTTATTTCAGGTTTAATGCTAATTTTACTTCTTGGTACTGTTTCCTCCTCAATAGCCATCGCTAAAGAAATGAAGTATAACCACAACAGCCTCACGATAGCTGAAGTGAAAAAAGAGGTGAATTTTAAAGTGCTCGTTCCAAAGAAGGTTCCCGAAGAGTGGACTTTGGAAATAAAAACCCGCGATAATAAGGAGGGAAATTTAAGCAGCATTAGATTGCATTATATGAATGAAAATGATGAAAATTTAATACTAGGAATAGAAGAAAGAAAGGTCTCCAAAAGGGTAATCAGTCAATTGGAAGAAGAGTTTTCAGAGGGAGAAAAAATAAAAATAAAAATAAATGATGTTCCTGCTTATTATCAAGAATGGGCTAACGGTGGTAAAGAATTAAATGGAAAGGTAATAACTGGTGGTCTTTTAACTTGGATAGAAGATGAGACATACGTGCAAATGGATAGTTCTTTTTTATCAAAAGATGAAATGGTTGAGATTGCAAGAACATTCAGGTGAAAGACACTTGTATCTTCAGCTAACGGGGGCAATAACTGAAGATCTGATGATCAAATTCAGCCATTGCCCGCCTTTAATTATCCGGCAGGTTAACGGAATATCATAATTAGTGAATTACCATTCTGGGAACAGGAGTGATGCGAATGTACCCTGATCAAGAATTCATTAGAAGCTATGGAGGAATCTATAAATTAGGTGACCTTCCAATTTCTTTTTCTAGATATAAAGATGGTCAAAAAATTACCGTTTGGTACGATGAAATTTTGGAATCACATCCTGCTAAAATAAAGGTTCTGAAAGCCGAGAAGATAAATTAGTGAAAGTGGTTAAAAAATGTTTCTTGTTCAACTTATGGGGGCAAGAGCTGAAGATCAGCAAGTTGATCCGGTTATCTCCCTTCTTCAATTATTGGGGCAGTTTAGTTTAATAAGCACAGATGATAAGATAATAGAAAGAAATACAGGGGAATTTGGGGTGATTTAAAGTGGGGAATTGGAGGAATAATACCATTTGGTTTGAACAAATACCAGATCAACTTCAAGCATGCCTAAATCTAAAAGTAGATAAGTTTAATAAAACACAGCTTGAAGACATTCAATACCTTACTCTCTGGCACCATAAAAAGAATAAGTTAGGAAACTTTGTTGGTTTTCCAGAAGCTCTCCTTTATCTAGAACTAAACTGGTCCAATATAGAAAATTTTCTCGGTATAGAAAAAATGAGTAATTTAAAGCGTTTAGAATTACATTATTGTACTAAATTACAAAATGATCTAGGTTTGGCAGGGCTAGCAGATACACTTGAACATTTACATATTAATCAATCAAAGAAAATTTTATTAAATGAAGAATTATTCTCTTTGAAAAATCTTCGGGTACTGTGTCTTAATTCTTGTGGTACTCTTGAAAGTTTGAATTTCTTATATCATTTTCCTAACTTAATTGACTTTAGATTTGTTGATACTAATGTGTTAGATGGAGATTTAACACCTATTTTAAACCATCCGACTATTCGGAGTGTGGGCTATCTAAATAAGAGACATTACAATATCAAAGTCGATAAGATGGATGACCTATTAATAGATAAGAATAATGGGGAAGAATTTAAAACTGTTATTAAGTACGGACAGTATGAGACTTTTAGATATTTTAACAAGACCTGATTTTTCGAGCAAAGCTTTTCCCCATCTATTCCGTTAACGGGGGCTATAGCTGAAGATCGATTGGGTAGCTGAACTTTAGTTTTTTTCTTTGTTCAGTTTTAGGGCAGGTTAATTGAATAGGGGACCCTCTAAATTGAGGGTTTTTTTTTAGTTAAGAATCATTTGTGACAAATATTAATATTTACAGGTGATTTCTAATGCTTTATAGAAAAAATATATTTAAAGATCACTAAATGGGGTGTTCATATTAATCAACCAAGCTTCTCACAAAAAAAGAATTCATATTTATTACTATTTGGATTAGGGATATCAACCTTAGGAGATTTTATTTATCTTGTTGCTATCAATGTTTTAGTATTAAAACTAACGGGCTCTGCTGCCGCAGTAGCTGGGTTATGGATTATAGGACCTATCGCTTCGATGTTAACGAAATTTTGGTCTGGGAGTATTATTGACCGTTTGAATATTCGACGAATAATGATTGGAACAGACATCATTCGTGCATTCTTAGTAGTAGCCATGCCTTTCTTCGGCTCTATTTGGCTTATATATGTATGTTTATTCTTTTTATCTGTTTCAAAAGCTTTCTTTGAACCAGCAGCACTTACTTATATTACGAATGTTGTTCCAGAGAAAGGACGAAAACAGTTTAACTCTTTCAGGAGTTTAATTACTTCTAGTGCCTTTTTAATCGGTCCTGCTATTTCTGGGGCACTCCTACTCATTACCACTGTAAATATATCAATATGGATTAATGCCTTTTCTTTTATTGTTTCAGCTATAATGGTGTATTTATTACCAAATGTGAATACTGAAGTGGATGTAACAGTACGCAAGATTAGTTTGGAAATATTGAAAAGTGATTGGAAAGAAGTATTTAAATTTAGTCAAAGTAATCTTTTCATAGTAAAAGTGTACTTCTTAGCTCAATTTTTTATGATAGTTGCACTTGGAATGGATGCTCAAGAGGTCGTATTTACTCAAAAAGTATTAAATTTATCTGAGACAGAATATGGACTTCTTATAAGTTTAACAGGGGTGGGTTCTATCTTAGGAGCAACCATTGTTTCGATGATAGCTAAAAAGTTGTCAATAAGAGCCCTAATATCTTCTGGTTATTTTATGGTTTCAGTGGGCTACCTGGTCTATGCTTTTTCATTTTCATTTTGGTCAGTAGCCATAGGCTTTATGGTATTAGGTTTTTTCAACTCATTCTCTGGCACCGGGTTTATGACTTTTTACCAGAATAATGTTCCAATAAAAATGATGGGAAGAATTTCTAGCATATATGGTATTTTTCAAAGTTTTCTTCAGGTTATCTTCATATTATTGATTGGTTTTACAGGTGATATTATTCCAGTTAGGTACAGTATTATTGCTGCCTCTACATTAATGCTTGTCATAAGCATTTGGCAAATAAGGTTGGTTCTTCTGCCAAGTAAATTCGAGTATTTTGCAGAAGAACCCGTACTCAAAAGTACTTCTTAATATATTCATTATTAGCAATAAAATTTTTAATTCAACGGGTGCAATAACTAAAGATCTGCTAATTGATCCGGCTATTGACCCGCTTCAATTATTGGGCAGGTTAATTGAAGAATAAGAGAACTTGTATCTAAAGAAAGGGAGGGTTAAGGGATGGATAAGACTTTAAAGAAAGACGCTTTTAAAGAACTCACTACATATACTGAAAAAGTACAAAGAAATATAAAAGCATCAGGTTCTGCTGTGGTTATTATAAAAGATAATAAAATAGTGCTCGAATGGTACTCGGGGGAGCATCATTTTGAGCAAGGGGCAAAAAAGATAAATTATGATTCGAGATTCAATGTTTATTCTGTTAGAGTTACTTATGTTGGACTCGCAATTGCAATAGCTATAAATGAAGGTTTATTAAGCTTGGATGATAATTTAAGTGAATATTTAGATGAATATAATAAAGAAACTCTTGGAGAGACAACGATTAGACATCTATTAACAAGGTGTACTGGTCTGAAATTTGAAAATAGTAAAGTTTATCGTGCCTTTGATTTAGGAACTGATATTGAGGGGAAGAAACCAGAAATATTGGCAAAAATCTTATACAAAGCTACTGGCAAAACAGTAAACGACATCCTCTCAAAGAAAGTGTTTAAGCCTTTACATTGGACAAACACTGGGTGGGTAATTGAAGGAAGTAACAATTTAGTTTGTGATATAGATTCGTCTAAGAGTTATCCTACATTGAGAATAGGTTCAAATTTAGGTGATGAAAGAAATCTATATGTAAGTGCCAGAGAATTAGCATATTGGGGAAATTTACATTTAAACAAAGGAGTATTTGAAGGTAAATCAATACTTCCACAGGAGATATTTGAACTAACTACTTCTGTTCAAAGCCCTAATTCATTTCCCCGTCCACTTCCAAAGTTCGGTTTTTTATGGTGGGTTAAGGATGGAGATGTGTCTGTTACTTACAATGAATTAGGTTCAGAATTACCAGATGGTTCTTATCAAATACTTGGAGCATCAGGCTGTTCCTGTACTGTTATTCCCGAATATAATACTGTGGCTGTTAGAATGTCCAATAGTTTAAATGCATCCGAGAACTTAGGTTTCGATTATATTAAAGATATACAAATGTTTGGGAACCTGGTAATTTCAAGTCTGAAAAATTCATAGTGTAGTGTTTCTGAGTTCTAATCAGTAGCCATTCATTGGCAGATTCCATATTCCACTAACGGGGTGCTAACGGAATAAGAAGATATTAAAATAAACCCCCAGACCCTTAGTTCCGGAGGTTTAACTGCTAAATACATTGTTATTTAACTGCTATTTCTGCTGTGAAATTGGATGACAATTTGTTTTTATTTCCTAAACGGACCCCCTGAAATTGATCGCCACTTCCTTTTACGTGCTATTCAATCCCCTTATCATCCTTCATCAACTTCTTCATATCGATCATAAGCATCCGGTCCATCGGATAGGTGGTCGTATAACGATATTTATCAGCACCTGATTCAAATACGACGTAGAGCTCTTTTTGTACTTCCACGATCCCCTCAGGCATCGGAATGGCTTCTATGCTCTGACGCGGTTTTGCCGTGTGGCCATCAAGGAACCAGAGAGGTACTTGCTTTCCATCAATGGTTACATGGGCATGAGGGTCTTCTTTTAACGGGTATTCATAGCGGTACAGTACGCTGTCGTTGGCTCTTCCGTAGGAGGTACTGAGAGTGACGCCATTCCTTGCCGCCTTCTGCATGATCGCTCCCTGGACTTTTCCTGTCGTAGAGAGAACGTAATCCGGCACGGCATAGTGGTCAGGCGAGCCATTCCACTGCTCTTCACTAAGCATGTCGTTGTTCCGTTCCAAATCAAATCCGATCATCCAGGCGTAATGCATTTCCCCATCCCGGTTCTCGATATGATGAGAGGGATCGGTCGGGTAGGCGTTTGCCTCATAGAATTCCCCGACCCAGAGGATGCCTTCATCATATACGGTATAAGCGGCTTCGACCGGTAATGGAATCTGTCTTGTGAACTGGATTTCTCCGTTATTTTCTGCCTGTACCAGGTCGCTTAAATTGAAACTGAATAAGTGATTCTCGGATGCCACCCAGCCGTGATCACGACTGACGGTGACTCCGCCTGCATGACCGGTATACGGTGTGCCGTCCGTATTGTAAAGAACAACGGATTTCACCAATTCTCCAGTTGTACGATCTGTTACGGTAATGGTACCCGGCCGAATCCCATCATCGACGTAGCTGACGGTAAGCAGCCAATCTTTTTTTGCATAATAGGTCAATCCTTGAGGCACGAGCCCTTGAGAAAGTCCAGCGATCACCGGTCCGTCGGAACTGATATCCCATAAACCTTGGTAGGCGGGATCTTTTTCATGTTCCCACCGTTCCAGCTGGGTGATGATCTGGTGTTCCGGCGTTACGAGTACAGGCGCTGATTTCTCCGATACGTTTCCTGATGTATCCTCGGCGCTTACTTGTAACGAGTACGTTTGATTCCCGACCAATGTATAGAGTGTAAATTCAGTCTCGGATGGATCTACGGAGTATTCAAGTTCGCCATCTTTGTAAATGTGATAACGGTATAGATCGGATTCAGTTGAAGCGTCCCAGGTTAAAACGGCTTCCCCGTTGCCCGCAGTTGCCTCAAGGTTGGTCGGTGAATGCGGTGGTTCTTCATCTGACACGGGACGATCCGGTGCTTGATTTTCAACAACCCATCCTGGTGTCGGATATTGGCCAGTTGCCAATTTTTCCATGGTCCGGGTATTATCTTTTGGATAGGTATAAGTGACGGTTTGTTTTAGAGAAACGTCCTCTCCAGAGTATTCAGCTCTGACGACTTCGAGTCCATCAGGGTCATAAACGGTCAGGGTATTACCGCCGTTGACCAGGCCGGCGATATCACCGAGGACGATCGTATCCTCTTCCTGAAGATACTTGCTACTGTACGAATAGAAATAGTTATAGTTGAATGCTTCAAGGGAGATAGGGCTGATGGCTGTATTTCTAGTCCAAATCACCACTGTATCCCAAGGCTCCAGTATGTGAGTTTCCCCGAATTCTTCATCCCAGTTATAGGAGGCGAATCGATACCCCTTCAGATCGATCGGGTCCGGACTGTTGTTATAAAGCTCAAAATATTCGAAGGCATCATAGCCTGCATAGTTATCGGTGTTCGGAATCAATTCGGTGATCAGCAGGTCGGGTGTCGGTACGTTTTCTGTCGGTCCTGTGACGAGGGGTGCTGTAGCTTCCGATTCGTTTCCGACTTGATCGAGTGCCGTAACTTCGAAAGAGTACTCCCTGTTCAATTCCAGAGGGGAGATAATCAAACTCTTCTTGTCAGGGGCGACTGTACCGTAAAGTGTTCCATTAATGTAGACGCGGTAACCTGCAAGATCACGTTCTGTATTGGCGTTCCACAATAACTTGACATGATCACTGCCTGGAGTTGCTTTCAGTCCGGTTGGGGTAGCAGGGGCTTCACTGTCCACGACTTCCTGTGGGACAACCCGGACTTCCTTTGTTGCCGGGGATTCGTTTCCTTCCGAGTCCACAGCCGTCACACGAAAGGTGTATGCCTGCCCGTTTTCCAATCCATCCATGATCGAAGTGGTCGTATCTGTAGAAGTGGTCGTTCCATCAGGATGGTAGATCGTATAGGAGACTGCACCTTCTGAAGCTTCCCACTCAAGGGTGACCGATTGGTTGGCGGGAGTTGCAGTCAGGTTGGTTGGTGTCGCAGGACCTGCCACTTGTTCAGGCAGCAGGAGGGCAGGAGTCGGTTGTTCGTCGTTTCTGAGCTTCTCCATTGCCGCTGAGCTGGTTGCCTGGTAAATAATACTCCGGTTTGTGATGCCATCAACTACCCCATCATTGATGAGGGCAGTATTGAGAATATTATCCTCCGCATCCGCAATCCCTACCTGGCGAAGGCTGCTGTCATGCAGTCCCTGACCGGAAGTCGTCAGTTTGATTTCGTATACGTCATCGGGAGTGAGATACATGTCGTAGTTGGAGTTAAAGTCCCACAGCGGTACATCAGGATAAGCGAATTTCTTTAACCAGAGGACCAGGGATTCTTTCGGCTGGATGGTTTTGTCGTCGATGGGCCATCGGTTGGCCGGGCTTGAGAAGTTACTTGTAAAGTATTGGAGTTGATAATCTTGTAGATTAATTGCTTCTGAGGTGGTGTTATAGATTTCGACGTACTCATAGGGCTGACCGGTGTCTGCGGATTTGGTGACGATTTCCGTGATGACAAGAGGCGGGTTGGTCTCTTTTGCATTTGCGCTGTGACCATGAAGCAATAAAAGTCCTGCTATTCCTAAAGCAAGAAGGACGGCTATACGGGTGATAGATCTGTTTTTCAACTTCATTTCCTCCTTTTAAAATGGTATTTATGTATAAATGAAAAGAACCCCATGGCAATGGAGTGCACGATCATCGTACACACGAATTGACACAGGGTTCTCCTCATCTCTACCCGCTATATAATCTCACTAACTCAATCATACAATGAGCGCATAAGGGTGGCAATGGCCATTCGGGAAAATTTAGAATTTTTAGATATATCATTGAAATGAAGGATAGATTGGTGTATGATAAAAGGAATAGTAAGAAGAATGAAGCTTGGTAGGAAGAGGAGAAGAGATCACCTATGAAGCGAACTGTATGGTTTTTTCACTATGGAGTGGAGAAATCAGGCATTCGCTTTGTGGCGCGATCTCTTTTTCATTTAAGGAGGATGGCGAGATGACGCAGTACATGAATGAAGCAACGGAATTTTTCTGGCAGCATGATATCTATTTTCGGATACTGGTGAGTGCTGTATTAGGGTTCATCATCGGCTGGGACAGGACATCGAAAAATAAACCGGCGGGGTTAAAAACGTATACGTATGTATCAGTGGCCTGTACATTGATCACGATCGTCTCCATCGAAGGGGCGGAGATGCTCAGTCAACCGGACAGCGGAAAAGTGATGGACCCGTTTCGTCTGGCGGCGCAGATCGTATCCGGGCTCGGATTCCTAGGTGCAGGCGTGATACTGAAAGATGGATTACGAGTGAAAGGACTGACTTCAGCGGCGATGATTTTTTACGTGGGGGGAATCGGGATTGGTATCGGAGCCGGGTTTTATTCCATTGTCATCTTCGCAACACTCGTAACCTTCATCATTACGAAGATAGGAAACTTCTTTGAAGAGCGGGAGATCACATCGGTTCCTCTACCATGGGCCCGGAAAAAAAGTAAGACAGAAGAGGAAGAAGAAAAAGTAGGAACATAAATAGAGTTGGAGCTCAACTTTCCAGTGGTTGAGCTCTTTTTTTGGTTAAACATCCAGATTCCAGAGCTTCGGATCCCCTGAAGAAATGGCGAGGGCACCCGCTCTTAGTCCGTTCAGAATATCTTCCTTATTACTGATCAGGCCACCAGCGATGATGGGCAGCGTAGTCATGGTCGTCAGTTTATCAATGATGGACGGCATGAGACCAGGAAGGACTTCAATCGCATCCGGCTTGCAGTTCTGTGCGATATCAATTCCTTTGGCAAGGGCATTACGGTCGATAAGAAAAAGGCGCTGGATCGTCATCAAACCTTCTTCCTTTGCATATTTGATCAGGTTGCTCCTTGTTGTGATGATTCCAGCGGGCTTCCAGATTTCTGCTATGTATTTAATGGCACTTTTCGTATTGGACAATCCATCGATGAAATCAATATGTATGAACGTGGTTTTACCTGCTTCCTTCAGCTTTTTCAAATACCCATCCATGGTAATCAGATTGCCGGTTAGGATGAACACGATGTTGGCGTTTGACTGCATAGCCTTTTCCAAGTCTTTTTCTTCCTTAATGGAAGCGATGACTTGGGATTGGACGATGTCGATAATGTTTGGTTTCATGTTTTTGGCCCCTTTTAATAGTCTGAATATTTTTTCTTTTAGTATAGCATAATTGTTTTGGGGGTTGAGAGGTGTAACCTTGGCTTTCTTGTAAACTACTATTGTGCACGATGAAGTAAAGTATTAGGGAAGAATCTAAGCGATTTACTTGAAAAGCGTAAAATACTCAACAACTAATTGAAGACTGGTTCAAGTGCCCAATTTCCGTAATGTAATTTACTTAAAAACAGGATTGACAAACCAATTCAAATCCTTTACCATTACCCTAATGCTTAAACGCATCATAACATTAATTTAATAAAGCGATATCTTCTTATCCAGAGAGGTGGAGGGACTGGCCCTGCGATACCTCGGCAACGGGTTCTTACGAATACCGTGCCAATTCCATCAAGTCAATTGACTTGAAAGATGAGAAGAGCGGGACATATACATACTTTTGTGCCTCTCTTCTTATGAAGGGGGGCACTTTTTTATTTGAGCCATGATCGTCAACAAGAAGTATACATAGCGAAAGGAGCAAGTCTTATATGATTAGAGTTCAGAATGTTACGAAAGTATTCGAGACGAAGGATGGCCCATTCACCGCTTTGAAGAATATTTCCTTCGAAGTGAAGAAGGGAGAGATTTATGGTGTGATCGGATTCAGCGGAGCGGGAAAAAGCACGCTTGTCCGCTGTCTCAATTTTTTAGAGAAACCATCATCGGGTGATATTTTCATAGAGGGGCGCAGCCTGAAAGATCAGTCGGCCATCGATCTGAGGCAGGAGCGGCACCGCATCGGGATGATCTTTCAGCACTTCAATCTGTTTCAATCCCGGACGGTGGCAGGGAATATCGCCTATCCTCTGAAACTTGCAAAATGGCCAAAAGAAAAAATCAGCGAGAGAGTAAAGGAATTGCTCGCGTTTGTCGGACTTGAAGATAAAGCGAAGCATTACCCGGATCAACTGTCAGGAGGGCAGAAGCAAAGGGTGGGGATAGCAAGAGCCCTGGCGACGTCGCCTTCGATTCTACTCTGCGATGAAGCCACATCCGCACTTGATCCTCAGACGACGGAATCGATTTTGAATTTATTAAAGAGAATCAACGCGGAGTATGGCATTACGATTGTGATGATCACTCACGAAATGGGGGTCATCCGGGAAATCTGTGATAAGGTCGCGGTCATGGAAAATGGAGAAATCGTTGAAGAGGGAAGCGTCTTCGATATCTTCTCCAACCCGCAGACCCCGACGACGAGAAATTTTGTGAAGAGTGTCATGAATGATCAGCTGCCGGCATCGGTTCTCGACAAATTGAATGACAGTAAAGAAGGGCGCATCTGCCGCCTCATTTTCAAGGGGGATTCGACGGGCACGCCGGTCCTTTCCGAAACGGCAAAGAAATTCGATGCCCACATTAATGTATTGTTCGGCCAGATCACGGAACTCCAGGGCAAGCCGTTCGGGAATCTCATCGTACAGATCATCGGCAGTAAGAACGAAACAGAAGAGATCCTGGATTATTGGAAGAACATATTATTCGTAAGCGAGGTGGAGAAACGTGCAAGTTAATTGGGAATTATTTTGGCCAAGAATTATAGAAGCGACATGGGATACCGTGGCGATGGTGTCATTCTCCCTTCTATTTGCAACGTTGATTGGGCTTCCCCTCGGCATCATCGTCGTTGTCACGCGGAAGGGGCACTTACTTGAAAATAAAGTCGTCTTTTCCGTATTGAGCAGCATCATCAACGTATTTCGTTCGATCCCGTTCATCATCTTGATGGTGGCCATCATCCCCTTTACAAGATTGGTAGTGGGCACATCGATCGGAACGGCGGCAGCCGTGGTACCGCTTGTCGTATTTGCAGCACCGTATATTGCAAGACTGGTAGAGAGCTCGCTCCTTGAAGTGGAACCGGGTGTCATTGAAGCGGCGGAGTCCATGGGGGCAGGGCCGTGGCAGATCATCTTCGGGATCCTCATTCCGGAAGCACTGAGTACACTGGTCCTGAATATTACGATCGCGACCATCGGACTCGTCGGAGCATCGGCCATGGCCGGGGCAGTCGGAGGCGGTGGACTCGGGGACCTCGCCATTGCTTACGGATATCAGCGATTTGAAACATCCGTCATGATCGTGACCGTCATCATTTTAATCGTGATGGTGCAGGGACTGCAGACAGCAGGGAATACATTATCAAAAATCATCAGGAGACGTTAGGAGAGAGGAATATGAAAAAATCAATCAGCCTGGCAAGTATCGCCATTCTATTAATCACCCTTATATTGAGCGGCTGCTCGGGAGACAGTGCATCCGGCTCAGGTGAAAAAGAAGTCGTTAAAGTCGGAGTGAATGGATCTGGGGTGCCGATTTGGGAGTATATGAAGGAGAAAGCAGCGAAGGAAGGGATTGAAATCGAGATTGTGGAGTTTGCCGATTACGTGAGACCGAACCAGGCGCTGGCCGATGGGGATATCGACCTGAACGCCTTCCAGACGATTTCGTATTTTGATTCATTCGTTGAAGAACATAATCTGGACCTTGTACCGATCGGCTCGACGATCATCGCGCCGATGGGAATCTATTCGGAAAAATATAAATCGGTAGAAGACTTACCGAAAGGCAGTAAAGTAGCCGTTCCTCAAGAGGCAACGAACCTTGGCCGCGCCCTTCTCCTATTGGAGGAAGCAGGTTTGATACAACTGAAAGAAGGATTTGATCAGTCACAGGGTCTCGAAGCCATTAAAGAAAACCCGAAAAACCTTGAATTCACACCGGTCGTCGCTGCCCAGACACCGAGGGTACTCCCGGATGTTGCGGCATCGATCATCAATAATGGCGTGGCTGTTGAAGCAGGGTTCGTACCGGTTGATGACAGCATCTATATCGAAGGGGCGGAGTCTAAGCCGTTCATCAATATCATCGCAGCGCAGGAAAAAGATAAAGACAATAAGACCTATAAAAAGATTGTTGATCTCTACCAGGAAGATGACGTAGCGGAACATATCAAGAAAACATATAAAGATTCCCTGATCCCGACATTCGTGCCGGTCAGTGAATTGCATTAGGAGGGAAAAGAGATGAGTCAACCAGCAGCGATTGCCCATCGTAAGAACAACATCCTCTCGGCAGTGGATCAACTGGCTGTGAAACTCGTGTCGACCAGCCATCAGATCCACGACAATCCTGAAATCGGTAACGAAGAGTTCTTTGCTTCAGAGACCTTGACCACCCTCCTTGCAGCCAACGGATTCTCCATTGAACGGGGAGTGGCGGGCCATGAGACTTCCTTTGTGGCACGCAAACATTCAGGAAAAGAAGGGCCGGTCATCGGCTACCTGGCTGAATATGACGCCCTGCCTGGACTCGGTCACGCCTGTGGTCACAATATCATCGGGACGGCAAGCTGCGGGGCGGCCATCGCCCTGTCGTCCGTACTCGATGAAACAGGAGGGGAAGTGGTGGTGTTCGGGACTCCTGCCGAGGAAGGCGGCCCGAACGGAAGTGCGAAGGGCAGTTTTGTAAAGGCAGGCTTGTTCGAAGGAGTGGACGCCTGCATGATGGTTCATCCGTTCAACAGGACAACGCAGACAGGGAAAACCCTTGCGGTGGACCCCCTTGATTTCGAATTCAAAGGAAGGTCTGCCCATGCGGCAGCTTCCCCTGAAGACGGCATCAATGCCCTCGACGGTGTGATCCAGCTGTTCAACGGCATTAACGCCCTTCGCCAGCACGTGACCGATGATGTCCGGATCCACGGCATCATCACCCACGGCGGGGACGCGCCCAACATCGTCCCTGACTATGCAAAAGCCCGCTTCTATATACGCGCTGCAACCAGGGAAGCGTGCAATGAAGTCACGAAGAAAGTGAAAGCGATCGCTGAGGGATCGGCACTTGCCACAGGGACGGAACTGAATGTCATCAAAATCCAAAATGAAGTCGATCACTTTCAGCTCAACCGCCGTTTCGATCAAGTATTCCAGCGCTCCATCGAGTCACTGGGGGAATACTTCGACGATACAGAACGAAAGGGACTCGGTTCCTCCGATGCCGGTAACGTCAGCCGGGTGGTCCCGACCATCCACCCCTACATCAAAATCGGCCCCGAATCCCTCGTCGTCCACACGAACGAATTCAGGGAAGCGGCTAAATCCATCGAGGGTGACCGTGCCCTTGTGATCGGGGCAAAGGCACTTGCGCTCACGGGATATGAACTGCTGACGGATAAGCAGCTTTTAGAGGGAATATGGAAAGAGTTCGGTACAAGTAAATAAAGATGAAAAGACAGCCAAATCAGGGCTGTCTTTTTTGTGTGAAAGATATGCGGTGTTTCATGGAGAATGTTCCAATGTTTAACAAAAACACTAGAAGGATATTGAATAAATGAGAGATTGTATCGTAGAAACCCAAGAAAGGAGAATAACATTGGAGCATATTGGGGTCAGACCCTCGGCACGATGAAGCATTAATGAACCGGGGGTCTGACCCTATTCTTCCTAATCCCGTTTACAATTTGCTAACAGCGTAAGAAACGAACTATATTTTACACGAAAGGATCGTTACTATTGACTCTAAACAAAAAGTCGTTTCTCGTAATAGGTTTCATTCTTGTGGGATTTACCATACTGATTTTTGTTTATAATATAGTAAATCAATCACCAAAAAAAGTAGTAACCAATATCATGGAGGATGTCCAGGAAAACAAGGAAGTCGAAGAAATCTCAAATGAGAATCAAAAAAAACTTCAATACTTTTTTGAGTATTCCAAAGAGCGAAATTTAGAGAATCCAAATTTAATTGTAAGTGATTTTCCTAGTAGACCCAATATTGTTACAGTAACGATCGAAATCATTCAAAACGATAAAAAAAAGGGTATAAAAGCAATTTATGAAGGTCGTGCTGACTTTTATTTAAAGAAACAAGGTCTTAAATGGGAGGTAGAGAAAATACAAGTTACTCCCTACAAAAAAGAAAGGTAACTTTAGAACTGGATCTTTAAATCAGAACGGAACAGTCATTTCGCCGACCATCTTTACGTATCTTAGTCCATATTCAGTATAGAGGACTTCTAAGGATAATAGTTCACTCACATGTTTACTAATTCTAAGACAAAGAAAAAGACTCGTCACTTGAAGAGTCTTTTTTTTACTGGCTACCATTTATGGGTTCAAATGGTATATCATGATAGACTGATATATAGCTATTGCTCTTTATAGATTCCAAAACTTTGGATCGCCTGCTGATATAACAGGTACACTAGCTCTTAGTTCATGAATTCAAAATTTCATCCTTTGAACTGGTCAATAAGTTTTAGGATTAAACTATTGCAACCGGTTACAAATATGTGTTATTTTATGTGTAACCGGTTACACATAAACCAACCAAACGAACAGGAAGTGACGCACGTGGCAACAATTAAGGATGTGGCGAGTGAAGCGGGGGTGTCGGTGGCGACGGTCTCCAGGGTGCTGAATGATAACGGCTATGTAGGAGTCGAGACGAGGAAGAAAGTGATGGGGGCGATCGAGAAGCTGAATTATAGCCCGAACGAGGTGGCGCGCTCCCTCTATAAACGGGAGTCGAGGCTGATCGGACTGCTGCTTCCGGATATCACGAACCCGTACTTCCCGCAGCTGGCGAGAGGGGTCGAGGATGAAGTGAGTGAGGCAGGGTTCAGGCTCCTCCTTGGTAACAGTGACGAGAACATCCAGAAGGAACTGGATTATATCCAGACCTTCGTTCAGAACAATGTCGTCGGGATGATTTCCGCTACCAATCATGTGGAGCATGATCAGCTGTATAGTGAATTGAATCTCCCACTCGTCCTCCTTGACCGGACCACGGACAACTATCCGGCTGTCTATGCGGACGGCCGCAAAGGAGGGCGCCTGGCGGCAAAGACCCTGGTTGAAAAAGGGGCGAAGCGGATCACCGTCATGAAGGGACCGGCACACGTCAAGCCGGCACAGGACCGATTCCGTGGAGCCGTCGAGTACCTAAGCGGGACGGACGTCGACTTCACCGTGATGAGTACGACCTCGTTCTCCTTTGAAGACGCAAAGGGCTGGGCGGAGGAATTGTTCGCCGACTACCCTGATACGGACGGGGTCATCGCGAGCAATGATATCGTCGGGATCGCGATTCTCCATGAGGCCTTGAGGCTCGGGAAGAAGATCCCGGAAGACGTACAGATCATCGGCTATGATGACATCCCCCAGAGCAGCCTTTCCTATCCGGCGCTCTCGACGATCAGGCAGCCGGCTTACGAAATGGGCAGGCAGGCCGCGGCACTTCTGATTAAACTGATAAAAAAAGAACAAGACATCGATACAACGGTTCAGCTTCCGGTTGAACTCATACAGAGAAACACAACACGAAAGGGATGAAGGAAGATGAAAAAAGCGAAGATTGCCGTGATTGGCAGCTCATCCATGGATCTGGTGGTCACATCAGCGAAACGCCCCGGTGCAGGGGAAACGGTACTGGGCGACAGCTTTGACACGGTGCCCGGTGGGAAAGGAGCCAACCAGGCCGTTGCAGCAGCAAGGCTTGGGGCTGACGTGTACATGATCGGATGCGTAGGCGACGATCCTTACGGCCAAGAGATTTTGGAAAACTTCAAGAGCAACGGTGTTCATACCGAATATGTGGAACCGGTTACAGGTGAGAAATCCGGAACCGCTCATATCATCCTCGCTGAAGGGGACAACAGCATTGTCGTCGTCAAAGGGGCCAATGATCTTGTGACTCCTGAGTACGTCGAGAAAACAGCAGATTTCCTCAAAACATGCGATCTCATCATGATCCAGCAGGAAATCCCAGAGGAAACCGTTGAGTACGTGGCAGACCTGTGCAACAAGATTGAAGTCCCACTGCTACTGAACCCGGCTCCGGCACGGAAGATTTCACAAAAAGTCATCGATGGAGCCAGATATCTGACACCGAATGAACATGAAGCAGATGTACTCTTTAACGGAATGAATCCGTCAGAAGCACTGAAACAATATCCTGACAAAGTCATCATCACCGAAGGAGCAGCCGGAGTCCGCTACCATGATGGAACAAAGGAAATCATGGTTCCTTCCTTTAAAGTCGAAGTCGTTGATACGACTGGAGCAGGCGATACCTTCAACGCCGCATTCGGAACGGCAGTTGCTGAAGGACAAACAATGGAAGAAAGCCTCCGATTCGCAAACCGCGCCGCATCCCTTTCCGTGACTGGATTCGGGGCACAGGGCGGAATGCCGACAAGAGACGAAGTGGAAAGGAAGCTGGCAGAATGAAACGACATGGCATCTTGAACAGTCACATTGCAAAAATACTAGCCGATTTCGGTCACACTGATACGATCGTCGTGGCCGATGCCGGTCTCCCGATTCCGTCAGACGTCGTGAAAATCGACCTGGCATTGAAACCGGGAGAGCCGTCCTTCCTTGACGTAGTCGAGCTGTTGAAGGAAGAAATGGTCGTCGAATCTGTCACACTTGCAGAAGAAGTAGAAACAAATAAAGGGGTCCACGAGCAAATGACCTCATGGTTTCATGGGATCCAGTATGTATCCCATGAAGACTTCAAGAACGAAACCCATAAGGCGAAGGCCGTCATCCGCACGGGGGAAGTCACTCCGTACGCGAATTGCATCCTTCACGCGGGAGTCATTTTTTAAAACAAAGGGGGTAGTAGCATGCAGATCAGCATGAAGAATATCCATAAAGCATTTGGAACGAATCAGGTTCTAGAAGGCGTGGACATCGAGATCGGGGAAGGTGAAGTCCATGCCCTGATGGGAGAAAACGGTGCCGGAAAGTCGACCCTGATGAACATCCTGACGGGTCTTCATAAGAAGGATCAGGGAACAATCACCATCGACGGGAAGGACATGACTTTCGATAATCCGAAGCAGGCCGAGGAATTCGGCGTTGCCTTCATCCATCAGGAACTGAACGTCTGGCCGGAGATGACCGTCCTTGAGAATCTGTTCATCAATAAGGAACCGGTTACACAATTCGGTCTCATCAATACGAGAAAAATGAAAGCGGTTGCGAATGAGCAGTTTGAAAAGCTGAACATTTCCATCCCTCTCACAAAAGAAGCGGGACAGTGCTCGGTCGGTCAGCAGCAGATGATCGAAATTGCCAAAGCCCTTATGACGGATGCGAAAGTCATCATCATGGACGAGCCGACGGCGGCCTTGACGGACCGGGAAATCGAGACACTCTTCACCGTCATCCGTTCGTTAAAAAAAGCCGGCGTGTCGATTGTATACATCTCCCACCGGATGGAAGAGATCTTCACGATTTGTGACACGATCACAGTCATGCGGGACGGACGCACGGTGGATACGACACCGATCCCTGAAACCAACTTCGATGAGGTCGTGAAGAAAATGGTCGGACGTGAACTGACGGACCGCTTTCCAAAACGCCAGCCAAAGCCAGGCGAAACGATGCTTGAAGTCAGGAACCTGACGAAGAAGGGACTGTTTGAAAAAGTGAGCTTCGAAGTACGTTCAGGCGAAATCGTTGGGGTATCAGGATTGATGGGGGCAGGCCGAACAGAAATCATGCGCACCATCTTCGGACTCGACGGCCGTTATGAAGGTGAAATCCTGGTGAACGGGAAAACGGTCACCATTAAAACACCAGATCAAGCGGTGAAGCTCGGTCTTGGATTCATCACCGAGGATCGGAAGGATGAAGGACTCGTCCTCGACTTTTCCCTGAAGGATAATATCGCTCTTCCAAGCCTCTACAGCTTCACAAAGAAAGGCTTGATCAACGATAAAAGCGAGCAGGACTTTGTGGAAATGCTCATCAAACGGCTGACGATCAAAACTGAATCAGCCCGGACCCACGCAAAGAATCTGTCCGGCGGAAATCAGCAGAAAGTGGTCATCGCCAAATGGATCGGGATCGGTCCGAAAGTGCTCATCCTCGACGAACCAACAAGGGGAGTCGATGTCGGCGCGAAACGGGAAATCTATCAACTGATGAACGAGCTCACCGACCGGGGCGTCGCAATCGTGATGGTATCATCCGAGCTGCCGGAAGTACTCGGCATGAGCGACCGCATCCTCGTCGTCCATGAAGGGACCATCGCAGGAGAGCTATCAAAAGAAGACGCCACACAGGAAAAAATCATGACATTGGCGACAGGAGGTCACGCACATGAATAACGCACTCAAAACGAATCACGTCGGCAATCTGATGCAGAAGCTCGGTCCGCTACTCGGACTGTTTGTGCTGATTGCGACCGTATCCATCATCAACCCTAGTTTTCTAGAACCCTTGAACTTATTGAATCTATTACGACAGGTCGCGATCAACGCCCTGATTGCCTACGGGATGACCTTCGTCATTTTGACCGGAGGAATTGACTTATCCGTCGGCTCGATCCTCGCCTTATCCAGTGCCCTTATGGCAGGGATGATGGTATCGGGAATCGACCCGATCCTTGCGATCTTGATCGGCTGTATTCTCGGAGCCTCAATGGGAATGGTCAACGGATTATTGATCACAAAAGGAAAAATGGCACCATTCATCGCCACACTCGCAACGATGACGATGTTCCGCGGTTTGACGCTTGTGTACACAGACGGAAACCCAATCACAGGTCTTGGTGACAGCTATGCCTTCCAACTATTCGGAAGAGGATACTTCCTTGGAATCCCAGTACCTGCGGTCACGATGATCCTGACGTTCGCCATCCTATGGGTGATCCTGCACAAAACCCCGTTCGGCCGAAAAACGTATGCCATCGGTGGAAATGAAAAAGCAGCCCTCATCTCAGGGATCAAAGTACCACGCATCAAAGTGATGATCTACTCCCTGGCCGGCTTACTGGCAGCACTCGCAGGAGCGATCCTCACGTCACGCCTGAATTCAGCCCAGCCGACAGCAGGTACGTCCTATGAACTCGATGCCATCGCCGCCGTCGTCCTAGGCGGGACAAGCCTTTCAGGCGGACGCGGACTGATCGTCGGAACACTATTCGGTGCACTCATCATCGGAACGTTAAACAACGGTCTGAACCTGCTCGGCGTCTCATCCTTCTTCCAAATGGTCGTAAAGGGTGTCGTCATCATCATCGCCGTTCTCATCGACCGAAAGAAAGCAGCGTAGGAGGGATACTATGAAAAAAGCATGGTTACTACTAATCAGTCTATCACTCCTATTCCTAGGCGCCTGCTCCCTGCAGCCGCCGGAATGGGCGAAGCCAAATAAAAGCTCGAACCCTGAAGACATCAAAATCGGACTATCCGTTTCAACCCTAAATAACCCATTCTTCGTCTCCATGAAAAACGGGGTAGAAGATGAAGCAAAGAAACAAGGCATGGAAGTCGTCGTCGTCGATGCCCAGAACGACGCAGCCAAGCAAATCAATGACGTAGAAGACCTCATCCAGCAGGGAGTCAACGTCTTACTCATCAACCCGACGGATTCAGCGGCCATCTCTACTGCCGTACAATCCGCCAACAGCCTGGGTATTCCGGTCGTCACCCTTGACCGCTCAGCGGAAAAAGGAGACGTCGCCACACTCGTCAGCTCCGATAACGAAAAGGGCGGCGAAATGGCCGGAGAATACCTCGTCAAACAGCTTGGTGAAGGTGCCAAGGTTGCAGAACTCGAAGGAGTCCCTGGAGCATCTGCCACACGTGAGCGTGGAGCCGGATTTCACAACATCGCGGATGAAAAGCTAGATGTCGTGGCCAAACAGACGGCAAACTTCGATCGTACCGAGGGACTGAATACGATGGAGAACTTGATTCAAGGGAATCCAGACATCAAAGCCGTGTTTGCTCATAATGATGAAATGGCATTGGGAGCACTGCAGGCGATCCAGAGTTCCGGTCGTGACGTTCTCGTCGTTGGATTTGATGGAAATGAAGATGCTATGACTAGTATCCGTAATGGTAATCTTTCTGCGACG
The DNA here is from genome assembly GCF_947488365.1 of uncultured Rossellomorea sp. Lineage (NCBI taxonomy): Bacteria > Bacillati > Bacillota > Bacilli > Caryophanales > Bacillaceae > Rossellomorea > uncultured Rossellomorea sp. The sequence goes on along the minus strand of NZ_CANKZT010000001.1, from coordinate 1,107,497 downwards.
GTTGCTCAGCAGCCTGAGAAGATTGGTTCGTTGGCCGTGCAGGCTGGGGCTGATGTGTTGCGAGGGAAGAAAGTGAAAGAGAAGATTCCGGTTCCGTTAAAATTGGTGACGGAGGAGAATATAGAAGACTCTTCAGAATAAATTGTGGTGGTAAACCTCATTCGTGCATTTGTACGAATGAGGTTTTTTTCTTTGTTGATAAAAGGAGTGGAGAAACGAATTTAGCTTTTCTTGTTTGCGTTTGCTCCAAATGAGTTGGGGATCGCCCTGTTTTTCAGATGATTAAGCCAAAAGCATCTTTAAGATAACAAACCTGCTCTTCATTTTCTCCTCTACTTCTAGCGTTTAGCCTTCCTCTACTTAATAACAACATATTTTAAAAAGAAAATTTATCTAAGGGGTATCCTCTCCCAGCCAATCTTACTATATAAGGGTTGAATACAGATTGAATCAGGAGTGAATCAAATGAGTAGATGGAGAAATTTAAATAAATGGATATTTGATTTGAGTACATTTTATTACCTGTATCTGTGGATTCTGTTGAATGCCATGTATGAGGGCGGAGTTCAGTTAGGGTGTGTGGTGCTCGGTGAAGGGCATTATATTCGGTCCATTGGGAAGATTCGAGAGGACCTGTTTTTAAAAGTGAGAATGAGTACTTTTTGTAAGAGGTTGGAGTCGGAGAAGCATGAGTATGAAGATGTGTTTAAGTTTAAACCGATGAATGGTTTCGCTTGTGCGGATTATTTCTATTGGATGAGGATTTCTGTTAAAAGAGATGTAAGGATTCTGGGATCGACCAGCTTGATAATAAAGCTGATTCCGGATTGTCTTCGTGCGGCGAAAAGCATATGAATCGGGTGCGGAGAGAACCTGCAAACAGACTTAAGATCTTAGAGAAAGAATAGATACTAGAGAACACCACCAACATAGAGACGCTAAGGGTGTAGATAGGGTGGATGCGCTGATTGGACATTTGGTTATCAGGATGGATGTAATCATGATGTTTGAGTAGTTGATACGGAGGAGCTCTGGTTCGAACACTTGGAAGAGAGTATTTTCTACTAGGTGAAGAGGAGAGTTCAGGTCTATATATTTATCATTAGTTTGAAAGTGCGATTTTCCAGATTAATGCAAAAAATCAAGTTGGATCCATCCCCATTTAACCGGAGAAAAACCAAAAAAGCACTCTTGTACCAATCATCAAGATTTGAACAAAATTTCATTTTACCTCTCAATAAAATGGTTTGTCAACACGAAAGTTGTATTCTTATCAATAAAATGGTATGATTATTATCTGGTGATTTTTTACATTGAACGTTTAGTTATCCATCTTATTTATTCCGAAGGGAATTCAAACAGTTTTTGTGAGCTTTTTATGCAATAGTACCCGAGTGTTTATACAAGGAGGACTAATATATTGAATTTAATCAATAAGAAAGTTACACATGAGCGGTTTGGTATGGGAAGCATCGTGAATCATAATGATACGGTAGTTGAAATCCATTTCGCCTCGGAAAATAAAAAATTTGTTTACCCGGATGCATTTGGACAGCACTTGAAACTGCATGATAAAAGTGCTGCCAATTCACTTGAAAAAATTTTACACGAGCAGGAAATGGAACTCAAAGAGGAAGAAATGCAGAAAGAAGAGGAAAAGGCACGGCAAAGAAGAAACCAGGAGCTTCGAGTGGGGCATGAAAAAAGTATGAAAAATCATAAACTTCATCCCGAATCGCAGATGGTTTACAGGTGCGATACAGAAGAACAGAACAGCTCCTTTTCAGATTGGACGGTTTCCTCTGGTGAAATAAAAAGTGGTACGAATAAGGGTAAGCCAAACAAGCCCAGTCGCTTACACCAAAACAGTGCGGTCCTGCTGACAGCAGTCGATCCAGGCATGCCTGAAAAAGACAGACGGATCTTAGGTGTATATATGGTGAAGGATCATTTCATCGGTAAATTTTGTGAAGATGGAAATATTCCTGCCCATTCCCATTACAGACTCCAACTGACAGACGAGGAATCGAAGCAGATGCCTTTCTGGAAGTACTATGTCAATGAAAAATCCCCTCAACAAACGACATGGAACTCAGGCAAGTACCGATATTTCGATAATTCATGGATGGCTCAGATTCTGCGCGACATCGTTTTATTGAAAAGTGACACGGAGGAACAAGAGCTGGCACAACAATTTCTGGACCACTTCTCTAAGATGAATCAAATAGTAGAGAAGGAGTTAAAAGAACCAAATGGAGCATTATTGCGTGCTTAGATAAGAAAAGCGGGGGAACTGGCACATAAGGTGAGAGAGTGTTAGGTTCACTGCGAATAGTGTTAAACAGGGACAAGGCGGCCGCCTTGTCCCTTTTAGTGGTTTTTGGACACCTTATTTGGTGATATTGGGGTCAGACCCCGTTTTTACTCTCGCTAACTGGAAGCGGAGCAACTTGATCAAGATATAACTTCTTGAAATTTACTAATTTACTAATAACAACTATTTTTATGGTAAAATATAACTAAAATGTTCTGAGGGTGTTATATCATGAAAAACCCATTTTATATGACTCAAATTGCTTTATCAAAAAAAGTAGGGTGGTCAGAAGCCAATGGTGGATGGTGGATAAAATATTTTTCAGAGTTTATTCCAGTGAAGAAAGATGGCAGAAAGAAGTTTTTTAGTGATGAGTCATTTGATGTTTTATCTAAAATAAAATTCTTAAGCGAAAATGGTCTTACAAAGAACGAAATTTTGGAGATATTTAAAAAGAGTGGCATTCCAAAAACAGAACAAGAAACCACTGATTTAATAACAAACAATATATCTGTTAAGTATCATGACAAGGAAATTGCTAATTCTCTTCCTGCTCATAAGGAACTTTTAATTCCCTTATTAAATGTTCTTAGGGATAAAAAACCTTATACCACGACTATGATAAACGACGGAGTTATTGATCAACTTGGATTATCAGAGGAGCAATTAAACATCACCTATTCCGATGGTAAAGAGTTTATTTTTGCCAATAGAATGAGGTCAGCAAGATACTCACTCAAGAAAGAAGATTATATCGAAGAGGTAAGTAAATATACATATCAAATCACAGAAGAAGGTTTAGAACTTCTCCATGATAATTCTAAAGAAAAAGAAGATGAAATTGAGGAACTTGAAAAAGTTGTTGATCCTTTTGAAACCATTCAAGAGAAAGTTGAAGAAATTGAGTCCGATTTAATAAAAGATTTAATCGATCACCTTAAACAAGCCCATTGGCGAAGGTTAGAAACGATTGTCGTAGAGTTATTAACTTCAATGGGATATGGTGATGGGGAAGTTACTAAAAGGACCAATGATGGTGGTTTAGACGGCATTATCAAAGAAGACAAATTAGGCCTGGATAATATTTATGTTCAAGGAAAACGGTGGGAAAATACAGTAGGAAGTCCAGAAGTGATTGGATTCTCAGGGGCATTAGACGCTAAAGGTGCCAAAAAAGGAATTTTTATTACAACATCTAACTTTTCAAAGGCAGCAGAAGAATATGTTGAAAGATTGGTAGATGTTAAGAAAATTGTTCTCATTGATGGTAGGAAATTAGCTAAGTTGATGATCGAAAATAATATTGGGGTTGGTAACAAGAAAAAGTTTGTTGTGAAAGAAGTGGATTTTTCTTATTTTGAAGGAGAATGAATATTCTATAAAAAGTTATAAACAAAATATTAAAAAATCTTTAAAAAGAGGTCGTTGCGTTGAGGGAAGTTACTGATGTTTATAGCCTAATGAAAGAGTTAGAAAGAAGGAGTAAGATAATTAGAAGTTCAAGAATCGAAGCGTCAAAAAGATATAAGGAAGATGATAATTTTTACAGGTTCATCACGATATTTTACTCTATTATTGTTACTGTCGTCTCAATCAGATTTGCTTTTGGTTTGGATACTTTGAATCCAAGCGGTAATCAAAAGCTCTCGATTCTACTTTTAGTTATGTCAGTTTTTGTTACTCTATTTACGATGTATGTATCCATAAAAAATGCTGGAGAAAAAGTAGGTAGATTTCAATCTAACTATATGGAATTAACAAGATTACTTGCAGATATTCAACTTGCTAACACTTCGTATACGAGAGAGGGTGAGTCAGAGTTAGTAATAGTAAATGATGATTATAAGAAATTTTCAAATAGGTATGCTTCACTACTTACGCAATCTGACAACCATGATGATATTGATTATTGGAGAGCGGTAAAAAGAGAAGAAGAAGAAAACACTGAAAAAGTAAAAACTGCTGATGAGAAAATAAAGATCTTTAACAGATGGAAGTATCTAAAAAGAGTAATAGCATTTTTATCAGTACCTTTACTTTTAGTTCTCATATTTTTAATTGAGTTCTGTTTAAATAATTTTTGGTGAATGGAGGCTATTACTAAAAGCCTTATATAGATCCCTCGCGGTGAACTGTACTATAAGTAACGGCGAAATTTAGGAATTAATTTGGTGTAAGCGAATGTGGTTATTATTTGGAAGGGGTTATAATAAGTGCTAGGAAGAATCTACTACTCTTAAAAAGAGAATAATTTTGCAAAGTAGTATACCCTTATTTCTATTCTAGAAAAAAACTGCTGGTAAAATAATGCTAAAAAATTTTTTGTGAGGTGATTGAAATGGAAACAGTTCCCACCTTGAATTTGTCTCTTGACGAAATGCGGTTATTAGTTTTAGAAGCTTTTAAAACTGAAAATCAAACTCAATATTTGAGTGTTTGCCGTCTAGTTGCAAACATTGCTGTAAATAAAGGTTTTATAACAAACCTCTCAAAAGGAAGTTACAATTATGGAGGATCTTTTCAATTATCCTCTGTGGATCAAGATAAGGTAAGAGAAATAATATGGTATTTGGTTTTTGAAAGGGTTATTACAATCGGTATCAATGCTGATAATGCATCCTGGCCTTGGTTGAAGCTCACTGACTACGGTATAGAGGTTGTTAATTCTGAGGCTCCAATTCCTCATGATCCAAGTGGCTATTTAGAAAGAATAAAGTTATACATTCCTGAAATTGATCAAATAATCTTAACATATCTTGAAGAAAGCCTAAAGACATACAACATCGGTGCACTTCTTTCATCGACCATTACCCTAGGATGTGCTTCGGAAAGAGCCCTACTAATATTAATTGATGCATTTAGCAATTTCTTTCAAGAATCGGACAGAAAAGAAAAATTTATTAAAGAGACACAAGGAAAAGTAATCAAGCGGCAATTTGATCACTTTTATAAAAATCTAAATGGAGTTAAGGGAAAGTTACCGGGAGATATAACTGATGGTTTAGATACAATGCTATTAGGAATATTTGAAATGATACGAAATTATAGAAATGATGCTGGCCATCCAAGTGGTACGAAGGTGTCAAGAGACCAAGTATATGCAAATTTGCAAGTATTTATAGCTTATTGCAAAAAGATTTATCAACTAAAACACTACTTCACTCATAACAAAATATAAGTGCATAAATATAAAAGTGGAAATCAATTCTGCGGGTATAGTTTTGGTCCTATATGCTTTTATAGAGAAATTAGAGATAGTAGTCAAAGAGAAAATAAAAGTTATAAAGGCTTATAAGCCTGCTGAAAATGTGTATTAGATCCAAATGCGCTGTTACCCCGTTTTTTCGGTGAAAAAGGAGTTAGAAAACCAAGTTCATAAGGCTATGGAGCAGGCTGCGACAAGTGTGGATTATACAACCTAATTGCTCTTAATAAAGCTTCAAATCTTAAATAGTAATTTTAATGGGAAAGAAGAGATTATTTTGGAAAGTATAGTTTTTGATATAATCGATAAATTAAGAACTAAATCAAATAAGAACAGATACAAGGATTTGTCTAGAATGCTTATTGATAAACAGGGAAGGTACTTAAGAAGAAAGGTGACAAATCAGTGGGATACCAATAGGATCGATGATGAGGCTCGTAAATTACTAACTAGTGTTTTAGAGTCATTTTATATGAATATTATGAACAAAATTAATTTAGCAAAAGAACAAAAGCTTATGTTAAATAAAATTAAGAATACATTCAATACGTTAGGATACGATCTTTCAGAAACTTACATTCATTTTAATAATAGCGATATTTCTCTGGAGGAAATTCAAAATATTTTAAGCTCTTTTTCTGGTGCAGAGGAATCATTAAAAGGACTAATAGTTGAAGCGAGAAAGCAAGGATGGCTTGACAAAAGTAACATATTGGATGGTATCGATTTATGACATTAGAAAATGAAATAGATAATTTGTTTTCCAGTTTAGCTGACTGGCCCAAAAAATGGGAGCCTAAAAAGAACGACGAGAAACTTTATGAAATTTATCTTTTAGCCTTAATTGTAGATGTATTTATTGATGAAAGATGGATACCCATAATCTTAGATGGAAATGAAAATAATCCACCTTTAAACTTTAAATTTCGAGGGTCACCAGGTTTCCTTTATGGAAATAAAGAGTATGGAATTATACAAATGTATCAAACAACAACAGGGAAATGTTATGAGGTGAATCTTGGTATTCAAATACAAGGTAAATCTAAAATAATACATGAAGTTGACGTAGGGGTATATAGTTATGAAGAAGCTGATGATGCTAGATGTTCTGAATACAATATTTTAGCAGAAAATGTTCCATTAGCGATTGAATGTAAATATTATATTGGTACAAAACTGGATAAATCACTAGGTAGACAATGGTTAGGTGTGTCAAAGGATATAGGGAGGAATAAAATACGTTTAAAAGGTGGTTTTGTTACAAATTCACATAATATTCATATAAAACAATTACTAAAGCATCACAATATAGACTATTATGAAACGTTGTTACCATCTAATACTTTGTTAGTTCACGATTTTAGAAAGAAAATTAAAAAAGTAGTTCGAAGTTTATGAGTTTTTTAATTTAAAGTAAGTTTAGTAATAGTTATCTACTATATGGTAAGTGTGTTTCTTTAATCTCAACCCTGGCTACTTGTTAAAACTAAATACCAACTTTTTTAGTTAGTTACAATTGGTTTAAAAGAAGTATTTTTTACTAAATTATTTAGAAAAAACCTAAAAATAGTTCTTTAACTAATATCATTAAATATATTCTGTAGAATATATTTAATCAAGTTAATTCCAATCTAACCAACGTTATGTTCCTTTATTTATAAAGGGGTAAAATATTGTATTTAAGGGGGATAGATAAGTGCCCAAAGAGTTTTATATTATCTTAGGAACTATTATTGCTGGAATAGTATCGTTAGTGGTTACTTTTGTGACACCTGTATTGTCAAATAGAAAAGACAAAAAGGAATTTAAAAGGAAACATAATTACGAACAATTAAAAGAATTATATTTACATATTTATGGGATAGCCATTCAATCAGAATATATAAGATATTTTAAAAGAAAATATCATGGTATAGATTTTAATCTAAGGGAGTTTCCTTTTCTAGAGATACATATGACTAAAACAGTTATAAAAGGTGGAAAAGCGACTGAAGAAGAAATAACTAATGCTATAACTGAATTTAATAAACAAGGAATAATAGACAAAATATTAGTTAAGAGTGAATTCGCTTCACAAAGGTTACTAAAACTAGCGGTATCTTACAGGTATGTTCATTCAAACTATCAAAAAGAGAGCTCCTTCAAAAAAGATTTTCAGGAAGAAGAGCTAAGACTTATCACTTTGATCATAAAGACAGTTATCAAAGAATGCAACGAACTCTTAGACGAATGTAATATGCAGTATGATGGTAAAGAAATTTCATATGGTATTATGAATCTAGATTTATTCAATGAGTACGAAGAGTGAAATTTATTTGAGATTAAAGATTTAGAATTATTAAATTCAACACTTTATGAACGGAGTTGAACTTCTTTTGTAAACTGCAGTTCCATTAAATATAGGAGTAATGGGGACAGACCCTCGACACGCGAGATCATCGAGGAACAGCTAACCACAGAACAAATGAAATTGAATCTGCATATGAAGTTTGGTAATCCTGAAGCACATGCAAAAATCGTTTTGGAAACATCCTGTACTGGGGGTCAGATCCCTAATTTTTGAAATGGTCGCCCCTTTCGTGAGTTTTTCGGGAGGGGTTTTTCTTCTGCTAGAATGAAAGAAAGGACTTAGGCAAAGTGTAGGGCAATGTATTTTTCTCATAAGGTAATCATTCAAATATATTACTTTTTAATCCAATTATATGTATATTTATGGTGATATATAAAATTATGTTCTGTTAAATGTAGAATCAGAGTGTATTGTGAAAACATTTGTAAGAATATATATGAAAAAAGTTTATGAAATAAGGGAAAAGATCAGAAATAGACAATTAGTCATCGATTCCAAAACTAATCTGATAAGATAATCAATAGCGAAAGTGGGTAATATTCTTGTTTATTCCTTCCAGCGAATTAAAAAAGTTATACTCTGCTTCGGGTAGCTTTTTTAATTTAAGAATTAATAGTCATGTAATTAAATGCAGGAATTTTTTAGATATATATCAGAAAGGGAGTAAAATATCCTCTATTAATCCTGAAGCCTTTGTTATAATGATGAATCCTGGAAACTCTAAACCTATATTAGGAAAGAAGCAAGGGGAATCGAATGAAATTCCGGAATTTGATATAAATAGTCCTGATTTACTATTTCAAATAAGTAATAATTCACCACGTAAAGCCAAGCCTGATTCTACTCAGTATCAGGTAATGAGACTAATGGAGCATTATGGTTGGAGATATGTGAGGGTATTAAATCTTTCGGATATACGTAATACAAAAAGTCGGGAATTTGCAAGGGAATATAAAAAATTAGACAACACAATACACAGTATTTTTCTTGGTAAAAGAGAAGACGAACGGAAATTTTTGTGCAGTGGAATTGAACAAAAGCCAGTAATTGTTGCCTGGGGAGTACTTCCAGGTTTAAAGGAACTAGCCGTTTCAGCTAAAGAAAAACTTCCGAGTCATATAAGGGGTATACAGGGTAAAAAGCCATATCTTTATTATCACCCTTTACCACGTGGGAAAAAAACTGCGAAAAGCTGGTTAATGGATTTTATTAATGGTGGGCAATATTAAATTTTTCAATACTGATATCATTAAACTCTTCTAATAAATAATTTGTTTTAGATCTTTTGTCAGGGTGAAGCGTTAATGTACATAGGGTTAGACCCCGATATTTTCGCTTAATTTTATTACGTACAGAAACTACAATAAAAGGGTCAGACCCTCGGTCCAGTGAAGCATTAATGTATCGGGGGTCAGACCCTAATTTTTTAGATGGGTTTTTAGCTTCTCAGGACGAATTGGAATCACATCCCTGGGTTCTGTTGGGCTGGGGAATTACACGAGAAAAATAGTGGGAGAATCTTCAATTAATAAAAGATAGATGGAGAGAATTAATAGTAGACTCAAAGACCAAGAGACTTTGATAAGATACCATTATAGAGGACCGTTCCATATTTGTGAATCCTGGTGTAATTAAAATTAATAGACAAGAAATTCATTCTTTGTCCACTCTTCATCAAATCAAATAGTTACAGTACATCCTTAATTTAAGCTTGATTTTACAAACGGTTTAAGGAATGGTCAATTTTTCAACAATAATATTTATAACAAAAAATAACAAAAAACAGGTATTTCTACATAAAGATAGAATAGGTACTATATAATTATTGTGGAGGTGAACAACTTGACAGTTTTGAGCAATGTAGACATAGAATTTGAATTGAGTAAAGCAAAAAACATTTACATTTATCCCTTGGATACTCAAAAGATTAAAGGTAGTACATATAACTTTAAAGCAAGCCATCTTGCATGGTCTTTAAAGACAAAAAAGAGTATTGTTAAAGATGGAGTTATAACTATTCCTCCTAATGACTCAGCAGTTATTGTGACAGAAGAAGTAATAAGAGTTTCTAATAAAATTGGTGGTACATACCATTCTAAAGTTAAATTAGTCAAAAAAGGATTAGGACATATTGGAACAACCCTTGACCCTACTTGGCAAGGACATTCAGTAATTACAGTGCATAATCATAGTATTGATGAAAATGGCATTGATATTAAGGTAGGAGATACATTTGCCACCTTAATGTTGTATTATTTAAATAAGCCTTCTAACCATATTCAAGAAAATCCCCCTAATCAAATTCATCAGTTAAGAGAGTTTTTAACTGATGAAGAGACCAATTTTTTTGAAAAACCTTGGAATACAAGTTTAGAAGGATTGAGAAAAGAATTTTTAAATCAAGAGTCATATAAGGAATTAAAAAAGAAATATTCTAAACCAAAGAAAAGAGCTGGTATTTTTCTTTCTATACTTGGGTTCATTGCTCTTTGGTTCTTATTTGCAAGAGTTTTTGCCCATTATATGGAATTTAGTTATTGGAAGGGTTTTTGGATACTTACTTTAACTGTAGGTCTCTCAGGGGCAGTGTTAGCATTTTTCTCATACATACTTAAACAATTTAAAGGAGATTAATTTATGCTTACTATTAAAGTTAAAAAATTAAATATGGATGCAAAGTTACCTCACAAGGCTCATAAAACTGATGCAGGTTTTGACCTCTTTTCAATTGAGTCGCAAGAGATAAAATCAGGTGAGACAAAATTAATTAAAACAGGTATCTCTATTCAACTTCCTGCAAATACAGAGGCACAAATTAGACCAAGAAGTGGACTTGCTATAAAGCATAGTATTACTGTACTAAACTCTCCTGGAACTATTGATGAGGAGTATAGAGGGGAAATTGGTGTAATTCTTATTAATCATGGTAAAGAAACTTTTTCTGTTGAAAAGCATATGAAAATTGCACAGATGGTTGTTATGCCAGTTTTATCTGTAGATGTTATTGAGCAAGAAGGGGAGCTTTCAAATACAGATAGAGGCAAAGGTGGATTTGGTTCTACAGGATATTAAGGGAATAGGGGCTAAGCCCCTTTTTTTATTGATTAAAGTAATTTCAGGAGGGGAACTTGTGTTAGATCAATTTAAAGGACTAATAGGCTATACAGATGAAGAGTTTCAAGATCTTTGGAGTTCTGCCATTATTGTAGTGGATACAAATGTTCTACTTAATTTTTATAAATACACATCTAAGGAGTCAACTAAAAGTTTATTAGACATTTTAAAATTACTTAAGGAATCAGGGCGACTATGGATACCTCATCATGTTGCTTTAGAATATTTCTTTAATTATGAGTCTAATAAGTTTAAACAGCATGAGGGATACAACTTGTTAGGAGCGGAATTAGAGAAATTAAAAGATAGTGCGGCTAAAACATTAAGATCAGTAAAGAGTGAGCATCCATACATTAAGACTGATAACTTTCAATTTTTTATTAATGGATTAGAGGAATATAATGCTCAACTACAGGAGCAACTAAAAATAGAAATTGATGAACTACCTGAATCTGAAATTATAGAAGAAGAAATAAAGTCACTATTAGATGGAGTTGTGGGTGAATCTTATAGTCAAGATAGAATCAAATTAATAGAAATAGAAGGAGGGGCTAGGTATAAAAATAATGTGCCTCCTGGATTTATGGACGAAGCAGACAAGAAAAAGAATAACATTAGGACTTATGGAGATATAAGGTATAGTCAAATATATGGGGATTTAATATTGTGGAATCAAATAATAGACAGAGCAAAGGATGAAACAAACCCTTCATCTGTCATTTTTGTTACAGAAGAGAAAAAGGAGGACTGGTGGGAAAAAGAAAGAAATAAAGTAAAAAGACCTCATCCTCTTTTAATTCAAGAATTTATTAATAAAACAGGGAAAAAGTTTTATATGTATAGAATTGAATCATTTGTTAGATATGCCAAAGAATATTTAGGAGCAGATATATCTGAGGAACAAATGCAAAATGTAACTAAAGATGTTGAGTATATTAGGAAATCAGAAGAAGATAATAATTCTGAATTGGAAATGGAATATTTTCAGGGGATCTATAGAGAATTAGATCAGGAATTGTTAGATAAATTAAATCTAAATAAGCTGATGGAATTTTTAACTCAGGAAGAAAAAAACACATTTAAAAAAAGGTTAGATATAGCATTCTCAGTTGTTAGTGATCCACAACTAGCTGATGCAAAATATAGACACGCGATAGATTGGGCTTTGAAAGCATCTATTAATAGGTTAGAAAAAAGAATGAGCACATTATTAAGCAACTTAGCACTTAAAGATAATTCTGTAGCCCAAAAGTATCTTTCAAAGCTTAACTTCCCTGAAAATGTTGCAGATAAGGGTATGTTAATCCTTGAGTATATACAAGAAATAGAGGCTATATTGGACAGAATTCATTTTGATGAAATAATGCCCTTTTAGGGATGAGTGTAAAAATAAGGGAGCTGAATATGCTCTCTATTTTTTTGTTCTTATTTCAAATTCAAAAAAATTAAATTGATTTCTTAAGCAAGTATTCCTCCTTAGCTGTCCTACCCAATCAAGAATAATCATTGAACACATACCTAGAAGAATGGTTTGATAACAGGGTTTTTGATCAAACTATTCCTAAAGATGGTTGGTTGAAAAATTAGTTTTCACCTAAAAATTGTACCGTTCGAAACTTGCCTAAATATGTTCGTATTAGAATAATTTTCTACTCTCGCAAAAAGTGAACCTCATGATAAGGGTTCACTTTATCACTTTAACCAAGTTTTTGAATAGAATCCTGCCTTTCAAATCTCCCTAAGCTTTTACTCAGGGTATAAAGGAGTGTGGTGAAAATAAAACTACTAAACCCCGGGGAAAACGAATCCGGAATCACCAAATAAATTACCATCCCAATCAATAAAACATATAACGCCTCACGATTAAAATTCGACTCCCCACTCGCAAGCCTAACAAGCGCAATCTCAGAAATCCTCCCTTTCCGAATAACTAAATAATCAGTCACCACAATAGCCGATATCGGAATGATTAGAATCCCAAGATAAGAAATATACTCCTGCGCATTATAAACCAACTGCGGAAACGAACTTAAAACAATCCCAGCAACACTAAACAACAGTGCACTTTGAATCCGCGATAGAGATGGAAGTGCATTAAGCAAACTGTATCCCCCTGTATACGCATTACTGAGATTAATCGAAATCATCGATACCATCGCACAAGCTGTAATTACCAACAGAAGCAGACTTGAGTCGGTCAGTTGACCCGCTGCTACAAATGGATTCAGATCCTTAAACAAGCTTGCACTCAATCCTCCAAGAAGCGCGGTCATCATGAATCCGACGACGTTTCCACCGTACAGTCCCCAGAATCCGTGGCGGTCGCTTTTGCTGTAGCGAGTGATGTCGGAGGATGCGCTGACGCCTGAGATGTATTGGACGAAGACGAGGCTTGAGTAGAATAGGAACGTTCCGATGGAGAAGGGTTCCTGGCCTTGTGTAAGTGTTGGGAGGGAATCGGCACCTTTTGTTAAAAATAGGTAGAGGATGATCCCCTGGCCGATCACGAGGATCGGGATGAATAGTTTGGTCGCTTTTTTGACAGCTTCGAAGCCGATGAGGGCTAGAAGGGTCATGATGATGGCGAGTCCGATGGCGACCGGGACGAACGGTATGGTATAAGGTGTTACTTTTTCCACCATGGAGATGATGACGAAGGTTCCTCCAATGGTCTGGACGCTGAACCAGTAGAGGGACGTCAGGGACCGGATGGGGGATGCGATGAGCATCGACAGCCGGGTTCCGATGATGGACCGCAGGACGTATTGAGCGGGCAGGCCGTAGCGGGAGCCTGGTAGTGATAGGAATGATACGAATAGGAAGGCGACGCTTGCTCCGAGTACGGTGGCAAGAAATGCTGCCTGGAAGGATAGTCCGCCTTCAAGGACGGCGAGTGCCGGGATGAGGAAGTTTCCTGCGTTCACGGAGAAGGCGAGCTGTATGATGAAGTATTCGATCCATGTGGTTGATTTTAATTCCGGTGGGACCTTTTCGAGTCCGAGCCGTTCGATCATGGGTTGTTTCATAATTTGGTCTCCTTTGGGTATACTAGGATGCATGGTTTCTATTTTAAAGAATTTTTGAAAAAAAGCGAAGAAATAATCATTTATTTTTTTAAAGAAAAGTAGAGATATTTCCTTATTTATTTGTTAGAATGTAAGTGCTTACAGGGTGAGTAATTGCCCTTCGCTATTATATATGAATAGTGTTATATTTAGGAAGTGAATGCTCCAAGGAGCAATAGTGCATTTAGGAGGTTGGCTTAGTATGCGTATTGGTGTACCAACGGAAATTAAAAACAACGAAAATCGTGTGGCCATGACGCCGGCTGGTGTTGTGAACCTTGTTCAATTCGGACATGAGGTTTACATTGAAGCTGGAGCGGGAATGGGTTCAGGATTTACAGATGAAGATTACAAAGCAGCAGGTGGACACATCGTTGATTCTGCAGCGGAAGCATGGTCCATGGATATGGTCATGAAGGTAAAAGAGCCACTTCCAAGTGAGTACTCTTATTTCCGCGAGGGGCTTATCTTATTTACATATTTACATCTTGCTCCAGAGCCGGAATTAACGAAAGCGTTAATTGATAATAAAGTGATCGGAATCGCGTACGAAACGGTTGAACTGAATCGTGCCCTTCCATTACTGACTCCGATGAGTGAAGTGGCAGGACGTATGGCGACTCAAATCGGTGCTCAGTTCTTAGAGAAGATCCACGGTGGAAAAGGTGTATTACTTTCAGGTGTCCCTGGGGTTCGCCGCAGTAAAGTAACGATCATCGGTGGAGGAGTTGCCGGTACGAACGCAGCGAAAATGGCTGTCGGACTTGGTGCCAATGTAACGATCCTTGACCTTAACCCGGATCGCCTTCGTCAGCTGGATGATATCTTCGGTAGTGACGTAACAACGCTTATGTCTAACCCGTTAAATATCGAACAAGCTGTCAAAGAAGCAGACCTAGTGATTGGTGCTGTACTAATTCCAGGAGCGAAAGCACCTAAATTAGTAACAGAAGACATGATCAAAGCGATGACGCCTGGTTCAGTTGTAGTCGATATCGCCATCGATCAAGGTGGAATCTTCGAAACAACAGACCGAATCACAACGCATGACGATCCAACATACGTGAAGCACGGTGTTGTACACTATGCCGTTGCCAACATGCCTGGTGCCGTACCACGTACGTCTACCATCGCATTAACAAACGTAACCGTACCTTACGCGGTTCAAATCGCAAACAAAGGCTACAAAAAAGCGTGCTTAGACAACGAAGCATTATTAAAAGGTATTAACACATTGAATGGATATGTGACGTACCAGGCTGTTGCTGAGGCGCATGATGTAGACTACTCAGATACTAGAACACAATTAGAGCAACAATAACAACAGGAAGCCGACTGCATGAGAATGTTCAGTCGGCTTTTTTATGTAAATATAGGAGAGGTTATGAAGCCCTCGGTGTTATGTTCTTAAGTTGATTGGAGTGCAATTCTTTACATAACCAAATGGGAGTATACAGAAAAGGCCACAAACTGAAATGTGATGTGGCCTTTTCTGTATTTTTTATTCTATTCGAGATTAGCATGTTTCCCATACATTTTAGTAGAATCCAATCCCTTTTTCTCCATGAAGCGCAGAATGATGGCATCATAAAATAACAACATCGTTTGCTCAAATAGAGAGCCCATTGGCTGGATTGTTTTGTAATCACCTTCGGACTGGTCTTTCGTTACTCCTGGTAATGTAACGGTCAAATCAGCTGATTCTCCAATGGTTGATTCAGGAGAAATGGTTATGGCTGCGACGGTACCTCCCAAGCTTTTTGCTTTTTCAGCAATGGCCACTAACGTTTTGGTTTCTCCTGAGCCTGATCCAATGATTAATAGATCACCCTTTTCTAAGTTAGCTGTTACTGTTTCCCCAACTACATAGGCATCAATCCCCATGTGCATCATTCGCATCACAAAAGATTTACCCATCAATCCAGATCTGCCAGCACCAGCCACAAAGATTTTCTTGGACTCTAGAATCAGGTTTACTAATTTCTCTGCCTCTTCATCAGAGATTAAGTGCACTGTTTGTCTTAATTCTTCCACGACTTTGGCTAAATATTGAGTAGACTTCATCGTTTCATTACCCTTGGTGAATTAATTCCTGCATTTCACGTGCAGTCGCTCGTTTATCTTCTTTGCTTGTAATCCCGCCACCTACAATGATGAGGTCAGGCTGTTCTTTAATGACTTCTGGTAGTGTTTCTAATTTGATTCCACCGGCAATGGCCGTTTTGGCATTTTTTACAACGCTTTTGATCGTGTGTAGATCTTCAAAGGAATTTTTTCCTACAGCTTGTAAATCATAACCTGTGTGTACACAAATATAATCGGCACCAAGTTCGTCCAATTCTTTTGCACGGGCGGCAACGTCTTTCACGGCGATCATATCTACAAGGATTTGTTTCCCTTGTTTTCGGGCTTCTTCTACTGCGCCTTTGATTGACTCGTCTTCTGCCGTTCCAAGAATCGTAATGATGTCTGCACCCGCAGCAGAGGCTTGACTGACTTCATATCCAGCTGCATCCATAATCTTTAAGTCCGCTAATACGGTTAAGTCAGGGAACGCTGCTTTTACTTCTTTCACTGCTTTAAGCCCTTCATTGATGACGACAGGTGTACCAATTTCTACAACATCAATATACTCTTCTACCTCTTTTACTAATTCAATGGCTCCTGGGATATCGACAAGATCTAATGCTAATTGTAATTTCATTTATATTCGCTCCTTCTGGAAAATTTTATTTTATTTAAGCGGCTAGAAGTAAATGTTTCCTTCTGAAAAGTTATTTACTCACTAGCATGTTGTTTAGTATACTCAGTATGTAAATAAATTTAAAGTACGCACATTTACCGCATATAGTGATAAAAAGTATACTATTGGATGAATAAAGGAGAGTTGAGGCAAATGCCAAATTTAGGAGAGAAAAATTTCAACTGTGAAAAAGAATTAACCCTCGCCGTAATCGGTGGTAAATGGAAAATGTTGATTTTATGGCATCTAGGCAAGGAAGGAACAAAACGATTTGGAGAATTAAAATCTCTTATGCCGGGTATCACTCAAAGAATGCTTGTCAACCAATTACGAGAACTTGAAGATCATTTAATCGTGCACCGGGAAGTGTATCCTGTCGTCCCGCCTAAAGTCGAATACTCACTCACCGAGCATGGGGAAAGACTGTTGCCGATCTTAGAGGGTATGTATGAATGGGGCAAAGATTATGTCGAGAATGTACTGGAAAAGGAAACGGATGATCAATCAGCGGTAAAATAGATAGTCTTTCTAACCAAGGGTTAACCTTGGTTTTTTTACTGTTTTATATGAGTAGAGACAACAACTTAATTGCTACTACTCGCTTATTTTTATAAAATTGGGGTATAACATAAAATAGCAAACGAGAGAAAGAAAAATAGATAAGTTTATTTGGAGGAGATGCAAAATGAAGATTTCATATCATGGACATTCAGTAGTCAAAATCGAAACCAATGGTAAAACGATCCTGATCGATCCATTCATCAACGGAAACGAACTGACGGATCTTAAAGTGGATGACGAGAAACCCGATGTGATCATCCTTACACACGGTCACAACGATCACGTAGGTGACACAGTAGAGCTCGCGAAGAAAAACGATTCACTCGTCATCGCCAACCATGAACTGGCAACATACTTAAGCTGGCAACTGGTGAGAACCCATCCGATGCACGTTGGGGGAGCTTACGAATTCGACTTCGGTAAAGTGAAACTAACACAGGCTTTCCATGGATCAGGTCTGATTACAGACGGAAATGAGATTATTTATATGGGTATGCCTGCAGGCGTTCTTCTCATGCTTGAAGGAAAAACCATCTTCCATGCAGGGGATACGGGATTATTTTCCGACATGAAACTGATCGGGGAGCGTCATCCCATCGACCTTGCCTTCTTACCGATCGGAGATAATTTCACAATGGGACCTGAAGATGCGGCCACGGCAGCAAGCTTCTTAAAAGCGAAGAAAGTCGTGCCTATCCACTATGATACATTCCCGCCGATCAAGCAGGATCCAAACAAATTCATTGAGCTGCTCCAGGATTCCGAAGGACAGGTCATGAAAGCCGGAGACGTAATCGAATACTAATAAAGGAAGGGTGGTGCATTTGCATCACCCTTTTTCACATGTTTACACAATATCCTCCACTCACTCGCATATACATGATACAAGCCCAGAGAGGAGGAAGAACGTGTGAAACAACGATATATCCTATGCTTACTCGTAACAGGAGCACTCATCTACTACGGAGCTCCCCGCATGTCCATTTTCGCTGAAGGCCTTCAAGGCACCTTTGCCATCAGCTGGCTCGTCCTCGCCACATTCGTCGTAGCAGGAAATCTCGCAGCACTTCTATACACACCTAAAGGAACTTCAAAGAGTAATAAAGTGAAAGTGAAGCATGTTCGAAAAATGAAATCCAGATCGTTTGGATGAGGTTTAATAGAGTGGTGCTTTGTTTGTTAATTAGCATGGTAACACATATGTTGATTGAAGCGGAAGGTGCTCGACTCCTGCGGGAATAGCGGGAAAGTTGAGACCCCACAGGGCGTTAGCCCGAGGAGGCTCAACTCACGCCCCGCGGAAAGCGAGGACCTGCAGCGAAAATCAACCAGCACTCTCTAATCTAAGTGGGGCTTTCTCTTATGAAAGCCCCGATTAAATTGAAACACCAAGCTTTTCACATTATAATAAACATATGAACCAGGACGTTATAAAGAAGGGTGAAAAGCATTGGCTACTAAACACGAACAAATATTAGACTACATAGATACCTTGCCAGTCGGTGAAAAAATCTCCGTCCGCCAAATTGCAAAAGCATTGACCGTAAGCGAAGGAACGGCATACAGAGCGATCAAGGATGCCGAAACAAAAGGATACGTCAGCACCATCGAACGCGTCGGGACGATCCGGATCGAACAAAAGAAGAAAGATAACATCGAAAAGCTCACCTACGCAGAAGTGGTCAATATCATCGATGGACAAGTATTGGGTGGAAGAACGGGATTACATAAAATGCTCAATAAGTTCGTCATCGGTGCGATGAAGCTTGAAGCCATGATGAGATACACGGAAGCGGGAAACCTTTTGATCATCGGGAACCGGACCCAGGCTCATGAACATGCACTGAGAGCCGGGGCTGCCGTACTCATCACCGGTGGATTCGATACAGAAGATCATGTCAAGAAGCTCGCAGATGAACTGGAACTTCCGATCATCTCCACTTCCTACGACACTTTTACAGTAGCCACCATGATCAACCGGGCGATCTATGATCAGCTCATCAAAAAGGAAATCATATTGGTTGAAGATATTTTGACAAAGGCAGATGACACGGCTTACCTGCATATTAATGATACGTTGGAGGAATGGTACGAAAAGAATCAGTATACCTTCCACAGCCGCTTCCCGGTTGTCGATAACAACCTGAAAGTGCATGGCATGGTCACCTCTAAAGACGTCATGGGGCAGGAAAAATATACGGGGATCGATAAGATCATGACCAAACAACCAATCACCGTCAGTCCGAATACAAGCGTCGCTTCAGCTGCCCATATTATGATCTGGGAAGGGATCGAATTACTCCCCGTGGTCAACGAACAAAACAGGTTGCAGGGAATCATCAGCCGTCAGGACGTATTGAAGGCACTGCAAATGATCCAAAGGCAGCCACAGGTTGGGGAAACGATTGATGACCTGATCAGTAACGCAGTGGAAGCAGCAGCTGAAAAGAAGGGTGATAAAGAAGTCTACCAATTCGCTGTGACGCCGCAGATGACGACGGGTATCGGGACGATCTCTTACGGGGTATTCACGACCCTGATGACTGAAGCGGCCAATCGTGCGTTGAAGCCCTACAAAAAAGGGGATATCGTCATCGAAAACATGACCATCTATTTCATCAAGCCGGTTCAAATGGAGAGCATGCTCGAAATTCACCCGAAAGTTCTCGACGTCGGAAGGAAATTTGGTAAAGTAGATGTAGAAGTCTATTGTGATGGTGTACTGGTCGGGAAATCATTGATGATCTGTCAGTTGATTGATCGTCATTAAAGTTGTTTTTGAATAAAAAAGGCAGGAAATCAGAAAAAAAAGACCGGATGAGTATCCAGTCTTTTGCCGCATTTATTGGTTATCCAATTCCTTCGCTTCCCTTTGAGCATAAGGAAGCACATGCTTGTACAGCTTATATCCTGCCCAGCAGCTCCCAAGTCCAATCAGGATGAAAAGACCGCCGATGAAATACGTCAGCGTCCCAGGGAATAAAAACAGCTGATTGATCCCAAACAGGGCAACAAATAGCCCTAGTGCGATGCTTGCCTTCGCCGATAACCATTTCTTTTCCATTGGTCGATTCGTTCGAACCTGTCTGATTTTATAAAAGACATAAAACGTGAATGTTACGACAATCAGTAGTGCGAGAAAATACATAGTTTTGTCCTCCATCGTTGACTTCTCTCGCTACTATTTTACAGATATCAGGACAGAATGCCAAATAAAAAATCCACTACAAAGGAGATTCCCATGAAAGAACAAATACTGGAACTCATCAAACAATATGAAACAATCATTGTACATAGACATGTTCGCCCGGATCCTGACGCATACGGTTCCCAGGGTGGCCTGGTGGAAATGCTGAAAACGTCCTTCCCGGATAAAAAGATCTATGCCGTCGGGCAAGAAGATGAAAGTCTTCATTATTTAAAACGCCTGGATGTCATTGAAGACCATGTGTTCGAAGGAGCTTTAATCATCGTTTGCGATACGGCGAATGAAGAACGGATCTGTGACCGTCGTTATAAGTTAGGGGATAAGCTCGTGAAAATCGATCATCACCCCAATGAAGATGCATACGGAGACTATTTATGGATCGATACATCCGCAAGCTCAGTAAGCGAAATGATTTATGAATTCTACTTGTTCGGTAAGGATAAAGGACTCACGCTATCCGATGAGGGCGCAAGACTTTTATTTGCCGGGATTGTGGGGGACACGGGAAGATTCCTTTATCCGAGTACAACCCAGAATACGTTTGATATTGCAGGCGAATTGATTCGCTTTGATTTTGACCGTAATGAACTATTCAATAAAATGTATGAGATCGATTCCAATGTCATCAAGCTGCACGGATATGTCCTTCAAAACTTCGAAATGGATGGGGATGGCTGTGCAAGCATGATCATGACGAAAGAAATTCTGGAAGAGCATCAGGTCATTCCTTCAGAAGCTTCTTTACTGGTCAGTACATTGGGTAACGTAAAAGGCATCAAAGCCTGGGTCTTCTTCATTGAAGAAAGTGATCAAATCAGGGTCCGTCTGCGTTCAAAAGGACCAGTCATTAACACTATCGCCAAAAAATACAACGGTGGCGGACATCCATTGGCTGCAGGGGCTTCGATTTATTCATGGGAAGAGAAAGAAGAAGTGATGAAAGATTTAAGAGAAGTGTGCAGGAATCATAGTTAAGCTTGTTGGAGCCGGCGGATGCCGGCTTTTTATTTTGGGAAAATGTTCGGGAAGTTTTCATTCCCATGAAAGAAAGTTAACGAAATATAAACAAAGTTCATCAAAGATTTATACTATAGTAACGTTATATTATTAATTTCCCTTTAGTATGGTGGTGCATTAAAAATTTGTTTGGAGGTTTTATAATATGCACCGCTCATTAATAAAAACGGCCCTTGTATCTGTGTTATCACTATCTACTGTTCTGACAATTGGATTGCATGATCAAGATGCAGAGGCTGCGAATACGCAAGAGACTCTCTCAATCGGAAAGGGAAATTTACCTGAATCACGAAATACACGACAATTAGCCAGGGGAGTTACGTACACAGACATTGAGAGAGGCTATGTTTCAGATACCAGGTATTATACGGTGGATGTAGCTTTTTTGGATACAAAGGAAAAAGCGGATACCCTTATTCAAGAACTAAAGAAAAAAGGATACAAAGCAAAACTTCATAAAGTTGAGAATAAACACCCTGAATCTACAGATGTAAAAGAGAAACATATTGGGTATGTGGTCCGTACAGGGGAATTCAAAGAAGAAAAAGTAGCGAACGATCTTGCTGATCAATTGAAAACAGACGGATTTGAGAAAGCAAGAGCCATTTTTTCGGAATATGATGGAACAACGATGTCAACGGGACCGTGGAAAATAGATGTTATTGAGATTGATCCTGATAAATTTCAGGGGGAGTTGACGAATGCCCTTGCAAAAGATAAGATCACAGGTCGAGAAACCGTTTCTTCCATGGCTGACCGGACTCAAGCACTGGCTGGATTAAATGGAGGCTACTTTGTCGTAGGTTCAGCTGACGGAGTTCCTGGCGATCCGGCGGGAATCTCGGTGGTCAATGGACAATTGGTAAGCGAAGCGGTTGGCGAACGTACAAGCCTGCTTCTTTCTGAAAACAGAGCAGAGATAACAGATACCTCCACTTCACTGCAAGTTGAAACTGAAAGTGGAGAAAGAGCAGTGATTGACGGGATCAACCGCAAACCTGGATTGATTAGGAGTTGCGGTGGGGTAGAGGACGCAGAAACCGATCAACCCAAACACGATGTAACATGTACAGACCAAGAAGAAATCATTGAATATAACTCCTATTTCGGTGATACCACTCCTAAAGGAGATGGCTTTGAGGTTTTACTAGATGAAGAAGGGACCATTGTTGACACATACTCAGAGAGAGGGAACAGTATACCTGCGAACGGCAGTGTACTTTCAGCGACAGGAGATAGGGCAGATTGGCTACAAAATCATGTTGCAGCTGAAGAGAAGGTGTCAATCACAAGAACCGTAACAGCTGACGGAAAGCAAGTAGAGACTCAACCTGGTTTAGATATCATTGGGGGAGCACCTCAACTTCTTAACGATGGAAAGATAGACATTCAGGCAAGAGAAGAGGGGTTTGCTTGGAGCAATGACTTCTATTATCACTTTGCACAATACCGTCATCCAAGATCCTTTGCGGGTATTAAAGAAAACGGAAATATCTTATTGATCACCGTAGAAGGTCGTAATCCTGAACAGAGCATTGGAGTCAACTTCTTTGAAAGTGCTCAAATCCTTCAATCCCTTGGAGCGGTTAAAGGAATGAACCTTGATGGTGGAGGCTCATCCGCAATGGTCGTGAACGAACAACTTGTAAACAAGCCGTCAGACACCACTGGTGAACGTCCAGTGTCCGATGGCATCCTTATTTTGAATAAATAAAGACCAAACCTTCAGCCAATTTACTGCGTTTAACGGTAAATTGGCTTTTTGATTGGGTCACATTCCTACTATTTCGTTTTTTTATGGAATTGATATCCAAAGTTCGCTTTATGAGAGGAAATTGTGCTTTAGGGGTTCGAGTTCTGATATAATGACCACCATAAAACAGGATTTCTTTATGAATAGGGGAGTGGATTATGGAACATAACGTCTTTGAAGATATGGCAAAAAGATACGATACTGTAGAAAGAAAAGAGCTAGCTACTGTAATAGTTAAGGAAGTAAGATCAAAATTGCAAAATAGTAAATCAAAATCATTATTAGACTACGGAAGTGGTACAGGCCTAATTAGTTTAGCATTATCAGATTTAGTAGATTCTATCTTGTTAGTTGATTCATCAGAACAGATGCTGGAAGTTGCGAAAGCTAAAATTTCTCGAAAGGGAATCACCAACTCAGAAGTACTTTATTCAGATTTCACCCAAGGAACCCCCGATCTTAAGGCTGATATCGTGTTAATGTCCCTCGTCCTTCTTCATATTCCAGAAACTAAGAAAATTCTACAAGAATTGTTCACCATTCTAAATGATGGCGGCAAGCTCATCATCGTAGATTTTGACAAAAACGAACAAATTAGTCACCCAAAGGTTCATAACGGATTTGATCATGAAAATCTGAAAGAAAAACTCTCTGAAGTGGGGTTTACTTCTACTGAGATTAAGACGTTTCATCATGGGCAAAAAATCTTTATGAATCAGGATGCTTCGATGTTTATCGCGAGTAGTATGAAGTGGGTGAACAGGTGAAAATATAAGAAACCGAGTCTTACATGATAAGTAGACTCGGTTTTATTTTGTGAATTCATAAAGTAAATCGAAAAAGAGGCTTTAAACATTAAACCAGCTAAAAGAATTAAGGGATTGCTCAGAATCGAAAAATTTGAAATAATTGGTATTATGCTAAAAAGAAGGATATTTTTTGTATTAAGCAAATTATAAGTTCAAACCATCTTTACACGAATACAGGTATTGAAAGTATCAGGAACTTAGGAGGTATGAGATGTGAAGATCAATAGAATTGATCATGTGAGTATAAACGTTCAGGATCTTTCAGGGGCTAAAGCGTTTTTTCTTGATTTAGGACTTCAAGTGCAAGCGGAATGGGAAATGGAAGGAGAGCAGTTGGACAGAATCGTTGGGCTTAAAGATGCTAAAACGGCATGTGTAGGAATGGGGATGCCAGACGGTCAGGCATGGATAGAATTAGTCAAATTTTATTCACCGTCAGATGAAGAAGGTATTCAGCAAACGTTCCCCAACACGCTGGGTATCCGACATATCTGCTTTGCTGTTGAAGATCTTGAAACAATTGTTTCAAATTTGAAAAAGAAGGGCTCGGAAATCTTTAGTGAGATCCAGCAATATGAAGACAAATATAGGTTATGCTACGTTCGTGGTCCGGAGGGTATTATTTTAGAGTTGGCGGAGGAAATCAGGTGAATATTGAGTGGAATTTAAATGCCCTTAAATCTATTGGAGAGTGTTATTTATGACATCAATAAAAAAAGCTTATGGATACGTCACAAGAGTAATAGATGGAAAGATACAAGTATTGGTATTTCAGCACAAGGATATCCCTGAGGCAGGTATCCAAATACCTAAAGGTACAGTAAAAGAGGAAGAAGGTACATATAACGCAGTAATTAGAGAAATTAAAGAAGAAACTGGTATTCAAAGTTTTGAAGTGGATCGTTTGATATCAGAAGACTATTGGGAAAATGATGATGGTTCTATACATAATAGGTATTTTTATAAGATAGACTGTAATGAAATTGCTGATGAATGGGAGCACAATCCGACAGGTGGAGGAGAAGAAAAAGGACTTACTTTTCAATTCTTTTGGGTATCATCTGACGAAGAAATTGAACTAGTAAGAGGCCACGCAGACTATTTAAAGCTAATTTTCAATTAAAAATTATGTACCTCTTATTCCAAACGAAGAGGGCAAAAATCGAAGACCTGCCTATGATCTCGGACTATTGCCTTCTTATTATAAATAAAAATATATGGAGGAATAGTTATGTGGGTAATATTAGGGGTTATTGCAATAGTAGTAACTTTTATAAATCTTTATATGTATACAGCAGGAAAGGATTATAAGCTTGCTATGGCAATGGGATTATCATTTACAGCATTAACACTTTGTGCAGAATACAGTTATGTATCCCGGTGGGTAAAAGTAGAAGATTGGGCGGCTTTATCGGATGTAGTACCTGGTATGGAAAGGGCACTATGGTTTTTGACAATTGTTTCTATCCTACTAAATATAGCCCCTGTATTTTTAGAACGAAAACGTAAGAAATTATGAAATTATCCCATCAACACCTTGTCATTTTAGAGAAATTACAGTTTCATTGGAATACGTTTTTGGCTGGATCAAGCAGTTGATAGACCAAATAAGATGGACAAGTTAAGTATGGAACCAGATGAGCTAAGTAAGTACTGTAATAATCCCATGATTCGGTGAGGGGATATAATGTCATTGCTCTTGAGCCATCAGAAATCATGAGGACCCATGGGGGCGTTGATCTAAGAAGGATTAACGCTTTTTTTGTTGAAGTTATTGGATTAACCGGCAGTTTGATTTAATAACAAATTTTATGTACTTTGCTCCGGAGGATTAATATGCTTTTTTGTTGAATTACATTAATAGCAATTTCAATATTTTAAGGTTTTAGAGAGGGGAAATATATGAATCCTATTTTAATAGATGTTCCGTTACAATTAGAAACAGACAGACTAATTCTTCGAGCACCACAACAAGCTGGTGACGGGGATGTAGTACACCGAGCGATTAAGGACTCAATTAATGAGCTAAAGCAATGGTTGGCTTTATTCCAGGAAATTCCTACTGTTGAAGAAACAGAAATTCTCCTGAGAAACGCCTATATAGATTTTTTGAGAAGAGAAAGCTTTCGCTATCTTATCTTTCATAAAGGTACTAATGATTTTATTGGAACTGCCAGCCTTCACAGAATTGATTGGAAGATTTCTAAAGGTGAAATTGGATACTGGATTAACTCGCAACATAGTGGCAATGGATATATGACAGAAGCAGTAAGTGAGTTAACGAACCTTGGTTTTCAGCATCTCAAATTTAGAAGGATTGAAATAAGATGTGAATCCTCAAACGATAAAAGTCGTTCAATTCCAGTAAAGCTAGGTTTTGAATTAGAAGGAACCTTAAGAAATGATGATTTATCCTCAGATGGCAGCAAGCTAACTGACACTTGTATTTATTCAAAAATAAAGTAAGCTTTGTGATCAAGAAAACTCAAATTCTATAAGACACTTAAGGTAATGCCGGGGTAATAATTAAGGCAGGTAGTTCTAAATAATACTTATTCTTTTAAAGGAAAGCACTCCTGTATATGTAGAGGTTTTATAGTAGGATAGTATGTGAATTATTTCACCTAAACTAAAGGGGGCAATAACTGAAAATCACCTTAATAAACTCTGGCTATTACGTCTTCAATTATTGAGCAGATAATTTTAAGCGGAGGACTATCCTGGAATAGCAGGAATATGATTTCTTGCACTGGGCTCTTTGTTAATAAATTGTAATCTTTAACGAGCCCATAATTTCTTTGTTATTATTAGCTTTAACCAAAATCTTCTGGAAAGTCATTAATTGTTTCATGCCCTCCACTTCTCACCGCCGTTCTACTTTTTTGTTTTAGTTACTCAAAGTATATATTACAGTGGTCATTAAAGCAGCATTCCCTCTCTTCCTCCTCTTTTAATACACACTTAAAGTTTATCCAACAAAAAAATATCCCTTTTAACCTTTTTGTTAACTTATCGGTAATATAAGTTAACATTTTTGGTGATTTATTGTAAACTGATATTTGTATTTGGTTTACAATTAAGGAAACCAAAGACACATTATAACAGCGATTTAAATTACTATTTTTCCAGCTAAACTAAGATTAGGAGAGAGATGTATGGTTCAGAGTAGAATATATAGTGTGAGGATGCGAGCTTCAGAAAAGGAATCACATGAAAATGGAGGGAAGCATATTTCTGGTGGTGAACTTCTCTCTTCTTATCATGATTTACAGATGTCAGTAAATACATTGCTGGAAAAGGCATTAAATCACTCAAGAGGAAAACCCGATTTTCTTCAAATTCAATGTGAAATGGTAAATCAACCTATAAAACGAGTAAATCCTTTGACAGTCCACACTAATGAAGTAACTACAGTTAAAGAAGGACAAGAGCTAGCTAGGTCTCTTCTTGAGAAAACGGGTGTCCCTAAAGACATTATTGAACAAGCTTATAAGCAAATCCCTGAATATGCGGTTAGAGGAGCAATCCTAATTGATATTCAAACGGGGGAGCGGATAGATGGGAGAATAGATAAAGGTGTTCGAGTCTCTAGAATGGATTGGCAGTGGGAGAATTTTGAGAAGTGGGCTAAATCAAAAGCCGTTCTTGCTAGCCCGAGGTTAAAGGAAGCGTTGGCACTTGCGACTAAAGTGTGTAATCACCCATTAACCATTGCAGAATTATGTTGGTCAGATGACCCAAATTACATTACAGGATATGTAGCTGGGAAAAACATAGGTTATCAACGTATAACGCAACTCAAACACTATGGTGATGAGAGAGGATGCCGTATCTTTTTTGTTGATTCGTCATCTACGATCCATACATACGTGTCTTATTTAGAAGAGCAACCAATCATCGTTCAATGGGAGGAAGATCATGATTCAAGAGTTGATTGAAATAGCAATAAATATTTATGGTATGTCCGTGGGTACAGAAATGGAATTAGATGTTGTAAGCAAAATACCAATGCGATTCGAGAAAATCTCCCACTCTCTATTAATGGTTACGTGTAATGAGCTTTAATCAATGGTTAAGCCAAAGGATAGAAAAGACCAAACAGGCTGGCTTATATCGAGAATTAAGGACAATGAGTACTGCACCCCAGCCAAAAATGATAGTCAATGGTACACAACAGATTGTTTTTTCATCCAATAACTATTTAGGTATAGCAAATGATCCAATTGTAATGGAAAAGGCATTAAAAACGTTAGAGGAATTCGGAATGGGAAGCAGCGGATCTAGGTTAACCACTGGCAATACGGAATGGCATGAAATGCTGGAGAACAGGATTGCCAGTTTTAAAAGGAAGGAGGCTGCTCTTTTATTCTCAAGTGGCTATTTAGCTAACATTGGTGTTCTTTCATCCTTGCCTGAAAAAGGGGATGTGTTGTTAAGCGACCAACTGAATCATGCAAGTATCATCGATGGCTGCCGACTATCAAAAGCGGAAACGGTCATTTACAAGCATTCTGACATGAGTAATCTAGAGGAGAAATTAATAGAAACACAAACGTATACTCGTAGATTTATTGTCACAGATGGTGTTTTTAGTATGGACGGATCGATTGCTCCATTAGATGACATTATGAAACTATCTGAACGATATGATGCTTATGTCATTGTAGATGATGCGCATGCTACAGGTGTTTTGGGAGAAAGAGGAAGAGGAACAAGTGAGCTTTTTGGAGTTTCTCCGGATGTAGTCATTGGAACTTTGAGTAAAGCAGTAGGAGTTGAAGGTGGTTTTGTAACAGGTTCTAGAGTTTTGATTGATTTCTTGATCAATCATGCTAGAACGTTTATTTTTCAAACGTCTCTTCCTCCGGTAAGCTGTGGAGCTGCCTATGCCGCATTCGATATCATAGAGAAAAGACAGGAATTAAGGGAACGATTACATAGACAGATTAACGTAATAAAAGGCACATTGGAATCAATGGGATTCACAGTATACGGACAGGGTACACCTATTATTCCGGTGATTATCGGGGATACAGAAAAGTCGGTTAGGTTTTCTAAAAAGCTCGAGGAAAATGGTATCTATGCACCTGCGATTCGTCCTCCAACTGTTCCTGAAGGAGAGAGTCGTATCCGACTAACTGTGACGGCTACTCACAATGATTCACACATTGAGCACTTGCTTGCATCATTTGAAGAGATTGGAAGAGAGTTGGAGATTATCTAATCAAGGCGAATACAGCTGCATGATACTAAAAGATGCGGAAAAGCGCATCTTTTTTTTAGAGTGTTTAAGAAGGCCTTCGCCATTAGGTTTTTCTAACTCAATACAAAGGAAGTTTAGGAGGTAGAACATGATGAATCAGAGTAAGCATAGATTTACATTCGAAATGACAGAAAGCCCGTATTCTTTATATAAGGAAATTCGTTCCATTCATCCGGTTTATAAAGGGAGTTTTTTGAAATATCCTGGATGGTACGTAACTGGATATCAAGAAGCGTTAACCATTCTTAAAGATAATCGTTTTCAAACTCGAATTCCTCTTCCCGAGACAACAAAAAAGTATGAAGCCTTAAAAAAAATCCAAAGCCGTATGATGCTTTTTAAAAATCCACCTGATCATGGAAGATTACGGATGCTTGTCAGCCACAAATTTACTCCTGCCAGAATTGAAAAGTGTCGGCCATTTATAGAAAAAATAGCAATTGATTTATGGAATGATCTAAAGAATAAGAAGAAAATAGATGTGATTTCCGATTTCGCATATCCCTTTGCCAGTCTTGTCATTGCGCGAATAATAGGGATACCGGATGAAGATAAAGATATTTTTCGTGGATGGGCATTGAATTTGATTCAATCACTCGACTTTACACGTTCAAGACGATCCATTGTCGACGGAAACAATACAACATTGGAGATGCTATCATTTTTTAAAGATCTGATTAATAAAAGGAGCCAATCTCCTCAGGATGATCTGATTAGCGAATTATTACATCAAGAAGATAAGAAACTAACGGAAGAAGAACTATTAGCAACTTCTGTGTTACTTGTGATTGCTGGACATGAAACGACTGTCAATTTAATAAGTAATTCACTCTATTGTTTATTAGAAAATCCAAAAGAATACCATAAATTGATTGAAAACCCTTCTCTTATTGAATCAGCAATAGAGGAATGCTTACGATATGAAAGCCCTACTCAAATGATAGCCAGGATCGCTTCAGAGGATGTTGAACTGAACAATGTGCAGATTCGAAAAGGTGATCATGTGTACGTCCTCATTGGAGCAGCTAATCGAGATCCCAAACAATTTTCAAACGCGGATACTTTAGATGTTACAAGAAACCCAAATCCTCATCTTGCATTTGGTTCAGGTATTCATTTCTGTTTAGGTTCTGCTTTGGCGAGGTTAGAGACTAAAATTGCGATACAGTCGCTTTTACAAAGCGAAGTAAACATTCATCTAGAAACCAAAGAGGTCGAATGGAGAAACCTGGTGGGCTTTAGAGCTATGAAAGAAGTGTACGTACATTTTTATGATCAATCAACAAATCATTAGGAGGCTTCTGAGATGAGGTCTGACCCTGTTGCGGTGAAGCTTTAACGTACTGGGACATGGCTAGAATTGCTATAAGGTATTTATGCAGCTATTTTACAGCCGGTCAAGGTACCAGGAGTAATGCTGGTATCGTTGATAGGGTTTTCGATTCATTCACGACTCCTTCAGACGGTTATGAATTAAAAATGCAAGCTAAAAAAGTTACAGGGAAAAAGCAAAATATTTGATAATCAGTCATTAACATAGAAATCACTTTTCCGGAAACCAAGCATTCAGTGAACCATTCTTTCCACTTAGGTAACAAGGAAATGGTTTAACGAAAATAATATAATGGATGATGTAAAGAAAGAATAAGAAGAAAAATGGAAGAAATATTTGAAGAAGCTAAGAGTGAAATGTTTAAAGTGTTAAAAAACATACCTCATTTAAAAATGGTGTCACCTTCAGTTATTTTTGAAGAAAGGTTGGTCATAGTAAAGCGGAGACAGTTTCCTCACTATCCTAAAACTATAATGGAACTGCCCCCGGTCAGCTATTTTAGTTGACCGAATCATTCAGATAGGAAACGGCAATCTGAAATGCCTTTATCCTTCTCTCGATGTATGTACGCTGCCCACTTCCAGGCTTCAGCTTCTCAAGAAAGGAAGGAAGCGTCAACAGTAAGCCCTCCAGAACCCTTTTTGTCTCTATCATATCTTCTTTGCTGACATCTAAATCTTTACCTTCCCATCGTGCATGCAGGACATCTGTGCCGATCCTTGCTGCTTTCAATCGCTTCTCAAGCAACTTTGTCTGAGGAGCACCAGGTTTCATATGAGCAAGGGCATTTTCCGATTTACGAATGATGGATAGAAACGCTTCAATTGAATGCTGCTTTTCTTCCGCTGTCATATTTTCCATGAACCTATTACCTCGTTTCTCCAATTATAGACTATATGTAGTGTAACAAAAATACAAAGCAGACACCTAGTCTTCTGTTCATCTCCGTCCTCCGCGTCAATGTAGAAATGTATGCACAGGATGATAACAAGGAAAAATTTATTTGTACTTTGTTGCCGCCTGGGTGAAGGTGAGGGATGCGGATCAATTTGATTTGAGGTAAATGATTATTTGTAAAAAATCTTCTTGAGAAAGATACTGAATTTTGAAATGATTGGTATTGAGTGTAATAGTAGTTTAATCGATGAATAACTACTTCTGAAAGCAATAACTTTGAGAACAAACAATCTACAGTAAACCCCAGGGGGAAAGTATATTGGATATACATATTAGAGAAGCCACAAAGAGTGATTATGAAGTGGTTCATGGAATACAAAGACAAGTGCACGAAATGCATACAAAGGAAAGACCAGACCATTATAAGATGGCTGATACTACGTTAGACAAAGAGTATTTTAACAACTTGATAGAGGGAGAAAATACAAAGGTATTCTTATTAGAAGAAGGCCCACCAATCGCTTATACAATCCTTACGATAAAACATACAGAGGAAAGGCCCATTCTCATTCCAAAGAAAGTTGTCTATATGGACGACTTTGGTGTCGATCATAAGTACAGAGGAAAAGGGTTTGGGAGAATATTCTTTGAAAAAATAGTAGAGTACGCAAAGAATATAGAAGCAGATTCATTAGAATTAGGCGTGTGGGAGTTTAACGAGAATGCTATAAAATTTTATGAATCAATGAATTTAAAGACAAAAATGAGGAGGATGGAAATTGAGTTATAAAGCTCTCCTTGTTCCATCGCGTCCACTTGGTTTATATGTAAATCAAAATATTTAATCGACTACGGGAGTGGCACCGGTCTGATTAGTCTGAAATTAACGGATTTAGTGGAATGCATTTTGTTGGTTGATTCATCAGAACAAATGGTAGAGGTTATAGATTATGCCAGCAAGGAACTGCTGAGACAGTCTTCTCAGATTGGAGATGGACTTGTCTTGGAATTTCGTAGAGGATAAACGACAGAGGTGAATGAGATTGAAAAGAAAGATTCAGCCAACACCAAACACTATGAAAGAATGGATACAAACGTATGTACCGGATAAAGACCTCTTTTTCCTCCCAGAGACTAAACTTGCTAGTTTTAAAGAATATGTAAGTAATATCCTGGTCATCCCTTACGAAGAGTTCATGAGCCATTCATCTTACAAACAGGTACAACTTGCAAATAGTTATGAGTATTGGAATATATCAAAAGAAGTTAACTATGTTCTTGTGACACCTTTTGGCTGGATTAATCATCTTCCTGCTGAAAAGAAAATAGACCTTTATCATATTCAAAAGGAAGTGGGCAGGGGATTGATTCATCCAATCTCTGACTTCTCTGTAGACACTTCATTCCTCAGTGAAAGTATTATAGAAGTGAAGGGGGAGGAGTATCTAGTCCTTCATCACGCGATGTGGGCAGAACTCTCTTATCCTAGCAAGGAAGAACTCATGAAAGAAATTGCACAACAATGGGAGGAGTGGATTTGCTACGATTATCCGATCAATACACCTTCACACTTAATTAAGTTTGTAAACACCTTTCCATCCAGAGCAGGAAGTAATTGTTTATCAACCACACTGTTCGCCATCACTCAACAAGAATGGATCATACATGAATGGGTACATCCTCAAACATTTCTTCAAAGTTTAGAACATGAACATTATCACGTCATCACATCTCAGGATATAGAAGCAGGTGATGTGGTTACTTGGGAAAATTCAGACGGGATCATTCAACACGCAACTTACTGCATAGGTGATCATTTCTTCTTTAACAAACGTGGACAAACCTTCTTTAATGCTTGGAGTATTGTGCATCTTGATGATCTAAAAGAAGATTGGGGACGCTTTCGTATGAAGATGTTTCGGAAGGCTGTTTAGAATGATACATACGGCACTGTCTGTTCTCTATTTTTCATTTTTCTATTAACAATCTACCAAATTAAACAAAGGGAGAGAAGGATATGAGTAAATCATTCATTGAGCAAGTACATTATATTAGGATTCCTGTAAAAGATTTAGAACGATCTGCACAATGGTATAGAGATGTATTAGGGCTCCAGTTAGTAAACCTGACGGAGGAACTTGCGGTGATTAAAGTAAATGAAGGACCTTTCTTACTGATCCTAATCCCAACAGAAGACGAAACCTTTGCCCATTTTACAATTAACCAAGAACAAGAATTCAGCATTGGCTTTACAAGTCCGGAGTTATCTAAATTCCATCAACATCTTATGGGTAACCGAGTTAAGGTTGATGATATAAAAGAAGAAAATGGTCATGCATTTTTCCACTTTTATGATCCAGATGGAAATAAATTTCAAGCACACTGGTGAACAAGCAGCTGCAACCCTTCCCAAAGGTCCGTTTAGCTTTTGTCGCTTTTTAAATTGTCCTTAGAGGTAAAGGGGCTTATCCGGGGTAGGATGAGCCCTTTTTTATCTAAAGTTGCTTTTGAAAAGGTCACATATTTCATAGGTAATCTCTGTAGGAGTAACGAAAACGTAAGGAGGGGTGCTGTGTTTTGGGTGAAATTTATATTGATTGCAATCGTTGTATTTGTTCTTATCTCAACCGTTAAATATCTATTAAGAAAGCTTTTTAAAGTAAAAAAAGTGAAAAGAAACCTCTTTTCCTATAACCATATCAATGAGACCCATCGTAAAGTTGACAAGTGGGTAAGAGTCTTCACTTCCATTACACTAATGACATTAGCAATTCTAATGATAAATAATAAAGATTTTACTAACTTCTACTTGTTGGGAGTCATTGGGTTATTGGGGTTGGATTATGCTGTCAGGACATTCTTTGAATTGAAATATAGTGAATACCCTAAACAAGCTATTATAACGGTAGCTGAAATGATCATGATGTTAACTGCGATTTTTACTGTGTTTCAATTTTGGATTACGTAGTTTTTATCAACAGAAAGCGGGCCAGTTTTTACATTAAGCTCATATTAATTAAATGGTTTGAGGGGGAGATTTCTATGTGGTGGGAGTATTATGGAGATGCAGTAATGTTAGTATCAACCTTAACTGCCATTTTAATTTTGATATCCATTCATTTGTTTAAAACGAAAAGTAAAAGAGGCTTCATGATTCCTTTGTCTATATCAATTATAGGTTATATATCCTTTGTAATAGGCATTGTCTTTATCAGGTGATGGAGTGGTATGGGATTTATAGTGTATGGCGTGATCCTCATGGGAATCGGTCTTCTTTATTACCTTGGAGTCGGAGTATACAAAAAATTAAGTAAAT
This sequence comes from uncultured Rossellomorea sp., assembly GCF_947488365.1. Lineage (NCBI taxonomy): Bacteria > Bacillati > Bacillota > Bacilli > Caryophanales > Bacillaceae > Rossellomorea > uncultured Rossellomorea sp. The sequence continues at coordinate 1,072,549 of NZ_CANKZT010000001.1, read as the reverse complement.
AATGTGCCATGTAAGTAATAGCAGCCATCTTGTTAGGGTATCGAATAAATTGTCGTTCCACCAAATATGAAAGAGGGAATGAAATGAGAAATCATACTAGAGACATTTATAATAAGCTAGCCAGTACATATCTAAACGATGTTGATGAGAAGAGTCCCTATAACGCTTATTATGAACGCCCAGCCATGATGACGGCTTTGCCCTCCCAATTAGAAGGGAAAAAGGTGCTTGATGCCGGTTGTGCAGCTGGATGGTATTCTTCTCAGTTATTGTTTCAAGGTGCGGAAGTTACTGGTGTAGATATCAGTTCCGAAATGGTGAAAGCAGCGAGGCGTCGTTTAGGGGAAGAAGCGACCTTCCTTTGTCATGATCTTCAAGAAACCCTACCGTTTCAGGATGATTCCTTTGATGTGATTGTAAGCTCACTTACGCTTCATTATCTAAAGGATTGGACTCAACCATTTCAAGAGTTCAACCGCATTTTAAAAGCAGGTGGAACCTTTTTATTTTCGGTTCATCACCCATTCATGGACTATACAAGACACCAATGCGAAGATTATTTTAAGACCCAATTCTTAACAGAGACCTGGAACAAACCGAATATTACGATTGAGGTAAGCTTTTACAGAAGGCCCATGCAGAGTATTATTAATGAAACCACTCACTATTTCAATCTCGATGAGCTGATCGAACCCCAACCGCAAGAAAGGATGAAAGAAGTGAAAGAAAAGTCTTATCGCTATCTCATGACCAGCCCTCACTTCCTTATAGTAAAAGCTACGTCAAAAAAGCTTTTGGAAAATGAGTGATTGGATTGAGTTTCATTTCTTCTGGAGTCAGCTAATGTGAATAATACAATTGGTCGTGGGAGAAAGTGAATTCAATAGAACATAGCGACTGAATAGCTGGTAGCAAATGGGATACCGATGTTCAGCGTCAACAGGACAAGAGACTAAGTAGAGTAGGGACGGATACACTCTAACCAGTCTCTTTATATAAAATATGAACCAAAACAGCAAGAACTTGCTGCGACTGCTAAAAGCCCCATTACACTTTATTTTCTTCATTCCCTGGAGAAGGGAATCTAGAATGGTATTAGTTGTATGCTAAAGGCTGATCAACTGTTTTTCGTCTCCTATAGATGCTTAATATCAACCCTACAGCAGTCATTTCAAGCAAAATATGTGAGCCACCAAAACTCATGAATGGCATGGCTACACCAGGCAGAACTGATAAACCCAGGTTTGTCAGGATGCTTAGTATTAACTGAGCTGTGAATGTAGCTGCAAAGCCTATAATAAGCAGTTTACCATACACATGATTCACGCTTTTAGCCGTGCTGGAGATTCTGCAAATGAAATATCCAATCAACCCGAAAGCAATGGTGGCGGCCAACCAGCCAAATGAGTAGATGGTATACGCAAAGATAAAATCTGTATGGACTTCAGAAATAAAACGTGGAGTGACATAAAGGGTTTTTCCTATAAAATCTGCATCTCCTAACTTTAGATCAGCATAAGGACTTGTCAGCGTATACGTTTGAGCTTGAACGAACAGATGCACGATTGGCCATATGGCAGCTACTGTTGAAAATGTTATAGCTTGCTTAAGATTGGCTCTCGACACATGCATGATCACTGTGCAGACAAAAATGCTAATAAAAGTAGCTGCAAAGGCTTCTGTCGTTGCCAATAAAATGATAGGGATGGAAAGGATGCCTATTCCATACCAAGACTTTTGATTCTCTTTCCAATTCCATGAATGAAAGATTCCTGCAAAGGAAATGACCAGTAGAAATGGAGTGATCTCCGTGAAGTTAATACTGGCAACTCCTACATTTAAATATGGCACGCCATCGACTCTAACGCCGATTAAAACGGTCAATAAAAGAATGAGGATCGTTCCCACATAAAAGTGAATGGAGTACTTTAGCAATCTTCTGTAATCAAAGGTAAACAGGCTTAGCATGAGAAGAAGGCCGATCAAGTAAAAAACAAGACTTTTATTAAATACATTCATTTCATGAAGCTCTGTAATAGCTGAATGGAATTGTAAATAGTACATAACCAACAACCCAAATAGGGAAGCTGCCAGCACTGGAAGAATGGTTTTAACATCCATTGGGGCTTTATGTGCCTTGTTTAACTGCTTCCCCAATACTTCTGCATCTCCCATATGGTTCAATGCTTGATCTGTAGCCTCTTCTTCAGAGAGACCTCTGCGCATGGCATCCTCTTTAAGCGCATGAAGATGATCGTTTATTTCAAGCTTTATACTGGCATGTACATCCTTATTTCTGATCCGTTTACACAATTTTTCAATATACACTTCGAACTTCTTTTCTATTCCCATATGATTTTCTCTCCATTTAGTACTTCGTCAACTGCATTTTTGAAAACGGACCATTCTTCTTTTTTTTCCTGGATAAATTCTCTTCCGGAGTCATTTAACTTGTAATATTTTCTCTTTCTCTTTCCAGTCCCTTCTCCCCAGTAAGAGACAATCAACCCTTTATCCTCGAGGGTGTGAAGGATAGGATAGATCGTTCCTTCTTTAAAGCTGAATATCCCGTCAGACTTCAACTCCAGTTCTTTAATTATTTCATACCCATACATTGGTTTAGCATGAAGCAAGCTTAAAATAAGAGTAGTGGTACTCCCTTTAAGCAACTCTTTACTTATCTTCATAGACACTCTACCTCCAAATGCATAGTAAATCTATGCATAGTAATTATATGTTTATTGTATACTGCATATTTGAACCTGTCAATGCTTGTTATGCAGTGTATATCATAAATATTTGTTGACACATCACACTACTTTGTCATACTATATACTGGTAGTGAGTATTACTAAGTACAGTGGAATAATCATACAGGGGGTGAACGTTTGGAAAACTTCACTGAAATGCTAAAAGGGGTACTTGAGGGTTGTGTGCTAGAAATCATCAGCCGCGGTGAAACGTATGGCTATGAAATCACGCAACAGCTGAGAGAACTTGGCTTCACGGATGTGGTTGAAGGCACAGTGTATACGATCACCATGCGCCTTGAGAAAAACAATCTGGTGAACATCGAAAAAAAGCGATCTACCGTGGGGCCGCCGAGAAAATTCTACACACTTAACGAAGCAGGTCATGAGAAACTCGAAATCTTTTGGGGAAAATGGGATTTCGTCTCAAGCAAAATGAACGAACTCAAAACGAAAGAAATTAAAAGGAGAGGGTAAAATGAAATTTATTGAAAAAATCACAGGGAGTTTGGCTGACAAGCGGGAATGGAGAGCAATGGAGGCTCGCGCGAAGACACTTCCAAGTGAGTACCTCAACGCATACAAAGCGATCCAAAAATATATGTGGACCGCAGGTGGTCTCACTGATTGGAAGGACACGAGCCGTATCTTTAATGGCATTCTCGACCTTTTCGAGGAAGGTGCAGCGGAAGGCAAGAAAGTCACTGACCTCACGGGTGAGGACGTAGCTGCTTTCTGTGATGAACTGGTAAAGGACTCGGAAACTTGGAATGACAAGCATCGCGCTAAGTTGAACGATACGATTAGCCGTAGAGAAAAGTAAATGCAATCGATCATACCGACTGAATAGCTGGTTAAAAATGTGGTATTTACACCTTCACTATTCGGTTATTTTTTTATCCCGGTAGTAAGTATTACAGAATATCAGTCTGACTGAGTACTGGAGAATAGGTAAACTAGCGCTTTTTATAAGGAGGAAAAAATATGAGTGAGGCAGTGATTTCTGTAAAAGGGTTGAAAAAATCCTTTAAAGACAAGGAAGTCTTAAAGGGAGTGGATTTAGAGGTGGCCCGTGGTGAAATTTTCGCACTGCTGGGCTCTAATGGAGCGGGAAAGACTACGATCGTCAATATCCTCTCGACGCTGATGAAGCAGGATTGCGGTGAAGTGAGTATATGCAGCTTTGAGGTTCAGCGTCAACCGGATCATGTTCGCCGGAGCATCAGCTTGACTGGTCAGTTTGCAGCTTTAGACGTCATGCAAACCGGGCGGGAAAATCTGATGATGATTGCCAAGTTGCGTGGGGTTTCAAATCCCTCTCAAGTCGCCGATCATCTGCTTGCAAGATTCAGTCTCACCGAGGCTGCCAACCGACGTGCAGATCATTATTCAGGGGGGATGAAGCGCCGGCTTGATATCGCCATGAGCCTGATTGGGAAGCCGGCAGTGATATTTCTAGATGAACCAACCACGGGGCTTGACCCCGAAGCGCGGATTGAAGTCTGGGAGACCGTCAAGGAGCTTGCCGGCAGTGGCACGACCATATTGCTGACGACCCAGTACCTGGAGGAGGCGGAACAACTGGCGGACCGCATTGCCATCCTGCATGGTGGAAAAATCATCACGACGGGTACCCTTACTGAACTCAAGGAGATGTTCCCGCCAGCGAAAGTGGAATACATCGAGAAGCAGCCGACATTGGAAGAGATTTTCCTCGCAATCATTGGCAAAAAAGGAGGAGATGTAAATGAGAAGTAAAACAGGGGTATTACTGGGTCGTTTAATGCGAAATATCATGCGTAGCCCGGATACGATAATCACGGTGGCGATTACGCCGGTTATGATGATGCTGCTGTTTGTCTACGTATTTGGCGGCGCTATCGAGACTGGCACGGACAACTACGTCAATTATCTATTGCCGGGCATCCTGCTGATCACGATCGCATCCGGCGTCGCTTACACTTCTTTGCGGCTCTTTAATGATGTGAAAAGTGGGCTGATGGCGCGCTTTATTACCATGCCCATCAAGCGCTCGTCTGTATTGTGGGCCCACGTATTGACATCGCTTGTTTCCAATGCACTTACTGTTGGGGTGGTTATCCTCGTCGCGCTCTTGATGGGTTTCCGTTCCAGTGCTGATATCCTGGATTGGCTCGCAGTAGTTGGGATTCTCGTACTGTTTACATTAGCACTGACATGGCTGGCGGTTATTCCCGGGTTGACAGCACGTTCCATGGAAGGAGCCACAGCATACTCGTACCCACTGATTTTTTTGCCGTTCATCAGTTCAGCCTTTGTCCCCACTGAAACCATGCCTAAAATTGTTCGGGCTTTCGCAGAGAACCAGCCCGTAACTTCAATCGTGGATTCCGTCCGTGCCCTCTTATTTGAAGGGACTGTGGGCAACGATATCTGGATCTCGCTTACCTGGTGCGTCGGTATCATGCTCATCGCTTATTTCATAGCTAGTAAAGTATTTAAACGTCAGTTAGGTTGAGTGCAACAATTTGACATAACAAGTGCTGTGAATGTATTTGAAACAACTCTAGATGAATTTTAGAAATCACCAACTATTTGTACTGTTTTTGTAAACGAATGTAGTTAAAGTTGAGGGGCGTTGATCTAGTATGGATGAACGCTTTTTTGTTGGAATTATTGGATTAACGGGTCAGATTGTTGAATATGTCGTTTAGCACTAGTAGTGGTGGACCGTACCATAAATAACGGCGAAATGAATCATTCCTTTTACACTGTTATGGTACAATTGTATGCAATAAGATATTGATATTCGGTCAATGACTAACAGAGCTTAAATAAGGGGTTGTGTCAAATGAATATAAAGAAAAGCACAGAAATAAAACGCTCACCTAAAGCAGAAAACATTCTACCACAGATCAATAGTAAAACGAAGCTTGGTGACTTACGAAAAATCGCGAAGGACATTAAAAAAGATCACGAACTAGCTATGGAACTTTGGTCAACCGGAGAGTTTCTGCCAAGACTATTGGCAATCTTAATTATGGACAAAAAACTTCTTTCACAAGATGTACTAAATAAGCTTGATCAGGATATGCAGACTCACACATATGATGAGCGAAATAACTTAATGGATTGGTTAATGGCTAATCAGCTCACTAAAGACAAGAAGAACATTGCATTGATGGAGTCATGGAAAAATAGTCCTTCTGCTCTTCAAAGACGAGCTTTCTGGTATTTTCAAGCGAGATTGAGATGGACTGGACAAACACCGCCTGATAACACCGCAGACTTACTATCTGCAATTGAAGCTACTATTACGCAGGAAGAACCGGAAGTTCAATGGGCTATGAATTTCACCGCAGGCTGGATAGGCGTCTATGATGAAAAGTATCGAGCACGGTGTATGAAACTTGGTGAGAAAACGGGTCTCTACAAAGATGAAATGGTATCAAAAGGATGTACTCCCAATTATTTGCCGGAGTTCATTACGATTGAAGTTAACAAACGAATTAATCATTAGTTACCACTGAAAAATTCATAAGAATTGAACCTTATCGATGTGAATCCTCCTTGGGAAATCCTTTAAAATGGAACCTGTGATTGACCACAATACAGCTATGCGAGAAAGTCGAGAACCCGCTTGATCACAAGCTTCGTCGCGTCAGCATCGTAAGAAGGCATACTGCTGTCGGTAAAGAGATGTTCCTTGCCTTCGTATAGAAAAAGTTCAGCGTGATTGGCCGATGCCACAAGTTCACGGGCCGCGTTGATATCACCGTCTTCTACAAAGAAAGGATCTGCACTCATGGCATGAATTTGCACAGGCAAGTCGTCAGGCCACTGAGATTCGAACTCCGAGGTCGGGAGGCAGGCATGAAAAAACAGTGCGCCTCTTGCGCCTTCACGAGTTTGAGAGAGCTGCTGTGCTGCAGGGACACCTAGTGAAAAACCAGCATAAACGACATCGCGTGGAAGGTCGCCGGCTGCCCGAACGCCACGCGCCGTCACTTCTTTAAACCCGATTTCCTTAACAAACCCTAAACCTTCTTCCAATGAGGAAAATTTGCGGCCTTCAAATAAATCTGGCACATGCACAGTATGACCCGCCTCTCTCAGTTGATCAGCGATTGCTTCGATCCCCTTAGTTCTGCCTAAAACATGGTGTAACAACAAAACTTCTGCCATCATGTTCCCCCCCTATTTAGTGAACTTCATACCTCTCATGTATAAGTTTCGACAAAAGTCCTGTTTGACCTGCCAGAACTTCAACTTCTTGGACAAGTTCTTATTTTGAAAGAAAAAATTCAAAAAGTACTAATCCCCAGCTTTTCTTTATCCTAATTGTTTTTCCAGGAATGCCACCATTGTATTTTATTTGCTCCAGCAAGTTCCTTTTTTGTTTCTTATACTTCTCGAACCTTTCATGAGTTCATGGTTAAATTCATTACTATGATCAAAAAATAAATTTCAAAAATAATATGGATGCAGTAGCTTATTGAAAATAACCAAAAAAAGAACATCTAATTTACATAAGAATCTCGGGCGAGAAGATGAGAGAAGACTATGAAGTAGGAGATTGGTTCAGAGAATATTATGATACGGGAACCAAGGATGCAGAAGATTGAGGTAGGGTTATTAATTTTTGTTACTAACAATAAAACTATTATAATAAATAATAAAAATTTATTGTAAAACAATAAAATTTGTATTAAAATCAAAATCAACATAAATAAATGAGGTGTTTTTATGAAAAATATTACAACGTTGTTTTTGAAAATAGCTGTTATTTTTTTAGGAGTCCCAGTTCTTGCTCTGTGCATCTTTTTGGTGCCTGAGCTGGCGGACCTTTCAGCAACATTACTTCCAGAGTTTGCGGTGATAAAATATTTCGTTTTCATCGTTTTCTATGTATCTGCAATACCTTATTATTTTGCTTTGTATCAGGCTTTCGAACTCCTGCGCTACATTGACAAAAATAAAGCTTTCTCTGATCTATCTGTAAAAGCTTTAAAGAATATCAAATATTGTGCAATCACAATCAGTATTTTGCATGTACTGGTTTTGCCGCTCTTCTATATCTTTGCGGAAGTAGACGACGCCCCAGGAGTTATCTTTGTCGGGTTGGTTGTTCCTTTTGCTTCGATGGTTATCTCAGTGTTTGCGGCGGTTCTCCAGAAACTTTTAAAAGAAGCAATTGATATAAAATCAGAAAATGATTTAACGGTCTGAGGTGAATAACAATGGCAATTATAATCAATATTGATGTGATGTTAGCAAAAAGGAAAATGAGCGTAACAGAGCTTTCAGGTAGGGTTGGGATAACCATGGCTAACCTTTCTATATTGAAAAATGGAAAGGCGAAAGCGATTCGATTATCCACCTTAGAGGCAATTTGTAAGGCTTTAGAGTGTCAGCCTGGGGATATTTTAGAATACAAAAGAGACGAAGATAGTTAAACATTGTGGAGAAAAATAACAATTATTAGGGGAGGTATTACGATGGAATCTAACAATTCGATTATTGAAAACATGGGTGACCCTCATGAACTGGAGAGAATTTATAGAAAAGATCCAAAAGCTTTTAAACATTCCTTCTTACAGGCATGGGAACAAAATCCTGATTCTCAGGTCCTTGGCGTTTGGTATGAAAGATTGCATTTCAAGGAGGCAGCAAATACAGAGAAATCTTCCAAGATCCAAAAAGATTTCATATTCATGGGCATTTTAGCCATTATGGCAGGGATATTGACCAGGATCATTTTCCATTTTGTCGAACAGGAAGTGATCGCTCCAATTAACCTGGCCTTTGGTATAATTCCTTTTATTGCTACCTATTTTGTTTACAAAAATACTCCGAAAAAAAGTGTTCTTTATTCCCTTGTAGGGTTGTTCCTCATTTCTGGGGTTTATCTTAATATGCTGCCTTTAAATGATAAAGACAGTATTATCCTTGCTTATTTACACATTCCCATATTCTTATGGATCGTGTTAGGGATTGCATTTACAGGAAATGAGTATTCAAAAGGTAGTACTAGATTAGCCTATATCAAATTTAATGTGGAATATGGTATTCTCTACGCCAGCATGGCTGTTAGTGGAATGATACTGGCAGCACTAACCATGCAGTTATTCAGCTTTATCGGCTTGGATATAGAGGAATTTTATTTTAGTAATATCGTTTTATTTGGTGCTTCCTCTCTCGCTATTGTGGCTGCATACCTGGTATCAATGAACCTTAAACTTGCTAAGAATATTACACCCTATATAGCTAAAATTTTTAGCCCTCTTGTCCTGATCACATTGTTGGTCTATCTTATTGCGGTTATATGGCTCGGGAAAAATCCATTCTTGGACCGTAATTTCCTGATAGCCTTCAACGGAATACTCCTTGGTGTATTGGTCGTTACCATATTTTCCATTACCGAAAGCGACTCAGACGAGAAAAAAAACATTTCTGACTATATAAATTTTGCCCTGATTGTTCTTGCCCTTATCATTGACAGTGTGGCATTGTCAGCCATAGTGTTCAGACTTTCTTCTTATGGGATTACCCCAAACAGACTTGCTGTTTTAGGTGTAAACATACTTATCTGGGCAAACCTAATTTGGATTATGTTCTCCTATATGCGTTTTCTACAAAACAAATCCGGACCTTCAACTATCCAAGATTCCGTTACTAAGTATTTGCCGGTCTACGGACTCTGGGCAGCTTTCGTAATATTCACTTTTCCTTTACTTTTTAATTAGAAATTACGATAAGGCAGGTTAATTGAAGATGAAAGAACATTGGGAAGAACTTAAACCCCCAATGTTCTTTTTGTTATCTATTAATGTTGTCTTTCTAAAGCCAATTTCAACCCAAAGCCAATTAATACAATGCCTGTAGCTTTCTCCATCATGCTTTGGACAATCGGAGTCATTAGCCATTTTCGTAGATAATTAATGAAAATTACATATACAATAAACCAGACGATGGACAATACCGTATATATTATTCCCATTAGTATAAGTTGTTTTGCTGCGTGAGATTGTGTGTTAACGAACTGAGGTAAAAATGTTAGAAAAAAGATTGCAACCTTAGGGTTCAAAACATTTGAAAAGAACCCCTGCTTAAAGGCCGATCCCTTTGCAGGTATCTCTTTCTGATTTTCTAACACCTGTTCTTTATTTTTCCCTTTTGATATAAATGATGAAACACCTAGATAAATTAAATAGGCAGCTCCAATGTATTTTACAATGTCAAAGGCAAGGGCAGATTGCATTAGCACCGCTGAAAGACCAAACGCAGCTGCAAATGTATGAACGAGAGCACCAGCTGTGATACCAAGAGCCATTTTAAAACCATCACTTTTTCCAGCTGATATCGTCCTCTTTGTTATTAAGGCGGTATCAATTCCAGGGCTCATCACTACGAACAAAGAAAGTACGATAAAAGTAAACAAGTCATTCATTATTCTGCTCCTCCTTACGATTTGAATAGCGTTATGATAAAATTATACTTAATTAAAGTTAATTTAGTTTAACATAGCTCAAAGGAAAAAGTTAAGTAGTATTTTATAAAATTAAATTGTATTTAACGGAGTGTGTAATGGAAAATATCAATATAGGAAAAAAAGTTGAGCAGTACAGGAAATTAAATGATTTAAGTATTCGAGAATTAGCTAAAACAGCTGAAATAACACCTTCTATGTTAAGTCAAATTGAACGGGGGATAGCAAATCCTTCTATTCAGACTCTTAAGGTCTTAGCTAAAGTCCTAAATGTCCCTACATTCAGCTTCCTGCTTGAAGAGGTAAATACAGAAGAATTAGTCGTCAGGTCAAAGAATAGAAGGAAAATGGTGATTGATCATTTGTCATATGAATTAGTATCACCTGATATTTCTGGAAAACTGGCTACGGCTATTATGAAATTCCCTCCTAATAGTACATCCTCGGAGAAGCTCTTAGGACATAAGGGGGAAGAAGTTGCATTTGTCTTAACAGGGCAAATAAGAATTAATTTAGAACAAGAAGAATATATCCTTGAAACGGGGGATAGTGTGAAGATCCCTTCACATATGAAACATCGGTGGATAAATGATAATAGTACAGAAGCAACGATCCTTTTCTCGGTCACTCCTCCCTCATTTTAGGCAGGCCATTATTCTTTTAAAGCGGGCATTGACTGGAGGTCAGCTAATTGATCGGGCTATTGCCTTCTTCAATTTTGGGGAAGTCTAGTTTAAGATTGATGTTTCATTTGTGTTCAACAATCGGCCAATTTAAATTGAATAAGAGTACACAAAAGTCGATTTCCCAACGTAAAGGGAATCGGCTTCTTTAGTTTACCTGTAGTTCATTCGATGAATTTAAAAAATGTTGTTGACTATTCAGTTGAACTGTAATAACGTATTATTAAGTTGTACTATATAGTTGAACTGAATAAAGGGTGAGAGTATGAAACATAAATTATTGCCATTGTCTGAAACCATGCATTATATTTTATTAGCTCTCCGTGAGCCACTCCACGGCTATGCCGTGATGCAAAAGATAGAAACAATAAGTAATGGCAACGTTATTTTAGCAGCAGGTACATTATACGGTGCGATTGAAAACTTGAATAAACATGGTTGGATTGAACCTGTTGGAGATTCAGGCCGGAGAAAAATATATATGATTACGACAGAAGGAAGAGCCATTTTGAAAATGGAGCAAGAAAGGCTATTGCATATTTTATCTTTGTATGAAGGAAGTGATTCGAATGAAGAAGTTTAAAGTTTTCATTAATATGGAAAAAGAAGAGCATTGGCTGAACGAGCAATTACAAAAAGGCTATCGCTGCACAAACATTAGTGGACTGGGAATATACACTTTCGAAAAAACGGATAAAAGATATGTTATGCGACTTGATTATCAAGACTATTTATCTAAGAAAAAGTTCGTGGAATACAAAGGGATCTATGAGGATTTCGGTTGGAACTATATAAAGGGGTACTGGCTTAGTGGAATACGATATTGGCAAAAGGAAAATGATGATCAAAATGAAATCTTCTCTGATCGCCAATCAAAGGGTCATTATTATAAAAGAATAATGGGTTATTCATTTTGGTTTGGTATGATGTTTCTGGCTTATTCTTTTATGTACTACAGGGATTCGACATTATATCATGAAGGTCTTTGGAGTATGGAGAATGCATTATTTTGGAAAGCGTTTTTATTTGAAACGCCATTTGTTCTTTTGAAATTGTTTCCGGCATTTATGGTTGTTTTTTTAGCTGGAAGTTATTATAAAGCTTATCGGAAGTATTCAATATTGAAAGAAGAATAGGAAGATCGTAAGCCCTCTTGTATGCCCAAGAATGTTTCCACTAAATCCCGAGTGGAAGACCCTTCCTTGCGATAGGATATTGAAGAAAGAAGTGATGAAAGAAGAATTTCCTGGCTTTTTGATCGATGGGTACTTCCAGAAGAGCTTTGGACTTGTGGATTCAATACAATGCCTGAGCAATTGGCAGAAACGTTTCTGACATGGTGCAAAAGCCAAAGGGTTGAACATATATACGTGGTTTCACACGATGGGACAATCAATTCGTATATGGAGATTATTAGAGGAGAAAAACAAACCAGAAAAGACTTTCTAACAGTTGCTGGATGGATGAAACAAAGTTACTAATCTTTAGAAAAGGGGGGGCAGAAACCAACACAATAACAATGAGCTGGTTTAGCCATATCATTTTTAGCCCTCTACTTCCCATTCTGGATTCCACACAACTTCCCACAAATGTCCGTCTAAATCCAGGAAGTGACCAGAATATCCTCCCCAAAATGTATCTTTGGCAGGATCGGTGATTTTAGCCCCTGCTGTTTCTGCTTCCAGCATCACCTGATCCACTTCCGTTTTACTGCTTACATTATGGCCGATTGTGAATTCAGAGGGACTTCTGGGAGAGAGGGGGACATTTGCTTCTTTTGCTAAACTTTTCCGTTCCCAGATTGCCAGTTTGAATCCATTTTGCAGATCGAAGAAAGCCACAGCGCCATTCTCAAATTCCTGTCCCAATATCCCTTCAGTTGGAAGATGTAGACCGTTTTTATAAAATTCCAGAGATCTTTCCAGATTATCTACTCCGAGAGTTAGTACGGTAATTCTTGGTTTCATTGTTTTTTCCTCCTTGTCTCCTGCTTCTTCTTCTCTAGGATACCTTATTCAAAGTGACCAAACTTGTAAAAAACGGACAACATTACGTTCAGGTAGGAAATACAATACTCGGAGCAAGTCCGTAAAATTGTTTGAATTCATTGCTGAAGTGAGCTTGATCATAATAACCGTAGTTAAGAGCCACTTCCATAAGACATGGATTTTGAACAGAATGAAGTTCTTTCAAAATACTTTGGAAGCGGATAATACGTGAGAACTCTTTGGGAGAGACACCTAGTTCGTCCCGGAATACTCTTCTTATCGTTCGTTCACTGTAGCTGACCTTTTTTGCTAATGTTTGAATGGAGTTCATTCCTTGATCCAAGAAAATATACTGAAGGGATGTCTGGAGTATATCTGGACTCCTTTGATTACAAAATATGTTTAAAAGGTGAATTAGTTGTGTTTCAACGATTTCCACTCTTTCAAGATTTCCTCGCGTTTCTTGAATTTCTTGGGTAAATAGTAGACCTGCTATTCCCCATACTTCTTCAAGATAGACATGTTCATTAATAAATTCTTGTACAGGATAATGTAGAAAACGCTGTGCGTGATTTGAAAATAGGCGGATGCCAAAGAAATGCTGCTCGTTCGTAAAGTTTAACGTTTCAAAACGGGTCATGAGTCCTGTAATGAAAGCTCCTTTTGAAGGAGAGGAAGCAGTTAAGTCCACTATAATATCTATACATCCATCTGGTATTACCCTGTGGGTTTCCTGGGTATCTAAAGTATGATAATCAAGGCTCCAATAACAAGCTACATAGGGACTTAGTGCATGGTTGGGGGGGTATTCCTGATAGTTACTTCCGTTTGAATGTAGGATGGAAGGGGATTGTATTGGCAGGAAAGGATTCATGACGTCACCTCGATTAGACTTGAATAGTTCTTACTACCATCTAGTTTAACCATTTCAGTGGGAGAATTCATTAGATTTGAGTGACAGGAAAGAAATATGAAAAAAGCTCCAAAGAATGCTTCCCTGGAGCTTTTTTCATGTTTATGGTTGGCTTGGGACTTTGATTGCTTTGATCATTTGTCGTATGGAACCGAGATGGTAGGCGGAGTGGGCGATTGTTCCCAACAGGCCCGTTGATGTCTGTTCATCTAAGGAGTTGAGTGAATCAATCTTTGTAAGGAGTGTGGTGTATTCTTGTTGAAGTTCAGAAGTGAACTGTGTCCATGTGTTTGTGTCTACGCTAGTGATTTTCCAGGAAGCTTCCCAGTCCTTGTCGGGTTCTTCTCCATTCAGATATGATCTCGCAACCCATAAATAATAGCGGGTATGATCGGTTTGGGCGGCGATTGTCGTACCGTTGACCGGTATAGAAGCTTCTTCTGCGGATAAATCATCGAGCGTTCCTAATAAACCACTGCCAGGCTTCGATTCTGTGTACCAGCTTCCGCTTCCTTCAGGTCCTTGGAATGTTTCCTTCAACAACGTTTTAACAGCTGCTAACATCGAATTCTTCATCTTAGTTCCTCCTGAATTTGTGATTAACCATCAAAAACACTTTAGATGGTTATAAGTTTACTCCGGTTGTTTCTAACTGTCAATATGTATTATGATGGTTAGAGTAAAGGAGTCAAGATTATGTCGGAAACAAACCCTTATATGATGGTCGGAGAACGTTTGTGTATGGATTTCATCAATACCGTCAGTTGGCGGGAAAGTGCTGAGAAAAGGCGGGATTGGTTTACGAGTTATGCTAATTTGATCGACTGGTCGGTCCATGCTGAAGTCTTGACTGCCCAACAGGCACAAGATCTTCTTGTTGAAGCCGGGGAAAACCCTTCTCAAGCAGAAGAAGTCCTGAAGCAGGCGATCGAAATGCGTGAAGTCATGTATCGAATGTTCAAGAGTATTTCAAAGAAAACCTCGCCGCACGAGCAGGATCTTGCATGCTTCAATGAATACGTGAGCCACTTCTATCGTTCTTTGCAAGTCATCCATGAGAAGGATCAATACATGTTGAAGTTTAAACAACCAGAGAAAAATCTGGACACTATGCTGCCTCCCATTTTGCAATCTGCTGTAAATTTACTTGTTTCAAAAACAGAATTGGAACGAGTCAAACAATGTGAGGGAGATCCGTGTGGATGGTTATTCTTCGATACGAGCCGGAATAGAAGTCGCCGCTGGTGTTCAATGGCTGATTGCGGCAATCGTGCGAAGGTGCGACGGTTTTATCAAAAAGGGAAGTGACCATGATCGGTCACTTCCCCACTAAAGGATGCTCGGTGTTTTGGCCAAGTAGTAAAGTGAGTTAGTTTCATAGCATGAAGATGCATGATTTTTATAGTCATTAAGGTTTTTACACGTTAGTATTTTTTTGAAAATTCCCATCTTTAATTGCTAAAATAATCCATTTTGTTATAATTAAATAGGTTAGGAAGTTGATATTAAAGGAGGTTGTGAATCGTGCGTTCAATGAAACTTCATACAAGAACAATTAAATGTACAATGTCCAAACCTTCTTATTGCATATAGTGAATCATGAGATTTCTTAATCTGATTATTAAGTGGGGACTATCGTATATTGATAGTCTCTTTTTTTTACGAAAAAAGAGCAATTGTGAATGAGGGCTGTTCTTAATCAATAGGAGGAAATGTAGATGGTGGATTTTCGATCAACGGAATTGGTAATGGAAGAACATGAACTTAAAAAATACCTGCAAGAATATAAGAGTGGGCAAAAAACATGGGACGTAAAGAATCATGTAGGACTTGTGAAATCCATGATGCATTTTATCGGTACTACGGATAGTGAGCTTAGGGACAAATTGATCTACAGCACCTTTTTTCAGTTAGCCTTAGACAACCAATTAGAGCATGAATTATTGAGTGATCTATTAGATCACTGTTTAAGTGACGATATGTTATTCAAGGGGATAGGTGAAAATGGTACGGATACCGTGTTTACAAGGGCGTTTACCTCCATTGTCATCGCCGTTATCTTATACAAGGATAATGAGGATGATTTTCTCCCCAAAAAAGCTGTTTATAAAACAAAAGATCATTTAATCAACTATATCAACTCGGAAAATGACCTGAGGGGCTTTGTTCCCGGGAAAGGCTGGGCACATAGTATAGCGCATGTGGCAGACGCGTTTGACGAATTAATACTCAATAACAAAATCGAACGGAAAGATCTTTTAGAAATGTTACGTCCACTGTGGGAGAAGATACTTGTTTCTGACAGTGTCTATGTTCATGGTGAAGATGAGAGAATTTTGACACCGATACTCGCCATGTTAGAAAAGGGAATGGACATAGGGGAAATAGAACAGTTACTAAAAGGGATACCTGCCGAACTTAAATGTAGGAAAGAACAAGTGAATGAAGAGAATTATTGGTTTTTAGAAGCTAACTGTAAGACCTTTTTAAAAAGCTTTTACGTAAAGGTATGTTCACGTGAAGATTGGATTTCTCTTCGCCGGAACATTGAGTTGTGCTTATCTGAATTATAGGGGAGGCAGGGGATGAAAAAGAATAAAATGGTCAGAGAATTCGTTGATTCCGAATTCAAAGCAGAAACGGGATATGAAGATATTCTAGAATTATCCCGTGCTTGTAAGTATTCGAAGTGCACTCATATAACCGAGGGTGACTGTGCGGTTCAAAGAGCCATCCATGAAGGCGCTCTTTCAGAAGAAAGATTTAACGCCTTTTATAAAGATAAAAACGAAGCAGAATATGTTTCTAACCAAAAGAATAAAACCAAGGCCATCGAGTATATGAAGAAAAGAGATCTGTTTAAAAGATCTTAGATCGAAGTTGCCTTAAAACAAAGGGGTCAAAAAATATGAATAAGCATGAACCTATCGAGATAGAAGGCGGATTAAGGCTGGTTTATCAAGAACCTGAAGAATACACCCGCTATTATTCCATTTACCATGGACAGAAATATGCAGATTCCTATTTTAGAAGGTCCCCGGCGACGTTAGTGGAAGTGGCAACCATTTTTGACTGCGGATATTTCGTCATGGAAGGCGAAACGATTATTGGCGGTGTACTTCTGAAACCTAATTTCATATCGGATATATTTGTAGTGCCACCCTATAAGGACTACGAAGGGTTGGCACATAAACTATTAAACTATGTCAAAAAGATATCGACTACTGAAAATAAAATCATTGTAAGAGAAGTGGTAGAAGAACAAGTGGCAGCGTATAAACAACTTGGATGCAAGATTCATGATGTGAATGTATGGATGATTCGTCCGACGGAGCCAATGAAGGCCCTTCTTCCTGAAGGATATAGATCAAGGGCTGTTTCACGTGGAGATGCGAATGATATCGCATGTTTACTCTTGAAAGCCTATAGAGCCAATCCGGTGTATAAGCAAATCGGAACGAAAGAGGATTATCTCCTCCATGTAAACGAATTTATCGATCAACATAAACATAATAAAATCATGGATGAGTGTTCAAGAGTTGTTATTGATACTCACTCGAACAACATTGTGGGCGTCTGTCTGCACATGGAATTTGAAGACTATCCACTTATCATGAGTTTAGTCGTGGACCCTGATCACCAACAGAGGGGGCTTGGACGATATTTGTTAACCCATTCGATCCATTCTTCGAGTGCAGCGTACCCGGCTACCCGCTTATCTGTCATTAAGGATAATGCAGCGATTCAACTTTATGTAGATCTTGGGTTTCTTAGAAGTAAATCGATCATTGATATGCATTTAGCATGTACAAAGGAGTAGAAGCTATGATGAGGAAACCAGAAACAAACGAATATCCCCCGTATTATAAGGAATATGTAAACAATGTACCAGATGGAGAGCTGCTCCAGATTCTTGATGATCAACAAAACGAAACCAAGAAACTGTTAAAAGACTTAAATGAGAAAACGTCAGAATATAAGTATGCTCCGGGAAAATGGACAATCAAGGAAGTCATCGGCCATATAACCGACACGGAGCGCATTATGTGCTACCGCCTTCTCAGTATTGCCAGGGGAGAACAGGAGATGCTTCCTGGATATAATGATGATGAGTATGTGAGAAGAGGAAATTTCAATCGCTTTTCATTATCGGACCTTTTACATCAGCAAGCTCTTGTCCGCCAACACACCATTCTTCTTCTAAGCAGCATGGATGAAGAAGCGTTGCGCCGGCGTGGAAACGCAAACGGTTCCGAAGTGACAGCTCGTGCGATAGGGTACATCATTGCCGGGCATGAAATTCACCATCGAAGGTTGATTAAGGATCGATATCTGAGATCTGATCAATAATGGGAGTTCAATCGAGCGTCTCTATCCCCGCCCACCCTGATCCAACATGGAGAAAAGGATACAAGAGTTCCAGTTTCAAATGCTTATGAGCTCCATAAAGGACTACGGGATATGGGAGTGGATACAGAATTAGTTACATTTAAAGGAATGGGATACAGCTCTGAGAAACCTGGAGTACACCGGGCTATTGTGAAGCAGAATCTGATGTGGTTTTCACATTATATACTTGGGGAGAGTATGGATGATTTTAGGGTAATGTGATTAATAAAAGGATATACAAAAATCTTTTTTAAAAGCCTATAAATGAAGTTCCACCTATTCAATGGTGAAAATATTTAATAATAGTAAAGGGGCAATAGCTGAAGATCACCAAAATGATCTCCAGCTATTGCCCTATTTATTTTTTCATTGAAATGAAAAAATCGAAACTTTCACTCTATTGAAAACGTCTAATAGATAGTAAGTACTAGTTGGATGAGCAAGAATCATATTGAAGGAGAATTTGGTGAACGATAACATCCTATCCCCTTCTTCTCCGGGGAAAAGTCAATTTAGATCATGAACACTCAAATGAATAGCTCCTCTACGGCTTTTCTTATTTTCAGTTAACGGGCCGTGAAGAGTGAATGGGGGATAAAACATGTGGGAACAAAAGCTAATTAAAACAGATCGAGGGGATTTCGAAATATTTGAAGCCGGGAATGGTGAACCATTATGTGTGACTCATCTATATAGCGAGTTTAACGAGCGAGGCTACCATTTCGCTGACCGGTTTTTGGAAGATTTTAAAGTGTACCTGGTCAACTTGAAAGAATCGGGGAATTCCACTGAGATTCAAGATGAAGATGAGTTAAGTATGAGTGAAACCAGCAAGGATTTAGAAGCAATCCGATCTGCTTTAGGGTATGATAGCTGGAATTTTGCAGGACATTCCACAGGTGGGATGTTAGGGCTGGTTTATGCTGCTGATTATCCAGCTTCTTTAAAGCGGTTGATTGTAGGTGGTGCCTCAGCTACAAATGAATATATGGACGATCAGGAAAGCATTTATTGTGATAGGAATCCTCTTAACAACCGATTGAAAGAGGTATTTTCCATCCTGAATTCCGATGATGCAACAAGAGAAGAACGGAAGCACGCACGTAGGGAATGGACGAAAATGTCTCTGAATGACCCAAGCAGATATGATGAATACTTTTCTAAGCCAAGCAGTGGAAAAGTGGTTCAAAAACGTTTAGAGTATTATGCTTATAACGAATTGCCAACGTTTGATATCAGAGAAGACATTTCGAATATAAAAACCCCGACAATCGTTTTTTGTGGGAAACACGACTCTCAATGCCCGTTTGTGTATTCAGAGGAAATTTTCAATCTTGTTCCCAACTCAACATTTTATATCTTTGAAAATAGTAACCATTCACCCCATCTAGAAGAACAAGAAAAATTCAGCGGGATGGTGAAAGACTCTTTTCACTTGGTCTGAATTGATAGAAGTGAATAAATCAAAAGAGGCTGGGACAAAAGTGTTTTAGTCTAAGCAAGACCCGAACCAATCCGCTACTTAGAGGCAGATTGGTTCGGGTTTATTATTTAACCTTGGTCCTTTTGATTTTAGCAGTCTCCAGCGGTTGATTGGAGTGCAAGACGAAGACTCCTGCGGGAAAAGTAGCTTATGTGAGACCCGTCCAGGCTCCGGGGCTTAGAGGCACATGTCATAAGGCGAAGCGGCCAAGAAGGCAAAGAACGCCTTCGTGGCCGCTTCGCCTTATGACACCCGCCTCTGAACAAAGCCCCTCCGCTTTTCTTCCCGCAGGCTTGCCGAGGAGGCTCACGGGCTACCCGCGGAAAGCGTAGTCTTGCACGGAAATCATTAGCGGTATTAAGAACCTACACTTCTATTAATCGTCTTCATTTCGTGATTTTTTAGTTTTGTCCCAGCCTCTTTTACCTTATGGCTTGAGAACAAACTTCCAATAAGCAAAACAGATAAACGTACAAATCCACGAAACAAATCCAAAGGCGGTGACAATGGTCGTTTCACCCCAACCATATTTTAAGCCGTTGTGATAATGAATCGGAGTCATTCTGAAGATTCGTTTCCCCTATCGGGTGGCTGAAGAAGGATATTGTTTTTATTTCTTGAAATTCTAATATAGTGGAGAAATTAATGAAATTAGAGAAGGGAGCGAGTTTATTATGTTGATAAAAGGTTTCGGGGGAATATTTTGGAGGACTAAAAACCTGGATACTATTAAAAGATGGTACAGTGAAGTGTTGAAGATTGAAATGGAAGATTGGAATGGGACTATTATTAAACCCCAATCAGGAAATGAAACCATTTTTTCTTTCTTTACTGAAGATGACCCTTACTTCCCAACAGAACAGCAAGTGATGTTGAATTTCCAAGTTTATAATATAAACGAAACGATTGAGCACCTGGAACAAGTCGGTGTACCTCTTGTAAAGGAAAAAGAGGTAAGTGAATTTGGTACGTTTATTTGGATTAAAGATCCTGAAGGTAGACTGATTGAGCTATGGGAGAAATAATGGGTTGTCATTATTCTTATTATGTTTAATAAACGGTCCATTCTTAAAAAGAGAGGAGTTTTTTGAGGATGTCTTGAAGTATACGGGATAGAGAAATGCTGCAGAATCAAGTCACCAGAGCAGGAGGTGTCAATGTGGATCCAACAGGAACCGTACATATATTAAATGGAACAGAAATGTATAAGAATTTCAAAGAGACACAGTTTCTTGAAGCCGAAAGGATGATTCCCTTTAACGAAGCAATGTGTTATGGGGACACCTGCGATGATTTATTTTCCGATCAATTTACAGAAATACGTGCGAAGGTTCATCATGTAACGCCAGTTCAATATGCTGAAATCACCCTAAAGCCATTGCAGCCTCTCTTTTGTGAGGATTATGATCATATAGCCCTATGGTTTGATGAGGATATGTTTTGTCAAATGAATCTTCTCACCATACTCGCCTGGTTAGATCAAACTGAGTATGAAGGTTCAATTGATCTCCATCTTGTCGGAGATGATTTTCAACCTATAAGGTATTACAGCCTAAAAGCAAAAGGATATGATCAACTCTACAAACAAGTATTGATTCATAAAGCTATGCCTAAGGAAGTTCATCCAATCCCTTTATACAAAGGAATTGAACTGTATTTGAATTACCTTAAGAAAGATAGTGATCTTATGCTGTATATTCAACAGCACCAAGACGTCCGATAAAAGAACTGGTGTCTCTTCTAATCGAAAATTTCAAAGACCATGGCTTAGGAGATACACAATACTTTGAAATGATACAATCTTATCGTCAAAAGTCATGACATCCTATAGGGGCGTCGACTAAATTGTGCACAGATTGTCGGATGGATTATCGCATTCTTTACTAACATTGTTGGTGAAAGGAGGTTATTTGATGGATTCTTTAAGAAGGATGAATGAGGCATTGGCTTACATTGAAGAGCACCTGACGGAGGAAATTGATTATAGCGAAATATCAAAAATGGCTTACTGTTCAGAGTATCATTTTAAACGGATGTTTTCTTTTTTATCAGGCATATCCTTATCAGAATATATTCGGAGAAGAAGACTGACGCTTGCTGCCCTTGATTTGAAAGATAGTGACTTGAGAATAATCGATATTGCGGTCAAATACGGATATCGTTCAGCGGATTCATTCACCCGTGCTTTTCATTCGTTGCATGGCTTTCTCCCTTCTGAAGCAAGAAGAGAGCATACACCGTTAAAAGCTTATCCTAAAATGACCTTCCAACTCACAATAAGAGGAGGATGCGAAATGAATTATCGTATTGTTGAAAAAGCACCATTTAAGGTAGTGGGCTTTAAGAAAAGGGTTCCAATAATCTTTAACGGGGTTAATCCAGATGTTGCCGAAATGTATGGGCGATTAACACCTGAGGTAATTAAACAACTAAAAGCACTTTCAAACATAGAACCAACAGGTATTATTAGTGCTTCAACTAATTTTTCTGAAGGAAGAATGGAAGAAAAGGGAGAGTTAGATCATTACATCGGGGTGGCAACTTCAAGTGATGAAACAGGAGAATTTGATGCATTAAAAATAAAAGCCAGTACCTGGGCCGTATTCGAATCGATTGGACCATTTCCGGAAACACTTCAGAATGTGTGGGGCAGGATATACTCAGAGTGGTTTCCGGATTCAGGCTATGAAGCAGTTGAAGGTCCTGAAATGGTATGGAATGAGAGTAAGGACACAGGGAATCCAAAGTATAGAAGTGAGATTTGGATTCCAGTAAAGAAAAAGAACGTTGGATAAATTTGTAACTATACTTAAGGGCACTCTTTTGTGAGTGTCTTTTTGCACATCTAAATGAGCATTAAAGTATCGTTTCATATAAATGGCTAGTTGTACCAACTTTATCAACTTGTGATTATGGATCAGATTTGTCCGATGCAAAGTTAAATCAGTTAGTTTGATTCGTTCAACCCCTGAAATTATTGAAACCATTTGAGGCGTTGGTTACCGCTTTAAGGAAATAAGTTTTTGAAAACAGAATGGCCTAGTAAATGGACAATAAATGGACAATAAATAGTAGACAGTATATAAATGAAATAACCCAAAAATACATGAAAGTGAGTGGAAGATGTATGAATAATCTCTCTCAAATGAGAATTCAAAAGCAGGCACATGAAATTTTTGAGGCATTTGTTGATCCTGAAAAAATAGGTAACTTTTGGTTTTCTTCAAGTTCTGAAAGGTGGGAGGAAGGAAGGGTTGTTACTTTAAGATATGAAGAATATGACGCACAAGGGGATATAGACATAAAAGAAATTCAAGAACATAAAAAGATTGTCTTCGAGTGGGCAGGTAGCCATAAAGTAACCATAACATTTGAGCAAGAAGAAAAAGGCAGCACAATTGTCGTAGTCAAAGAAGAAGGATTTGATGAGAACCACGAAAATCTTATCAACCAATTATTAGACAATAAAGAGGGTTGGGTATACATGCTGACATGCTTGAAGGGATACATGGAGTATGGTGTCAATCTTAGAGCGGCGCTGGTTAAGTGAGACTAGAGTAAGTGAAAAATAATATCATATTTTGAAATAAGGTGCTTAAAGCTTGATCTAAGTACCTTATTTTTTCATCATATAATTTTACAAAAATATGAAACCTGTAACTAACTGATTCGTCTTAGCATTAAAGGGGAATGAGGTGATGGAAGTGTGAGAAAGGTGAAGAACGAAGACCATTCAGAAGACAGGGATTCCTGGCTGGAAGGAATCATGGATGAGTACGGAGAACGCCTTACGAAATTGGCTTACAACTATGTGAAAGATTGGAGTATGGCCGAAGACATCGTTCAGGATGTATTTGTCACATGCTTCAAGCATTATGAAAAAATAGATGAGATTAAATCTTTTAAAGCGTGGATTTATCGGCTGATTATTAATCGATCGAAAGATGTCCTGAAGAGTTCATCGTTTAAGAGAGTGGTGATGAATTCAAGCCTGTTTTCTCTTTTCACTTCCAAGGAACCGTTACCTGAAATGAGTGTCCTGAAGCGAAATGAGGAAGAGATTCTTTCAAGGTGTGTCCTTGCCCTGCCCGTAAAGTATCGGGAAGTCATTACACTGTATTATTATGAAGATTGTTCGATAGATGAAATTAAAGGGTTGTTAGGCTTGAACCGGAATACGATCAAAATAAGATTGACCAGAGGCAGGGCTAAGCTGAGAAAAATGATGGAAAGGTGGGACCATGATGGAAAATGAGCTTAATGAGTTGAAGAAAGCGATGGATTCTACGACTCATAAAGGCCGGCACTTTACGGAATGTCAAAAAAGTAAAATCCGTCATGCCGTTCATAATCAGGTGGGGACAAAGAGCCCTAAACCATTCATTATTTTTATCATGACGACTGTTACCATTTGTTTAATAGGTTTCTTCGTTTCAACAGAGTTGTTGGTTAAGCAGAATGGAGCGATGAATGGTAGTCCGAACACATGGCAAGTAAAACACGATTATACAGAAGATAATAGGCTCGTTTTCAGCATATTTCCTGATCCCGAACTGCATGAAGGTAAGCCTTATGGATATATTTTCAGTTTCAAAGAACCTTTTGACACATTCAAAGGGAAAGAACTTTCCATTTCGGCGGTTCATAAGGAAACGGGGCAACGAATCGAAGTGGTGTCTCCTCAAATAATAACGGAGCCCTCAAATGGGTACTCAAGCTTACAGCGCTTCGCGGCGAGTTTTCAGGTTCCGGACAGCGGATTATGGAGGTATGAAGTCTACCTTAACGGCAAGACTTACGGTGATGTCGTGGTGAGTGTAGGTAAAAAGGAAGAAGGAAGTCCCATCATTTTACCCGAGGGTATTCCTGACTACGTTCAAAAAAGTGATTTTGACAAAATCAATTGGGATCGGAAGGCAACCGAATTTGGGCGGAATTTGATAGGGAATGAAAACAGATCCGGCATCATTGGTGCGGACATGCCAAGCCTGACCGGACAAAAATGGATGTGGCATCTGTGGGACACGGAGGCTTCAGAACTAACAGTGGTTGGTTATCACAGGGAGTCGGGAACCGTCCAGCCTGTATTGAATAACGGTGAGACCTGGAGCATTCCCCTAGGTGGAGAGAACAACGGTGCGGATGTTCATGCTCCGTCGTCAGTTACCATTCCTGAACGTGGCGAGTGGGCGTTCGTGCTTTATGCGGGTGGGGAGTTGTTTGATGTGGTTGTGTTAGAGATTGAAAAGTGACTTGTTAGTAGTAGAGGTCATTTTTTTAGAATGACTGTTAAGCCGGGGTTATGCCCGGCTTATTGTATGATCCGTTTGTCGAAAAATCTTGGCCTTTTGACTGGAAGGCTACAAGATTTACCCCTTCATTTTATAAAAAACAATTTCCTCAATATTCCGCAACCATTGCTTAGCATCAGTACCATCCTTGTTCCCCATCCACAGATCCCTTGTCGTATCTGTTAAAGATGTCCCTCTTAACCAAACGAGTTTTGAAATGGACGCGATGAACTGAGGAGCATAGTCTCCATATCCTTTAGGAGGACTCGTAATTTTCATTTGGTGATTCGAATCGATATTCAGAGTATAAAGGGCAGGCAGCGGGTGCTTACTGAAGTCATTGGTCCACTCCTGTTCTTTGATTCTCGAAACGACCAGTGATTTGTCAGTCATCCAGTCAAAATCCAGATCAGCGAAATGGGCAGGGGTGTAAGTTCCTGAAACAGGCATTTCTTTTACCTTTAAATCTTTGTTTTTGAACCCGAAAACAATTCTTCCACCGCCAGCGATATAGGCAATCGTATCAGTGGAGGGTGACCACTTGGGCTCGCCTACTTGCAAAATCATCTCGTCTAATACTTCGAAGTTATTTCCTTCCTTATCGATGATGCAAACCATATTGCTATCCATGGACCAGGAGGCGGTTGGAGACACCA
This sequence comes from uncultured Rossellomorea sp., assembly GCF_947488365.1. Lineage (NCBI taxonomy): Bacteria > Bacillati > Bacillota > Bacilli > Caryophanales > Bacillaceae > Rossellomorea > uncultured Rossellomorea sp. Next base: position 1,046,928 of record NZ_CANKZT010000001.1, on the reverse strand, counting down.
CAAATGAAATCCACCTGCCGCTCGGTGAGTAGGACAGCTGCTCGGCATAGACCGCGATCAGTTTGTTTAGATCACTTGTCCCGATTTCCCTTGGGAGTGTAAAGAATGGCTCCACCCCTCCAAAAAGAACAATGTCTTCATAGTTATCGCCGACTTTTTTTATGAATAAAGAGGCGCTTGACCATCCATCCGGGCTGAGTGTTCCTGATGAAGAAAGAAGGAATCCACTACCGTCCGGAAACCACGTGAAGTCACTGACCCCGGTTGCAATGTTGTAGAAACGCTTGAGGTCTGAAATATCTAAAATTCCTCTATTATTATAAGCAACATGGTTTTTATGGGGAGCCCATTCTGGAGAATGACCGTTATAAGAAATTTTCTTCTTTTTCCCCGTTTTAAGATTGTAAGTCCACAGTTCTGACTGCATTTCCCCTTTATCGAATTCAGAAGTGGTTTCTACTTGATAGGCAAGCCAGGTTCCGTCGGTTGACCATTTGGGTTGAGAGTGGACGTTTTCGGAATTCGTTATTTGTGTTTCTTGGCTATCTATCAAGGTCCACAAATTCCCCTCCCTTATAAAAGCAGCTTTAACTTGATTCTCTAGGGATGCGGAGGGTGTTGATGGAAAAATAAGAGCAAGAATGATGGTAAAGACGATAGCTTTTTTCATTGTGAATTCTCCTTTTTGCATATGCCCTTACTATTTTCCCGGATGGCTTACATTATGTGAAAAAGAGTGTGGAAAGGAAAGATGTGGTCTGGCCAGATTCTTTGTCCCCACCCTATTAAAAGAAGGAGTTCTTCACTTTATGCTGAAGTACTATCAATATGAAACTTCAATTCCAAGGAGGAAAACACTTATGAAACGAACTGACTTGCTCTTAAGAATGCTCGATACTACATACGACCAGGAAAGTTGGTATGCCCCATTCAAACCTTCAATAGAAGGAATCACAGCAGCACAGGCGAGATGGAGACCGGATGGAGAGGCGACCAAAACCATATGGGAGAATGTAAATCATCTTACTTATTACAAAGAAAGACTAACAGCACAATTAGAAGGCCGAGAATGGAATCAAACCCTCGATGGAAATGAAACCTTCTACCTTACGGAACAACTAAATGACGACAAGGCCTGGAGAGCAGTCGTTGAACGTGCTGATGCCGCTCACCGTCTTTTAAGAGAAGCACTTGGTAGAACTACGACTGAAGAACTTGAACATAATGCTCTGGAAGAAAAGCTCTTAGACATCATGCTTCATGAGGCATACCATACGGGTCAAATTATTCAAATGAGGAAAATGCAAGGTTCCTGGCCGTCACATCGTTGATTGAAAGAACAAGATATAAAAGTAATCGCTGGACGGTTTCATCCACAATATCGAAAGGGTGGTTTATATGAATCTGGCATTAAAGGAGATCAATGCTGACAATTGGGAGGAATGTGTAACCTTATCTGTTTCGGAACATCAGAAGGAATTTGTCGCAGATAACGCTTATTCATTGCTGCAATCAACATTTATGGAAGAACAATATCCATTGGCTATTTATCATCAACATAGCATGGTAGGGTTCATCATGTATGGGATCGACCCTGACACAAACCGTATGGAGATGAGCCGGTTAATGATCGATCAGAATTATCAAGGGAGAGGCTATGGGAAAAAGGCAACGCAACTACTTTTAAAAGAACTGACACATACATATGGAAATATAGAATTATTCACAAGTGCGGAACCGGAGAATGTGAGTGCTATAAAGTTATATAAAAGTCTGGGATTTGAGAAGACGGGTGAAATGATGTGGGGGGAAGTTGTGTTGAAGACGCAACTTTAGTATACAAGTGATTTCGTACTCTATAAAAAGCGATTAAAAGGGTTGATACGTCAATGAAAAAGTATAGCCTTCTTTTATTTGACTTGGATGACACGCTACTTGAAAATTCTTCCTGGTTTGACGAAGGACTGGTTCAGTCTCTTACAGAGCATTCACTGACAAATAGGCTTCTTTTTTTATAACTATATATATATCGAGTTGTTGTCAGTAAACTGGAATAATTGGAATTGTCAGTAATGAAGCTAAGTCATATAAGCATGCTCCAAATAGCCGTAACTATAAATAAAATTCGACAAGGATGTTACATTATTTCGAATCAGGATTGATTATTGGAATTTCGGATTAATTAATCTGTAATAGGATTAATAATCTCAAATCAGGATAAATAGTGTCTCCTAATGGATTAAAAAGTGTATACGGCTATGATCAACCATGTTATTTCAAGTGAAGAGTAGTCTATTCTTGTCATAGGATATGAAAAAGTGGTGGGAGCGTGTAAAACTTGAACAAATAAGGGAGGGGAAATGATGAACTATGTCCAAGATCTGCGAAAACTGGTTGGCACCAGCCCCTTAATCCTACCCGGATCTGTCGTCATTATCTTAAACGATCATCATGAACTGCTTCTGCAGCACCGGACGGACGGTGGTTGGGGACTGCCGGGAGGATTGATGGAATTGGGGGAAAGTTTAGAGGAGACAGCAAAGCGAGAAGTGATGGAAGAAACCGGTCTTGAGATAGGGGAACTGACTCTGGTAAATGTGTTCTCCGGGCCGGACTATTATTTTAAAGTATCGAATGGGGATGAATTGTATTCCGTCACAGCCGTTTATACCACAAAGGACATAAGAGGGAAATTGGAGGTCGATAAAACAGAATCTGTTGATATCAAATTTTTCAAACTCAATAATCTGCCAGATGGTTTAACGGACGAATATAAAAGCTATATCAAGCCATACATAGATCAATTAAAGAAAGAATCCGAGGTGCAAGAATGAACGCTTCAGAAAGTATTTTAAAGACGTGGGAGAAATTCAATGATTTTCCCATGGAGACATTAACAAAGGTTTGGTTTTATAACGGGGGAAGCGAGAAGAAACAGCGGGATGTTTCTCTAATGAAGGAGCATCGGGAACAATTCGGGATGTCCGGGAATTGTTTCGATCTTGCACTCTGGTTACTTGATGAATTTAAGAAGGATGGCGTCATAGCTTATCCCGTTGGTCATAACCTGAACTCGGAAGATGCTCATGCGGCTGTCATCGCACTGAATGAAAAGGGTGAACGCTTCCTTTGTGATTTAGGTGACCAATGGTTGAATCCGATATTAATAGATACGGATAGCATAGATTATACCAACGAAAAGGTAAGTGGTTTCTTCCCTGCAGCAAGGGTACAGGTTCAAGATCACCCATCAGGTACAGAAATTCTTTATCATCGACCAAATGGAAAAGTATCGAGGCAAGTTTTTCAGACAGAGCCAGTTGAGATGGATACTTTTATAATGGCTGCTGAGCATTCTCAACATATGATAAAGAACCATCCATTATTGGAATGCAGAATCCCGTACAAATCTGAAATTGCTCATTGGGAGTTTTATAACTGGGAGAGCTTTCTAAGTACGACAGAAGGGCTGATGAAGGATCCGAAGCTTGAAACGGTGGAAGAATGGGCTGAAAGAATCCATGGGAAAACGAAATACAACAAAGCGGTTCTATTTGAAGTATTAAATCATTACAAAAGCACTCAACTATGAAAAGGAAAACTACCATGAAACCGACTCAATGGCCAAACGTAACATTAAGAGAATTGACGATGGATGATGCAGAAGACCGATACCAGTGGTGTCTGGATAGAGAAGTAACGAAGCACTTGAACATGCCGGAGAAATATCCTCCATTCAGCCGGGAAGAAACCCTTGCCTGGATTGACATGTGTATCAAGAGGACGAATGGATATGAACAGAAAGCCATCATGACGAAAGAAGGCAATCACATCGGCTGGATCGATTTAAAAAACATCGATCGATTAAACAAACATGCAGAATTAGGTGTAGCTATAGGGGATAAACGCTACTGGGGGAGAGGGTACGGTTTAAGTGCGATGCATGAAATGCTCCAATGGGGATTCGAGGAATTAGAGCTGAACAAGATTTGGTTAAGAGTAGAGATTGATAATGAAAAAGCGATCAAGTCTTATAGAAAAAGGGATACGTGGAAGAAGGCATATTAAGGCAGGACCGGCTGAGGAACGGTGAATTTGTAGACCGGTTGAGGATGAGTATTCTGAGGGATGAGTTTTTTGAAAAGTAGGAAGTGTGGAGGAACAAACAAATGGATCATCGCAAATTTAATGAGTTTATAAGAATTGCCCAAAGCCTAAATGATCGTGGAATTATTCCATTGTTAATGGGTTCGGTTGGTTTAGAAGTGGTAACGGGAAAGAGTTGGGATGCAGAGGACCTGGATATACATGTACCTGGTGATGAAGGAGGGTGGGAAGTGCCGCCTGAAACATCTATACATAACTGGAATGAAATTGTGAAGATCATGAATTCAATGGACTATACCCTAATCGATTTGCATGAACATGAGTTCTCAAAAGACGGATTATCCGTTGAGTTTGGAATTATCGACACTTTACCGGACTTCGCAGGGGTACGATTGGAGAATCTGGAAATGCATCGAAAGGGAGAGGTGAAATATTATCTTCTGAATCCCGAGCAGTATTTACGTGTTTACGAGGCGTCATCTAAGGACAGCTATCGGGCAGATCAAAATAATCATAAAGATATTGGGAAGATAGAGTATTTGAAGAATGTAAGAAATAACTGATCCTGCTTAATAAGAAAGGAGTTTATATGAACAAATATAAAATCATTCTATTCGATTTAGATGGAACACTTTCCGACCCAAAAGAAGGAATTACTAAATCGGTTCAATATGCATTGGAGAATATGGACGTAGAGGTTCCTGATGTTCATGAGCTCGAATGTTTCATTGGGCCACCATTACAAGTGTCATTTGCTGAACATTACGATTTTAATGAGCTGAAAATACAAAGAGCAATTGATTTTTACAGAGAGCGGTTCAAGGAGAAGGGAATGTTTGAAAACAAACTCTATCCAAATATTCCATCACTATTGAAAACGTTAAAAGAAAAAGGGTTTACGTTGGTGGTTGCAACATCAAAGCCTACTGTTTTTGCTGAACAAATCCTTAAGTATTTTACTATTGACCAGTTTTTTGATCTGATTGCAGGAAGCAACCTCGATGGAACAAGAACGTCAAAAGCTGAAATCATTCAATACATTCTAGATGTTTATCATGAATATGAAGCAGGCAGCTTTATTATGATAGGAGACCGGAAGCACGATATCATTGGGGCACACTATACCGGAATTGACTCTATTGGGGTGACGTATGGATATGGTTCATTTGAAGAAATCAGTCAGTCTGACCCTACTTTTATAGTCGAAAATGTCGACGAAATAAAAGATGTCTTAGAGGGATGTCGGGTGAAGCTGTAGATCAGGTAGCTGATCTACAGCTTTTTTCTGTAATGATGCTCATTATTTTAAATTTAGGGAGTCATACAGCTATCTTTAAAAAACAATTACTGCCTTAGAATGGGAAATAGTTGAAGATAATAGGTCCTATTGCCTCTTTTTGTTTCATTCTTCTAAATTAATGAAAAATATACAATCCTTTAATATTTTTCCAGTATGATAAACATGTCATTTATCGATGGATTTTATCGAAATGTGGAATACGATTATAGGAGGCTTGAAGATGAGGAAATCCTTAAAGAGGGTATTACCTGTTGTACTGTCAATTGCAGTCGCGGGCACCATGTTTTCACCAAATTTTGCAGAAGCACTGGGTGATTTTGATTTGGATTCTCCAGTGGTACAAACACCGATTAATGAATACCGGGCGGATCTTGCCCCAGGTGTCATGGAGAAGCATTACAGCTTCGAAGGTACCGATGGAAAGAAGATTGAGAGTTTTGTAGTGGATGTGGATGTTCAGAACCCCGGCGTGTCGATTGAAGCGGGAACACCGAATGACGGGGAGGAGTTTGGACTACAACCTGTCAGGCAGCAGGCCAGTGCCGCAGATGGAGAAAATCATAAAGTGGTGGCTGCTGTGAACGCCGATTTTTATAATATGGCGACAGGAGAACCGACAGGGATTGTGTTCAAAGATGGAATCGGGATCAAAGATCAACTTCGTCAAGGGTGGGGTTTCTTTGGAATGAAAAAGTCAGGGGAAGCAGTGATCGGAAGTACTGCCGAGTATGATGGAGTCAAGGATGAATTGCAAGAAGCCCTTGGTGGAAATGCGATTCTCGTAAAAAACAGTCAAATCTATCAAACTCCTCAAACAGGAGCGGATAAAGAGCCTCGTACGGCTGTCGGAATCAAAGCGGATGGTGATGTATTCTTTGCTGTGATCGACGGCAGACAGGAGCCTTATTCCAGTGGGATCTCCATGCCTGATTTAGCACAAATGATGATCGACTTAGGGGCAGTGACGGCTCTCAACCTGGATGGTGGTGGATCCTCTACGTATACAACCCGTACACTTGGAGGGGATGATCTCGAGGTCGATAATATGCCTTCCGATCGTGGCGAGAGAAGTGTGGCCAATTCATGGCTTGTTGTGTCAAAAGAGCCTTCGGACCATGCCTTTCACTCTGCGTATGTCTACCCTTATGATCAATCCTTCACACCGGGGTCTACCATAGACTTCAGTGCAAAAGGCAGAGATAAGTCCATGGCTTCAGCACCTCTTCCAGACTCTGGACTGACATGGGAATTATCCGATTCGTCATTTGGTACCATCGATGAAAACGGAGTGTTTCGCTCTAATGGTAAGACAGGTCAATTTTATGTGCTGTTGAACCATCAAGGAGAAGAGGTTGGCAAAAGCATCATTGAGATTGCTGCACCTGACAAGATTGCCTTCTCTTCACCGGAACTGACTGTTGCCAGAAACAGTGAGATTCCATTGGGACTTATCGCAACGTTTGAAAAGCGGGTAGTCGATTGGAAGCTCGATGACGTAGAGTTTGAAATTCCTGAAGGACTGGGCACGATTGATGACGAAGGTGTCCTTCATACAAATGACCAAAGTGTCAACGGCATAATCAAGGCAAAGCTGAAAAATACGGATCTGACAGCTCAGTTGAAAATTTCTGTCGGAACGCTTCCAAAAGTGTTATTTGATTTCGAAGACGATTTAGGTACGTGGAAGACAGCTACAGCCAATCGGGGAGAAAAGGGGACTCTAAGTCTATCAAACTACCCGGATCCGGTTCGATTTGGGGATCAGTCTTTAAAGCTTGATTTTGATTTCACCAATGCACAGACTGGAACGACCCTTGGAGTATACGCCGGACCGGGAGTGAATACGGAGATTGAAGGGGATCCACAAAGCCTCGGAATGTGGGTATATGGAACACCTGAGGCACAAGGGTACTGGCTCCGGATGTTGATTGTGGATGGGAACAATAAGAATCAATCGATTAATCTAACCGGAGAGAAGCCTGGGATCGACTGGATCGGCTGGAAATACATCGAAGCCGACATTCCATCATCCTTTACTGGCCCATTTAAAGTATCCGGTACACAGGCCTTCAGAGTGATGTCGACGAAATCGGGCATCACAGGCCCTATGACAAAAGGGTCCCTCTATATTGATAATATCCGTGCGGTTTACGGCGAAAAAGTAGATGACTTATATCCGCCTGTCATTGAATCCATTAATGCAGACGAAAAAGAATATACAAACAGCGCAGTGAATTTGAAGGCAGATGTTCATGAGTATGAAGAGGATCCGTACAAAACAGGAATTGATTGGGAAAAGATTAAATTGTTTGTGGATGGTGAGGAGTATTCCAAGCGTGCGGGACATTTCTCTTATGATATGGACGGTTCTGTTTCCCTAAGCGGATTACAGTGGGCAGATGGTACACATCAATTTACCTTGATGGTGCCTGATAAATTCGGGAACCAGGCAGTGAAAACAGGCTATTTTACAGTGAACACTGGATCTGCCAAGATCGAAATCATTCAAAATCAGGAAAAGGCATATTTAGGGGATCAATTTGAACTGGCTGTTAACGCAACAAATCCAGCTGAAATCTCTGAATCTACTATGAAACTCCAAGTGGATAAAAGGTTTCCAGTTGAAGACGTTACATTTGCAGCCGGCTTTACTGGAAGTACATCAAGCTACGACATTGAAACGGGAATCCTTACTATACATCTAGTGAATAATGGTGAAAAGGGTACAACAGCAGAGGCAGCCAAAATTCAATTAAGGATTCCAGATTCCACAGATGAAGGCAGCAAACTGAATGTAGAGATGATCAAGGGAGAAGTAACCTATGCTCCTCCTGCAGAAGATACATTCATCTCCACCTATTCTATGAAACCTTTAAATGTGGAAGTAGAGGCAGCGTTAAAAATCGAAGCAGATCCCATTTTAATTGGGGAGCCTGCAGCACTTAAGGTGATGGATCAAGAGGGTCAGCCTGTCAGTGGTGCGGAGGTTTTCGCCTCCATAGATGGAAACGAGGAACCTATTACACTTGGGAAAACAGAAGGTGACGGTTCACTCGTTGTCGATTCTATTACGGATGACATTAAGAAAATTACCCTATATTCGGTAAAAGACGGGAGATATTCATTCAAGGTTGACACACAAACGTATCCAGCTTTAGTGGAAAAGGACGAAATGAAGAATGTCATTTCTCCAACCACGGATGATCCTTATAAGTCTAAAACGTTTACCTGGATGTCCAGTCCACTAGGTAAAGAAGAAACGCCTATCATTCAATATGCAAGAAAGAAGGATTATGACAAGAAAGGCGATAAGGGCCTTTTAACCGCTAAGGGGTCATGGAGCAATGAGGTTTTCACTGGAGAGTTGGATGTAACCAAGAATGGCATCGCTCGAGTCAATCAGGTTACAGTGGAGAAGCTCAAGCAGGACACGACGTATGTATACCGAGTTGGAAATGGTGAGAATTGGAGTGATATGCAGGAATTCACTACGTTAAAACGAGACAATCAATTCGAATTTGCGGTATTGGGTGACACGCAATCACCATCTGACTTGAGCCTGTTTGATCAGATCCTTTCAAATATAAATGAACAGGACCCTGCATTTATGATTCATGTCGGTGACCTTGTCGATGAATCTTCTAAATTCAAACAATGGGATGATGTTTTAGGAGTAATGAGTCAGTATGACAAGATTCGCACGACCAATCTTGTTGCGGCTCTGGGGAACCATGAATACATGGGAGACAATGACGCCGGTATAGCAAAAGCGATCCTTGGCTCACCTGAAAATGGTCCGGATGCAGACATAGGCGGCACGTATTCCGTTGATTATCACAACATGCACATTAGTGTGCTAGGCTTTACAAGTGATAGTAAGGTGCTTGATCAACAATTGGAATGGCTGAAACAAGATATGGAGAGCTCGGATAAACCTTGGAAAATTCTTGTGACTCATAAGCCTCCGTACTATACGAATCCGTTTGGCGGCAATGAAATCATGAAGGAAAAGCTGCCTCCGGTCGCAGATGAACTTGGAATCGACATCGTCTTCTCCGGACACGATCATGCCTACGGCAGAACGAAAAAACTGAAAGAAGGCAAAGAAGATGAAAATGGAACGGTTTATGTAGTCGCCGGCACCACTGGTAAAAAGCACTATGATGCAGTGGCAGATGAGAAATTCGAGTACGTCAACATGGAAAACATCGCCGTGTATATGAGTGCGAAGGTGGATAAGGATACGATCACGTTCATCACTAAGACCTCCGATGGTGATGTGATTGATGAATTTTCTGTTGTGAATGAGGAGTACTAATTGTTAGAAAGCACGAGACGAGGCGTCAAGCATCTTAAAATAGGGTGCTTGACGTCTTTGTGTTACATAATCATTTCTTGTACATGGAAGAATGGATTGCGGGTACCATTAAAGAGCATGTACATATAAAAGTCCAAAAAAATAGCTTACCAATCACACTGGTAAGCCGCTACAAATAAGGAATTTTTCGATTTACATCAGGGGTCCTGCCTTAAACCACTATCTTCAAGATGAAGAATATATACTTAGTATACAATCGAATTCAGGTGAGTAAAGAGGATATGCCCAGATGAATATTTTTTTCTCTAACTATGTAGAAACGCCATTACCTCCCCGCCAAGAATACGTTATGCTTAGGTTGGAATTGATCACGAAACATTCAGTGGAGGCAGTAAATGATTATCAGAAAACGGAAGACAAATGAAGAATTTCCAATGGAATTGCTCCTCTTGGCAGATCCTTCAGAGGAGATTGTGAAGGAATACGTTTCAAGGGGCGAATGCTTTGTAGCGGAGCTTGAACAAAAGGTTGTCGGCACATACGTATTACTTCCCACAAGACCCGAAACGATTGAACTAGTCAATGTAGCCGTTTTAGAAGACCTGCATGGAAAAGGTATCGGGAAACAGCTGGTAAGGGATGCTGTAAAGATTGCCAGGGAGAAAGGCTACAAGACCATCGAAGTTGGGACTGGGAACTCAGGCGTTGGCCAGTTGGCCCTTTATCAAAAGTGTGGATTCAGAATTGTCGGGGTGGATTTGGACTTTTTTGTCAGGCACTATCCTGAACCAATTTTTGAGAATGGGATCCAGTGCAGGGATATGGTTCGGTTGTCGCAGGATTTATAAGGTATAAGAGACCCGGTTCCGTTTTAGGGACCGGGTCTCTTTAGTATTTGATTAAGGAATGAATAAGATTTTACCAGTACTTTTTCTACTCTCTAAATATTCATGAGCTTTTGCACCCTCGCTTAAAGGAAAGACCGTTGGTTCAGAAACCTTCAACTTTCCTTCCTGAATCCAACCGAATAACTCGTGTGAGCGGGTCACCCGTTCTTCGTGAGATGTCAACACATTCCACAGATCTCCGCCAGTCAGGGTTTTCGAGGTGTCCATCAGCATACGGGGATCAACGGAAACCGGATCGCCTCCCGCCATACCGAAGAATACGACCGTCCCTCCGATCTGTGTGACCTCGAAACTGTCCATCAATGTGGAACCCACTGATTCATAGACAACGTTTACGCCTTTACCATCAGTCACAGCCTTCACCAGTTGCTTCCAGTCGTCGCTATATAAAAACATGTTGTCGGCTCCAATAGACAGGGCCGCTTCTCTCTTTTCTTCTGAAGAAGTCAACCCGATGACGGTTCCGCCTAAGATCTTTACGATTTGTACAAGGAGCTGTCCGACCCCACCTGCAGCTGCATGGATCAAAACAGTATCCCCATTTTTTATCTTATAGCTGTCTTTCGTTAAATAATGAGCAGTAAGACCCTGCAACAAAAGGGATGCAGCCGTTTCATACGATATATCATTTGGCAGCGGGATGGCTTTTTCTTTTGGGACTGCCACAAGTTCAGCGTTGGCATACGGTACATCGGCAAAAGCGATTCGGTCTCCAGCTTCTATTCCCGTGACGTTGCTTCCTGCTTGTTTGACGATCCCTGCTCCTTCATACCCACATATGTACGGAGGGTTTCCAGCCAAGTGATAGTTGCCTTTTCTTCTATATACATCGGCGAAATTCAGGCCGATTGCCTTCATTTCAACTAAAACGTCATCCGGTCCGATTTCGGGCGCATCGATTTCCTGGTAATGCAGGACCTCCGGTCCACCGAACTTTTCAAACACAAGTGCTTTCATCATCTACTCTCCTCTATAACATCATTCCTTTTTTAGTGTACCCACTTCCCAGCCGTTTGACTAGGAAAGAGCTTACCGTTCATAGGTACTTCCAGGTGCCTATGCCACTTCAAAGTGCGTTCTTCCCAAAAAGTTAGCTATCCCTCATAATTCAGTTTAGCTTTTCAAACAGTACCTGCCGGATTCAGCGGAAGGGGTTTGAAAGGCGTATAGGCACTTGGAAGTCCCTAGGTTACAAAAAAGTACCTACATGACTTTAAAGTGTGTACTTCCATAAGTTATTTGTACTCATTATCATAATGTGTACAGAGAAATGAAAGGCGCCTTCGTTTCTTATTTCATTTTAAATCATACAACCAATTAAGGAGGAAGTTACGTTATGAGTTCAACTTCAGCTACTATAGATCAATCAAAAACGAAAGGCGGCACACCGGCGTTACTTGCCCTGGCCATAAGTGCCTTTGGAATTGGAACGACAGAATTTGTGCCCGTAGGATTATTATCATCGATTGCCGATGATTTATCGATATCGATTACACTCGCAGGATTGTTGATTTCAGGTTATGCCATAGGAGTGGCCATCGGAGCACCGGTGTTGACGGCATTGACCGGTAAGATGAGCAGAAAATCTCTGCTTATGTCCTTGATGCTCGTATTCATCGTAGGAAACTCGGTTGCGGCGATGTCCACAAGCTTTGGACTATTGTTAGTTGCCCGTTTTATCACAGCATTTTCACACGGAATATTCTTCTCAATCGGATCGACGATTGCGGCCGATTTAGTGCCTGCCCATAAGCGGGCAAGTGCCATTGCCTTTATGTTTACAGGATTGACAGTTGCGACAGTTACTGGAGTACCACTTGGAACCTTCATCGGACAGGCATTCGGATGGAGAGCCACATTCTGGGGAGTTGCTCTTCTCGGTATTGTAGGAATCATTGCCAGTTCCATCCTTGTACCGAAAGATTTGAAAGAAGCACCGCCTGCTAAGTTCAGCGAACAATTAAAAATTCTTGCGAATGGCCGATTACTATTAGCCTTTGCCATCACCGCACTGGGGTATGGAGGTACGTTTGTCGCGTTCACGTATTTAACACCACTATTGCAAGACGTAACGGGGTTCAGTGCGAAGTGGGTCAGTATTATCCTGCTTGTATACGGAATTGCCGTCGCCATCGGAAATGTCGTTGGAGGGAAAGCATCCGACAAGAGTCCATTAAAAGCGTTATTCTGGATGTTTGTTCTGCAAGCCATCATTCTAGTAGCTCTTACCTTTGCAGCACCCTTTAAAGTGGCAGGTCTGATTGCAATCTTCCTAATGGGATTATTCGCTTTCATGAACGTGCCAGGGCTGCAGGTCCTTGTTGTGAACCTGGCTGAAAAATATGTTCCTTCAGCGGTCAATGTGGCATCTGCACTGAATATTGCCGCATTTAACGTCGGGATTGCCATCGGTTCCTTTGTCGGAGGAATGATTGTGGATGGAATCGGTTTGATCCATACACCTTGGATCGGTGCCATCATGGTGGCAGGAGCTGTACTGTTAACAGCGTGGCTACGAGGCATCGAACGAAAGTCAGCCTAAAGGGGACGATAGAATGGTTGAAATATGGAAAGAGCATGTAGAACAAAGGAAGAAGCATTCTTCCTTGCACTGTTTGACAGTCAGCGTGCGGCTGATCTAAAGATAATAAGAGGTTACTAGCGACGAAACAAGCTCGGAGTATAAGGCCCTGAGCTTGTTTTTTTATCGGTAAAATTTAAAAGATTGTTTTCCGGAATTCTTTTATGATTTTTTCTTCGTTGGATTAAACAATGTCACAAATGTTTACTAGTTTGCCCCGGCGCCTCAAATACTTGACGTAATTCAATCTGACCTTCCCCATGTCCTTGTGGATCCGGCATCCGCATCGCCCACTCGATGGCTTCTTTCCTCGACTTCACATCAATTAGAAAAAAACCTGCAACTAATTCGGCCGTTTCAGGGAATGGACCTGCCGTAAGCACCGGTTTTCCCCCTGGTTCCGGGTACGAGAGGCGAATCCCATTTGAACTTGGATGAAGTCCTTTTGCCGCTACCCGCACACCTGCCTTAACCAGTGCTTCATTGTACTTAGTCATGCTTTCAATAAGTTCAGGGTTTGGGAGATTTCCAGCTTCCGAATTCTTGGAAGCCTTGACAATCATCATAAACAGCATAAAACATTCCTCCTTCTATTTAAAAACCTCATTATTAATACAACGAACAGGTATCATCAAACTCTCTCCTCTTCCTATTCTTTAAATTTAAAGGATATTCCTTCCATTACCCCGAACTATTTCATAGATATAACTTGTAATTTATACTCTATTAAATGCTATAGCATGTTGGATAAAAAATTTGATTCTTCATTGATTATAAACAGGAGGGATGATGATGGTAACTCAAAAATGGGTGTGGATACTTTCCGTTATTCTCTTTATTCTGACCGGATGCGGGGAATCAGATCAGGCTGCACAGCCTGCTGATGGAGAGGGTTCTGAACTGAATGCTGATGTGATGGATATGCACGGTGGAATCACAGGGCTGGATAACATGGAGAATTATTTTCAGCAGGTAGAAAAGGATGAAAAAGGAGATTTAAGAGTCATCCACTATACGATAGAAGGGGATCCCATTATAACGGATTTATCTTACGATGGGCACTATATAGAGGTGAAAAACGACTTTACGAGAGATCAATATGGAAATGGCGGTGTGGATACCTTTCAATGCCGAAAAATGAATAAAGAAGAAAATCCAACCAACCTGACGTATTATCTGACGGGTTGTAAAGGAACCCACGGGGATATGAGTGAGGTCCTTACGGTTTCTTACAATGTAAAACGGCAGGACGTATTTGAAGCAGAATTATCCTATGGTGAAAATGGTCAAAAACAAAAAACCATACAACTAAATGAAAAGGATAAGCAAGAAGTGTACAAGCAGCTGGTGTTGGCGAATTATTTGAATTCAAAGCCCTCGAGTGATGCATGTACTAAAGAGAAACAAACGGATACCTATTCCATGTATGTGAAAATAAATGGAGCAGACCGAACGTTCAACTGGAAATCCTGTGAATCTAGTGAAAAAACGAACAAGTTTACAGATATCGCTGAGTACATCATTCATTCATCTGAAAACCCTACCCAAACCAGTGAAAATGTCATTTATGGTTACGTCATGGAAGTTGAAGAGAATCAGATATTGATTGGAGAGGATTTGACTGCCACCGACTACGAGTCGTTGAAGAATGTAAAACGGGAAGAATTAGCGAATTTTGTTATGACCTTTTTATATGTAGAGACTGAAAATGCCCAAGGTTTTTCTGAGGGAGATAAAATTGTTGTTGAAGTTGACGAAATGTTAGAAGAAGGCTCACTTGGAAGGGTGAGCGCTAGTGATATTAAAAAGATAAGTGAGTGGGAATAGTGTCATATGATTGACGGGCAGAAGATTGGTAGGGATCGTCCCGGATCAGGTGAGACCTTTTTAAAAGTATAAAAAGAGGGGTGTAGAGATGAAAAAATGGGAAAGAAAATTACTGCATACAACTCGTGGAGTATTTGAAGTTTTTATCAAAGGACAGGGAGATCCCCTATGTGTCACACACCATTATTCTGAGTTCAATCATACTGGAGACTATTTTGCAGAGGCGTTCACAGGAACCAACCAGGTCTTCTTGATCAACTTGCGGGAAGCAGGGGGCTCTGACAAAGCAACTGAATCATATCAGCTGAGTATGCTGGAAACCATATTTGATCTGGAATCGGTACGGGAAGAGTTAGGGTTTCGTCAGTGGGGTTTTGCCGGTCATTCTACTGGAGGGATGTTGGGCGTCCTCTACGGAATTCACTTCTCAAAAAATCTGGATTTCACTGTGATTGTCGGGGCGGCTGCGAGAGAGTATATGACCTTTTCGGAAGACTGCATCTACAACAAAGCACACCCTGATTTTGACAGGATGCAGGAGTTGATTGAAACACTGAAGCAACCGAATTTACCACTTGAAAAAAGAAAAGAGCTTTCAGCGGAAAGGACGAAATTGTCATTATATAAACCTGAAAAATATAGTGAACTTTTTTCGCTTGATATTCATAAAGGGATGTCTGCCGCAAGAATGAACTTTTTTATTCGTGAACTACAAGTGTATGATATCACAAGAAAACTGGAGTTTATTTCAGTCCCCACGTTAGTCATGTGTGGGAGATATGATGTCCAATGTCCATTAAAGTACTCGATTGAAATGGCTGAAGGTATACCGGATTCCAGATTGATCATCTTTGAGAAGAGTAACCACTACCCGTTTCTTGAAGAGGCAGAGCGGTTTGCAGAGGAGTATGAGTTGTTTTGGAAGAATAGGAAATAGAGGAGGCAGATATATAGTGCCCATCCATGAAAAGAGAATAAGAGAAGTCTACCCTGAGTTTGAGATTACTCACAGTGAAGTGAATGAAATCGGTCAGAATAATGATGTTCTCATTGTTAACCATTCCATCGTGTTCCGATTCCCCAAGTACATGGAAGGGATCAGGAAGTTGAAGAAAGAAACGGGCGTATTGGAAAGTATAAAGGGAAACCTCTCATTGCCGGTCCCATACCCCCTTTACCAATCCATGGAGCCCGCAGAAGTGGGGAAAGTGTTTACCGGATACAGGTTGATTGAGGGTGATCCTTTATGGCCAGGGGTTTTTAAAGAGTATGAAGAACATAGTCTTAAAATCGCTTCCCAATTGGTGAAATTTTTGACTGAATTGCACTCCCGGCCTGTCGAAGATTTAGAGGTTGAAAAGAACAGCATCGATGATATTCGGAGCTCGATTGAAGATTTATACGAAAGATTCAGAGAGAAACTCTTTCCCCATATGAATGTGAAAGCTAAGCTGGAAGTCAGCCGGCACTTCGATTCGTTCTTATCCAAAAATGAACTTCTGGATTTCAAACCGGTCCTCACACATGGAGACTTTGGTGCATCGAATATTCTCTGGAATAGGGAAAGAAATGAAGTATCCGGAATCATCGATTTTGGTGAATCGGAAGTGGGCGATCCCGCTTATGACTTTGCAGGACTATTATCCAGTTACGGCGAACCTTTCGTCAGAAGGTGCCTGGAGATGTATCAGAATGGGGACCGGATTTTTGCCAGAATGAACTTTTACCGGGGTACATTTGCGTTGCAGGAAGCACTCCATGGAGTTGAGAATGACGACCCGGAAGCATTTGAGAGTGGGATGAAGGGATACAGGTAATGCTTATGGATGAAATAGTATCAAGATTGATTCAATCCGATATCGGGACGCTATAATCCTTTGAAAATAAATAGATCCCCTATTAAAGTCCTTCAACTTCGATAGGGGAAGAAGAAATTATTATTCTAAATCAATGATAATGGGTTCGAGTTCCATTTCAGTATGATCTTTCCCGGACCCCAGACTGGCAATTTCCACGGGTTTGATGATGAGTTTAGTTGCACCTTCTTGAATGGTACTGAATGTTGTTGTGCCTTCCAATGTTTTGCCATTATCCGCTGAAAAGCCTCCGCCCCCCGTTCCATCCAGGTAGACATGGCCCAGGTCGTCCGTCACTTTGAATACCGGTGAAACTTCCGGCCACTCCAGGAGAAGTGTGTCTGTGACCACCTGTTCATAGGCGATCACTGTTGAAACATCGGTAAGCTCAACTGATTTTAATGTAAAGTGAATATCGTTCGTTTTAACGGTTTCGTTTACGAGCCTGACGTCTCCTACCAGTCGTTTTAAGGAAAAGGCGAATGACCATTCTCCATGGACCTTTACATCATTCGACGTGCTGTAAAGCGTCTGTGGTTCCCATGTGATATCCACCTTTTCCGGAAAGTCCCCGCCTTTAAAGCTCGGCGTGATGGTAGACAAACCGACATAGCGATTAGGGCCGATCTTCGTGATTTCACTACTCCCGCCGCTTCCATTCGAACCTGCGATGTCGAACCAATGTGCCCCGCTGTTCATGCCTTCCCCGAAGTCTTTATCCGTTTCAATCGCATAGGAGACCGTTATATTCGTTCCGTCATACACGGCATTATCGATCATGACGGTCACCCCGTTGCTCATCTCAGCCAGACCGATATCCGTCGAGAACTCGTCGAATTCTTTGCCTGCCTCGTCATTACTGAAATACTGTATGACATCATCCATGAAGGGAACCTGCGATGCCAAGGAAGGGTAGGCATAACCCGCAGCAGTGGAGATTCCGATCAGCATAACGGATGCCACAGCGATATTCCTCCATGCGTGCTTATTTTCGAGCTTCTTCAGTACATGCTGTTTCACGCGCTTTTTTTCCAACTCTGTCACTTCTTCAAGTTCAAGTGACTCTATATCTAAATCCATCCATTCCTTCATGCTCATACCAGCCGCTCCTTTAATTTCACATTCGACGCTAACTTTTTCTTTCCGCGGTATAAACGGTTATCCACTGCCGCTTTCGAAAGGTTTAATTGATCTGCAATTTCCTTGTTCGTTAAATCTAAATAATATTTCATCATGAAAATATCCCGGTCCAGGTCCTCAAGCTGGCTGATCGCCGCTAATAATTCATTTTTTTCTTCCCGCTGCAATACGGAGGTATCGGTTTCGAGAGAACTTCCTTTTTGAAGTAGGGATTCGTCCGTTTGTTCACGTGCGTTGCGCTTCTCTGCCTGCCGGTATCGGTCGATTGCTTTATACTTTGTGATCATCCCAATCCATTTTTTGAAGTCCTCAGGTTCTCCTTTAAACTGATGGGCATTTTGCCAGACGGTCAGGAACACATCGTTGATACATTCATCGATATCAAGTCGATTTCTGTTGTGCAAAATCTTTTTGGCAATGGTTTTCGCGAGTGGCATGTAAGCATCGATAATGTACTCCAATGCATCCTCTTTTTTCTTTTTTAACCTGATGATGAAATTGGTCGGTGAACTTTTCATTTACTTCGCTCCTTATATGGTTGAAAGGCCTTTACATGATGTACAACGAATGGATGTTGGAGTTATTCTCATGTTTTTTATTGAATGATTGGATTTTTCACTATGAGTGCAGCCCTAATAAGAATTAATTTAAATGTAAAAAGGGGATTTCACTATCATCAGTATATATGTATTTATTGCGATTGAGCTCGTCTTGAAAGGTATGTTTTTTTCGAATCCAGTATTTAAGGAAACAGTTATCATAAATATTCAAAAGTATGGAAAAATAAAGGTATTATTTAATTTTTGGGGATGGGCTCTTATTGGATAACTATACGAACGATAACACTGCAAGGAGATATACCGCTCATGTCAGTATACTTGGAACAACCCAAATCCATTTAAGGAATCCGTACATCATTGCATGGTGGTCAGTGTCTTTTCCCGGGTTTGGCCATTTATTACTTTCTAAGTATATAAGAGGATACCTTTTGTTAACTTGGGAAGTCGTGATAAACCTGAAAGCACATGTCAATCTGGCCATGATTTATTCTTTCCAGGGGAACGTACCTATGGCAAAAGAAGTATTGGATACCCGCTGGCTCTTGATTTATATTCCAGTCTACATCTTTGCGATCTGGGATAGTTACCGCACGACCGTGGATTTGAATAACGTTTATATTCTCTCTGAACGTGAGGATCACAAAATAAACACCTTTAGTATCGCGGCATTGGAAATGAATTATTTGGATAAAAGAACCCCCTTCTTAGCAGCATTATGGTCTTTATTTATGCCTGGGTTGGGGCAGCTTTACATTCATCGGATCGTGACAGCACTTGTCGTAATCGTTTGGAGTGTTGTGTTCTTTTACTACTCTCACATGTTGGAAGGAGTATCCTTGCTTTTTATTGGGGAAATCGAAAGAGCTACTGAGGTATTGAATCCTGAGTGGTTGCTGATGTTTCCCTCCCTATATGGGTTTGCTATAGTCGATGCCTATATGAACACAGTCGAAAATAATAAACTTTATCAGAAAGAACAGAGGCGTTTTTTAAAAGAACATTATCAAAAAAGAACATTTCACATTCTGAAAGGAAAAAAACGTATATGACCATGCAATTGTTTTCAACTTTCGAAAATCATATCTTTTTAGAAATTGCTATCGCAAACTTAGAGAAAATAGGGATAAAAAAGGAAGATATATATGCAGTCCCACTTGATAATCGGAAAGAAAGCAGGAAACTATTTGATACGTTGCACCGGTCCGACGGATTATCCCTTATTGATATTGCGATGCCTCTGGCCACAGCATCTGCTGTCGTTACGGCTAGCATCGGTTTTGAACTGAAGTGGGGTCCCATCTATTGGGGGTTAATAGGTGCAATTGGAGGGTTTGTGGTTGGACTGGTGATCCGGTTGTTCCTTGTCTCTTTCAAAAATCGGGGAAAGCATAGATTAAAGGGGAAGCAATCTGAAGTCATTCTCATTGTGGAGTGTGACGAAACAAAATCTCAGATTGTAGAGAAAATCCTTTGGGAGCATCTTGCTTTAGGACTAGCGAAAGTCATAAAGTAAAAGTCTATCTTTCAATTTTTTCAACTAAAGGCCAGGTGATCCCCATGAATCGAGCCTGTCTTTGTTATAGGCACCAAGCGTTTTGATCATTTTATTGGAAGATACAGAGGGGGGAGAGGAACGTGAGGTGAATTTGGCTAATCTTGGAAATTGGCGCAATTAACACTGAAAATGATGCAATCAAGCCCTCTTTTGACGCAATTCCTAAAATAACGACGCAATAAATTGAATTTTGACGCAATCACAGCCTCAAATGACGCAATCAAGTAAAAAGGGAGATAGAAAATACCACCAAATGCGTATCGAATAGGGATACCGACAAGCAAATGACCGCTCTAGATGCCGGTTTCACTATTAAAGTGCACGAATTCAACAAAAAAGAACCTGTCATCCATCCGACAGGTTCACAACAAAACTAAGCTCATCACTCCTCATACCTCAACTCCAACGTAATCTGTGTAGTCGTATAAAAGTACATCTCCCGCACTTTCAAATTAAAGGACTTGTCATTCAATTTAACGGTTTTATTTTCAATGATCTTCTTGATGAGTTCCTTATTCCCGTACACCGTTTCTAAGTCTTTGGTCAAAAGGCTCCGCAAATCCTCGCTCAACCGGTCCTCTGTTTCGTGTATACTGAGTAATTCCACTTTTGTTTTCGTATTGTTGATGATCTTTACTTTGACTTCCTGGATGGTGAGTTCGTCTTCGTTTTCGTTGTTTAATTGTTTGTATTCTTCTTGAAGATAGGAGAGGGTGTTTTTCAGTTTGCTAATGTCATGTTTTTGTTCTTCTATCTTCTGCGCTTGCTTCTCATGCATGGTTCCGAACATGAATAAGAAGATCATCCAGCTGATGATTCCGCCTACAACCATTCCTGCAAAGAATCGCTGCCAGGAAGGAAGCCGGTAAAAGGGTGGGATTCTCATGACGGCATATGCTCCTGTGTGAGCCATGAAATGATCATGGCAGCGGTGTTAGCTCCTCCTAAAGCGGAAAGAATCAATAGGAATTGTTTGAAGAGTTCTTTCGTTTCTCCATTCAGAAAGCCTTTTTCAAAGCTGTAAACCGTATCGAAAGTGCCGCCGATTGCCGCGATGATGGCCCAGATGCGCAGGAAATCGGAAAGTCGTCTCATTTCAATGAATAAAGGCTGCCCCATGGCGAAGGAGGCCAGCCCGCCAAGAAGGGAGCCCCCCAGCAGTACCCCCATAGCAATAAAGAAGCTTTTGAATAATTCCGGAAAGAAAGCTTCTGCCATTTCATCATCTCCATCTATTACGTGTCTTTACGATAACTATATGGGATTAGGGGACAAGATATGAGGGAGAACATATTTTCTTTTTTGCGGTTTCTTACCTATAATAAAGGTATATTGAGAAAAAGGTTGTGCATAACATGTCATTTGTTCATTTACAGGTAGCGAGTGCCTATAGTCTCTTGTCTAGCACGATTTCGATAAATGGACTAGTACATAAAGCGAAGAATTCAGGGTTTAAAGCACTGGCTTTAACCGATAAAAATATGATGTATGCCGCCATCCCTTTTTATAAGGCGTGTTTAAAAGAAAATATAAAACCGATCATCGGGTTGACCGCTGATATTTTAACAGAAGACGAAGAAAGGTCCTATCCGCTTGTTCTCCTCGTGAAAAATCAGACGGGCTATCAAAATCTGTTAAAGATTTCGAGTGCGATCGGGGCCAAGTCCAAAAATGGGATTCCGTTGAAGTGGCTCGGATCCTATAGTGAGGGATTAATCGCGATCACTCCAGGAATGAAAGGGGAGATTGAAACCCTTTTGCTGGAAAATGAAACAGAACAAGCGATAAAGTGCATTCAAACGTTCCAAAGCATGTTCGGTAAACATTCATTTTATTTGAGCCTTCAAAAGCATGGCATCCCGGCTGAAGAAGAACTCATCCCCTTATTAAAGAAGGCGGCAGACGAAACGGGTGCCGGAATCGTCGCTACCAATGATGTTCAATATCTTGACCAGGAGGATCATTTTGCCCATGAGTGCATGAGTGCGATCCGGGACGGAGTGAAGCTTTCTGAAGATGACCGGGACGTGTTGGGTTCACAGGAGTATTACTTCAAGTCCAAAGAGCAGATGGTGGATTTGTTTTCTGATCATGTCACGGAACTCGAAAACACGATGAAAATTGCCGATCAGTGCCACCTGACAATCCCTTTCCATCAACAGCTCCTGCCGAAATATCCCCTGCCTGAGGGAGTGTCCGCCCTTCAGGAATTGACCCATCTTTGTGAAAAGGGGTTGAGTGAGAGGGTAGAAACGGTTTCGGATGAGTACATAGAACGATTGGATTATGAGCTTGAAGTCATCGGCAGGATGGGATTCAGCGATTACTTCCTGATTGTTTGGGATTTTATGAAGTTTGCGAAGGAAAGAAAGATCCTGACGGGACCTGGAAGGGGATCGGCAGCGGGTTCCTTGGTATCGTACGCATTGAGGATTACAGATGTGGACCCGATCGAGCATCATTTGCTGTTTGAACGATTTTTGAATCCTGATCGGGTGTCGATGCCGGATATTGATATCGATTTTCCCGATCACCGGCGGGACGAGGTGATCGAGTATGTGGAAGGGAAGTATGGGAGCCTTCATGTTGCTCAGATCATTACGTTCGGGACCTTTGCTGCAAAGGCGGCCATGCGTGATACAGGTCGTGTATTCGGCTTGAATATGAAGGAGCAGGAGCAAGTATCCAAGCTTGTTCCCAATCAGTTGGGTATCACGCTTAAGGAAGCCTATGAAAAGTCTAAGGGATTCCGGGAATTTGTGACAAGCTCTGATCATTACAAGAAGTTATTCGAGACGGCATGTAAACTCGAAGGACTTCCGAGACACACGTCCACCCATGCTGCGGGAGTCGTGATGAGTGAAGCCCCGCTAGTGCAGTGGGTACCCATCCAGGGCAGTGCATCCGGTATTCACTTGACTCAGTTTTCTATGGACATACTGGAAGAAATCGGATTGTTAAAAATGGATTTTCTGGGACTCCGTAATCTAAGTATTTTAGAGAGAATTGTGAAGAACGTCCAAATGGGAACAAATAAATCCTTCTCACTGGACTCGATTCCCATGGATGATCCAAAAACCTTTGAATTGCTGAGTAAAGGACAGACCAATGGAATTTTCCAGCTTGAATCAGAAGGAATGCGAAATGTATTAAAGAGATTGAAGCCTAATTCTTTTGAAGATATTGTGGCCGTTAACGCATTATACCGTCCAGGCCCGATGGAAAACATCCCGACGTATATCAAGCGGAAACATGGGGGCGAGAAAGTGGAATATCCTTTGCCTGACTTAAAGCCGATCCTTGAAATGACCTACGGCGTCATTGTATATCAGGAACAAATCATGCAAATTGCTTCGAAAATGGCCGGCTTCTCACTTGGAGAAGCAGATTTGCTCAGAAGAGCGGTTTCGAAGAAGAAAAAGGATGTCCTTAATCAGGAGCGGGAGCATTTTGTTTCCGGTTCGACTCGAAAAGGTTATACCGAAGAAGTGGCGCATACGATCTATGATCTTATTGTGAGATTCGCAGATTATGGATTCAACCGGTCGCATGCCGTCGCGTATAGTATGATCGCCTATCAACTGGCCTATCTAAAAGCGCATTATCCTGCTTTTTTCATCTCTTCCCTCTTAACATCTGTAGTGGGAAATGAGACGAAGGTGGCTCAATACATTAGGGAAGCAAAGCTTTATGACCTTGAGATTTTGCCTCCTTCCATTAATACGAGTCAGTTTGTTTTTACTGTGGAAGGAAAGAATCGCATCCGTTATAGCCTGGGGGCAATTAAGGGAATAGGAGCGGCAGCTTTAAAGGAAATCATTCGTGCGAGAAAAGAAAAGCCATTTCAGGACCTGTTTGATTTTTGCATGAGGGTTTCTTCCAAAAGCATCAACCGTAAAATCCTCGAAAACCTGGTGTTGGCAGGGGCTTTCGATGAATTTGAAGTAGATCGGGCTATTCTCCTTGCGAGCCTGGATGTGGCGGCTCAACATGCTGAACTGGTGAACCCTGAAGATGATCCTGATTTGTTTCATGAAGAAGAGGCCTTCATCTTGAAGCCTAAATACGTGGAAGTGGAGGCTATGACGATTGATACCATGCTTCAATTCGAGAAGCAGGTACTGGGGCTATACTTATCCAATCATCCCGTTTCTTCTCATCGTCCCCTGTTTGATCAGTGTGGACTGCAGCAGATAGCCGATCTTCAGAAAGGTTCGAAAATCACATTTGGCGGTTATATTATGGGAGTGAAATCCATCCGGACCAAAAAGGGAGAAGTGATGGCATTCCTTGAAATAGGTGATGAAAGTGGGGAAATCGAAGCAGTGGTGTTCCCAAATGTGTATCGCCATAACATGACGCTTCTGAAAGAAGGGAACATCCTCCTGTTTGGCGGTAACGTGGAAGATCGCAATGATAAGCTACAGTTCATTGTGAATCACCTCGAAACCATGCAAGAGGCAGAAAGGAAAGTGAAAGAAAGGGATCAGAAGCTATATTTGAAAATTGCCAGGGAGCAGGATGAAGAGGCGTGCATGCAGCACATCCACCAGACCATTAAACGGTTTAAAGGGAAGAACCCGGTGATCGTTTATTATGAACGTGAAAAAAAGAGCATTCAGCTTCCAGACAATTTACGCGTGATTCCGTCTGTAGAGGCAATACGTGAATTACATCAAATTCTTGGTAAAGCAAATGTGATATTGCAATAACATACTTTACTAATACCATTATTTATATTATTGTTTAATAGAAAAAGGTGGTCTGACCACCTCTGAACTTATCATTTTTATTATACATTTTACATTTAGAAGATTCGTCTAAGTACGGATCGATCCATAGCATGTAAAACAATCAGAAGGAGTGAGTCAATTTGTCATTACGTGAAGAAGCTCTGCATATGCATCGAGTGAATAAAGGGAAATTAGAATCAAAATCCAAGGTGGAAGTCCGAAATGCGGATGACCTGAGCCTGGCTTACTCCCCCGGGGTAGCCGAACCTTGTAAGGTTATTTATGACAAGCCTGAAACGGTTTACGATTATACGATGAAAGGGAATATGGTGGCCGTTGTTTCAGATGGCACAGCTGTTTTAGGGCTGGGTAATATCGGACCGGAAGCTGCCCTGCCTGTTATGGAAGGAAAAGCGGTTCTATTTAAGAGCTTTGCAGGGGTAGATGCGTTCCCAATCTGTTTGAACACAACGGATGTGGACAAGATTGTAGAAACGGTGAAACTTCTTGAGCCTACATTTGGCGGAGTGAATCTTGAAGACATTGCGGCTCCAAATTGCTTTGAAATCGAAGAACGTTTGAAAAAAGAGACGAATATTCCTGTGTTTCACGATGATCAGCATGGTACGGCAATTGTTACCGTAGCGGGCCTTGTGAACGCTCTTAAAATCGTCGGGAAGAAGATGTCTGAAATCAAAGTAGTGGCAAATGGAGCTGGAGCTGCCGGCATGGCGATCATTAAGCTTCTTTACCGCTATGGAGTGAGAGATATCATCATGTGTGATTCCAAAGGAGCGATTTACGAAGGCCGTCCTGAAGGAATGAACGCCATTAAGGACGAAGTGGCGAAGTTTACCAATAAGGATCACATCAAAGGCGGACTGACAGAAGTATTAAAAGATGCAGACGTATTTATCGGTGTATCTGTTGCAGGGGCATTAACGGAAGAAATGGTTGCTTCCATGAAGAAGGATCCAATCATCTTCGCCATGGCCAATCCTGTTCCGGAAATTATGCCGGCGCTTGCTAAAGCGGCTGGAGCTAAAGTGGTGGGAACCGGTCGATCCGATTTTCCTAACCAGGTGAATAATGTTCTGGCATTCCCGGGTATTTTCCGCGGGGCACTGGATGTCCGCGCCACTCATATCAATGAGAAAATGAAGCAGGCTGCGGTTGAGGCGATTGCGTCGTTAATCAGTGAAGATGAGTTGAATGAAGACTATGTCATTCCTGCACCGTTCGATAAGCGTGTAGCACCTGCCGTAGCGGCTGCGGTTGCAAAGACAGCCATGGAGACGGGAGTGGCCCGTCTGAAAGTGGATCCTGAAGAAATCCGTAAAAAAACGGAAGATTTAGCGGTTATCGGGAAGAGTGAATGATGACGGAAGTGAACTCTCTCCATACTCACGCTAAGGTATATATTGGAATTGTTCACCAACTACGAGAAATGATATCGAAGGATGGCCTTCAGCCAGGCGACAAAATCCCATCTGAAAGAGAACTGTCGGAACGGTTGAACGTTGGGCGTTCTTCAGTCAGGGAAGCATTACGAGCCCTGGAATTATTGGGATTGATTGAAACCAAAAGAGGCGAAGGAACCTTTTTAAGAGACTTTCGGGACCATCATCTGATCGATCTTCTGGGCATGTTCATCCTGCAGGATCATAAGGCTCAGGAAGATATACTCTACACGAAAATGATGATTGAGAAGGAAGCGCTGAAAGATCTGTTTATTGAAGAAAAGAAGATGGCAGCACTTCTGGAAACAGCTGCAAAAGCTGAAAGCCTGGATGATGTGTTCAGGGACATCGTGATGATGAGCGCCAATCATTTGGCTCAACGGATCTGGAATATCCTGAATGATTTTGAAACATTGATTTGTGGCGAAATCAAGATAACGGATCAAATGAGAGAAGAGATTACCCGAATGCTTCAAGGAATAGAAAGACAAGATAAAGAGACTGTGCAAGAGACGTATAAAAGGGTCAGGGAAATTGTCGATAAAGATGCGACAATTTCCAACATCTTTTTTTAAACCTTTCCATTAAACTGATAGTCAAGCAGTTTTATATCGTGCATTTACTACTAGAAACGAAAGCGGCAGCTGGTCCCTGGGAAATTGATTTTTTAGCATTTATTCTCTTCATTTTTTCCTTCAGAAGACGTACAAGCTACTGTAATTAGTTAAGGAGGTTTCACCTTGCTTAAGGAACTTTTTAATAAATCCAAAAAGAAAAAATATGCAACGATCCCTTCTGAAGCGGCTAAACATGACGTTCCGGAAGGCATCATGACCAAATGTCCTGATTGCAAAAAAATCATGTACACAAAAGAACTTCAAAAAAACTTAAAGGTGTGCATTCATTGCGGATACCATCATGGGATGAGCTCACCAGAGAGAGTCGATAGTTTTATAGATGAAGGTACGTTCAAAGAGCTTGACCATGACCTTACATCCGGTAATCCTTTGAACTTTCCTGATTATGAGGGGAAAGTGGAAAAGGACCGTAAAAAGACGGGTATGAATGAAGCCGTGTTAACCGGGTCCGGAAAGGTGAATGGAATCGAAGTCGTCACTGCCATCATGGATTCCCGTTTCAGAATGGGGAGTATGGGCTCTGTGGTAGGAGAGAAAATCACGAGAGCCATCGAAGAAGCCGACAAACGAAAAGTACCATTCATTATCTTCACGGCATCTGGAGGCGCGAGAATGCAGGAAGGTGTCCTTTCCTTGATGCAGATGGCCAAAACCAGTGTGGCCCTTAATCGATTGAGCGAGAATGGGGGACTCTTCATCTCCATCATGACGCACCCAACGACAGGCGGGGTATCCGCAAGTTTTGCTTCCGTTGGGGACTATAACTTTGCTGAGCCCGGAGCCCTTATCGGCTTCGCAGGCAGAAGGATCATTGAGCAAACCATCAGGGAAGACTTGCCGGAAGACTTCCAAACATCCGAATTTTTATTGAAGCATGGTCAACTTGACGGAGTCATCTCGAGACTCGAGTTAAAAGAGAAAATCGGGACAGTACTTGATATACATCAGTGGGACGGTGATCTGCCATGGTAAATGAGATGGAATTTGAAAAGCCTGTAGTTGAGCTCAAGAAAAAAATAGCCGAGCTTAAGGAATTCACTCAGAATTCGGACGTGGACTTATCGAAAGAAATCGAAAAGCTCGAGTCGCGTCTGGGAAAACTTGAGAATGACATTTATGAAAATATGAAGCCGTGGGAAAGAGTGCAAGTTGCCCGTCATCCCAATCGCCCGACAACGCTTGATTATATCGGGTATCTCTTTACTGACTTCATCGAAATGCATGGAGACCGTCTGTATGGGGATGACGAAGCCATTGTTTCAGGCGTAGGGAAATTTCATGGGGTACCGGTTACCATCATCGGGCACCAAAGAGGGAAAGATACGAAAGAAAATATTCGCCGGAACTTTGGAATGCCTCATCCGGAAGGATATCGAAAGGCCTTACGCTTGATGAAGCAAGCGGACAAGTTCAATCGTCCGATCATCTGCTTTATTGATACAAAGGGTGCGTATCCCGGTAAAGCAGCAGAGGAAAGGGGTCAAAGTGAAGCCATTGCAAGAAATCTTGTGGAAATGGCGGGATTGACCGTTCCTGTCATCTGCATGGTCATCGGTGAAGGTGGTAGTGGAGGTGCCCTGGCACTGGGAGTCGGAAACCATATTCATATGCTTGAAAACTCCACTTACTCCGTTATATCACCTGAAGGGGCAGCGGCCATTCTGTGGAAGGATTCCACTCAAGCGAAACGAGCTGCTGAATCCATGAAGATCACTGCACCGGATTTAAAGGAGCTTGGGATCATTGATGAAATCGTCACGGAAGTTAAAGGCGGTGCTCATAAAGATGTCGAAGAGCAAGCACAATATATCAATGATGTATTGATAGCCTCCCTGAAAGAATTAATTCCCATGAAGAAAGAAGAATTGATTCAGCACCGATATGAGAAATTTAAAGCGATGGGTGAATATTCTGTTTTAAATGATTTAATTGGGGTAAAATCATAAGGAACGATGGACTGACAAATAGGAATAACCTTTTGTCAGTCTTTTTTCATTAATTTTCCTTTAAATCAAGATTTGTGACGATATTTTGAAGCTTTTAACAATTAAAACGCTTCCATTTTATAGATTATTTCGTCTTTTGCATTTCGTTAGCGTAACTTGTTGAGAACCTTGAATCTTCATGTTATTTTAGAAATAATCCATAGTCTATTGGTCCATAATAATGTAATGAATGAAACAGGATAGATTGTTCCGTTTTCCTTTTCTCAGATATATGTGAAACCATTAACAAGTTTGTACCATTCATTTACATAAAAAGGCATATTTCTTAATGAGGTGATCGTAGTGAAAAAGATTGGTGTATTAACAAGTGGTGGAGATTCACCAGGTATGAATGCAGCCGTTCGTGCGGTTGTACGTAAAGCCATTTTCCTTGATATAGAAGTGTACGGTATTTATCAAGGGTATAACGGATTGATTAACGGAAACATCAAGAAGCTTGAACTTGGTTCCGTTGGTGACATTATTCATCGTGGAGGTACGATGCTGTATACAGCTCGTTGCGAAGAATTCAAAACAAAAGAAGGTCAGCAAAAAGGCATACAACAATTAGAAAAGCATGGAATTGAAGGTCTTGTTGTCATTGGTGGAGATGGATCTTACCAAGGAGCAAAAGCTTTAACGGAATGGGGATATCCATGTGTCGGTGTACCGGGAACGATCGATAATGACATACCGGGAACTGAATATACAATCGGATTCGATACAGCCCTGAACACGGTCATCGATGCGATTGATAAGATTCGCGACACGGCAACCTCACATGAAAGAACCTTCATCATCGAAGTAATGGGTCGCAATGCGGGGGATCTTGCCCTGTGGTCCGGTCTTGCAGGCGGAGCAGAAACCATCCTGATCCCTGAAGAGAAATTCGATCTTGACGATGTAGTGACTCGTCTTAAAAAAGGTCAGGAGCGTGGGAAGAAGCACAGTGTGATCATTGTGGCAGAAGGCGTCATGTCGGCAAATGAATTTGCTAATCGTTTCACTGAAGCGACTGGAATGGATACCCGGGTCTCTGTATTGGGTCATATTCAGCGTGGGGGAACACCAACTGCATCAGACCGCGTGCTAGCAAGCCGTTTAGGTGCACGTGCAGTAGAGCTTTTGATTGATGGAAAAGGCGGAAGAGCAGTAGGAATTGAGAAAAATCAACTAGTTGATTACGATATTATTGAAGCACTTGCCAAGCCACATCAAATTGACTTGGATATGTACAGACTTTCCAAAGAGCTTTCAATCTAAATTGTTGTAAGATTTCAGGAGGTAAAGAAAATGAGAAAAACGAAAATAGTATGTACCATTGGTCCTGCAAGTGAGAGTGTAGAAAAGTTATCTCAATTAATCGAAGCCGGAATGAACGTTTCCCGCTTAAACTTTTCACACGGTGACCACGAAGAGCATGGGCAGAGAATCGTCAATATCCGTGAAGCAGCAGAAAAAGCCGGGAAAACAGTCGGGATCCTTCTCGATACAAAAGGTCCGGAAATTCGTACGAATAATATGGAAGATGGTGCAATCGAATTAACTCAAGGTTCAAACGTCATCGTTTCCATGAATGAAGTACTGGGAACAACTGAGAAATTCTCCGTTACATACGAAGGATTAATCGATGATGTTCATGTTGGTTCAAAAATTCTTTTAGACGATGGTCTGATCGGATTGGAAGTAACGGAAATCGATAAAGCGAATGGCGAGATTCATACGTATGTTGCCAACAGCGGTGTTTTAAAGAATAAAAAAGGTGTAAACGTACCGGGAGTTTCCGTAAACCTTCCAGGGATTACGGATAAAGATGCAAAGGATATCGTATTCGGTATTGGGCAGGGCGTTGACTTTATTGCGGCATCATTCGTTCGCCGTGCATCTGATGTACTTGAAATTCGTCAATTATTGGAAGAACACAACGCTTCTCACATTCAAATCATCCCTAAGATCGAGAATCAAGAGGGTGTAGATAATATCAATGAAATCCTCGAAGTATCAGACGGATTGATGGTGGCTCGTGGAGATCTTGGTGTGGAAATCCCTGCTGAAGAAGTACCATTGGTTCAGAAGATGTTGATCAAGAAATGTAACTCACTAGGTAAGCCTGTCATCACGGCAACTCAAATGCTTGATTCCATGCAGCGCAACCCTAGACCGACAAGAGCGGAAGCAAGTGACGTAGCCAATGCAATCTTCGATGGTACAGATGCGATCATGCTTTCTGGAGAAACTGCTGCAGGTACGTATCCTGTAGAAGCGGTCCAAACGATGCATAACATTGCTTCAAGAGCAGAAACGGCACTGGATTTCAATGAAATCCTATCGGCACGCAGCAAAGACAGTGAGCATAATATGACAGATGCCATCGGTCAATCTGTAGCTCACACGGCCCTTAACCTTGATGTAAATGCGATTGTGGCTCCAACGGAAAGTGGACATACAGCACGCATGATTTCTAAATACCGTCCTAAAGCCCCAATCGTAGCAGTAACGGGAACAGATTCCGTATCACGCCGATTGGCACTTGTCTGGGGTGTTTACCCTACTGTCGGACGTAAAGTGACGACTACGGACGAAATGCTTGATATGGCTGTAGAAGAAAGCGTCAATTCAGGCATGACGAAGCATGGAGATCGTATTATCATCACAGCAGGTGTTCCGATTGGTGAGTCAGGAACAACAAATCTGATGAAAATCCATGTGGTAGGCGATATCGTGGCAAAAGGCCAAGGAATCGGCCGTAGATCTGCTTACGGTAAAGCGGTTGTGGCAACTACTGCAGAAGAAGCCGTTAAGAACACTCAGCCGGGAAATGTTCTTGTTACGATCGGAACAGATAAAGAAATGATGCCGGCCCTGGAAAAATGCTCGGCTCTTATCGTAGAAGAGGGCGGTTTAACAAGCCATGCAGCAGTAGTAGGGATTAATCTAGGAATCCCTGTCGTTGTTGGTGTAGACAATGCCACTTCTCTATTCTCAAATGGCCAGGAAATTACAGTAGATGCCACTCGCGGTGTCATCTATAACGGTCATGCCAGCGTACTATAAGAAATGAATGAAAGCCGGAGTCTTATGTGGACTCCGGCTTTTTTTGGCTAAATAAGTAGGCTATCCTGACTGTGTTGACCGGTGTTCACAATTTGGCACAAGTTTTGTTGAAAGTGGCACAAGTTTAGCTCAAAGTGGCACAAGTTAGATGGAAAATGCCCCAGCAACCGGCGAAAATGCCACAACAAACGCCAATAATTCCGCAACAATCCCCAAACTATAATCTTTTTCACATCCAATGGCTTAAACATGCTGTCTTTCTCTAAGACAATCCTCACATAATACCTTGAAATTCTTAATATGTTATAATAGAAAGTAATAAGGATTAAATGTATGGAGGAATCCCTCATGAGATATATCTTGTTATTGTTAATTATCGTGCCCGCATTGGAAATTGGGTTGCTGGTTCTTTCCGGACAAGCGTTTGGCTTGATCCCGACTGTTTTACTGATCATTACAACAGGAATTTTGGGAGCTTATTTAGCAAAGAAGCAAGGAATGGAAACGCTACGGAAAGCGCAGCAGGATATGCAGTACGGTCAGCTACCGGGTGACGCGATCATAGATGGGTTATGCATCCTGGTTGGAGGGGTCGTTCTATTGACGCCTGGTTTTATTACCGATGCGATCGGATTCCTGCTATTACTTCCACCAACCCGTAAAATGTTTAAACCGTTCATTTATAAGCTATTCAAACGCTGGATTAATAATGGAAATGTGATTATTTACAGATAATAAAAAAAGCACTGCTCGGTAGCAGTGCTTTTTCCTATTTTACACCCATGATAAACTTCCACGTATCTTCAAAAACCCCGGCTCTTTTTAGAGTGGATAGAATGACTAATACAACAGGCCCAACGATTAAACCTAGAAACCCGATTAGCTTAAAGCCGACAAAGAGAGCAATCAGAGTGGCGAGAGGATCGAGTCCGATGCTTGATGACAGTACTTTCGGCTCCATGATTTGACGCTGAACCACGACAACCAGATAGAGAACGGATAAACCGATGCCTAATCCGACGTTTCCTGTAATAAATTCATATATGATCCAGGGAACGAAAACCGCTCCAGTCCCTAGATAGGGTAGAATATCAACGAGACCTGTGACGAGCGCAATGGTGATCGCGTAATCTACTCTCAGAATGATCAATCCGATTAAGACGATGATCGCCGTAATCGATATGAGGGTAAACTGAGCCCTGATAAATCCGAATAGCGCCCTTTTTAGATCAATAAATACTTTTCTGCCGCTGCTCATGGCTTTACCGGGAATGACTTTCTCTGCTTTAGCAGATAATGTATACCAGTCCTTACTAATAAAGAATGTCGCTAAGGCTGCAAAAATCAGTACGGATGCCGCATTTGGGATCCAAGAAATTAACTGAGGCAATTTGGTGAAAAAGTTTTGCAGGAAATCCCCTGCTGATGTGGCGATTTTCGTTCCGGCATTCTGGACATTCTCTAATATGGTGTCCTGTTGTCCGGCATCAAGGTTCTTGAATAAACCTGCCAGCTGGTTGTATAGTGGAATGACTTGGCCTACGACGATATCCTCGGCATATTTGACTAAGGTCTGCACATGCTTAGGGAGCTCTTCAGCTAAATAATTCGCACCGGAAACAATCTCAGCAATCAGTAAGGTGATAAGCCCAACAAAGATTGCAACAATCAATATGAGAGACAAAGCAACAGCCCATATCCTCGGAAGCCATCTTTCAAGCCAATTCACCAGAGGATTGATCAGCAGTGCGATGGCAATGGCGATGATAAACGGATAAGCAAGTTTCCATATGTAATAGAATGAAATCAATGAGAGTATAACGATAGCTAAAACGATCAAGAACCGAATCGTTCGATAAACATATTCTACATTCAACGGCTTCCCTCCTACCCGATCTTCTACTTCTATTTTAAAGGAGACAGGAAATGAAAGGAAGTTTAATTTAAAGAGGCTGCTCATTTTTATAGAGAATCCTAAAAGTTGATATGGTAGGATAATGATTGGATTTATGATAGGGAGGAAGAGTATTCATATGTCACAGCCATTCATGTTTTTACTGCTCTTACTGGGAATAGGCTTTATTGCCAAAAACCAATCCATTATTATAGCCGTAGCATTTTTAATCATTCTTAAGCTGGCAGGCCTCGATGAAAAGGTGTTTGCGACCATTCAGTCCAAGGGGATTAACTGGGGGGTCACCATTATTACGATTGCTGTATTGGCACCGATCGCTACAGGTGAAATCGGATTTAAAGATCTTTATGATTCATTAAAGTCACCCTATGCGTGGATTGCTCTTGCTTCCGGAATGGCGGTGGCCTTAATTGCGAAGAGTGGATTGACACTGTTGGAAGACGATCCCCATATTACGACAGCTCTTGTACTCGGAACCGTCCTGGCGGTGGCGTTCTTTAAGGCTGTAGCCGTCGGACCGTTGATTGGAGCAGGAATTGCATACCTCGCGATGAAATTATATGAGTTCTTTTTATAAGATCATCCGTGCCGGGTGAAGCGTACACTACCCGGCCTCAATTGCAGGAAATCGGATTAACTTCTTATGAGAAATAAACACTTAACTGAATAGCTATGAATTTGATTATACATTTTCTGCATCTATCCGTCCTTTTTATGCAGGCTTATAAATATCTTGAAATGCTTGTACTCTCTCACTTTATGACCTCCCGCTTACATGGTTTATTTTTCTAGAAAAATAATTTTTATAGAAATTAGTGCGTTTTCATTCACAAAAGTCAGATAATTGTTTATAATAGGAAATGTAAGCGCATCCCAAGCTCGATCAAGTAGAACTTTCACTACGGAAGAGCCGGGAATCATTTTTTGTATAGGGATTGAGCAAACGCTCAACGTCTTATTTATGTTCTTTTTAAACAAGCCTACTGACTTATTTCATAGTCTTGTAGGGTTTTATGCTCATATGAAAATGGGTAAAGAGAAATACTTAACAAAAGGAGAGGTTATTATGACAGCAACTCGCGGATTAGAAGGAGTTGTAGCAACGACATCGTCCATCAGTTCGATCATTGACGATACACTTACATATGTGGGCTACAACATCGATGATTTAGCAAACAATGCCAGCTTTGAAGAGGTTATTTACCTGTTATGGCATCTGAAACTGCCTACATCATCAGAACTTCAGGAATTTACAGAGCTGTTAGCAGCTAACGCTGAACTGCCTAAGGAAGTTATCGAGCATTTCAAGATGTACAACATCAAGGAAGTTCATCCTATGGCCGCTTTACGTTCTGCTGTATCTTTACTTGGATTATATGATGATAAAGCAGATGTAATGGACGAAAAGGAAAACTATTTAAAAGCTGTTCGACTACAAGCGAAGATCCCTACGATCGTAACGAGCTTTTCACGGATCCGCAACGGACAAGATCCGATTGCTCCTCGCAAAGATTTAGGATTCGCTGCTAATTTCCTATATATGTTAACAGGTAAAGATCCTGAGCCGGTTGAGATCGAGGCTTTCAATAAAGCACTTGTTCTTCATGCGGATCACGAGTTAAACGCTTCCACATTCACTGCACGTGTTTGTGTCGCTACTCTTTCTGATGTGTATTCAGGCGTCACTGCTGCCATCGGTGCTTTAAAAGGACCGTTGCACGGTGGAGCAAACGAGCAGGTAATGAAGATGCTTACTGAAATCGGTTCAGTTGATAAAGCAGAATCCTACATCCTGGACAAATTAGAGAAAAAAGAAAAAATCATGGGCTTCGGCCACCGTGTTTACCGTCAAGGAGACCCACGTGCCAAGCACCTTAAAGAAATGTCCAAAAAATTAACTGAATTAACTGGACAAAGTGAATACTACGAAATGTCCGTTAAGGTAGAAGATGTATTTACATCCAATAAAGGCTTACCGCCTAATGTTGATTTCTATTCGGCATCTGTTTATCACAGCTTAGGCATCGACCACGACTTATTTACGCCGATCTTCGCTGTAAGCCGTGTGTCCGGCTGGTTAGCTCATATTCTTGAGCAGTATTCAAACAACCGCCTGATCCGCCCTCGTGCTGATTATGTAGGGCCTGGCAAGCAGGAATATGTGCCTGTAGAACAGAGAGGTTAATCATCAATATTTACAAACAGTGAAAATATTGGTGTAATATTAAATAAGGGAGGGGACTGACTCTAAATGCATAAGGCACTTATGGGTCATCCCCTTTGATAATGAATAAATGGAGGTTACATAATGACACAAGGTGAAAAAATTACAAACCAGAACGGGCAGCTTAATGTGCCAAACAATCCAATCGTACCATTCATTGAAGGAGACGGAACGGGTCCTGATATTTGGGCGGCAGCTCAACGCGTTTTAGATGCTTCTGTTGAAAAAGCATATAAAGGTGAACGCAAAATCTCATGGAAAGAAGTATATGCCGGAGAAAAAGCATTCAACAAAACGGGTGAGTGGCTTCCAAACGATACACTTGAAGCAATCCGTGAGTATTTTATCGCCATCAAAGGTCCACTTACGACTCCTGTCGGCGGCGGAATCCGTTCATTGAACGTTGCACTTCGCCAGGAATTAGACCTGTTCACATGCCTTCGTCCAGTACGCTACTTCGAAGGTGTTCCTTCACCGGTTAAGCGCCCTGAAGACACTGACATGGTCATCTTCCGTGAAAACACAGAAGATATCTATGCAGGGATCGAGTACGCTAAAGGTTCTGATGAAGTGAAAAAGTTAATCAGCTTCCTTCAAGATGAAATGGGTGTGAACAAAATCCGTTTCCCTGAAACATCTGGTATCGGTATCAAGCCTGTTTCTGAAGAAGGAACAAGCCGTCTTGTACGTGCTGCGATCAATTACGCGATCACTGAAGGCCGTAAATCAGTAACGCTTGTTCACAAAGGGAACATCATGAAGTTCACTGAAGGAGCTTTTAAAAACTGGGGTTACGAGCTTGCTGAGAAAGAATTCGGCGATAAAGTATTCACTTGGGCTCAATATGACAAGATCAAGGAAGCTGACGGATTGGAAGCGGCTAACAAAGCTCAATCTGAAGCTGAAGCAGCAGGTAAGATCATCGTGAAGGATTCAATCGCTGATATCTTCCTACAACAAATCCTTACTCGTCCAGCTGAGTTTGATGTTGTAGCAACAATGAACTTAAACGGCGATTACATCTCTGATGCACTTGCAGCTCAAGTTGGCGGTATCGGAATCGCGCCTGGTGCAAACATCAACTACGAATCAGGACATGCAATCTTTGAGGCGACTCATGGAACAGCTCCTAAATATGCAGGTATGGATAAAGTAAATCCATCTTCTGTTATCCTTTCAGGTGTCCTAATGCTTGAGCACCTTGGTTGGACAGAAGCTGCTAACCTGATCACAAAATCAATGGAAAAAACAATCGCTTCTAAAGTGGTAACATATGACTTCGCCCGTCTAATGGATGGAGCAACAGAAGTGAAATGTTCTGAGTTCGGTTCTGCTTTAATCGAGAACATGGAGTAATTTTAATTTGAAATTGGGTGGGGTGCTTCGTACTGGAGCACTCCTTCCTTTACATAATGACACGAATGGGAGGAATTATGATGGCAATTAAACGTAGAAAAGTATCTGTTATCGGTGGGGGATTCACAGGGGCGACCACAGCATTGATGCTCGCTCAGAAAGAGCTTGGAGATGTTGTACTGGTTGATATTCCTCAAAATGAAGACCCAACGAAAGGGAAAGCGCTGGATATGCTGGAAGCGAGCCCTGTACAGGGATTTGATTCAAACATCATCGGTACTTCCAATTACGAGGATACAAAGGATTCGGATATCGTTGTAATCACTGCCGGGATTGCCCGTAAGCCAGGAATGAGCCGCGATGATCTGGTTCAAACCAATCAAAAGGTCATGAAATCGGTCACGCAGCAAATCGTTAAGTATTCTCCAGATTGCTACATCATCGTTCTGACAAACCCGGTGGATGCTATGACGTATACAGTATTCAAGGAGTCCGGATTCCCTAAGGAGCGCGTAATCGGGCAATCAGGCGTTCTGGATACAGCCCGTTTCCGTACGTTTGTCGCACAAGAGTTAAACCTTTCGGTAAAAGATATTACTGGCTTCGTTCTTGGCGGTCACGGGGATGACATGGTTCCTCTTATTCGTTACTCATACGCTGGAGGAATTCCCCTGGAAACATTAATCCCTAAAGACCGTTTAGACGCAATCGTCGAGCGCACACGTAAAGGTGGAGGGGAGATTGTGGGCCTTCTGGGTAACGGCAGTGCTTATTATGCCCCTGCTGCTTCACTTGTTCAAATGGTAGAGGCAATCCTTAAAGATCAACGCCGTGTGATCCCAGCCATCGCATATCTGGAAGGTGAATACGGTTTCGAAGGTATCTACCTTGGTGTTCCAACCATCCTTGGTGGAAATGGTCTGGAAAAAATCATTGAACTTGAACTAACCGAAGAAGAGAAAGCTGCACTCTCCAACTCCGCAGACGCTGTTAAAAACGTCATGTCTTCTTTGGCTTAATACACAATCAATTCAAAACTGGCTTCCATGTAGGAGGCCAGTTTTTTTGGTAAAAGAAGTGACCGTTAAAAAACCTTGTTGTATGATTCACAACAGGGTTTTTTTATTCAACAAACGGGCCATTTATTGGAACAACTCTTTACACTTGTTTTGTTATTTTCTGGTATGATTCTTTTGGGGAGATTCATTCATTGTGAGTGCTTCACTTAAGAAAGAGAAAGAGAAAGAGAAAGAGAAAGAGAAAGAGAAAGAGAAAGAGAAAGAGACTGGGACAAAACTAGTTTCTTATTATTTTTTAGTGGATGAATTGAAAGTTAGCATAATTGCGAACCCTAAGCGAAATGTTGAATGGATTATCAAACGGTGTATAGAAGCTTTTTGTATGTTATTACTAGATTATTGGATAATTAAGCTCGTAACTTGGGTAGCAATAGTATGGTGGTCTAAGTCCTATTTTAGACATTGGCCAGGAATCCTCCATATAGACCATCTTTACTTTTTCATTTGAATGGTTTACTAGCAATAGCTTTACTTCTGGATTAAATTCATATCTCAAAATGGTAACTCCCTTCCATTAGGAATGTGTGGATTCTCCCCCATCAACATGAAGGACTTGACCAGTAACAAAACGAGAATCATCAGAAGCAAGATAGACAAAGGTTGGTGCAAGTTCAAATGGATGGGCAACTCGTTCCATTGGATTAAACGCTCCATATACAGCTACTTGGTCTGACGAGAAACTTGCTGAAATAAGCGGGGTCCAAATTCGGCCGGGGGCGACAGCATTGACTCGAATCCCTTGCTTCACGACATTATTAGCCAATGCACGTGTCCAACCAACTATTGCGCCTTTTGTGGCTGTGTAATCAATCATTTGCTGCTCACCTACATACGTTACCACTGAAGAAGTGCCAATGATTGAGCTGCCTGGTTTTAAATGAGGAAGCGCTGCTCTTGTTGTGTAAAAATGAGAGTATATATTAACTTTGAAGGTATCATCGAATTGCTCATCTGTAATGTCAAGCAGACTTAGTTGTTGGAATTGGATACCAACGTGGTTACAAAGAATATCTAGACGTCCAAACGTATTTACTGTTTGTTCTACAATGGAGATACACTGTTGTTTGTCTCGCAAGTCACCAGGCATTAGTAAACAACGTTGTCCGAGTTGTTCAATCCTCGTTTTTGTTCTATTTGCATCCTCATGTTCATCTAAGTATGAAATAGCAACATCTGCGCCTTCTTTAGCAAACGCAATTGCTACTGCTGCACCAATACCACTGTCACCCCCTGTAATAAGTGCTACTTTTCCTGTTAACTTTCCACTCCCTTTATAGTTCGGGTTTTCGATAATTGGAAGGGGGACCATTAATTTTTCCACTCCGGGGTGACGCAGCTGGCGCTGTTCAGGTAAACTTATAGGAATTTCTTCGTAACGTGTGATTTTCCCATAGTTAGGGTACATGGGATAAGGTTGAGTTTTCATGTTCGCTTTAAACATTTGTTGCATTTGCTTTATTTGGTCTAATTGACGACTTTGATCCTTTTGATCCATAGAAACCTCCCATAGAAATAATTTTCTTCTAGGGAATGTATATGTTGTTCACTACAAATAAAGTAATTAAAGTGTGAAAAAAGTTGTTTGCTTTCAACACAGAAGCGTATTCTACCTCCTTTTTTTACTGAACTGACCTTTAGGAAAAGGAGCTTACTCAACATTCTACCCCTTGATAGTGGTAAGAGCTTCGAAGAAAATTTGCTTGTTCATCCATATAAGTTCAAAGTACCTACAACTTGGAAAGATGAGCGAGGCAACCCCCCGCTCAAAAGTGATACACCACTTTGGAAGTGAAAGATAAGGATTCTAATTCGGTTTTTAAAGCAGAATCTTGGTTTTGAAAAGTGTAATTATAAACCAGATATTACTATGTTAAAAATGATGTATAAATGGACAAGAGATTTTGAGAGGGATAGGGCAAATTTTGAAGCAAGGTTAGATCAATATAGAAATAAAGTGATTATAATACCAGATACTAAAAGCATAGCTTCTACTTTGCATTTGATGCATACTAATCGTACAGGCTAAATAAGAGGAGATTTTTTATAAGAAATATTCAACTAACGGGGCAATAAGCGAAGATCAGCCAACTTGTTCCCAAGCCATTGCCTCTTCAATTATTGGGCAGCATAGTTGAACAAACTTTATAGCTCTGTTCATCGACTTCTTACTATCAATCACCAAACTCATTGAACAGAGCATAACCGCAGAGTCAGTAGCAAAATAGTAAACGAAGAGAATCCTCTTAAAAATAACCACCCCATGCGTAAAAACTCTTTGTATGGAAACCCTATAAATGTTAAAATATTAATAGACAGATAATAAAAACAATTTTTATTATTTAAAATTGTAATCGTTTACATACACGGAGGTGCTTCTTATGTTATTAGGGAAAAAGAGAAAACTGGGAAGAAAAATCGAGGAAATGACGATTGGTGAAAAGCTGACCCTTACAGAAAAAATAGAAGATAACGAACTGCTTCTTTACTTAGGGCTCACAAATGATGCCAATCCATTATACATCCAGCATGATTATGCTTCTCAAACGCCATTCAAAAAGCCGATTGTTCCTTCAATCATGTTAACAGGCATCATCACGTCAGCCGTTTCTAAATATCTACCTGGTCCGGGCTCTCATATAGTAGAGCAAAATATTGAATTCCCTAAGCCGGTCTATCACTATGCCACAGTACAATTTCTATTTGAAGTGACAGAAGTGAATCCGGATAATCATTTAGTAACCATCAATGTATCGGCTACGAATGAAGAGAGTGAGACGGTTATTAACGGGACAATCAAGGTTTGTCCACCTCATCGCTTAGAAAAAATGAATAGTCATGCATTAGAAAACTTCTAAAAACAAGAGGGAGCTATGATATCCATAGCTCCTTTTATTATGCATAAAAATGATAATGAAAGCGGGAATCGTACATCCTATTAAAGAAGAGAACAACGTTTGAGTCACTTAGTAACGCACTGCAAGAAAACTAAAAAGTGTTAAATCTCTTTAAATGATGGTAAGCCCCGAGATTTATATTATAATGGAAGTACAATTACATAATTACGTTGGATGTTGGGGTTAATTTTCTTTTGTATGGAGGCACATTGAATGAGCAAAAAAATCTTGGTAGTCGATGATGAACAATCTATTGCAACACTCTTAAAGTACAATCTTGAACAATCCGGTTATTCCGTTACAACGGCACATGATGGTGAAGAAGGAAGGGATAAAGCGATTGAGCAATCCCCGGACTTAATTATTCTTGACCTCATGCTTCCTTCCATGGATGGAATTGAAGTGTGTAAAGAACTGCGACAAAGGAAGATTAATATCCCCATTCTTATGTTAACGGCTAAGGATGACGAATTTGATAAAGTTCTTGGATTGGAGCTCGGGGCGGACGACTATATGACAAAACCGTTCAGTCCACGTGAAGTGGTTGCTAGGGTCAAGGCGATCCTTAGACGCAGCCAGGCCATTCAGGAAGCGGCAGAACCAGTTGCCCAGGAACCTACGGATTACAAGGAAGTAGGGGAATTAAAGGTGTATCCTGAACAATATGAGGCGTATTTCCAAGGAGAATTACTGGAATTAACACCCAAGGAATTCGAGCTTCTATTATACTTGACGGATAATAAAGGCAGAGTGTTGACGAGAGATCAACTGCTGAGTGCGGTATGGAATTATGATTTCGCAGGAGACACCAGAATAGTCGATGTTCATATCAGTCATCTACGAGAAAAAATAGAATCCAACACGAAAAAGCCAATATATATTAAAACCATCCGTGGTCTTGGATATAAATTGGAGGAGCCTAAAAATCGATGACCAAGTTTAGAACAAAACTTCTTTTTGCTCTAATCACCCTGATCATCGCTGTATTAATAGGGCTTGGTTTGCTTTTAGGTCAAATCTTCAAGAATTTCTATCTGGACACATTTAATTCCCGTATTCAAAAAGAGGCAAGGTTACTGGCTAATTCCATTGAAGAAAACGGGACACCGAAAGAAATCAATCCGGACATGATCAAAGAATTGAGTGACATATTGGATGTCAGGATTACCATTCTAGATAAATCAGGGAGTGTAGTCCATGATACGGAAACCTCGGAATCACTGGTTGGTCCTCAGCAAAAGAGGATCATCAATGAAATCCAGGAGAACTGGGATGTAAAGCAAAAGCATAGAAAACTTGTGACTTCGGGTGTGGAGTACAGGTATTACTGGTACCCGCTTAAGGGGGAGAATGACCAATTAAATGGACTGCTTATCATGAGTACCGAAGTAGAAGCCTTCGAGAAAGGGATACAGCAAATTTGGTTTGTGCTATCCGTTTCCCTGGGTCTTGCGTTAATTCTCATTATCATTTTGGGTTCGAGAATTACGGTGAGGTATACAAAGCCCATTGAATCGGCAACGAATGTGGCAATGGAGCTCGCCAAGGGGAATTATCGGGCAAGGACATACGAAGACCGCCTGGATGAAACGACTATG
Source organism: uncultured Rossellomorea sp. (assembly GCF_947488365.1). Classification (NCBI taxonomy): domain Bacteria; kingdom Bacillati; phylum Bacillota; class Bacilli; order Caryophanales; family Bacillaceae; genus Rossellomorea; species uncultured Rossellomorea sp. The sequence goes on along the minus strand of NZ_CANKZT010000001.1, from coordinate 1,003,840 downwards.
TTAAGTACCTCCATTAACATTCTCGCGCGTAATCTTCAGGAAATGGTGAATTCCCAGGAAATGCAGCAGGACCGCTTAACAACGCTGATTGAAAATATGGGGAGTGCCCTTCTATTAATTGATCATCGCGGGTTTGTTGTACTGACGAACAGGACCTTCAGGGATTTCTTTAATCTGGAAGAAAGCCAGCTGAAAAAAGTAAGATACCATGAGGTCATTCACTATCAGGAAGTGAATAAGCTTGTGGAAGAAATCTTCATGACAGAGGAACGGTTAAGAAAGCAGATCCTTCTTCCTCATAAAATAGAAAGAAAGCATTATGAAGTATATGGAGCTCCGATCATCGGTCATAACGATGAGTGGAAAGGGATTGTCGTGGTATTCCATGACATCACGGAGCTCAAAAAGCTCGAGCAAATGAGAAAAGACTTTGTCGCGAATGTTTCCCATGAGTTGAAAACACCGATCACCTCTATTAAAGGTTTCTCGGAAACGTTATTGGATGGGGCGATGAATGATCCTGAAACGTTAAAATCTTTCCTGGATATCATTCTGATGGAAAGCGACCGTCTGCAATCTCTTATACAAGACTTGCTGGAATTATCCAAGATTGAAAAACAGGGGTTCGAGCTCTCCCTTCAAGAGGTTGAGGTTGCTGCTTTAATTGAAGACGTGATGCCTATTCTGAATGAAAAAGCGAAATCAAAAGACATCTCTCTTCAAACTTCCTTTGATTCAAGGGGGCTTGCAGAAGTAGACTCCTATCGATTAAAGCAAGTTTTTATTAATTTGATCAGCAACGCCATTGTTTACACTCCAAAGGGCGGAGATGTCTTGATTTCAGTGATGGAAGATAAAGAAAAGGTTCATGTGAGCATCAAGGATAATGGCATGGGAATCAGTAAAGAAGAACTTCCACGCATTTTTGAACGATTTTACCGGGTGGACAAAGCAAGAAGCCGTAATTCTGGCGGAACGGGCTTAGGTTTAGCCATTGTGAAGCATATAATCGAAGCCCATGAAGGAAATATTGAAGTGGACAGTGAAGTGAATGAAGGCACGACGTTCACAGTCTCCTTATACAAACAGTCTTCAAGCTATACGTTGGGTGAAGGGACGAGCAAATCTTAGTAAGTTTACAATTATTTTACATTGCATTTACAATAGATTTAAGTCCTGTTAATAAAAGGGTGTTACGATACTAAGTGAAACCCCTTCATCCAAGGTGTTAAGAAAAGGCGAGAACTAACCCCGTTCTCGTCTTTTCGCTTTTCATTTTGAAAGCGTTGCCTTTAAATGAATGTCGGTGTGGGTCGAAACTATACGTACCGGCTTTATCCATCCCCTTTTTCCTCAAGTTAATTTTTCATTAAAAAGTATACTGCCTCTATTTGTCATATTCTCTTAATATTCTTGAAACCTTTTTGTAGTAAGTCCGTATATCTTAGTAAGCGCTTAATAAGATATAGAGATAGAAAAGGGAGGGTGCATATGACTTTAAAACGAATTTACATGGTAACAGGGATGGTTGTGGCAGCGGTTATTTTGATTGTTGTGCTATTGACTTCCTGGTATACCGTTGATGAATCGGAACAAGCTCTTGTGTTGACATTTGGGGAAGCCGGTGAGCCGGTTGTGGAGCCTGGCCTGCATTTCAAGATGCCATGGCCAATGCAATCCGTAGAAGTCCTATCGAAAGAAACCTTCAGTCTTCAATTCGGGTATGAAGAAAAGGATGGGAAGATAAAGGATTTCCCAAAAGAAACGAAGATGATCACAGGAGATGAATATATCGTTCTCGCCGATCTCGTGGTTCAATGGAAAATCACGGATCCTGAAAGTTACTTATTTAACTCTGACAACCCGAAGGAAATTCTTTATGATGCCACTTCATCTTCACTAAGAAGCATTATAGGAAGCTCCTTGATAGATGATGCGTTAACGTCGGGAAAAGCTGAAATCGAGGCAGACGTGAGGGATTTATTAACCACCCTTATAGATGATTATGATATTGGTATTTCCATACTCGCTGTCAAATTACAGGACGTAGAGCTACCGAATGCAGAGGTTCGATCAGCTTTTACAGCCGTAACGGATGCGAGGGAAACGATGAATACGAAAATCAACGAAGCAAAGAAATACCGGAACCAACGATCAAATGAAGCACAAGGTGAAAAAGATGCGATCATGTCCAGGGCAAAAGGGGATAAGATTGCACGTGTGGAGCAGGCACGTGGAGATGTAGCCGTTTTCGATAAGCTCTACAATGAATATAAATCGAATCCTGAGATCACAAGAAAACGTCTTGTGTTGGAAACCCTGGAAAATGTTCTGCCAAATGCGGAAATCTACATCATGAAGGATAGTGGAGAAACGTTGAAATACTTCCCTATCCGTCAACTGGAAAATCAAAACGCCCCGGTTAAACAGGAAGGAAGTGATGAGAATGAGTGATCAAAACGTCTTTGACATCAATCGCAAAAAAAGGGAACCGATTGAGTGGAAACGGTATACAAAGCTAGGGATCTTCCTTGTCATTCTCCTTGCTGTCCTCCTTCTCCTATTTACAAATCTCTTTATTGTCAAAGAAGGGGAATATAAAGTCGTCCGTCAATTTGGGGAAGTTGTAAGAATAGACAAAGAACCTGGCTTGAAATATAAGATTCCGTTCATTCAGTCTGTCACAACCCTACCTAAGCATCAAATGACGTATGATGTAACGGAAGCCGAAATCAATACGAAAGACAAAAAGCGGATGCTCATCGACAACTATGCCGTCTGGCGAATCGAAGATCCTCTTAAAATGATCAAGAATGCAAGAACGGTGATCAATGCGGAGACGAAAATGGAAGAGTTCATCTACTCTGTCGTCAGGTCAGAGCTTGGTCAGCTGGAGTATGATGAAATCATCAATGATGAAAAGTCTTCACGTGGAAGCTTAAACGATCGAGTGACTGCCAAGGTGAATGAGCTGCTTGACAGGGATGGATATGGGATTGTCGTTCAGGACGTTCGCATGAAGCGTACGGATTTACCGGAAGCAAATGAAAACTCTGTTTATACGCGCATGATTTCAGAGCGTGAATCAAAGGCTCAGGAATACCTTTCCATGGGGGATGCGGAGAAACAAAGAATCACGGCTGAAACAGATCGTGAGGTGAAGGAGCTGCTGGCAAAAGCGGGGGCGGACGCCAATGTCATCAGGGCAGAAGGAGAATCCGAAGCGGCACAAATTTACAACAAGTCGTTCTCGAAGGATCCCGACTTCTACGACCTCTATAAAACACTGGAAACATATAAGAAAACAGTGGATGATAAAACGGTCATTATTTTACCAGCCGACTCCCCTTATGCAAGGCTGTTGATGGGATATACGGAATAAATGAAGAAGCTCTTGAAGATGGGTAAGTATCCAATCTTCAAGAGTTTTTTTATGTAAGCTGGCTTCTGAAAGATAGCTGATATGCTAAGCTCTGTTTTGGTGGCACGCAGTTCTGAGATGAAAGCTGCAATCTCCTTCCCTATTATAAGTGCCCCATTTTTCCTTTCATTCCCCAACATGATAGAATATACGTATAGAAACAGAAGCCTTTACAGGAGGTACTTACATGTCCAAAAAATTAGTATTGATCGATGGCAATAGCATTGCTTACCGTGCATTCTTTGCACTGCCTTTATTGAATAACGACAAGGGTGTACATACAAACGCAGTGTATGGTTTTACCACCATGCTGCAAAAAATATTGGAAGACGAAAAACCATCGCATATTTTAGTCGCGTTTGATGCAGGAAAAACGACTTTCAGACATAAGACATTCAAGGAATACAAAGGTGGCAGACAAAAAACCCCACCAGAATTGTCCGAGCAGTTCCCATATATCCGTGAACTATTGGATGCTTACGGAATTAAGCGCTATGAAAAAGAAAACTATGAAGCGGATGACATTATCGGAACACTCTCTCTACAAGCGGAATCTGACGGATTTGAGGTAAAAGTGTATTCCGGGGATAAGGACTTAACACAGTTAAGCTCGAAGACTACGACGGTTTGTATTACGAGAAAAGGCATAACGGATATCGAAGTGTATACTCCCGAGCACATTAAAGAAAAGTGGGAAATCACACCTGATCGCATCATCGATATGAAAGGCCTTATGGGGGATAGCTCAGATAATATTCCCGGTGTGCCGGGTGTAGGTGAGAAAACAGCGATCAAACTGCTAAAAGAATTTGATTCCCTTGAAAAGCTGCTTGACTCCGTTGACCAGGTGAGTGGGAAAAAATTAAAAGAAAAGCTCGAAGAAAATAAAGAACAAGCGATCATGAGTAAAGAGCTGGCGACCATCCTCAGAGAAGCTCCAATCGAGATCGGAGTAGAAGAATTGAATTATGATGGTATGGATGAAGGAAAACTAAAGGAAGTATACCGGGATCTCGGATTCAACTCATTACTTGAGAAGATGGGTGAGTCCACCCAGGAGGAGCCCCAGGAGCTGGATGATATCTCCTTTGAAATAGTTGAAACCATCACAGAAGAACATCTTTCAGACGAAAGTTCTTTATACATTGAAATGCTTGAGGAGAATTATCACCTCGGAGAAATAATCGGGATGAGTCTGCACAATGAGAAAGGCACAATTTTCTTTACGCTTGAGACCGCATTGAATTCTGAAGCCTTTAAGGATTGGGCTGAAAACGAAAGCGCAGCGAAATATGTTTACAACTCGAAGGAAACCGTCGTTGCTTTAAAAAGACAAGGAATTGACATGAAAGGGATTGAGTTCGATCTCCTGTTAGCGTCTTATATTATTAATCCTTCTGAATCGAGTGAAGACTTTGCTTCTATTTCAAAAGGACACGGTCAGCCTTCTATCGAATCGGATGAAGCGGTTTATGGAAAAGGTGCCAAGCAGAAAATTCCTTCTACTGAAATTCTATCAGAGCATCTTGCACGAAAAGCATTCATTCTTCATGAGTTAATGAACACATGCATGGAAGAGTTGAAAGAAAATGATCTCTATGAATTATTCACCGAGTTAGAATTACCCCTTGCCCTTATTTTAGCCGAAATGGAATTCACGGGTGTGAAGGTGGATCAGGAGCGTTTGCTCACCATGAAGGATGAGCTAGCTCACCGTTTGGAAGAATTAGAAAAGAATATCCATGAACAAGCTGGCGAAAGCTTTAACATAAATTCTCCCAAGCAGCTTGGGGTGATTCTTTTTGAAAAATTGGGTTTACCAGTCGTCAAGAAAACGAAAACCGGTTATTCCACTTCTGCGGATGTATTGGAAAAACTGCAGTCCAAACATGAAATCATTGATCATATCCTTCATTACCGTCAGTTAGGGAAGTTACAATCCACTTATTTAGAGGGGTTATTGAAGGTCGTCCATAAAGATTCCAGTAAGATTCATACACGGTTTAATCAGGCCCTTACACAAACTGGCCGACTAAGCTCGACAGACCCTAACCTGCAAAACATTCCGATCAGACTTGAGGAAGGAAGAAAAATTCGTCAGGCGTTCATTCCATCTGAAGAGGGCTGGGTCATGTTCGCTGCGGACTATTCTCAAATTGAACTGCGTGTACTGGCTCATATTGCCAAGGATGAAAAATTAGTGGAAGCCTTCAGGAATGATATGGACATTCATACGAAAACAGCGATGGACGTCTTTGGGGTGGCAAAGGAAGAGGTCACATCCAATATGAGAAGGCATGCGAAAGCCGTTAACTTCGGAATCGTTTACGGAATCAGTGACTACGGTCTTTCTCAAAGCCTGGATATTACACGAAAAGAAGCAGGGGAATTCATTAAGAAATATTTAGAAAGCTTCCCCGGGGTAAAAGAGTATATGGATGACATCGTTCAGGATGCAAAGCAGAAGGGGTATGTGACGACCCTGCTGAATCGACGACGCTACCTTCCTGAAATCACGAGCCGTAATTTCAACTTAAGAAGTTTCGCTGAACGTACAGCGATGAACACGCCGATTCAAGGAAGTGCAGCCGATATCATCAAGAAGGCGATGATTGATATGGCAGCGCGATTAAAAGAAGAAAATCTTCAATCGCGATTATTGTTACAGGTGCATGATGAATTGATCTTTGAAGCACCTGAAGAAGAAATTGAAGTATTGAAGAAGATTGTTCCTGAAGTGATGGAGAATGCAATGGAGCTTGAGGTTCCATTAAAGGTCGATTACTCATACGGACAGACTTGGTACGACGCGAAATAGAGTTTGAGAAGGAGGTGGCATAGTGCCGGAGCTGCCTGAAGTAGAAACGGTCAGAAGGACGTTAGAGCTTCTTGTTATTGGGAAGAGAATCAAAGACGTCTCGGTTTTTTGGCCAAAGATGATTAAAAACCCCGACGAGCCCGATGAGTTTGTTCATAGCTTGAAGGGGCAGGAAATTCTTGAGATGAGAAGAAGAGGGAAATTCCTGATCTTTTACTTAAACGACGTGGCCCTTGTTTCTCACTTGAGAATGGAGGGAAAGTATAACGTATCCGATAGCCGGGACCCGATTGAAAAGCATACCCACGTGATCTTTCATTTTACGGATAACACAGAACTCAGATACCGTGATGTCCGGAAGTTCGGGACGATGCACCTTTTCAAGAAAGGGGAGGAGTTGCTTCACCTTCCCCTCCTGCAGTTGGGACCGGAGCCATTCCAATCCGAGTTTACAACAGACTACTTAACAGAGAAGCTGAGCAAGACAGAAAGAATCGTAAAAGCCACATTATTAGATCAGACGGTCCTCGTGGGACTGGGGAACATCTATGTAGATGAAGCGTTATTCCGTGCGGGTATACATCCTGACAGGAAATCAAAATCCCTTTCAACGGAAGAAATTGAACGTTTGCATAAAGAAATTATTCATACGCTAACCGAAGCCGTTGAAATGGGTGGAAGTACGATTCGATCCTACGTGAATTCCCAGGGTCAAATGGGGATGTTCCAACAGAACCTCTACGTGTATAGCCGGAAAGAAGAGCCGTGCCGTCAATGTGGGACTCCCATTGAGAAGAAGGTTTCTGCAGGGAGAGGGACTCACTATTGTCCTGATTGCCAACGGTAGAAAGAACATTTAACATCTGATAAGCCCTTACCATATAGTATTGTAATGATTTTTGGGAGGGCTATTAGATGAGTGAAACAATCTCCTTATTACTGCTGGCGTTTGCTGTAAGTCTTGATAGTTTTAGCACCGGTTTAACCTACGGATTACGAAAAGTGAAAATCCCTACAAAATCAATCAGCATCATATCCATTTGTTCGGCAAGCTCTTTATTGTTAGCCATGTTGCTCGGTCAAACCATCGGATCCATCATCACACCGGTTTGGGCTGGCAGAATTGGCGGGCTGATTCTAGTTGTAATAGGAGCGGCCGTATTGTACCAGTTCTTTAGACCGGAAAAAGAAACGGTATTATCCCAGGAAAAGACGCTGATTAACTTTGAGATCAAATCCATAGGCCTGGTGGTTCAAATTTTAAGAAGGCCGTTAACGGCAGACTTTGATAGATCGGGTACGATTACGGGAATCGAGGCATTCATGCTTGGGATCGCCCTGTCACTCGATGCATTCGGTGCCGGAATCGGTGCCGCGTTATTAAATTTCTCGCCATTATTACTTACTTTGGCAATCCTGTTGATGAGCTTTACGTTCTTATTCTCAGGATTGAAGATGGGAGAGTTCTTCTCTCATTTACGGTGGATTCATCGAGTATCATTTCTTCCGGGAGTTCTCTTGATCCTTATAGGGATCCTCCGGTTTTAGTGGCTGAGCTAGAAAGGAATACGATAATGGGAACCATTATAGGATTAACAGGTGGTATTGCAAGTGGTAAAAGTACAGTTTCAACTATGTTAAATGAAAAAGGATATACGATAATAGACGCCGACCTTGCCGCCCGTATGGTGGTTGAGGTTGATCAGCCTGCTTATCTTGCGATTGTGGAAGAATTCGGTGAACACATACTGCACGATCACGATTCAACCATCAATCGGGAAAAACTCGGTCAAATCATCTTTAACTCTGAAGAAAAACGAAAAAAGCTGAATGGAATCGTTCATCCTGCCGTCAGAAGCATGATGCTCGCACATAAAGATGAAGCCATTGCAGCTGGTAAACACACGATTTTCATGGATATCCCTCTTTTATTCGAAAGTGATTTGACGTGGATGGTTGATCGCACAGTCGTGGTATACGTGGACCAAGAAACCCAACTATCCCGCCTGATGGAGCGGAACAACTTTAACCGTGAAGACGCATCATCCCGCATCGCTTCCCAATTCCCCTTAAAGGATAAAGCAAGCCTTGCCGACGCAGTCATCGACAACAACGGATCTCTACATGAGACCAAAGAACAGCTTGATGCACTCTTAGTGGAGTGGAATCTAAAACCATAGAATGACAAATGAGCCGACAAGAAACCTCTTGTCGGCTTTTTATTTGGTCCACTAGATGAATTAGTAGTTATGACGATAAATATTTGTTTTTGGGTATGCGTTTGTATATAGGACAATCTCTAAACGTATCTATATAAGCCTCATGGTGTTTGTCTGTCAAAATGTATAGTTAGTAAATATGTATCAGCACAGAGTGGATTGTAGCGTAAGGCACTTTACTCCTGCGGGAAATAGAGGAAAGGTCGAGACCCCGCAGGCGCAGCCGAGGAGCCTCGACTTCCTCCCCGCGGAAAGAAAGTGCCTGGAGCGGAAAGGAACGATCAATGTTAAAATCAAAATCTATTTCATTGAAAAAATGTATGAATCCAATCCATAAAAATATACATTCAATAAGCTGATTTGTCAGAATAATAAAACATTAAAAATCCGCAAAATACTTATTAACTAATTCTCTAAATATGTTATACTATTTTTAGCAAATAAACATATAAGTATAACATTAATATAGAGGGGAGCCGGATTTATGAAGGCGAAAATTGCAATCAATGGTTTTGGACGTATTGGGAGAATGGTTTTCAGAAAAGCAATATTAGAGGAAAACTTAGAGGTTGTAGCCATTAACGCAAGCTACCCAGCTGAAACGCTAGCCCATTTAATAAAGTATGACACAAATCATGGAACATTCCAGGCAGATGTAGTGACAGAAGATGATGCACTCATCGTCAACGGGAAACGTGTCCTACTATTAAGCAATCGTGATCCTAAAGCATTACCTTGGAACGAATTGGATATTGATATTGTCATTGAAGCAACAGGAAAATTCAATTCAAAAGACAAAGCGAGCCTGCATTTAGAAGCGGGAGCCAAAAAAGTCATCCTGACGGCCCCAGGTAAAAATGAAGACGTTACCATTGTGATGGGTGTAAATGAAAGCGCATTAAATATTGAAGAACACAGCGTGATTTCAAATGCATCTTGTACAACGAACTGCTTAGCACCAGTTGCGAAGGTATTAGATGAGCAATTTGGTATTGAAAACGGACTTATGACGACAGTCCATGCTTACACAAATGACCAAAAAAATATTGATAATCCCCATAAAGATTTGAGAAGAGCGAGAGCGTGCGGCCAGTCGATCATCCCGACAACGACTGGTGCAGCAAAAGCATTATCATTGGTTCTGCCTCAATTAAACGGCAAGCTTCACGGAATGGCATTACGTGTCCCTACACCAAATGTTTCACTAGTGGACCTGGTTGTAGATGTGAAAAGAGACGTAACAGTAGAAGAAATCAACGAAGCATTTATTACAGCATCTCTTGGTTCTTTACATGGAGTGCTGGAATACACAACAGAACCTTTGGTTTCGATCGACTTTAATACAAATCCTCATTCAGCGATCATCGACGGATTATCCACGATGGTAATGGGAGATCGAAAAGTGAAAGTACTTGCCTGGTACGATAACGAGTGGGGCTATTCATGCCGCGTCGTCGATCTGGCTAAATTCGTAGCAACAAAAATGAACGCAAAACAAAAAGTCAACGTTTGAAAGAATCAACATAAACAATAAGCATCATCCTTAGAACGTACCTTTCCAGGTGCGTTTTTTTTCTTTTATTTCGCTTTTTAAGAATGATGGTATAGAACACTTTATTTAATGGGGATGTATTAAATATTTTAGGAACAAATTCTGCAAAGGAGCTTTTTTATGTTTATCTATCAAAAAGTATAATTAGAAAAAGTGTAGCATCACAGAGTGGATTGTAGCGGAAGGCACTTGACTCCTGCGGGAATAGCGGGACAGGTGAGACCCCGCAGGCGAAGCCGAGGAGGCTCACCGCCCGCCCCGCGGAAAGCAAGTGCCTGGAGCGAAAAGGAACGGTCAACATTTAGAACATAATCCAAAACTCACTTTACTATTTTGGGTGATAACCCGCATAATCTCGTTGCAATCAACCGATCGTCCACCCATATAAAAAAGTTTATAAAAATTTATTGCAAAACAGTTTTAAACAAAGTATACTATTTTTCGTGAACTTCTTATTAGCAAATGAATACTGATTTAACTACTTAAAGGGTTAGGACCTCTTCGGACTAACTTTCCCCCGTGGTAGTTAAGATTTTGCCAAAGGACACGTTCATTTTGACGAAAAAAATTATGTCAAAGGGGGAAACACTCAATGGAAACAATGGGTCGTCATGTAATCTCGGAATTATGGGGTTGCGATTTTGAAAAATTAAACGATGTAGTAGGAATTGAAAAAACATTCGTCGATGCTGCACTTAAATCAGGTGCAGAGGTTCGTGAGGTAGCTTTCCATAAATTTGCTCCTCAAGGTGTGAGTGGAGTTGTGATCATTTCAGAATCACATCTGACTATTCACAGTTTTCCTGAACATGGTTATGCCAGTATAGATGTATATACTTGCGGTGATTTAGATCCTAACATCGCTGCTGAATATATTGCAGATGCTCTTGGTGCTGACACGCGTGAAACAATCGAATTGCCACGTGGTATGGGTCCGGTACAAGTGAAGAAGTCTCAGGCACAAGCCCTTTAATTGAAAATAACTCAGAAGAGATGCGTATTGGATGCATCTCTTTTTTTGTGCTTTTGTAAAGGAATTGATTTTGAATTTTCATTCGTGCGGTTTTCGTGTAAAATAAGGGTAAATAAAGGGAGGAACTTTATATGAGCGGAATACGTACCCTGTTTAAACGATTTCAATCAGAATGTGAGACATCTGATAAGCACGAAGATAAAGACCTGCAATCACGATATTATAAATCCATGCATCAAGGTGCATTTAATGCAGTACTAGAGTTATTCTCATCCTCTGAATATGAGGTGATTTCCCAGTCTAAGGACAGAGGGGAAATCACGGTTCGTAAAAATGGGACTCCCCAACTGTTCATCGTCGCAACAGTCATCACCGTAAGGCCTTTTGAAACGGCAGTCGATTTCAAGGTGAGTGCAGACAAAGGGAAGGTCTTTGGTACATATACGGTGTTAAAAGCGCAGATCAGCCATTATTATCAGAAGCTTGATAGTGAATTGACAAAAGTGAAATAACGGTAAATCCCATAGAAGCTTGTGTACAGCGCAGCTTTTTTATATGATGAAAGTAAGAGTATGTAATAACGGAGCTGATATTATGAAATGCCCGTCTTGCCAGCATAATGGTACCCGAGTGGTGGACTCCCGGCCTGCTGATGAAGGACGTTCGATCAGGAGAAGAAGAGAATGTGAAGAATGCACTTTTCGCTTCACGACCTTCGAGAAGGTAGAAGAGCTTCCTTTAATTGTGGTGAAAAAAGAAGGGGTAAGAGAAGAGTTTAGTCGAGAGAAGATTTTGAGAGGGTTGATCAAGGCTTGTGAGAAGCGCCCGGTACCTCTTGAGAGATTAGAAAAGATCTCAACGGATATTGAAAAGGAACTCCGAAATCAAGGTGCTTCTGAGGTAGAATCCGTTAAGATCGGTGAGATGGTCATGGATCAACTTGCCAAGGTAGATGAAGTTGCATACGTACGCTTTGCATCTGTTTATCGACAGTTTAAGGATATTAATGTATTTATAGACGAACTGAAAGAATTAATAAAAAAAGAGTAGAAGAATGAGCTGAAGATGTAATTCTTTAGCTCTTTTCTCTTTATTTCTTTGAAAGGTAGAATCCAACTATGATGAAGAAGCATTGGAATGAAATACAGCCAATCGATCCCTACACGGTAGGGACAAATGGGATGCTTCAGGAATATGACCGGAAAATCATTACATTTCTGTACCAGCCTTTAATTGGTTCAGTGTGCTACAGTCTTTATATGAGTTTATGGGGAGAAGTCGAAGAAAATCGGCTCTGGTCGACTGATTCCACCCATTATCACCTTATGAACATACTGTCCGTGAATCTTCAGGACGTCTACGAAGCGCGGATGAAGCTTGAGGGAATCGGCTTGTTAAAGGCATATGAAAAAAGGGACAACGGGGACCGCAGCTTTCTCTATGAACTGCAGCCTCCTCTTTCCCCTCAGGAATTCTTTCATGATGGTATGTTGAATGTGTATCTTTACCGGAAAATCGGCAGAACTCATTACTTGCGTTTGAAGAAGTTTTTCACTGACGAATCGGTTGATAAACAGCAGTACTCGAATATCACTCGATCCTTTCAGGATGTTTTTACATCGGAGCAAATTAATTTTCTTCACCATGATGCAAATGTGGATTCGGAAACCAAGTCTGGTGAACAATATATGAACTATGGAAGGAATGAAGGGATTCCATTAGACGACATCGATTTTGATTTTCAGTTATTGCTGGCGGGATTATCCGAATCCATGGTTCCGCGAAAAGCCTTTACAGCGACTGTGAAGGAAACGGTACTGAAGCTGAGCTATTTATACGGCATCGATCCTATTCAAATGAAAAATATCGTCTTAAGTTCCCTGGATGCTGATGATACCATCGATATAGAATTATTGCGTAAAACTGCACGGGATTGGTATGGGCTACAAACAGGGGATCAATTGCCCGATTTGACTACCAGAATCGAGACCAAGAAACCTGAACCAGCGTATAAACCCCTCTCCAAAGAAGAGGAGCTGATTGAATACCTTGAAAACACGTCTCCAAAAGACGTACTATCTGATATTTCGAATGGCGGTGCCCCTTCTAAGTCTGATCTGCAGGCCGTAGAAGAAGTGCTCATGTCACAGAAGCTGCCGCTTGGTGTTATGAACGTTCTTATACAATATGTCCTATTAAAAACAGATATGAAGCTGACAAAGGGATATATGGAAAAAATCGCATCTCATTGGTCGAGGAAAAAGGTTACGACTGCAAGCGAAGCAATGGATTTAGCCAAGAAGGAACACAAGCAGTATTTGGAGTGGGCTGAAGGGAAAAAGGAAAATAAAACGAATAGGCGAAGAAAGCCGATTCGGACAGAAAAACTCCCGGAATGGTTCCAAGAAGGAGAAGTGGAGAAAGAAAACGATTCCTCTCAGGAAGAATACGATTTCGAGGCAGAGAAGAAAAAACTCGAAGAAGAGCTTAAAAATTTTCGGAAGTAGGTGAACATAGCGGTGGAAAGAATAAACAACACCCTGAAAAGGTTGGCGGCTTCTGGTTCGTTTCAACAAAGATATGAGCAAATGAAAAAAGAGATTCTTGAAAACAATGATGTGAAGGATTTTATTCGCAGGAATGAAGACCGTGTTACAGGGGAAATGGTGAATGAGAGCCTTATGAAGTTATATGAATACATTTCTCAAAGTAAGGAATGCCGTTATTGCCCTTCTTTACAGGAGTGTAAGAATATGATGGAGGGGTATGATCCCCACTTAGTGATCAGGGGCAACACAATCGACATTGATTATCATCGCTGCCCTCGAAAAGTCATCCACGATGAAAGGACGAGCGCCCAGCGTCTAATCAAAAGCCTGTATGTACCGAAGGATATTTTACAAGCATCTTTCTCAACCCTTGACCTTGATTCGAAAAGCCGTCTGGAAGCAGTGCGGCTTGCAAAGAATTTCGTGGAGACCTATACAGAGGGCACGAAAATGAAAGGACTCTATTTTTACGGGAAGTTCGGGGTCGGCAAGTCCTATTTGTTAGGGGCCATGGCCAATGAACTCGCCGAGAAAAAAATCGGTTCTCTTATCGTGTATGTTCCCGAGTTCTTCAGGGAGATCAAACAATCACTCGGTGATAATACGGTGAATGAAAAGCTTGAGATGGTAAAATCAGCCCCGATACTCATGCTCGATGACATCGGCGCAGAAACGATGTCTAGCTGGGGGAGAGATGAGATCTTGGGGACGATCCTCCAGTACAGAATGCTTGAGAACCTGCCTACATTCTTCACCTCCAACTTCAACTTCAGCGAGCTGACTCATCATTTGACATACAGCCAAAGAGGAGAAGAAGAAAAGCTGAAGGCGGCAAGGATCATGGAGCGGATTAAATATCTATCCCAGCCTGTGTTGATCGATGGAAGGAATAGAAGAGAATAGATTGAAAGAGAGGAAATTACATGCGATGCGATTTCCTCTCTTTTTTATGTGTGTAAATTTAGGTGTAGACATTGGACATTTTGATGTGATTTTTTTACAATTATTGCAAAACGGCTGGATTATGGAGGTTTTCGGCTGGATTATCGAGAGAAACGGCTGGATTATCGAGAGAAACGGCCGGATTTCCGAAAGAAACGGCTGGATTTCCGAGAGAAACGTCCGGATTTCCGAGAGAAACGTCCGGATTATCGAAAGAAACGGCCGGATTCACTCATCGTGCACGGAAGCGAACGCATGTTCATGGTGTCCATAACTACATAGTGAAGAAAAGAGTCAATTAAATTCCCTCATCAACTTCTAAATGATACAAGCCTCCCATATATATAAATCAGGGAATTGGGTTTAAGGAGGCGAGAAAGTTTGATTGAATTTATTTTTAAGCAAAAAAGTGATGCGGTAAAGCTTCAAGAATACCTCAATAAAGAGTTCATCCAATCATGGTTTCATGAAACGCTTTTTCAACATACAACTCACTATAATCTGACGATAGAGGTTTCCCCCTTCTTCAAGGAAAGAGAAAAGCTATTCAATGGGGTTTCACACTTTGTCTTAAATGATAAATGCATGGACTGGTCCGAATCAGCCCTGAAAGAAAATTATTTCTATGAAGATGTTGATGAAATCAATCAAATATTAGAAGTCGTATCAGAGATGAGGATGGGTGAACGACCTGAATTGATGGAGCTGATTGGTGAATGGGACGAGGTCAAATACGTCCATGACAGCCTGGAGCTATTGTTGGAAGGAAAGACTCCCATATCATTCGACTCTTTTAGCAAGTTCAGGCTGAAGAACCTTCAGGAGAGACTCCTCCTCATGGTGGATCTTGCTATAGATGAATATAAGATGGAGCAGGAATATCAAATGTTTGTTCATATGCTGCGGGAGTATCTAGCATCGAGGGAGCAGAAAATGCGCACGATCCATCTGTACTCGACGGGTTACGGCTATCGTTTCTTTGATGAAGACATGAAAGAGCTGACACGCCAGGAACTGACAAAGGCGATTGATAAACGATTATTGACGAATCATCCCTTATATGTTGATTCGTACACCATTGCTCCGTTATTATCCATTGCCCCGGAAAAGATACTCGTCTATGGAAATGGTGACCATCAATTGATCAGGACGCTTCAGAACATTTTCGAAGAACGGATCGATCTCCTGCCGTTGAGTTATTTTCCTGACACGCTTCTGTATCCTTCGTGGGATATCGCGAATGAATAGGCTTGCTTTTCAAAACATAACCGATTATAATACCTACATAATAAGTCAATAAATAAAGGTTATGATGAGGACAAGAATATTCCTATTCCATTCACAGAGAGGGAAGTCTCCCGGCTGCAAGCTTCCTAATTCGGTAGTGATATTTACCACCTCGGAACTTCAATTATGAACTGAATCTTGACGGATTCACAGTAATGATTGACGGCTAAATGTCGTTATTCGTTTTCAATGAAGTCATTGTCTGTATTTTGGGCACAATGAGAAGTTGGGTGGAACCACGAGTTTACTTATTAACCTCGTCCCTTCAAACGTGAAGGGGCGGGGTTTTTTATGTTTTATAGAGATTATTTAAGGAGTGAAATTACATGTCAGAAGTAGTGAAAATTCAGTTCCCTGATGGAAATGTAAAGGAGTTTCCTAAAGGGACGACAACAGAAGAGATTGCTGCGTCCATCAGTCCCGGACTGAAAAAGAAGGCGCTCGCTGGTAAAATAAATAATGTATTAATCGACTTGCGTACAGGGATCCAAGAGGATGGGGCGATAGAAATCGTTACACCTCCAGGAGAAGATGCTCTGGAAATTCTTCGTCACAGTACAGCTCATTTAATGGCTCAGGCGATTAAACGTTTATACCCTGAGACAAAGCTCGGAATCGGACCGGTCATCGAAGGCGGGTTTTATTATGATATTGATTCCGAGCACACGTTTACACCAGAGGACCTGCCATTGATCGAGAAAGAAATGAAGAAGATCACTGGTGAAAACTTAGAGGTGGTTCGTAAAGAAGTCAGTCGCGACGAAGCTCAGAAAATGTATGAAGAAATCGGTGACGAGTATAAGCTTGAATTACTTGAAGCGATTCCAGAGGGCGAGCAAGTCTCGATTTACGAGCAAGGTGAATTCTTCGATCTATGTCGTGGGATCCACATTCCGTCCACTAATAAAATTAAAGAGTTTAAGCTGTTGAGCATCGCCGGGGCATACTGGCGCGGGAACAGCGATAACAAAATGCTTCAACGAATTTACGGTACTGCCTTTTTCAAGAAAGAAGACCTGGAAGAGCATCTGCGTCTTTTAGAAGAAGCGAAAGAGCGTGATCACCGTAAAATCGGAAAAGAATTAAACCTATTCATGAACTCACAAAAAGTGGGACAAGGTCTGCCGATGTGGCTGCCTAAAGGTGCAACGATCCGTCGCATCATCGAGCGCTATATCGTGGATAAAGAAGAGCGCTTAGGCTATGATCACGTGTACACTCCTGTCATGGGAAGTGTTGAACTTTATAAAACAAGCGGTCACTGGGATCACTATCAGGAAAACATGTTCCCGGTTATGGAAATGGATAACGAAGACCTTGTTCTCCGTCCAATGAACTGCCCTCATCATATGATGATTTACAAAAACGGCATTCACAGCTATCGTGAGCTTCCGATCCGTATCGCCGAGCTTGGTCTGATGCACCGTTACGAATTATCAGGAGCACTATCAGGACTTCAACGTGTACGTGGAATGACTCTGAACGATGCTCATATCTTTGTCCGTCCCGATCAAATCAAGGAAGAATTCAAGCGTGTCGTACGCCTGGTTCAGGAAGTGTACAAAGACTTTGATCTGAAGGACTATTCCTTCCGCCTGTCTTATCGTGACCCTGAGGATACTGAGAAGTACTTCGATGATGATGAGATGTGGAACCGTGCACAAGGGATGATCAAGGAAGCCATGGATGAACTCGACGTTGAGTACTTTGAAGCTGAAGGGGAAGCGGCATTCTACGGCCCTAAACTGGACGTTCAAGTGAAAACAGCCCTTGGTAAGGAAGAAACTCTATCAACGGTTCAACTGGATTTCCTGCTTCCGGAGCGCTTTGACTTAACATATGTAGGGGAAGACGGGAAGCAGCACCGTCCGGTAGTCATTCACCGTGGTGTCGTATCCACAATGGAACGCTTCGTGGCATTCCTGATTGAAGAATACAAAGGAGCATTCCCGACATGGCTCGCTCCAACGCAGGTTCAGGTAATCCCGGTTTCTCCGGATGTTCACTTTGACTATGCGAAAGAAGTGAAAGAAAAGCTTCAAGCTGAAGGATTACGTGTCGAGATTGACGATCGTAATGAAAAGATCGGCTACAAAATCCGTGAAGCACAGATGAGTAAAGTCCCTTACATGCTTGTAGTGGGAGACAATGAAATCAAGGAAACGGCTGTCAACGTCCGTAAATACGGAGAGCAGAAATCAGAAACAATCTCCCTTGAAGAGTTTATCGGAGACATCACAAAAGAAGCAAAACGATAAAATGAGGAAGAGGGACGGACCTTGCATCAAGGTCCGTCCCTCCCATATAAAATTCAAAAAAACTGTTGCACTCTCCTTAGATGTCTGATATTATGAAATACGTTGTGATATTAAATGATTATTTGACAGCGGTTTTGTCATGTGATATAGTATCTAAGGTGAATTGAATACAGTTTGGTACAAGTAGAGGCTACCCGCTTCTCACCTGAATAACGCTTTCTAAAGTTGTTTCCAGGTATGTGATTGACTATTAAAGCCATTTATATATGCTTAATAATCAGGTGCGGGTGTTTCGACACTCGCATCTTTTTTTGTTTGCTTCAAGCATGCAGAAAAAGGTCCGAGTGCGTCGACCAAAGCCGTGTATTCTTTTAATAAACCTTGGAGGTGGCTAATTATTAGCAAAGACATGATCTTAAACGAAACGATTCGTGCCCGTGAAGTACGTCTTATCGATCAAAACGGTGAGCAACTTGGGATTAAAACCAAGAATGAAGCTCTTGAAATTGCTGAACGTGTAAATCTTGATCTTGTTCTTGTTGCTCCAAATGCAAAACCGCCCGTTGCTCGTATCATGGACTACGGTAAGTTTAAGTTTGAACAACAGAAGAAAGAAAAAGAAGCACGTAAGAATCAGAAGATCATCAATCTTAAAGAGGTTCGTTTAAGCCCGACGATTGATGAGCATGATTTCAACACTAAGCTTCGTAACGCTCGTAAGTTCCTTGAAAAAGGAGACAAAGTTAAAGCGTCAATCCGATTTAAAGGTCGTGCGATTACGCACAAAGAAATTGGTCAACGTGTTCTGGATCGCTTCAGTGATGAGTGTAAAGATGTAGCAACCGTTGAATCAAAACCGAAAATGGATGGTCGCAGTATGTTCTTGGTGCTTGCACCAGTTAACGAAAAATAAAGGACCCGAGGAGGAAAAGCATCATGCCAAAAATGAAAACTCACCGCGGCTCAGCTAAGCGTTTCAAGAAAACAGGTTCTGGTAAACTTAAACGTTCACACGCTTACACAAGCCACTTATTCGCAAACAAATCTACTAAAGCAAAGCGTAAGCTACGTAAAGCGGCTGTTGTCTCTAAAGGAGATTTCAAACGCATTCGTCATATGCTTGACAACCTAAAATAAGAGTAATAGAAACAGGAGGGAATTATTATGCCACGCGTAAAAGGCGGAACAGTAACACGCAGACGTCGTAAAAAAGTTCTTAAATTAGCCAAAGGTTATTTCGGTTCAAAACACACTTTATATAAAGTAGCAAATCAACAAGTCATGAAATCATACATGTATGCTTATCGTGACCGTCGCCAAAAGAAACGTGACTTCCGTAAACTATGGATCACACGTATCAATGCGGCTGCACGTATGAACGGTCTTTCTTACAGCCGTTTAATGCACGGATTAAAGCTTGCTGGTATCGAAGTAAACCGCAAAATGCTTGCTGAGCTTGCGATTTCTGACGAAAAAGCATTCAACCAATTAGCTGACGCTGCTAAAGCTCAACTAAACAAATAATAAACTGCTAAGTTAGCAGACAAAAAGGACTGGCCCCTGGCCGGTCCTTTCTTATATAAATCTCATTGGAAAGCAGGTAGAAATCATGGGTACATTAACAGGTATCTTATATCTATATGCCATTGTCATCAATATCATCGGTTTTATCATCATGGGCAGAGATAAAAGAAAAGCTCAGCGAAATGAATACCGCATAAAAGAGAATACATTGTGGCAGGTCGCGATTCTGGGAGGCAGCATCGGCGCCTATATGGGGATGAAGGTATACAGACATAAAACGAAACATAAAGTATTCGCTTTCGGGTTTCCGCTGCTCGTCATGCTTCATAGTCTGCTTTTTATCTGGCTGAATACTAAATTGTAGATAGAAAAATTTTCATTCTTTAACCCGTCTTCATTACATACTATATAGAGAGTGTCTATAACAGCTTAGAAAAGCAGAAGGAGGTCACCTTAGCCATGGACGAACGGTTAGTTGCTGCATTCGCCCTCATGGAAGCTAGTGGATATATGGCTCCTGTTCTGTTTATCTTGTTTCATATCCTGAGGCAATTTTTGTTTATCCCGGTAGCCCTTGTATGTATGGCGGGAGGAGTGCTATTCGGAAGCATATTCGGCACTCTGTATTCATTAATCGGATTGACGCTCTTATCCATTACTTTTTACTTTGTTATAAAGAGCTTTACATCTTTCTATGAAAAGCTTCTGAGACTGAAGGAAAAATGGTTTGGAAGGAATGCTACTCTCACAACCGGTCAAATTGCTATACTGCGGTTAATTCCTTTTGTCCATTATCAGTTGTTGAACCTTTGTTTACTTGAACGCAAGAAAAAGCTTAAACCTTTCATCCGGGCCTCTGTTATTTCCAATATTCCCCTGGCGTTTTTTTACACGGTTTTCGGTCAATACATCAAACAATTTTCCCCTCCTATTCTCGTTATGATTTTCCTGGCACTCATCGTCCTATTTTATCTTCTAAGAGAAAAAGTAAGAGTGATTGAATGGAGAGAGTTCTTTCCGGGTAAATAAAAAACGGCTGGCCAGCCGTTTTTTTTACTGCTTTCTTTGAAGGAATTCACGGATCGGACTTTTCCAATCCAGCTTTGCGTTAGGGTATCTTTCTTTAATTTCATTTTGAAGGTATTGAAAATCTTCTTGAGTCAATCCCTTTAAAGAAGAGATGTTTTTTGACCAAACAAAGATGGAAACCACCTCGAAGGATTTTTCTGTTGCCCCTAAATACTTTTCTCCTTCAAATAGAACTCCTTTATACGTCACGTGGAAATTCTTACGTACATTTTCCTGATCATCGAGAAAGTAAAAACGTTTCTGCTCCTGGGCAAGTTCCAGCTTTCGCTTTGGGTCCATAATGTATTTCACACTGCGGTATAATAGATAAAGAATAATGAAAAAAATCACTAACCGAATAAGCCAAAGCATTACCATTACCTCCCTAGGCATAAGTCTTCTCCTAATATTTACGATAAAAACAGAAAAAGGTTTCATTTTATTTAAAATTTATTTGAAAATTTGTCATACTAAGAGAGAACATCAGAAATATAATAGGCATCATGAGGGGAGAAAACGTCATGAATATTGAAAAGTTATTGGATATGCAGGAGAAGCTGGATCAGCATATTGAAGAAGAACACGGATTGCAAAACGCAGATTTAATTGAAAAGAAAATCCTTGCCCTGCTTGTAGAAGTTGGGGAACTGGCAAATGAAACAAGAAGCTTTAAGTTTTGGAGTAAGAAATCATCTTCATCAAAGGAAGTGATCCTTGAAGAATTTGTAGATGGAATCCATTTCATCCTATCACTGGGACTTGAAATCGGCATCCAGCAATTTGATTTAGGGGAAACCAATTACGGAAATGAAGATGTCACGAAACAATTCCTGGAAGTATTCAAAGCGGCCAATCATTTTGCTGAAGAGCGTTCCGTTGGGCATTTTCAACAATTGTTCAGGCATTATGTGTATTTGGGTGAGCTGTTAGGGTTCTCTCATGAAGAGGTATTTGATGCTTATGTAAAGAAGAATGAAGTGAATTATTATCGTCAAAAAGAAGGATATTGATCCGTGACATCTGCTGCTGGATAGTAAAGAAGATTCAGGAAATTTTGATGAATCGGACAGGTTTTAGTATAATGAGAGTGTATAAACATTTAGGGGGTCGAAACAGTGGCGAAATTAGATGAAACATTGACAATGCTCAAGGATTTAACTGATGCAAAAGGTGTGCCGGGAAATGAAAGAGAAGTACGAAACGTAATGAAGCGATACATAGAGCCATTTGCAGATGAAATGACAACAGATAACCTTGGAAGCTTGATTGCTAAAAAAGTCGGAGATGAGAACGGACCTAAAATCATGGTGGCCGGTCATCTTGATGAAGTTGGATTCATGATCACTCAAATCGACAGCAAAGGGTTCCTGCGTTTTCAAACAGTAGGCGGCTGGTGGTCACAAGTCATGCTTGCCCAGCGTGTGACGATTGTGACGGGTAAAGGAGAAGTAACGGGTATAATTGGCTCGAAACCACCACATATCCTGCCTCCGGAAGCTCGTAAAAAGCCTGTTGATATTAAAGATATGTTTATTGATATCGGTGCTTCAAGCCGTGAAGAGGTACAGGAGTGGGGAGTGAAGCCAGGGGATATGGTTGTCCCTCATTTCGAATTTACGGTGATGAACAATGAAAAAATGCTTCTTGCGAAAGCCTGGGATAACCGCATAGGATGCGCGATTGCCATTGATGTACTGAAAAACCTGAAAGGTCAAGAGCATCCAAACGTGGTATATGGTGTAGGAACAGTGCAGGAAGAAGTCGGCCTGCGTGGAGCGAGAACGTCAGCATCTAAGATCCAGCCTGACATTGCATTTGGTGTAGATGTTGGAATTGCAGGAGATACACCTGGTGTTTCTGATAAAGAAGCATCGAGTAAAATGGGTGAAGGCCCTCAAATCATCCTTTATGATGCATCCATGGTTTCACACAAAGGACTTCGTGACTTTGTAACAAATACAGCGGATGAGCATAACATTCCTTATCAATTTGATGCCATTGCTGGTGGTGGTACAGATTCAGGTGCGATTCATTTAACGGCAAACGGAGTTCCTGCTTTATCGATTACCATTGCGACCCGCTATATTCATTCCCATGCAGCAATGTTGCATCGCGATGATTATGAGAACGCGGTTAAACTGATTACAGAAGTTATCAAGAAGTTAGATAAAGATACAGTGGCGAAGATTACATTTGATTGATTGAAATGAAGAGACCCTATTCGATTAGGGTCTCTTGTTTATGAAAAAAGTAGATCTGCCATTAAAAAGTCATTTGCTCCGATAAGGTCATGTCAGCATCGATTGTCTTTTTGATAATGCGAATGGCACTCTCATTGTCCTCGTCTGTTTCTGAGGCCATGCAATCCTTCGGTATCGATATTTCATACTCCCTCATATAGGCATCATTGGCGGTATAAAGCACACAGATATCCCCTGCAATTCCTGTTAAAATCAGATGTTCTACATCCAGCTGGTGAAGCAGGATATCAAGTTGCGTCCCAAAAAAACACGAATGCTTCGGTTTGATGATAAAATAGTCATCTGTATCAGGGTGAAGTCTGTCGATAACGGTTTCTCCTTTTTTCATTTTGCAGTGCTCGATGATGTCATTCATATTGTCCTGCCATAGACCGTAGTTATCATTCACATAAATGACCGGAATGCCCGAATCCTTCGCTTTCCTCTTGAGTCCGCGGATATTATCTACAATCTCCAGAGTGTTTTCGTATAACTTCTCTCCACCATGGAAATCAAAAGTATTAATCATATCGATGATCAATAATGCGCTTTTCTTTTGGTTCATACATTCGTTTCCCCTTCCGTTTACCTTTGTATGTTTTCATTACCACTGAAAGAGTAATACTAAAACAAAACTGGAGAAAAATTTATAATGGGGAAGGAAAAAACAAGGGCAACCCCTAGAAAGGGTCGCCCTTGTTCTTACTGTGTTTGTTGCTGTTGCAATGATTCCTCTAATGTTTCGAGGACCATTTTTTGTTCCTGGGGATCTGCGTTTTGCCAGAAGACTTCAAGGAGTACACCCAGTCCAGGGAGGGTTTTTTCTTCTCCGCCTTGGATTGCATCGACGATGGTGTCTCTCAGTTCGTCCTGGTTGTTGCCAGATACGTTGTGTATGATTGCTTTTCGTAAGTTAAGATTCATCACACATTTCTCCTTTTTGATTGTTGAGGAATTCATTGTTATCTTGTCTCAAATTGAATTTATTATGTAGGAAAGTTAAGGTATAATGAGACCTTGAATAGTAACCTAAAGGAGCGGATACGATTGAAGTATATTCAATCCTCGAAAAATCCTGTTGTGAAGCAGTGGAAGAAATTATTAACCAAAAAAGAACGAGACCTTACTCGCACATACATAGTTGAAGGCTTTCACCTGGTGGAAGAAGCATTAAAGCAAGAAGATACTGTTCTTGAACTCATCCTTGTGGAAGGAATTGATCTGCCGCAGAAATGGACAGTAGACTCAGTTACCATGACGATGGTATCAGAAGAGGTCGGTAAAGCTTTGACCGATACCGAGACACCACAAGGAGTTTTCGCCGTATGTAAGCAAAAAGAAGATGAGCATGACATTGAGAAAGCACAAGCCCTCATGCTCTTAGACGGACTTCAAGATCCGGGGAATATCGGGACGATCATTCGAACAGCTGATGCAGCTGGCATTGATATGATCGTGTTGGGAAAGGGGACAGTTGATCCTTATAATCCTAAGGTATTACGCTCTGCACAAGGAAGTCACTTTCATATTCCTATCGTCAGAAAAGAACTGCCTGAAACCATTTCAGCACTGAAAGAGCGCGGCATTCCCGTTTATGGGACGGCTCTTGAAAATGGTGTGGAGTATACCAAGATAAAGCCACAATCTTCTTATGCCCTCATCGTAGGAAATGAAGGAAATGGCATGTCGAAGGAGCTCTTAAGGGAGACCGATCAAAACCTTTACATTCCTATCTACGGAAAGTGTGAATCATTAAATGTAGCGATCGCTGCGGGTGTTTTATTATACTATTTTAAAAATGGGCAGTGAATTTCTTGAAAAGGTTTGAAATTTGCCTGGAAATTCACTATAATAATGCACATATAACTTAAAAAACGTTGAAAGAGGAAAGTAGCACATGACCTTCTTCAAGGGAGAGGATGCCCTGGACTGTAAGCATTCTTAAGAAAGCATGATGTGAAGATTTCACCTCTCGAGTTGGCATCGGGACCATTCATTTGATGAATGTAAAGATGCTCCGGCAAAGCCGTTATCCGAATGAAGTGAGTATGTCTGCCTATAAGGCTTTTTGCGAAAGCAAAATAACCATGGGATATACTTATAAGGGTGGTACCGCGATATAAACCTCGTCCCTTTTTGGGATGGGGTTTTTTTATTTGTTTTTAAACCAATCCAGTAGGATCATTCGGACGATATACATTAAAGGAGGAAGTATATATGGAGGACAAATTACGATCCCTTCAACAAGAAGCAATCGAAAAAGTGAACGAAGCACAGGACTTAAAAGAACTGAACAATATCCGTGTAGCTTATCTGGGTAAAAAAGGACCCGTAACTGAAGCCTTAAAAGGAATGGGAAAACTTTCAGCGGAAGAACGTCCAAAAATGGGGGCCCTTGCGAATGAAGTTCGTGGAGCCATTACAGAAACACTTGAAGCGAAGCAGGCCATTCTTGAAAAAGAAGCGGTTGAAAAGAAGCTTCAATCTGAAACGATCGATGTTACATTACCGGGGCGCCCTGTTAAAAAGGGAAATCATCATCCGCTCACGATGATTGTGGAAGAAATTGAAGATTTATTTATCGGAATGGGCTATACCGTTGCTGAAGGACCGGAAGTGGAAAAGGATTATTATAATTTTGAAGCACTGAACCTTCCTAAGGGACACCCGGCCCGGGACATGCAGGATTCCTTCTATATTACGGAAGAAACCCTTCTGCGTACTCACACTTCTCCGGTGCAAGCAAGAACGATGGAACTGGCCAAAGGCAAAGGACCAATTAAAATTATTTGTCCAGGGAAAGTGTATCGTCGTGATACAGATGACGCAACACACTCACATCAATTCACTCAAATCGAGGGACTCGTCATCGATGAAGACATCCGCATGAGTGACTTGAAAGGAACGCTAAATGTGTTTGCGAAGAAAATGTTCGGCGAAGACCGGGAAATCCGCTTGCGCCCAAGCTTCTTCCCGTTTACAGAGCCTTCAGTCGAAATGGATATCTCATGTAAAATCTGTGGTGGAAAAGGCTGTCGTGTATGTAAAGGAACTGGATGGATCGAAATTCTTGGAGCAGGAATGGTTCACCCGAACGTACTCGAAATGGCAGGGTTTGATTCAAAGAAATATACAGGATTCGCATTCGGAATGGGACCTGAACGTATTGCCATGCTGAAATACGGAATCGATGATATCCGTCATTTCTACACAAACGACACGCGCTTTGTCACTCAGTTCGGAACAGAAGAGTAAAAGAAAATCGGTAGGAGGTACTAACACATGTTTGTTTCATATAAATGGTTAGAAAATTATGTAGACTTAACGGGTGTATCACCTGAAGAGTTAGCAGAGAAGATTACAAGAAGCGGGATTGAAGTTGAAGGTGTTGAACGGATCGGGGAAGAAATCAAAAATGTGGTCGTCGGCCATGTATTACAATGTGAGCCACATCCTGATGCGGATAAATTAAATAAATGCTTAGTGGATGTAGGGGAAGAAGAACCTGTCCAAATCATTTGCGGAGCACCGAATGTGGCGAAGGGTCAAAAAGTGGCTGTCGCAAAGGTTGGAGCGGTCCTGCCGGGTAACTTCAAGATCAAGAAAGCGAAGCTTCGAGGTGAAGTATCTCACGGGATGATTTGTTCCATGCAAGAGCTTGGCGTAGAAGGAAAGCTTGTACCGAAAGAACATGCAGAGGGAATTTATGTGTTCTCAGATGATGCTGAAGTAGGAAGAGATGCAGTTGAAATATTGAATCTTGATGATGCGATTTTGGAATTGGGCTTAACACCTAATCGTTCGGATTGCTTAAGCATGCTGGGAGTGGCGTATGAAGTAGCAGCCATTTTGGATCGTGACGTAAAGCTTCCTGAAACGGGGCTAACCGAAGGAAACGAAAAGGCATCGGATTATGTATCGGTAAGAGTAGAGGCGAAAGAAGATAACCCTCTATACGGTGCCAAAATCATCAAAGATGTGAAAATCGGTCCATCTCCATTATGGATGCAAAATGCGTTGATCTCAGCCGGGATCCGACCACATAATAACGTAGTCGATATTACGAACTATGTACTATTGGAATATGGTCAGCCTCTTCACGCATTTGATTACGACCGCCTGGACTCGAAGGAGATCCTTGTCCGCCGTGCGACTGATGGGGAGAGATTCGTCACACTGGATGATGCAGAAAGAACCTTATCAAGCAGCCAGCTTGTCATTACGAATGGTACGGAGCCGGTCGCTCTTGCAGGAGTGATGGGTGGAGCGAATTCTGAGGTCCAAAACGATACAACGACTGTCCTTCTTGAGGCGGCTTATTTCACCGGGGCGATTGTCAGGGGAGCCTCCAAAGATCACGGACTGCGCAGTGAAGCGAGCACACGATATGAAAAGGGAGTCGATCCTGATCGTGTCCTGAAAGCAGGGGAGAGAGCTGCCCAACTGATGGTCGAATATGCACAGGGGAAAGTGCTTGAAGGAACGGTATTATTTAACGAACTTGAAGTTGAGCCTGTTAAAGTAGAGATTACGTTAGAAAAAATCAATTCTTCACTGGGAACGTCCATCTCGGCTGACACAGTCGAAGATATCTTCCGTCGACTTCAATTTGATGTAGAAGTCAATGGAGAAACGTTTGTTGTAACGGCTCCTACAAGACGGGGGGATATTACCATCCCTGAAGATTTACTTGAAGAAGTGGCACGTCTTTTCGGTTATGACAACCTTCCGCTGACATTGCCTAAGGGAGAATCAACACCTGGCGGACTTTCAAATCATCAGTTGAAACGCCGTACGGTTCGCCGTTATTTAGAGGGAGCAGGCCTCCTGCAGGGGATTACGTATTCTTTAACTAATGATAAGAAAGCAACACAATATGCACTGGACGTAAGAGAGCCTGTACGCTTATTGATGCCAATGAGTGAAGAGCGGAGCAATCTACGATTAAGCATCATTCCACAGCTTCTTGAAGTGCTTTCGTACAACAAAGCACGACAAAATGACTCACTTGCCTTTTATGAAGTGGGATCCGTTTTCTTACAGGAACCAGGAGAAGAGCTTCCTAAGGAAGAAGAGCATATTGCAGGGGCTATGACAGGCCTTTGGCATTTGCATCCTTGGCAGGGAGAGAAAAAGCCTGCTGACTTCTACGTAGCGAAAGGTATCCTTGAAGGACTGTTCGAAGAAATCGGCGTTTCTAACGCAATTACTTACCGCCAGGCAGCGATAGAAGGCATGCACCCTGGAAGAACGGCTGAAATCCTATTGGACAATGAAGTCATCGGATTTGTAGGAGCGATTCATCCGGAAGCGGAAAAAGACTTGGACCTGAACGAAACCTATGTGTTCGAACTGAAGGCATCACCAATCTTCCATTACGAAAAGCCGGCATTAAGCTACACGCCAATCCCGCGTCATCCATCGATCACGAGAGACATCGCCCTTGTAGTGGATACAAATGTGAAAGCAGGGGAGCTGGAAACCATCATTAAAGACGCTGGAGGCAAGCTTCTGAAAGAAGTTTCAGTCTTCGATCTTTATGAAGGGGAGCATATGGAAGCAGGCAAGAAATCCTTAGCGTTCTCCTTGAAGTATTTCGATCCGGAGAAGACATTGACGGATGAGGAAGTAGTCAAAGTACATGATAAAGTACTGGAAACAGTGAAAGCAAAAGCAGGAGCCGAGTTGAGAGGATAATACGGCTTAAAGTGTAAGGGTGTCAGACAATGGTCTGGCACCTTTTTGCTGTTTGGAGAGGGTTTTGCCTGTTAAAAAATCAAGGAATTTTGACAGGAGAATATCCAGGGAATTTAATCAGGTGAATATTGAAGTGAATTTAACAGGCGAATATCCAAGAGATTTTAACAGGAGAATATTCCGGGAATTTCAACAGGTAAATATCGTTCATAATTCAACGGCTGAATCCAAGATAACACGACCATCCAAATAGAAATCCCCACCGGAATAACCGATGGGGATTTTATTTATTTCCTGGCTAACCTGATCGCCTTCTCACTATTGGCAAAATGCCATTTCGTCATAGACTTTAATTCTTCAATCCCTTTACGTTTGATGATTTTCGCAGCTGCAACGTCTACATGCTTACCGGCACCTTTAGGTATTTCGACACCGGCTTTTTCACTCAATTTGTCCATTTCCTTTAAGAAGGCATAACGGGCAATGATCGATGCTGCGGCTACAGCTAGATGGATGCTTTCACCTTTTGTACTGAAGTACACGCGATCTCTTTGGATTTTCTTTTGTGCAGAAACATGTTTGTAGTATGTATTCTTTTCAACAAACTGATCAATCAATATTCCTTCAGGTAGTTCCGGGTCCATTTTTTCTAACAGATTCAGGATCGCCTGATTGTGCAAGAGGGCCTTCATCTTCCCCTGCGTCATTCCTTTTTCTTGCATGGCATTGTATTTAGGGTTGTGCAGAATGAGCAATGAATACGGAATTGCTGAAATTAAATCCCTTGCAATTTTGATGATTTGAGGGTCGGATAAATTTTTGGAATCCTTAACTCCGAGCTCCTTCATGAGTGGAATATGGTCCCTCTTCACGTAAGCACTCACCACAGTGATCGGTCCGAAAAAGTCGCCTGTACCCACTTCGTCGGATCCGATGACAGACCATTGGGCAAAGTTTTCAGGCAGTGTCGTCGTTCCCTTGGAAGGTGACTTCACCTTTGGCGGTTCACTGCTGCCCCACTGACTTGATTCTCCTTCTCCATTAGATCCCTGAAACAACACTTTCCCCGATTTATATGCCGTGATCGTACAGCCGGAAGGCTTTGCTACAAAAACGGCACCCGGGGGCAGTTTGTCCGTTAATACGTTTCCGTAATGCTGTTTCATTTTCTCTATCATTTCTTTGTTAGCTTGAATGACGGTATTAGCCAAGTTTCTCTCTCCTTATGACAAAATTCTTGAGTATTATAAAAAATGTGAGCTTATATGACAAATTCCTTCCAAAATCAAAAGATTTCGTGGTATGATTATGTTTAGGATTCTTATGAATGGGGGGCTTTCAGGTTGTCTGATGAACAAAGAAATCGCACCACTGTAGACATATATGGTCAACAATATACGATTGTTGGGACTGAATCAACAAGTCAGATCCGTTTTGTTTGTTCGAAAGTGGATGACAAAATGAGAGAAATCAACTCCATGAATCCCTCTCTCGACACAGGCAGGCTTGCCGTTCTGACAGCGGTGAATGCCGTGAATGATTATCTCAAACTTCAAGAAAAGTTCGAGGAGCTGGAACGAGAAATTAAACGATTAAAGGATTGAAAATAAGATGCTGGACTTAGCTTTGTTAATCATCCTGGTGATAGGATTTTTAATAGGTTTGAAACGTGGATTCATTTTGCAGGTCATCCACATATTCGGATTTATTGTTGCTTTTATTGTAGCATACATATATTATGATCAGCTTGCACCAAAATTAACTTTATGGATTCCTTATCCTGTTCTGGACGAGCAATCCACGTTAAATATGATTTTTGAATCGACGAATTTAGATCAAGCATATTACCGGGTAATTGCATTCGCCATGATATTCTTTGCGGTGCGAATCATTCTGCAAATCATTGGATCGATGCTGGACTTCGTTGCCCATCTTCCTCTCCTGAAGCAGTTGAATGTTCTTGGCGGGGGAGTATTAGGCTTTATAGAAGCATACTTAATGATTTTTATTCTATTATTTATTGCCGTATTATTGCCGATCGAGTCGGTTCAAGCATTCATTAATAACTCGTTTATCGCACAAGCGATGGTGAAACATACTCCTGTTTTCTCTGATATGGTGAAATCTTGGTGGATTGAATATGTAGCCTAAAGAAGGGGCTGACTATAAGTATGGAACTCAGGTTCGTTAGGCTGACCTTAACGAAAAATGTTCATCTTATATGTCAGTCTTTTTTCTTTTTAAACCAATTTTGCTACTATATAAATGGAGTCGTTTTGCTTTTGCTGGGGACTGGGAAGCATAAAGGATCCTAATCGTTAATTCTAAGATAGAGGGTGAATCTCTTGAATAAAAAAGATATTATAAAATTATTAGAGCAAATTGCGATATATATGGAATTGAAGGGCGAAAACTCTTTTAAAATATCCGCCTATCGAAAAGCGGCGGCTGCACTTGAGAATGATGACCGGAGCTTACAGGAAATCAGTGACTTTACGAAGCTGAGCGGAATAGGCAAAGGAACGGCTGGAGTAATCGTGGAATACATAAACGAAGGCACATCTTCTGTCCTTGAAGAGTTAAAGGAAGAAGTTCCAAAGGGATTGATCCCCCTTCTTCAATTACCTGGTTTAGGTGGAAAGAAAATTGCCAAGCTTTATAGTGAACTCGGGGTAGAAAATATAGAAGATCTGGAGGAAGCTTGTAAAGCAAATAAAGTACAAGGTTTAGCAGGCTTCGGTAAGAAGACGGAAGAGAAGATCTTGGCCTCCATCGAACAGGTCGGAAAAAGACCTGATCGTCTGCCGATCGCTTTTATGAATGGGATTGCTGAGGAGATTGAAGGTTTTCTTTTCGGCATGGACAGCATCCAAACTTTTTCAAGAGCGGGAAGCTTAAGAAGAATGAGGGAAACCATCAAGGACCTTGATTTCATTTTGGCGACAGAGCACCCCAAAGAGGTAAAGGAAGGGCTGTTGAAGTTGCCCAATATCGTTGAGACCATTGCGGCAGGAGATACGAAAGTATCACTTACTCTTTCGTATAATTGGGATGTAAGCATCGATTTTCGAATCGTGAAGCCTGAAGAATTTGCTACGGCCCTTCACCATTTTACCGGATCAAAGGACCATAATGTCCGCATGCGTCAGCTGGCGAAAGAACGCGGTGAGAAAATCAGTGAATATGGCGTCGAGAATAGTGAAACCGGTGAGGTAAAGACATTTAAAAGCGAAGAAGAATTTTATCACCATTTTGATTTGCCCCTGATCCCGCCTGAGCTGAGGGAAGATGGGAAAGAAGTGGAAGAGTTCCATAAGGATTATTCCCTTATCACATTAGAAGATATAAAGGGTGATCTTCATATGCACACCACCTGGTCGGATGGGGCATTTTCGATTGAAGAAATGGTAGAGGCTTGCCGAGCCAAAGGATATCAATATATGGCCATCACAGATCACTCCCAGTACTTACGTGTGGCAAATGGGCTGACAACGGAACGATTACTCAAGCAAATAGATGAGATAAAGGAAATAAACAAAAAGTATGATGATATAGAAGTCCTTTCAGGAATCGAAATGGATATCCTTCCTGATAGTACATTGGACTATGATGATGACATCCTTGAAAAAGTAGACCTTGTGATTGCCTCGATTCACTCGAGTTTTTCACAGTCCCAAGAAAAGATCATGGAAAGGTTAACAACGGCCCTGAAGAGTGCCCATGTGGATATCATCGCTCATCCCACTGGGAGAATCATTGGACGAAGAGAAGGCTACGACGTAGATATGGATCTTCTTATCCGGCTGGCGAAAGAAACCGGTACGGCATTGGAGCTTAATGCAAACCCCAATCGTCTGGATCTGTCTGCTGAAAATATCCGAAAAGCCCAAGAACAGAATGTGAAATTGGTGATTAACACAGATGCTCATAGCACTGATCACCTCGAATTTATGAAGATAGGGATTGGAACGGCCCGCAAAGGCTGGATCAAAAAAGAATCCGTGATCAATGCGTGGGATAAAAAAGAGTTAATCGAATTTATTAAGCGAAACTGATAAAGGTGGAATACATTCCGTGAATTCTAAAGTATTAAAGACGTTAGAGTTTGATAAAATCAAAGAATTATTAAAGCAATATGCTGCATCCGCACTTGGGCATGCAAGGGTATCCGCTCTCATGCCATCCGTAGAGTATGAAGAAATTACAGCTCTTCATGAAGAGACAGATGAAGCCATGACCGTCCTCAGGTTGAAAGGTCATGCCCCATTAGGCGGGATTTTCGATATACGTCCACACGTAAAGCGTGCACAAATAGGTGGGATGCTTTCTCCTTCAGAGTTTGTTCAGGTAGCGAGTACGATTCGTGCAAGCAGGAAGCTGACGCTTTTTGTAGAGGAGTTACTGGAAGAAGAGGTGGACATTCCCCTGCTTCAAGAGAAAATGGGTACGGTCATTCCCCTTCCCTATTTAGAACAGGATATAAGGAAAGTCGTGGATGATAACGGAGGAATCCTGGATACAGCCAGTGAAGCACTCCGCACCATCCGTACTCAGCTTCGGGCCAATGAAGGACGAATCCGGGAAAAACTTGAACGGATGATCCGCTCATCCAACGCTCAAAAAATGTTATCCGATGCGATCATCACGATTCGTAATGATCGATACGTGATTCCAGTAAAACAGGAGTACAGAGGTCAATATGGTGGTATCATTCATGATCAATCCTCATCGGGGCAAACCCTGTTTATTGAACCGGAAGCAATTGTTCAGCTGAATAATCAACTGCGTGAGCTTCGATTAAAAGAACAAACAGAAATCGAAAAAATTCTCCAAGAACTCTCTGAAAGCGTACAAGAATCCGGGGAAGAACTGCTCTTGATTGTCAGCGTTTTATCAGACATCGATTTTATGTTTACAAAAGCCAAGTTCGGACGATCCATCAAAGGGTCAAAACCGACGATCAATAATGAACGCCGGGTGAGGCTGAACAAAGCCCGACATCCTCTTCTGCCGATTGATGAAGCGGTGGCGAATGACATCGAGTTGGGGACTGATTTTTCTTCCATTGTCATCACCGGGCCAAATACCGGGGGGAAAACCGTTACCCTGAAAACATTGGGATTAACGAGTTTAATGGCACAGGCCGGGCTCCCGATCCCTGCCCTTGATGGATCTGAAGTGGGCGTCTTCCGTACCATTTACGCTGATATCGGGGACGAGCAATCGATTGAACAAAGTTTAAGTACCTTCTCCTCCCATATGGTCAATATCGTGGACATCCTTAAAAAGGTAGACCATGAAAGCTTAGTGCTGTTTGATGAACTGGGTGCCGGTACAGATCCTCAAGAAGGTGCTGCACTGGCCATCTCCATTTTGGATGAAGTACATGGAACTGGTGCAAGAGTCGTGGCGACCACCCACTATCCTGAATTGAAAGCGTACGGGTACAATCGTGAAGGAGTCGTGAATGCAAGTGTGGAATTTAATGTAGAGACATTGAGTCCTACCTATAAGCTCTTGCTTGGAGTTCCCGGAAGAAGTAATGCATTTGAGATTTCGAAGCGTTTAGGACTTTCAGATCCGGTCATTCAGAGAGCGAAGTCCCACATCGGAACGGATAGTAAAGAAGTGGAGAATATGATTGCCTCCCTCGAAGACAGCAGACGTCAGGGTGAACGGGAGCTTGAGGAAGCACATGAACTCTTAAGACAGGCTGAAAAGATGCATAAAGATATGCAGAAGCAAATGATGGAGTATTACGAGAAAAAGGATACACTGTACGAAAAAGCTCAACAAAAAGCCACTGAAGTCGTTGAAAAGGCGAAGGCAGAAGCTGAACAAGTGATCAAGGATTTAAGAAAAATGCAGAAGGAAAAATCAGCTCAAATCAAAGAGCATGAACTGATCCAGGCGAAGAAACAATTGGAAGAAGCTGCACCTAAATTGAAAACGTCCGGTCAAAAGAAAAAAGTCAATCAAACGAAGCATGAATTAAAACCAGGGGACGAAGTCAAAGTCTTAAGCTTTGATCAAAAAGGCCACTTGGTTGAACGAGTGTCTGCGAAAGAATGGCAAGTACAGATGGGCATCATGAAAATGAAGGTGAAGGAATCAGATCTTGAATTCATTCAATCTCAACAGAAGGTTGAAACCAAGCCACTGGCCACAGTGAAAGGGAAAGACTTTCACGTCAGCCTTGAGCTTGATCTACGTGGTGAGCGTTTTGAAAATGCGTTATCGAGAGTAGAGAAGTACATCGATGATGCACTCCTCGCAGGGTATCCCCGCGTTTCCATTATCCATGGGAAAGGTACTGGAGCTTTAAGACAGGGAGTTCAAGAGTACTTGAAAAATCACCGTTCGGTTAAAAACATTCGTTTTGGAGATGCAGGCGAAGGTGGAACGGGAGTCACGGTCGTTCAATTTAAATAAGACTCTGCCCATATGTACGAATTCTAAATAGGACGGCTTAATTAAATCGGTAAAGGGAGCTTTACGATGGAGAACTTTTGGGAAAATGAATTTGTTCAAACAGCTGGTAATTACAGTGTGGTCATTTTATGTTTGATTCTGTTCCTTGCCATTTTTGAATTGGTAACAAAGTATAGAAATTGGGAAGAAATAAAAAAGGGTAATATGGCCGTGGCGATGGCAACTGGTGGGAAAATATTTGGGATTGCGAATATTTTCCGCCACTCCATCAGCCACAATGATACCATCCTGACCACAATAGGATGGGGTGTGTTCGGCTTTTTTCTATTACTGATCGGCTATTTCATTTATGAATTTCTGACACCGAAATTTAAAATTGACGAAGAAATTGCAAATGATAACCGGGCGGTGGGCTTCATTTCATTAGTTATTTCAGTTGGTTTATCCTATGTAATAGGAGCCGGTATATCGTAAGGAGAGGGAATATGGAAACATTGGCAAAATTTTTGCTCACTCTATGTGGGGGCTTTTTACTCGTTGGGATCATTTATATGCTGTTCTTTACGTAGCGTTTGAACCTATAACGAGATTCAACACAATCGATGTACTCTGTGAAGAGAGCTTGAAGATTGAAACAATGCTAAAATAATAATGTACGAGCAGACTGTCATATGGTTGAATAGGCAGTCTTTTTTCTTTGATAAAATCATCTGCAAGGAAGGTCAAGCCTGAGAAGTAGGAAAAAAGTATCGAGTGGATTGATTTCAAATTGTAACTGAAGTCCCCTTATATTATAATAGTGAATAGAAGAAATTTTCTAAAAATTCACAAGGAGGGATAACAATGAATAAACCATGGTTTGCTGAATATCCAGCAGAGATTCCCACGGAGTTAAATTTAATCGAAAAACCACTGCAGTCCTATTTAACTGAAGCAGCTACCCTTTATAACAGTAAAGTTGCCATTCAATTTATGGGCAAGGAAATGACCTACAAAGAATTACATGAATCCGCACTCAAGTTCGCTCAGTACCTTAAATCACTGGGAATCAAGAAAGACGATCGGGTTGCGATCATGCTGCCGAATACTCCTCAATCCGTAATCGCGTACTATGGCATTCTCTACGCAGGTGGAATTGTCGTACAAACCAATCCCTTATATATGGAAAGGGAAATTGAATACCAAATGAAGGACTCAGGTGCCAAGGTGATCCTGACATTGGATATTCTATATCCAAGAGTGTCAAAAGTGATGAAGAATACCGGACTTGAGCACATTATTGTAACCGCTATCAAAGACTACCTTCCATTTCCTAAGAATCTCATCTACCCATTCATCCAGAAGAAACAATACGGCATTGTTGTGAAAGTGGACCATTCAGGACAGAATCATTTATTTACTGAGATCATGAAAACGGCCAAACCGGAAATTACACAACAGGCATTTGATTTTGAAAATGATGTGGCTCTACTTCAATACACAGGCGGGACGACAGGTTTCCCGAAAGGGGTTATGCTCACTCATAAGAACCTTGTCGCCAATGCTTCCATGTGTGATGCGTGGCTTTATAAATGTAAAAAAGGAGAAGAGCGGGTCCTTGGAATCCTTCCATTCTTTCATGTGTACGGAATGACAGCCGTTATGATATTATCCGTCATGCAGGGATATAAAATGATCTTACTGCCTAAATTTGATCCCGAAACGACCTTGAAAACCATTCAAAAGCAGAAACCGACCTTATTTCCCGGTGCACCTACCATCTATATCGGCTTGCTGAATCATCCTGAACTGAAGAATTATGACTTATCCTCCATCGATTCATGCCTTAGTGGAAGCGCGCCATTGCCTGTTGAAGTGCAGCAGCAATTCGAAGATGTCACCGGAGGGAAACTCGTTGAGGGCTATGGATTGACAGAATCTTCACCTGTCACTCATTCCAATTTCCTTTGGGATAAAGAAAGAATAAAGGGAAGCGTCGGAGTTCCTTGGCCGAGTACGGATGCAGCCATCTTCTCACTGGAAACAGGAGAACCGCTTCCACCGAACGAAATGGGTGAAATCGTCGTGAAAGGTCCTCAAGTGATGAAAGGTTACTGGAATCGTCCGGAGGAAACCGAACAAACGTTAAGGGATGGCTGGCTATTGACGGGGGATTTGGGTTATATGGATGAGAGAGGTTACTTCTATGTTGTGGATCGCAAGAAGGATATGATCATTGCCGGAGGCTTTAATATTTACCCACGTGAGATCGAAGAGGTCCTTTATGAACATCCTGCGATCCAAGAGGTTGTAGCTGCAGGCGTCCCAGATGAATACAGGGGAGAAACCGTAAAGGCGTATGTGGTCCTGAAAGAAGGAGAAGTCCTGACAGAGGAGGAACTCAACGAATTTGCCCGTAAATACCTGGCTGCCTACAAGGTGCCCCGGATTTATGAATTTAGAAAAGAGCTTCCCAAAACGGCTGTAGGAAAAATATTACGAAGAGCACTTGTAGAAGAGGAGCGCCAAAAGATAGAGGAAGAGCAGAAAACAAGTTAATTGAATACCATTGGCTTTTTCTTTTTGTTGTATAATTGGACAAGGTATCTCTTCTTGACAAGTAAAGAGAAACCTTTTATTATAAAAATATGAATGAACAGTCATTCATATTTTCTTAAGGCAGGTCAAGAACTCATGAAACGAAATAAACCTAAATACAAGCAAATTATCGATGCTGCTGTTATCGTTATAGCCGAAAATGGTTACCATCAGGCACAAGTGTCCAAGATCGCGAAGCAGGCCGGGGTCGCTGATGGAACGATTTATCTCTATTTTAAAAATAAAGAAGATATCCTGATTTCGTTGTTTAAAGAAAAAATGGTACTCTTTGTCGAAAAAATTGAGGAAGTTATAGCAGGAAAACAGACAGTTTCAGAGAAATTATTAGTGATGATTGAAAATCATTGTAAAATTCTGTCGGATGATCACCATCTAGCGATTGTAACACAACTGGAGCTCAGGCAATCCAATAAGGATATCCGTTTAAAAATCAATGATGTACTAAAAGGATATCTGCAATTAGTCGATAAAATTCTGATTAGCGGAATAGAATCGGGAGAGTTTTCAAGTGAACTGGATGTCCGGCTGGCTCGTCAAATGATTTTCGGGACTCTGGATGAAATGGTGACAACGTGGGTGATGAACGATCAGAAATATGACTTAGTAGCTCAAGTCCCTGCTATTCACAAACTATTACTTCAT
Organism: uncultured Rossellomorea sp.; assembly: GCF_947488365.1. NCBI lineage: Bacteria > Bacillati > Bacillota > Bacilli > Caryophanales > Bacillaceae > Rossellomorea > uncultured Rossellomorea sp. Next base: position 965,620 of record NZ_CANKZT010000001.1, on the reverse strand, counting down.
GGGTGTGGCGGCAGGAACTAAATTAGTTTAGGGGGATGAGAGATGGAAAGTTTATCATGGTCATTAGAGGGAAAGGTAGCAACGGTTCTAATCCAAAGACCTCCTGCTAATGCATTAGCCAGTGGACTTATTAAAGAAATCGATTCAGTTCTGGATGAGCTTGAAGAAAACGCCGATGTCAGAGTGATCTTACTGAAAGGTGAGGGACGCTTCTTCTCTGCGGGTGCTGACATTAAAGAATTCACGACGATTGAAAGTGGTGAAGAATTCTCTCAATTGGCGAAAAAAGGCCAGGACGTTTTTGAACGCATGGAGAACTTTTCAAAGCCTATCATTGCAGCGATTCATGGAGCCGCTTTAGGTGGAGGATTGGAGCTTGCAATGGGATGTCACATCCGATTGGTCAGCGAGAACGCAAAGCTTGGTTTACCAGAGCTTCAGTTAGGGCTTGTTCCTGGATTTGCCGGCTCCCAGCGCTTACCGAAATTGGTAGGAAGGGCAAAAGCGGCAGAAATGTTATTAACGAGTGAGCCAATCAGCGGAACTGAAGCTGTACAGTGGGGACTTGCCAATAAAGCATACCCTGAAGATCAGCTCTTCGATAAAGCGAAAGAAATGGCCGATAAGATTGCGAAGAAGAGCCCTGGAGCGATGAAAGCAGCCATTGAGCTGTTAAGTTATACAAAAGATGACCGTTTCTATGAAGGTGTAATGAGAGAATCGGATCTTTTCGGTGAAATATTTGTATCAGCTGATGCCAAAGAGGGTATTTCAGCGTTTGTTGAAAAGCGTGAACCGCACTTTAAAGGCTAGAATACATTCTTGTAATATAGTAAACTCTTATTGAGGGGCAGTCTTGAATGGACGTTTCTGTTCAAGCTGCCCATTCAAAGGGGTTAAATTGTCGAAATCTTTTTAAGGGAAAGAATGTTTACATTATTAGGAGGGACTTACGAATGAACATCTATGTACTTTTGAAAAGAACGTTTGATACTGAGGAGAAAATTTCGATCCAAAACGGTCAAATTGCTGAAGATGGAGCTGAATTTATCATAAATCCTTACGATGAATATGCAGTGGAAGAAGCTATTCAAGTACGCGATGCACATGGTGGAGAAGTGACGGTCGTGTCAGTTGGCGGAGAAGAAAGTGAGAAGCAACTGAGAACCGCTTTGGCGATGGGGGCAGATAAAGCAGTCCTTATCAACACAGAAGACGATCTTGATTATGGAGATCAATTCACTACAGCGAAAATTTTGGCCCACTATTTAAAAGAGCAGGAAGTAGACTTAATTCTTGCAGGTAATGTTGCCATTGATGGTGGATCTGGACAAGTTGGTCCCCGTGTAGCTGAACAACTTGATATCCCTTATGTAACAACGATCACGAAATTGGAAATTGATGGTGAAACGGTTACAGTCACTCGTGATGTAGAAGGGGATTCAGAGGTGATTGAAACATCTCTACCATTGTTAGTAACGGCACAACAAGGTTTGAATGAGCCGCGCTATCCATCACTGCCAGGAATCATGAAGGCAAAGAAAAAGCCTCTTGATGAAGTGGAACTTGATGATTTAGATTTAGATGAAGATGAAGTAGAAGCTAAAACAAAAACAATTGAAATCTACCTTCCACCGAAGAAGGAAGCAGGTAAAGTGTTAGAAGGCGAATTGGATGCTCAAGTATCAGAGCTTGTTTCACTTCTTCGTAATGAAGCGAAAGTTATATAAGGCAAGGTCACAGGAATAACTAACATTCAGGGGGTATTTAACATGGCGAGAAAAGTATTAGTACTTGGAGAAGTTCGTGACGGATCATTACGTAATGTTTCCTTTGAAGCAATTGCGGCAGGTAAAACAGTATCTGAAGGCGGAGAAGTAGTAGCCGTTTTAATTGGTAAAAGTGTAAGCGCTTTAGGAGAAGAATTGATTCAGTATGGAGCAGACAAAGTAGTGGTTGTCGAAAACGATAAGCTGGAACAATATACTTCAGACGGTTATTCACAAGCGATTCTTTCTGTGATTGAGGAAGAGAAACCAGAAGGAATTATCTTTGGACATACAGCCCTTGGGAAAGACTTATCTCCTAAAGTGGCAAGCAAATTAAGTTCAGGATGTATCTCGGATGCGACAGACCTTGAGGAAGCTGGCGGGAACCTCGTTTTCACAAGACCGATTTACTCAGGCAAAGCATTTGAAAAGAAAATCGTGACTGACGGATTGATTTTTGCGACGATTCGCCCTAATAACATCGAGCCATTAGCGAAAGATGAGTCACGTACAGGAGAAGTCACTTCCCTTTCCGTTGACATCAAGGACTTACGTACAATCATTAAAGAAGTCGTTCGTAAAGCAAGCGAAGGTGTAGACTTATCTGAAGCGAAAGTCATTATTGCCGGCGGGCGTGGAGTGAAAAGTGAAGATGGATTCAATCCCCTTAAGGAACTGGCAGATGTACTTGGTGGAGCTGTTGGGGCATCTCGTGGAGCATGTGATGCCGATTACTGTGACTATTCCCTACAGATTGGTCAAACAGGTAAAGTGGTAACGCCTGACCTCTATATTGCATGTGGTATTTCTGGAGCAATCCAGCATTTAGCAGGGATGTCGAATTCTAAAGTCATCGTTGCGATCAATAAAGATCCTGAAGCGAACATCTTTAACGTAGCGGATTATGGAATCGTGGGTGACCTGTTCGAAGTAGTACCGATGCTGACTGAAGAGTTTAAGAAGCTTAAAGTATCTTCTTCTTAATTCAATTCACGTTTCAAGTAGCGTCTAGAGGGTATGAGCATATTATGTAGTGAAAATAAGGATGCAGCCGGACGGCTGCTCCTTATTTTTCTTCCCTGTATATTCCGTTATTTGAAGGGAATATTACCTACGAGCAGATAAATAGCATCCCCAAAAAAACGGTGATATACTAACGTTACATTCAAAGGAGGCGCATATAAATGGCAATTACACATGCTACTGATCAATCATTCTCAACTGAAACAAATTCCGGACTGGTATTAGCGGATTTCTGGGCACCTTGGTGTGGACCTTGTAAAATGATCGCTCCAGTACTGGAAGAGTTAGATGGAGAAATGGGCGACAAAGTGAAAATCGTCAAAGTTGACGTTGATGAAAATCAGGAAACAGCAGGTAAATACGGGGTAATGAGTATCCCGACTTTAGTTGTCCTTAAAGACGGCGAAGTTGTAGACAAAGTAATCGGTTTCCAACCTAAGGAAGCACTTGCTGAACTATTAAACAAACACGTATAAGAAATTTCAAAACACCGGGGCTGTCATGACAGCCCCGGTGTTTTTTTGTTATGGGTGTTGTGGTTTGGTTCATACGTGAAAGGGTATTGTGGTGCCTGTGTTCACAATTTGGCACAACTAATCTAGAAACTGGCACAACAAACGCCGAAACTGGCACAACAAACGCCGAAACTGGCACAACAAACATCAAAAGTGGCACAACAAATGCCGAAACTTGCACAACCACAACGCTTCACACACTAACCCGATTAAAAATACCCCTAGCTAACCTCAATATCAGTCTTAAAAGCGATTCCTAATCAATAATATGCACGTCCAGAATGTACAAAATCACCAATTCATTAGATGCTTGTCGCCTCAGATCGAGCACTGTCGCTTTTGTTTGAACAAAATTTTCAAAAAACGTTGACTATGAGAATCATTCTCGATATAATTTTAAATGGAAATGAAAATCATTATCATTTATTTATTCAATTCATTCTGGGGGTACATACATATGAAAAAGAGAGACTTATCCAAAATTTTTGCAGCATTTCTTCTAACAGGTTCTGTATTAGCGGGTTGCGGTAGCGCATCTGAAGAACCGAAAGAAGCAGATCAATCGTCTGAAGAGAAGAAAGAAGAACCAAAAGAAGAAGCAAAAGACGAAATGACACTTAATGCAGAATCACAAGTTAAAGCGTATTCAGATATGAAAGCTGAATTAGAGAAGATGAAAGAAGACAAGGAAGTAAATTGGGACACTGTCAATGACATTTATACTTCTGAACTGCAAGCATCGGTAAATGAAGTGAATGGTGAATTTTCTCAAGGGATTGAAGCGGCTATTTCCGGTGGTCAATCAGGTGAGCTTGAGAAAAACGTTGCACGTCAAATCATAGATAAATTAACACAATCGTATTTCTATCAAGTTCAAAAAGGATTACAAGGTCAAGCGGGGGAAGATCTGGAGGCTGATAAAGCGGATGATGCCAAAGCAAAGTTTGCTGAGGTCAAGTACTTAGCAGAAAATGTATTCATCCCTACAGCTGAAAAGCGTGATAGCTTATATGAGTTATCAGGTGAATCCAGCATGGTAGAAACCATTAACAACGGTCTATCTCTACAGGAAGAGGCATTGGCTGATTCAAATGCGGAAGATTTCGCTGTTTATAAGCAAGTGACAGATAAATCGATCTATCAAAGCTATTACCTTGCTTCAAATTCGTATGCTGAAAAAATCAGCAAAGCGGTTGAGGAAGGAAATTCGGAAGAGTTAGCGATTATGCAAGCAGAAGGATATGGTTTCCTCCAGGCTATTAAAGGATCTTTAGCTGGTGGAGATGAGGCGGCTGCGAATGAATTGGATTCCATCTTCTCATTAGAAAATGATCCATCCACGATTGATGCTGAAAAAGTAAATTCACTTTATACTAAAGCAATCAAAGGTAAAGCAGCAGGATATCATGAAGAAGCTGCAGAAGTTGTAGAGTCTGGTGATGTTGCGACAGCAAAAGTAGAGGCAATGGAAGGCAATATGTTTGTTAAAATGCTAGAGGTGAACGTGAAGAATCAACTTGGAGAAGAGAAGTCACAAGAGCTGTTTGATCTTTCTCAAAAATGGTTTGAAGCGATTTCTTCTGAAAAAGCAGATGAAGCGAAACAGTACAGTGAAGCTATTCTTAACATCCTGAATCAATTATAATCTAGTATATAGAGGCTGGCCCGTTAAATGGGGTCAGTCTCTATTTGTAAGTAATTTTTATTCTCCAGTGGGAATTGTGCTAAACTAAACCTATTGTCTAAAAGTCAAGAGAGTGTGATGAAAGTGAAAATAGTGATTACAGGTGGTGCAGGATTTATCGGGATGCACCTTACCAAAAGACTCATGAGTAAGGATTATCAGGTTTCAATCATTGATTGTTTCCATGCTTATTATTCAACCGATCGAAAGAAACAGCATTTGAAAGAGATACAATTCCCTACAGGGGATTTATACGAGGTTGATTTAACAGATCGTGATAAGACCAAAGCAATCATCCATAAATTAAAGCCCGACGCGGTTATTCATTTAGCCGCATTGCCGGGAGTGGCCTATTCATTGGAAGAGCCACTGAAATATGTTGATTATGATATTAAAGCAACGATTAATACAATAGAGGCTTGTGGAGAAGCGGGAGTCAAGCGCTTTTTGTTCGCTTCATCCTCCTCTGTTTATGGAGATGAACCGGGAAGGGCGTTAAAGGAAGAGGATGCAGATGGGAGGACTATTTCTCCATATGCAGCTTCTAAATGGAGTGCAGAAAGCTTCTGCCATATGTATGCACATATGTACGATATGCATGTGAACATTCTTCGTTTCTTTACGGTGTATGGCCCATGGGGAAGACCGGATATGGCGATCCCTAAATTCATATCGAAACTTCTAAAGAACGAGTTCATCTCCATTTTTGGCAGTGATAGTGGACGGGACTATACGTATATCGACGATATCATCCACGGGATTGAATTAACCTTACAAAAGGGAAGAAGAGGAGAAACCTATAATCTGGGAAGTGGTCGGGTAGTGAAAATGACTAGATTGTTAGAGATTCTTCGTACCCATTTTCCTGAAATGAACGTGGACTACGACACGTACCGTATGGGGGATGTTCTTTCTACTCATTCAGATATTTCCAAGGCTCAATCGCACTTGGGATATTTTCCAACCACCACCATTGAAGACGGAATAGGGAATACCATTCTGTGGGCAAAGCAAAATGAGAAGCATTTATAAATCTTTTACGTACATAATCGGAATCGGGATCCTTTGCTACTTTATATGGTTCATTGCAACAGGTTGGGACCATCTGCAGTTTAAACGACTTTTATCTCAACTGATTCTTCATCCCGTCTTGGTGATGTCGGGGATGTTCATTTATGGTTCATCTTTTTATTTAAAAGGCATAGCCACGAAAAAACTATTAGGTGATAGCATCAAGCTTTCCAGTGCCATGTATGGGCTTTGGTACAGCTTGGCACTTAATCATCTACTGCCAGTCAAAGGCGGCGATGTGATTCGTTCGTATATTTTATATGAAAGAGAAGGATTGTCTAAATCAGCTTCGGCACAATCTGTTATTATAGTAAGGTTGATGGATATTCTCTCACTTTGTCTACTGGTGTCATTGGGGATATCGTTTGTAGCATTAGAAAATCCATTATCACCAGATGTCATTTTAGCTGTCGGAGGAATCACCCTGGCGATAGGGGTGGTCTCTTATTACAAACGTCAATTCCTCCATCATCAATGGAATGTCATGCTCTCCCTCATAAAGGGGAGGGGATTTTTCTATGCATTTTTCCTTGTTTTTATTAGTTGGATATTGGAAGCGGCCCTTCTGCTGTCTGTTTGCATCGCAACGAATACAGGAATCTCCACTTTTCAAGGGATATGGGTGAATAGTCTGACCATACTCGGGCAGGTTTTTCAAATTACTCCCGGTGGGCTTGCGAACTATGAAACGATCATGGCTTTTGGTCTCAGCCAATTCTCAATACCGATGGAAACAGGAATGGCAATCGCGGTTTTGACACATGGAATAAAATTCGCTTTCTCATATTCTGTTGGACTATATGCACTATTGAAACATCCTATTTCACCAACTCTTATAAAAAATTTAAGAAAAAGAAAAGGAGGGGCATGAAGTGAAAAGCGCCTCTAAGTTTGAAAAGGTAGCAGCACGCTGCTGGAATTTATTAAATGAAGGAAAGCCCTTCACACCCATTTTTACGGTAGGTACGATGCTTCTCTTTCATCTTGGTGATTTTGCATCGCTATCATTTTGGCTGAATTTCACGATTAGTTTAGCGATCACCCTGCCACTTTTTATATTATTTTTTGTTTATGACTTCCCCTTGTTTTTAAGAAACTATCTGTGGATACCGATTGTGGCTTATTTAATCATTGGATGGGAATGGAATCTCGCGTTATCCCTGTTAGGAATCGGTCTTTACTTTTTCTTCACGATTTTATTCTGGGGAACATTATATTACCACCTCCGCATCGGAACATCGTGGCTCAACTTCACAAGGTTCTGGAAGCTCGTATTGAAGAACAGTGACTCTACAAGTGGTAATGCTCAGGAGCAGCTTCCTAAATTTCTATTATTACTGGCTTACTGGCAGTACACGTACTCACTCCTCGATACAAGCCAGCAGCTGCCAATCGTTCAGTTCTTAAGCTTCTTTGGAGGTCTTCTGGTTTTCACATTCATTCTTCACCGTTATTTATTCGACTGGAAGCCCAAGATGTATGAAGAATATGCTAAAGATGCAGAAGATTGGAAAGAAGATCGGGCAGATCGTGTCGTGGTCATCGTAGTGGACGGAATGAGGAAGGAACGTTTTCAAGAAGCGGAAACCCCGTTTTTGGATTCCCTCAAGGCAGAAGGAACAGAATTCTCCAACATGGAGACGGTCTATCCTGCCCGCACGGTTGTCTGCTTTTCATCCATGTTCACCGGGACGTATCCATACGAACACGGGATCACCTCGAATATGGTTTGGAAGCTGGGGATTAAAGTCGAAAGCATTTTTGACTCTTTACGTAAAGTAGGGAAGAAGGGAAGGCTATTAGGGGTTGCCCATCTGGTCGATTCCATGGGGTCTGACGTTGATACGTTCACAGCCGTCATGCATAACGATAAAGCCGATCCAACAATCATGAAAAAAGCGAAACATATCATGAAAGAGCAAGATCCGGATTTATTCATCGTACAAATGATCGGGACCGATCAAACCGGTCACAGTCGCGGGGTTTTATACGACGAGTATTTACAAAAAATAAATGAAGCAGACCGATTGATTGAAGACTTTGTCCAATGGATGAAAGAGGAAGGCAAGATGGATAACACAACATTATTTATCTGTGCCGATCATGGACAGGCTGATGGAATCGGAGGACACGGACATCTTGATGAAGGAGAACGATTCGTGCCATTTATCATGCATGGACCTAATATCCATAAGGGACGCAAGGTGGAATCAAAGCATAGCCTTGTTTCCATGGCCAGCACCATCGCTCATATTCTGGGAGCACCATTCCCCAGCCATGCACGTGGACCTGTTTTAGAAGAAGCATTTAGAAGAAAGGAAGAACATCGTGAATAAACAGAAGGTTGTTGTTTTTTTGCCTGCTTATAACGAAGAAGAAACCATCGGGGATGTCATCCGTGACATTCCCAGGGAGTTTCATCCTGATGTTCAGGTGGAAGTACTTGTCGTGAATGATGGGTCGACCGATGACACCGTTAAGGTTGCAGAAGAAGCAGGAGCAGACTATATCGTACATATGGAACGTAATTCAGGCTTAGGTGCGGCAGTAAGAAGAGGGTTAAAGGAATCACTGCTAAAAGGGGCGGATATCGGTGTCATGATTGATGCGGATGGAGAATACCCTGCATCTCAAATACCTGAGCTGTTAGAGCCGATCTTTACAAATCAGTCAGATTATACAATGGGATCCCGCTTTAAGGGGACCATCGACGGGATGAGAATCCATCGACGCCTCGGCAATTATTGTTTTACCTTACTACAATGTGTGTTGCTGAGAACCTGGATCTATGATGGTCAGTCAGGGATGAGGGCGTTCTCTAAACAAGTAATGGAACATGCAGAAATCATTCATGACTATAATTATGCTCAAGTGGTGACTCTAAATATCATGCGTAAAGGTTTCAGAATGACGGAGGTGCCGATTGAATATAGAGTTAGGACGAAGGGACAGTCCTTCATCAAGTTCAAAGCCTATATGTTTAATGTGCTTCCGGCTATCGTAAAAGAAATGAAACGGCCTGTTGAAAAAGTGGATATAGATTATAATGTTCACAAAATTTCTGCAACATCCATTGAAGGCCTTTAAAATCGTATTGACAAGTATAATGATAATCATTATCATTGAAAATACAGGAGGATTTCCGTATGAAAAAAAGCCTTTTTTTTAGTCTTTCACTGATATTTATTCTCAATTACATATTTATCCCGTCGCAGGCATCTGCTTATTCTTATGGGGATCCAGGAGAAGAGAAAATCGCTGAAGCGTATAAAGAGCTGGAAAACAGCTTAGCAAATGATGACTGGGATACCGCGAAGAAAATATATGATTCGTATGAAAAGGATTTTGAGCTGTATTTTTCAAAGGTGCAGCCCGACATAAACAAAGCGTTCGAGGAAAAAGACAAGGATCTTTTATTAGAAAGTTGGAGAGCGGCATTGATGCTGAATATCGAAAGAAGACTGCATTTTGCCCAAGAGCAGTTTGATGACTATGGCCAGGCAAAGCTTCTCCTTGCAAAGGCAAGAGGTACCTTTAATGTTTTAGAACCTTTTATGGTGGAAGAAAAGGGCCAGGAAGATGCAGATAAAATCTATGCTTCATTTGATTCTGCGTTAAATTCTTTGGGCAATCCGGGATTGTTTGGAATCGGAAGCAAGGATAATGATCCCGAGGCTTTCGATAAAGAAGTGGAATCAATCATCGATAGCTTGAGACCGTTATTTCCGATTCCTTCTGAAAAAGCGGATGAAAGTCATTTAAACGAGGAGAATCTTGGGTTTTTAGATGGGATTGGTGAAGGAGGAAGTTCCAGCTTCTGGCTTTACTTCTCAATTGCTCTGATTTTGATTCTCATTGTTCTGATTACGATCAATAAGCGTAAAAATAAACAGTAGCACCGAGGTAACAAAGGGGGAAATAAATTGGATTTCCAAGCATTTTTGATCACACTGAGAGAGTCTTTAGAAGCGATTCTTATTGTAGGGCTGATTCTTTCTTATCTTACAAGATTGAAAGCAGACAAATATAAGAAATGGGTATACGTGGGAGTATTGCTTGCTCTTGTATCCAGCTTTTTAGTCGCTTTACTGTTCCAAGTCGTCTTGACAGGTTTTGCAAGCTTTGGAGCGGAAGTATATTTAAAGGTCGGAATCATGTTTGCCTCTGTACTTCTGCTGACTCATATGGTTGGCTGGATGAGGAAACAGTCTAAAGGAATTAACACGGAAATGGAGAAGAAAATCAATGCGGCCCTGACGGCAGGAAGTGTATCCGCCATGATTATTCACTCTTATCTCATTGTTCTTCGTGAAGGTGTCGAAACCGTGTTTTTCTTCGCTGCCATCAGTGGAGGAGACGTAACGAAAGTATTCACAAGTTACGGAGCGCTTAGTGGATTATTACTTGCCATGGTTCTCGGTTATGCGTTCTTCTCAGGTGCAATGAAATTCAAATTGAAAACGTTCTTTAATGTGACAGGTTTGCTGATTATGTTCATCGCAGCCGGCTTACTTGTTCAAGGAGTAGGAATTCTGCAGGATCTTGGGATAATGGGGTCAGTATATACAACAGCAGAAGGAAAACCAGCGGAAGTATATAATCTTGTGGAGATTATGCCTGAACACTTTCAAGATGAGCTTCACTATGAGAGAGACACAGGTAATGAGGTTCTGATCAGTGGTCAAGTCGGTCTGTTCATGGCGGCAATGTTCGGCTATAGCCACAACCCGACGATCGAACAGGTGCTTGCCTATTGGTTCTACTTCGGATTCGTATTCTTATGGATTTACCTGATCCGAACGGATAAACTCATTAACCCATTTAAACGGAAGTCCGTGCCTGCAGGGATCGAACAACAGAAAAAGACAATCAAAAAATCGGATAATGTGAATTCAATAAATGCTTAAATCCCCCTGAACCAACTCATGATTGGAAACCATTCTTAGAAAGCCTTACAATAGGCTAAGAAGGTTTTCAAACTGAGTTGGTTTTTATTTGGAGAGAAACAGGAGAAAATCAATGACCGATAAACATTTGAACAAATGGTTGATTAGTATACTGGTTGTTTTCAGCCTGTACTTTATATACAGACTTATATTGCTTCCGCCCTATGCTTCAAGCTGGGACGAAGTCGATTATGCTCTCGGAGTCATCGAATTTGATTTATTGAAGATGCAGCCTCATTTTCCAGGGTATCCTTTTTTTATTTTCGGGGGAATGATGGTTCACATCTTTATCGATGACCCGGTTCTATCGCTTCAGCTTTTTAATACGATATTGATGGTTAGCTCGATTTTTCCTGTTTATTGGCTATTCGGCCATTACCTTGGGAGAAAAAAGGCCATCATTGCGACGCTTTTCCTATTTTCCCTTTCATATCCGAGCACGATGACCGTTCAAGCAATGAGCGAAGGTGCCGCTATCGCAGTGTTATGGTGGTACTTATGGAGCCTGCACAGGGCTGTCATACTGAAGACGAAGGATGCGGCTGTTCTTCCCATTCTCTTATTCGCCATCTTGATGGGAATCCGGTTATCCTATATCGGTTTTGGTGTGGGGATCCTATACTATTGGTTTGTGTTTTTGAAGGAGAGCGGAAATAGTTCAGAAAAAGTGAAAGCCATCGCTTTTCATCTGATTCTCCTCCTACTCTCTCAAGGGGTATGGCTATCGGCTTTGGCAGCCAATGCAGGAAGTCTCCATACCCTGTTGCAGATTGCCTTTGGGTTTACAGACGGACACTTTACTGAATGGGGAGGAACGGTAGAGCCCGATACAGGATTTTTTGATAGATTAGGGAAATATATATTTATCAATATAGGTTGGAACGGATTATTTACTCAATCACTTTCCATCGTGGTCATCACGTTGCTCCTCTTTCTAGTTACGGGTAAAAATGGAGGAAGGTGGACGAAACCTGGTACAGGCGTTACATTACTCCTGATTGCATTCAGCTCCTATTTTTTCTGGGGCCTATTTGCTCAAAATATTGATAAGCCGAGACATATTCTACCTCTGGCCTTATTACTCGGATTTTTCTTATTAACTGGATGGATGAAAAAACTTAGTACCTTGAAGATGATCATCCTGAGCCTGTGGTTTATTTTGCATATAGGAACAAGTGTGAGTGTGTTGTCAGGCTACCACTCTTCACCACCAGCAGTATATAAAACTGCGTCATTCTTCGAGGAGAAAAATGATGAAATTCCCCTGATAGTGTACACATGGGAAGAAACAAGGGTATACTCGTATCTTGATGTACCGTACTCACATAAGCGCGTGTTAACGTATGCTCAATTTCTTCAAGACATTGAGCATACACAAAAAGAGATCTATCTGACCGATGCAGTGGTTAATGGATTTAAACAACAGGGTATTGAAAACCTTGATCGAAAAATAGAAAAAGTCCAATCATTTCATTCACAGGAGTTATTCGATCCTGTTTATTCAACCATCACAGTCTATAAATGGGTGGACAAGAAGGGAGAGAGACAATGAACCCAACCATAACCAATAAATTAGCTCTATTACCAGATCAGCCCGGATGTTATTTAATGAAGGACAGGCAAGGCACGATTATTTACGTGGGAAAAGCAAAAGTATTGAAGAATCGTGTTCGGTCCTATTTTACGGGTTCTCATGATGCAAAGACTCAACGCTTAGTAGGAGAAATAGAGGACTTTGAATACATCATGACCTCATCTGATCTGGAAGCCCTTGTACTCGAGATGAATCTAATCAAAAAATATGATCCTAAGTACAATGTCATGTTAAAGGATGATAAAAGCTATCCTTTTATTAAAATAACGAACGAAAGGCACCCAAGGCTCATCACTACCCGTAAAGTTCAAAGGGGGAAAGGGCGGTACTTTGGTCCGTATCCAAACGTAGGAGCCGCTAATGAAACGAAAAAGCTGCTGGATCGTTTGTATCCGTTACGGAAATGTTCCACCCTTCCCGATCGGGCGTGTTTGTACTATCACATGGGCCAATGTCTTGCTCCTTGTATTAAAGAAGTGAGCAAAGATACGTACCGTGAAATGACTGACGAAATATCCCGATTCTTAAATGGAGGCTACAAGGACATTAAGAATCAACTAACGGTGAAAATGAATGAAGCATCTGAAAATCTGGAATTTGAAAGAGCGAAGGAATTCCGTGATCAAATACTCCACATTGAAGCGACGATGGAAAAGCAGAAAATGACCATGACTGATTTCACCGATCGCGATGTATTTGGCTATTCGGTCGATAAAGGCTGGATGTGTGTACAAGTATTCTTCGTACGACAAGGTAAGCTTATTGAACGGGATGTGTCACTGTTCCCTCTATACAATGAACCCGAGGATGAATTTCTTACTTTCTTAGGACAGTTTTATTCAAAATCCAATCACTTTAAGCCAAAGGAAATATTTTTGCCTGAAGTGATTGATGAGGAACTGGCTGCTAAGCTGTTAGACGTGAAAATCACCCAGCCAAAGCGGGGGAAGAAGAGAGAGCTGGTGAAGCTTGCTGAGAAAAATGCGAAGCAGGCCCTTGAAGAAAAGTTCGCCCTAATCGAAAGAGATGAGGAAAGAACGATTAAGGCAATTGAACGTCTTGGTGAACATATGGGCATATATACTCCCTTCCGGATCGAAGCATTTGATAACTCGAATATTCAAGGTTCCGATCCCGTGTCTGCCATGATTGTGTTTCTTGACGGGAAACCCGCAAAGAAAGAGTATCGAAAGTACAAAATCAAAACCGTCAAGGGTCCCGATGATTATGATTCCATGCGGGAGGTTGTTCGCAGAAGGTATACGAGAGTCTTGAAGGATGGTCTCCCTTTACCGGATCTCATCATTATCGATGGCGGGAAAGGGCAGATTGAAGCGGCGAGGGATGTCATTGAGAATGAATTAGGTTTGGATATTCCTCTTGGCGGCCTTGCGAAAGACGATAAGCATCAGACGTCAGAACTGCTGTATGGGAATCCTTTGGAAATTGTTCCTCTTGAAAAGCGAAGTCAGGAATTTTATTTGCTGCAACGGATTCAGGATGAAGTTCACCGATTTGCCATCACGTTCCACCGCCAGCTCAGAGGGAAAAGCGCCTTCCAGTCCACCCTGGATGAGATTGACGGCATCGGACCGAAGCGTAAGAAGCAGCTTCTTAAACATTTTGGTTCCATGAAGAAAATGAAAGAAGCGACGGTGGAGGAGTTTATTGAGATAGGGATTCCGGAAGCTGTTGCGAAGGTTTTGAATGAGAAGTTGAAGTAAAGGATATTAGAATCTAAGTGTTGTTGATTATGGTCTTAGTTTACGTGCAATTAGTTGTCAAATTCAGTATGTCTTCCCACTTATCCCATAAAGTCTTTGTTGCATTAGAAGCACAGAGTGGATTGTAGCGGAAGGCACTTTACTCCTGCGGGAAATAGAGGAAAGGTCGAGACTCCGCAGGGCAAAGCCCGAGGAGGCTCGACTTCCTCCCCGCGGAAAGCGAGCACCTGCAGCGGAAATCAACCACCGCATGCTCATTCAATACAGCTCACGAAAGAATAATAAAATGAAATATTGTTTCAATTAGACATTGAATCAATATTTCCCCTGTGCTATAATTAACAAAAATTTATAACATTATCACTTTTTAAAGTGGTGATAGAGGTGCGAGCTTCAAGAGTACAGGCAAAGAGGAGTATGAGCTCCGTTGAGATGCCTGAAAAGGGGAGATTCGCCGAAGTGGTTTCAGTCTCATGCTGATTCCGCTGGTTCTACGTTTAAGAAATGTAGGATTGTCAAGATGATTCAATCTTGGAGAGCTATCTCACAATGCCGATGAACCTATTTTGTTTGTTCTGCTGTATGTTCATAAAGCAATGAGATATTATTCTCATTGCTTTTTTTATTATCCAGCACAGGAACTTTTCTTGGAAAAGAACCTGTTCTATGAACGTGTAGGATGATTGTGATTGTACTCTTCACCATCAAAAAATGAGTCGTGAATTTTCACTCAATGAGAAAGAGGGAGAAGCTGTGAGTATTATTGTTCAAAAATTCGGTGGGACTTCAGTAGGTTCTGTAGAAAGAATTCAAAATGTTGCGTCAAGAATTGCGGAAGAAAAAGAAAGAGGTAATGATGTAGTGGTGGTGGTATCTGCCATGGGGAAAACGACGGATACCCTCGTTGGATTGGCAAGGGAAATTACATCACAACCGAGTAAAAGAGAGATGGATATGCTGCTCTCAACCGGGGAACAGGTGACCATTTCACTCCTTACGATGGCTCTGATCCAAGCAGGACATGATGCCATCTCCTTTACAGGCTGGCAGGCCGGGATTGAAACGGAATCCGTTCATAGCAATGCGAGGATTACCAATATTCATACTGAAAAGATGATGGATCACCTCCAATCCGGGAGAGTTGTGATTGTAGCCGGATTCCAGGGCATGACAGAAACGGGTGAAATCACAACACTCGGCCGCGGTGGATCGGATACAACTGCTGTAGCAATTGCAGCTGCCCTGAAAGCAGAGCGTTGTGACATTTATACAGACGTAGACGGGGTATATACGACAGACCCGCGTTATATTAAAGGGGCAAGAAAGTTACCGTCCATTTCCTATGATGAAATGCTGGAACTGGCTAATTTAGGGGCTGGAGTCCTGCATCCACGGGCAGTGGAATTTGCCAAGAATTATCAAATTCCGTTAGAGGTCAGGTCAAGTATCGAAAAAGTTGAAGGAACGTATATTGAGGAGGAAGCAAGCATGGAACAAAACTTAATTGTGAGAGGCGTAGCCTTTGAAGCTGAAATTACACGTGTCACTGTATTTGGACTGGGTAACGCATTAACTGGACTATCTTCAGTGTTTACCACTTTAGCCAAAAATCATCTGAATGTAGACATTATCATTCAAAGCCAGACCGATCAGAATACGACCAATTTATCATTTTCGATTAAAGAACAGGATTTGGAGGAGACCCTCGCTGTTCTGGAACGAAACAAAGAGCAATTAGGCTTCACCCATGTTGAACATGAAAGTGAGCTTTCCAAAGTATCCATCGTGGGCTCCGGTATGATCTCAAATCCAGGTGTTGCAGCGGAAATGTTCGAAGTATTAGCTCAAAATGACATCGTGGTGAAAATGGTCAGCACCTCTGAAATCAAAGTATCTGCAGTGGTAGACGAGAAAAATATGCAAAAAGCGGCAGGCGTCCTACATACTGCATTTAACCTGGACGCGGTGAAGATGGAAGAAATCACGCTATAATACTAAAGCAGCATAGAACGGGACAAGTGAAAAAGGGTTGCCCCATCAAGTGGGGCAACCCTTTATTAAAGAATTAAAAGTATGTTGTTCAGGACTATTCTACTTTATCTTTTTCGTCCCATCTTACAATCACTTTAACTGAATGACTCCGTTTATGTAGTTCGTCAGCAGCTTCTGCCACACATTTTTTTTGTAACTGTATTTGTTCGGCAAGAAAGCCCGTTTCCAGTTTAAATGTGACATCCGACTTTAAGGAAAGGCGTCGTTCTATCACCGGTCCGCTTATTTCAAAGGTCATCTCATTCTTTTTTTGTTCCAGCAGTGCAAGAGTTCCCCAGCCGGCTTCATCGAAAAACGATACCAGTTCTTCTGATGACTGAAGGGGGAATTTCCGAGAGAGCTGTTTTCCACCCCAGTATAAAATATCGTGTGTATGCTTTCCTAAAATTTCTGGAATCAACATGTCACGTAAAATTTCATATCCGAAGATTGGAACGGACGGTTGATGTACTTCTTCTTTTTTCTGTTCCAAGTAAATCCCCTCTTTCTATAAAACTATTATATACATGAAAAGGGGAATTATCATCCCATACTTCGAAAAAATAACCATGGGATATTTTGGTGGTATAACTTTTATTTGATATTTATTTGAATTTTCGAACATTTAACAAGGCAATACCTCATCTTTTTTGTTATCAATATATTAAAAATATTTTTGCGATATTGTCGAATTTATGTATACGTTTTCTTGACGCTTCCACTCCTTGGGAGTAAAATGAACATGTCACATAATTGTTACAATATAAAATATGTATCGTCGTCTAGTCATTCTTAGAAAATGCATTAGAAAACGAATTCATATTTTATCATTAAGGGGGGTAAATCATGGCTGGAAATCGAGAATTTAATTATCGCAGGCTTCATTCATTGCTAGGTGTTATTCCAGTTGGATTATTTTTAACACAACATTTAGTCGTGAACCATTTTGCCACTGGTGGGGAAGAATCATTTAACCAAGCGGCACACTTTATGGAAAGTCTTCCTTTCCGTTATTTCCTTGAAATTTTTATCATCTTCCTTCCATTGTATTTCCATGCAATCTACGGAATTTACATTGCATTCACTTCTAAGAACAATGCAAGTAAGTTTGGCTATTTCCGTAACTGGATGTTTTTACTTCAACGTGTTTCCGGAGTAATCACATTTATTTTCGTTACATGGCATGTGTGGGAAACGAGAGTTGCGGCAGCATTCGGAGCTGAAGTGAACTTTCAAATGATGGAAAACATCTTATCAAATCCATTCATGCTAGGGTTTTATGTACTGGGTGTTCTTTCAACGATTTTCCACTTTGCGAATGGTCTTTGGTCATTCTGCGTAAGCTGGGGAATTACCGTTTCACCTCGTTCTCAATTAATTGCTACATATGTTACGATCGGAATTTTTGTAGCGTTATCGGTGGTCGGTATGCGCGCAATTTTCGCCTTCGTATAAGAAGAAATAGATACAAGTCTAATAGATTCAGTAAATGCTCTGAAGTATGGTAGGAAAAGGAGTGAGTCACGATGAGTAAAGGGAAAATCATCGTTGTCGGTGGTGGTTTAGCCGGCCTGATGGCCACAATTAAAGCAGCAGAAAAAGGAACGCAAGTAGATTTATTCTCACTGGTACCCGTTAAGCGTTCTCACTCTGTATGTGCACAAGGTGGTATTAACGGAGCCGTTAATACTAAGGGAGAAGGAGACTCTCCTTGGGAACATTTTGATGATACAGTGTATGGTGGGGATTTCTTAGCGAATCAACCGCCGGTTAAAGCAATGACTGAAGCGGCACCAGGAATTATTCATTTACTCGATCGTATGGGAGTAATGTTTAATCGTACACCGGAAGGGTTACTGGATTTCCGTCGTTTCGGTGGAACACAGCACCATAGAACCGCTTTCGCCGGTGCAACGACTGGTCAGCAATTATTATATGCTCTGGACGAGCAGGTTCGTCGTCATGAAGTAGCAGGACTAGTGGATAAATTCGAAGGCTGGGAATTCCTTGGCGTCGTGGTAGATGACGAAGGAGTGGCAAGGGGAATCGTTGCCCAAAACCTTCAGACAATGGAAATTAAATCGTTCGCAGCGGACGCCGTGATTATGGCAACAGGGGGACCTGGAATTATCTTCGGTAAATCTACAAACTCTGTCATCAACACCGGTTCGGCAGCATCAATCGTGTATCAACAAGGTGTTTACTATGCAAACGGTGAGTTCATTCAAATCCACCCGACGGCCATCCCTGGGGATGATAAGCTTCGCCTGATGAGTGAATCTGCCCGTGGTGAAGGTGGACGGGTTTGGACATATAAAGATGGTAAGCCATGGTACTTCCTCGAAGAGAAGTATCCTGCATATGGAAACCTTGTTCCACGTGATATCGCAACACGTGAAATCTTCGATGTGTGCGTAAATCAAAAGCTCGGTATCAACGGTGAAAACATGGTTTACCTTGATCTATCCCACAAAGATTCAAAAGAGCTTGATATTAAGCTTGGTGGAATCATCGAAATTTATGAGAAGTTCATGGGTGATGATCCGCGTAAAGTGCCAATGAAAATCTTCCCTGCGGTACACTATTCTATGGGTGGACTTTGGGTGGACTATGATCAAATGACAAATATCCCTGGATTATTCGCTGCTGGTGAGTGTGATTATTCTCAGCACGGGGGTAACCGCTTAGGAGCAAACTCATTACTATCCGCTATTTATGGTGGTATGGTTGCAGGACCTAATGCCATTAAATATATCGAAGGTTTAGAAAAAACGGCTGAGTCGGTACCTTCTTCTTTATTCGATCGTTATGTGAAACAGGAAGAAGAAAAATGGAACAACATCATGTCCATGAATGGTACTGAGAATGCTTACGTCATTCATAAAGAGCTTGGTGAGTGGATGACGGATAACGTAACCGTTGTACGTCATAACGATAAACTTAAACAAACCGATGAAAAGATCCAGGAATTGATGGAACGTTACCAAAATATCAATATCAATGATACGGCTAAATGGAGTAACCAAGGGGCAATATTCACCCGTCAATTGTGGAACATGCTTCAGCTTGCCCGTGTTATTACAATCGGTGCATTGAATCGTAACGAGAGCCGTGGGGCTCACTACAAACCTGACTTCCCTGAACGTAATGATGAAGAATTCCTGAAAACGACGATGGCAAAATACAATGCTGCGACGAATTCTCCGGAATTCCATTACGAAGAAGTAGATACTTCACTGATTGCACCACGTAAGCGTGACTATTCTAAGAAAAAAGGGGGAAATAAATGATGAGTGAAAACAAAAGAGTCCGTTTTATTATTACTCGTCAAGAAAGCCCGGAAACAGCCCCTTTCCAAGAAGAGTTCGAGCTTGATTATCGTCCGAATATGAACGTCATTTCTGCATTGATGGAAATTCGTCGTAATCCGGTCAATGCAAAAGGGGAACAAACTACTCCGATTAACTGGGATATGAACTGTCTGGAAGAAGTATGTGGAGCTTGTTCAATGGTGATCAACGGGAAACCGAGACAGTCTTGTACAGCTTTAGTTGATCAATTGGAACAACCGATCCGTCTTGAGCCTATGCGCACTTTCCCTGTCGTTCGTGACCTGCAGGTTGACCGCAGCCGCATGTTTGACAGCTTGAAGAAAGTAAAAGCATGGATCCCGATTGATGGAACATACGATCTTGGTCCCGGACCGCGTATGCCTGAGAAGAAACGTCAATGGGCGTATGAATTATCGAAATGTATGACATGTGGTGTATGCTTGGAAGCATGTCCAAACGTAAACAGTAAATCGGACTTCATCGGTCCTGCTCCATTATCACAGGTTCGCTTGTTCAATGCCCATCCAACAGGGGCTATGAACCAGGATGAGCGTCTTGAATCGATCATGGGCGATGGTGGCCTTGCAAACTGTGGGAACTCTCAAAACTGTGTTCAATCTTGTCCGAAGGGTATTCCTTTAACAACTTCGATCGCTGCACTGAACAGAGAGACGACGTTCCAAATGTTTAAAAACTTCTTCGGAAGCGACCATATGGTTGACTAATCTTAAACATCTAAAAGCACTTTCCTTCGGGAGAGTGTTTTTTTGTCCTTTATAGGTTTCTTATTTTTCAGAAAAAGCTTATAATAAATAATGAATGGTGATTCATTTTCTTGTTCTATATTCATTTCCCAAAAGGAGGAGCCAATTTGAACCATTTTACATACATTGAAGATATAGAAACATGGCAAAAAGAGTTTTCATTTTCAATCCATATAAAGGTTCGGTTTTCCGAAACTGATATGTTTGGACATATGAACAATACGATTCCATTCACTTATTTCGAAGAAGCTAGAATCGAGTTTTTTAAACACAAAGGGTTTATGCAAAATTGGGTAAAACCTGATCATGAGACGATTCCTGTCGTCGCAGATTTACAATGTGATTTTGTTAAACAAGTATTCTTCGACGAACAGCTGAAGGTATGTGTGAAGGCAAATAGTGTGGGTAATTCCTCTGTAGATTTACACTATATGGGTCTGAATGAAAAAGAAGAGGTTTGCTTTACAGGTAGAGGAACCATGGTCCAAATATCGAAACAGACTGGAAAAGGTGTCCCCTGGACGGAAGAAATGAAGGCAAAGCTTGACTGCAAAAGGCGGTTTCTTAGCCCTTCGGAGTGTGTGAAATAATCCGTTGCCTATTTTTCATTTAACTTCCTCCTCTATGTCACTCTAAACCCTCCCTTCACATATGATATTCTGACGACCGACAATACCCATCCCCGCGGTTTAAAGCTGGCGAAGGCAAGGAGGGTTACCATAATTGAAGGACAATGATTTTACACACAAACCGTTGCTCACCAAAAGAGAAAAAGAAGTATTCGAACTGTTGGTTCAAGACAAAACAACTAAAGAAATTGCTAGTGATCTATTTATTAGCGAGAAAACAGTTCGAAATCATATTTCCAACGCCATGCAAAAGCTTGGAGTGAAGGGGCGATCTCAAGCTGTTGTAGAGCTTCTTCGCATGGGGGAACTCAAGCTTTAAATGTAAGGGACTGATTCTAATGGCAAACAATTAACGGGTCTTCCGCGGATACCTTTTAATGTTTGAATGAGAGTCAGTCTCTTTTAGTTCAGGTCCATTCGTGAACTTGTCTTGAATTTTCAGCCGAAAAAGGCGAAAATGCTAATAAGGGGAGTCTAGGCTGAATGAAAGGTCACTTAGGTCCCATAATATAATAGAAGCTAAAACAGGAAGGTCTACATGACCGATTCCCGTTTTCAATAAGGAATTATGTCCAGTTTCTGATTTAAAAGGAGAGTAATCATGACGAATTCTAAAGAAATCATTGGAGATTTACAAGTTGTTGCAGATATTGAGAAAGACCTGCGATACATATCCTCCATCATCAAGCAAAAGGGAAGAGAAATCTTAAGTCAGTACACCATCACCCCGCCGCAGTTCATAGCGCTGCAGTGGTTATTTGAATATGGAGATATGACCATTGGTGATCTTTCGAATAAAATGTATCTTGCATGCAGTACCACGACGGATCTAGTTGATAGAATGGAGAAGAATCAGTTAGTGGAACGCGTGAAGGATGAAAATGATCGTCGAGTCGTTCGGATTCATATGTTAAAAGAGGGCGAAAGAATTATTGAAGAAGTTATCAATAAAAGGCAAAATTATTTACAGAGTGTCTTAACGGATTTCTCTGAACAAGAAGTGCTATTATTAAAAGATAATTTAGCGAAACTTCATCAAGAAATGAAACAAGAATGAGGGAATAATGTGATTCAACCAATTGGCATCATTGATTCAGGGGTAGGGGGGCTAACCGTCGCTAAAGAAGTGATGCGGCAGTTACCTAAAGAAACCATCTATTATCTCGGTGACACAGCCCGTTGTCCCTACGGACCCAGAACAGCTCAAGAAGTGAAAATATTCACATGGGAAATGACCCAATATCTCATGCAATTTGATATGAAAATGTTGATTATTGCATGCAATACGGCCACTGCGGTTGTGTTGGATGAAATTCAAACCCATTTGGACATCCCGGTAATAGGCGTCATCCATCCTGGAGCGAGAGCGGCTATCAAGCACACTCATAATAAGAGAATCGGAGTATTAGGAACAGTGGGGACAATTAATAGCGGCGCTTATGTAGAAGCTCTTCACTCCCTGCACGGCAGCTTGGATGTCACGTCACTCGCCTGTCCGAAATTTGTCCCCTTAGTAGAAAGTGGGGAATACAATAGCTCCATGGCGGCAGACATAGTAGAAGAGACTCTTCACCCTATCAAAGATTCGGATATTGATACGTTGATATTAGGGTGCACCCACTATCCGCTCTTACAGCCTAAGATTAAAGCCTATATGGGTCCGGAGATCAGTGTGATAAGCTCCGGAGATGAAACGGCACGGGAAGTGAGTACGATTCTTGATTATTACAATCTCCTATACAAAGGAGTCCAGCACCCACAGCATCGCTTTTTCACTACAGGGTCATCGGCCATCTTTTCAAGCATTGCCTCCGATTGGCTGTCAGTCGGGGAAGTGAAAGCAGAAACCATTCGATTACAAGAGTAGGATCTTGTGATCGGATGGTTTTTTTATTTTCAAAAAGTTTCGGTCTATTTTATAGAACAGGCTCGTATATATGTTAGTACAAACTGTCTTTTAGGAGGTTTCCCAATGGCGAAAAAAGCGAAGGTGTCAATTGCTGTAACGGTTTTAGCTTCTTCTGTATATCTTTCAGGTTGTGGATTACTCAGTTTCGGTGATGATAAAGAAAAGATCGATCCTCCTCAAGATCTATCCTACTTAAAAGAAGGGGAGAAAGTGGATACGGCTAAAGGAGAAGACGGGGAGAAAGAAGTGAGCAAGGAAGAAGCAAAGGCTGAAACGGTCATGACAGAACTTTATTTAATCGATAAAAATGGATATGTTGTATCACAATCACTCCCACTTCCAGGTGAAGAAAGTGTAGCTAAGCAAGCTCTTGAGTATCTGGTCAAAAATGGACCGGTTGAAAATGTGCTGCCGAATGGGTTTAGAGCCGTACTTCCGGCAGATACGCAAGTGACGGTCGATATTAAAGACGGAACGGCCATTGCCGATTTCTCTCCGGAGTTCAATAACTACCAGCCTGAAGATGAGCAGAGAATTCTTCAGTCGGTCACGTGGACGCTTACTCAATTTGATTCTGTTGAAAAAGTAGAGCTTCGGGTGAACGGTTATCCACTGACTGAAATGCCTGTTAACGGAACACCGATCGATGAAAAAGGATTAACGAGAAAAGTAGGAATCAACGTGGATACTTCTGGTGTTGTGGATCCTACCAGTACAAAACCACTGACGGTTTATTATGTGTCCCAAAGTGACGATAAAACGTATTACGTACCTGTTACCAAGCGCGTGAGCTCAAATTCAGTGGATGAAGTCACGGCAGTTGTGAATGAATTAATAGACGGACCAGGATATTCATCTTCACTTGCAAGTGATTTTACAGGTGCAAAACTATTAGATGATCCGAAACTTGAAGATGGAACCGTTACATTGAATTTTAACGAAGCAGTTTATGGAAGCCTTGAAGAAAAAATGGTTTCTGAACATATGCTGAATTCTCTGGTTCTCTCTTTAACAGAGCAAAAAGGAATTAAAGGAGTCTCTGTACTAGTGAATGGGGAAGCAACGGTAGTGTCTAAAGACGGCGAAACCATCACAGAACCAGTGACAAGACCAGAAAATGTGAATGCAATTAGTTTTTAAATAACAATTTTTTGATATACTATGATAGAAGCACCCGAAAAGAGGTTGGCAGAATGCCGCCTCTTCTATTTTTGATTAGACCATTTTTACATAACGCACGAAAATACAGGAGGTAATGATATGAGAACAGATGGTAGAGAAAAGAATCAATTGCGTAATATTGAGATCGAGACGGATTATGTTAAGCATCCGGAAGGCTCAGTCTTAATAACGGTTGGAGAGACGAAGGTCATTTGTAATGCCAGTATCGAAGAACGTGTGCCTCCTTTTATGAGAAATAGTGGAAAAGGGTGGATCACGGCTGAATATTCCATGCTGCCAAGAGCAACTGAAACAAGAAACATCCGTGAATCTTCTAAAGGGAAGGTTTCAGGAAGAACAATGGAAATTCAACGTCTTATTGGAAGGGCATTAAGATCTGTAGTCGATTTGGATGCATTGGGAGAACGGACAATCTGGATTGATTGTGATGTCATTCAAGCAGACGGCGGGACAAGAACGGCTTCGATCACGGGAGCTTTCGTTGCCACGGCAATCGCAGTGGCTAAGCTTCAAGACAGTAAAAAAATCTCTTCCTTTCCGCTGAAAAGTTTCTTAGCAGCCACAAGTGTGGGGATTGTTGAAGTGCATGGAGCGGTTCTTGACTTGAATTATATTGAAGATAGCAGCGCATTAGTGGATATGAACATCATCATGACGGGTGAAGGCGAATTTGTAGAGCTGCAGGGAACAGGGGAAGAAGCAACCTTTACGATGGATCAATTGCATCAACTGTTAAAACTCGGACAAGAAGGAATCCACGAGCTATTCCAAATTCAGCAGCAATCATTAGGAGAAATAGTAAAAAGATTTCAATAAAGGGATGAGATTGTAGATGACAAAACGAGTGATCATAGCCACTAAAAACAGGGGAAAAGCAAAAGAATTTCAACATATGTTTGCTCCATACGGATATGAGGTACAAACATTACTAGACCTTCCTCATATTGAGGATGTTGAAGAAACCGGTGAAACGTTTGAGGAAAATGCCATTCTGAAAGCTGAAACGGTTGCGGAAATATTAGGTGAACTGGTGATCGCAGATGATTCCGGTTTGGCCATCGATGCCTTGGAAGGCCGTCCGGGAGTGTATTCTGCCCGCTATGCCGGTGAAGAAAAGAGTGATGAGGCGAACATGGAGAAGGTATTAAGCGAACTGGAATCTGTTGAAGAATCCGACCGTACCGCACGTTTTCACTGTGTTTTAGCGATTGCCGGACCGAATAGGGAAACCAGAACCGTTACGGGAACATGCGAAGGCACGATTTTACAAGAAAAAAGAGGAACGAATGGGTTTGGGTACGATCCGATTTTCTACGTTCCTACTCTTGGAAAATCCATGGCTGAACTAACACAAGAAGAGAAAAGTCAAATCAGCCATCGTGGAAATGCATTGAAAAAACTTAAGAACATAATCTCAGACTTTATTTAAAGGGTGAGCTGAATGAAACTATTGGTTGTAAGTGATAGCCACGGTTCAAAAGAAGAGCTATTGGAGCTATCGGAGAAATATCATTCTACCGTAGATGCCATGGTACACTGCGGAGATTCTGAATTAAGTGCAGATGACCCGGCATTATCTCCCTACCTTGTAGTAAGGGGGAACTGTGATATGGATGCCAGGCTACCCGACGACCTTATTGAAAAGGTTGAGGGCAATTCAATCATGGTGACTCACGGTCATCTGTATGGAATTAAAATGTCACTAATGAAGCTTCGTTATAAAGCAGAAGAAGCAGGCGCCCATTTTGTTTTCTTTGGACACTCCCATACGTTAGGCGCAGAATTGAATAATGGCATTTTGTTTTTAAATCCGGGCAGCATTCTTTTACCGCGGGGAAGAATGGAGCGCACCTATGCCTTGGTAGAGGCTCAGGATCAAGAGATAAAGGTAACATTCCTGACTCATGATCATGTGGCATTGGACGAATTGACTCAAACATTTCAACTGTAAAATCATCGTGAGAACCTGCTACGGCAGGTTCTTTTCATATAGATATTTCATGAAAAAATGACAGCTGAAAATAAAATAAAACTTTTTTTGAAAATCTGTTGACTTATTGATGCTATGTGAATATAATAAATATTGTCCTTGAAAAACAAATCACGTCCCAGTAGCTCAGCAGGATAGAGCAACGGCCTTCTAAGCCGTCGGTCGGGAGTTCGAATCTCTCCTGGGACGCCATAAATCCTACATATACAAAGCTTGCCTGCATTGGGTAAGCTTTTTTTGTTATCTAAAAGATATCGTGCTAAACTAATACAAACTAACAGTATAGGTAGGTACGATTTATGACTAAGGGAAACCAAGAAGGAAAAGGAAAGATTGTCCAGTTCCCGGGATTGAAGGATCGGCTGTTGGAAAAGGGCGTGCAGGCACTGGAAAAAGGAGAGGTTCATGAATCCTCCCAGTTGCTCACCCAAGCCCATGAATTAGAACCTGATAATCCCGATATTAATACGGCACTCGTGCTTTCTCTTTATGAAAGCAAGCAGTACGACAAAGCGAGATACATATGTAAAGAGATGCTTCTTGAAGGAATCGGCGACTATTTTGAAGTCGTTGATATGTATTTGATGATACTCATCCAGCTTCATCAGCACAGGGAAGTAGTGGATACGATCCACGCCCTGTTTGATGAAAAAGAAGTGCCTTTTGAAAAGGAAGAACATTTCAAAAAGCTTCTGCACTTTAGTGAGAAAGTATTGAATGGTAAAGCAGTGATTCCAGATGAAGAGACCCCTAAAGAAGATCAATCATCCATATTGAACGGGAAGAGTTTAGAGGAGCAAACCTTACTGGTAGCTCAACTGGTTCACCGTAACATAAAGCCCTTTATGGGAGAGCTGCAATCTGTCTTAAAGGATTCAGAATCCCATCCATTTCTGCAAACGATGATTTTAAATGTTTTTAGAGAGCATGGAGTGGATAAAGAAGTGGATATTACTAAGCTTGGAATGGAAGATAGGGTTTCACCAGCTGAATTGGAAGATGTGTTCGATTCTGATTTCTTCACCAAGGTCACAGATTCCCTGGATGATCTTTTGGCGCAGACGAATCCTACGCTATTTCAGCACGCGCATGAATTACTGAAACGGCATGCCTTTCTTCTCTATCCTTTTACATTTGAGGAGGAACCGAAAGAAATCGCTTCGGTGTATGCCTACTACACAGCGGGGATGTTTGCAGATGCGATCCTTGAAAAGGAGTTAAAAGACCAGGTTGAAAACACGCAATCTCAGGGGATTCTTTCAAGACTTAGGGAACTAGAGGAAATTTCCTCTCCTAATATTTAAATGCTGTCTGTTGAAAGACAGTGGCTGTATGTTATAATGTAATGGTTGTAATGTAAAAGTTTTTCATATATTTACGATGATAGTGCTAGATTCATACAGGACTATCTACTACTATGCGTAAAAAATTCAAGATCAATTATAGATTGTTGGAGGGAACAGTATGTCTGCAAAATGGGAAAAGCAAGAAGGAAACCAAGGAGTTCTTACAATTGAAGTAGAAGCTGCTAAAGTAAACGAAGGTTTAGACGCAGCGTTCAAAAAAGTTGTAAAACAGGTGAACGTACCAGGATTCCGTAAAGGGAAAATGCCTCGCGGTATGTTCGAAAAACGCTTTGGAGTAGAATCACTTTATCAAGATGCATTAGATTTCATCTTACCTGAAGCATATGCGAAAGCAATCGAAGAAACTGGAATCGATCCAATCGACCGTCCGGAAATCGATGTTGAGCAAATGGAAAAAGGCAAAGATCTAATCTTCACTGCTAAAGTACAAGTGAAACCAGAAGTGAAACTTGGCGAATACAAAGGTCTTGAAGTAGAGAAAATGGAAACAGAAGTAACAGCAGAAGATGTAGAAGCTGAACTTACTTCACTTCAAGAAAAGCAAGCTGAGCTTGCTGTTAAAGAAGAAGGAAAAGCTGAAGAAGGCGACACAGTAACAATGGATTTCGAAGGATTCGTTGACGGTGAAGCATTCGAAGGCGGTCAAGCTGAGAATTATTCACTTGAATTAGGTTCTGGTCAGTTCATCCCAGGTTTCGAAGAGCAATTAGTTGGTGTAACGGCTGGAGAAGAGAAAGAAGTAGAAGTTTCTTTCCCAGAAGAGTATCATGCAGCTGAACTTGCTGGAAAACCTGCTACATTCAAAGTGAAAGTTCACGAAATCAAAGCGAAAGAACTTCCTGCATTAGACGATGAGTTCGCTAAAGACGCAGACGAAGAAGTTGAAACACTTGCTGAACTTAAAGAAAAAATCGAAAAACGTCTTCAAGAGTCCAAAAAGAACGAAGCTGAAACAGCTGTTCGTGAAACTCTTGTAAATAAGGCTTCTGAAAATGCTGAAGTAGAAATCCCAGAAGTAATGGTTACAGCTGAAGTAGACCGCATGATGCAAGAATTCGGTCAACGTCTACAAATGCAAGGTATGAACCTTGACCTATACTTCCAATTCTCTGGTCAAACAGAAGAAGATCTTCGCGGTCAAATGAAAGAAGATGCTGGTAAACGCGTTCGCACAAACCTTACACTGGAAGCAATCGCGGCAGCTGAAAACCTTGAAGTAACTGAAGAAGAAGCAGAAGAAGAAGTAAACAAAATGGCTGAACAATACAACATGTCTGCTGACAACATCAAACAAGCTCTAGGCGGCCTTGACACACTTAAAGCTGACCTGAAAGTACGTAAAGCAGTAGAATTCCTTGTTGAAAACAGCAAAACTGTAGCATAATAAAAATAGCTAACAAGGCGCGATTTCTTCGTGCCTTGTTTTGTACAATGAAATGAAGATCCTGCTAGATTTTGACTCATTCGTGTGAAACGAATGTTTCACACGCTTTTCAGCTTTGCTGAAAAGTAGCCACCATCCTCAAAAGCGATAGAGCAAACGAGTTTGCTCTTTCGCTTTTGAGGATGGTGGCATAAATGAGCCAAAATCTCGACTACACTAAGCTTTACTTCGAACTTATGTGTATGAGCAAACAAGTTTGCTCCAGGCGTTTTTTGTTTCTGTGGCAAAATGAGCCAAAATACTATACTCTATCTAATAAGAAACTTTATCCATCAAACAAGAATAAGAACCACTATTTTTGGAAAAAGCTTATTTAACGGGGTTGCATTACTTTTCACCAGGAACATACATAATTGGATTTCTTACATTACCTGACTTCAATTGGACAAGATACTAACTAGCAATGTAAAATATTTGCTAAAATGCGTGTTACATAATAAGATGATTCTTAAGAATCGTATCAATTTCTTTACGAACATATAATATGATAAAATGCAGTACATAACTTTAGGTAATAGGGATGTAAGGAATCGTTCGTTTGATGAAACAGAGCACGATTTTATGAAGTTTTAACGAAGGGGTGAAAATCATTGTTTAAATTTAATGATGAAAAAGGACAACTAAAATGTTCTTTTTGCGGAAAAACACAAGACCAAGTTCGTAAACTAGTCGCTGGACCAGGTGTGTATATCTGCGATGAGTGTATCGAACTTTGTACTGAAATCGTAGAAGAAGAGCTAGGTACAGAAGAAGAAGTAGAATTCAAAGACGTACCTAAACCTCGTGAAATCCGGGAAATCCTGGACGAGTACGTAATTGGTCAAGATCAAGCCAAGAAATCTCTGGCTGTAGCCGTTTACAACCATTACAAGCGTATCAACTCAAGCAGCAAAGTCGATGACGTTGAACTGTCTAAGAGTAATATTGCGATGATTGGTCCGACAGGTAGCGGTAAAACCTTACTTGCACAAACACTTGCACGTATTCTGAACGTACCTTTCGCGATTGCCGATGCCACTTCTTTAACAGAAGCCGGTTACGTTGGGGAAGACGTGGAGAATATTCTATTGAAATTAATCCAGGCAGCCGATTACGATGTAGAAAAAGCTGAAAAAGGCATCATCTACATCGATGAAATCGATAAAGTAGCGCGAAAATCTGAAAATCCATCCATCACTAGAGACGTTTCAGGTGAAGGTGTTCAACAGGCACTTCTGAAAATCCTTGAAGGTACAGTAGCAAGCGTTCCGCCTCAAGGGGGGCGTAAGCATCCACATCAGGAATTCATCCAGATTGATACGTCCAATGTACTATTCATTTGTGGTGGGGCTTTTGATGGAATCGAGCAAATCATCAAACGCCGCTTAGGTCAAAAGGTGATTGGCTTCGGTTCTGATCCTAAAAACGCAGAAGTAAAAGAAGACAAATCCCTTCTTTCTAAAGTCGTACCTGAAGATCTATTGAAGTTTGGGTTAATTCCAGAATTCATCGGTCGTTTACCAGTGATTTCAAGCCTTGAGCCTCTTGATGAAGAAGCGTTGGTCGAAATCCTGACAAAACCTAAAAATGCGTTGGTAAAACAATATCAAAAAATGCTTGAATTAGATGATGTAGAGCTTGAGTTCACTGAAGATGCTCTTCTTGAAATCTCTAAAAAAGCAATCGAGCGCAAAACGGGTGCCCGTGGATTACGTTCTATCATCGAAACCATGATGTTGGATGTGATGTTCGATCTTCCTTCCCGTGATGATATTAAAAAATGTATCATTACAAAAGAAACGATCCTTGAAGATGCGGCTCCACATCTAATGCTCGAAGATGGAACCATGATCGATCCAAACGAAGAAAAAACATCAGCTTAATAGCTTAAGTAAAGCCAAGAATGATCCTTCATTCTTGGCTTTTTTAATGAAACAAAATGCGTGAGTATATATTGAACAGAAAGGAACAAAGATAGCGATTTGATGGAGTGGTGGAAAAGTATCATTAATGGAAATTACAAAAGAACTTTTTACATTAGTTTTGTTGATTGAAGCGGAAGGTGCTCGACTCCTGCGGGAAAAGTGGAACAGGTGAGACCCCGGAAGCGAAGCTGAGGAGGCTCACCGCCCGCCACGCGGAAAGCGAGCATCCTGGAGCGGAAATCAACCATTACATGCTTAGGTGCATTTAGGAATAGTCCCGAATTTCTTATTTTTACTCATTTTAGAACCAGAATTTTTTTGTTTATTCCCACATGGTCAAGGAGATACTAACCGATAACAACTTGTATCTACTTGGAGGGAGACGAATGAGCTTTACTAGCATCGCTTTGTTTATCCAGTTATTCTTCGGAATAATCATTGGATTGTATTTTTGGAACCTCTTGAAAAATCAGCGAACGCAAAAAGTTTCCATTGATCGAGAGTCAAAAAAAGAGATGGAAGAGTTACGAAAGATGAGATCCATTTCATTAACTGAACCTCTTGCAGAAAAAGTAAGGCCATCAAGCTTTGATGATATTGTTGGCCAGGAAGATGGAATTAAAGCACTGAAAGCAGCGTTATGCAGCCCTAATCCTCAGCATGTCATCATCTATGGACCTCCCGGAGTCGGGAAAACCGCAGCTGCCCGATTGGTCCTGGAAGAAGCCAAGAAGAATATGAAATCCCCTTTTAAACCTGCAGCTGTTTTTGTTGAACTGGATGCCACAACCGCACGTTTCGATGAACGGGGAATTGCCGATCCGCTGATTGGGTCTGTGCATGATCCCATCTATCAAGGAGCGGGAGCCATGGGACAAGCTGGGATTCCCCAGCCGAAGCAAGGGGCTGTAACGAATGCCCATGGCGGGGTATTGTTCATTGATGAAATAGGAGAATTGCATCCTATCCAAATGAATAAGTTATTAAAAGTATTAGAAGATCGCAGAGTGTTTCTTGAAAGTGCCTACTATAATGAAGAAAATCATCAAATTCCTACCCACATACATGATATTTTTAAAAATGGCCTTCCAGCAGATTTCCGTTTGATCGGTGCGACCACTCGTACCCCGAGTGAAATTCCACCAGCTATTCGCTCGAGATGCATGGAAGTATTCTTTAGGGAGCTTGAGCATGATGAAGTGAAAAAAGTAGCTGCCAGAGCCGTGGAGAAAGTGGAAATGACGATTAGTGACAAAGGTCTTGAAACGCTTGCCTCTTACGCCCGTAATGGCCGTGAAGCGGTCAATATGGTCCAGATTGCAGCTGGAGTAGCCATTACCGAAAATAGAAAAGAAATCTTTGATCATGAACTGGAGTGGATTATCCAATCCAGTCAGCTTTCTCCACGATATCAGAAAAAAATCAATGAAGTAGCTACTATTGGATTAGTAAATGGGTTAGCCGTAACAGGGCCCAATACTGGTTCTCTACTTGAAATTGAAGTAACCGTTATCCCGGCAACGGATAAAGGGCTGATCAATGTGACGGGAATCGTGGAAGAAGAAAGCATTGGAGATCGAAGTAAATCAATCCGAAGAAAAAGCATGGCGAAAGGCTCAATTGAAAACGTGATTACGGTGCTTCGTTCCATGGGGGTCCCTGCCGATCAATACGATATACATGTGAACTTTCCTGGTGGAGTACCCGTAGACGGACCTTCAGCAGGGATTGCGATGGCACTGGGCATCTATTCTGCCATTTACCGAATTCCAGTGAAGCATACCATTGCTGTTACCGGTGAGATCAGCATCCATGGTCTCGTGAAACCAGTCGGAGGCGTGACGGCTAAAGTGAAGGGCGCGAAATTGGCTGGTGCCACTATAGCGATCATCCCTTATGAAAATCAGCAGGCAATGTTAAGTGAAATCGAGGGTATCGAAGTGATCCCGGTGAAACAGCTAAAAGAAGTATTGGATCTGGCTCTTATGAAGGAAACACCACATCAAACTGATCTCATAACAGAACAAAATAAGAAAAGTGTATAGACTGTTGACCGATTCGGGTCTATCCGAATCGGTTTGTTTTTGAATGAAAGAGAAAATGGAATAAGCGTTAAACGGCATGAATAAAGTTGTAAATACCTATTTAATAGACACTACCTAGTAAATAAGTTAGAATTGTACAAAGACTTAGAGCAAAATTCGGAGGTGTTATATGTGGCAAATCAAAATAATTTAACGGTTCCCCTCCTTCCATTAAGAGGCTTACTTGTGTATCCAACAATGGTCTTACATTTAGATGTTGGACGTGAGCGCTCCGTACAAGCTTTAGAAAAAGCCATGATGGATGATCATTTAATTTTCTTAACCACTCAAAGAGATATGAATATAGATGAGCCAACACAAGAAGATTTTTACGAAATGGGAACTCTTACAAAGGTAAAGCAGATGCTCAAATTACCGAATGGAACGATCAGAGTTCTGGTTGAGGGTTTAAACAGGGCATCAATTGAATCATTTACAGAGCAAAAAGACTTCTACGAAGTGGAAATAAAGGAATTCAAAGATTCCGATGTGAAAGAATCAGAAACAGACGCTTTAATGAGGACGTTATTGAATTATTTCGAACAATACATAAAACTTTCAAAAAAAGTTTCAGCCGAAACGTATTCCACTGTTTCAGATATTGAAGAGCCGGGAAGACTTGCGGATATCGTTGCCTCCCATCTTCCGTTGAAAATGAAAGAAAAGCAAAATGTACTTGAGACTCTTGATATCAAGAAGCGGCTTCAAATGGTGATCGAGACCATTAACAATGAAAAAGAGGTGCTGAGTCTCGAGAAGAAAATCGGCCAGCGTGTGAAGCGTTCCATGGAAAGAACCCAAAAAGAGTACTACTTACGGGAACAAATGAAAGCCATTCAAAAAGAACTGGGAGACAAAGAAGGAAAAACGGGTGAAATTGAAGATTTGACTGCGAAGATAGAACAAGCGGATATGCCTGAGGATGTTGAAAGAACTGTATTGAAAGAGCTTGCCCGCTATGAAAAAGTTCCATCAAGTTCCGCTGAAAGCTCTGTCATACGTAATTATATCGAATGGCTTGCATCCCTGCCGTGGTCGACTGAAACAGAAGATCAATTAGATATAAAACGTTCTGAACAAATCTTAAACCGGGATCACTACGGTCTTGAAAAGGTAAAAGAGAGAGTGCTTGAATACCTGGCTGTCCAGCAGTTAACTCAATCCCTTAAAGGACCTATCCTATGCCTTGCCGGACCTCCGGGTGTCGGGAAAACGAGTTTGGCCCGTTCTGTGGCTGAATCACTAGGTCGAAATTTTGTCCGAATTTCCCTCGGAGGCGTTCGTGATGAGTCAGAGATCAGAGGTCACAGGCGTACGTATGTAGGTGCGATGCCCGGTAGAATCATCCGGGGTATGAAAAAAGCAGGCACCATCAACCCTGTTTTCCTCCTTGATGAAATCGACAAAATGTCAAGTGATTTCAGGGGAGATCCTTCTTCTGCGATGCTCGAAGTACTCGATCCTGAGCAAAATTCGAATTTCAGTGACCACTATATTGAAGAAACGTATGATTTATCCAAAGTCATGTTCATCGCAACGGCGAATGATTTATCGACCATTCCCGGCCCGCTCCGGGACAGAATGGAGATCATTACGATCGCAGGTTATACAGAGCTTGAAAAATTAAATATCGCGAAGCATCATTTATTGGAGAAGCAGATTAAAGATCATGGCTTAAACAAATCGAAGCTTCAGGTCAGGGATGAAGCGATTGTCGATATTGTTCGTTATTATACAAGGGAAGCAGGGGTGAGGAGCCTTGAACGCCACCTTGCAGCCCTTTGTAGAAAAACGGCCAAGATCATTGTCTCTGGTGACAAGAAGCGCGTCGTGATTACGTCCAGCAATATTGAAGAGTTCCTCGGGAAGAAAAAATTCCGCTATGGTCAAGCTGAAATAGAAAACCAAATCGGTGTTTCAACAGGTCTTGCTTACACTACGGTTGGCGGAGATACGCTGCAAATCGAGGTGTCCTTAGCACCGGGTAAAGGAAAGCTTGTATTGACGGGTAAATTGGGGGATGTCATGAAAGAGTCTGCTCAGACGGCATTTAGTTATGTACGTTCGAAAGCGAAGGATCTTGGGATCGACGAGTCTTTCCACGAGAAATATGATATTCACATCCACGTTCCTGAAGGGGCAGTTCCAAAAGACGGTCCTTCAGCAGGCATCACTATTACGACGGCACTTGTATCAGCGCTGACAGGTAAATACGTCAATCGTGAAGTAGGAATGACCGGTGAAATAACTCTGAGGGGAAGAGTACTTCCAATCGGGGGAGTGAAAGAAAAAACATTAAGCGCTCATCGTGCGGGAATTAAAACGATTATCCTTCCGAAAGATAATGAAAAGGATATAGATGATATTCCTGAAAGTGTGAGGGGAGAATTAACGTTCATCCTTGTATCCCATATTGATGAAGTCTTAGAGAAAGCATTAGTAGGTGAAAAGAAGTGAAAGTAAATCAAGTTGAGCTAGTCATCAGTGCAGTCAGGCCTGAACAATATCCTGGCGATTTTCTTCCTGAGTTTGCCTTAGCGGGACGCTCGAACGTGGGGAAATCCTCATTCATCAATAAAATGATCGGTCGCAAGAGCATGGCAAGGATTTCATCCAAGCCAGGTAAAACCCAGACGCTGAACTTCTATAAAATAGAAGAGACCCTCTATTACGTGGACGTACCTGGTTACGGTTTTGCCAAAGTATCAAAAACAGAACGGGAAGCATGGGGAAAGATGATTGAAACCTACATCACTTCCCGTGAGCAGTTAAGGGCGGTCATCCTGATCGTGGACCTGCGCCATGCGCCAACCAATGATGATGTCATGATGTACGATTTCCTTAAGCATCATGAGCTTCCATGCATCGTCATCGCCACCAAAGCGGATAAGATCCCGAAAGGCAAATGGCAGAAACACCTGAAAGTAACAAGGGAAACGTTGAACATGGACAAAGAAGACGACCTCATCATGTTCTCTTCCGAAACAGGCCTTGGAAAAGACAAAGCCTGGGACGCCATCAAGTCTTATTATAAATAAGCTTTAAAAAGAACCGATTTCCACATATGTGGAGACGGTTCTTTTTTATGACTAAATAATGACAGCACCCATATAGCTTAAAAGTAGTATAAAAGAGGGTCTACTGAACTACGTATAAGGCTGATGGGCCTATATCATCAAAGCATATGAAAGGAAATAAAAGGATAGAGACGCATATGTACCTGTAACCGAGCTGAATCCGCTTCATCCAATAAAATGGATAATTATAAGCTGTAGAAGCTATATTTGAATTTTGAGAATTTTCTCTTTTGTTGATAAAATTATGAAAGATTAAAAATATTACAAGCTACATAAGGGGGACTCTAGACAGTGAAGAATTGGAAAAGCCTAGTCTTGTTAGTCATTTCTGTGCTTCTTCTATCAGCCTGTGGCGACAAAGCCACAACAGAAAATGGTGCGAAGTTAGTAGAGGAAGGCAAATTCATTTATGCAGCTTCAGGAGAATTTAAGCCATTCAGTGTAACAAATAATGATGGAACCATGTCAGGTTTCGATATTGAAGTGGCAGAAGCCGTTGCGAAAGAAATGGGTCTTGAACCTGAACAGAAGAAATTTAAGTTTGCAGGAATTGTAGAAGGAGTGAAATCGGGTCGTTTTGATGCGGCGGTTGCCAGCCATACGATCACGGATGAACGCTTGAAGGAAGTAGACTTCTCAACTCCTTATTATTATTCTGGCCCGCAGATCTTCGTTCGTCCGGACAGTTCTGTAGAAACATTGGATGATTTGGAAGGAATGGAGATTGCCGTTTCCAAAGGATCTACTTACGCAGAGACTGCCCAGGGAGTAACGGATAATATTCAACAATATGATAGTGATGTAGTCGCATTAGAAGCATTAAATAAGGGTAAACATGATGCCGTTATTACCGACTTCATTACTGGTAAAGAAGCGATCGCTGCAGGTTTGAACGTTGAAGCCCGTGAACTGATCGGGCGCAGTGAGCAAGCCATCGCCGTAAGTAAAGAAAATGAAAAGTTATTGGATGAAATCAATAAAGCTCTTGAAACTCTAAGAGAAGACGGTACGTTAAAGAAAATCAGTGAAAAATATTTCAATACAGACATCACATCAGATCCTGAAGAAGAGTAAAGGCAGCATGACACAGAGCGAATGTGCTTCTATGCGCATTCGCTTTTTGTCCGTTACCGGGAGAAGCTTACACGTATTGAATTGACTGGAGGGAAGTTCATGCACTTTTTTGAAACCTTAACAGGTACATATGATGTATTTCTTAAAGGGATGTTATTAACATTCCAATTAACCTTTGTTTCTGTCCTTATTGCGATTGTGATTGGTTTGTTTTTCGCGTTTCTCAAGATTTCCGGAATCAAGCCATTGGAACTATTAGCGGATTTATATATTTTCGTTGTGCGGGGAACACCTTTAATTGTTCAAATCTTTATTTTCTACTTCGGATTAACCTCATTAAATATATCAGGCTTCTGGTCTGTTGTTATGGGTCTTGCTTTCCATAATGGTGCCTACATCGCCGAGATTTTCCGTGGAGCCATCCAATCCATTGATAAAGGGCAAATGGAAGCGGGACGGTCCCTTGGAATGTCTCTTGGATTGTCCATGAGAAGGATCATTTTGCCGCAAGCATTCAGACGAGCCCTGCCACCACTTGGTAATCAATTCATCATTGCATTAAAGGATTCATCTCTTGCATCATTCATAGGGATGTTCGAATTGTTCAGTGTGGCAACGACGCTTGGTTCCAACAACTTCGATTACATGACCTACCTGCTCGTTGTAGCGATCTATTACCTGGTTCTGGTACTGGTATTCTCAACGATTGTCAATATCATAGAAAAACGGATGTCAGTTAGTGATTAATAAAGATGCGGGAGGGATGAGTGTGAGTCAGGAAATGATTAAAGTGGAAAAATTAAATAAATCCTTTGGTGATTTACACGTACTGAAGGACATTGATATCAGTGTAAAGGAAAGTGATGTGGTTTGCCTCATTGGAGCCAGTGGATCAGGGAAGAGTACATTGCTTCGCTGCTTAAACTTCCTGGAACTGAAAGACAATGGAAAGGTTGTCATAGAAGGCGATGAAGTCAACCAGGATACACATGATTTAAATAAAATCCGTCAAAAAGTCGGAATGGTATTTCAACATTTCTACCTTTTCCCTCACAAAACGGTCCTGGAAAATGTGATGGAAGCACCGGTATACGTCAAAGGGGTTTCAAAGGCCGAAGCAAAGAAGGATGCGAAAGAGCTATTAAAGAAAGTCGGCCTGGGGGATAAGGAAAATGTCTATCCATCCAAGCTATCCGGTGGACAGAAGCAGCGTGTGGCCATTGCAAGGGCCCTGGCGATGAAGCCTGAAATCATGCTCTTTGATGAACCTACCTCAGCACTTGACCCTGAATTGGTCGGAGAGGTCTTGGCAACCATGAAGGAGCTTGCTTTAGAGGGGATGACGATGGTTGTCGTGACCCATGAAATGGGGTTTGCCCGCGAGGTAGCCGACTGGGTCGTGTATATGCACGATGGCAGGATCGTGGAAGTAGGACCTCCCCAGGAATTGTTCAACGCTCCAAAAGAGCAGCGGACAAGAGAATTTCTGGATTCAGTTTTATAATAGAATTCACAAAAAGCCCGGAGTGATTTCCGGGCTTTTATTATGGAGTACATAGAATTATTTTTTCTTTATAAACAATAAGTAGACGCCGATACCAATGATGATCATCGGCCAGAATTCCCAAGCGGTCTCCACCACATTACCTCCAATGAAGCCAAACCATCCCGCCGCTTTATCATAGAATAAGAGAATGATAGAAAGGGTTAAAAAGAGCACACCTTGAAAAAGTCCTGCTCTCGTTTTCTGGTACCTGAGCAGGAAACCCAAGGCAATGATCAGAATGAAAGTCCCCATGTGATCAGGCCAGATTTCGAGTCTATTGACAACATGAAAATGCAGACCGAATCCAACGAGAATCGTTCCCGGTAATATGGCTTCATAATCTCTCCCTCCATATCCCTGTCCGAGAAAAGCAAGTCCAACAATCATCAGTAAAGTAGGCCACGTGAAGAACTCCTGAAACAGGACTATGCTCGCCTGCTGTAAGTAAAAGTATGCCCCAAAGCCGATTAAGATCATTCCTGGGAAAATTCTTTGTTGTTGTTTCATACTCTTCCTCCCGTATCTTTTTATACTAAATGTTTTAAATACTGTTTTTTCAGGGAAAATAATACATACTACTAATAATAAGCCCGGATGTCCAGGTAAGAAACCTTTCCATTACTTGATTCTTTAGGCTTGTTTTGGTACCCTACATTAGTAGGTGATGTCGAAATATAATAGATTTTTTTAGAATTGAAAATGCTTTCATGTTCATTCTTTGTTAATCTTAAATGTATATGATGAAATAAATGTTTAGCAAGTACCGGAAGAAGCATGCCTTCTTACCTTTATAAATGTATCATACTTAGGTTTCAATTTCTGTTCACATTTACGGGTCAGGAGCTTTTTAGGACATGTTATAATGAGAGTAATGATTTTAGTTGGGGGTGTAGTGCATAGCATGTATACAATAGTCGTTGGTTTGAATTACAAAACGGCCCCTGTTGAGATTCGTGAGCGTTTATCATTCAATGAAACTGATCTTCCTTTCGCTATGAAGGCTTTAAAGGAAAAGAAGAGCATTCTGGAAAATGTGATTGTTTCTACATGTAATAGAACGGAAGTCTATGCAGTAGTGGATCAGCTTCATACAGGTCGTTATTATATTAAAGATTTCTTATCTCAATGGTTCGATATAGATAAAGAGGAGTTCACACCTTATCTGTTCATTTATGAACAAGAAGGAGCAGTCGAACACCTTTTTAAAGTTGCGTGCGGTTTGAATTCAATGGTGTTGGGGGAAACCCAGATCCTCGGGCAAATTCGTTCAAGCTTCCTGAATGCACAGGAATCAGGGGCGACTGGTACAGTATTTAATCATCTGTTCAAGCAGGCAGTGACGGTAGCCAAAAAGGGTCACTCCGAAACAGATATCGGTTCCAATGCTGTGTCTGTCAGCTATGCAGCCGTTGAATTAGCTAAAAAAGTATTCGGCAGCCTGGAGAAAAAACATGTTCTTATTCTTGGTGCCGGTAAAATGGGAGAACTAGCGATCCAAAACCTTCATGGCAGCGGAGCGACTAAAGTGACGGTCATTAATCGTACGTATGAAAAGGCACAAACCTTGGCAGAACGTTTCAGCGGGAACGCTAAAACAATGAAGGAACTTCAATGTGCCCTCGTGGAAGCGGACATTATGATCAGTTCTACGGGTGCAAAGGAATTCGTGATCACAAAAGAAATGATGTCCCATGTGGAAAGCATGAGAAAAGGTCGACCTCTTTTCATGGTGGATATTGCGGTACCCCGTGATCTGGATCCTTCCATCGGAGAATTAGAAAGTGTTTTCCTTTATGATATCGATGATCTGGAAGGCATCGTTCAGGCAAACCTGGCTGAGCGTAAGAAAGCAGCCGAGCAAATTGAAATCATGATTGAAGCCGAAATTGTGTCCTTTAAAGAGTGGTTGAATATGCTTGGGGTGGTCCCGGTTATTTCAGCTCTTCGACAAAAAGCACTCTCCATCCAAGCTGAAACGATGGAAAGCATCGAACGGAAAATGCCTGACTTAACAGATCGTGAGCGAAAAGTGTTAAATAAGCATACGAAGAGCATTATCAATCAGTTGTTAAAGGATCCAATCCTGCAAGCGAAGGAATTCGCGGGCCTTCCGGATGCTGAAGATAAACTGGATTTATTTATCAATATTTTTAACATTGAACAACAAGTGCTAGAGCAGAAACAAGTAAAAGCAGCCAATGAAAAGACTGAGAGCGATCTTAAGCTTGTACCACAACCTTCTTTTCAAGCATAAGTGAGGTTATTGACTATGTTTGAACAAACGATGACTAGGCTGCATGAACTTATGATTGTTCTGTATGCTATTAGTATTCTCTTTTACTTTATAGATTTCTTAAACAAAAACCGGAAGGCGAATCTGTTTGCCTTCTGGTTACTTGCGATTGTTTGGATACTTCAAACAATCTTTTTATTTCTTTACATGATGAACACAGGCAGGTTTCCAGTCCTCACCATTTTCGAGGGACTTTATTTTTATGCCTGGGTCCTCATTACCCTGTCACTTGTCATCAATCGATTATTAAGGGTGGACTTTACGGTGTTTTTTACGAATGTACTTGGATTCATCATTATGGCGATCCATACGTTTGCACCGGTACAGGTAGAGTCTCAGGCAATGGCAGAACAGCTCGTATCTGAATTATTGTTGATTCATATTACGATGGCCATCCTTTCATATGGAGCCTTTTCATTATCCTTTGTGGTTTCCTTGCTTTATCTCCTCCAATTTAAATTATTGAAAGAGAAAAAATGGGGACAAAGGTTATTGCGGATCAGTGATCTGTCTAAACTTGAGAAGATTTCATATATTTCCAATTCCATTGGAGTAGCGATGCTTCTGCTCAGCCTGATCCTTGGGTTGCAATGGGCATATATCAAACTCCCGGATTTCATATGGTATGATCCGAAAATAGTAGGGTCATTTATTCTATTAATTTTATATAGTAGTTATTTATATCTGCGCATCAAAAAGAATGTATTTGGTAAATCATTAGCTTTTCTAAATGTTGCAGCCTTCTTGATCATACTAATTAACTTTTTCTTAGGAAGTCGGTTGTCTTCATTTCATTTCTGGTATTCATAAGATTCAGGAGGTCATTATGAGAAAAATCATTGTTGGATCGAGACGAAGTAAATTAGCACTGACACAAACAAATTGGGTGATCAATCAGTTGAAAGCACTGGACCCCTCTTACGAATTCGAAGTGAAGGAAATTGTCACAAAGGGGGACCAGATTCTTGATGTCACCCTGTCGAAAGTCGGTGGAAAAGGCTTGTTTGTAAAAGAAATTGAACAAGCGATGCTGGATAAAGAAATCGATATGGCCGTTCACAGTATGAAAGATATGCCTGCGGTCTTACCCGAAGGACTGACCATCGGATGTATACCGCTTCGCGAGGATCACCGTGATGCGTTCATCAGTAAAAATCATGTGGCTCTAAAAGATTTACCGGGAGGAGCAATCGTAGGAACGAGTAGTCTGCGCAGAGGGGCACAGATCTTATCCGTTCGTCCAGATCTTGAAATCAAATGGATCCGCGGGAATATCGATACGCGCTTAACGAAGCTTAAAAATGAGGACTACGACGCGATAATCCTTGCAGCAGCAGGATTATCCCGTATGGGTTGGACATCGGATGTTGTAACGGAATTCCTTGATCCCGACCTTTGCCTGCCTGCAGTTGGTCAAGGTGCGTTATCCATTGAATGCAGGGAAGATGATTCTGAGGTGCTTGAACTTCTTCAGAAGTTTGCTTGTGTTGAGACCACAAAGACTGTTACGGCTGAAAGAGCGTTCCTTCACAAAATGGAAGGGGGATGTCAGGTGCCGATTGCAGGATTTGCTGAGCTGAAAGACAATGGGGACATAGCCTTAACAGGGCTTGTAGCTTCACCTGATGGGAAAACGATTTATAAAGAATACATGGTGGGACAAGATCCTGAACAAGTAGGGGAAAAAGTGGCTGAAAGCTTAACAGACCTGGGTGCCAAAGCCCTCATCGATCAGGTGAAAGAGGAGCTTGATCAATAATGAAGGGTAAAGGGCCTTTAGAAAATATAAAGGTTTTGATTACTCGTGGCAGTGAGGGATCCAGTGAAACGGCCGCCCTCATAGAAAAAGAGGGAGGGGTCCCGGTTGTGGTACCTCTCCTTCATTTTCAACCTCATGAAGATAAGTGGGAAGTTAATCTTCACTCAACAATACATACGTATGAATGGATTATTTTCACCAGCACAAATGGAGTGAGATTCTTTCTTCAAGCATTGAATCGATTACGGCTCGATTTATCTTCATTTTCCGGAAAGTTTGCTGCAGTCGGAAGTAAGACAGAACAATATTGCAAGAAATATGGAATCCCTGTTTCCTTTGTGCCAGAACATTTTACAGGGGATGACTTTGCAGAAGAATTCATTTCGAAAGTGAAGCCGTCAGGGGACGTCCTGATTCCAAAAGGGAACTTGGCACGAAACGTCATTGCTTCAGTGTTAACCTCTGCAGGAGTATCCTGTGAGGAATGGATTGTCTATGAAACTGTCCTTCCAAAAGGGAGCATCGGGCAGTTGAAGGATATCATTAAAGAAGAGGATCCAGATATCATTACGTTTACCAGCTCATCGACGGTCCATCATTTTATGAAGGTGGTCAATCAGTACACTTTGCATGATGAGATCAGGGACATTCCCATTGCGTGCATTGGTCCCATTACAAAAAATACGGCTGAAAAGTACGGATTACATGTAAAAATCTGTCCAAGCATTTATACTGTAAATGAAATGGTAAACGAGATGAAAGAATTTATAGCAAATAGATCATCAAAATAAAGCTTTATCTACTTAGGAGGTTTACATATGAAAGATCTGCATTTTAACCGTCATCGTCGCCTGCGTCAATCAGATCATATGCGTGCGTTGGTAAGAGAAACTCATCTAAGAAAAGAAGATTTAATCTATCCATTGTTTATAGTGGAAGGGGAAAACATTAAGAATGTCGTTCCTTCCATGCCAGGAGTTTATCATATTTCCCTTGATAACTTAAAAGCAGAGATGGATGAAGTGGTTTCCCTGGGTATAAAATCCATTATTCTTTTCGGTGTGCCAGCTGAAAAAGATGAGGTAGGAACACAAGCGTATCATGACCACGGGATCGTACAACGGGCAACCCGGTTTGTGAAGGAACATTATCCTGAGCTTGTCGTCATTGCCGATACATGTTTATGTCAATATACGAGCCACGGACATTGTGGAATCGTCAAAGATGGAAAAGTACTGAACGATCCTACGCTTGATCTATTAGCAAAAACGGCTGTCAGCCAGGCTGAAGCGGGTGCTGATATCATTGCCCCTTCCAATATGATGGATGGATTCGTTGCAGCGATCCGCCACGGATTGGACGAGGCCGGCTATCATGATGTGCCGATCATGTCATATGCCGTTAAGTACTCCTCAAGCTTCTATGGTCCATTCCGTGATGCCGCACACTCAACTCCGCAATTCGGAGATCGCAGAACGTATCAGATGGATCCTGCCAATCGCCTGGAAGCGTTAAGAGAAGCACAGTCCGATATTGAAGAAGGCGCAGACTTCTTAATTGTCAAACCTGCCCTTTCCTATTTAGATATCATGCGGGAAGTGAAAGACCGTTTTAATGCGCCGGTTGTCGCTTATAATGTTAGTGGAGAGTACAGCATGGTGAAAGCGGCGGCTCAAAACGGCTGGGTAAACGAACAGGAAATCGTAATGGAAAAGCTGACTAGCATGAAACGTGCGGGTGCAGACCTCATCATTACGTATTTCGCAAAAGATGTAGCGAATTGGTTATCCTAATTGGTGGAAAGTTCCTGTAAGGATGACTGAAAGATCACTAAAGGAGGAACCGATATTGCGTTCATATGAGAAATCGAAGCAAGCGTTCAAAGAAGCAGTAAAGCTAATGCCCGGCGGAGTGAATAGTCCCGTTCGCGCATTCAAATCAGTTAAGATGGATCCCATATTCATGGAAAAAGGAAAAGGATCTAAAATTTACGATATTGATGGAAATGAATACATTGACTATGTTCTATCCT
The DNA here is from genome assembly GCF_947488365.1 of uncultured Rossellomorea sp. Classification (NCBI taxonomy): domain Bacteria; kingdom Bacillati; phylum Bacillota; class Bacilli; order Caryophanales; family Bacillaceae; genus Rossellomorea; species uncultured Rossellomorea sp. The sequence goes on along the minus strand of NZ_CANKZT010000001.1, from coordinate 920,877 downwards.
GGGGACCACTCATTCTTGGTCACAGCAATGACCGCGTGGTGGAGTCCATTAAAAAAGTAGCGGAAAACGGGACAAGTTTCGGTGCCCCGACTGAAATCGAAAACAAGCTAGCCCAGCTTGTAATTGAAAGAGTACCAAGTATCGAAGTCGTACGTATGGTGTCTTCTGGTACGGAAGCGACGATGAGTGCCCTTCGTCTGGCTCGCGGATACACAGGCCGCAATAAAATCATCAAGTTTGAAGGCTGCTACCACGGTCATGGTGACTCTTTATTAATCAAAGCAGGATCCGGTGTGGCGACTCTTGGCCTGCCTGACAGCCCTGGTGTACCTGAAGGCGTGGCAAAGAACACGATTACGGTGCCTTACAATGATTTAGAAAGCATCCGCTATGCCTTTGAACAATTTGGTGATGATATTGCCGGTGTGATCGTAGAACCTGTTGCCGGTAATATGGGGGTCGTTCCACCTCAGCCAGGCTTCCTGGAAGGCCTGCGTGAAGTCACGGAGAATCATGGTTCACTGTTAATATTTGATGAAGTCATGACCGGGTTCCGTGTCGGATACGGATGTGCCCAAGGCTACTATAACGTAACACCCGACTTAACTTGCTTAGGTAAAGTGATTGGTGGAGGTCTGCCGGTAGGTGCATATGGCGGTAAGGCTGAAATCATGGAGAGAATCGCTCCAAGCGGTCCGATTTATCAAGCTGGAACTCTATCCGGAAATCCATTGGCGATGACAGCTGGATATGAAACCCTGAGCCAGCTGACTCCTGAAACGTACACAGAGTTTGCCCGCAAAGCAGACCTGCTGGAAGAAGGCTTAAAGAAAGCGGCAGAAAAGCACAACATCCCTCACAGAATCAATCGTGCAGGCTCCATGATCGGGATCTTCTTTACGAATGAAGAAGTAACCAACTACGAAGGTGCCAAGTCGTCTGATCTTGATATGTTTGCTGATTACTACCGTGAAATGGCACACGAAGGTGTATTCTTGCCACCTTCCCAATTCGAAGGACTATTCTTATCGACAGCTCATACAGATGAAGATATTGAAAAGACCCTTGAAGCAGCGGAAAAAGCGTTTGAAAAGATTAGTAAGAAGTAGTGATGATAGCCGATCCTTTTTAGGGATCGGCTATTTATATTCGTTTTCCTATCATAATCCTCCTTTTCGTTTCATAAAGTGATAATGGCATTGTTTACTATTTCTTTGTTTGGAACCTGAAAGGAGGAATTTCTTTTGTCACAAGAACAACAATCGTGTTTGCGATTTTCCTTGGAAGAATCAATTTGGTTTAAAAAAGGACAGGAAGTTGAAGAATTGCTATCTATCTCCTTAGATCCTCATATAACGATACAAGAGCAAGAGCAGTACGTACTTATCAGGGGAAGCCTTGATCTTTCCGGTGAATATTTACCAACTTCACCTAGGGACGAAGAAGAGGATGAGTTTGAAGCAGGTGGTAAGTTTGTACAAATAGTGGAAAAGAGGGAAAAAGGTGAGTATGAATTTGTCCACCGTTTCCCTGTCGATGTGACGATTCCGAAAAATAGAATTGCCAATCTGGGCGATATCGACGTATTCGTTGAGTCATTCGATTACATGGTTCCTGAGAATGCTTGTTTAAAATTGAATGCCGATTTAACGATTACAGGGATTTATGGTGAACAGCAGACGCACACTCCCCTTGAAGCTGAATTTAGCAGAGAGGAAGAATACGAGCCGCTTTACCGTTCTAGTGCAGTTGCCGAAGTAGAAGAAGATACAGCGGAGGAAGAAGTAGAAACAGAAGAAGAGCAAGAAGAAAGAGAAGAAGTATACGAGTATGAGAACTACGACGTCGAAGAATTAACGGCGAACGTTGAAGAGCAGGAGGAAGAAGAGGATTCTGAAGACGACGAGTACCAGCCGTTTAATCTGGAAGGACGGACACCACCATCTGAAGAGGAGGATGAGATACCCGTACAGATTCAATACGGTGCTCAGCCAACTCATTCCTATGAGGAAAATTATTTCAGGAAAGAAAACGTGTTTGAGTTGCCTCAGCATGAACTAAGTGAGTCATCAGAAGAGCAGCCGTCTGAACCAAAGGCCGCCTACACGCCGCCTCCTAAATACAAGCAGCAGGAAGCCGAAGAAGAAGAGTCGTCCTCATCAGCTGTAGAAGCGGAGATGGAAGAAAGCGGGGAAGAACCGGAAGAAAAGAAAAAGACAAAAGGTAAAAAGAAATATGAAAGCATTTCATTAACCGATTTCTTTGCAAGAAAAGATGAGGAAAAGGGCGCAACATTACGGGTATGCATTGTTCAAGAGGGTGAGACCCTGGACTATATTGCAGAAAAGTATGATTTGACCATTCCGCAGCTATTAAGGGTCAATCAACTTGAAGCCAATCAAGACGTCTATGTAGGGCAGGTTCTTTATATCCCGAAAAGCGAGTATGTCTTCAAAGGGTAGAGGAATATGGGTAAAGTCGTTCCCGCTTAAGACATAAGAATAGCGTAATGGACATATAGAGGAAAGAATGGGGCTGACACCAAATTCATTGGAGTTAGTCCGTTTTTTTTAGAAAAGTAATCTTAGAAGGTGAGAGGAATGGTACAAACGCTTGATGGATTAAAGCATGTCTTACAACCTTATGGCGTAGAACCCCATTTTGTTGAGAGCTACGGGAAGATTTCCAAAGTGTTTTCCAATAAAGGCACTCTGGCTGTTAAGCAGATCCCGGCCCAGACTGGAGTTGACTTTGTCCGGAATGTGCAACTATTGTTTCAAAGGGGATATAACCGCATTGTTCCGATCTACCCGACTTTGGATGGGCGTTATGCGGTGTGGAATGAAGGGGAGTTATACTATGTGATGCCCTGGCTGTTGAACCTGGAAAGGGAAGATCAATTTGAAAAGCATCAGAAAATGTTCCGGGAATTGGCAAGATTGCATACTCTTTCGTCTCAAGAAGTAAAGATTGATAAAGAAGAGAGAGAATCTCATTACGAGCAGTTGACATCCAGGTGGGATAAAGAACAACAGTTTCTCGATGAGTATGTTGAGGCATGTGAAAAAACAACGTATATGTCTCCTTTTCAATTGCATTTCTGCATGTATTACAAGGATGCCACTCAAGCGTTGAAATTTTCACGCAAGATGCTTGATGAGTGGTATGAAGAGACGAAGGAGCTGGAAAAGGTTAGGACCGTCATCACCCACGGAAAGGTTTCGACGGAGCACTTTCTATTCGATGAAAGAGGGTTGGGGTATTTCCATAACTTTGAGAACTCAAGGATGGCTTCTCCATTTCATGATCTCTTGCCGTTTTTGTCGAGAACGTTGAAAACCTATCCTAAGTATTACGAGGAATGTGTCGAGTGGCTTACCACTTATTTTCTGCATTTTACTGTACGTAATGAAGAGCGGCTCCTGTTCATGAGTTATTTAGCTTATCCAAGCTCTGTCATTGCAGTGGTGGAAAAGTATTTTCATACACCGAAGGATAAGCGGAATGAACGTAAATCCCTCAAAAAATTGCAACGACACTACTGGCTGCTGAAAAATACAGAATACGTTGTCATGCGTTTAGATGAAATGGAAAAAAAGAAACAGGAGCAGGCGGCTGAAGCAGAATAAAAAAAGGACTGGCGAAGTCCACATCTCGTCAGTCCATTAAATCCAATCGAAATAAATGGCAAGGCCTATACCGATAAACAGAGTTAAAAGAAGGACATCAAAAGTGGTTGGGAGCAAAATGGTCCGGACCCCTTGAAAGATCGTAAAGGGGATGATGAATTGCTTACATATTAACCGGGCGTTTCCCATCCATTTCTGCATGGTATATTGATTGATTTTTTTCATATTCTTCCACTCACTCTCCTGGGTATATTCACTACTTTATCTTATGAATACAGGATAGAATGGTGCCTGAGTAGGCGAAATGAATATTTTTATTAAAAATTGGCGATAATGATTGACGAAAGTTTATCTTTTCCTATACTATAATTAGTAAATAAATAATGCCTTAAAAGCAATGAACAGGAAGAGTACATTGGCCCTTACTTTCAGAGAGGAAAATCGTTTGGTGAGAGATTTTCTACGTTAAGACAATGGAAGGTCGCCTGGAGAGCTGTTTCTATGAATTTCAGTAGTAGAAGCCGGTTAAAAGCCGTTATAATCGTCGAGAGTTCAGGAGGTTTATTTCTCCTGAGAAAAAAGGTGGTACCGCGAATGGAATCCTTCGTCCTTTTCATAGGACGGGGGATTTTTTTATTTTTTTAGAAAAGTGTACTTATTCGCACTAATATAGGAGGAAAACAAATGGAAACTCAAGATCAGCAATTAGCAATGCCGACGAAATATGATCCGAATGCCATTGAGCAGGGACGCTACAAATGGTGGCTCGAAGGGAAGTACTTCGAAGCGACAAACGATAAGGAGAAAGAGCCTTACACCATCGTCATCCCTCCGCCGAACGTAACGGGGAAACTTCATCTTGGTCATGCTTGGGACACAACCCTGCAAGATATCCTGACCAGAATGAAGCGAATGCAGGGTTACGATGTATTATGGCTGCCAGGTATGGACCATGCAGGAATTGCAACACAAGCGAAAGTGGATGAAAAACTTCGTAATCAGGGTATTTCACGCTATGACTTGGGCCGTGAAAAGTTCGTAGAAGAAACGTGGAAGTGGAAAGAAGAATATGCCGAGCATATCCGTCAGCAATGGTCTAAAGTTGGATTAGGCTTAGATTATAGCCGAGAACGTTTCACGTTGGATGAAGGTTTATCGGAAGCTGTACAAAAGGTATTTGTCGACCTTTATAATAAAGGCCTGATTTACCGTGGTGAATACATCATCAACTGGGACCCGGCAACGAAAACCGCCCTTTCAGACATTGAGGTTATTCATCAGGATGTACAAGGCGCATTCTATCATATGAAATATCCGTTGGCTGATGGAAGTGGTCATATTGAAATTGCCACAACCCGCCCTGAAACCATGCTTGGTGATACGGCAGTTGCAGTACACCCGGAAGATGATCGCTACAAGCATCTAATCGGTAAAACAGTTACCCTTCCAATCGTGGGACGTGAAATTCCGATTGTAGGAGATGATTACGTTGATATGGAATTTGGTTCCGGAGCAGTGAAAATTACGCCTGCACACGATCCGAATGACTTCGAAATCGGTAATCGTCACAATTTAGAACGTATTCTTGTAATGAATGAAGATGGAACCATGAATGAAAAGGCGGATAAATACCAAGGGATGGATCGATTCCAATGTCGTAAGGAAATCGTGAAAGACCTTCAAGAAGCCGGCGTTCTGTTCAAGATTGAAGAGCATATGCATTCAGTTGGCCACTCAGAAAGAAGTGGAGCAGTCGTTGAGCCATATCTTTCTACTCAATGGTTCGTTAAAATGGATCCTCTGGCAGAAGAAGCGGTAAAACTTCAGCAGGATGAAAACAAGGTCAACTTTGTACCTGATCGCTTTGAAACGTCATACCTGCGCTGGATGGAAAACACGCGTGACTGGTGTATTTCCCGTCAGCTTTGGTGGGGACACCGCATCCCTGCCTGGTATCATAAAGAAACGGGCGAAATCTATGTAAACAATGAAGCACCGGAAGATATTGAAAACTGGACACAGGAAGAGGATGTACTGGATACATGGTTCAGTTCTGCTCTATGGCCGTTTTCAACAATGGGCTGGCCAGATCTGAATGCAGAGGACTTTAAACGGTACTACCCAACCAACACACTTGTGACGGGATATGACATTATCGGATTCTGGGTATCTCGCATGATCTTCCAGGGACTGGAGTTCACGGGAGAACGTCCATTTAAAGACGTACTGATTCACGGACTGGTTCGGGATGCAGATGGGCGTAAGATGAGTAAGTCATTAGGAAACGGTGTAGATCCAATGGATGTCATCGAAAAGTATGGAGCAGATTCCCTACGCTACTTCCTATCTACAGGCAGCTCACCGGGTCAGGATTTACGCTTCTCCTTTGAGAAAGTAGAATCTGTTTGGAACTTTGCGAATAAGATCTGGAACGCATCACGCTTCGCCCTTATGAATATGGACGGTATGACCTATGACGAAATTGATTTATCAGGTGAAAAATCTGTTGCTGACAAATGGATCCTTACCCGATTAAATGAAACGATTGAAACCGTAACACGTTTAGCGGATCGTTACGAGTTTGGTGAAGTTGGTCGTGTTCTTTACAACTTTATCTGGGATGACTTCTGTGATTGGTATATTGAAATGGCTAAATTGCCTTTATATGGCGAGGACGAAGCAGCTAAGAAAACGACCCGTTCGATTCTGGCTCATGTCCTGGACAACACAATGAGACTTCTACACCCATTCATGCCGTTTATTACCGAGGAAATATGGCAGAACTTGCCGCATCAAGGCGAATCCATTACGGTGGCTGCATGGCCGACGGTTCAAGAAGAACTTACAGACCAAGCGGCAGCAGAAGAGATGAAGCTGCTCGTTGATATCATTCGTGCTGTACGTAATGTCCGTGCTGAGGTTAACACGCCGATGAGCAAGCAAATCAACTTGATGCTAAAGGCGAAAGATGCACATACGCTAACAATCATCGAGAAGAACAAAGCGTATATCGAAAAATTCTGTAACCCGGAGAAGCTTGAAATGGGTACAAATCTAGATACACCGGAAAAAGCGATGACCGCAGTCGTTACAGGTGTGGACTTATTCCTTCCATTAGAAGGGCTGATCAACATCGAAGAGGAAATTGCCCGCCTGCAAAAAGAGTTGGAGAAATGGACGAAGGAAGTTTCCCGTGTTCAAGGTAAGCTGAACAATGAGAAATTTGTAAGCAAAGCCCCTCAGAAAGTAGTAGATGAGGAAAAAGCAAAAGAAAAAGATTATTTAGAGAAACAAGCGACTGTTAAAGCAAGAATAGAAGAGCTGAAGTCAGTTTAATTTTGCCGAGTGAATAGAGGTTAAGAAGAGGGCTTTAAAATCAGGTCTGATTGTTATGGGGAGATCCTCTTCAGCAATCAGATCCGATTAGAGCCCTTTTTCTAATGAAACCTAAAAGAGGGAGTGAATAATAATTGTTAACCTATGATAAAGCCGTTGAATGGATACACTCAAGACTCAGACTTGGAATCAAACCGGGTCTGGAGAGAATGCAGTGCTTGTTAGAGAAGCTTGGAAACCCTCATGAAAAGCTCAAAACCGTTCATATCGGGGGAACAAACGGTAAGGGATCTACTGTAACCTATTTGCGAAACATATTACAGGAAGCAGGGTATTCTGTAGGCACCTTTACTTCTCCATACTTTGAACGTTTTAATGAAAGAATCAGTATCAATGGAGATCCTGTTTCAGATGAGGACTTAACTTTTCTTGTGGAGAAAATAAAGCCCATTGCCGAGAGCATGGAACAATCAGAATGGGGAAGTCCTTCTGAATTCGAGGTCATTACAGCCATGAGCTTTTATTATTTTGCCGAAATGAAACCGGTCGATCTCGTCCTTTATGAGGTTGGACTTGGTGGAAGACTCGATTCAACGAATGTCATCACCCCGATGGTTTCAGTCATAACGAGTATCGGCCTTGATCATATGCAATTTTTAGGAAGCAGATTAGAAGACATCGCCTATGAGAAAGCCGGTATCATCAAGCGTTCCGTTCCTGTCATATCAGGGGTCCACCAAAAAGAAGCGGCGGATGTGATAAAAGGTAGAGCATTAGAAATGGATAGCGATCTATTTGAACTTGGAAAGGATTTCTCAGTGGAACGTCTTTCGATCCTTGAAAAAGGTGAAAAATTTTCCTATCATTCACCTTCTTTACATGAAACGTACGAGCTTGCGATGATAGGTACTCACCAAATGAACAATGCCGCACTTGCCATAAAGGTAATTGAGCTGCTTTCTGAAGAGCATGTCATAAATGTAGAAGGAACACACATAAATGCTGGATTGAAAAAGTCATCATGGCCGGGGAGGATGGAACTCCTTTCAGATAAACCTGAAATATACATCGATGGTGCTCATAACCCTGAAGGAATTAGCGCCTTGGTGAAAACCATACAGGATCGCTTTATGGAGAAGAGGGTGACGGTTCTATTTTCCGCATTGAATGACAAAGACTTACGGCCGATGATTTCTCATCTTGAAGAAGCAGTGGATGCGATCGGGTTCACGACCTTTGACTTTCCAAGAGTGGCATCAGCTGAAGAGCTTTACGGATTATCTTCCCATCCTGATAAGGTTAAAGTTTCTCGTTGGAAAGAGTTTCTTCAAGAGAAGATCCCGGGGCTGAAAGAAAATGAAGTACTGCTCATAACAGGTTCTTTGTATTTTCTATCTGAGGTAAAACCATATCTTCTGAATGAATTAAAAAATTACAGAAAAAAGTAAGTGACTTTATCGAACCGCTTTGATAAAATATTCATAAACTTGTGACTATTTAACTAGTATAGTATCATAGAACTATATTAAATCGAACGGAACCTTTGGAGGATAGACATGACATTATCAGTAAAAAAGAAGCTGTACATATTGCTGGCCTGGCTAGCCGTTGTACCTGCTGGATTATATTTTACTTATCGCTACTATCCTCCTGAAAATATTGCAGGAAATGAGCTGGAGCTTTTAACCTTAGTGGCTTTTGCCACCTTTATCCCACTCATGCCCATTGTGATAAATGGTGCCACCATTTTCTTCATCCAGTGGGTGACCCTCGTAGGGTTTATAAAGTATGGATTATTTATTGAGATCGTCCTCATGCAATTCTCTATTATCCCATTGCTTATCCGGCTCAGGCTGGCCAAAACCGATTGGCATAGAATTCCCTTGAATTCAGTGATGTTCTTTCTTGTTTCATTAGTGAGCGGCCTCATTTATTTTCTATTCGGTGGAGAAGTCGGATTAAAGGGTATCGGTCAATTACTATTTCCGATACTCAGTTATCAAATCGTTTCGATTATGATCAATCAAATTCTTCTTTTAATGTATCAACGCTATGTAGTGAACAATGATGTCCGTTTTTACAGCAAGGATTTCGTTTGGGACTTTACCGCAAATATGATCATGTTCCCTCTCTCATTATCTCTCTATTATTTAACGTTTGAACTGGGAGCCTTCGCTTCTCTATTGATCGGTATCCCTTTTGTGAGCTTATCGATCATTTTAAAGCTCTATAACTCTTCTGAAAAAATCAATGAATACCTTCAAAAAGCGGGTGAAATCGGTCACCAATTAACCGAAAGCCTGAAAGTAAAAGAAGTGCTTGATATATTCATCGAGAAGATCATCGAGACCCTCCCGGTTGAGTATGCATATATCCTTGATTGCCAGGAAGAGGAACTTGTCCTCTTGAGGCGTGTTGAAAATGGAGAAATGAAGTCGAATAACCTGCGTCCATTAAAGAAAAACCAGGGGATCAGCGGTGTAGTATGGGAAACCGGGAAGTCCGTGCTCTACACTTCACGATCTGAATGGACCGATATCGCTGAAGGGTATATGCCTGAGGGAGTGGAAAGTGTTTTGTGCGTACCCATTGTAAGAAGTCAAAAGGTACGAGGGATCCTTCTATTGGCCTCTTCCAAAAAGAAAGCCTATGAAAAGTATCAATTGATGATTGTCGATATTTTATGTTCCTATTTAGGCGTGGCAATCGCAAATGCAAGACACCATGAACGGACAAAGAAAAACAGTGAAAGATGTGCCCTGACAGGACTATACAATTACCGATATTTTGAAGATCTCCTGACGCTTGAATTCAATCATCTCGATGTTGGGAAAAGACAAAGTCTATCACTCATTATGCTCGACCTGGATCACTTCAAGGTGATTAACGATAACTATGGCCACCAGAGCGGGAATGAAATCCTGATTGAACTTGCCGAACGCCTTCGTACCCTTATCGATTCAAGAGGTACAGTTGCGAGATACGGAGGGGAGGAATTTGTCATCCTTCTTCCGGATGCGAAACGGGATGAAGCACTCCTGCTTGCTGAGAATGTCAGAGGTGCGATTGCCAATGAACCCTTCACTCTCCATGACAGCCTGGACGAATCCAACAAACGAATGATGGTCCGGATCACCGCAAGCATTGGAGTCTCAACCGCACCGGAAGATGCCGATGATACACTTGCTCTTATCCGCCATGCGGATCGGGCACTTTATACGGGTGCGAAGCAGGCTGGACGGAATCGGGTGGCTCAGTATGTGAAATGAATTCGGAAAACACCTTCCTACTTGTGGAGGTGTTTTTTTTGAACGAAAACTATGACTTTTATTCTATTTTTTTCTATTTGTAGCAAATAGTAGCTTTCCATTTACAACTGTATATACTAAAATAGTAGTAGTCGAATTTTGTTAATTTTCATCGAATTATACTTCTAAGTTCCTCCTTCAACAACGTTTAAATCAGTTTACATCCTTTCTTCAAAACATCTAAAAAACCTATAAGGAAAAAGAATAAAAGGGGCATCTGTGATGAGTAAAAGAACACCTTTTACAAAGCTATCCGTATTTTTAGTGTTGTGCAGCATAGGTTTATTCAGTTTTGCTCATCTGGGTGCTTTGGCCTATGATCGCTTCCTATCACCGGCTCAACCTGTTTCCGGCAGCGAGAACAAAGATGTTGCGGGTCCTTCTGATCAAAATCCAGAACACAAAAGTAAGAGCGAAGCTACCATTGAAACCATTTCAGAGATCAAAGTCGATGGTCTACCATTGACACCAGGGCTTCAGCAGTTTATTGATACGAACCCTGAGATTGAAATAAGAGGGGCCTCACCGTTCTCCTTACTGGAGTTTATTGAGGGGGAAGGATTCACTGGAGCAACTGACCAAGATCTTAGCACTCTCGCTTCATGTCTTTATGAGCTGATACTGCCGACAAACTTTGAGGTGATTGAGAGAAATCAGAGCAGGGAGCTTCCTGATGGTACTGAATTAGGGATGGAAGCTTATGTAAATGAAGAACAGGGTAAGGACTTTATTTTTTCAAATCCTAACAGTGGGTCTTATACGATCACCCTTCAGTGGCAAGGAGATCTGCTTTCCATCTCACTAAAGGGCGCAGAACTTCCGTATAGGGTGACGGTAGAGCGAAGGGACAAGCTGGTCTTTAAACCGAAAGTGATCAAGCAATACAGTCCATACTTACATACAGGTGAAGTAATGGTAACGAAAGAAGGCCGAAACGGAATGCAGGTTGAAGTATGGAGGAGCTTTCAGACAATGAAGGGTGAATTTCTCAAGGAAGAAAAGGTATCAGAAGACTTTTACCTTCCCGTTCATAAAGAAGAGTTACATAGTATGAAAGATTATGTGGCAGGGAAAGTGGTCGATGTTTCAGAGGTGGATGAAACGAGTTCTGAGGTTGAAGAGCATAAAACCCGGGACAGCTCAGTGCCTCAAGAAAGTCCATCTAATCAAGAGAAAGATGAACAGTCGGATTCACCTGACAATGCAAATTCCCCTTCAACGAAACAGAACTCCAATGCTTCTTCTTCTGAAGAGGATCTTCCTTTGCCCGATATGAAATAAGAAAATGACAGTTAGGTGGAATGGCATGGCACAAGAGCGGAAACGTTTAGGCGATTTATTAGTTGAATCAGGTTTGTTAACAGAAGAAAAGCTTCAAACGGCTCTCAAAGAAAAGGGGATCGATCAGAAGCTGGGAGATGCGATTTTACAAAAAGGATACATTACAGAACAGCAGCTGATTGAAGTGCTGGAGTTTCAATTAGGCATTCCTCATGTCAGCTTATTTCGATACCCGTTTGATCCCAAGCTGTTTCATTTGATTCCAAAAGAAGTGGCAAAACGGAATTTAATCATCCCACTTAAAAAAGAGGGAGATAAGCTGTTTGTAGCCATGGCTGATCCAATGGATTTCTACACGACCGAGGATCTGCGATTATCCACTGGCTTTTATATTGAGACGTCCATCGCAACAAAGGACGATATCCTTCGGTCAATCAGTAAGTATTACGATATGGATGAAAGCTTTGAAGAGTTAAAAGGGGTGGGGAATGAGCGTCATCCATTAGAGGATGAAGCACTGACAGATCAGGACTCTCCCATCGCCAAACTTGTCAATCAATTGTTATCCAATGCCATGACGCAAAAGGCGAGCGATATCCATATCGATCCTCAGGAAACAAAAGTACATATTCGCTATCGGGTGGACGGCATTTTGCGGACTGATCGCTCTCTCCCTAAGCATATGCAAAGCATGCTGACGGCCCGCATCAAAATCATGTCTCAATTGGATATCACGGAGCACAGGGTACCTCAGGATGGAAGGATCAAAACGAACATCGATTTTCGTCCGATTGATTTAAGGGTCTCGACCCTGCCGACGGTATATGGAGAAAAAATTGTCCTTCGTATACTGGACCTGAGTTCATCGTTAAATGACCTGGGGCAACTCGGCTTCAACAGTTTAAACCTTAAACGATTTCAAGATTTGATTGATCGCCCGACCGGGATCGTCCTTATAACGGGCCCTACTGGTTCAGGTAAATCTTCTACTTTGTATGCAGCCTTGAACAAGCTGAATAGTGAAGAGGTCAATATTATTACGGTTGAGGATCCAGTTGAATATCAATTGGAAGGGGTTAACCAAATTCAGGTGAACACCAATGTCGGCCTTACTTTTGCTACAGGTCTCCGGTCCATCCTAAGGCAGGACCCCAACATTATCATGGTAGGGGAAATCCGTGATAGAGAGACGGCTGAAGTAGCGATACGAGCTTCACTGACGGGACACTTAGTTCTCAGTACGATCCATACGAATGATTCCTTAAGCACGGTAACACGCCTTATAGATATGGGGGTCGAGCCCTTTTTGGTTGCGACTTCTGTAAGCGGCATTGTCGCTCAACGTCTTGTTCGAAAAGTGTGTCGGGATTGTGCACAAGAAGAAATCCCTACAGTGAGGGAGAAAGAAATCTTTGGTCGCAGAGGAATGACAATCGAAAAGGTCATTCGTGGCAGAGGATGTGCCTCGTGCAATATGACAGGCTATAAAGGAAGAATGGCCATTCATGAAGTACTGGTCGTAAACGATGAAATGAAGAGAATCATCATGAATAATGAATCCCTTTCCACATTAAGGGAAGTTGCCAATAATCACAAAACCATTTTTCTTTTGGATGATGGATTGTTTAAGGTGAAGCAGGGATTGACCACGACAGAGGAAATACTGCGTGTAGCAATAGAGTAAAGAAGGTGTATGACTTGAAGGAACGGATAGATCATCTATTACGGGAGGCATTTGAATCAAAGGCCTCTGATATTCATTTAACGATAGGATCAGCCCCTGTTTTCCGAATTCATGGAGACTTAAAGAGATATGGGCAGGATGTGCTGAAGCCGGAAGATACAGAGCAAATGGCAAAAACCATTGTTCCCGAGCATTTATGGACGGAATTCAAGGAACGGGGGGAAATGGACTTTTCTTATGCCCTCCCAGGTGTCTCACGGTTCCGTGTGAATGCCTATTTTCAACGTTCTTGTATTTCGATTGCATTACGTGTTGTGCCCAGAAATATTCCGACCCTGGAAGAACTAAAGCTCCCCCCTGTGATAATGAAGATAGCAGAAAAGCATCAAGGGTTGGTGTTGGTGACGGGCCCGACCGGAAGCGGAAAATCGACGACGCTTGCTTCGATGATTCATTATATGAATCAGACGATGAGAAAGCATATCATTACGCTTGAGGATCCGATAGAGTACTTACATAAGCACGGTTCTTCCATTATTGATCAACGGGAAGTCGGGTTTGACACAAAGTCCTTTGCATACGGATTGCGAAGTGCATTGAGGCAGGATCCCGATGTCATTCTGGTAGGAGAAATGCGCGATCTGGAAACCATTCAAACAGCCATTACAGCAGCTGAAACCGGTCATTTAGTCCTGGGGACGCTGCATACGTCCAGTGCCGTTTCGACAATCGAACGGATTATAGATGTATTCCCGGCTGAACAGCAATCCCAGGTCCGGGTTCAGCTTGCAACGGTTCTGCAGGGAGTGATTGCTCAGCGCCTCCTGCCTACAGTTGATAAAAAAGGCAGGATTGCTGTCTCGGAAATCCTCCTGAATAATTCAGCGGTTGCGAATCTTATCCGGTCTGAAAAGATTCATCAAATTCCCACCATCATGCAAACTTCTAAAGCGCAGGGAATGGAGCTCTTTGAATCGAATGTCAGCAGATATCTACACGCCGGTATGATTTCGAAAGAAGTGGCCTCTCCATTTCTTCAGGAGAACCGTTAAAGATGGGCAGATTTAAGTATGAAGGACGAGATAAAAAAGGGAAGAAAAAAGGCCAGGTCACGGCTGCTACCAAAAAAGAGGCAATGCTCCGGCTGAAGAATCAAGGCATCCGCATTATTTCAGTGGAGGAAATTCCAGAGACACTTTTAACGAAAGAAATTACTTTGGGAAACCCTGTCAAGCTTCAACATATGGTGATTTTTCTCAGGCAATTCTCTACTCTATTGAAAGCGGGAGTCACAGTCGTGGACGCGACCCGCATTCTAAGCAGTCAAACAGATAGTAAAGCCTTAACGAAAATACTTATAGACGTTGAAATAGAATTGAAAGAGGGACATCCCCTTTCAGATGCATTCGGCAAGCATAAGAAAGTGTTTGAGCCCCTCTTCATCAATATGCTGAAAGCGGGGGAAGCAACGGGGAGTCTGGATGAAACCCTGGAAAGACTTGGAGATCACTACGAAAAGCAGCATGGAACCCGGCAAAAAGTGATCGCGGCCCTTTCTTATCCTGCAGTTGTTGGCGTGATCGCCATTGGGGTTGTCATCTTCTTACTAGCAGCTGTCGTGCCGACTTTCGTGGATATGTTTGACGATTTCGGGGGAGAATTACCGTTAATCACGAGATTCGTCCTCGGTGCCAGTGAAACAGTGCAGCGTTTTTGGTACCTTCTTTTATTCCTTGTCATTCTCATGATCACAGGCATTGCAGTGGTAAGACAGAGAAAAGAGTCGAAATACTATTTGGATTACTTCTTACTGCGTATCCCACTATTCGGTAAACTACTCCAAAAAGCGGTTTTAGCCCGAATGACAAGGACATTGAGTTCCTTATTCTCAAGCTCGGTTCCCATCCTTCAGTCGTTGGCTATCGTCGAACGGGTAGTGGAAAATGAAGTCATTGCGGCAGTTCTCAAAGAATCGAGAGAATCACTTGAAAAAGGCGGAACGTTAACGGAACCCATGAAAAAACACTGGGCCTTTCCGCCCCTGGTCTCACAAATGATTTCCATCGGAGAAGAAACAGGATCACTTGATAGCATGCTTTCCAAGGTGGCGGATTTCTATGAGAAAGAAGTCGAAAACTCTACAGATCAACTTAAAGCATTAATAGAGCCACTCATGATCGTTCTATTGGCGGGACTGGTCGGGACGATTGTAACGGCCATCATGATCCCAATGTTTGAAATATTTAACAATGTGCAGAATTTCTAGCAATTATGATAAATATTTACATATTTAGACTTATATTTTATTTTCTGTGTTGTATAATATAGGTAGATTAAAAGAGTACTAAAGTACTACAAAAGGTTATGGGGAGGAAATGAAGAAATGTTGAAGAAAATGAGAAAAATGTTGAAGAATGAGAGAGGTTTGACACTGGTTGAGCTTCTTGCTGTCATTGTTATTCTTGGTATTATTGCGGCGATTGCTGTGCCGAGTATTGGTTCTATTATTAATAAGAGTAAGGACGATGCAGTTGTAGCTGAGGCTATTCAAATAATTAGTGCCGCTAAACTGGCACATGCTTCGGATTCTGAAGCTAAATCTTGGGACGAAGTGTCTTTAAGTAGTTATTTATCAAATGTAGACGATGCTGAATTCGATGTGGTTTATGAAAACAACGTATACAAAATTAAGGGACACCCTGCACAAAGTATAGTTACGGGGGCGGTAGCTACTGAATTAACAGAAAAAGAATTAACTGAAGCCGCTAAATAGTATGATTGCAATTATCATCACCATCTACGCACTCCTCCTAGGCTCCTTCTACAACGTAGTAGGCCTGCGGGTGCCGTTAAAGAAATCCATTGTAAAGCCAAGGTCGAGCTGTCCGTATTGCAGTCATCAACTGACTGCCCTCGAGCTGCTTCCTGTCTTTTCTTATCTCATTCAAAAGGGGAAATGCCGCCGGTGTCAAGGGCGCATTTCTCCTTTATATCCGTTTATGGAAGCATTGAATGCCAGTCTATTTGTCCTCGCGTATCTTGAGTTTGGATTCGTATGGGAGCTGCTTGTCGCATGGACGCTCATTTCATTGTTCGTCATCATTACCGTTTCTGATTTGAAATACATGGTCATTCCGGATAAAGTACTACTATTTTTTGCGGGGATTTTTTTGTTGGAACGTCTGTTTATTCCGTTGACCCCGTGGTGGGATAGTCTGGTCGGTGCCGCTGTTGGATTCGGGCTCCTTCTTCTGATCGCCATCGTCAGTAAAGGCGGCATGGGTGGAGGCGATATCAAGTTATATGGAGTCATCGGCTTCGTTGTCGGATTGAAGGTCATGATCCTGTCCTTCATGCTGGCAACCTTCTTTGGAGCGATCTTTGGCTTGGTTGCACTGGCATTCAAGGTCATTGAGAAAGGTAAACCGATTCCCTTCGGTCCGTTTATCGCTTTAGGGACCATCCTTGCTTATTTGTATTACGATGCCATCCTATCCGCATATCTATCGTTTTTCTATTAATGTAAAGAAAGGGTTCATTCCATGGGTTTATTATCGTTTCTCTCTAGCAGCAAAAAAACATCCAATATCGTGTTCACAGACAATTTCATCCGCTTTCTAGAGTTGAAGCAGACTTCGCCACTAGTTGTTCAGGCATGTGGGGAACGCTCCCTTCCGGACGGAGTCATTAAAGGTGGAAGGATCATGGATGAACAAACTCTATCATTTATATTGGAAGAATGTGTAGAGGAGTGGGGAATTAAAGGAAGATCGATGCGATTTGTCGCACCTGATCCGTTTGTCGTGTTAAGAAAAGTGAGGATTCCCCTTGATCTGAAAGAAGATGAAATAGAGGGATACTTGTTTTTAGAAATTGGTACTAGCATTCATTTGCCTTTTGAAGATCCCGTTTTTGACTATGCTTTGTTAGATGAAGTGGAAGATGGTAGAGAGGTCCTTTTAATCGCATCCCATCAGGAAGTGGTGGATAGCTACAAAGATGTGCTGGAGGATGCGAAATTAAAGCCCATTGTTGCAGACATTTCACCCCTCTCTCTTTACAGGTTATCAGTAGAGCAAAGATCCGTTTCACCACATGAGCATACAATGTTCCTGCATTTTGATGAGAGATTATTAACCATCTCCATTTTCCGACAGCATAAACCGATCTTTACTAGACCGATTGTGTTAGAGCAGGAAAATAAGAACGTATTGATTGAAGAGCATCTCGCTTGGAGAAATGTCGAAGATGCGTTCAGTGAAATAGAGAAAGTGATGAACTTTTATCAGTATTCACTCCACAAAGGAGATTTCTCTGTTGAACGGGCTCTCATTAGTGGTGATCATCCGAATATACGTCAGATTGAAATGTATATAAAGGAAAGACTTAGTATCCCCGTCGGCTTTCAACGTCTGGAAGGGATCCACACTGTGGATGGCGGGAAGATATCCGATAAGTTTGCCATAGCTTTGGGTCTGGCGCTAAAAGAGGTGCAATATGTTGAATCTCATTGATATTAACCTATTGCCGGAAAAAGAAAAGAAGAGTGCTGTGTTTGTATCCAGTATCGCTATCATTCTTTTAGTATTTTTTGTTGTATGTCTCTTCTTCTTTTTCTCCCTTCGAAGCGTTCAATCGGAAACGGAAAGAACGATTGAAGGTATCTCACAAACGAAAAAAATCATTGAAGTACAACAAACGAAATTGCTTGATTCAGAGTCTTCCCAAGGAGCAAGGGAGCTTAAGGAAACAATTGAATGGATGACAAACTATCCAATCGAGACAGTTCCTGTACTCAACGAGCTGATCTCGTTACTGCCTCCCCGGGGATTCATTCAGACCTTTGAATATAGTGAAAGACAATCAATTAATGCTTCCATACAATTTGATTCATCCCGGGAAGCAGCCTATTATCTGCATCATTTAAAAGGTGTAGAGTGGATTAAAGAAGCAGAAATCCTTGAGATCACGACAAACAATATGACCGGTGAAGATATGGACTGGGATGAAAGTGGAGTGGTCCCCAGGTATCTGGCTGATTTTTCAATTTCCCTTGATTCTGTAAAACTTCAACAGTCAGATGACACCTCCTTAGAAGAGGAGGTCGAGGAATGATGTCAGCAGTGAACAAAAAAGAAAGACTGCTTTTAATAGGAATTACGTTAGCGTGCCTATTTACCTTGTTTCTCTTCTATTTCTTTGTCTATTCTCCCCCAAAAGACAGGCTGAGGATCAAACATGAGGAACTGAAAACAGAACAAAAGATTTTAGCAGCAATTGAAACCAAGACATCTCAAATTGAAAACCATTCATACAGGGATACTAAAAGTCTGCAAGGGCAAATTCCCGTCGATCCGCTAACAGAACAGCTCATCCTTCAGTTTGAAAAAGTAGAGGTCCTGTCTCAAAGTACGATTCAATCTATGAGCTTCGCGAAGGAAGATTTCCTGTTTTCCAGTGAAGAAAATGAAGATCCCGCCTTGGGAAATGGAGGAGAACCTTCAGATGAGAAAGTGATGGAAAAGGACACTTCTTCTGTAAAGAGATTACAAATCACCATGACGGTTGAATCAGAAAACTATTTTGCAATGGAGAAGTTCATTGGTGAACTGGAAAATCTTGAACGAATTGTAGAAATCAATCAACTTGTGTTTGAGGGAAGGGAAGAAATGAGTCCTGTCCAGGATGGCAGGGAGCCCGAACCTCTAACCTATCAACTAGTGGTCTCTGCTTTTTATTTACCGGAGCTTACAGATTTGCAAGACAGTGTGCCGTCCATTGACAGTCCGCCCCCTTCAATGAAGAAGAATCCTTTTATTCAATATACGAATCCTGCCGAAGAAGGATCCATTACAACGAGTGACGGTGACGCTGAAAACTGAAAAATTTGACGAAAACCTATTAGGACAAGACGACAAAAGTCTTGTTCTTTTTTCTATTGTTTGTGATAGCATGGAAAAAAATAGATGAAGGAGGGTGGCGGTGATGGATAAAAGAAGAGGGAATGATAAAAAGATTTCTATTAAAATTAATGGTGAAAAAACAAATTTTGAAGAAGATCTTCTTGTTTATGATTGGAAGTTGGGGGAATCTGAAGCGGCAGCCGGGGAAGAGGCGGAAGACAATGGGTTCGACTGGATCCTTCCAGATGATGAGGAAGCCCAACCTCCTAAGGAATACAAAAAAATCAATTATGTGTCAGGGAACAAAAAGAAGCGAAAGTCTTTCAAAAATCCTTTTCAGGACTCTGTTAATCTTTTAATGTCGATAATTGGCGCGGTTGTGGTGGGAGCAGTGTTGGGTTTTGGCACGCTTAAAGTCATTACGACAACGGATGGACCTTCTGTACCGGCGGCAACGCTGCAAGACAGTACAGCAGAAGGAAATACGGAAGGAAAGCAGGCGGTATCTGCTGTTGAATTACAGGATTTCTCAACGTCGATCCTTCAAGGCGGTGTGTTTTCATCAGAGGACTCATTAAATGCCATGAAAGACAGCTTGGCAGGGAAAGGTTTTGCCAGTGCCAGCGTGGAAAAGGATGGACAATTCTTTCTCTTATTGGGTGTTTCGGGAGATCTTGAGACAGCCAAAAAACTGGGAGGAGAATTGAAAGGTCAAGGGCTGGACGTATATGCGAAAGACTTTGTCCTTGGAGCAAAGGGAATAAACGCTTCGAGTGAAGAAGAAACCTTTCTGGAAAAAGGTAATGTCCTTTACAACACTATAGCGGAGGAAAGCAGCAAGGGAATGTTCGGCGGGTCTCCTGACGAAACCGCAATTCAAACCATTCAATCCGGAGTAAAGGAATTGGAAGGGATCAAGGTAGGACAAGAGTCCGTCGCTTCCATGAAAAAATCCCTGGTCAATGCAGGGAATCTTGCAGCAGCGATGAAGTCCCCGGAGGATGCCCAAAAAGTCCAGGAAGAACTATTATCCTACCTCCAACTTTACAGCGGATTATAGTTTCGACTGAATTAGACTATTTTCTAGGAAATAATCCTTTATGCAATATAGAGCCTCTCTCTCTCATTATGTCAGATATATGCCTGCTGACATAAGAGTGCGGGCTCTATTTTTACTTGTTTAGGGAGGAGGGATTTGGTAGTATAGTCATGTATCTCCCAATTTTTACTCTGAAAGGAATGGTATGGTGTGTCCAACCTCATACTCGCTTCACAATCTCCTCGTCGAAAAGAACTTCTACAACAAATCCAACTCTCTTTTTCCGTCATAAGCTCTACTGTAGATGAAACCTTTTCATCTGATTTATTGCCTCATGAAGTCGTGATGTATCTTGCACAGAAAAAAGCAAAAGAGATAGCGAATCAGCACCCCACCCATTATGTGATCGGTTCTGACACCGTCGTAGCTAAGGATGGACAGATCCTAGGAAAACCGGAATCGAAAGAAGAAGCGAAGGAAATGCTGAAGATGCTTTCAGGTTCTACCCATGCTGTCTACACAGGCGTTGCGATCCTTAATGGTGATGTGGAGAAACTTTTTTATGAAAAAACGGATGTTACGTTTTGGGAGTTGACCTCTAAAGAGATTGACGACTATATTGCATCGGAAGAGCCTTTTGATAAAGCTGGTTCATACGGTATTCAAGGGATCGGAGCGAAATTTGTCAAAGCAATCAAAGGCGATTATTTCTCCGTCGTCGGTTTACCCATCTCACGAGTGAATCGTGTTTTACTTGAAATGGGCTATCTTCAAACAGAATGACTCCCGAGTGTAAGAAAAGGAGGAACCAATGGTAAAAACAAAACCCCAGCACGAAGAAAACAGGCTGATGATCCGGGATTTCCCTCAAGACGAGAGACCCCGGGAAAGACTGATTCAAAGTGGTGCAGCCAGTCTATCCAACCAGGAGCTGCTGGCTATTTTACTCCGGACCGGAACAAAATCCGAGTCTGTTCTTCAACTGGCCAACCGGCTGCTCAATCATTTTGACGGATTGAATCTATTAAAGGATGCTTCCCTGGAAGAGATTACGAAAACGAAGGGGATCGGTCTTGCAAAGGCAGTTCAAATTATGGCTGCTGTTGAATTTGGTCGAAGAATCAGCAACTTAGCCTTTGATGACAGATATAGCATCCGCTCCCCGGAAGACGGAGCCAACTATGTGATGAACGATATGAGATTTTTGGCCCAGGAGCATTTTGTCTGCTTATACCTCAACACAAAGAATCAAGTTCTCCACAAACAAACCATCTTTATTGGAAGTCTGAATGCCTCCATCGTACACCCTCGGGAGGTCTTCAAAGAAGCCTTTCGGCGATCCGCCGCATCAATCATTTGTATTCATAACCATCCATCGGGAGATCCGACTCCAAGCAGGGAAGATATTGAAGTGACAAAAAGATTAGTGGAATGTGGTCGAATCATTGGTATTGATATACTCGATCATCTTATAATAGGGGAGAAGAAGTTTATCAGTTTAAAGGAAAAAGGGTATTTATGACACTATGATTTTTTTCCTGGTTACGATATAATAAAGTTTATGATTTTTACAAACAATATGGTGATTCTATATAACGCAGTCTGTGAATAAGGGAGTCATTCTACAAGGGAATGAGTCTTTTCGTTATGCATGAACGTACAATTATTGTGACGAAAATTACGAGGATAGAGAGTGATTGGACAACTCTCCTGTGAAAACACATATAAAATGTTAAAAACCAGCCAATTTGTATCAGAAAGGGAGATACCATTCATGTTTGGAACGAAAGATTTAGGGATTGATTTAGGAACAGCTAACACATTGGTGTACGTGAAAGGCAAAGGGATTGTCGTTCGCGAACCTTCTGTTGTGGCACTTCAAACAGATAATAAGCAAATTGTAGCAGTCGGAAATGATGCTAAAAACATGATCGGAAGAACACCGGGGAATGTAGTGGCGCTTCGCCCAATGAAGGATGGGGTGATCGCTGACTACGAAACAACTGCCACGATGATGAAGTACTACATAAAACAAGCGACACGTAATAAAGGCGCTTTTTCACGTAAGCCTTACGTCATGGTTTGTGTACCGTCAGGCATTACGGGCGTTGAAGAAAGAGCGGTCATTGATGCAACAAGACAGGCTGGCGCAAGGGATGCTTACACGATCGAAGAACCTTTTGCCGCTGCGATCGGCGCAAACCTGCCAGTATGGGAACCAACGGGAAGTATGGTCGTGGATATTGGTGGAGGAACGACGGAAGTAGCGATCATCTCTTTAGGAGGGATTGTGACTAGTCAGTCGATCCGTGTTGCCGGGGATGAAATGGATGATGCCATCATCAACTATATCCGCAAAACGTATAATCTGATGATCGGGGATCGTACAGCGGAAAACATCAAGATGGAAGTCGGTTCTGCCGGGGACTCTGAAGGAATCGAAGCGATGGAAATCCGTGGGCGTGACCTTCTGACAGGTTTACCGAAAACGATAGAAATAACGGCCGTTGAAATTGCATCTGCCCTTCGTGATACTGTATATACGATTGTCGATGCGGTTAAGAGTACATTAGAGAAGACACCACCAGAACTCGCGGCTGACATTATGGACAGGGGAATTGTGCTGACAGGGGGCGGAGCCCTTCTTCGTAATCTTGACAAACTGATCAGTGATGAAACGAAAATGCCGGTCCTCATTGCTGAGGAGCCTCTGGATTGTGTGGCCATTGGTACAGGGAAAGCCCTTGACCACATTCACCTCTTTAAAAATCGGGGAAAATAATAATAGATAATGTATGGGGGACGTCTCCTTAAGGTTACTGATTTAATCTTAAGGCCGGCCCCATCTTTTTTCGAAGAACCATGAATATTTTGACGAATGATATCAAAAACAAGCGATTTTTGATATAGTATTTACTAGAATGAGAAAAGGTTGAGGTGTACATCATGCCACAATTCTTCCTGAATAAACGTTTGATCATTCTGCTCGTCAGTGTCATAGTCCTTGTGGGATTAATTGGATTTTCTTTGCGGGAGCGAGATAGCATCAGCTGGCCAGAGCAGTTTGTGAAAGATATGGTAGGATTCGGACAGTCATTGGTTTCAAAACCTGTTAATTATGTAGCGGGAGTTGTTGAAAACGTTCAAGATCTTCAAAATACATACACAGAAAATGAAAAGCTGAAAACACGTTTAGATGAGTTAGTGAAGCTTGAAACAAAAGTGAAAGATCTTAAACAAGATAATACTGAATTAAGAGCGGTCCTTGAAAAGAAGGAAGACCTTCGTGCCTATAACACGATTCAAGCCACCGTCATTGCAAGAAACCCGGATCGCTGGCAAGAGCTCCTGACGATCGATAAAGGGGAAGTGAACGGAATTAAATCAGACATGGCTGTTATTTCATCGGCCGGATTGATTGGAAAGATTAAGAGCGTAAATGAATTTTCATCCACTGTTGAATTAATTTCGACAAATAATACAAAAAACCGGATTTCCACAGTGATTCAAGGGAAAGAACAAGATATTAACGGGTGGATTGAAGGATACGACAGTGATAAAAAAGAAATCCTAGTTAAGCGGATTTCAAACGATATGAAAGTGGACAAAGGCTCTAAAGTGATGACCTCCGGGTTAGGAGGAGTGTTCCCTAAGGGTCTGGTTATCGGGGAAGTAAAAGAAGTGAAACCGGATCAATACGGCCTGACTCAAACGGCATATGTAAAGCCTGCTGCTGATTTTTATCACCTGGAGCACGTCATGGTCATCGACCGAGAAATTCAAGGTGTGACAGAACAGGAAGTAGATTCTGAGGAGGAAGAGCAATGATTAGCAGGCTCCTCCTTCCTTTCATGACCCTGCTTTTCTTTTACAGTGAAAGTCTATTTGTTCATCTTTTCCCTAATGAAGAATGGTTTGATCAGAAAATCATTGTTCCACATTTTCTGATTATTGTGCTGTTCTTTATTTGTGCGTATTATCAGTATCGAACTGCGTTGCTTTATGGTTTCATCTTTGGCTTTCTATTTGATATTTATTACACTGAAATCAATGGAATTTACTTAGTGCTCTTTCCGTTTGTCATCTTTTTATCACACCAGATGATGAAGGTTTTACATAATAACCTCTTTGTACTGGGAATCATTTCTCTTGTGAACCTTTCTGTCTTAGAGTTTTTGGTGTATCAAATCAATTTAATTATCCAGCGAACCGATTTGACGTTTATGCAGTTCGTGGACTGGCGTTTGTGGCCAACATTGGTCCTTAATATATTGTTTTATATAGTTTTGGCATTTCCACTTAGGAACTATCTCCTCCGTAAACGGAAAGAGTGGTTGGAAGATTAAATTCTATTAGTAATTTTTTCATAAAAAGAGGAAATGACACAGCTTATGTCGAATTTAATAGACGACTGAGGTGAAAATTTGCGCCATGAATAAAAAGCCAAATGTGATGATAAAAGGAACAAAAGAAGGACTGACTCTTCATCTCAATGATCAATGCTCCTTTCGCGAGTTGAAGAAGGAATTGGACGATAAACTGTCTGCCCATTACCGGGAAACGGAAGGGACTCCCCTCCTCACGGTCAATATTCAAACAGGCAATCGCTACTTAACAGATGATCAAGTAGAAGAGTTGAAAGAGATTGTAAGACAAAAACGCAATTTAGTAGTGAATGAAGTATGGAGTAATGTGATTACTAAGAATGATGCAGAGAAACTCATAGATGAACGAAATATAGAAACTCTAACCGGGGTTATCCGGTCGGGACAAGTCGTGGAAGTGCCAGGAGACATCCTTATTGTCGGCGATGTCAATCCCGGGGGAAAAGTTCTGGCTGGAGGGAACATTTACATATTGGGTTCATTAAAAGGGCTTGCCCATGCCGGCCACAATGGAAACCAGGAGGCGGTCATTGTGGCATCGAAAATGGTTCCGTCCCAGCTCCGGATAGGGGATTCCTTGAACCGGGCACCTGATCGGGTGGAGGAAGACGATGACCACGAAATGGAATGTGCGTATGTCGACGATCAGGGGCAAATTGTTGTGGATCGATTACAAGTTTTAAAGCATCTTAGACCAAATATTACTAGTTTTAAAGGAGGAAGCTAATGTGGGTGAAGCCATAGTTGTTACTTCAGGTAAAGGTGGAGTGGGAAAGACGACTACTTCTGCCAATGTTGGTACAGCATTAGCTCTACAAGGCAAAAAGGTTTGCTTAATTGATACAGATATCGGCCTCAGAAACCTGGATGTGGTGATGGGACTCGAAAACAGAATCATTTATGACTTAGTAGACGTTGTAGAGGGCCGCTGTAAAGTACATCAAGCTCTAGTAAAAGACAAGCGTTTCGAAGACAAACTATTTTTACTGCCAGCTGCACAAACAAGTGATAAATCCGCTGTTAACCCTGAACAAATGAAAAAGCTAGTATTGGATTTAAAGCAAGACTATGATTATATCATCATAGATTGTCCTGCGGGAATTGAGCAGGGGTATAAGAACGCTGTAGCAGGTGCTGATCGTGCGATTGTCGTCACGACACCTGAAATTTCTGCTGTTAGGGATGCGGATCGGATTATCGGTTTACTCGAAAAAGAGAATATTGAACCGCCTAAACTCGTCATTAACCGCATTCGCAATCATATGATGAAAAATGGTGAAATGTTGGATGTGGATGAAATTACAGCCCATCTTTCCATCGACCTTCTTGGAATCGTAGCCGATGACGATAATGTGATCAAATCTTCCAATAAAGGTGAGCCGATCGCTCTTGATTCAACAAGCAAAGCCTCTATTTCCTACCGGAATATTGCCAGAAGAATTTTGGGTGAATCTGTTCCGTTACAGTCCTTGGAAGAAGAACGGGCTGGAGTCTTTTCGAGAATTAAAAAGTTGTTCGGTGTAAAAGCATAATGATCAGTCCCGGTAAAGCGCATAGTGCGTTTTGCCGGGACATTTTTTATTCTCCCCATGAATATTCTTAAAGGACAAGTCATACATTGTAGCAAATCATGTGTAATCGAATGGACCTCTTTTTATATGGATCTAACATCCCTTGTCCATCATCATGAACACAGAACCATTAGTATAGAATCACTCCGGGATAGGGTGATGCATCAAGAAATGAACCAAACGTTAAGAAACAATACCTTATAAAAAGGAATGGTGTACATGGGGAATCGTGCGGATGAAATACGTAAGCGGATAGCGAAACGAAAGAGAACGAATTCAGGCCAGAACCCTTCATACTTCCTCCTATCGGACGAGGAGCGTTATGGAATGGAACGCCAGACAAGCTTTGAAGGCGGACCGCCACCTGAGGGAGTGCATCCTTTGTTTAAAAAGGAAACCTTTATGCTAAAAATTCTTGGAGCCGGAATCATGGTATTGGTGACGGCCATTATGTTTAAGAGTCCTTCACCTGTATTCAATGAGGCGAAATCAATTGTCACGAAAACCATGGATACAGAGTTTCAATTTGCCGCCATTTCCACGTGGTATGAGGATCAATTCGGAAAACCATTAGCCTTATTACCTGCCAGTAATACAAAGAAAGAATCCTCTTCAACGCAAAGTGCTGAATATGCCGTACCTGCGGCAGGGAAGGTCGTTGAGAATTTTAAAACAAATGGACAAGGAATCATGCTTCAAACGGGTTTAGGTGAAGATGTGGCAGCTATGAAGGGGGGCTTGATTATATTTGCAGGTAAGAAAGAGGAGCTTGGGAACACAGTCGTCATTCAACATGCAGACAAATCAGAATCCTGGTATGGCCATCTTGAGTCAATTGATGTGAAACAGTATGAATCGATTGAAAAGGGATCTCTTGTAGGCAAGGTTTCCACAAGCAGTCAGAACGATGTGACAGGAGAGTTTTATTTTGCGATAAAAATGGGTGATACATTTATCGACCCGATACAGGTGATGTCATTTGACTAATATCATTACACTTATGAAAAAATTTTATGTTCACCCTTTGCTTTGGCTTGTCATTGCCATAGCCATTATGACAGCTCACTTTTTTGAGCTGATTCTGCTTCTGATCATCATTACCATTCATGAATTGGGGCACGGATTGATGGCGCATTATTTTTCCTGGAGAGTGAAGAGAATTGCACTGTTACCATTTGGCGGCGTTGCCGAGATGGATGAACATGGAAACCGTTCACTGCGGGAAGAGTTCTGGGTGGTGGCAGCAGGTCCCCTGCAGCATATTTGGCTGATTGCCTTAGGGTGGGGGCTCTTGGGCACAGGCGTCATCAGCCAGGAAACCTTCTCACTTTTTCTTCAATTAAATATGATGGTACTATTATTTAACCTCCTTCCCATCTGGCCATTGGATGGAGGGAAGATGGTTTCTTTATTATTAGCCACGAAGTTTAATTATCTGAGAGCGTATGAGTACACGCTTCTCTTTTCTTTTGGCTTATTATTAGTGTTTCATTTGATTGTTCTCATAACCGCTCCCCTTCATTTGAATCTTTGGATTGTTCTTTCGTTCCTCTATTTCTCCCTTTGGGTGGACTGGAAACAGAGACGATATGCGTTTATGAAGTTTTTGTTAGAAAGGTATTACGGCAAGAGTCATCAATTCGTAGAATTGAAGCCCCTCCCCATCGAAGGGGAGGATTCGATTCTAACGGTAGTAGAGAGATTTCAACGTGGAGTGAAGCATCCATTGGTTGTATTCGAAAAAGGAATCGAAGTGGGGAAGCTTGATGAAAACGAGATCCTCCATGCCTTTTTCGCTGAAAAGATGACCTCTGCCAAAACGAAAGATCTTCTCTACCTTTATTGACGAATGAAGAGGAACTGTATAAAGTAAGGTCATACTAATAAAAGGGTTGGGTTCAACCCTTTTTTCTTATGACTTTTTTTGTAGAAAAGGGGTTTCCGCTGTGGAAGAAATAATTGTTCATAGTAAAAGCAGGGAAAAACGGTGGGTATACCGATCGAATAATGAAATCATAGGTTTACATACATATCAGCCCGGCGAAGAAACGTTGACGGGCAATATTTATTTGGGAAGAGTCATTAAAGTTCAAAAGGGACTGGGTGCAGCATTTGTAGATTTTGGTCACGGTAAAAACGGCTATCTGCATGAAAAGGACTTTCCGCAAAACGTCGAGGCGTATCATACTGGCAGCATTCCTACACCAATCGGGAAGTGCGTTCATGAAGGTCAAAAAATCATCGTGCAGGTCATGAAGGACGAAATTGGAACGAAGGGTGCAAGGTTGACGGCCGTTATTGAGCTGAGAGGGAATCATCTTGTGTACATGCCACAAGGGTACTACGTGGCGGTGTCTAAAAAAGTGGATGAAGAGAACAGGAAGGTATTACGACGCTTAGGGAACGAGTGGAAGAAGCCTGAAGAAGGCATTGTCATGCGTACCGATGCTGCTGAAGCGGGAGAAGCAGTGTTACAGGAGGAGCTCGTGTCATTACGTTCACGATATGAAAGTCTGCATGGGGTATCTCTTAGAGCCAAATGCCCCTCACTCTTATCGCAACAGGACACTTTCCATGAAGATCTCCTTGAACAAATGAAAAAGGGGAGTGGAGGAAAAATTGTGGTCGATGACTATGATAGCCTTCTTCATTTAGAGGAAATGAGCGGACACGGGATCAAAGATAAGTGGACCTTTGAACTCTATCAGGGTCATGAAAATATCTTTCGTCATTATCACGTTGCCCCTGCTTGGGAGAACGCACTGAAAAAAGTGGTATGGCTTGATAAAGGGGCATTTCTCGTCATTGAGTCTACAGAAGCCATGACCGTCGTGGATGTGAATTCCGGTAAGTTTACGGGTAAAGACGATTTAGAGCAAACCATTTTACAAACCAATAAATCAGCAGCAAAAGAAATGGCGAAGCAGCTCGCACTCCGTAATTTGGGCGGCATGATTTTAATTGATTTTATCGATATGAAAAAGGAAAGCCACAAAAAGGAAGTGATGGATGCACTTTCTGATGCGTTGGTATCGGATAAGCAGCGCACGACGATTGTAGGCTTCACTTCCCTTGGCATTCTTGAATTGACGCGAAAAAGGACCCGTCAGCCCCTTTCTGCCTACTTGACCCGTCCTTGCTCGGTATGTCATGGTACAGGAAGGGAAATGACGCCGGAGACGCTGGCATTTCAGCTTGAACGGGAACTGTGGGAAATGCAGGGGAAGGATGGTTCCGAAATTGAAGTGGAAGCGACCCGGGAAGTCGCAGCTGTTTTTTCTGGAAAACAGAATGTCCATCTTCAAAGATTGGAAAAGGCGTTGAGTAAAAAGATCACAATAAAAGTAATCGCCCATGATCATCCTCATTACCATGTAACAAAGATTATATGAATTTCGTGATTGTTATTGACAGTACATCAAATTTTATGATAGGATTCTAATGTTATTGATTGTAGCACCCGTGCTACAACCGCTCATTACAGGTACAAAAGTGTGGAGTGATCCAACACCTGTCATTGGCGAGTCTGAGTTTATAAGGAGGTGCGATTATGTACGCAATTATCGAAACAGGTGGTAAGCAAATCCGTGTAGAAGCTGGTCAAGCAATCTACATCGAAAAGTTGAACGCAGAGCAAGGCGATACGGTAACTTTTGACAAGGTTCTATTCGTTGGTGGTGACGATGTGAAAGTAGGAAGTCCTTTAGTGGATGGAGCTACTGTAACAGCGAAAGTTGAAAAACAAGGCCGCGCGAAAAAGCTTGTAGTATTTAAATACAAAGCGAAAAAGAACTACCGTCGTAAGCAAGGTCACCGTCAACCTTACACTAAAGTTGTCATTGACGAAATCAACGCGTAAGGCGTGATGACATGATTAACGTTTACGTAGAGCGTTCATCGGGGAAAAGAATCCGTTCTTTCTCAATGGATGGACATGCTGATTTTGCCGAAAATGGGCAAGACATTGTTTGTGCAGGTGCTTCTGCTGTTTCATTCGGCAGTATTAATGCCATTATGGCGTTAACGGGTGTAGAACCGGCCATTGAGCAATCCTCTGATGGTGGATTTCTTCGCTGTGTCATCCCTGATGATCTTCCGGAAGAAACAGAGAGCAAGATTCAGCTGCTACTTAATAGCATGCTTATCAGCCTCCAAACGATTGAAAGAGACTATAGTGATTTTATTAAAATAACCTTCAAAAAGTAGGAGGTGGAACAGATGTTAAGATTAGACCTTCAGTTTTTTGCGTCTAAAAAAGGAGTAGGTTCGACTAAAAATGGTCGTGACTCTATCTCAAAGCGTCTTGGTGCTAAGCGTGCAGACGGTCAAATGGTTACTGGTGGATCAATTCTTTACCGTCAACGCGGTACGAAAATTTATCCAGGCCTAAACGTCGGCCGTGGTGGCGACGATACACTTTTCGCTAAAACCGACGGTGTTGTTCGTTTCGAACGCATGGGTCGTGACAAGAAAAAAGTGAGCGTATACCCAGTTGCGAATGAAGCTTAATCGCATATCTTTAACGAAAACTCTAACCGACTTTCGGTTAGAGTTTTATTTTTTTAGGGATATGGGTGCGGGCTCGGTTTTTGGTACTGTATAGGTTATGTAGTGCGCTTATATATGGGTAAAGAGTTGTATTTGAGAAGAAAAAATGTTGATTTTGCGTTCGTTTTGCTGAAATTGCAAGTGTATCGTTGAATTTGAGGAAGTTTGGCTCAGGTATGAACGGGTCCGGTATTCTTATGATTGACTTTGGGTGATATATTATCGAGTTTGAGACATATATTATCGACTTTGACCTGTTTATAATCGACTTTTCGAATATATTATCGAATTCGACCATTTTATTATCGACTTCCAATTTTTATCTAAACGCGAAGAATTTTTGAGTGAATGTATGAATTTATTCCAAATAAGTGAAACATTCGTTGAGAATAAGCTTTGAATCCTAGGGAAATCATGCATAAAAGAGATGGAAAAAGTGATTTATTTTCAACTTTTGCATTTTATTATCAAATTCACACCATATATTTTCAAAAATCGAATTTTATTTTCAACTTCCACCCATTTATTTTCAAAACTAAGGATATATTTTCAATCCCTTGAAATCAAGCATTCCAACCGATTTTCATTCACCCCATCAATTTTACAGAAACGATATACGCACCAGTCCCATCTTTGATATACTTACAGGTAAGCACTTAAAGTATAGGAGTTAGATTATGAGCGAAAATTGGGGTGTAGTCGAGGCGTTACGACATGCTCGTCACGACTGGATGAATGATCTGCAATTAATTAAAGGTAACCTGGATCTTGATCGTGTGGAGCGGGCGAAGCAAGTGATTGAAGAAATGGTCCTTGTTGCACAAAATGAATCAAAGCTATCGAATTTAAAACTTCCATTATTGGCAGAGTGGATATTAACATATAATTGGTCAAGACATTTGATTAAGCTGGATTTTGAAGTACTTCAATTGGAGTCCGCACACGGGCTTGAAGACCGAAGACTTTACAACTGGTGCAAGGAGTTTCTGGAATTCCTTGAATCAAATGTAATGAACAATGTAGAGAATCAATTATCCATCTTACTGAACATTACAAAAGAACATTCCCGTTTGATATTTGATTTCACAGGTATACTAAAGAGTACGAGCGTGGTAGAAGACTGGATTAAAGATCAACAATCAAACGGAGAAAATATAGAAATAGAACAGCTTCAAGAAGAGGTTCTTGTCATTCATGTAATGGCTGGATAGTCGCCTCAATACAGGCGGAAATTCAACTATTGCACGGATAAGTTAGGAGTGAAAGTATGTTTATAGATCAGGTCAAGGTTTATACAAAGGGTGGTGACGGCGGAAACGGTATGGTTGCCTTCCGTCGTGAGAAATATGTACCTAAAGGTGGTCCCGCCGGAGGAGATGGCGGTCACGGTGCAGACGTTATTTTCGAAGTGGATGAAGGTTTAAGAACCTTAATGGATTTCCGCTATCAACGTCATTTCAAGGCACCTCGTGGAGAGCACGGGATGAGTAAGAATCAGCATGGACGCAATGCGGAAGATATGGTTGTCAAAGTTCCACCTGGAACAGTCGTGAAGGATGATGACACAGGTGAAACGATTGCGGACCTGGTGCAGCATGGTCAACGTGCCGTGATTACGAAAGGTGGCCGGGGTGGAAGAGGGAATTCCCGTTTCGCTACGCCTGCCAACCCAGCTCCTGAGCTTTCTGAAAAAGGGGAGCCTGGACAAGAGCGATATATCGTAATGGAATTAAAGCTTCTGGCCGATGTTGGATTGGTAGGATTCCCGAGTGTCGGAAAATCCACTTTGCTTTCAGTCGTTTCAGCAGCTAAGCCGAAAATTGCTTCCTATCATTTCACTACCATCGTTCCGAATTTAGGGATGGTTGAAACGGGAGATGGTAGAAGTTTCGTTATGGCCGATTTGCCTGGATTGATTGAAGGAGCCCATGAAGGCGTCGGACTCGGTCACCAATTCCTGCGTCATATAGAACGTACGCGTGTCATTGTCCATGTGATCGATATGAGTGGAATGGAAGGAAGAGATCCATACGAGGATTACCTGACGATCAATGAAGAGCTTAAGCAATACAATCTTCGTTTAACGGAGCGACCTCAAATCATTGTTGCGAATAAAATGGACATGCCTGATTCAGAAGAGAATCTGAAGATCTTCAAAGAAAAACTTCAGGAAGATTATCCTGTGTTCCCGATCTCGGCTGTTACGCGTCAAGGCCTGAGTGAGCTTCTATATGCTGTAGCCGATAAAGTGGAAACGACTTCTGAATTCCCTATTCATGAAGAAGAAGAAACAGGCATCCACCGTGTTGTTTACAAGCATGAAGAAGAAGAGAAAGAATTCGAAATCACTCGTGATCCTGATGGAACATTCGTTGTCAGCGGTGCGAAAATTGAGAGATTATTCAAAATGACCGATTTCTCAAGGGAAGATTCTACGAGACGATTCGCAAGACAGCTTCGTTCGTACGGTGTGGATGAAGCCCTTCGTGAGCGTGGTGCCGAGAACGGTGACACAATCCGCCTGTTAAAATATGAATTCGAATTTGTAGATTAAGTTTCATCCTTCATCTATTTCGGACAGAAAAGCGGAGGCGCTTGACTTATGACCTCGAGAGACAGGTGCCGTAGCTGGATGACAGAAAAGCTATGGTGGTCAAGGATAAGCCGCCAATGCTCTACAATAGAAAGCGAAAGCGGTACTCAGAGAGGCTTGATCATACCCTCTGGTCTCTGTAGCTAGACAATTGGAGGAATAGTCATTGGGGAAAAAATTTCAAGAAGGCAAGTTTTATTTAGTACGGGAAGACGTGCTGCCTGAAGCGATGAAGAAAACCCTGGATGCGAAAGAATTGATTGAAAGAGGCAAGGCTGACTCAGTATGGGAAGCGGTCCATCGGGTCGATTTAAGCCGGAGTGCCTTTTATAAATATCGTGATACAGTGTTTCCTTTTCACACCGTGGTGAAGGAGAGAATCATCACGCTATTCTTTCATCTGGAAGACCGTTCAGGAACGTTGTCTCATTTACTGAGTGAAACGGCCAATCATGGTTGCAATATTTTAACGATACATCAGACGATCCCATTGCAAGGAAGAGCGAATGTCACACTTTCTTTAAATGTGACTGACCTTACGATCGGATTGGAAGACTTACTCTCAAAACTCAGACGATTAGAATTTGTAGAGAAAGTGGAAGTGTTAGGTTCCGGAGCCTAACACTTTTTTTTGCTTAAAAGCTCTTCCTCTTTGTTTGTATACGTGTTAGAATGTTCAATAAATTTGGTGAGAGTGAGAGGAAGATCAGAGTGAAAATTGCGTATTTAGGACCCCAGGCTTCCTTTACAGATTTAGCTGTTAAGAAGGCATTCCCAGAAGAAGATACCGTATCGTATGTGACGATTCCGGATTGCATTGAAGCGGTGATAGAGAATGAGGTTGATTATGCCGTTGTCCCCTTAGAAAATGCCCTGGAAGGCTCGGTACATATTACAGTCGATTATTTATTTCATGAAGCGAATTTAGCGATTGTAGCTGAATTGACGTCCGCGATTCAGCAGCACTTAATGATACATCCAGAATGGAGTGACAGTGAAGATTCTATCGAGAAAGTTCTTTCCCATTCCCACGCATTGGCACAGTGTCATAAGTTTTTACATAAGCAGTTTCGCGGGGTACCCCTGGAACAGACGACGAGTACGGCTGCCGCTGCTAAATTCGTGAGTGAGAATCCTGACTCGTTCCTTGGGGCAATTGGAAACGAACTGGCAGCAGAAAAATACGGATTGAAAATCATGCATGAAAACATTCATGATTTTGCCTATAATCATACAAGGTTTATCGTTTTACATAAGACGGCTGATCCATTGTCACTTTCTCAGGAAAAAAGTCTGGAGAAGACGACCTTGATGGTGACTCTCCCAAAAGATCGATCAGGAGCGCTCCATCAGGTATTATCAACCTTTGCCTGGAGACAATTGAATTTAAGTAAAATTGAATCAAGACCTCTGAAAACAGGGTTGGGGGATTATTTCTTCTTAATTGATGTGGCTCATGAAATGGATGATGTCCTTCTTCCGGGAGCAGTTAGTGAAATGGAAGCCCTCGGATGCAAAGTGAAAATGATTGGGACGTATTCTTCTTATTTATTGGATAATTGAGCAGCAAAAAGGCAGATTCCAACGTGGAATCTGCCTTTTTTATATGCTCGTCGGGGCTGATCAATTGTAAGTTTGAATCAGGAAGCCTGCATCTTGAAGGGCTTTTTCTGCTGTCTCCAGGGCTTGTTCACTATGGGCCATTAAGGTATGTAAATGAACACCATCGGTTAATTCTGAAAGAAAGGAAGCCCCCGTTTCATCAATTTTGTTCATGAATTGTTCCACTTCCTTACGGTTGGACACCATAATCGAAGCGGTCAGGTCTCCGTATACGCCGTGTTCGATCTTTACATCCTTGACTGTGACACCGTGATCGACAAGTAAGAAGAGTTCTTCCTCCGACCGGTCAGGTGTATGCTGGCAAGCAACCGTCCGTTCAATCATTGTATCCTGATTCGAGGCAGGCATATACAAGTAGCCCTGACTCGTCGCAATGATGGGCTCACCCTTTGCTTTCAGCAGTGTGATGTCACTTACGATCACCTGTCGGCTGACACTGGTCTGCTTGGCGAGCTCTCCCCCTGTGATCGGGGCATGTTTTGTGATTAGTTTATCGAGGATCCATTGTCTTCTCTCATCTCCAAGGATCTTTTTTCCTGCCAAAGATATCTCCTCCGTCCCCAATTTATATAGAAAATCATACCACAACTTGTTCTTCAAGTTAAGGAAGATACATGAGCAGCGCGTATTTCGTATAACGCGTGTACAAGTTTCTCTACATGTTCTTCCTTTGTATCTCTCCCAAATGAAATGCGTATGAATTCTTTTCCGGCTCTTTGATCAACTCCCATGCTGGACAGTGTTTTAGACATAGCCCCAGTCCCTGAACCGCAAGCACTCCCTGTGGAAATGCATATTCCCCTCCGGTTGCATTCAAGCATCAGCCATTGACCCTCAAGCCCATGAATTCCCAGGCCGATTACGTGTGGTAGCTGTGCATGTGCGGGTCCCTCATAGAGCGTGTAAGAACCCGGAAGATGTTCTTCTAATAGCGATAGAAAATGGTCTCTCAGACGAGCATAATGCGGGATTGAAAAGGAATCATGAAATAAACTTGCGGCTGTCACGAATCCTGCTATTCCGGGCAGATTCACCGTTCCTCCCCTGAACCCGTCCTCATGTGTCTGGCCCGGGATCATAGGACAAACATCGATAGAAGGATTGATATAAAGAGCGCCGACTCCTTTTGGTCCATAAATTTTATGGGAGGATAGAGTGAAGCTGTCTACGATGGAAGTGTATTCCGTGATGTCTGTTTTCCCAAAGGATTGAACCATATCACTGTGCAGCAAGATATCATTGATTCTCAGTAGATTCTTGATGTCATGGAGAGGCTGGATCGTTCCGATTTCCCCGTTACAATGTCCGATGCTCACGACGGTTGTTTCTTCTGAAATCGCTTCTTCGAGTTTTTGCAGGTGAATCAATCCTTGAGATGTGGTGGGGATTTTCGTGACGGTAAAGCCCCATTGCTCAAGAAAAGCGGCAGAGGAATGCAGGGATGAATGTTCTGCACCACCAATGATGATGTGTTTTCCCTTGTGCTTCCTGCTTAGTGCGAGCGTGACGAGGGCTAAGTGATTTCCCTCTGTTCCCCCGGAAGTAAAGTAGATCCCTTTAGGTGGCACCCCAAGGACTCCAGCCAATTTTTCTCTGCATTTTGTCAGTAAAAGCTGTGCTTTTCCGCCTGTGTCGTGAAGACTGCTCGGATTCCCCCAGAACTCCTCACTGACTGTTTGATACACTTTCAAGCTTTCAGGATCAACTGGGGTTGTAGCGGCGTAATCAAAATAGTTCATCATGTAACCTTCCTTTGTTTAAATAGTCTGAATATATGAGACTTGTAAAAAACTCTTGTCATTAGTTTAAATATGTGTAAATATATGTGTCAAGACACCTGTAAATAATCAGGAGGGTTTTTGATGAAAAAGGCCGATGTTTTGATTGTTGGAAGTGGCATTGCAGCATTGCAACTGGCACGCCAACTTCAAGATCATTTTTATGTGATGATTATCACAAAGGATAAAATCGTAAGTGGCAACTCATATCTTGCCCAAGGTGGTGTTGCAGCAGCTTTAGGACAAAAGGATTCTGTCCATGCTCATTATGAAGATACATTAGAAGCAGGACGCTATCATCAGGATGAGGATAGCGTGAATCAACTCATTGTAGATGGAAAAAGAATCGTAGAATCCCTGGTAAACGAAGGGGCCCCTTTTGACCGCAAAGAAGATGGGAGTCTTTCTCTGGGGATGGAAGGAGCTCACAGTGCAAATCGCATATTGCATAGTGGGGGAGATCAGACAGGAAAGTATTTGGTGGAGCATTTATTGAAATCCCTTTCAAGAAACAAAGTCGAATTTATTGAAGGTGAAATGGTTTACAAGCTAGTTAAAGATGACAGGGGACACTGTTGCGGTTTGAAAACGAAGGATAAGAGTGATGCTATCCGCTATTATTACGCTGCCCACGTTGTTCTTGCCACGGGAGGAATCGGGGGATTATATCCTTCTACATCCAATCATCCGGTCGTAACGGGTGATGGAATGGCCCTTGCTTTTCTTGCCGGGGCTAAGGTTGCGGATATGGAGTTCATCCAATTTCACCCGACTTTGCTTTGGCTGAACGGGAAAACATGCGGTCTTATTTCAGAGGCAGTAAGGGGGGAAGGAGCTCTCCTGCTAAATGATATGGGAGAAAGAATCATGCAGGGAGTGGATCCTCTCTTGGAGCTTGCACCACGTCATATTGTAGCTGAATGCATCTTTAAGGAGCGGCAAAAAGGAAGAGAAGTGTTTTTAGATATAAGTAGAATAGAAGACTTTCAGTTAAAGTTCCCGTCCATCTCCTCTCTTTGCTTAAAACATAATATTTCTATTGAGGAAGGGAAGATCCCTGTTTCACCTGGATGTCATTTTATGATGGGGGGAGTACTGACCGATCGAGTGGGGAGAACCAATATTCCGGGACTGTATGCGATTGGGGAGGTAGCCTGCAGCGGTATCCATGGAGCGAACCGATTGGCCAGTAATTCGTTACTGGAAGGTTTGGTATACGGAGACCGACTTGGAAAATACCTCATTCAGAATGGTGGTAATCATCATTCATCCTTTCTGCTCTCTTCGATTGCTCCCATTCAAGAAGGAAAATCGGCACATATTCCTTTTCAGTCAAGCGATGTAAAAGAGAAAATGATGGAGCATGTAGGGATTATCCGTGATGACAAAGGATTGGTCACTCATTTGAATTGGTTAAGGTCCCAACCCCTGACATTTCATGAGCATATCGATTTCAATTCACGTGAAGAGATTCATACATACTTCATGTGGATTGTAAGCTCACTTGTAACTCAGTCCGCTTTATTACGGACAGAAAGCAGGGGAGGGCATATTCGATCAGATTATCCCCTTGAAGATAATGAAACATGGTTCAAACGAAAAATGATTTTACAAAACAAAGATGGTCGATTGAGGGTGGAGTATCATGAACAAAATGAAACTAAAATCTATGCTTGAAGAGTTTTATCGTGAAGATTTGGGTGATGGAGATCACTCTTCTGAAATCCTGTTTTCTAAAGACGATGAAGGATCTTTTTCATTCCTGATGAAAGAGAACGGTATATTTTGTGGGAAAGATGTGATCGAGCTTGGGTTCGGGCTCTTCAATCCATCAATCGAAGCAAGGGTGTTCATAGAAGATGGAGAAATGGTCGAAATGGGACAATTGATTGCTGAAATCAGAGGTCCAATGAGGGATCTTCTCCAGGCGGAACGAGTTGTCCTCAATTTGATCCAGCGCATGAGCGGTATTGCAACCGAAACCCATCGGGCTGTTGAGCAGGTGAAGGGGAGTGGGGTCCGTTTATGTGACACCCGGAAAACAACGCCGGGGTTACGGATGCTTGAGAAGTATGCTGTAAGGACGGGGGGAGGATTCAACCACAGAAGTGGCCTTTATGATGCCGTCATGTTAAAAGATAATCACATTTCATTTGCCGGATCGATTACAAATGCTGTTAAGCAGGTGAAAAGTCAAATCGGACATATGGTGAAAGTGGAAGTGGAAATTGAAACGAGGGAGCAATTGGTGGAGGCGATTGAAAGCGGAGCGGATGTCATTATGTTCGATAATTGCACACCTGCCACTATAAGTGAGTGGATTCCTCTTGTTCCTCCTCATATTGTGACAGAAGCATCAGGAGGTATTACAAGGGAAAATCTTTCAGCTTATGCAGCTACAGGAGTTCACTATATCTCCCTCGGGTACTTGACACATTCAGTAAAATCACTTGATATCAGCGCACGAGCAAGAATCGCGAAAGGGGTATAAATATGGGGTTGCTTGAAGAATTAACGAAACAAACAGGAGTACTGCCTGAATCGATTACAAGTCTATCGACAGAAGAGATGGAGAACCGGGTAAGAGAAATTAAGCTTCAGCTGGGAAAGAAGCTTTTCATTCCAGGGCATCATTACCAAAAAGATGAAGTGATCCAATTCGCCGATGCCGTTGGTGATTCTCTTCAGCTTGCCCAACTATCCGCGCAAAATAAAGAAGCGGAATACATTGTGTTTTGCGGAGTTCATTTTATGGCTGAAACCGCAGATATTTTAACGGATGAAAATCAAGTTGTCATCTTACCCGATATGAGGGCGGGCTGTTCCATGGCAGATATGGCTGATATTTACCAGACGGAAAAGGCATGGATCAAACTCATGGAGCTATTTGGTGACACGATCATTCCCCTCACGTATGTCAATTCCACTGCAGCCATCAAAAGCTTTGTAGGAAAGAATGGGGGAGCGACGGTTACGTCATCAAATGCACATAAAATGGTTGAATGGGCATTAGGACAGAAGGAGCGGATTCTTTTCTTGCCCGATCAACATTTAGGTCGCAACACAGCGGCTGACCTTGGCGTTTCTTTAAGTGAAATGGCCGTATGGGATCCGATTCGAAACGAACTGATCCATGAAGGAGACCTTGATGGCGTGAAAGTGATCCTGTGGAAAGGGCACTGTTCCGTCCATGAGAATTTTACAGAGAAGAATATAGAAGTAATCCGGAACAATCATCCTGACATGAAGATTATCGTGCACCCGGAATGTCGCCGTGAAGTGGTAGAGAAATCAGACTTGAATGGAAGCACGAAATTTATAATCGAAACCATCGAACAATCTCTTCCAGGCTCTTCTTGGGCGATTGGCACAGAGATGAACCTTGTGAAAAGACTGATCAATCAGCATCCGGATAAAAACATTGTTTCACTTAATCCTTATATGTGTCCTTGCTTAACGATGAATCGCATCGATTTACCACATTTAGTATGGGCATTGGAGAAAATTATTGAAGGAATACCTGAAAATATCATTAAAGTCGATGAAGGTGTTTCAAAAAATGCAATTTTCGCTTTAGAACGCATGTTAACCCGTGCTTAATGAATATAAATAATGAAATGACCAAGCCCGAAATATACCGTCCAATCGCCTGAGACGGTATATTTTTTTTTGAACACACATAAGTTTTTATGTAGATGATTAGCAATTTGCCTATCTTGTCATAGGATATATAGACTTATGCCTGAGGAGGGAAAAAGAGTGAAAATCCATATTGTTCAAAAAGGGGATACTCTCTGGAAAATCGCCAAGAAGTATGGCGTAAACTTCGAAGAGTTAAAACAAATGAATGCCCAGCTATCAAACCCTGATATGATCATGCCTGGCATGAAAATTAAAGTGCCGACTACAGGCGGATCCGTTAAGAAAGAGACACAAATCAAATACGGGTCCAAGGAA
Source organism: uncultured Rossellomorea sp. (assembly GCF_947488365.1). Lineage (NCBI taxonomy): Bacteria > Bacillati > Bacillota > Bacilli > Caryophanales > Bacillaceae > Rossellomorea > uncultured Rossellomorea sp. The sequence goes on along the minus strand of NZ_CANKZT010000001.1, from coordinate 880,242 downwards.
ATGCCTAAGAAAGAGATGCCTAAAGCAGAGCATCCATTCAAAGAGCAGAAGCCTATGGCCATGCCAGTCGAAGAGCCAAAGAAAGAAAAGCCGAAAGAAGTACAAAAGCCGTTTGCACCAAAAATGCCTCAACCAGTAGTGCCGGAAATCGATATTAACAACTATTACATGATGAATATGGCTAATATGCAAATGCAACAGCCAATGCAAAAGCCAATGCAGCAAGCAAAACCAAAACCAAAACCTCAAATGCCGCCTAAACCTACTAATGTACTACCAAAAGCAAAAGAACAGCCAAAGCCAAAACCGATGCAAGAAGCCGTCCAAGGTGTTCAAGAAGAAGAAAGCTTACAAATGCCATCACAACCACAAGGAGGGAACACCCAACCTATGTATAACCCAAATAATTGCGTGCCTGTATCACCGGTAATGCCAGGACCAGGTTTCTGTCCACCACATGGATGGGGAATGCAGCCAGGAGGATATGGAATGCCGATGGGCCAAGGAATGCCAATGGGGCCAGGAAGCCAGGTTCAGGGGGCATCCATGATGCCAGGAATGCAGCAGATGCCAATGATGCCACAAATGGGATATGAAGAAGAGTCTTCTTCCGTTATGCCATACATGCCGCATGGTCAAATGCCGATGCAACAACCGATGCAGATGCCGATGCACATGCAGCAGCCGATGCAAATGCCGATGCAACAGCCAATGGGTCAGCCGTCAGGAGTAATGGGTGTATCGGATGAAGATGACTATCCATCGGTTCAAATGCCGCAACAGGTATCACCGGCTATGATGTATCCTCAAAATTGCTATCCAGTCTCCCCTGTCATGCCGGGACCAGGATTCCAGGGTGGAATGCCGGGTGGAATGCATGGCGGATATCCAATGGGACCTGGAGGTCAAGTACAGGGTGCGATGTCAGAAGAGTCCCCGTCTTCGATGATGAACGGGTATCAAATGCCAATGGGGCAACCATCCGGAGTAATGGGTGCACAAATGGGCGGTCAAATGCCGATGGGGCAGCCATCCGGAGTAATGGGTGCACAAATGGGCGGTCAAATGCCAATGGGCCAGCCATCCGGAGTAATGGGAGCAAGTGATCAGGGTGATTGCGGATGTGGCGGACCAAAAGGGTATGGACCGATGATGCATCATCCGATGATGCCACAACAAATGCCACAACAAATGCCTCAAGGAATGCAGCAACAACCATACGGCTTCGGACCAGGGATGATGGGTCAGGGAATGCCAGGCCAAGGAATGCCGATGGGACCTCAAGGTCAGGGAATGGGAATGCCAATGGGACCTCAAGGAATGTTTGGTCCAAGAGCATTTTCCATGCCGAACTACCATGACGATGACTTTGAGGGCTAACATGCATGTACGAGGGGACGATTATTCACATCGTCTCCTTTCTTTTTTACAATATAAGTTAAACGATCCCGGAGCATCCCTTAAAATGTTAAAAGAAGGGAAATGGAAGCTGAAAAGCAATGGTAGAAAGTGGTTTGTGAAACGATTTCCAAATCAACTGAAATTCTTACAGCAGGAACGGCTGATTTCAACGCTGTTAAGAGAAAAATTCTATCACGTTCTGCCATTCCATCCTATTCATGAGCGGGAGATATTATTATTTGAAGGATCTCCAATCGGTATTACAATGTGGTTGGAAACGTCTCAATCCATAAGCTATGATCGATCCAAAGATCGGGAAGATGCATTGAAGGTCCTGAAAAAATTTCATTCAGTCTCAGAAACAATCCGGGATTCATGGACAACAGAGATTCCAAGGTACAGATGGCTGAAAAAATGGAAAAAACGAATGATGCAGTTTCAATATAATCTACCCTATTTGCAAGCCTTCATTCAACCTTATTATTTGTATACGTATTTAGAATGGGGAAAGTGGGCGCTGAAAGAATTAAAATCAATCGGCATCGATGAGAATGGAAAATGCATTACTCATGGAGATGTGGCACATCATAATTTCTTAAGAGGAAAGAATGGAATCGTGTATATGATTGACTTTGATTTAATGTCCCTTTCTACAGCATTAACAGATGACCTGCAGTTTTGCAACCGGATTTTACCATATTTAAATTGGACATTAAGTGACATCAAGCGCCTGACTCCATTTCAATCATACGAGGATGAGCTTATTTTTTATCTTGGTTTAATGTATCCGTCAGATGTGTTTCGCGAGTGGAATCGATTCATCCGTGAAGATCAATACTATAAACAGCGTGTTTGGGGTTATTTAATCAATTTAACCCTTAACCAATTTCCACAGCGAATGCAATTCAATCAAGAGTTGCATGGAGAATTGAAAAGGATCAATACCCAATTGTAGGAGATGTCTCCAAACTTTGACCCGAATGAAAGGTGAGCTCCTTTCACAACCTAATGGTGAGCACAAATATGCTCGAGTATTGGGTTGAAGGAGGAATCACCATTGAATAAACGATTATTCATGGTACCATTAACAGCCGTCATGACATTGGGCCTTGCTGCATGTAATAGTGGAGAAGAAGAAGCTCAAGATCGATACACAGACTCCTATGAGCCCCTCGGCTTCTATTCAAACGAAGGCCACGGTGGAGATAAGGGAGATGAGAGGGACGGACCTCTAACGGAAATGTATGACCATTCTGTTGGAAAAGAGGGTCAGGATATCCGCCAAAAGAAACGCGAATTCCTTCAAGTAAGGGATGAGAATGGCAATCCTAAAAATCCTTCAAGACCACTTGCCAACTATGATGAGAATTTCTTAGCACAAGACGGTCGCGCGAGCCACGGTGATGCGAATTACCATGGACATCTTGATGATAATACACGAAATGCCAAGAGATCTTACTATACAGCTTATGAAGGGGACTTAGCTGAGAAAATCGGTGATGTTACTGGAAAGGTTGAAAATGTAAGCGACGTTCGTGCTGTTGCATATGGTTCAGATGTCCTCATTGCTGTAGAGCTGGATGACCACAGCAAAATCGAGGAAACGAAAGCCCGGGTCACAAAAGCCGTTCAGCCTTATCTTCATGGAAGGTCGGTTTCGGTTGTGACTGATGAAGGAACGTTCAGTCGGGTCAGAAATATTGACAATGATTTACGTGACGGCGGACCAAGAGAAGGAATTAACTTTGATATGCACGATATGTTTAAATCGGTTAAGAACCGTGTCAATGAGTAACAATGGTGAGACTACTTAAAGAGTTCAATCTCTTTGGTAGTCTTTTTTTTGTTCAGCCTGGTGCATCCTCTTTACCTTCTCTCAAGGTCCGTCCCTCCTGAAAAATTTCACTCAAGACTGGATATTCTTAACAGGGTTTGGCAAGACTAGTGGATAGAGCGTTACATAAATTAAGTTCGAGGTGATCACGATGACGATTAAGGTTCGAATCGTGTTTATGGTGATGTTGTTAATAGGTGCTTTTTACTTCACATTCTTTTATACAGAAGAGAAGCAGGCTGCTGATGGGGGCTCTCTTGAGGAGCTGAATGAAACGCCTGCAGAGGTAACTTCCGCCCACACGATCACAGTCATACTTGAAAGAGTATATCTGGATGGTGAAGTGAGTGAGGAAATCGTACAGGAAACGATTTGGAGCATGGAAGATTTCTGGGCTGCATATGAGGATTGGCAGCTGATGGATATGACGGAAGAACAGATCGTGTTTCAAAAACAGATGGATGATATTTCCCCCCTTTTAAAGACGAATGGATATTTCGGTATTTCTGACAATGGCGTCCTCTCCATTTTCAATGGGAAACCGGGACAGGCAGAGATCATTCAGTCCTTCTTTCAGATTGATGTAGAGAAGCTTGAAAGTAAACGGCATGATGATTTAGTCAAGGGCATCCCTATAAAGTCGAAGCAAGAATACGAAGAGGTTCTCGAACAATTTAAACCCTACTCGGTTCCTAAATAACAGTGAAAACCAGTGCGATCGCCACTGGTTTTTTATGTTGGATTTTTTTCTGCCCAATCCCGGTTCGATCTGATAAAATTAGAACAAGTGTTTCATTTTCTGTCACTCTTTCCGACCACAGTAAATAGTGATATGATACAATAGGTTTTATATGACTTTTTTATGCAGGGTTTTTAAATAGGGAGAGAAAAAAAGATGTATGAGTATATAAAAGGGACGGTTAGCCAAGTTGGTCCTGAGTATGTAGTAGTGGAGAATAATGGGATCGGATATCAGCTGTATACGGCGAATCCGTTTGTTTATTCTAAATATCAAAATCAAGAGATTCAGATTTTTACATATCAGCATGTGCGTGAAGATCTTATTGCCCTTTATGGCTTTCTGGCAATGGAAGAAAAATTGCTATTTATGAAACTATTAAATGTTTCAGGAATTGGTCCCAAAGGAGCTTTAGCGATTTTGGCCTCGGGTGCCCCCCAGCAGGTAATTACCGCCATCGAAGAAGAGAATGAAAGTTTCCTGACGAAGTTTCCCGGTGTGGGTAAGAAGACAGCACGTCAGATGATCCTGGACTTAAAAGGGAAGCTTCAGGATGTTGTGCCTGATTATTTTCCAAGTTTATTCTCGAATCCAGAGGAGGCAGAAGTGTCCTCTGGGAAGGATGAGGCCTTTGATGAAGCGATTCTTGCTCTTAAAGCCCTTGGCTATTCTGAACGTGAAATCAAGAAAATCACTCCAAAGTTAAAAGGAGAAGGGCATACCTCGGACGAAATCATCAGGAAAGCTCTTCAGCTCCTATTGAAATAAGTGGATTCCATGAAGGGAGGAAGTCTGGATGGAAGAAAGAATCGTATCAGGCGAATCAGAGTTAAATGAAGATTCCTTTGAATATTCCCTGCGTCCGCAGACAATAAAACAATATATTGGGCAAGATAAAGTAAAGCATAATCTAGAGGTATTCATTGAAGCGGCCAAGATGCGTCAGGAAACCTTGGATCATGTTCTTCTTTACGGTCCACCAGGATTGGGCAAAACGACCCTTGCTGCTGTCATCGCAAATGAGATGGGGGTGAACCTGCGCACCACATCTGGTCCCGCTATCGAGAGACCGGGAGATTTAGCTGCGGTCCTGACGGCACTGGAGCCTGGTGATGTGCTGTTTATCGATGAAATCCACCGTTTGCCACGGGCCATTGAAGAGGTTCTCTATCCTGCGATGGAAGACTTTTGTCTGGATATTGTCATAGGGAATGGTCCGAGTGCCCGGTCTGTCCGTTTAGACCTTCCGCCTTTCACACTCGTGGGAGCGACGACCCGGGCAGGTGCATTATCAGCCCCGCTCCGTGATCGGTTTGGTGTTTTATGCCGATTGGAATATTATAATGAGGAGCAGTTGAATGAAATTGTTCAGCGGACAGCAGCGATTTTAAACACAAAAATCGAAGCGACTGCTTCCGAGGAGTTAGCCCGCAGGTCAAGAGGGACACCGCGTATTGCCAATCGATTATTACGAAGGGTAAGAGATTTTGCCCAGGTGAAGGGGAACGGGGATATTACAACCACCCTTTCGAGGGAAGCCCTCGAGCTTCTTCAAGTCGACAAACTGGGTCTTGATCATATCGATCATAAGCTCCTAAAGGGTATCATCGACCGTTTTAGAGGCGGCCCTGTGGGACTTGATACAATCGCGGCAAGTATAGGGGAAGAGTCACACACGATTGAAGATGTATACGAACCCTACCTTTTGCAAATTGGATTTATCCAACGGACGCCAAGAGGAAGGATCGTCACTCATCTTGTATATGAACATTTCCAGTTGGAGGTGCCGAACAATTGACGGGATTGCCTAAGCTACTAATGATTATAGGTGGAATCATTCTTATTATCGGATTCCTCATGCAATTTATCAAAATAGGTAAGCTTCCTGGAGACATTATCATTAAAAAAGAAAACACAACATTTTATTTTCCACTTATGACTTCTATTCTGTTAAGTGTTATACTTTCCGTTGTCTTTTATTTATTAGGGCGATTTAAATAGGATTCATGGGTGAGATTTAAGTAAGCTAGGTGACAAATTGTGAAAGTAGAAGATTTTGATTTTCATTTACCGGAAGAACTGATTGCACAGACCCCTCTGGAAAATCGTTCCGAGAGTAAACTGATGGTGTTGGATAAAAAAGATGGATCCATTGATCATCTCCATTTTAAAAATATTGTGGATTTCCTGCACGAAGGGGATTGTCTCGTTTTAAATGACACAAGAGTACTACCGGCACGCCTTTTTGGACAAAAAGAAGATACGGGTGCCAATATTGAGGTGCTTCTTCTGAAACAAGAGGATGGAGATCAGTGGGAGACGCTTGTGAAGCCTGCGAAACGAATTCGGGTAGGCACGGAGATTGTCTTTGGAGACGGAAAGTTAAAAGCAACCTGTGTTGGTTTAAAAGAGCATGGTGGAAGAATTCTTGAATTCCGTTACGAAGGGATCTTCTACGAGGTTCTTGATGAATTGGGAGAAATGCCCCTGCCTCCATATATTCGCGAGCGATTAGAAGAACAGGACCGCTACCAAACCGTATTTGCAAGGGAAAGAGGTTCAGCGGCAGCTCCGACGGCCGGTCTTCATTTTACGGAAGAACTGCTGGAAGAACTGAAAGCAAAGGGTGTACATATTGCGTTTATTACCCTCCATGTGGGATTGGGGACATTCAGACCGGTTTCCGTCGATACGATTGAGGAACATGATATGCATGCTGAGTTCTATCAGGTATCCGAAGGGACCGCCCGCCTATTGAATGAAGTAAGGGCAAATGGCGGCCGCATCATTACAGTCGGAACCACATCCACCCGGACTCTGGAAACCATTGCTTCAAAGCACGGGACCTTTGTGGAAGAGAATGGCTGGACGAATATTTTCATTTATCCTGGATATGAGTTCAGGGGGATCGATGGTCTCATCACGAATTTCCATTTACCGAAGTCGACCCTGATCATGCTGGTCAGTGCCTTTGCGGGACAGGAAAACGTCATGCATGCCTATGAAACGGCAGTTAAAGAGAAGTACCGCTTCTTCAGCTTTGGAGATGCGATGTTTATTAAGTAATACACTGATTGAACAAACTATTTACCCCTTTATGGAAAGTGGAAGGAGATTTCACACGTTGACTGCAATAAAATATGAATTGATTAAAACATGTAAACAAACCGGAGCAAGACTGGGCCGCGTCCATACGCCGCACGGTTCATTCGAAACGCCTGCCTTCATGCCTGTAGGAACCATGGCCACTGTAAAAACGATGTCACCGGAGGATTTGAAATCCATGGAATCCCGCATCATTCTTAGTAATACCTATCATCTATGGTTACGCCCCGGTCATGAAATCATCAGGGAAGCTGGCGGCCTTCATAAATTCATGAACTGGGACCGTGCCATCCTTACCGATTCAGGCGGTTTCCAAGTGTTCAGCTTGAGTAAGCTTCGCCAGATTGAAGAAGAAGGAGTCCATTTCCGTCATCATCTGAATGGGGATAAGCTCTTCCTCAGTCCGGAGAAGGCGATGGAAATTCAGAACGCATTGGGCTCGGATATCATGATGGCCTTCGATGAATGTCCACCGTATCCTGCTGAATACGATTATATGAAGAGTTCTGTAGAGCGTACGACACGTTGGGCCGAGCGCTGCCTGGAAGCTCACCAGCGACCGCATGATCAAGGGTTATTCGGAATCGTCCAAGGTGGGGAGTATGAAGAGCTTCGTAAGCAAAGTGCCCGTGACCTTGTATCCATGGATTTTCCCGGCTATGCAGTAGGTGGCCTTTCTGTCGGTGAACCGAAGGACGTCATGAACCGAGTACTTGATTTCACGACGCCACATCTTCCTTCAGATAAACCTCGTTACCTGATGGGGGTTGGATCTCCGGATTCACTGATCGATGGTTCGATGCGCGGAATTGACATGTTTGATTGTGTCCTCCCAACCCGTATCGCACGTAACGGGACCCTTATGACAAGCGAAGGCCGTCTGGTTGTGAAAAACGCTAAGTTTGCAAGGGATTTCAGGCCGATCGATGAGAATTGTGATTGCTATACATGTAAAAATTATAGCCGTGCGTACATCCGTCACTTGATCAAATGTGACGAAACGTTCGGAATTCGCCTTACGACTTATCATAATCTTCATTTTCTGTTAAAATTGATGGAGCAAGTCAGACAAGCGATTCGTGAAGATCGTCTAGGAGACTTTAGGGAAGAATTTTTCGAGCAGTACGGCTTCAACCGTCCTGATGCGAAAAACTTCTAAAAAGCATGCTATAAATGAATCTTGGAAAGGAGGGGAAAAAGAATGGGAGGAAGTTTAGGAACAATACTACCTTTGATATTAATGTTCGTTCTGTTTTACTTTTTACTGATCCGTCCTCAGCAAAAGCGTCAAAAAGCCATTTCAAAAATGCAAAATGAGCTTGCTAAGGGTGATAGAATCATCACGATTGGTGGATTGCATGGTGCGATCGATGCCATCGAAGAAGGAAAAGTAGTCATTCTATGTGGTGACGGCAGCCGTCTTACATATGATCGTAATGCGATCAGAGAAGTCGTTAGAGCAGATCAGGTATAATAAAAAGGGGTCCTCATCATTGTGCCAAGGCACTTTGGGAGGGACCCTTTTTTTATTGTTTGGATGGACTAGCTCTCCCTGGGACCGCCACTCATATTCACCCCAAGGATTCCCCCCATCATGGCTGTGAGGATGTAGCAGCCGTGATAGACGAGCTGCTCCATTGAAAACAGACTATCGTATCCGAGATATTGAAATAAGAAAATGACCAAGGTGTAAATAAGCCCGGTTGAACCTCCGAGAACCCATCCTTTTGTTTTACCTTTTCCACCAGACATAAATCCGCCAACAAATAATGACAGAAACGATATGATGGTGATAAATAATGTGATGGAGCTTTCAGTCAGTTCTGTAAACCGAAGCAGCAAAGAGAATAATAAGCTTGCGACTATCGCTATGACAAATATGGTTGTTGTCCCGTATAGAACGGCACCTCCCATTTTTTTCGCCTCGATGATGGTCCTCTCCCTTCTAACTCATTAAATTTTATTCATGTGATAGTACAAGCATATTCATCCAACATTAGAAAAAGACTAGAAATTTTTTATGGTCAAGCCTCATAGACTAGTATGAAACTTCCTGGAGAAGGAGGAGCTATGACCATGTCTCCGATAATCGTATTAATTGTGTTTGTTTCTGTATACATCCTGCTAATGACCGAGAAATGGAACCGGGTATTGGCTGCCATGGCCGGTGGTGTTGCCATGCTTTTAATTGGGGCTTTTCCAATTGAGAAAGCATTGTTTACGTATATAGATTGGAAAACCATCACTCTGCTTTTTTCCATGATGTTAATCGTGACGTTGACGAGTAAAACGGGGTTCTTTGAGTATATTGCGATCAGGTTTGCACAAGGGGTGAATGGGAATGGACTGGCTCTTCTTATCCTGTTTTCCTTATTGGCAGCGATTGGCTCTGCCTTTCTGGCTAACGTAACGATTGCCATGTTATTGGTTCCCATTCTATTTAAACTGACAAAGCTTCTTGAACTTCCTCCCATACCTTTTCTGATTATGACGATCCTTGCTTGTAATATTGGAGGGACCGCGACCTTGATTGGTGACCCGCCTAATATGATGATCGGACAGGCGGTTAAGCACTTCACGTTTAATGCATTTATTGAAAATTTATTGCCTGTCGTTTTGATGGTCTTTATTGTCACTTTACTCATCATGTGTGTTCTATATAGAGAAGTCCTCTTTGTCAAGGAAGACAGGAAATTACTTCTTAAAGGAATCAATGCAGTAGAGTATTTAAAGAAAGACAGAGGGCTCCTTCAGTCCCTGTTTGTCCTTGGCCTGGTGTTGGCCGGTTTTTCTTTATATCCGATGTTTCATCTCGATGTAACGACCGTCTCCCTTGCCGGAGCTGTTCTGTTAATGCTGCTTCTCGAAAAAATTTATCCTCCGGAAACCATACTAAGAGAGGTGGAGTGGGGGACCCTGTTTTTCTTTATGGGCTTATTCCTGCTTGTGGGAGGGATTGAAGAAGCAGGCTTCATAGATGAAATAGCCCGTGAAATTTTACGGCTGACAGATGGGGACATGAAGAAGACAGCATTCGTCATTCTGTGGGGAACCGGTATATTGTCCGCCATCGTAGACAACATTCCGTTTGTTGCTGCTATGATTCCGGTCATACAGGAATTTGGTGAATTCGGAATGGTCAATATGGATCCGTTATGGTGGTCGCTTGCTCTCGGGGCTTGTTTAGGCGGGAATGGTACATTGCTTGGTTCTTCTTCTAATCTTGTGATTGCAGGACTTGCTTCCAAGGAAAATGTACATATCAAGTTTTATCAATATTTGCTTATTGGTGTACCGGTGACGCTGATTTCACTTGCAGTATCAACGGTCTATGTGTATTTCAAGTACATCCGGCCATTTTTAGGTGGATAAATATTCCTCCCATTAAATTTCCCTATCTGTCGATACTACATAGTGACATGTGTATGAAGGGGGAAAAGCAGTGGAGGAATATTTTATTATTATTATACGCACTCTTTTTCTTTATTTTTTGATCATCTTTATTTTTCGAATAATGGGGAAAAGAGAGATCGGTGAACTAAGCATACTCGATTTGGTGGTATTCATCATGATTGCGGAGATGGCTGTCATGGCCATCGAGCAACCCAAGGATCCCATTATCCATACGGTGCTTCCAATGGGGGTCATTGTCCTGATACAAATGGTATTTGCCTGGTTTTCGCTGCGGTCCAAATCATTCCGTGAGCTTTTGGATGGGAAACCGTCAGTGATCATCCATAATGGGAAAATCGATGATAAGGTGATGAAAAAGCAACGGTACAACTATGATGATTTACTCCTGCAATTAAGAGAAAAAGATATCTTCAATGTGGCAGATGTTGAATTTGCAATATTGGAACCTTCAGGGAAACTATCGGTATTGAAGAAAGATGATGAAGAGGAAGCGTCTCAGTCCTTGACTTTACCGCTGATACTAGACGGGCAGGTCCAAACCACTCATCTGGATATGATCGGGAAAACGGCTTTCTGGTTACGAAAGGAATTGAGGGAGAGAGGCTTTAAGAATATACAAGAGATTTCATTCTGCAGCTTCCAGAATGGGCAATTCTATATTGACGAAAAAAATCAATAGTCTTTAAAAACGCAGGCTCCGTTAACGTCCAAGTCAAAACTCCTCAACATCTTGTTGAGGAGTTTTGATGTGCGATGAAATTATACCGTAATAAACCGGCGGATAAATGGAATACGTGCAAGGTCGTTTTTAACGATAAGCTTAAGACTGATAGATAGGAGAAGGTAGACAAGCGTTGAAGTCGTGACTCCAAATAATAAGCGGAACACCAGGACTTCATCACTGAAAAGGTATAGATACGAATAATGACCCCAGGCTCCTGTAGCAATCAGCACGAATCCGATCTTTAAGTAATCCCGTAAGTAGATCGTCATCGGAATGTATTTAAGGATGGTCATGAAATGAAGCATGGTGACAAGCATAAATCCCGTTACAATCCCCAAAGCAGCTCCGTTTATGCCGAATGCGGGTTGTGAGGCAAGAATAAAGATGACCCCGGTCTTCACCACGGCACCTATTAGGCTGTTGATCATAGCGGCCCTTGCAAGGTTAAGTGCTTGCAGAACCGCTTGCAGGGGCCCTTGATAGTAATAGAATAAGAAGAAGGGGGCCATGATCATTAAGAAACCTGCACCACTTTCGCTTCCGTACATCACCTGCATGAGAGGCTTGGCATAGATGTAAAGGATGACGACGGAGATTCCACCCGTAATCAAGCAGAATCTCAACGCCTGCTGAAGCCTGTGCTCAATGGATGTGAAGTTCTTTTGAGAGTTTGCTTCGCTTATGGCTGGTACAAGAGATTGGGATAATGAGAGTGTAATGAATGACGGAAGGAACAAGAGAGGCAGGGCATACCCTGTAAGGGACCCATATTGTTTCGTTGCCACCCCGGCAGCCACTCCAGCGAGGGCTAAGCTATTGACAACCACAATAGGTTCAAAAAACCAGGCGATCGACCCGATCATTCTGCTCCCTGTGGTAGGCAGGGCCACACTCATCAATTCATTAAACGTCTCCCGGCCATTTCGGATCGACTTGAAGAAATTTCGTCTGATTTTGAATTTTTTCTTTAGTTTGAAGCTGGCGAACAGGTAAAGCAGGGATGCGAGTTCCCCTAATACGGATGCTACCATTGCAGCTGCGGCTGCGTATTCAATTCCATATGGAAGAAAGGTTTTGGTTAAGACGGCAATCAATGTAATCCGGACCACTTGCTCAATCACTTGGGAATAAGCAGATGGCTTCATATTCTGTCTTCCCTGGAAATAACCTCTGATGACAGAGGAAATCGCTACAATCGGAATGATCGGAGCGATGGCAACCAAAGGATAATAGATTCGATCATCAGTAAATAAAGCTTCGGTCAAGTACGGAGCAAGTAGAATGAGCGCCGGGGTAAAGATGATGGAAAGCCCAAGTGTGATCGATAAGGAAACCACCAATATTTTTTTTACTTTCCGGATATCTCCCTTTGATTCTGCTTCAGCCACGTTTTTTGAGATGGCTACAGGAAGGCCCAATTGAGTGATGGTGATGACAAGTATCAGGGTCGGGAAAGCCATCATAAAAAGACCGACGCCTTCTTCACCGATGAATCTCGCGACGACAATCCGGTTTACAAACCCTAATATTCTAGTAATAAAGGCTGCCATCATTAAGATCATAGTGCCCTTAAGAAATTTTGACATAAAATTCCCTGCCTTCTCAAAATTGGTATTATCGTATACAATAATGTATATGCACAAGGGTGGACAAAGCATGACAAGTAGTGAATAATTCCGGCTAAATTTAGCCCAGATGGGGTGAACGGGAATGAAGAATAATCAGCATCCTTATGAACGTTTTTATGAATCGTTAGAGCCAGCACTTATTAGCAAAGTAGAAGAATTCGAAATTCTTGGGTATGGAAAAGCAGACGTACACCGACTTTGGTCCTACTTAACGAAGAAGAAATGGAAGAAACCCGAAACAGATGTGAAATTCTTTCAGTTAGTGAGTGATGTGTTAACGGTTAAACCCGGGGAATATATGAGCTTTGAAACGATTGAAGCATTCAGGTCTCCCAATTGGTTTGCAGATGTGAATGAAGATGAGTTGAACGAACTTCTTCGTCCCAATATGCACGGAAAATAGTCCGAAAAGAAATTGACACCTTTTTCTTTCTCATAGATAATGAGAATATTGAAGATTTCAGGAATTATATTACTTTTTGAAGCACATAGTTCGTATGGTTTTTAAAACGGCAAGGAGGATCTATACATAATGGTAAAGCGTGGCCGAATAATTGCCTTCTTTATACTTGTGGTATTACTTGCAGGTACTATGGGAGGAACAACGAAGAGTATTGTCGATAACATCAAATTAGGATTGGACCTGCAGGGTGGGTTTGAGGTTCTTTACGAAGTTCAACCGATCAAAAAAGGTCAGGAAATTACGAAAGAAACGGTGTCCAATACAGCCGATGCATTGGACAAGCGTATTAACGTATTGGGTGTCAGTGAGCCTAATATTCAAATTGAAGATGGAAACCGGATCCGTGTTCAATTAGCGGGAGTGGAAGATCAAAACGAAGCAAGAGAAATCCTGTCCACTCAAGCAAACCTGACGTTCCGCGACGTAAATGATAAAGTCCGGTTGGATGGTTCGGATCTTGCATCCGGTTCTGCGAAGCAAACCTTTGATGACAAGAACAATCCAATCGTTTCCTTGAAATTGAAAGATCGTGAAAAGTTCTATGAATTGACGAAAGAAATATCTGCAATGGCTCCTCAAAATCAGCTGGTGATCTGGCTTGATTTCGAGGAAGGAAAAGATTCTTATCAAGCCGAAGTGGGGAAAGAAGACCCGAAATTCCTATCTGATCCTGCTGTAAGACAACCGATCAACTCCGATGAAGTCATCATCGAAGGGAATTTCACCGTTGAGCGTGCTCAAAATCTTGCTTCCCTATTAAATGCGGGAGCACTCCCGGTCAAGCTGGAAGAAAAATATTCAACTTCTGTCGGGGCAAAGTTCGGTCAACAGGCACTTGATAAAACAGTCACTGCCGGAATCATCGGGATTGCAATCATCTTCTTATTCATGATTGCGTATTACCGCTTCCCGGGGCTGATTGCAACGATTACCCTTTCCGTTTATATTTACTTAATTCTATTGATTTTCGATTTAATGAACGGGGTCCTTACACTTCCAGGAATTGCAGCACTGATCCTTGGGGTCGGTATGGCAGTCGATGCCAACATCATCACCTATGAACGGATCAAAGAAGAAATGCGCGTTGGAAAGCCGATTCGTTCAGCCTTCCAAGCGGGTAATAAATCTTCGTTCTTAACGATATTGGATGCTAACGTAACAACGATCCTTGCAGCAACGGTACTATTCTTATATGGAACAAGCTCTGTAAAAGGTTTTGCAACGATGCTGATCGTCAGTATTCTGACAAGCTTCGTCACAGCTGTATGGGGTTCACGCTTATTACTTGGGCTTTGGGTAAACAGCCGCTTCTTTAATAAAAAACCAGGCTGGTTCGGTGTGAACAAAAACGAAATCAAAGACCTGGCGGAAAATTACGATACGCTGGATCTGCCAACTCGTTTCGATCGCTTCGATTTTGCTGCACAGCGCAAAAAATTCTTCGGATTATCAGCAATCCTGATCACAGCAGGAATTATCATCCTGGCTATTTTCAGATTGAATCTGGGAATTGACTTCGTAAGTGGTTCGCGTATGGAAATCCTTGCTGACCAAAGCTTAAAGACAGAAGAGATTCAAGACGAATTGAAAGAAATGAAGCTGCCTTCTGAAGATATAGTGATTTCAGGGGACGATGAAAATATCGCCGTCGTTCGCTATACGGAAGATTTAAACAAAGATGAGATCGCCACATTAAAGGACCGCTTTAACGAACTGTACGGAGCGGAACCAAGCATCAGCACCGTTTCACCCGTGATCGGGAAAGAGCTTGCCAAAAATGCGATGATCGCTGTAGCGATTGCATCGATCGGGATTGTCATCTACGTGACGTTCCGCTTTGAATGGAGAATGGCAGCCGGTGCGATCCTTGCACTCCTGCATGATGCATTCTTTATCATAGCCTTCTTCAGTTTAACAAGACTTGAGGTCGATCTTACATTTATCGCAGCCGTCTTGACCATTGTCGGTTACTCGATCAATGATACGATCGTTACCTTTGACAGGCTACGTGAAAACCTTCATAAGAAGCGTCGTCTGAAAACGGATAAAGACATAGAAGACGTAGTGAACCAAAGTATCCGACAAACGATGGGGCGTTCGGTTAATACCGTATTAACGGTGGTGTTTACGGTTCTTGCTCTCATGATCTTTGGTAGTGAGTCCATCCGTAACTTCTCCATTGCCTTATTGGTCGGGTTGATTTCAGGGACTTATTCTTCCGTATTCATTGCCTCTCAAGTTTGGCTGGTGTTGAAGAAGAAAGAACTGAAGAAAAAAGGTACGATCAAAACCGTGAAAGAAAAGAAAACGTGGTCGGACGAACCACAAGTATAAGTGTATGAATGGGTCCGGGGAGTGCTTCTCCCCGGACCTGTCTTTTTTTTGTTTTTTTACGGCATTGGGTTACAATACTAATAGTTGAAAGGAGGCGATACCGCTTGAATCATGAAGACCGTTTTAGGAAAGCTGAAATAGCAGCAATGATTGGTGTTGTAGGGAATATTGTACTTGCGGTAATTAAGTGGGGTGCCGGTATATTGGGAAATAGTAGAGCGTTGATAGCAGATGCCGTTCACTCTGCCTCGGATGTTGCAGGTTCACTCGCCGTCTTTATCGGATTACGTGCAGCCAAGCAGCCTCCTGATCAGGATCATCCATATGGCCACGGGAAGGCAGAGTCCATAGCAGCAATCATTGTGGCCGTCTTATTGTTCTTAGTTGGGATTGAGATCGGAAAATCGTCCATAGAATCTTTCTTTCATCCCTTAACACCTCCAACAGCGATTGCCATCTATGCCGTCATCTTTTCCATTATTGTGAAAGAAGCCATGTTTCAATATAAATATCGATTGGGTAAAAGAATAAAGAGTGATGCCCTGATCGTCAATGCGTATGAGCATCGTTCAGATGTCTTTTCATCCATTGCCGCCCTTGTCGGGATTTCTGCATCCATCCTCGGAGGGAAATTCGATATTGGCTGGCTTGTATATGCCGATCCAGTAGCCGGAATATTTGTTTCGCTTCTTGTCCTCAGGATGGCCTGGCATTTAGGCGCTGAATCCATACATAATACGCTGGATCACGTCATGCATGAGGAGGATATCGTACCCTTTCGTAAAATAGTGGACTCTGTACCTGAAGTGAAGGAAATCAATGAACTTCATGCCAGGGAACATGGGCATTACGTCATCATTGATTTGAAGATAAGTGTCGATCCGCATATGACTGTCGAGGATGGTCATCGCGTCGGAAAGCAGGTTAAGAAAAAACTTCTCGAAGAATCCAATGTAAATGATGTGTTCATTCATATTAATCCGTACAATCCGGCTTCTGAAGAAAGGGATGAACAAATAGACTTAACATAAGGAGGGGAATCCGATGAAATTTCAGTGGACATTATTATTAGGTATTTTCTTTGCTTTGGTGGTTTCCATTTTCGCTGTCATCAATGTAGATCCTGTCACCGTCAATTATTTCTTTGGTGAAGCTGATTGGCCTCTTATATTAGTCATACTCGGATCTGTATTCATGGGGGGAATCATTATCGGTTCGGTTGGACTGTTTCGATTATTCGTCGTCCAAAGGAAAGTAAAGGCTTTAGAGAAAGAAAATTTACTGTTAAAAGAACAAGCCGAAGGTATGCATAAAGAAAAGGCAGAAAAAGTTCCTTTGAAAAAGAGTGCTCCCGGCACAGTAGGGGAAACGGGAGAGTAAACAGCTTGGTGGTTTTGCCACCAGGCTGTTTTTTTTGTTATAAAGAATCACTCTGATGGGACATGCATGTAGATCCGGCTTTGTTAGCTTTTGGTGAAAATTGTTAATCGGCTGGATTTTTTCGGATTTCGGCCGGATTTTCAACCGAAACGGCTGGATTATGACGAAAAACGGCTGGATTATCACCAATTTCGGCCGGATTATCACTGAAAACGGCTGGATTTTCATCACAGGTATCCAGAAAATACACTCATTGGCAGGGTTCCTCCAAGTAGTCACTTGATAATTTACGTTTTTAAGCACAAAATTGGGGTTTTGCCACAAAATCTCCCTCTTAATCACCAATAGTGATGAAACGAGATTACTATCTGATTCTGGACCAGGATCAATAGCTGAATCTGTATGAAGATTTTTTAGATCAGCCTTTTGCTGGTTGGACTTCCCAAGCAGCCTTTTCTTTGGCATCACCCTTCTATTAAGATTGAAACCGCCCCCTCCTTTTTGTATAATGAGTAAGGCTGAGGGGTGAACGTATGTTAAACTCGAAAACACGTTGGATGATGACAGAATCAGATCAACATAAAATATCAGAACTGGCAAATGAATTAAAAGTACCTTCGCTTGTGGCGAAATTATTAATCAACCGGGACTTGGACGACGTAGAAGAAGCCCGGAATTTTTTATTTGATACAGGCGATTCATTTCACGATCCATTTTTATTTGAAGATATGAAGAAAGCAACGGAAAGAATCCATAAAGCCATTGAAAATGGCGAAAGGATTCTTGTTTATGGGGACTATGACGCTGATGGTGTAAGTAGTACGTCCGTATTGATGACAGTGTTAAGGGACATCGGAGCAGATGTGGAATTCTATATCCCAAACCGGTTCAGCGAAGGATACGGTCCGAATGAAGGAGCTTTTCGCTGGGCGAAGGATGAAGAATTCACGCTCATCATAACCGTCGATACGGGAATATCTGCAGTGAACGAAGCAAAATTGGCAAAAGAACTGGAGATCGATTTGATCATTACGGATCACCATGAACCTGGACCGGAATTGCCTCCAGCCTTTGCCTTGATTCATCCAAAGGTCGAAGGGACTACCTATCCATTTGGAGAATTGGCAGGAGTGGGAGTGGCATTCAAACTGGCACATGCACTGTACGGTGAACTTCCTACCCACCTGCTTGATCTTGCTGCGATTGGAACCATTGCCGATTTAGTGCCGTTAAGAGGAGAAAATCGCCTTCTGGCCAAGCGTGGGATTTCCCAACTACGTGTTTCAAACCGATTGGGAATCAAAGCATTATGCCGAATTGCAAATGCTCAACAACAGGAAATCACGGAAGAATCCATTGGGTTCATGATTGCTCCCCGTATCAATGCAGTCGGACGGTTAGGGGATGCAGATCCTGCCGTCGATCTTATGCTCACAGAAGATGCCGAGGAAGCGAAGGCCCTGGCTGAAGAAATTGACAGCTTGAATAAAGAAAGACAGGCGATCGTGTCTCAAATGACCGAAGAAGCGGTTGAGATGGTGGAGAATGATTTTCCCCTGAACGAAAACGCTGTACTTGTAATCGGAAAAGAAGGCTGGAACCCTGGAGTAGTCGGGATTGTAGCTTCACGCTTAGTCGACAAGTTTTACCGTCCGACCATCGTGCTTAGTTTCGATTCTGAAAAGGGAACGGCAAAGGGATCGGCAAGAAGTATCACAGGGTTCGATTTGTTCAAGAATTTATCAACCTGCCGTGATATCCTTCCCCATTTTGGGGGACATCCGATGGCTGCAGGTATGACCTTACAGTTAGACGATGTAGCTCAGTTCAGAAACCGATTAAATGAGTTGGCTTCGACTGAATTGACGGAAGATGACTTTATACCCGTCACACAGCTTGATGCTTCTGTTACAGTGGATGAAATCTCTGTAGAGTCGATTGAAAAGCTTCAGCTTCTGGCCCCTTTCGGGATGCATAATCCAAAACCGAAATGGATCATAGACAGTGTAAGCATCGAACACTATAAAAAAATCGGATCTGCACAAAATCATTTGAAACTGGTCCTAGAAGACAATGGCATTCAATTGGACGGAGTCGGTTTTGGATTGGGAGAACTGGCGGATCATATGACCCCATTTTCAAATGCCTCTGTAATAGGTGAGTTATCCATAAATGAATGGAATAACCGCAAGAAGCCTCAACTATTTTTACATGATGTGAAAATTGAGCATTGGCAATTATTTGATGTCCGGGGGATTAAACAAGTCCATAAATGGAATGGGCTCATACCTGAAGAAAATAAAAAAATCATTTGTTTTAATCCGGCTACTTTAGAAAAGCTGAGTCTGGAAAAAGATGAAGTGATCCTGCTTGAGGATGGTTCTTCACTCGAAGGACTTTCCACCGATAAGGCAAGTTTGGTGCTTCTGGATCTGCCGACTTCTAAACCAATACTTGAAGATCTCTTGAAGAAGGGGCGGCCGCACCGGATTTATGCTCATTTCTTCCAGGAAGAAGATCATTTTTTCAGTACGATGCCAACGCGTGACCATTTCAAATGGTACTATGGATTTTTAACAAAGCGCGGATCATTTGATTTAAATAAACATGGTGATGACCTGGCGAAATACAAAGGCTGGTCAAAAGAAACAATAGATTTCATGTCACAGGTGTTTTTTGATTTGAAGTTTGTTACAATAGTGAATGGATTTATTTCTCTTAATCCTGCTAAAACCAAGAAAGATCTTTCTGAATCTCTCACATATCAGAAGAAACGACAACAATACGAGCTGGAAAACGAATTGTTATATTCTTCCTATCAAGAGTTGAAGACTTGGTTTAATGAAAGGATAGAAGAGTCTGTTACAATTGAGGAGGAAGTAAAAGCATGGACTTAAAACAATATGTTACCATCGTCGAGGATTGGCCTAAAGAAGGAATTAAGTTTAAAGACATCACTACATTAATGGATAATGGTGATGCTTATAGATACGCGACAGATCAAATCGTAGAATACGCAAAAGAGAAACAAATCGACCTGGTTGTAGGACCGGAAGCACGAGGGTTCATCATTGGCTGTCCAGTGGCGTATGCATTGGGAGTGGGTTTTGCTCCTGTACGTAAACCTGGTAAGTTACCACGTGAAACCATTCAAAAAGAATATGGATTAGAGTACGGAAAAGACGCACTGACAATTCATAAAGACGCAATCAAACCTGGACAAAGAGTTCTTATCACGGACGACTTGCTTGCAACGGGCGGAACAATCGAAGCTACGATTAAGCTTGTAGAAGAATTAGGTGGAATTGTGGCGGGGACGGCATTCTTAATCGAATTAACGTACCTTGACGGTCGCGATAAGCTTGATAACTATGATATTCTTACATTAATGCAATACTAATTTTGTTTATCAACTCTCATACACGTATATACTATGTGGTATACTGTTAACTTAAGGGACTGACATCTGGTTTTGAATGTCAGCCCTTATTTTTTATTTGGAAGGGTTAATGGGAGGTTATAAATGAATGGAGTGGTTGTTTTTGTCGACAATCATCGACAAAAACAGATGAATTCTGAGAATTTTACACTTACCCCTTTACATAACCCTGTTTTTTTTTGATAATAGTAACAATCATTAAAATCGAACACTAGTGAAATATATTAAAATACAAAGGTGATTTTGATCATGGCTAAAGATCAAGTACTAACCCCTGAACAGGTTATTGATAAAACAAGAGAATACTTAAATGATGAGCATGTAGGGATGGTCCAGAAAGCCTATGAGTATGCAAGGGATGCCCATAGTGAGCAGTACCGTAAGTCTGGTGAACCCTATATCATTCATCCCATCCAGGTAGCAGGAATACTCGCGGATCTGGAAATGGATCCGGCAACCGTCGCTGCCGGTTTTCTTCATGATGTAGTGGAGGATACCGGTGTTTCTCTTGGAGAAATCGAGGAAGCATTCAATGCGGAAGTGGCCATGCTTGTAGATGGGGTCACAAAGCTTGGAAAGATTAAATATAAGTCACAGGAAGAGCAACAGGCTGAAAATCACCGGAAAATGTTTGTGGCTATGGCTCAGGATATCCGGGTCATTCTGATTAAATTGGCAGATCGCTTGCATAATATGAGAACGTTGAAACATCTGCCACAGGAGAAGCAGCGAAGAATTGCAAATGAAACCCTGGAAATCTTTGCCCCATTGGCGCATCGTTTAGGGATTTCAAAGATCAAATGGGAATTAGAGGATACCTCTTTGAGATATTTAAATCCTCAACAGTATTATCGTATTGTCAACCTGATGAAGAAAAAGCGTGCGGAGCGTGAAGAGTATTTAGAGGACGTTGTAAATGAGGTTAAGGATAAATTAGGCGACGTGAAAATCACAGCGGAAATCTCAGGCCGTCCTAAACATATATACAGCATTTATCGCAAAATGGCTCTTCAGAACAAGCAGTTCAATGAAATATATGACTTATTGGCAGTACGTGTTGTGGTAGATAGCATAAAGGACTGCTATGCCGTTTTAGGGATCGTTCATACGTGCTGGAAGCCAATGCCTGGCAGGTTCAAAGATTATATCGCCATGCCGAAACCGAATATGTATCAATCACTTCATACGACTGTCATCGGGCCTAAAGGGGATCCCCTTGAAGTACAGATCAGAACCCTTGAAATGCACCAGATTGCTGAATACGGTGTAGCGGCACACTGGGCATATAAAGAAGGAAAAGAAGCGAACGAAACGGTTTCCTTCGAGAAAAAGCTTTCCTGGTTCAGGGAGATATTGGAGTTCCAGAATGAATCTGCAAATGCTGAGGAGTTCATGGAATCTCTTAAGATTGATCTCTTTTCTGATATGGTCTTTGTGTTCACCCCTAAAGGGGATGTACTGGAACTGCCATCGGGATCTGTTCCGATTGACTTTTCATATCGCATTCATTCAGAAATCGGTAACAAAACGATCGGTGCCAAGGTAAATGGCAAGATGGTCACTCTTGACTATAAGCTGAAAACAGGGGACATCATCGAAATACTTACGTCCAAACATTCATATGGCCCTAGTCAGGATTGGCTGAAGCTTGCGCAAACATCTCAAGCAAAGAACAAGATCAAGCAATTCTTCAAAAAGCAGCGAAGAGAAGAGAATATTGAAAAAGGCCGGGATTTAGTAGAAAAAGAAATCAAGAATCAAGATTTCGATGTGAAAGAAATCCTTACTCCTGAAAATATTAAACGTGTGTCAGAGAAGTTTAATTTCTCAAATGAAGAAGATATGTATGCAGCCGTTGGGTATAACGGCATTACGGCCGCTCAAATTGCGAATCGCTTAACGGAAAGAGACCGAAAGAAACGTGAACAGGAAGATAGCCTGGAAGAAACGATGAAGGAATTAAATGCTCAACCTGTCAAGCGTAAAAAAGACGCAGGTGTTCAGGTAGAGGGGATTGACAATCTTCTTATCCGACTATCACGTTGCTGCAGTCCTGTTCCCGGGGATGAGATTGTAGGGTTTATTACAAAAGGCCGTGGGGTTTCTGTCCATCGGGCTGACTGTACAAACGTTATGGCTGATGAAGTAGAGCAGCGTCTCATACCAGTGTCATGGGAAAGTGATGGAAATGACCGCAAAGAATATAATGTGGATATTGAAATCTCCGGTTACGATCGCAGAGGTCTATTGAATGAAGTGCTTCAGGCGGTAAACGAGACGAAGACGAATATATCTGCCGTAAGTGGAAAATCCGATCGGAATAAAGTGGCAACCATCAATATGTCCATTTCGATTCACAATATCTCCCACTTACACAAAGTCGTGGAAAGAATTAAACAAATTTCAGATATTTATGCTGTAAGGAGAATCATGAATTAAAGGAGATTTCTTTATGAGGGTTGTACTGCAAAGAAGTAAAGAAGCCTCCGTCACTGTTGATGGAGAAGTAAAGGGAGCGATTCGTTCAGGTGTTGTATTGCTTGTGGGGATCACCCATGAAGATACGGAAGAAGACGCTCGTTATGTTGCAGACAAGGTAGTGAATTTGCGTATTTTTGAAGATGAAGAGGGGAAGATGAATCATTCTTTGCTGGATGTAGAAGGCGAGATTCTCTCCATCTCTCAATTCACTCTTTACGGGGACTGCCGTAAGGGAAGAAGGCCAAACTTCATGAGTGCAGCGAAGCCCGATCACGCAGAGTCTGTTTACGACTACTTTAATAAGGTATTAAAAGAAAAAAGTATTAAAGTGGAAACGGGCGTATTTGGAGCCATGATGGACGTGAGTTTAACGAATGATGGTCCTGTTACGTTAATGATAGAAAGTAAATAATAAAAAGCTGATCCTTCATTTAGCTAAAGGATCAGCTTTTTTATTCATGAAGCATACTGCATTGGGCGCAGCATCAGTTAGTAAAGTAATCTCCTAACCCATGATAGATAGCCGTTGCCGCCAGGTCTTGGAAATACTGTGTATTGACATTGGCTTCCTCTGCCGGATTACTTAAGAACCCCAGCTCCAAAAGGACAGCCGGCTGATTGTTTTCACGAACAACGTGATAATCTCCTACCCGTACACCCCGGTCTTTCGTCGGTAACCGCTCTGCAAGGCTTCCATGAATTTCATCTGCCAATTCTTCCTGGTGACCTTGATAATAGTAGGTAGTATGCCCGACGATAGAGGAATCCAGAATGCTGTCAAAATGGAGGCTGATAAAGGCATCAGCCTGATAATAATGAGATAATGATACCCTTGATGGTAATGAAAGATATTCATCGTTTTTCCTTGTTAAGACCACTTTGGCTCCAGCGCTCTTTAGCTTTTCGGCAAGGAGTTCCCCGGTTCTCATGGTAAGGAGCTTTTCCAATGTCCCACTTGCTCCGATCGTTCCGCTGTCCCTGCCTCCATGCCCCGGATCAATCACCACGACTTTATCTTGTAAGCCGCCGCTTCGCTTGCGTGGAGGAGTGGTGTTCTCCCCGGTGCTGGATCGGATGGACACCACCCAGCCGGCAACAAAACCTGCACTGCCGTCATCTAATTCAATTTCATACCAATCTCCGTTTTTGCTGATAACGGGGAAGCTGTCACCACTGGAGCCCCGTTCGATGACGCTTGCCCTGGCGTTTGCTTCACTTCTGATATTGGTACCATTGTATAGGACTGTGACGTTTTCTTTTTCTGAAGATGGTTCACTCTCATGGGCGGAGGCAGTAACGGTCTTTTGGACATACCAGCCGGCAATCCAGCCTTTTTTCCCATTTGAGAGCTTAATCTGATACCAATTGTTTTTCTCTTTTAATAAGGAATATTTCTCCCCTTTTGAGACCTTTCCAACGACGCTCCCGTTTAATGAGGTTTCATCACGGACATTTAAACTGTGAACCGTAATGATTCCTACAAGATTTGTGGACGAGGAGGCGGGCTCCTCGTCATTGGCAATCGAAGAGAATTCTACATATGCATCGTTCACCCACGCCTTGTCGCTGCCAAATTGAATCTCGTACCACCCGCTGACACTTCCTGTTACCTCTACATGATCTCCCTTGTTTAATACTCCAAGGACGGAACTTTGAAGAGAAGGGGAGGTTCGAACATTTAGGGAGTTGTCGGTGATGATTCCTTGTTTATTCTCACTCTTTTTCGATGGGGAAGGAGTTGCGTTGTTTTCCGACACATATTCCTCATGCACCCAGCCGCTGCCCTTATCCGATTCGATGAACAGCCAGTCACCCTCTTCGTCGGAAACGGATACTCTATCACCGGAGTTTAGAACCGTCACGACTCCTTCAGAGGTGCTTGGGCCTTTTCTGACGCGTAACCCATCTGTGATCACCCGTCTTTCCTGTTTGGGAGAAACGTCGGAAGCGGCAGCTTCTACTGAGACCAACCATTCGGCAACCCAGCCCTCTCCACTATCGGTCGTGACCTTATACCACTCATTTTGTGTATCTACTATACTGTACTCTTCCCCTCTATGTACCTTCGTCAGAACGGGATAACTGAGTCCAGGACCCGTCCGGACATTCAGAGTCGAAACACTGATTGTGGCCGTACCTGAATCTGCATGTGTATAATCAGCTTCAAGTGCCTGAAAAGGAATGATCATGAGCACAATCAGTATCGATGCAATAATTTTCTTAATCATCGTCACCTCCTGTTAGTAATAAACAAACACAATAGTAATATCGGATCCTTTCACTAAGATATTGATCAAAATTCCGACGGTTTATCGAAAAAACCCTTAAGGTTTTAATACGATAAAAAAAATTAAATTCCTCTAAAACGAAATAAAAATAGGTAATTGGAAATGATAGAGTTAAGGAATGTTTTGAAAGGATGATTGAATTGAGGTCAAGTGAAAAAGGGTTTATGAATGCAAATGGTGATAACCAGCTGTTCGGTGTTGATTTTCACCAGTTTCTAGAACGTGAGAAAGATGCATTGAATGTGGAACTTGCTTCCGAGTTCGGGTTATCGTTGAAAGAAGTTAAGTTACTGAAAAAGAAAATGGAAAGATCGTAACGAAATTTTTTTAAACCTCTTGACATGAACTAACGGCATCCGTATCATTATAGAAATAAAATAACATTTACAAAAACCGTTGATCGAGCATAGTAGCTGACACCCACGTGTAAAGAGAGGAAATGCCTTGGCTGAGAGCATTTCTACAATGTGACTTAGTGAATGAACACTCAGGAGGTTTCTCTCTGAAAAAGGTTCTTTAGTAGGAGATGAACGTACCAGGCGTTAACTGGCTAAGTGGAGGTCTTGATAGACTTCAATTAGGGTGGCACCACGGGAATAACAGCTCTCGTCCCTTGTATTATATACAAGGGATTGAGGGCTTTTTTTATTTTACATAAATTTAACTGTATTCGAGAAGGAGGAAATCATCTTGTCCATTCAAATTCCAAGAGGTACACAGGACATTCTACCAGGTGAAGTAGAGAAGTGGCAGTATGTAGAGGAAGTGGCAAAGAATCTTTGTCACGCCTATCAGTATAAAGAAATCCGCACCCCTATCTTCGAGGCGAGCGAACTATTTACCCGAGGTGTAGGAGATACAACGGATATCGTACAGAAAGAAATGTATATGTTTGAAGACCGTGGAGGCAGAAGCTTGGCACTGCGACCTGAAGGCACCGCTTCTGTTGTTCGATCCTTCGTAGGCAATAAGATGTTCGGTCATCCGAATCAACCAACAAAGCTCTTTTACTCCGGACCTATGTTCAGGTATGAAAGACCACAGGCCGGCCGGTACCGTCAATTTGTCCAGTTCGGGGTTGAGGCATTAGGAAGTGAAGACCCGGCGATTGATGCGGAAGTGATTTCATTAGCGATGGGGATTTACAAGAAACTGGGACTGACTCAATTAAAGTTAGTCATTAATAGTCTTGGAGATGCGGGTAGCCGAAACGCTCACAGAGAAGCGCTGATCAATCACTTTAAACCAAGAATCGATGAATTCTGTGGAGATTGTCAAAATCGTTTAGAGAAGAATCCACTACGTATCCTGGATTGTAAAAAAGACCGCGATCATGAATTAATGGCTACGGCACCATCGATTCTCGATTACTTAAATGATGAATCGAAAGCCTATTTCGAAAAGGTCCAATCCCACTTAACCGGGATGGATGTTGAATTCGTAGTCGATCCGACGCTTGTTCGCGGCCTTGATTATTATAATCACACTGCCTTTGAAATCATGAGTGACGCAGAAGGCTTTGGAGCCATCACGACCCTTTGTGGTGGAGGGCGTTACAATGGACTGGTGGAAATGATCGGTGGTCCTGAAACCCCTGGAATCGGTTTTGCCTTCAGTATCGAAAGACTTCTTTCCGCTCTGGAAGCTGAAAACGTTGAACTTCCAATCGAGCAAGGTGTGGATTGCTTTATTGTTTCACTGGGAGAAGAAGCAAAAGATTATGCTGTTAAACTCCTTCACAACTTAAGACAAGTGGGAATTTCTTCAGAGAAGGATTACCTGGATCGCAAGGTGAAAGGTCAATTTAAGGCAGCTGACCGTTATGAAGCGAAATATGTAGCCGTCATTGGCGATAACGAAATACTAGAAAATAAAATCAATCTTAAAGATATGTCTACTGGTGAGCAGGAAGAAATAAGTCTTGATCATTTCGTAGAAAATGTAAAGAACAAACTCGGTAAATAAGCACCTGGATTTGACAAGGAGGAGAATATGATGACAAAAAGAACGGCGTATTGCGGAGAGATAACGGAATCATACACAGGTGAAAAAATCACCTTAAAAGGCTGGGTTCAAAAGAGAAGGGACTTAGGTGGATTAATCTTTATCGACCTTCGTGATAGAGAGGGCATTGTTCAAGTCGTGTTTAATCCCGATTTATCAGAAGACGCTCTGGCTCTTGCGGAAAAAATTCGTAATGAGTATGTATTAAGTGTGACGGGAACTGTCGTAGCAAGAGGAGAAGGAACGGTGAACCCCAACCTGAAAACAGGAAAAGTGGAAATTCACGCAGAAGAGGTTCAAATCATAAATGAAGCCAAGACCCCTCCATTCATGATTGATGATCAAATGGAAGTGTCTGAAGATGTTCGCTTGAAATACCGTTATGTAGATCTTCGTCGTCCAGCGATGATGGAAACATTTAAGATGCGCCATAATGTTACTACTTCATTCCGTAGTTTCTTAAACGATAACGGATTTCTGGATGTGGAAACGCCGATTTTAACAAAGAGTACGCCAGAAGGTGCCCGTGACTATTTGGTACCAAGCCGTGTACATCAAGGTGAATTTTACGCGCTTCCTCAGTCACCGCAAATTTTCAAGCAATTGTTGATGGTATCCGGGTTTGACCGTTATTATCAAATTGCCCGTTGTTTCCGTGATGAGGACCTTCGTGCAGACCGTCAACCTGAATTCACTCAGATTGACATGGAAATGAGCTTTATGGATAAAGAGCAAATCATCTCCCTGGTAGAGAGTATGATGAACAAGCTGATGAACGATGTGAAAGGCTTAGACGTTCAAATTCCATTCCCTAGAATGTCGTATGATGATGCTATGAGCCGATATGGTTCAGACAAACCGGACACACGCTTTGGAATGGAACTGGTCGATGTATCAGAAATCGTGAAGGATTCAGGGTTTAAAGTATTCTCCGGTGCGGTCTCAAATGGTGGTCAAGTGAAATTAATCAATGTAAAAGGCGGAGCTTCCGGGTATTCCCGTAAAGACATTGATGCGTTGACAGAATTTGTTTCCGTTTATGGTGCAAAAGGTCTCGCCTGGTTAAAAGTAGAAGAGGAAGGCTTAAAAGGACCTATCTCCAAATTCGTGACAGAAGAAGATGCTGCACAAATTTCTGTTTCAGCCCATGCAGAAGCAGGAGACTTGTTACTGTTTGTCGCTGACAAAAAGACAGTAGTAGCGGATGCCCTGGGTGCCCTTCGTCTGAAATTAGGAAAAGAATTGGGATTGATTGATGAAACGAAATTCAATTTCCTATGGGTGACAGACTGGCCATTACTTGAGTTTGATGAAGGTGAGAACCGCTATTATGCCGCTCATCACCCGTTCACTATGCCAGTGAGAGAAGACCTGGAACTGCTTGAAACAGATCCCGGTGCTGTTCGTGCAGAAGCTTATGACCTTGTATTAAATGGATATGAGCTGGGCGGAGGTTCTCTTCGTATTTACGAGCGTGACATTCAAGAAAAAATGTTCAGCGTACTTGGATTCTCCAAGGAAGAAGCGGAAAAACAGTTTGGTTTCCTTTTGGAAGCCTTTGAATATGGAACACCTCCACATGGCGGAATCGCCCTTGGGCTTGACCGTTTAGTGATGCTACTTGCAGGTCGCACGAATCTTCGTGATACGATTGCCTTCCCGAAAACGGCAAGTGCAAGCTGTGTACTGACGGACGCTCCTGGTGGAGTAAGTGAAGCTCAATTAAAAGAGTTATCTTTGTCGCTCGATGTAGAATAATGTAATTAAATTCCGGGGGTCATTCATTGAAAACATCATGGTGATATGATATTATTTAAACAATCACAAACGAGTCCTGATGTGTGCGACGTTTTTACCTAACAGTTTTGACCGAACACTTCAAACTTTGGGAGCTTGACGTTTCTGCTAGGCGTTCATGCCCCGTGCCGGGGACTAACAAATAGTGGAATAAAGCACCCACCTGCCGAGAGCGGGTTCAAAACGAAGGAAATGATGGCGGCGGCACGATTGGGACTCATCCAAACATGATAGTTTAACGAAGATCTTATAGAATGAAAAGTCAGGCTGAATAGAGGCCTGGCTTTTTTGTTGGGACTAAATCTTCTCTTAATGGGGTAAACGAAGGGAGAGGGACAACATTTCATATTGATTTTCGGTCCTATATCCTTTATTCTAATTCAGTATAAACCTAGTTGAATACTTATAATGGAGTTGATTATTTTGCTACACCAGTTTTCACGAAATGAACTAGCGATCGGTAAAGAAGGACTTCAAACCCTTAAAAATAGTACGGTGGCAGTATTGGGAATCGGGGGAGTGGGATCCTTTGCAGCTGAGGCTTTAGCCAGATCGGGTGTAGGCCGTCTTGTGTTAGTGGATAAAGATGATGTGGATATCACCAACGTCAATCGTCAAGTCCATGCATTGCTCTCTACAGTGGGTCAGCCAAAGGTCGATCTGATGAGGGACCGCATTAAGGATATTAATCCAGACTGTGAAGTCATTGCTTTAAAGATGTTCTACACGGAGGAAACATACGAGGAATTTTTCAATCAGGGATTGGATTATGTGATCGATGCTTCTGATACGATTTCCTATAAAATTCACTTAATGAAAGAGTGCATAAAACGAGATATTCCTCTAATCGCGAGCATGGGAGCGGCGAATAAAACCGATCCCACACGCTTTAAAATTGCGGATATCAGTAAAACGCATACGGATCCAATTGCCAAGGTGATTCGTACCCGCCTGAAAAAAGAAGGAATTAAAAAAGGCGTAACCGTTGTCTTCTCTGATGAAAGTCCGATTGTCATCCGTGAAGATATTCGAAAAGAAGTAGGAAAAGATGATGCAAAGATTCGTAAAGCGCAACTTCCTCCGTCTTCCAATGCGTTTGTTCCATCGGTTGCAGGTTTGATTGCAGCCAGTCATGTGATGAACCAGCTGTTAAAGCATATTGAAATTAAAAGAGTAAAAGACAAATAATGCCCAGAAAAAGGACTGAATCTAAAATGGATTCAGTCCTTTTTCTATACTTTAAGCAGTACGGCGAATTTTCTATCCAACTTCAAGCCTCCTCTTAGCCAGCTGTACACATTCTTGAAAACTAATTCCATTAATTGGGTTAAAAAAGGATTGACTGTTTAATGTGTCATAGTGTACTATCTAACTAGAACACCATGACACGTTAAAAGGAGTGCACGTATGAACGCTTTTACAGGTCTTCTTTGGAAAGACTTTAAAACCTCTAAGGTTTGGTTTTTTGGCTGGTTAGCGATTATTTTTCTGATTTACATTATTGGATTGGTGATCGGGAATTTCGTCAAAGAGCCAACGATTGTTCAAATCTTTCTCATCATGATCGGTGTATTTCATTTTGCCTTTCTTCCGGGCATCGTATGCTCCATGCTTCGTCTGGAAGGGAAAACACAGCTCTGGCTTCACAGTCCCTATAACGGGTTTATGCTCTTGTTGCCCAAGTTGATTATTGCATTTATTTACTCCACTTTGTCACTACTGTTAGTGGATGGCCTGGGGATCATCTCCATGCTCATGTATCCGGAAGCCTCTCTTTTCTCCTATTGGCCGATTAAAGAAGGCATCTTCTTTAATTTAGGCGTAACGGTGGTGGGCCTGTATATATCCGGATGGACGATTTTCTTATGGACCTTCTACCACTCTCTTTCAAAGTATCCATCCATCAAGAGTATACGATGGATTTTTGTAGCTGGTTTTATCATTGTGTATCAAAGTATTGTCGCATTTCTTATGAGCATTAAATGGGTGGAAAGATTACTCTTCGATACTTTTACTGTTGAAGTGAGTTCGGGCGTCTTTTTCTCGGTTGGTTCCAATCAGGCGAAGGCCGGTTTTGATCCTGAAATGATCCCGCTGCCCTTGCTGCCGTTTGTATTCGAGGGAATAGTCATGATAGTCGTATTTATCATTTCATGCTGGTTATTAGATCGTAAGGTTGAGGTGTAATACATGACAGAGGAATATACAGCTTCCAAGCCGATATACCTTCAAATAGCTGATCGAATCATACGTGAGATTGTAAGAAAAGAATTAACTCCGGGTGACAAACTGCCCTCTGTCCGGGAAATGGCCGTTCAATCCGGGGTGAATCCAAATACCATTCAACGTACGTACAGCGAATTAGAAAGGATGGAAATTGTGGAGACGAGGAGAGGGCAGGGAACATTTGTAACGGAAAAGGAAGAGGTTCTTTCAGTTTTGAATGAAAAGGTCCAACAGGAAGTGATTGAATCGTTCATTAAGAATATGAAAGAACTGGGATTAACAAAAGAACAAATGATAAATGGCGTCGAGAGATACCTTGCCCAAAGAGGGGAGGAATAGAGATGGTTGTGAAATTTGAAGGTGTAACCAAAAAATATGGAAATGAAATGGCCTTAAAGAATACGTCGTTTCAATTTGAAAAGGGTAAGATTTATGGTCTTTTAGGTCCGAACGGCAGCGGAAAATCGACCACTTTGAAGATGATCGCAGGTTTAGTTCTTCCGAGTGCAGGTACTGTGACCATGAACGGCAAGCCTGTTACCCGGAAACAAGCAAGTGAAGTGGCGTATCTTACTGAATTGGATATGTTTTACGAAGCATTTACCGTTGATGGGATGATCCGGTTTTACGCCTCTCAATTCTCAGACTTTGACTTGACCCGTGCTCATGAGTTAGTGGGATTTATGGAGCTGGATAGCAAGAAGAAGATCAAGCATTTATCGAAAGGAAATCGCGGCAGACTGAAGCTTGTTCTTGCCCTGTCCCGAAATACGGAGGTCCTGCTCCTGGATGAACCATTTTCAGGTTTGGATCCCATGGTAAGGGACTCCATCGTGAAAGGTCTCTTATCCTATATCGATTTCGGGAATCAGACAGTGATCATAGCAACCCATGAAATCGATGAAATTGAAGGGATACTTGATGAAGCGTTCATTATCAATGATGGAGAAATTAAAGGGCACTGTCAGGTAGAAGAGCTTAGAGAAATAGAAGGATTGTCAGTCCTGCAGTGGTTGAAACAAACAACGAAAAAAGAAGGGAAGATGAAGTGATGAAGACGGTTGTGCAATTACAGGGTGTCTCAAAAGTCATTAAAGGCAAGACCATTATCGATAATTTATCCTTTGATGTGTATGAAGGGGAAGTATTCGGTTTTCTGGGACCTAATGGAGCAGGAAAAACGACGACGATCCGAATGATAGTAGGACTAATGAATATTTCAAAAGGAGACGTCCTGATTTCTGGGAAGAGCATCAAAAAAGATTTCGAAGGTGCCATTAAGGATGTTGGTGCCATCGTTGAAAACCCGGAGCTCTATAAGTTCATGTCGGGATATCAAAACTTAAAACATTTTGCCCGCATGCAAAATGGAATCACCGAAGAAAGAATGAAGGAAGTCATCGAACTTGTCGGTTTAACAGACCGCATCAATGATAAAGTGAAAACTTATTCACTTGGAATGAGACAGCGCTTGGGTCTGGCGCAATGCCTGCTCCATAAACCAAAGCTCCTCATACTCGATGAGCCTACAAATGGACTGGATCCTGCCGGTATCCGCGAAATTCGTGCGTATATCAGAAAGCTTGCCCAGGAAGAGGGTATGGCGGTTATCGTATCGAGTCACTTATTATCTGAAATGGAAATGATGTGTGATCGTATCGGGATCATCCAATCCGGAAAGCTTGTGGATGTGCAGCAGGTGCGTGATTTTGTAGAGGGGTCAGAGCAGGTTTATCATTTTGAGGTAAATGATGCTGAAAAAATCCAAGCTGTACTGAAATTATTTGATCCAGCAATTAAATATGAAGCCAAGGGTTCGGAAGTTCAGGTAGCTCTAACAAAAGAGCAAGTCCCGAATGTCATTCGCGCTCTAGTGGAAGCAGATGTTCAAATTTATAGCGTTATGCCAATTGCCAAAACATTAGAAGACAGATTCTTAGAAATTACGAATGATAAAGGAGAGGTCGTGCATGCTTAGTCTTATCAGAAATGAATGGACAAAAATATTCAAGCGGGTCGGAACGTATGTAATGCTCGGATTACTTATTCTTATTATTGGTGTTACGGCTGCTTTCACCAAGTATGATGACGGAAAAGCAAAGGAATCGGAAAACTGGAAGCAGGAACTGACAGGACAAGTGGAAGCAGATAAGCAAATGTTATCTGAAAATCCAAGTATGAATAAGTTTATCGTGAAAGACACCGAAAGAAGGATTGCTATTAATGAATATCGAATTGAAAACGACATTCAGCCTAAAGTGAAAGAAACCGTTTGGACGTTTGTAGAAACGAATGCATTCTCCGTTCTTGTTGTAGGTCTGTTTGCCATCATCGTGGCAGCGGGAATTGTGGCAAGTGAGTTCAGCTGGGGCACTATCAAGCTTTTGCTCATCCGCCCTATTTCCAGGACTAAAATCCTGTTATCTAAATATTTCACCGTCATTTTATTCGGAATGAGTATGCTACTTGTATTATTCGTTGTATCATTCCTGATCGGCCTTCTATTATTTGGCGGAACAGATCAATCAACTCATTTGGCGTATGTGGATGGAAAGGTAGTCGAACAAAATATTGTCGGGTACCTGATTAAAACATATTTATTGAAAACCATCGATGTCGTGATGATGGCTACGATGGCATTCATGATTTCGACCGTATTCAGAAGCAGCTCACTGGCTATCGGGATTTCCCTGTTTCTATTATTTGTGGGAGCCAATGCAACGAGCCTGCTCGCTCTTCGATTCGACTGGGCAAAATTCAGTCTGTTCGCGAACACAGATCTGACTCAATATACAGGTTTCACACCACCGCTAGTGGACGGCATGACCATGGGCTTCTCGATCACCATGCTCATCATCTACTTCATCATCTTCCAGCTGCTGGCCTTCATCGTCTTTAATAAGAGGGATGTAGCGGCATAGAAAAGCGGAGGCGGCTTGGTCAGACCCGACAAGCATAAGGCGAACATCCCGGAAAGGCGTCCTTTGCCTTTTTGGGAAGTTTGACTTATGCCCTCGAGGGTCTAGCCGCCGTAGCTGGACAACTAAAAAGCAACAAAAAGTGACGGACTCATCACAGTTCGTCACTTTTATGCATACCGGTATAAATCTGAGAACTTCAAACGGGTGACTTGTTGAAGGAGAAAGGCTGATTCGGTTGCATCTTTTTTTCGAAGAGTATTTAAAGCTTCTATCATTTCATCATGAGTCATGATTCCCACTCCGTGACCAAAATACTGATCCTCTTCTAAAAACACAGAATTTTCCCCCATCCATATCGGATCGTCATAATCAGGGTTAGAGAAATAATAAACATCCCCTGGAATATAGTCCACGCCTTCATAGGTGACCATGCTCATATCATCGTCATAATTGTGACCCCACACTAAAAGGGGGGAGAACAGCTGATTGAAATAAGAAGTCCTGATCGTATCAAGGATTGATTTATAGTAAATGAGGACAATGCTGGTGACACATTCGAAGCTATAGGCAGAGCTATTTGTGAATATATCTTCAATGGCCTCTGATGGAAGCTTCGAGTCGCGAAGCCTATATCCATATGGAGTCTTGATCCAAAAGGCAGAGTTGAAATAGGAATGTTCAAAAGCAGCGAATTTGGCGTCACCCTCATCCATGCTCCTTGCATTGGCAATGAATCGTTCCCGCATCTTCAACTCAAATATGAGCTCGCCTAAATTACGGTAACGATACTCCGTAGGACTGCTTTCCAGCGCTTTAACGATGCTTTTTTCTACAGGTGATAGATTCTGCAACCCATTACTTGACAATCCATTTTCAATGATAATCAATCCATACACCTCCAGGCTTTTTTACTAATGTATGATGGGGTGAGGAGATATGGGTATCAACAGTAGAAATTTTTTGAAAAGGTAAACTAGGATGGCTGTTTTTTACATGATTGGATAAGTCAAAAGTCTATCTTAGGAGGTTGTTCACAATTTGGAACAACAAAACGTGAATCTGGCACAAGTTCTGGTGAAAGTGGCACAACAAACTACAAATCTGGCACAAGTTTTGGTGAAAGTGGCACAACAACCGGAATTACCCCTTAATACCACCCGTCAATCCCTATAAATGGATGGGAAAGCAGTCCAAAAAACAAAAACCTGCCAAAAAGGATCGTCCTTTCAGCAGGTTTTGATAGAGAAATGCCAGTTTTGGGCCACAACGAGCCGCCTCCGGCTTTGTTATTTCATCTGCTTATTAATCTTTTCATACACCTGGGCAATCGCCTGTTCAAATTTCCCAGTCGATTTTGGAGTATAGTAGTTAGCATTTTTTAATTTGTCAGGTAAATAGGTTTGCGGTACCCATCCTGATTCATAGCTGTGTGGATACTTGTATTCGATTCCTCTTCCAAGTTCTTTGGCGCCTTGATAGTGAGCATCTTTTAAGTGATCCGGAACCTCGCCGCTTTTTCCTTTACGGATATCACCGAGTGCCAGGTCGATGGCCGTGATCGCCGAGTTCGATTTAGGTGAGAGACAAAGTTCGATGATTGCGTTGGCTAACGGGATTCTCGCTTCTGGAAATCCGATTTTCTCAGCAGTTTCGACTGCCGCCAATGTTCTTGGTCCTGCTTGAGGATTGGCAAGGCCGATATCTTCATAGGCAATCACCAATAGTCTGCGGGCGATGCTTGGAAGATCCCCGGCTTCAACGAGTCTGCCTAAATAGTGAAGAGCGGCATTCACGTCACTTCCACGAATCGACTTCTGAAAGGCACTTACGACATCATAATGGGCATCTCCATCTTTATCGTGAGAAAAGCTTTTCTTTTGAAGGCATTCTTCCGCAATGCTTACATCGATGCGAATGACCCCGTCCTCATCCGGTGAAGTGGACAGAACCGCCAATTCCAAAGCATTCAAGGAACTTCTGACATCCCCGAAGCTGCTGCTCGCAAAATGTTCAATCGCTTCGTCGGTCACATCAAGTGAATACTCCCCTAATCCACGTTCTCTATCTTCAATGGCTCGATTCAAGGCGACTTTCATTTCATCAATGGAAAGGGGCTTTAGTTCAAAAATTTGGCATCTGCTTCGTATGGCTGGATTGATCGCATGATAGGGATTGCTTGTTGTTGCCCCAATTAGGGTGATCATCCCGTTCTCTAAATAAGGAAGGAGAAAATCCTGCTTTCCTTTATCCAAGCGATGAACCTCATCTAATAGAAGAATTACTTTTCCCGACATTTTGGCTTCTTCCGCTACGATTTGAATATCTTTTTTATTATTGGTTACGGCATTCAGGGTCTTAAACCGGTATTTCGTACTTCCGGCAATGGCGCTCGCGATGGACGTTTTTCCAATCCCGGGTGGACCATATAAGATCATGGAAGAAAGCTGTTTTGCTTTTACCATCCTGTCTATGATCTTTCCTTCTCCAACTAAATGCTGCTGTCCGATGATCTCATCAATGGTTCTGGGTCTCATCTTAAAGGCAAGTGGTTTAATCGACATGAAACATCTCTCCAAACTGACGTTCTAGTTAGATTCACTTTATCATAGGAGGTTCTCATAAGGAAATATTGTGGCTGGGAAAAAGGAGGGAAGTGAATGAAGACGCCCTTTTCACAGTGAGAGGAAGGATATGCTATAATAACAAAAGTCAATATAGAAGAAAGATACGACTCATTTATGATTGTAACGTTATTAAATATATTAGAGGTGCTGGACATGAAGATATCTACTAAAGGCCGATACGGTTTAACGATTATGATTGAATTAGCAAAACGCCATGGTGAAGGTCCGACTTCACTTAAAACGATCGCGCAGCAGCATGAGCTCTCGGAACATTATCTTGAGCAGCTGGTGGCTCCCCTGCGTAACGGAGGACTTGTAAGAAGCATCCGGGGAGCATACGGCGGGTATGTCTTAGGACATGAGCCATCTGAAATTACAGCTGGGGATATTATCCGGATCCTTGAAGGGCCTATCAGTCCCGTCGAAGGGATTGAAGATGAAGAACCGGCAAAACGTGAGCTTTGGATCCGCATTCGTGATGCCGTGAAAGAAGTGCTCGACAATACAACGATAGAAGATTTAGCCAGTCATTCTGATGATGGTGAATCAGATGCATACATGTTCTATATCTAGGAGGTTACTATAATGGAAAGAGTGTATTTGGATCATGCTGCAACGTCCCCCATGCATCCTGAAGTGATTGAAGAAATGACTTCAGTGATGAGGGAGACCTTTGGTAATCCATCGAGCATTCATTCGTTTGGCCGTGCATCACGTCATCTTGTCGATCATGCACGAACCATCATTGCTCAAAGTATCCATGCAGATTACAATGAAATCATTTTTACAAGCGGTGGAACGGAAGCGGATAATTTAGCCATTATCGGTTCAGCCGAAGCGAATAAAGGTAAAGGGAATCACATCATAACCACACAAACAGAGCATCATGCTGTTTTACATGCATGTAAATTCTTAGAGTCCAAAGGGTTTGAGGTGACGTACCTGCCAGTAGATCGTAAAGGCAGGATATCGGTGGAGGAACTGCAAAAGGAACTTCGCGACGATACGATCCTCGTTACGATCATGTTTGGGAATAATGAGGTGGGGACGATCCAGCCGATTAAAGAGATTGGAAAACTTCTGCAGGATCATCAAGCTTATTTTCATACTGATGCTGTACAAGCTTTCGGATTAACAGAAATCGATGTGAAAGAGCTCGGGGTTGATTTGCTTTCAGTTTCAGGCCATAAGATCAATGGTCCGAAAGGGATCGGATTCCTTTATTTACACAAAAACATGGATCTGCAGCCTGGATTATACGGCGGAGAGCAGGAAAGAAAACGCCGTGCCGGTACAGAAAACGTCCCAGCCATTGTTGGACTGGGAAAGGCAGTAGAAATTGCTCAAAATGCGATAGAAGAGAAAATTTCCAAGTACTCTGGTTTCAAGGTCTTACTGAAAGAAACCTTAGCCGGCGCAGACATTGCCTTTGAGGAGAACGGATCTCTTGAGTATGGATTACCCCATGTGCTAAACTTAAGCTTTCCTGGCACGGATGTTGAGTCTATGCTGGTGAATTTAGATATGTCAGGTATTGCTGTATCAAGCGGTTCTGCTTGCACAGCTGGATCTATAGAGCCTTCGCATGTACTAGTCGCGATGTTTGGAAGTCAGTCTGAGAATACAAGGAACTCCATTCGTTTCAGCTTTGGTCAGGGCAATACGAAGGAACAAATTGTCTGGACTGCCCATGAAGTCGCAAAAATTGTAAAACGTCTAACATCTTAATATGTTCGTCTCAATTGGACGAATGAAGGAATAAGGAGGTGGCGTTAGTGAAAAAAGAACCAAAGGATACGAGAGTAGTCGTTGGAATGTCTGGTGGAGTGGATTCTTCCGTAGCCGCATTATTATTAAAGCAGCAAGGCTACGAAGTCATCGGGATTTTCATGAAAAACTGGGATGATACCGATGAAAACGGAGTATGTACGGCAACTGAAGATTACAACGATGTGATTC
Organism: uncultured Rossellomorea sp.; assembly: GCF_947488365.1. NCBI lineage: Bacteria > Bacillati > Bacillota > Bacilli > Caryophanales > Bacillaceae > Rossellomorea > uncultured Rossellomorea sp. The sequence goes on along the minus strand of NZ_CANKZT010000001.1, from coordinate 841,481 downwards.
GAGTATGTAACCAAATTGGTATTCCTTACTACGCTGTGAATTTTGAAAAACAATACTGGGATAAAGTGTTTACGTATTTCCTTGACGAATATAAAGCTGGAAGAACACCAAACCCGGATGTGATGTGTAATAAAGAAATTAAGTTCAAAGCATTCCTTGATCATGCACTGAAACTTGGTGCAGATTATCTGGCAACCGGCCACTATGCACAGGTTGAATACCGTGATGGAGAATACAAGATGCTCCGCGGTGTCGACAACAATAAGGATCAAACGTACTTCCTCAATCAGTTAGGGCAGGAACAACTTGAAAAAGTGATGTTCCCCCTAGGCGGCATCGACAAGAAAAAGGTTAGGGAAATTGCTAAGGAAGCGGGCCTTGCGACTGCTGCCAAGAAAGACAGTACGGGGATTTGCTTCATCGGTGAACGCAACTTCAAAGATTTCTTGAGCAACTATTTACCTGCCCAACCAGGAACGATGGAAACATTAGACGGTAAAGTGATGGGAAAACACGATGGATTGATGTACTATACGATTGGCCAACGCCATGGACTGGGTATAGGTGGGGCCGGAGAGCCTTGGTTCGCCATCGGGAAGGACCTTGAAAGAAACGTGCTCTATGTAGGTCAAAGCTTTGAGCATCCCGCCCTTTATTCAGATTCCATTCTCGCAACGGATGTTCACTGGACCTCGAATGGTGAGAAACCGGCTGAATTCGCCTGCACGGCAAAATTCCGTTACCGTCAGGATGATAACAACGTAACGGTCATTCCTTTAGAAGATGGTAAGGTGAAAGTCATCTTTGACGAGCCCATCCGTGCTGTCACACCAGGACAAGCGGTTGTTTTCTACAATGGTGATGAGTGTCTGGGTGGAGGAACGATCGATACCATTTACAAAGATGAGAAAAAACTTACCTATGTAGGGTAACACTGACCAAAGGACTGAGAAGAAGAGATGTGCAAACTCTCCTCTCTCAGTCCTTTTTTCATCATTGATCGATACCGAAATTGAAAGTCCCGTATGTTATACTAGTAACGATAAGTGAGAAAATCATTACTCAGCTTGCATACATAAATAAAGAAAATATAGAGGTGTTTGAATTGGATAAGAATTTAAAAGGAATTGAGTTATTGCAAGAAGGAAAAGTAGAAGAGGCTGTCAAACTTTTTACAGAAGCCATTGAAGAAAATCCAAAGGATCCGGTAGGGTATATAAATTTTGGGAACGTACTCATGTCGGTTGGAGACAACGAAAAGGCGAAGAAATTTTTTGAACGTGCAATCTCAATCGATGAGAATGCAGGGGCAGCCTATTATTCCCTGGGGAACCTGTACTTTAACGAGAATAACTTTGATGAAGCAAAGGATCAATTTGAAAAAGCTGTTTCAAAGGGAATGGAGAATGCCGATGTCTACTTTATGCTCGGAGTCAGCCTGTTCCAATTAGAGCAGCCGAGACTGGCTCTTCCTTACTTGCAACGAAGTGTCGAACTGAATGAAGAGGATACAGAGGCGCGCTTCCAGTTAGGTCTATGCTTAGCGAAGGTTGAAGCATACGAAGAAGCGATTGCGCAATTATCTCAAGTAGTGGAAGCAGATCCAACTCACGCAGATGCTTACTACAACTTAGGGGTTGCCTTTGCAGGTCATAAGGATGATGCAAACACGGCACTGATGTATTTCAACAAAGCAATCGAAGTTCAACCAGATCATATGCTGGCGGGTTATGGCATCAAGATGATCGAAAAGCTGAAAAATGAACAAAGTGAATAGTTAGGGGGTTCACTGATTTGAGCCAGCAAGATTCTTTAAAGCTGTTTGGTGAGGAAGAAATCTATATAAAAGGAAGGCATCTTGTCACGATTTTTCATAATGAGGAAAATCTCTATACCGTCGTCCGGATCCGGGTGGACGAAACGAATGATACTTATGAAGACAAAGAAGCGGTCGTAACCGGGAATTTTCCTAAGATTCATGAAGATGAGACCTACGTGTTTTATGGGAGGTTTCAAGATCACCCAAAGTTTGGCATGCAGTTTCATGCAAAGCATTTCAAGAAAGAAATCCCACAAACCACACAAGGTGTCGTCCATTATTTATCAAGTGATTTATTTAAAGGAATCGGGAAGAAAACAGCTGAGAAGATAGTGGAGCATATCGGGGAAAACGCCATAACCAAAATACTCGAAAATCCGAGCCTGCTGGATGAAATTCCAAAGCTTCCAAAGGAAAAGGCGAAAAGTATTTATGATACGCTTTCCGAGCATCAAGGCTTGGAGCGGGTCATGATCATGCTGAATGACCTGGGATTTGGCCCCCAAATTTCCATGAAGGTCTATCAAGCCTATAAAGAGCAGGCACTTGATATCATTCAAAATAATCCTTATAAGCTTGTGGAAGATATTGAAGGAATCGGCTTTACCCGGGCCGATGAGATTGGTTCTAAGATCGGGTTGACAGGCAGTCATCCCGACCGGATCAAAGCAGGCTGTTTATACACCCTTGAGCAAACATGTGTGAAGCAGGGCCATGTGTATCTCGAAGCAGAAGAACTCATTGTTACGGTGAAGGAGCTGCTTGAGAAAAGTCAGCCCGAAAAGGTCGATTACACTGAAATATCCAGTCAACTGGTTTCCTTGGAGGAAGAGGGTAAAGTCATTGGAGAAGGCACAAAGGTATATGTTCCTTCTCTTTACTTCTCGGAAAAAGGAATCGTGACAAACATTGAAAAGATTTTGTCTCAAACCCAATATAAAGATCAATTTCCTCAATCCGAATTTCTTCTATCACTTGGAGCACTGGAGGACCGACTGGGAGTTCAATACGCACCTTCACAAAAAGAAGCCATCGAAACAGCGTTGATGTCCCCCATGCTTCTGTTAACCGGAGGACCCGGAACCGGTAAGACGACCGTCATTCAGGGGATTGTGGAGCTGTTTGCGGATCTCCATGGCTGCTCCTTGGATCCCAAGGATTACAAGGATGAACCCTTTCCTGTCTTACTGACAGCCCCGACTGGTCGAGCGGCAAAGCGCATGACAGAATCCACGGGCCTCCCTGCCATGACGATTCACCGACTTTTAGGCTGGAACGGTCAAGAAGGATTTAAGAGTGATGAAGAACGGGCGATTGAAGGAAAGTTGTTAATTGTGGATGAAGTGTCCATGGTCGACACGTGGCTTGCCCATCAATTATTGAAGGCCCTGCCTGAGGATATTCAAGTGATACTTGTCGGGGATGAGGATCAATTACCGTCTGTCGGTCCTGGCCAGGTACTAAAGGACCTATTGAAATCGGAAGTGGTGCCAACAGTCAGGTTAACGGATATTTATAGACAGGAAGAGGGCTCCTCCATTATTGAACTTGCTCATTATATGAAAAGGGGACAGGTACCTCAAGACCTGACCAAACAGCAAAAGGATCGATCCTTCTTCCCATGCAGATCCAATCAAATATCCGAAATCGTTCAAAAAGTCGTTGAGAACGCGAAGAAAAAAGGGTACTCCCCAAAGGATATACAGGTCCTAGCTCCTATGTATCGAGGCCCTGCAGGTATCGACCGATTGAATGAGCTTCTTCAGGAAATTTTCAATAGCAATGACGGTACCCGGAAAGAGATCGCCTTTGGAGATGTGAAATATCGTATTGGGGATAAGGTTCTTCAACTTGTCAATCAACCTGAAAACAATGTTTTCAACGGGGATATCGGTGAAATCGTCTCGATCTTTTATGCGAAGGAAAACACCGAGAAGCAAGATATGATCATTGTTTCATATGAGGGAAATGAGGTCACCTATACGAGGCAAGATCTCATGCAAATTACCCATGCGTATTGCTGCTCGATCCATAAGTCACAAGGAAGTGAGTTTCCCATTGTGATCTTACCTGTCGTGAAAAGCTATTATCGGATGCTGAGAAGAAATCTTCTTTACACTGCCATTACCAGGAGCAAGCAATTCCTCATTCTTTGTGGGGAGCTTGATGCTTTTACCCTTGGAGTAGAGAGGGAAGATGATTTTCTCCGCAAAACGACCCTAAGCGAGAAACTGAACGGTTTAACCGCTGCAGAAAACACGGCAGTTTCTCCTGAAGAAGGTTTACCCATTGAAGAAATCTTGCTGAATGAGGATCCAATGATTGGAATGGAAGGCATCAGTCCCTATGATTTCATGAAAGCATAAGGTCAACGAAGGAATATTTCTCCTGTAGAAATTATTCCTTCGTTGACCTTTTTCTATTGGTTATTGCCATTAATGATCATGATAATTGTTAACTTAAAACAAAATAAAGTTGACATATATTTAAAGAAAGCGATATCCTTATCTTGTAGAAAAAAGACAGATGGGGGAAGACAGATGAACAGAAAATTAAGGACAATCGATCTTACACTGGCAGGGATGTTTGTTGCACTTATGGCGATAGGTGCCAACATCACGACATTCGTACCTTTTATGGTAGTGGGCGGTGTTCCCATTACGTTACAAACGTTCTTCGCCATTTTAGCTGGAGCGATTCTTGGAAGTAGGGTCGGGGCCATTTCCATGACAGTGTACGCACTGGTGGGACTCGTGGGTGTTCCGGTATTTGCACGATTTGGAGCAGGATTATCCTCTATTGTGAGCCCGACATTCGGATTTATCGTTTCGTTTATTCTTACAGCATACATTACAGGTAAAATCGTAGAAAAACATAAAGGAATCAAGGTCTACATTTTCGCGGCTCTAGTCGGGATGACTGTCAATTATGTGGTCGGTACGAACTGGATGTATGCAGCGTACAAACTTTGGGCTGCAGCTCCTGAAGGATTTACATATAAACTTGCATGGGCCTGGATGTTGGTACCTTTACCGAAGGATATCATATTAGCCGTGTGTGCTGGAATGATGGCTCATCGCCTTGAGAAATCGGTCCTGTCAAAGAGTACATTTAAGAATATAAAAAGAGCGGCATAAAAGGGGAGGAATTTCACATGAAAACGTGGAAGGAACTGGCACTTGGAGTGATTGAGGGAGAAGAAATCACAAATGAAGAGGCTTTATCGATTTTACAAAGTCCGGATGACGAACTTCTGGAATTATTGCATAGCGCTTACCTGATTCGAAAACATTATTATGGAAACAAAGTGAAATTAAATATGATCATCAATACGAAATCAGGTTTATGCCCTGAAAACTGCGGCTATTGTTCACAGTCCATTGTTTCAAATGCTCCGATCGAGAAATATCGTATGGTGGATAAAGAGACAATATTAAAAGGAGCCCAAAATGCTCATCAGCTAAATGTGGGAACATATTGTATTGTGGCGAGTGGAAGGGGCCCGAGCAATCGTGAAGTCGATCATGTGGTTTCGGCAGTAAAGGAAATCAAAGAGCAGTATAACTTAAAAGTATGTGCATGTTTAGGCTTATTAAAAGAAGATCAGGCGAAACGGTTAAAGGAAGCAGGGGTGGACCGTTATAACCATAACATCAATACTTCAGAGAACCATCATGAAAACATCACCACTTCCCATACCTATGAAGACAGGGTGAATACCGTTGAACAAGCGAAAGCACAAGGGATTTCTCCCTGTTCCGGAATCATAGTCGGCATGAAAGAGACATTGCAGGATGTGGTTGATATGTCCCGCAGTTTAAAGGTGCTGGATGCCGACTCCATTCCCGTGAACTTCTTGCATGCTATAGATGGTACACCTCTTGAAGGAACAAACGACCTCGATCCGAGATATTGTTTGAAGGTTCTTTGTTTAATGCGTTTCATCAACCCGACTAAAGAGATCCGTATTTCAGGGGGACGGGAAGTGAATCTGCGCAGTTTACAGCCACTTGGACTTTATCCGGCCAACTCGATTTTCGTTGGTGATTACTTAACGACAGCCGGCCAGGAAGGCACAGCAGATCACCAAATGCTTGAAGATCTGGGGTTTGAGGTTGATTATGTGAAGGAAGTAAGTGAGCAGGCAACATCTTGAAAATCGAATAAGTAAATTTAGGTGGGTGCTTTGGAAAAGGTTACTCCTTATGAAATCAAGAAAATATCCCACACTATATAAGAACGGTGATTAAACATCGTTTGGGCGGATATTCTCATTGAACAAGTATAAAACGGGCTCGGATTGGTCATGATGGTAGGGAATACACACCAGGTTTGGTGTAATAGAGGTGAACCTTACCGATGAAGTGTCCAAATTGTCAGAGCAAAGATATTGGAAAGATCGGCATCAACCAATATTATTGTTGGGGTTGCTATATAGAGCTTTCCTTGTCAAAGGGAGTCATTCATACTCATCAAGTGGAAGAGGATGGATCACTGAGCTCCTTAGACGACTTGTTTGATGAGGAAGAACGCCGACTAAGCTAGGAAGAGGTGTCTTTCTTGAACAAAACATTTGCATCCATCGTTGGTTTTGGAGCAGGAATTGCGGCTTCCATCTATTCACAAAGATCCAATATGATGAACCAAAGACAAATGAAACGAATTCGTAAACAAGTAAAGAAACTTTTTTAACAGCTAAAAAGGCTGACTTTCGGGTCAGTCTTTTTTTATTTTCCTGGTTTTTCATATGAAGGAACTTAGATACAAAGAAAAATCACTAAATCTTTATTGATATAAGCAGCTGCTATTTGGATATCAGCGGAATTTTTGTTTTATCAGCGAAATCCCACTTTTATCAGCGGAATTCCCGATATATCAGCGAAAAGACTCTCGCACCTTACATCCCCACCGATTTAGTTCCAGATATGCCCTAGTCTCCCATCATGCTTTTGTTTATGTCCAATGAATAAAATACCCTCCTACATTCCAACACTAGGGAAGAAGAGAAGGAGGTGTTAATAATGGAAAAGAGACCCTATGCCAAATGGTTGTACCGACTTTCAATAGCTCTTATTCTTGCTTTATTCCTATATATTCTCTACTTATTAAAGCCTGTATGGCATCCGGTCCTGGAAGTATTGTTCTTTTCGCTTCTACCCTTCCTGATAGGGGGATTCATTGCCTATTTGCTTCATCCAATAGTAGAAAAAATCCATGAGGCGGGCATTCATAGAGGAATAGCGATCATGCTCATCTACATCCTTTTCTTTGGAGGATTAGGGTACGCGGTCTATAAGGGGACTCCGATCATCATACATCAGCTGAAAGATTTATCAGAGAATGCGCCACTTTTTACAAAACAATACCAGAGGTGGCTGGACTATGTGCAAAGCGAGACCTCCACTTGGCCAGACGGAATACAATCTCAATTAGAGGAAAGAATTGACGGGATCGAAGCCTGGTTGACGGGGCTTGTCGCAGTCGTTCTGGCCACTGTGATGAAGTTTATGAACAGCTTTCTGCTTGTTGCAATCATTCCCTTTGTATCTTTTTATTTATTAAAGGATATTACGAAAGTGAAAAGATTCCTGTGGCAGCTTACCCCTAAAAAATGGAGGAACAGCGCGATTTCATTTTCAAGGGATGTGGATGAATCGCTGGGAGGTTATATCCGGGGACAGCTTTTAGTTTGTTTGATCATTGGGGGACTTTCAGCATTAACACTCTGGTTAATCGGTATGAAGTATCCCTTGATCCTCGGATTGATCATTGGAGTAACCAATGTAATACCCTATTTCGGACCGATTATCGGAGCGGTTCCAGCTGCCATTGTGGCAAGTACGATCTCTGTCAATATGATGATATATGTCGTCATCATGGTCGTAGTTCTCCAATTCCTGGAGGGGAATATCTTATCGCCCCTCATTGTCGGAAAAAGCCTTCATATGCATCCACTGTTTATTATGGCTGCCCTTATCATTGGTGGTGAAGTAGGGGGTGTGATCGGCATGATTGTTGCAGTGCCTTTTTTAGCTGTGGTAAAAGTAGCGATTTTACATGGACGAACCCATTTCATTCATGCAGCAGGGGGAGATTAACTGAAAAAATAAGAATCAACATTGACAAATACAGTGAATATTTCTATAATCCAACATATACAAGTATTCGTATAAAATGAAAGCAATGAAGGATCGAGTACGTTATAGTCCATCTATCAGAGAGGGATTCCCCAGGCTGCAAGGGATTCCAGATGAAGGATAACCGAATGCTAATCCTGAGTGCAGGTAAAACCTGCCGTCTATCCGCGTTAAGGTGTTTTGAGGGATGAACAATAGAGAAATGCGAATAGGCTTCCTGAGAGGCAACAAGGAACTACGAGCCTCTAAGCCTGCACTTTCTTTGTTCATAACCAGGGTGGTACCGCGAGTTAGCTCTCGTCCCTGTTTTAGGGATGAGGGCTTTTTTGTATTCATTTTTAACCATACATAATCAATGAAGGAGGAAGTTTTACATGAACAAATTAACAGGCGCAGAAATTCGTCAAAAGTTTTTAGATTTCTTTCAGGAAAAAGGACATGGTGTTGAACCGAGTGCATCATTAGTTCCGCATGAAGATCCGTCCCTTTTATGGATCAATAGTGGAGTAGCTACATTAAAGAAGTATTTTGATGGACGTGTCATTCCTCAGAATCCAAGAATCGTGAATGCTCAAAAGTCCATTCGCACAAATGACATCGAAAATGTAGGGAAAACAGCACGTCATCACACGTTTTTTGAAATGCTGGGTAACTTCTCCATTGGTGAATATTTTAAAGTTGAAGCGATTGAATGGGCATGGGAATTTTTAACCGATGAAAAATGGATCGGGTTTGATCCCGAGAAGCTTTCCGTTACCATTCACCCTGAAGATCATGAAGCATTTGATATCTGGAACAAAAAAGTAGGCGTACCTGCTGAACGAATCATTCGTATTGAAGGGAACTTCTGGGATATCGGTGAAGGTCCAAGCGGCCCGAATACAGAAATTTTCTACGATCGCGGACCGGAATATGGGGAAAGTCCTGAAGACCCTGAATTATATCCTGGTGGAGAGAATGATCGTTATCTTGAGGTATGGAATCTTGTGTTCTCACAATTCAATCATAACCCTGATGGAACGTATACTCCGCTTCCCAAGAAAAATATTGATACCGGTATGGGACTTGAACGTATGGCATGTGTCGTACAAGAAGTACCAACAAACTTTGATACAGATTTATTTATGCCGATCATTTCTGCAACCGAAGAGATTTCCGGTAAGTCATACGGGAAAAACAGCGAGATCGATGTAGCTTTCAAAGTCATTGCCGATCATATCAGAACGGTTTCCTTCGCAATCGGTGACGGAGCCCTTCCTTCCAACGAAGGCCGTGGCTATGTATTAAGAAGACTGCTTCGCCGTGCGGTTCGATTTGCGAAGCAAATTGAAATCAATCGTCCGTTCATGTATGAATTGGTTCCGGTTGTTTCTGAAATCATGGTTGATTTCTACCCGGAAGTGAAACAAAAAGCGGAATTCATTCAAAAAGTGGTGAAAAATGAAGAGGATCGCTTCCATGAAACTTTAAACGAAGGGTTGGCTATTCTTTCTTCTATTATCAAGGTACAAAAATCTGCTGGGAATAAAGTGATTCCTGGTGAAGATGTCTTCCGTCTGTATGATACGTACGGTTTCCCGGTTGAATTAACGGAAGAATATGCAGAAGAAGAAGGATTGACGGTTGATCATGACGGTTTTGAAAGAGAAATGGAAGGTCAGCGTGAAAGAGCGAGGTCGGCTCGCCAGGATGTGGGCAGCATGCAAGTGCAAGGAGGAATCCTAAGTGACATCACGGTAGAAAGTCGCTTTGTAGGATATGACACATTAGAAACGACTGCTACAATTCTTGAACTGTTGGTTGATAATGAACGTCAGCCGAAAGTCGATAAAGGACAGGAATGCCAATTTATTCTGGACCAGACACCTTTCTATGCAGAGAGCGGAGGACAAATCGGCGATAAAGGATACATTGAAGCTATGGGCGTGAAAGTATTTGTGACAAACGTGAAGAAAGCCCCTAACGGCCAAAACCTTCATTCTGCCATCGTTGAAGAGGGCACACTAGAGCAAAATGCACAGGTGCTTGCAAAAGTGTCCCGTGAATCCAGAACAAAAGTGGAGAAGAACCACACGGCGACGCATATCCTTCATCAGGCATTGAAAGATGTCCTTGGAGATCATGTCAATCAGGCAGGTTCTTTGGTGGAACCAGACCGTCTGCGATTCGACTTCTCTCATTTCGGTTCTGTTTCCCAGGAAGAGATTGAGCGAATCGAAACCATCGTCAATGAGAAGGTCTGGAAGGCTATTTCAGTTAACACAGCTCTTAAATCACTATCAGAGGCAAAAGCGATGGGAGCGATGGCTTTATTCGGAGAAAAATACGGCGAAGAGGTTCGCGTTGTATCGATTGGAGAGTATAGCTTAGAGCTTTGTGGTGGTTGCCATGTTTCGAACACGTCTGAAATCGGGTTATTTAAGATTCTTTCAGAAGGTGGGATCGGAGCAGGTACGAGAAGGATTGAAGCTGTTACAGCGGAGAATGCTTACAAAGTGTTGAATGATCAGGTTACTCAACTGAAGGAAGTAGCAGGCAAACTTAAAGCGAATCCTAAAGAAGTCGTCAACCGAGTGGACTCTTTATTAGTTGAAATGAAAGAGCTTCAGAGAGAAAATGAATCATTATCCGCAAAGTTGTCTAACATAGAAGCAGGCAGCTTAACGGATCAAGTCAAAGTCATTGACGGGGTGAATGTTCTTTCCGCGAAGGTGGCTGTGGGAGATAGCAATGGATTACGTACAATGATGGATGATCTTAAACAGAAATTGGGCTCAGGGGTTATTGTATTGGCAACAACTGGTGACGACAAAGTTACGATCATTGCAGGAGTTACGAAGGACTTAGTCGAAAAAGGATATCATGCTGGAAAACTTGTTAAAGAGGTAGCTTCACGCTGTGGTGGTGGAGGCGGTGGCCGTCCGGACATGGCTCAAGCCGGGGGTAAACACCCGGAAAAAGTGGAAGAAGCCCTGCAATTTGTAGAAGAATGGGTCAAATCCATTTAACTCCTTGTTAAAGTGGTGTACAATGTAGGTAACGATTAACAATTCGGTTGTCAAAAAGACAAGCCTGAAGAGAGGTGCTAAAAATGAGTTCTTTTGACAAAACGATGCGGTTTGATTTTTCAGAGGAGCCGTTCGAACATGACGTGAAGGAAGTACTCCTGCAGGTTCATGATGCTCTTCAAGAAAAAGGGTACAACCCGATCAATCAAATCGTAGGGTACTTATTATCTGGAGATCCTGCTTACATTCCTAGACATCAAGATGCCAGAAATATCATCCGCCGTTTAGAACGTGATGAGATCATCGAAGAATTAGTCAAATCGTATTTGAAACAGCACAAAGAGGGATAATACATGCGCGTAATGGGTTTAGACGTCGGTTCTAAAACAGTGGGAGTCGCAATTAGCGATGAGCTTGGTTGGACCGCTCAAGGGATTGAAACGATTAAGATTGACGAAGATCAAGGTGTGTTCCGGATCGACCGATTAAAGGAACTTGCCGAGGAATACCAAGTGGATACAGTTGTAGTCGGATTGCCTAAAAATATGAACAACTCAATTGGTCCCCGGGGTGAAGCGTCTAAAGCTTATGGAGAGTTAATTCATCAGGAATTATCCCTTCCCGTTAAATATTGGGATGAGCGACTAAGTACAATGGCAGCGGAACGAGTCCTTTTAGAAGCCGATGTAAGTAGGAAGAAACGTAAGAAAGTAATTGATAAAATGGCTGCGATGATGATCCTTCAAGGATATCTTGACAGCCAAAAATAATGAGGTGAATGTTCATGGAACACGGAGAAAAACAAATTACAGTAGTTGACGAACAAGGAAATGAACAATTATGCGAGGTTCTTTTCACGTTTGAATCAGATAAATTCGGAAAATCTTATGTACTATATTATCCACTGGGAGCAGATGAGAACGACGAAGAAGAAATCGAAATCCACGCGTCTGCATTCCTTCCGGGAGACGAAGGCCAAGAAGGCGAATTAAAGCCGATTGAAACAGAAGAAGAGTGGGACATGATCGAAGAAATGTTAAACACTTTCTTAGACGAAGAAGAAGAAGCTGAATAAGCGTTAATTTTTCATACGAAACAGGGACCGCAAAAAGGGACAAAAAACTCACCTTTTTGCAGGTCCCTGTTTCACTTTGTGCAAAATATTGTATAATAGTGAAGATGATGTCGAATTACGCCCAACGGATATCCCTTTTTTTGCTCGAAAGGGGGAAATATAGCTTTGGAAAAAAATAAAAACATAAAAGAAACGCTTATGAAAAAACTGCTGGAGAGACAAGAGGAGGCTAAGGTCATTAGAAAAATAGTAGGTCTTGTCATTCTTTGTCTTGTCATCGTTATTGGAGGAACGGCCATCGGTGGATACCTTTATGTGAATTCAGCATTAAAACCCGTCGATCCGGACAACACTAATCCAGTGAAAGTCGAAATACCTATAGGCTCTGGAGTTACTTCCATCGGAAACATTTTGGAGGAAAAAGGAATTGTCAAGAATTCAACGATCTTTAAATACTATGTAAAATTTAATAATGAATCCGGTTTTCAGGCAGGTTCCTATGACTTGACACCTTCCATGACGTTAAATGAAATTGTTAATAGTTTAAAAACAGGGAAGGTAATGAGAAAAGCAGAGTTTAAGATTACCATACCTGAGGGACTTCAATTAGATCAAATCGCTGAGATCATAGCTGATAAGTCCCCTTATGAGAAAGAAGAAATTGAAAAAAAATTAAATGATAAGAAATGGCTCGAGCAATTAAAACAGGAATATCCGGCACTGATAACTGATGAAATATTAAATAAAAAAATTAAACGTCCGTTAGAAGGATATCTATATCCCGCGACATACCCTTTCTATGAGAAGAAGCCTTCCTTAGAAGCAATCTTAACGAAGATGATTGCACAAACGAACGAAGTCCTCGCTCAATATGAGGGAGCGATGGCAGATAGGGAATACACGGCCCATGAGCTTCTGACGTTATCTTCCCTCATTGAAGAAGAAGCAACAGAAAAAGCGGACAGAGGAAAAATCTCAAGTGTATTCTATAATCGTATAGAAGAGGATATGCCCCTTCAAACCGATCCAACGGTGCTTTATGCATTAGGGAAGCATAAAGATAGAACCGTATACAAAGATCTGGAAGTGGATTCACCTTATAACACATATAGAGTGAAGGGGTTACCGCCCGGTCCGATCGCGAACGCCGGTGTGTCTTCGATTGAAGCGGCTTTAGAACCGGAGGATACAGAGTATTACTATTTCCTGGCTTCTTCCAATGGATCCGTTTATTATTCTGAAACATTAGAAGAGCATAATGAGAAAAAGGCGAAGTACATTACAAACAAAGAAGAATAGCGGGGTGAGAAGAGGAAAGAAAGATTCGCTTTCCTCTTCTCTATGTGATAAAATAGTACAAGTTATTTTTTATACGGGCGTTATCTTTATGAAGATGTGTGTGAAGTAGAAAGCTCATTGTAGCTTTCTTCTTTTCATGTTGTCTGAGAAAGAATCGTAACCCGGGACCATTTATGATAATGATCGTGAGGCTTATATATGAACGAACAGGTTATTCATTATATAGAATCAATCGTGAAAGAACGTCCTGCATTAATTGCAGAGATGGAACAATATGCTGAAGTCCATAATGTTCCCATTATGGAGCTAGTGGGCATTGAAGCACTCCTTGGGATGTTAAGGATCCAACAGCCGAAGCGCATCTTGGAAATCGGAACGGCTATCGGATATTCTGCTCTCAGAATGGCGGAGGCTCTTCCCCACTCGACAGTTGTGACCCTTGAACGTGACGAAGGAAGATTCGACGCAGCTCAGAGCTTTCTGTCTCGCTCAGAGGACGGAAAGAGGATTGTTACTTTATTCGGTGATGCCCTGGAACTTGGGGAAGAAGTGAAGAAACACGGGCCTTTTGATGCGATATTCATCGATGCGGCCAAGGGACAATACCTTAAATTCTTTGAACTTTACTCCGGTATGCTGTCAGAAGAAGGGGTCGTTTACTCTGACAATGTCCTGTTCAAAGGACTTGTTGCTCAAGAAGAGGTAGAGCAGAAAAGAATTCGAAACATGGTCAAGAAACTACGGAATTATAATACATGGCTCATGACCCATGAGCAATTTAATACGAGTATTTTACCCGTAGGAGACGGTATTGCCATCAGTAAAAAAAGAGGTGAGCGCTCATGAAAAAACCAGAATTACTTGTAACCCCTGTCTCTGTTGCTGATATTGAACCGTTGGCATTGGCGGGGGCAGATGCGTTTATGATTGGTGAACAAAGGTATGGCTTAAGGCTTGCGGGAGAGTTTTCAAGAGAAGATGTTCGAGAAGCCATCAAAGTTGCTCACAAACACGGTAAGAAAGTGTACGTAGCCATGAACGCTCTTTTCCATAATGATAAAATTTCTGAGCTTGACGACTATATTGCCTTTCTAAAAGGAGCCGGTGCGGATGCGATAGTGTTCGGTGATCCGGCTGTGTTAATGGCTGTACGTGAAGTGGCACCTGAGATGAAGCTGCATTGGAATACCGAAACAACTGCCACCAATTGGTACACGTGTAATTACTGGGGCAGAAAAGGGGCGAAACGCGCTGTTTTGGCCAGGGAATTAAGCATGGATACCATTGTGGAGATGAAAGAGAATGCAGAGGTTGAAATCGAGGTCCAAGTCCACGGTATGACCTGCATGTTCCAATCAAAACGCTCTTTACTTGGTAACTATTTTGAGTATAGAGGAAAGGCGATGGAGATTGAAAACCGTAAAGAACAACGAAATATGTTCCTGCACGATGAAGAACGTCATAATAAATACCCAATCTATGAAGATGAGAACGGCACTCATATTATGAGTCCGAATGATATGTGCATCGTCGATGAACTGGGTGAAATGGTCGAGGCAGGCATTGACTCCTTCAAAATCGATGGGGTTCTGAAATCATCAGACTATATATTGGAAGTGACGAAACTATATCGTAAAGCCATTGATCTATGTGTAGAAGACGAAGATCAATATGAAGAGAAAAAAGACGATTTTCTAGAAGGAGCGAAGAAGCTGCAACCGGAAAATCGTCCACTGGATACGGGATTCTTTTTTAAAGAAACGGTGTATTAACAATGAAATCATGTTTGATCAGAACGGAGGAGTTACGATGACCACGGTTGTGAAAAACCCTATATCCAAGATGGTAGATGGAAAGCGTGTCATTGTGAAGAAACCTGAACTACTGGCTCCTGCTGGTAATCTGGAAAAATTGAAAATAGCTGTTCATTACGGTGCAGATGCAGTCTATATTGGCGGACAGGAATACGGCCTGCGTTCAAATGCCGGGAACTTCACCCTTGAAGAGATGAAAGAGGGCGTTGAGTTTGCAAGGGTTTATGGTGCCAAAATATATGTGACAACCAATATCTATGCCCATAATGAAAATATGGATGGCCTGGAAGAATACTTACGTGGACTTCAAGAAGCGGGAGTCGCGGGTATTATTGTAGCAGATCCCCTCATCATTGAGACATGCAGGAGAGTCGCTCCGAATGTGGAGGTACATTTAAGTACCCAGCAGTCACTTTCAAACTGGAAGGCAGTCCAGTTCTGGAAAGAAGAAGGACTTGATCGTGTTGTATTGGCCCGTGAAGCAAGCGGCGACGAAATCCGAGAGATGAAGGAAAAGGTGGATATTGAAATTGAGACCTTTATTCATGGAGCTATGTGCATTGCCTACTCCGGCCGCTGTACATTAAGTAACCATATGACTGCCCGTGATTCAAATCGTGGCGGGTGCTGTCAATCATGCCGTTGGGATTATGATTTATATGAAGTCGACGGAGAGAATGAAAATCCTCTTTACGACAACGGTGATGCTCCTTTTGCCATGAGTCCGAAAGATTTAAAGCTGGTTGAATCAATTCCGAGAATGATTGAATTAGGCATTGACAGCCTGAAAATCGAAGGACGTATGAAGTCCATTCACTATGTAGCCACTGTCGTAAGTGTATACCGTAAAGTGATTGACGAATACTGTAAAGATCCCGATAACTTTACGATTAAACAAGAGTGGCTGAAAGAACTGGATAAATGTGCGAATCGTGACACAGCTCCAGCGTTCTTTGAGGGAGTTCCTGGCTTTAAGGAGCAAATGTTTGGTGTTCATAATAAGAAAAATACAAACTATGAATTTGTCGGACTTGTGTTAGATTACGACGAAGAAACGCAAATCGTCACCCTGCAACAAAGAAACCATTTTAAAACAGGACAGGAAATAGAGTTTTTCGGACCTGAAATCTCAAATTTCACGCAAGTCGTCGAGAAAATGTGGGATGAAAAAGGAAATGAGCTTGATGTTGCACGTCACCCATTACAAATTGTGAAATTCAAAGTTCATCAGAGAGTATATCCTGATAACATGATGCGAAAGGAGAACACCTAATACTTATGAAGCATAAACCCGTTGTGATTGGTGTAGCAGGAGGATCCGGCTCAGGTAAAACAAGTGTCACCAAAGCCATTTATGAGCAATTTCAAGGTCATTCGATTTTAATGCTGCAGCAGGACTATTATTATAAAGATCAATCGAATCTTCCTTTTGAGGAACGTTTAAAAACCAATTATGATCATCCATTAGCATTTGACAATGATCTATTAATTCAACATCTGCACGGTCTTTTAGATCATCAACCCGTAAATAAGCCGGTTTATGATTATAAAATGCACACCCGTTCAGACGACACGATTCTCGTTGAACCGAAAGATGTTATTATTTTAGAAGGAATTTTAGTATTAGAAGATGAAAGATTGCGTAACTTAATGGATATTAAGCTATATGTAGATACAGATGCCGATCTTCGCATCATTAGAAGGATGCTTCGTGATATCAAGGAGCGTGGCCGTTCCATTGATTCCGTCATTGATCAATACATTACAGTTGTTCGTCCTATGCATAATCAATTTATCGAACCGACGAAGCGATATGCTGATGTGATCATTCCTGAAGGTGGTCATAATCACGTAGCCATCGATTTAATGGTAACAAAAATTCAAACAATTCTTGAACAAAAGTCATTTTTGTAATACGATAGCATAGATAAAGACATAAAGGTAGAAGTTACATTTTCCCACATTGTAAAGAAGCAGGGAATGGAGAGAGAATGAATTCTCTCTCCATTCCCTACCTTTACATAACTAGCAAATGAACATTTACATAGAGAGTATGGGGAAACTCTTAGATAGCAGAAGGAGTGAAGAGGGTCATGAGTACAGAAAAAGTATTTCCTATGACAGCAGAAGGTAAAGCTAAATTGGAAAAAGAGCTTGAGAATTTGAAAACGGTTAAACGTAAAGAAGTAGTAGAGCGTATTAAAATCGCCCGAAGCTTTGGAGATTTATCCGAGAACTCAGAATACGACGCAGCGAAAGATGAACAAGCATTTGTTGAAGGCCGTATTTCTACTTTAGAAAACATGATTCGCAATGCGAAAATCATTCAAGAAGATGATATGAATTCAGATACAGTACAATTAGGTAAAAAGGTAACGTTCGTTGAACTGCCGGACGGAGACAAAGAAACATACACAATCGTCGGTAGTGCAGAAGCAGATCCATTTGAAGGAAAGATTTCAAATGATTCACCAATCGCGAAAAGCCTTCTTGGCCATAAAGTAGGCGCGGAAGTAAGCGTTCAAACTCCAGGTGGAGAAATGAATGTGAAGATTGTGGAAGTAAGCTGATCATGTAGGAGGGGCTCATTAGCGGGCCTCTTCTTTTTTTATGCCGGGAAAAAGATTATTTCACCCGAAACTCGTCAACAATGGGGACGAGGTGACATTATGAAACGTAAACGAATCAGGCTGCTCAGTATCTTCTTATTACTCTCTCTCTTTGCCTTGTCAGGGAGACTGATGCAATTGCAATTATTTCAAACAGAATCCTATTCGAAACATAAAATCAATCTTCTTGAAGAAAGTGTATCTCAACGAACACAACAATTGGTGATCGATGAAGGGCGTGGAGAATTTCTTGATCGAAACGGTGAGCCTCTTACGTTTACGGAAAAGAATATTCTCGTTCTTTTTCCATTTCTAAAACAAATCGAATGGCCAGTAGAAAAAGTGGCGGGAATCCTTCATGTCCCTCCCAAAACCATTCAATCTAAGGTTGAAGAAGCGAAAGGACCTATCGTATTTGGCGGAAAAGAACCTTTACAGCTCACCGAAAATCAAATGAAAGAAATCAATGACCTTGAAATTCAAGGAGTGTTTGCACTCACGAAAAAGTTCAAAAGTAGTGAAGTGCCTGCTTCACAGCTGATTGGTGTGACGGGAGAAAATGCCGACGTGTTCCATAAGCGTTACCCGGATAAAGTAAAGGGGGCCAATCAGAAAATTGGCGTGTCCGGGCTTCAAGAGAGCTTTGATGAATGGCTGGTAGCAGAAGAGGAAGCGAAATTGATCTATCATGTTGATGCAATCGGTGGCCCATTATTCGGTGTGGATGTAAAATATTTGGCGCCAGCCAATCCATTCTATCCCCTTAATGTGAAAACGACGATTGATGGGAAGATGCAGCAAGCATTGGAAGAGGTTGCAGATACGTATAACATTCAAAAGGGAGGATTACTGCTCCTTGATATTGAAAAAAGCGAAATTGTCGCAAGTGTCTCAAGACCTGCGATGAGCAGCCGTGACCCGTTCAGTGGCGGGGCAACGAACTACATGCTGAAAGCGTTGATCCCCGGCTCTGTGTTTAAGACCGTTGTCGCCGCTGCAGCCATGGACGAAGGGATTGTGGATGAAAGCAGGCTATTTGCATGTGATGAAGATATTCGAGGCGGTCGTGCAGAAAAGCCACACGGAACTATCAATATAAAAACGAGTCTTGCCGTCAGCTGTAACCGGACGTTTGCGGATTTGGCCAATGAATTAACGGAGAAAGATACCCATCTTCTTGATGAATATGCTGAAAAGATCGGCTTGCTTGGTGATATTGTCTGGAAAGGGGATGTCTTTCATTACGAAAGCTTTCCTCAGCTTCAAGTAAGCGAAGGAAGGATCTTTGCGTCGGAAGAACATAGAGATGAACCCAAACTTGTTTCTCAAACTGGGATTGGACAACAAGAAGTTCGAGTCACTCCTCTGGGCATCGCCAATATGATGGCCACCATCGCCAGGGGAGGAGAGAAATATCAAGTGAGTGCCGTATCCGCCGTCGAGTACCAAAATGGAACGAAGATGTTTTCCTTCCCCAAACAAAAGCAGGAGGGTGAGACGATTACTCCATATACGGCAATGAAGCTTCAGCAGTATTTAAGAGGAGTTGTAAACTCACCTGAAGGAACTGCTCCATACCTGCAAACAGCTGCCTACACCATTGCCGGTAAAACGGGAACGGCGCAAACAGGTAATTATCGGGGTGAAGAAGCGAAAGAAAATGAATTGTATATTAAATGGTTCGCAGGATATTTTCCCTTTGAAAACCCTAAATACTCCCTGGTTGCCGTCAACATGGATGTGAAGATCGATGAGGGTGGGATCTACCCGATTTTCAAAGATAGCGTAGATGCCATATATAATCTTGAAAACGATTAAACCTATTGTACAATGGTCCTGTGACCTTTTTCCCTTTCTAATGAAAGTGGCTGAATCCCTAAGAATGGATAATGTTTCGCTTTATTCTTTTCCTCTTGTCATGTTAAAATGTTTAGGATAATAGGGAGGGAAACATAATGGCGAAATACCAATCTCGATTAGATAAACGATCCAAGAAGAATACAAATAAAATTTTGAACATAATGATTGCAGTCGTACTTTTATTGATTGTCGTTGTCGGAGCAACAATAGTGATGGGAGACGGCGATGAAAAGGCATCATCCGGTCTTGCGAATACAGAAACAAAAGAATCAAACAAGAGCAATAATAATGTTGAAAAAGACGATAAATCTGTTTCTTTAGATGAGGATAAAAAATCTGAGGAAAAAGAGAATGAAAATAAAAAAGACGAAGAAAAGAAAAGCGATGAAGAAAAACAAAAAGATGAAGCTTCTGATGAAAAGCAGGACACTGTTAAATTAGAAGGTGAAGACCAAAGTGAATTAAAAGTAGAAGATAGTGACGATCCAAATGTGAAGCAAACAATGGTGCATCCTAACTGGAAGCCAATCGGTACAGAGCAAACAGGTGAACACGTATCTTCATATGATTTAGGATCAGCCGACTGGCAGGAAAAAGTAAAAGCTACGTCGTATGCAACGGGAATTCCTGAAGATAATATGACCGTTTGGTATATTGAAGGGAACGGCGGCCCTCAGAAATCCATGGCTACCGTGACAGCTAAAGATACAAAAACGCCATACAGAGTGTACCTGCAGTGGGTGGACGGCAAAGGATGGCAGCCTACGAAAGTACAGGAATTAGTGGAAAATGATAAAGACTAATAATAGATGAAAAAGGCCCTTTCTCTTGGAAGGGCCTTTTTCAATGAATTACTTCTTTACTTTAAAATGAACCGCAGCACTATACAACCTCCTGCCATTTTCATCAATTGAAACGGCATGATCCACATGGTGTACACTAAGCATGATCGCTTTATTATGCTGAATTTGTTCATCTACCTTCTTTTCTAATGTTCTTAAATTATCTGCTTCAAAAAATTCCACTTTATCTTCTATTAAGTCAAATGAAATATTCATAAGATTCTCCTCCTCATTTGCTTGTGGCAGGTTGTCTCCCCTTATTTTAGAGTCACAAAACGGATTTTACAATTATTATTTGTTGAATTCATTAGGAGAATATGATAATTTAATAACAGTTTAAATTTTAATTCATAGTATGTTTATAGGAATTATAAACTTAATGTAGCAGAGGTGCTAAACCATGGGTAGAGAATTTTTGGATTTGTTTCAGGATTGGGCAGATTCTTATGACGATACAGTTACTGGAAAAGACGTTGAATACCAAGCGGTCTTCGAGGAGTATGAATCCATTCTTGACGAGGTTGTGTCCCGTTCTAAGGGAAGGGTCGTTGAATTTGGTCCCGGTACTGGAAACTTGACCAAGAGATTACTGGATGCAGGGCTTGAAGTGGTTCCTTTTGAACCTTCTCCTGAAATGAGAGCGATCGGAATGCAGAAGCTTGGAGAAGACGTGACGTTTAGGGATGGTGATTTCCTGGACTTTTCTTTAGAAGGAAGGGCAGATTCCATCGTCAGCTCCTATGCATTTCATCATTTAACAGATGAAGAAAAGGGAAAAGCTTTTAGCATATATGGAAAGCTCCTAGCACAAGGTGGTAAAATAGTATTTGCCGATACGATATTTGAAACGGATCAGCACTATCAAGCCGCCATATCCCAAGCAATAAAAAAAGAGTATTACAATCTGGCTGAAGATTTAAAACGGGAATATTACACAACCTTGGAGGTTCTAAGGGAGTTATTGAACCAGAATGGATTTTCAGTTCGATTTAAGCAAGTGAATACCTTTGTTTGGATTATGGAGGCGACTAAACAGTAGAAAGAGGTTTTTAGTAATGAAAATCGCCATCATTGGAGCAATGGAAGAAGAAGTAGCCTTACTTAGAGAAAATATTTCAAACCCTGTAGTGGAAACAATCGCAGGGTGTGAATATACAAGTGGAATGATGAAAGACAAAGAAGTGATCTTACTTCGCTCAGGAATCGGCAAAGTGAATGCAGCGATGTCAACAGCTGTTCTTCTACAGCATTTTAAACCGGATTGCATCATCAATACAGGGTCAGCAGGAGGGTTCGATCCTTCTCTAAATGTTGGTGATGTCGTCATCTCAACAGAAGTAAGACATCATGATGTGGATGTAACGGCTTTTGGATATGAATACGGTCAGGTACCGCAGCTTCCTGCAGCATTTACAGCAGACGAGAAATTAATGAAAACGGCTATTGCCAGCGTGAAGGAACTGGGAGATGCTCAAGTGGTGTCAGGATTAATCGCCACGGGAGATTCATTTATGAATGATCTGGTGCGAGTGGAAGCGATCCGTGACAAGTTTACTGATTTACAGGCAGTAGAAATGGAAGCGGCTGCCATTGCGCAAGTGGCTCATCAATTCCACGTACCATTTGTCATCATTCGATCTCTTTCTGATATTGCCGGCAAGGAATCAGATGTTTCCTTCGAGCAATACTTAGAAAAGGCAGCACTTCACTCTGCTAAAATGGTAATGAGCATTGTAGAGTCTGTATAATACAAGGGAAATATGGCTGACCCAGGTACCAACTTTCTCCTAAACTCATACGGAACAGATGTGTTCAGGCGAGCACTCTATTCGTGTATACGGAGAACAGGGATGGTGGATGGGTCAGCTTTTTTTATAAAGGGGGATTGAATACATGGACGTGTATAAAAGCGTACATGACCTGATTGGGAATACACCGATTGTCGAGATTACAAACTTCCCATTGAAGAAAGGCGTTCGCCTCTTTGCCAAGCTGGAGTTTTTCAATCCCGGGGGTAGTGTGAAGGATCGTTTAGGCCGGGAATTATTAGAAGATGCCATTCGCAAAGGTAAAATAAAACCGGGAGGCACCTTCATCGAACCGACTGCAGGGAACACGGGAATCGGCCTGGCTCTCGCAGCTGTGAATTCTGGATACAACGTTATGTTCTGCGTACCTGAAAAATTCAGTATGGAGAAACAGGAGCTTATGAAAGCATTAGGAGCAAAAATAGTCCATACTCCTACCGAAGAAGGAATGAAGGGAGCCATCGCAAAAGCAACTGAACTGGTGAAGGAAATCCCTAACTCTTATTCTCCTCAGCAATTTGGAAATGATGCTAACCCCAATACGTATTACAAAACATTGGGACCGGAACTCTGGAGCCAGATGAACGGCGAAATTCATACGTTTGTTGCAGGTGCGGGGACAGGTGGTACCTTTATGGGGACAGCTCAATTCCTCAAAGAAATGAATGGAAATATTAAAACAGTGATTGTCGAACCTGAAGGATCCATTTTGAATGGCGGGTCAACGGGACCTCATAAAACTGAGGGGATCGGTATGGAATTTTTACCTCACTATATGGATTCAAGCTATTTCAATAGTATCCATACCGTAACAGATGACAATGCTTTTAAAAGAGTAAAAGAGCTTGCCTTGCTGGAAGGTTTACTGGTTGGCAGTTCTTCTGGCGCTGCACTTCATGCCGCATTACAGGAGGCAGAAGAAGCTCAATCCGGAAGTCACATCGTAACGATTTTCCCGGATTCAAGTGAGCGCTATTTAAGTAAGAAAATATATGAAGGAGGAATCTAATCATGAAAAAGAAAACACAATTAATACACGGCGGTATCCCGACAGATCCTCAAACAGGTGCTGTATCCACTCCCATTTATCAGGTGAGTACGTATAAACAAGATGAAGTAGGAAAGCATAAAGGCTTTGAATATTCGCGTTCCGGAAACCCGACCCGGCACGCCCTTGAAGAGCTTATTAAAGATCTGGAAGGCGGGGAAAAAGGTTTTGCCTTCGGATCGGGAATGGCGGCTATCACAGCGGTTATGATGTTGTTCAACAGCGGAGATCATATTGTGATGACAGACGATGTTTATGGAGGAACGTACCGCGTCATGACGAAGGTGTTAAATCGCGTCGGTATCGAGTCCACCTTCGTTGATACAAGTGATACCAACAATATCGAAAGTGCCATTAAGCCGAATACAAAAGCTATATACATTGAAACACCTACAAATCCATTATTGAAAATTACCGATATCGAGGCTGCAGCTTCATTAGCTAAGAAGCACAATCTGTTGACGATTGTAGATAATACGTTCAGCACGCCATATTGGCAAAATCCAATCAGCCTGGGAGCAGACATCGTTCTTCACAGTGCAACGAAATACATCGGCGGACACAGTGACGTTGTGGCAGGACTGGTCGTTGTGAATTCCGAAGAGCTTGCTGAAGAGTTATTTTTTGTGCAGAATTCCACAGGTGGGGTTCTTGGACCACAGGATTCATGGTTACTGATTCGGGGCATTAAAACATTGGGGCTTAGAATGGAAGAACATGAAGAAAACACGAAGAAGATAGTCGAGTACCTTACATCACACCCGAAAGTATCAAAGGTTTACTATCCGGGACTCGAAACCCATCCGAACCACGACATTGCCAAGAAACAGGCATCCGGCTTCGGTGGTATGGTATCCTTTGATGTGGGCAGTGAAGAAAATGCTGATCGTCTCCTCACGAACACCAAATACTTTACATTAGCTGAAAGTCTGGGAGCTGTAGAAAGCTTGATCTCGGTTCCGGCTCGCATGACTCACGCATCCATTCCGGCAGAGCGCCGAAATGAGTTAGGGATCACAGACGGATTAGTACGTATATCTGTAGGTCTTGAAGACGTGGAAGACCTGATTGAAGATATTGAAAATGCCCTTTCAAAGTAATTCGTCAACTGGTAGAACTGGTATCAATTACATGGTAGCTGACATGCGTCAGTATGTTACCATAGAATGAGAGTTTACTAGTTCTAAAGTAGGTGAATGCACATGAAGAACGCAAAAAAAAGAACCATTCAACAAAAGATGAACGACTTCAAACGATTTGGTTTTACGTTACTTGCACTTAGTGTCTTTATGTATTTAGGGGTCATTATTCCAACAGAAACCGTCACACCTAGTAAAACGATCACCCTCATGACAGGGACCGTTGTTTTACTCGGATTGTCACTTATATTTTTTACAAAAGCGATCAAATACAAAAAAGATATGCAATCTATAGATGAATAGATCATGTAAAGCGGGTTCTCATTGAGGACTCGTTTTCTTTTTGTCGTTTTCAAAAGTGGATGGCTGTGAGCCTTCACCCGCATATGGGGTCTCATCCCATGGTTTTGTATAGATTCTAAAAAAATAAATTCATTTTTTGTATGAGTGAAGTGTGAAAACTTGGACCGTTCCTTTCCGCTCCAATCCACTCTGTGCTAATTATTTATTTACCTATGGGTTATTGATAAACAAACATAAAATAGTTCCAATTGTAGATATGTAGATAGTTTGTTTCATAAAACAAATTATCTACACAGGATCGCATAAACAAAAAATTGATAACGAATATTAGGGTAATAAGTCAATTTAGTCTTTCTTACTGCCAGATCGGATCATTGGAAATCATATCCTATACATTCTATATTTGTTATTTTGACCTTTATGCTCTGTCACGAAAATCTTCTATAGATGGTGAGGGGAACTGCGGAGACTCCTGCGGAAGAACGGGCGTGCCGAGCCTCCTCAGCTAGCGTAGCAGTTCCCCTCACCATCCAGCACATTCTCATTGACAGAGCCCGCGGAAGGTCTGATGTCTTAAAATCACAAAACTATGAAAAAGAACACTCTAGAATAATGTGGAAATTTGTAGAAAAAATAATGAGGAAAGTGGTTTACTTTCTAATGGAAATTGGATATACTAACCAATGTAAGAAAAAAATCACAAGAGGGAGGTCGAAGAACATGTTCATGCTTATTGGAAAAATAGACACAACTTCATATTGTTTTCATCATTCGACCGCTTGTGGGATGCTTCACGCTTAATTTTTAAATCCATTAAATGATAGCCACAGGGAGAATGCAGGTTCCTGTGGCTTTTTTGTGCCACAAGGATCGGACTCTTTGTGGCTTTTTAGTATGCCTTGCAGCCCTGCAGGCACTTTGAAAGGGGTGATACGTATGACACTGAATCTTTTATTTATTACGGTAACGTTCAAAAAGAAACAAGAAACATTTGAAGAAGTGACTCACAATGAAACGGTTTCAAAGTTCTATGAAGAAACGAAAACCAAGAACCAGTACATGTCCCAGTTGTTCTAAGGTAATATCAAAAAATGGAGAGGAGAATGAAATATGATTTATGTACAGGAGAAAAGGCTAAATGCGCTATGGGTAGAGAAGGATACTGCCTAACGAAACAGAAGGTGGGTGGAACGATGTTTTTAAATATTGTTTTTTGGTCGGCTCTCTTCCATAAAAAGAAGAAGCAGGATAAGAAATAGAATGAATGGGGGGATGCCTTTTTCGGAGGGTGTCCTCCTTTGTTTTAATGGGATTAAGAGGGCCGTAAGACAGACACAGTTCCGTCAATCTTTAGTAATAAGTTGTTCACGATTGAGAGGGGAATATCCGGCTTTTCGTGATACATTAATAGTAAGAGGAGTAATACTAATTACTGCTAAAGAGGGAGTGAGATTACGATGTTTTCAATGATAATGGGTCTTATCGTAACATCTGTGATTGGTCTGATTATTGCCGCTGAAGTCAGTGTTGAATAGCAAATAAAAAAAGCGATCCGAGCCTGGATCGCTTTTTTCATGATTTATTGCGTTTTTCTTTTTCTTCACGATAAAATTCATGAAACATCTTCATCAGTGCCCTTTTCTCGATTCGTGATACATAACTTCTTGAGATTCCCAGTTCCTTGGCAATTTCCCGCTGAGTCTTTTCCTCTTTTAAGTCTAATCCGAATCGCCCCACAATGACTTCTTTTTCTCTTTCGTCGAGAACACAAATATATTTTCTTACTTTCTCCAGTTCCATGCTTAGTTGAATCGTATCGATGACATCATCACTCTCAGACTTTAAGATATCAATTAAGCTGATTTCGTTTCCTTCTTTATCTTGGCCGATAGGATCATGAAGAGAGACATCTTTTTTCGTTTTCTTGAGAGCACGAAGATGCATAAGAATCTCATTCTCGATACATCGTGCCGCATAAGTTGCAAGCTTGGTGCCTTTGCCTTCTGAATAACTTTCAATTGCCTTGATCAATCCGATGGTCCCGATGGAAATTAGATCTTCTGGATCTTCGCCTGTGTTTTCGAATTTCTTGACGATGTGAGCAACCAATCGCAGATTATGTTCAATGAGCATATTACGGGCATGCTCATTTCCTTCTGCCATCAGCCTTAAATATTTCTTTTCATCTGCTGCAGATAGTGGTTGAGGGAATGCATTATTCTTAACGTAAGAAACGAGGAAAATTAACTCTTTAAAGAAATACCCCAGTGCTGTTAGAACTCCAGACATGTTTACACCTCCATAAGGACTTAAGCCTATATTCATTCATATGATAAGAAGGGAATGTCCTTGCATGTCCCTGGAAAGTAATCAAAGAAAAGGCAAACTTTCTTAGCCGGTAAATCCCATATTTAAGGTGAAAAATGCCTATACGCTCTTTCCCTATGTACATATACTAGTAGTAAAAGTAAGTGAGGAGGTATTGTAATGCCGTATGGGTACCCTTGTTATGGACCAGTCTATCCAGGTTACTATGGTGGTGGAGGATTCTACTTCGCGTTAGTTGTTGTATTACTAATCTTACTTTTCCTATTTGGTGGATGGTGGTACTACAATAACTGTTAGCCTGACAAGTACAACCTTATATCCGAGCAGAGCCCTGTTCCATGGGAACAGGGCTCTGTTATCATCCTTACATCTTCTTTAAAGTAAACGGGCTAATCATTAAAATGGACAGAATGATGGTCATACATAAAATGAGAACACCTGAAACAAATGGGATGGCGAAATAGCACAGGGTCAGTAAACATCCGGCTACGGTTATTGGCAAGCCCGTAAAGTAGCCATCGTTCTCTGAAATATTGAAGCGAGCCAATCGAAAAGCTCCGCACCCTATATAAAATATGACGAAAAACATCCCGGGAAAGTCATACTGATTCAGAACAGCTGTATACAGGAGTAATGCCGGTGCTACGCCGAATGATATAATATCACTCATGGAATCCAACTGCTTCCCTAATTCTGACTCAATGTTCAATCTCCTCGCAACCATCCCATCAAAGCGGTCTGTTAAGGCTGCGACGAAAATGAGTAACAAACATAGGTTTAATTGGTTATGAAGAATAGAAATGATAGCAAATCCACCTAAAGATAAGTTGGACAAGGTAATGAGGTTGGCCGTTTGGGCCTTAAGCTTTTTAAATGTTTGATCGACGACTTCGGAGAGAAACAATCATTACTCACTCCTTTTAAATAAGTTTGCTCACCATTGAACATAATTTCTGCCTGGGATTTTCACGTGTCACATTACTTGCAGAAACAAGGGCCCTGAGGTCACTGTTACATCCAATGGTGAAAAAAGATTCTTATAAATATAGTATATAATAATATTTTATTATATACTTATTAAACTGTTAAAGTTAATCGTTTTTTAGAAATATGTGAGGGATTATAATGAAGCAATCCATTTATCGTCTTTTTATTGAACTAACAAATAAGAAATGGTCCTCTTATATGATCAGGAAATTTGTACAGTCACCTTTGAGTCGGCCGTTTGTTTCATCATTCATTAAAACGTACAAAATAAATGTGGATGAAATAGAAGGTCGGGTAGCTGACTATAAAACATTACATGACTTCTTTATAAGAAACCTGAAGGAAGATGCGAGGGTCGTACAATATAGTGAGAAACAAGCAGTTAGTCCAGTTGATGGCTCACTTGCCAGTACCGGAGTCATTTCCGAGTCCCTTGAAATAGAGGTGAAAGGAAAGACGTACTCCATTCTTGATATGCTTGGTAGTGCAGAGAAAGCTTCTGATTATTGCGGGGGAGAATTTGCGGTGTTTTATCTGAGTCCTGCAAATTATCATCGCATACACAGCCCCGTGTCAGGCACGATTCTCGGCAGGTGGTCACTTGGACAGCATTCTTACCCTGTTAATGAGCTGGGGTTGATGTACGGCAAAGAAGCACTTTCAAAGAATTTCCGCTCCATTACGGAGCTTCAACATGTAAAGGGCAAAGTGGCTGTAGTAAAGGTAGGGGCCATGTTTGTCAACAGCGTTGATTATGTTCATGAAGGAAAAGAGTGGAAACAAGGCGAAGAAGTCGCATACTTCAGCTTCGGCTCCACCGTGATCCTTTTATTTGAAAGGGATACATTCCAATTCTCAAGGAACAAAGAAATTCCAAGGAATGTAACCGTCGGGGAAACAATAGGAGATTTCACTCAATAAAAAAGAGGACGGATTTGATATAAATCCGTCCCATTTCATGTTAGTATTCTACGAAGTAGCTTTTATTTTATTAGTAAGAGATCGACGGTGAATTTCCATTTCGATGAGGCGAATGAATTCTGTATTGAGTTTCAACTCCAACGCTTTGAAATAAGAATCAATCAACAGTTCGTCCGATAATTTCCTCATTAATGCCACCTCCATAACCATCATCTTTTTTTATTTCGAAATATTAAGTTTTGTACGTTTTTAAGTAGTAATTAAACTTTACCAAATTTATTTTTTTAGAACAAGCGTTCCGTTATCCACAGTTCACGGTGGATAAGTTGTGACTAACTTGTATATAACTGGTAAATAAGCCATATTCATGTCTTGTATAATGTGAATAAGGTTATCCACAACCATGAAGGAAACTGAAAATTTGTCGAAAAATATTTATTCTCTTTGGGAATATTTATGGAATCCCAGGAATATATGTGATTTATTTTGAATCTGCAGGGAAAATTGGTTATCATTAATCTGTTATAGGTTAAAAGATACTAATAGAAAGAATTTGGAATCCGCAGAAATCAATGGACGTGGAGCTATACAATTTAAAAAAAGTAAAATATTAAAGTGAATAAATGATAAAGAAATTTGAGGTGCTGCAAGTGATAAAGCAATTTTTACCCGATGAACAGGTTCAGGATATTTTCAGTATCCGTCCGGAGTATTTAAAAGAAAAGGGAATTAAAGCGATCATTACAGATTTAGACAATACGTTAGTGGAATGGGACCGCCCCAATGCCACCCCTAAATTAATTCAGTGGTTTAAAGAGATGCAGGAACATGGAATCCTTGTGACCATTGTGTCCAATAATAATAAAAACAGGGTGGGAGCATTTGCAGAACCTTTAGGCGTTCCGTTTATTTTTCAGGCCCGTAAGCCAATGGGACGCGCTTTTAAGAGGGCGATTCAGGAAATGGGTGTGAAGAAGGAAGAATCGGTCGTGATTGGAGACCAGCTGTTAACGGATGTTTTGGGCGGAAATCGAAACGGTTTCCATACGATACTGGTTGTTCCCGTTGCTCAATCAGATGGGTTCATCACAAAGTTCAATCGTCGAGTTGAACGCAGAATAATGAAGTTTTTCAAGCGTAAAGGCATGCTTGAGTGGGAGGATAAAAAGTGAGTCAAGTTGTATGTATAGGATGTGGCGTTGAAATCCAGACGGAGAATAAGGAAGGAATGGGGTATGCACCTCCTTCGGCTCTTCAAAAAGAAGAGATTATTTGTCAACGTTGCTTTAGATTAAAGCATTATAATGAAGTCCAGGATGTCCCCTTAACGGATGATGACTTCTTGAAAATATTAAATGAACTTGGTGATTCAGAAGGGTTGATTGTCAAGATTGTCGATATATTTGATTTCAATGGGAGCTGGCTGCCTGGATTGCATCGTTTCGTGGGGTCTAACCCGATTCTGCTAATCGGAAACAAAGTGGATCTTCTCCCCAAGTCTGTGAAACCCTCCAAGCTGATTCATTGGATGAAGCATGAAGCAAGTCAATTAGGGTTAAAGCCTATTGATGTTCAGTTAGTGAGTGCTGCAAAAGGTCAGGGGATTACCGAAGCGATCGAAGCGATTGAACATTATCGAAACGGGAAAGACGTGTATGTAGTAGGGTGTACAAACGTTGGGAAATCAACGTTTATAAACCGTATTATCAAGCATGTATCAGGTGAACAAGATGTCATTACGACGTCTCACTTCCCTGGCACCACTCTCGATATGATTCAAATTCCACTTGATGACGAAGAATCACTCATAGACACGCCGGGAATTATTAATCATCATCAGATGGCCCATTTTGTTGATAAACAGGATTTGAAAATCATTACTCCCAAGAAAGAGATCAAGCCGAGAACCTTCCAGTTGAATCCGGAACAAACCCTTTTCTTCGGTGGATTGGCACGCTTTGACTTCATGGCGGGTGAGCGTCAGGCATTTACCTGTTATTTCTCAAATGAACTATCCATTCATCGCACAAAGATTGAGAAAGCCGATGAGCTCTATATGAACCATGCAGGAGAACTGTTGCAGCCGCCAAGAAAAGATGATATGGGCACATTCCCTCCACTTGTGAGGCATGAGTTCAGAATTAAAGAAGCAAAAACAGATATCGTCTTCTCAGGTTTAGGATGGATTACAGTGAATGACAGAGGGGCGACCATTGCTGCCCATGTTCCTAAAGGCGTTAGTGTTTTCTTGAGAAAATCATTAATCTAGGAGGGATTCTGTGGCTCTATATGGTGTTATAGGAGATCCGATTGCCCATTCTATGTCTCCCGAGATGCATAATGCTGCGTTCCAAGAATGTGGAATGGATTCTGCATACGTGAAATTTCACGTGAGAAAAGAGCAGCTTTCCCAAGCCATTAATGGAATAAAGGCTTTGGGAATTCAAGGAGTGAATGTGACAGTTCCCCATAAGGAACATGTCATGCCTCTCTTAGATGGAATCGATCCATTGGCAGGGGCGATCGGGGCAGTGAATACGATTGTCAATGAAAACGGTAAGCTGATCGGTTATAATACAGACGGTCTTGGGTTTGTTGAAGGCTTGAAAAATATAGCAGATGACCAACTTGAAGATAAATCGATGCTGATTATCGGTGCCGGTGGTGCTGCGAGAGCCATTTATTATTCTCTTGCTTCTTTGGGAGTAAAGAGAATCGATGTGACCAACCGGACTGCATTGAGAGCAGAAAATATGATTAAAGCGTGCCCTTTCGATTTAAACTCGCGCTTTCTATCTCTTGAGGCTGCTGAAAACAGATTGGACCAATATGATGTAATCATCCATACAACATCTATAGGAATGTTTCCTCATATAAAAGGGAGTCCATTAACGATCAAAGAGTTAAAAGAGGGGTGCATCGTTAGTGACATTATCTATAACCCTTTAGAAACAGCATTATTAAAGCAAGCGAATCAGAAAGGTGCTCGTACTCAAAATGGTCTTGATATGTTTGTGTACCAGGGAGCCCTTTCATTTGAAAAGTGGACTGGAATCTTTCCACCGTATTCGATAATGAAAAACACCGTATTACAACAACTAGGAGGTCAACATGTTAACAGGTAAACAAAAAAGATATTTACGTTCAGAAGCACATCATTTAAATCCGGTTTTCCAAGTGGGAAAAGGCGGAGTCAATGAAAATATGATTAAAACAATCGGAGAAGCGATTGAAGTAAGAGAACTGATGAAAATCAGTGTTCTTCAAAACTGTGATATGGATAAGTCAGAGGTAGCTGACCAGCTATCAAAAGGCGTAGGAGCAGAGGTTGTCCAGGTAATTGGAAGTACCATCGTCCTTTACAAAGAATCGAAGGAAAACAAGCAATTAATCCTACCATGATAAGGATTGATAAAATGATGAAAAAGGTTGGACTCCTGGGAGGGACATTTAATCCTCCTCATATGGGCCACTTGGTTATTGCCGAGCAGGTGTTGAAGAAGGCAAATTTAGATGAAATTCGATTTCTTCCTAATCATGTCCCTCCTCATAAACAGGTGGATGATCGTGTAACGGCGAATCAGCGCCTCTTCATGCTGCAACAAGCGATTAAGGGCAACCCCCACTTTTCCATTGAGCGGATTGAATTGGAAAGGGAGGGTGCCTCTTACACCTACGACACCATCAAGCTATTAACCGAGAGGGAAGAGGAAACCGAGTTTTCTTTTATAATAGGCGGGGATATGATCGAATATCTCCCGAAGTGGTATCGAATCGGAGATCTTCAGGAAATGGTAAGGTTTATTGGTGTCAATCGTCCTTCCTATTCACATGAGACTTCGTTTGATGTTCAGTTGATTGAGGTTCCAGAAATTGATATTTCTTCTTCCTATATTCGCGACACAGTGAAAAAGGGACAATCGGTTCGCTACTTAGTTCCAGATGATGTGTGTCGATTCATAAAGGAGGAGAAGTTGTATGAATAGGGAAAAAGCCTTGGAAATCGTAAAAGACCATTTAACGGAACATCGCTATATACACACTTGTGGTGTCATGGACACAAGTATAGAGCTTGCGAAACGGTATGGAGCCGATGAGAAAAAGGCGGAAATAGCGGCGATTTTCCATGACTATGCGAAGTTCCGGGATAAGCATGAAATGCGAAGAATCATTGTAGAAGAGAAGCTGGCTCAGGATCTTTTGCTGTACAATAGTGAGCTCTGGCATGCACCTGTAGGAGCCTTACTTGTAGAGCGTGAAGTTGGTATACAGGATGAAGATATTTTAAATGCCATTCGCTACCACACTTCAGGAAAAGAAGAGATGACCACTCTGGACAAAGTGATCTATTTAGCTGATTACATCGAGCCGAATCGACAATTTCCCGGGGTGGAAGAAGTGAGGGAACTCGCCAAAGAATCATTAGATCAAGGCATTTTAAAGGCTCTTCAAAATACAATGACGTTTTTAATGAAAAAAAATCAAGCGATCTATCCGGATACATTTCGCTTTTATAACGGATTAATTTTAAACCAGAGGAGATGAAGGAATGGAACAAAATTTAGTAGAATTAGCGTTTAATGCCGCTGATGATAAACGTGCTGAAGATATTGTTGTATTAGATATGAAAGGTGTTTCTTTAATTGCGGATTATTTCCTGATTTGTCACGGGAACTCAGACAAACAGGTACAGGCAATTGCCCGTGAATTAAAGGACAAAGCAGAAGAAAATGGCTATTCAGTCAAACGGTTGGAAGGATTTGATCAAGCACGCTGGATCTTAGTCGACTTAGGTGATGTAGTCGCTCACGTGTTCCATAAAGAGGAAAGAGGTTACTATAATCTTGAGCGCTTATGGGGAGATGCATCTTTCGTCGAAGTTGGACAAGGTGAGAGTCACTAAATGAGTTATGAACGTTTTGCTTATATGTACGATTATTTAATGCAGGACGTCCCATATGATGGCTGGTTGGAGTTTGTCGATAAACAAGCCAAGGCCCATTCAATCCAAGGGAAAAGTGTTCTTGACATCGCTTGTGGCACAGGGGAATTATCGCTGCGCCTAGTCCGGGACGGTTACGATGTAACAGGTGTTGACCTCTCCCAGGATATGCTGATGGTTGCTCAGGAAAAGGCATTAGAAATGAACGTAAAGCTTAATCTGTTTCAACAGGATATGTCAAAGCTTGATTCACTTGGTGAATACGATCTTATCACGATTTTTTGTGATTCCCTGAATTACCTGGAAGACGAACTTGATGTTGAAAATACGTTTAAAAGTGTATTTGCTCATCTGAAGCAGGGTGGCTTATTCCTATTTGATGTGCATTCCATTTTTAAAATGACGCAAATATTTATTAACAAGACGTATACCCTGACGGATGATCAGGTTTCATACATTTGGGATTGCTTTCCTGGAGAAGTGCCCAATAGTGTAGAGCATGAACTGACTTTTTTCGTGAAAGATGAGGAAACGAATCAGTACGAAAGAGTAGAAGAGCTTCACAAACAGCGGACATACCCCATTCTTACCTTAAAGGAATGGTTAAAGGATGCAGGGTTCGAAGTGTTGGAGATCTCTGCAGACTTCACGGGAGAAGCTCCTACAGACCATAGTGAAAGAATTTTCTTTACCTGTAAGAAGAAATAATAAAAAGCCGGATCGTCTCTGAAAAGAGAAATGGTCCGGCTTTTTTGAATGGCCTTATCAAAAGGATTTATAAAAAAGTTCTGCAAAGTTTGTTGCTATTGTAGAGAAGAAAGTACTAGTTGATTTCCGCTCCAGGATGCTCGCTTTCCGCGGGGCTGGCGGTGAGCCTCCTCGGCTGCGCCTCCGGGGTCTCACCTGTCCAGCTACGGGGCTTAGGGGCTCGAGGTCATAAGCCAAGTCTGCCAAAAAGGCAAAGTGCGCCTTTCCGGCAGACTCGTCTTATGCTTGTCGCCCCTGAGCTAAGCCCCTCCGCTTTTCGTACTGTCCAGCTATTCCCGCAGGAGTCGAGCATCCTTCCGCTTCAATCAACATTCTGAGCATGTATCTTTAAGGAAATTAATCAGAACAAGAATTTTAGCAAACAACCTTAATTAAGGGTAGAGATTGATTTCCCTTTTATGAAAGAAGAATTATATTTTCTAGTTAAATGACTTTCTTGTACATGTTGAAGCTCTGTCACGGAAATTATGTTGAAGATGGTGAGGGGAACTGCGTAGACTCCTGCGGAAGTACGGGCGTGCCGAGACCCCGGAAGCGAAGCTAAGGAGGCTCGGCCAAACGTCCGCGGAAAGCGGAGCAGTTCCCCTCACCATCCAGCACACATTAATTGACAGAGCAATGCAGAACTTATGTTAAAAATAACAATCTTTGCGAAAAGAGCGTTAAAAAAGAAGGGAAAATTCATTTTATGTCGAAATATAAAAAAGGAGTCCTGCTAGACTCCAAATTGTGATTTCGTTCCTTCAATGTCATCCACGAACTTTTCTTGTGTAGCTTCAAATAATTTTTCGAAAACATCTCCTAATTCCCTTTCCATGACTGAAATGCCTATTCCGGTCACTCCTCCTTTTACACAAACTTTCTCTTGAAGTGTCGGTAATGTATAAATATTTTTCTTTAATAAGTCCCCAAGACCAACTAGCATTTCGGATGCCAGAACAGTAGCCGTCTCCCTGTCAATTTCCGTCACTTCCACAGCAGCGTTAATAAATCTTTGTGTGACATAACTGAAAAAAGCCGGCCCGCAGCTGACAATGTCAGAAGCCACTCGCGTCACATTTTCATCAATCACTACAGGTGTGGAAATATGCTCAGCCAGCCTCGTTAAATCTCGTCTCCATTTATCTGAACAATGACTTCCATACGTTAAAAGTGACACCCCGCTTAGTGCGCGATTTGTAATGCTTGGAATGAATCGGGCGCAGGAACTGGTCAGTAACGACTCTAGCTGATCCACGCTAACTGGACTGGTTATCGAAACAACGCATTTGTCCTTTGTAAAGCTTTTCTTATTCTCCTGAATCACATCATACACATCATGAGGTTTCACACAAAGGAAGATCAAGTCAGATGACGCAATTACGTCTTCATTTGAATACCTCACATTCACTTTGTTCCATTTCTCTTTTATATCCTCGGCCTTTTTTATTGAACGATTCGTAATATGAAGATGTGAAGGAGAAATCGCTTTTGATTCAATGAGAGCTTCAATAATGATTTTCCCCATGTTTCCCGTTCCAATGATACCTACTTTCATGTGCAGCCCTCCTTCTATCACACTCTCTCCTAAAACTTATGAATTTCTTGCAATGAATATTCCACCAGAGGTGATTTCCTGTGCAGTCCCTAATTGAAAAATACAGAACAGTCCTTGTGATTCTGATGATTTGTGCCATTGTCCTGATTGCATATATATTAAAAAATGCTTCCGCAGCTCCAGTGAAAGAGGCTACTTTTACAGCAGCCCCTGCTAAAAAAGAAAAGGAGCTTGAAGAAGTGGAATCCGTCGAAAAAGTGTATGTTGACGTAAAGGGAGAGGTTGTTCACCCTGGATTATATGAGGTGAGGCATGGCGATCGGCTGAAGTTTGTAATCGATCGAGCCGGTGGTTTCACCGCAGAAGCAGATAAGAAAGTGATCAATTTAGCTGTAAAGGTATCAGACGAAATGATGATTTATGTCCCCAAAATCGGAGAAATTGAAACAACCCGGCTGGCTCCTTCGATGCCCGGGGCCGATTCAGGAAAGGATGGAATAAACATTAATACTGCCACACAACAGGAATTCGAAACCCTGCCAGGAATTGGTCCTGCCAAAGCGTCGACTTTTATCCAATATCGTGAAGAAAATGGTCCCTTTAAGGCTATAGAAGAAATTAAAAACATCTCTGGAGTCGGTGAAAAAACCTTTGAGAAATTAAAAGAATATATTTATGTTCAATGAATTGACGAACATAGGAAGTCTTTATACACTTAAACAGACAAATAAAATGTAGCTAAAAATCAAAGAAGGAGGAATGGGGATGGAAAGAATCGCTTGGCATCAATATTTTATGGCTCAAAGTCAGCTCCTTGCCCTGCGCAGTACGTGTACAAGACTGGCAGTCGGGGCAACCATCGTTCGTGAAAAACGAATCATTGCAGGAGGTTATAATGGGTCCATTGCAGGAGGGGATCATTGTATAGATGAAGGATGTTATGTGATTGACAATCACTGCGTGAGGACGATCCATGCCGAAATGAATGCCCTGCTGCAATGTTCAAAGTTCGGCGTGGGAACGGAGAATGCGGATATTTATGTTACGCACTTCCCATGTCTTCAATGCTGTAAGGCTCTTATTCAGGCAGGAATCAAAACGGTTTATTACGCAAAAGACTATAAAAATCATCCTTACGCCATTGAACTTTTCGAAAAGGCAAACGTCCATGTTGAGAAAGTTGCTTTTGACGAAAGCAGCACCGACGTAAAACACAAAGAAAAAGCCTCCATGATGGTCCAATTAATTGAAGACTTGAGAAAACAGGGTGCTGCAGAAGAAAAGCTCAATTACTATGAACAAGAATACATAAAACTCTTTAATGAATAGAGGAATATGCCTTTACCTGGCATTTTCAGTACTTTCAGGGACGCTGATGGCACTTCAATTCCATTGGGGTGCTGTCGTTCTTGCTTTGCTCCTTCTATCCCTTTTCCTCAGGAAAATGACCTTCACCGTTCTTCTTTTCTGCTTCTTATTTCTTTTCATTTCCTTTTTCAATACCACTATTCAAGAAAAAAGGCAGAAAACCGTTCTGCCATCAGAACCTGCACCAAACGTCTTTCAAATCGTAATCAATGACATACCAACCATCGAAGGAAGTACCTTTGTTTCCTTGGCCAAAATAAAGAAGGAAAAGGTTCTCGTGCGCTTTTATTTCTCTTCAGAGGAAGAAAAACGACAATTTCAACAAGTGAAGCCCGGTTTTGTCTGCGAAGTGAAAGGAGAGTTGACAGAACCCAAACCGAATAAAAATCCAAACTTATTTCATTATAAAAATTATTTAGCTCAGCGGGGAGTTTATTGGATTCTCGACGTACAAGCTTTCGGGGGATGCGTGGATCAAGGCAAATGGAAACACGCCCTCATACATCTGAGATTCAATGGACTGAAGAAAATCGAAAGGGAATTTCCATCTTCAACAGTAGGAGTGACCCAAGCGTTGATGTTTGGGGAAACGAATATGATCTCAGAAGATACGATGCAGGCATTCAGGGAACTCGGCGTCGTTCATTTACTGGCGATTTCGGGCTTGCACGTCGGGTTGATCTTTGCCATTCTCCATTATTTCCTATTAAGAGTAGGCATTACAAAAGAAGCGGTGACATGGATAGGGATTTTTTTACTCCTATGTTACATCGTACTGACAGGAGCATCACCTTCTGTTATCAGGGCATCCTCCATGCTGATTGTGATTCTTATGAGCAGAAAAGTGGCAAAGAGCTTAAATACGATTGACAGTCTGGCGGTAGTGTTCATCATCATTGTATTATACGAACCCTTTTCTATTTTCAATGTGGGATTTCAGCTGTCATTTATAGTGAGTTTTTCTCTTGTTGTATCTTCATCAGCTATTTTAAATACCTCTTCATCCATCGTTCAATTGCTTAAAGTAACGCTTGTTGCCCAGCTATCTTCACTGCCCATCGTCATCTATCATTTCTATGAATTCTCTTTGATAGGCTTTCTCACGAATCTTCTTTATGTACCCCTTTTCTCGATCATTGTTCTTCCCCTTTGCATCATTGTCTATTTTCTGACGTCTTTTCTATCTCTCGAGTGGTTGCTGCTCATTTATAAATACCTTCTGGATTGCATACAATGGATCTCTTCGGCGATTGCATCTTTTCCATTCAGTACAATTGTGCTGGGGAAGCCTCACTTTCTTTTGCTGCTCGGTTATTTCATCGTTATTTACGTTGTGTTCGTTTGGTTTGAACAAAGGAAATATATGCTTTCCGGATTGTTCTTGATTCTTTATGGAGCCTCGCACCTGCTCATCAACACCTATAATCCCTATGGAGAGATCGTATTCATGGATGTTGGACAAGGTGATGCTACATTGATCAAGCTGCCATACAATCGAGGAACCTATCTTATCGATACAGGTGGGGAAATGCAGTTTCCGAAAGAAAAATGGGAAGAGAGAAAGAATCGTTTTTCTGTAGGGGAAGACATCGTCGTTCCTTTTTTGAAAAGTAAAGGTATCACATCCATTGACACCCTGATATTAACACACGGAGATCTCGATCATATTGGCGGAACAGAAGCGGTTCTTGAGGAAATGAAAGTGAAGGAAGTCTTGATCAGCCCTAACAGCGAGGATAAAGGTGAAATGAAAAAAATCGTGAAATTCGCCCGGCAAAAGAGGGTTCCTGTTAAGGAAGCCCGGTATCCATTCAGTTGGGATGGTGATAAGGATGGGCTGCATGTTGTTTCGCCACAGGATGAGGAATATGAAGGCAATAATGACTCCATTGTCTTATATGGAGAAATCGGATCTTTGAAATGGTTATTTACTGGGGATTTAGAAGAGCGAGGGGAGAAAGAGTTCATCCGAACCTTTGATTTGCCGATTGATGTGTTAAAAGTAGGTCATCATGGGAGTAATACGAGTACAACTGAAGAGTTCCTCGTTGAAACGAATCCGTCTGTTGCGGTGATCTCTGCGGGTGAAACCAATCGATTTGGGCACCCTCATCCTGAAGTAGTGGAACGATTGGAGAGAAGAGGAATGACTATATATAGCACCGGAGAAAATGGGGCGATAACCTATCGTTTTTGGGATAAAAAAGGAACGTTTTCAGCCCACCTGCCATAGGATGTATTACAAAACAAATTAAGCGCTAATGAAAAAGGGGCAGACCCATCACAAAGAGTCAGGCGCCTTCAAACCATCTGTATGATACACCAGTACCATATATGGCGATTGAAGAAACCGGAATCTTTAAGGTCTGCCTCCTATCTTTCATTAAGAGCCAATTAACTTAATAACAGTTGCAATAACGAACATTGTAGCAAAGAATCCAAAAGAAACAATAAAGCCAACGCCTGAATCTACTGCATCATTTCTTTTTGATTGTACATTCTTTTCAAATTGGTTCACAACTACCCCTCCTATTTCTATTCTAGTATAGAACATCGCTATTAAAAAATCTATACTTCCCTTTACTTTTTCCTTTACTGACAAGAGTTGTCACCTATAAGTTCGCCATCCTGGGTGACACTAATCATTACAAAGGAAATACCGCTTAACGGAAAAGGTTCCTAGGTCTTCTCCGTTAACGTTAATATAGATATAGGGGGTGTCCCATATGACGGATGTCCCCTTTACCCCTTGTCAAAACCAAAAAGCTTTTTTACCATAGAGTAGAGAAAAGAATTAATGGAGAGTGCTGACTTGGTTATTGATATTTGGAAGAAAATGGAGAAATCTCAATTCTCAGCTATATATTTAGTTTACGGAAATGAGTCATTTATTATTAATGAAACGAAACAAAGAATAGTCTCAAGTGCCCTTTCAGAAGAAGAAATGGATTTTAATTTTTCCAGTTATGATCTGGAAGAAACTCCGATAGAAGTAGCGATAGAAGATGCAGAAACCTTTCCGTTTATGGGAGGGAGAAGGGTTGTCATTATCCAAAACCCTGTTTTTTTGACAGCTGAAAAAACAAAAGAGAAGGTAGAGCATAACATTAAACGATTGGAACAATACATACAATCCCCTGCTCCCTATACAGTTCTGGTCTTTACGGCGAATTATGAAAAACTGGACGAGCGTAAGAAGATTACGAAGTCCTTGAAGAAACTGGCAGAAGTCGTAGAGGCAAAAAAGCTGAACGAGTATGAGTTAAAATCGTGGGTAAGAGAACGGGCGGCCTCTAATAGTGTTCAGATAGATGAAGATGCAATTGAATTACTGCTCACCCTCGCTGGAACAAACTTAATGATGCTCACCCAAGAGTTGGACAAACTTTCCTTATATGCAAGCGATACAAATAGAATCGATGTGGAAGTGGTGGAACGATTAACAGCAAGGTCCCTGGAACAAAATATTTTTACCCTAGTGGATAAGGTCGTTCAAAGAAGGATTGATGAGGCATTAAGAATTTATTACGATCTCCTCAAGCAAAATGAAGAGCCATTGAAAATTCTTTCGATCCTGGCAGGACAGTTCAGGCTCATATACGGAACGAAAGAACTATCACGAAGAGGATACGGCCAGCAAAAAATCGCGTCCTACTTGAAAGTTCATCCTTTCCGGGTCAAACTGGCAGCAGGGCAGGCGAAGCACTTCAACGATAAACAACTTGCCCATATCATCGAATTGTTATCACAAGGAGATTACGAAATCAAAACAGGAAAAATCAAAAAAGAATTGATGATTGAAATGTTTTTGTTTAAACTTCATGATCAGAGCTTTACATGAAGACTTTCGATTCGTTAATGATAGAGATCAAAAGAAAAACCACCTGCCCTTGGGGCGAGGTGGTTTTTTCAATTAGTTCGCTTTTTTCATTAGGCGAGAC
The DNA here is from genome assembly GCF_947488365.1 of uncultured Rossellomorea sp. Classification (NCBI taxonomy): domain Bacteria; kingdom Bacillati; phylum Bacillota; class Bacilli; order Caryophanales; family Bacillaceae; genus Rossellomorea; species uncultured Rossellomorea sp. Next base: position 799,928 of record NZ_CANKZT010000001.1, on the reverse strand, counting down.
TTTTGACGATCCGCAGCGTTTTTGTGGATAAGACCTTTTTGAGCTGCTTTGTCTAATTGACGAACCGCTTCTGTTGCTAATTCTTTTGCGTTATCTGCGCTGTTAGCAGCTGCAGCTTCTGCTTTCTTGATAGCAGTACGCATTGTAGATTTCACAGCAGCGTTTTGAGCGTTACGCTCGTTGCTAGTTTTTACACGCTTGATAGCTGATTTAATATTTGGCATTCCTGTCACCTCCTATAAAAGGATCGAGATTCTATGTGACTCGATTTAAATTCCTAAACAATAAGAACAAATGATATTTTATCAAACGAACAGTGATATTGCAATACTATGTAGTGAAATTAAACGCGTGAATGAACCCATACGAAAAAGGTAAACATAAAAAATAGTAGATAAGATCCCAAGCTTGGAGGTAGAGTCGAAATGAAGAACGAAGAAATCGATCTAAGTAAATATTCCGTACGTACCGATCTTGCCGTTGAAGCAAGAGAAATGGTGGTCAGTGATAAAGCGGAGGATACGTCATCGATACAAGGTGTCATGATTAAAGAGAAAGAAGAAGATGGGGTGAAAGTTTCCCTTGTCACCGTTACACCTGAAGGGGAAGAGAAAATCGGTAAAAAACCTGGTAATTACTTAACCATCGAGGCTCATGGAATTCGCCAGGAAGATGCAGAACTGCAACAAAGAGTAGAAAAAGTATTTGCGAATGAATTTAATCAGTTTTTAATTAACAATAATATCAGTAAAAATGCAAGCTGCTTGATTGTTGGACTCGGAAACTGGAATGTAACCCCCGATTCATTGGGACCCCGCGTATGTGAGGATATCATCGTGACGAGACATCTTTTTGAACTGCAGCCGGAATCAGTGGAAGAGGGCTATCGACCGGTCAGTGCCCTCGTTCCTGGTGTGATGGGGCTAACGGGAATTGAAACGAGCGATATCATTTTCGGTGTTGTGGAAAAATCCAAACCCGACTTTATCATCGCCATCGATGCCCTTGCTTCCCGTTCCATTGAGCGCGTCAATTCCACCATCCAGATTTCTGATACAGGTATACATCCGGGATCTGGAGTTGGTAATAAACGAAAAGGTCTCGATCAGGAAACGTTAGGTGTTCCGGTTATTGCCATCGGTGTTCCGACCGTACTCGATGCTGTCACCATCGTAAGTGATACAGTGGACTTTCTTTTAAAACATTTTGGAAAAGAGATGAGAGAAGGGGGGCGGCCTTCGAGATCTCTCGCCCCGGCAGGATTAAGCTTCGGTGAAAGAAGAAAATTAACCGAAGAAGATCTTCCGGAAGAACAGCATCGTCAAACATTCATGGGAATTGTGGGGACCCTCGAGGATCAGGAAAAACGAAAACTGATTCATGAGGTGTTAGCTCCGATCGGTCACAACCTGATGGTCACCCCTAAAGAAGTGGACGTGTTCATGGAAGATATGGCCAACCTCATAGCAAGCGGATTGAATGCGGCACTACATGATGCCGTTGATCAGGAAAATACGGGGTATCAGACTAGATAGGTTGAAGATGAAAGTAGCGCCTTAGGGGTAGGTAGTGAACCTTGAGGCGTTTTTTTGTAGTGGATTCATTGGAGAGAAACCATTTCGCCGATATATTAGGAATTTCGCCGTTAAATTGAAAAATTCGCCGATATCCAAAAATGTAGATGGAATATATCTATAAAAAATGGGATTTATATGAAGCTGACACCGGAGATGATAGATAAAAGGAGTGATCTTTACCTGAAAGAGATTAATCCATCTTGAAAATTGCAGTTCTCCCTTCAAAAATTGAAACTTCCTACTCACCTCACTACACCTCACCCTAGCTATCGAACCCCACCCCCACCTTGCCACCCATCCTAAAAATAATAGATTCCCCCGTTTAACTTTCCACCAATAACCTCATAATGACTACTAAATATAGTTCTACTATCTCTAGTAATGACATACATTGTACTAGAGTAGAGTAAAGGAAAGGGTGGGAGAATGAGGTCGTATAAAGCGTCCAATTATGTAGTAGCGATTAATATGTCAACGATACTGAAAGGGATGTTGATATTCGTAGTAGGATTACTCTCCGTTTTTTCGATAACGGGCATCCTCACTTCCTTAAACCCTGAGTATAGAATTACATCGCATTCATTGAATCAAGCGGCTTCCAATGTGAAGGGTGATGCATTATATAAGATCTTGGCATTAGAAAACCGGTCTTTTAATCAAATATTGACTGAAGAAGAGCAGGCTTTACCGAATTTTTCATCCCTCCTTTTTCAGGTGGCTACCAATGTGAGCTTTGAAGATCCCCGAAGCTTCCTGGGGAGAGAACTGCCGGGATTTTCGATTTTTGATGGTGACATTCTAGTGGCCGGGGAGGGGACGGATTTTACGAATATGCCGATCGAATCTGTCCCTCCTCCCGAAGCACTTGAGGCTGGGAATGAAGCACCACTCAAGAATGTAGAGAATTTTAATGAATCGGATCAAAAGAGTGGAGATGTGTCCCCGCCTTTATCAACTGGAGATAAAAAGACGGTTCATCTTTACTTCACACATACCCGTGAATCCTATCTGCCTTACTTGGAGGGAGTAACAAATCCTGATTCAGCCATGCATTCGGAAGTAAATGTCACCAAGGTGGGAGATATGGTGAAGAAGCATTTAGAGGGACTTGGGATTGGAACGACCATCGATAAAACCGATGTGATAGCGAACCTGAACAATAAAGGATTGGATTATTGGGCTGCATATCAGGAGTCCAGGCCCTTAGTCCAGGCTGCCATGACGAGTAATAAAGACTTGCTGTATCTCGTTGACATACATCGTGATTCACAAAGAAGGGCTGTTACGACGGGAACCATTAATGGCAAATCCTATGCCAAGCTCGCGTTTGTAGTCGGGGAAGAGCATCCGAATTTCGAACAGAATTTAAAGGTGGCAACAGAGCTTCATAAGTTATTGGAAGCTAACTATAAAGGTATTTCACGTGGAGTGATTGCGAAAAAGGGAAGCGGTACAAACGGTAAGTTCAATCAGGATCTTTCAAGTAACGCCATGTTACTGGAGTTTGGCGGAGTGGATAATACGTTTGAAGAATTGGAACGATCCGCGCAGGCTTTCGCCGAAGTATTCGCTGATTATTATTGGCAGGCTGAAAAGGTGAATCATATACCTGTCACTCCTGCAGTAAGTCAGTAATAAAAAGGATGAATGAAACCATGACGAAATTCTTTTTTAAATGTGCACTGCTTATATCTGCATTATTTATTGGGGTTCTGATGGGAATGCAGTATGCCAATCAGGGGATTGTGGAAATGAAGGGGCATGAACAGCAGAACTTCACTTCTCCGGTGGGAGTGAGTCAGGACGGGGAAGGGAACGTGGAGGCGTCTTTCCTCGGGAATGAAGTTGAATCCAAAACGTTAAGCGAAAAGAAAGAGAAATTAGAAGATATGAAAGCCTTTAATGCCTTTTCTTCGATCGGGAAAGCACTGGCGAATACCATTGAAAGTATTACCAACGAAATAATGAACTTTATCGCTTCGTTAATCTAAATATAAGCGGGAAGAGAAGGCTGGAAAACAGTACTGCCTTCTCTTTTTGATGTCCAATAATAAGTGGATTTGTGCCATCGAATTAAAAGTGTCCTGCTTTAAAATGGACAATTCCTGCATAGCCCTTTAGTTTACATTGAATAATATATTGTCTACTGCTATAATTCAAAATAGTGTACATGTGTGGAAATAACAGGAGTTGAACGTATAATGAACCGTGAAGAGAAATTAGAAAGACAATCAAGAATTAGAAACTTTTCGATCATTGCTCATATAGATCATGGGAAATCTACCCTTGCCGATCGTATTTTAGAGAAAACGAAAGCACTGACGGCACGAGAAATGAAAGAGCAATTGCTAGATTCAATGGATCTGGAAAGAGAACGTGGAATCACAATCAAATTAAATTCTGTGCAATTAAAGTATCAAGCGAAAGACGGGGAAGAATACATCTTTCATCTCATTGATACACCAGGGCACGTCGACTTTACATACGAAGTATCTCGTAGTTTAGCTGCTTGTGAAGGGGCCATCCTTGTAGTGGATGCTGCTCAAGGGATTGAAGCCCAAACATTGGCGAACGTGTATCTTGCCTTAGATAATAACTTGGAAATCCTTCCAGTTATCAATAAAATCGATCTTCCGGCAGCAGATCCGGAAAGAGTGCGTCAAGAAGTGGAAGACGTGATCGGACTTGATGCATCTGAAGCGGTACTTGCCTCTGCTAAAGCAGGAATCGGGATTGAAGAAATCCTGGAGCAAGTGGTTGAGAAGGTACCTGCACCAGTTGGAGATCCCGATGCGCCATTAAAAGCGCTGATCTTCGATTCCTTATATGATGCATATAGAGGAGTCGTTGCCTACATCCGTGTGATGGAAGGCAGCGTCAAAGTAGGGGATAAGGTTCGTATGATGGCAACAGGGAAAGAGTTTGAAGTGACCGAGATCGGTGTCTTCACTCCGAAAGCGACGGGTCAGAAAGAACTGACAGTCGGGGATGTTGGTTACCTGACGGCCGCTATCAAAAACGTTGGGGACACCCGTGTAGGGGATACCATCACCCTGGCGAAAAACCCTGCACAGGAAGCATTACCTGGATACCGCCGACTGAACCCGATGGTCTATTGCGGTTTATATCCAATCGATTCAAACCGCTATAACGATCTTAGAGAAGCACTTGAAAAGCTTGAATTGAATGACTCTGCACTTCAGTACGAGCCGGAAACATCTCAAGCGTTAGGATTTGGATTCCGTTGTGGATTCTTAGGCCTTCTTCATATGGAAATCATCCAAGAGCGTATTGAGCGTGAATTTAAGATTGACCTTATTACGACAGCGCCAAGTGTTATCTATCATGTTAAGCTGACAGATGGGGAAGAAGTGAAAGTGGATAATCCGTCCATGATGCCGGATCCTCAAAAAGTGGATCATGTTGAAGAGCCTTATGTTAAAGCTACCATCATGGTTCCAAACGATTACGTCGGTGCCGTAATGGAGCTCTGTCAAGGAAAACGAGGTAACTTCATCGACATGCAGTATATGGATGATACGCGAGTGAACATCGTATATGAAATTCCACTTGCTGAAATTGTGTATGATTTCTTCGATCAGCTAAAATCCAATACGAAAGGATATGCTTCATTTGATTATGAGCTGATTGGATACAAAGAATCCAAGCTTGTGAAAATGGATATCCTTTTAAACGCTGAAAATGTCGACGCTTTAAGCTTTATTGTTCACCGCGACTTCGCTTATGAACGCGGGAAGCTAATTGTTGAGAAGTTGAAGGAATTAATTCCAAGACAGCAATTCGAAGTTCCCGTCCAGGCAGCGATCGGTCAAAAGATCGTCGCAAGATCGACCATTAAGGCCATTCGTAAAAACGTTCTGGCAAAATGTTACGGTGGAGATATCTCACGTAAACGTAAACTTCTTGATAAACAAAAAGAAGGTAAAAAACGTATGAAGTCCGTTGGTTCTGTTGAAGTTCCACAAGAGGCCTTTATGGCCGTATTGAAAATGGACGATACAGATAAAAAATAATTGTCTTGATGATAAAGGGGGAAAGTGGCTTGTACTAAACAAGCACTGCTTACCCCCTTTTCTCTATGAATGCCCCCAAAGGAGGGATAAACTTGGTGAAATCAGCTTATATTCATATACCTTTCTGTGAACATATCTGTCACTATTGTGATTTTAATAAAGTCTTTTTAGAAGGACAGCCTGTAAACGAATACTTAACAAGCTTAGGGAATGAAATGAAGCATAGGGTCATGACCCAAGACAAACTTGATACAATTTTTGTCGGGGGCGGCACTCCTACTTCATTGAATGCAAGCCAGCTGGAAACGTTATGCGAATCCATCACTACTCATTTGCCTTTTGATCAGGGTGAATTCACTTTTGAAGCAAACCCTGGAGATTTGACCGAAGATAAACTCCGAGTCTTAAAGGACCACGGTGTGAATCGGTTGAGCTTTGGTGTCCAGTCATTCAATGATGAGCTTCTAAAAGGAATAGGACGCACGCATAAAAGCGAAGATGTGTATACATCTGTGGAAACGGCTCAAAAAGTAGGATTCTCGAATATCAGCATTGATCTGATTTATAGCCTGCCTAAGCAAACAGAGCAAGATTTCCAGGATACATTAAAGAAAGCACTTGACCTTGATCTTCCCCATTACTCGGCTTATTCGCTTATCGTAGAGCCAAAGACGGTTTTCTACAACCTGATGAGAAAAGGGAAGCTGCCACTTCCAACTCAAGATCAGGAAGCGGCCATGTACGAAATCTTGATCGAAACGATGGAGAAATATGGGATCAATCAATATGAAATCAGTAATTTTGCTAAACGGGGATTTGAAAGCCAACATAATCTCGTTTATTGGGACAATAATGAATATTATGGTTTAGGTGCCGGTGCACACGGATATATAAACGGAGTACGTTATTCCAATTACGGTCCCCTAAAAAAATATATGGACCCGATTGCAGAAGGTTTCCTGCCCACCATCCAGCAGCATGAAGTCACCAAAGCCGAAATGATGGAAGAGGAAATGTTCCTCGGCTTACGTAAGGTAGAGGGAGTGAGTAAATCTGTATTCCAGCACAAATTTGGCTGCAGTATCGAATCTGTATTCGGTTCATCCATTGAAGAAATGGAGAAACGAAAACTGCTTACTGTGAATGAAGAGCGGGTTGCGCTTACGAAACAGGGTCGCTTTTTAGGAAACGAAGTATTTCAATCTTTCCTTGGTGTAATCTAATGGATGCATCCTAAAGGTGTATGGTATTTATGTTCGTCTACAGCTAGTAACTCATGCTTAGAAAGTTGATTGGAGCGGAAGGTGCTCGACTCCTGCGGGGATAGCGGGAAAGTAGGAAAAGCGGAGGCGGCTCGACCAGCCCCGACAAGCATAAGGTGAATGGGCCGGGAAGGCGTTTCTTGCCTTCTTGGGCCATTTAGCTTATGACCTCGAGGGGCTAGCCGCCGGAGCTAGACAGTTGAGACCTCACAGCGAAGCCCGAGGAGGCTCAACTCACGCCCCGCGGAAAGCGAGCACCTGAAGCGGAAATCAACCACTACTCGCTTTTTCAAAAGCAACTGACTTTACGAAAAGAGCCAATCTAATATATTGACATCCCTTTTCTGATTTGATAATTTATTAATTAGATTTAGCACTCATCAGAAGAGAGTGCTAACAGGGGTGATGAATGTTGTTAACAGATCGACAACTTCTAATTCTTCAAGTGATCATTGATGATTTTATTCTATCAGCTCAGCCTGTCGGTTCCAGGAGCTTGTCCAAGAAGGATGAGATTTCGTTCAGTTCGGCTACGATTCGAAATGAAATGGCTGATTTGGAGGAATTGGGTTTTATTGAAAAAACACATACTTCTTCAGGACGTGTTCCATCTGAAAAGGGTTATCGTTATTACGTGGATCACTTGCTTTCTCCTCAGAAATTAAAGAAGAACGATGTTCATGCATTACGCTCTATTTTCACAGAGCGAATATATGAATTGGAGAAAGTGGTCCAGAAATCGGCAAAGATTCTATCAGAGCTGACGAATTATACGACAATCGTATTAGGACCTGATTTGAAGGAGAATAAGCTGAAGAAAATTCAACTTATCCCTCTGAACAAAGATACGGCTATTGCCATTATCGTGACGGATAACGGGCATGTTGAAAATAAACTGTTCCACATCCCGCCTACAATGGACGCAGCAGAGCTTGAGAAGCTCGTGTACATCCTGAATGACCGGCTATCGGGGGTCCCGATTAGTGAATTGAACGATAAAATCTTTAAGGAAGTCGCTCTTTTACTTAGAGAGCATATTCAGAACTATGATTTTATCCTCCACTCCATCACGGACTCTTTTAATCCATCGGTCACAGATAAGCTGTTCTTTGGAGGGAAAACCAATATACTTAATCAGCCTGAGTTTAATGATGTCCAAAAGGTTCGTATGCTCCTTGAAATGATTGAACAGGAAGAGAGTATCTACAACTTGATTCGGCCTTCCGCTACAGGATTGAATATTAAGATTGGGAAAGAAAATGATCATCTTGCTATGGAGAATTGTAGTCTCATAACCGCTACTTATTCTATTGGTAAAGAACAATTAGGTTCCATTGCGATTATCGGGCCTACTCGAATGGAGTATTCCCGTGTCGTTAGTTTACTTAATTTCTTTTCAAATGATATGTCCAAGGTTCTTACGAAACTGTATCAAAGTGAAGATTAGTGGACATATTGTATAAAGGAAAAAAGGCCCCCGGAAGCAGGTTTGATTGACTTCCGGCGCCTTGAATTGGTCGCAGATTTTTAAGGAGGTGAATGTTATGTCTGAAGAAACAAAACAAGAACAGCAAGAAGCAAAAGAGGAAAAAAGCGAAGCGGTTGAAGAAGTATTCGCTGAAGAACCTCAAGTAGAAGTAGTAACAGAAGAAGAACACGAATCAGATGAGCTTTCACAATTAGAAGAAAAGCTGAATGAGTCTGAAAATCGTTATCTTCGTTTAAGAGCTGATTTCGATAACTTCCGCCGACGCGTAAATGTTGAAAACGAAGCGAAGGAGAAATATCGTGCTCAAGGTCTGATTACTGAACTATTGCCAGCACTTGATAATTTCGAGCGTGCTTTAAATATAGAAGCTGATAATGATCAAACGAAAACACTGCTACAAGGAATGGAAATGGTTCACAGAAGCATTGTTGAAGCCCTTAAGAAAGAGGGAGTAGAGCCAATTGAATCAGTAGGTCAACAGTTTGATCCTCATTTGCATCAAGCTGTTATGCAAACAGAAGAGGAAAACGTCGATAGCAATGTTGTTGTTGAGGAATTCCAAAAAGGATACAAACTGAAAGACAGAGTAATTCGTCCTTCCATGGTGAAGGTCAATCAATAATAAAGACATTACATATACAAATTAGGGAGGTTTCTTACTATGAGTAAAATAATCGGTATTGACTTAGGTACGACAAACTCATGTGTATCAGTACTTGAAGGCGGAGAGCCAAAGGTCATTGCAAATGCAGAAGGAAACCGCACAACTCCTTCAGTTGTTGCGTTCAAAAATGGTGAAAAGCAGGTTGGGGAAGTAGCGAAGCGTCAAGCCATCACGAATCCAAACACGATCATCTCAGTGAAACGTCACATGGGGACAGATCACAAAGTAGAAGCTGAAGGAAAAGAATATACGCCACAAGAAATTTCAGCTATGATTCTTCAACATTTAAAATCATATGCAGAAGACTATCTTGGGGAAAAAGTTGAAAAAGCGGTTATCACAGTACCTGCTTACTTCAATGATGCAGAACGTCAAGCTACAAAAGACGCCGGGAAAATCGCGGGTCTTGAAGTTGAGCGTATCATCAACGAACCAACGGCAGCTGCACTGGCATACGGCTTAGACAAGATGGACCAAGATCAAACGATCCTTGTTTATGACCTTGGTGGCGGTACATTTGACGTATCCATCCTTGAACTTGGTGACGGTGTATTCGAAGTACGTTCTACTGCCGGCGACAACCGACTAGGTGGAGACGACTTTGACCAAGTGATCATCGATTATCTTGTAGCTGAATTCAAAAAAGAGAACGGCATCGACCTTTCTAAAGATAAAATGGCTCTTCAACGTCTTAAAGACGCTGCTGAGAAAGCGAAGAAAGATCTTTCAGGAGTTACTTCAACTCAGATCTCACTTCCATTCATCACGGCTGGAGAAGCTGGACCACTTCACCTGGAAGTGACTCTTTCAAGAGCGAAATTCGATGAAATCTCTTCAGATCTTGTAGAACGTACAATGGGTCCAACTCGTCAAGCGATGAAAGATGCTGGTCTTTCTGCAAGTGAAATCGATAAAATCATTCTTGTTGGTGGGTCAACTCGTATCCCGGCTGTACAAGAAGCGATCAGAAAAGAAACAGGTAAAGAGCCATCTAAAGGTGTTAACCCTGACGAAGTTGTAGCGATGGGGGCAGCGATTCAAGGTGGAGTTCTGACTGGAGACGTAAAAGACGTTGTCTTACTTGACGTTACACCACTATCACTTGGTATCGAAACAATGGGTGGCGTATCAACGAAGTTGATCGAGCGTAACACTACGATCCCGACGTCTAAATCACAAACATTCTCAACTGCTGCGGATAATCAGACAGCTGTTGATATCCATGTATTACAAGGTGAGCGCCCAATGGCTGCTGATAACAAAACGCTAGGTCGTTTCCAATTAGCGGACATTCCGCCGGCACCACGGGGCGTACCTCAAATCGAAGTGAAATTCGATATTGATAAGAACGGTATCGTGAATGTAAGTGCGAAGGACCTTGGAACAGGTAAAGAGCAAAACATCACAATCAAATCTTCTACAGGTCTTTCAGATGATGAAGTAGAACGCATGGTGAAGGAAGCAGAAGAAAATGCCGAAGCGGATAAAAAACGTAAAGAGGAAGTTGAACTTCGCAACGAAGCCGACCAACTTGTATTCCAAACGGAAAAAACGTTAAAAGATCTTGAAGGCAAAGTAGAAGAAGATGAAGTGAAAAAAGCGGAAGATGCGAAAGCTGAACTGAAAGAAGCGATCGAGAAAGACGATTTAGATCTTATCCGTGAAAAGAAAGATGCATTACAGGAAATCGTTCAAAGCTTAACGATGAAGCTTTATGAGCAGGCTCAAGCGGAAGCTCAAGCAGCTCAAGGAGCAGAAGGCGAAGCTTCGAAAGACGACGATGTAGTCGACGCTGAATACGAAGAAGTAAACGACGACAAGAAATAATCCAGAATGAACGAAAAAGTCAAAGTCAGGGCGGTTCTTGGCTTTGACTTTTTCTATGATTGAAGAGAGTGGAAGATGATTCAATTCATCTAACAGACACAATCAAATATAAGGAATGTTGAGTTTTTATTGATAATAGTCGAAGCTCAATGTTAAAATAACCTTTATGCAAAGGATTCGGGAGTGGTGTTTTAATGAGTAAACGGGACTATTATGAGGTACTCGGTGTCGGAAAAGATGCCTCAAAAGACGAAATGAAGAAAGCATACCGCAAGCTCTCCAAAAAATATCATCCGGATATTAATAAAGAAGCGGATGCGGACGAGAAATTCAAAGAAATATCGGAAGCCTATGAAGTATTAAGTGATGATCAGAAACGTGCACAATATGATCGTTTTGGACATACGGACCCTAACCAAGGTTTCGGCGGTGGCGCAGACTTTGGCGGCGGCGGTTTCGGTGGTTTCGAAGACATCTTTAATACGTTCTTCGGTGGCGGCGGAGGCCGCAGAAGAGATCCGAATGCCCCTAGACAAGGTGCGGACCTTCAGTATACGATGTCTCTGACATTTGAAGAAGCGGTATTTGGAAAAGAAACAGAAATCGAGATTCCGAGAGAGGAAGAATGTGACACTTGCCATGGTTCTGGTGCGAAGCCGGGAACAAAGGTCAATACATGTTCTCACTGTAATGGATCTGGTCAATTAAACGTGGAACAAAATACACCGTTCGGCCGCATTGTGAACAGACGCGTTTGTCACTACTGTAACGGTACAGGTAAACAAATCAAGGAAAAATGTTCTACATGTGGCGGTGCTGGTAAAGTACAGAAGCGCCGTAAAATCTCTGTGAAAATTCCGGCTGGTATCGATGATGGTCAACAGCTGCGTGTTACTGGTCAAGGTGAACCAGGTATAAATGGTGGACCAGCGGGTGACTTGTACGTTGTCTTCCACGTTCGCTCACATGATTTCTTCGAACGTAACGGAGATGATATTTATTGCGAAATGCCTGTGACGTTTGCACAAGCTGCATTAGGTGATGAAATTGAGGTACCAACGCTGCACGGAAAAGTAAAGCTGAAAGTACCTGCGGGAACTCAAACAAGCACGAGATTCCGTTTGAAAGGTAAAGGAGTACCGAATGTACGTGGATACGGTACAGGTGATCAGCATGTTCAAGTGAAGGTGGTTACTCCTTCTAAATTAACGGATAAGCAAAAGCAACTATTAAGAGAGTTTGCGGATATTAGCGGACAGGTACCAGACGAACAGCATGAAAGCTTTTTTGATAAAGTAAAAAAAGCCTTTAAAGGCGAATAACTAAAGAACGGAGTTGGTAGATCAATGAAATGGTCAGAAATCAGTATTCTTACTACGAATGAAGCGATTGAACCTATTTCAAACATTCTTCATGAATCTGGAGCAAGCGGTGTGGTCATTGAAGACCCTGCCGAATTAATTAAGGAAAGAGAAGATATGTTTGGAGAGATCTACCAACTCAATCCTGATGATTATCCGAGTGAAGGTGTCTTAGTCAAAGCGTATTTACCCGTAAATAGCTTTCTTGGTGAAACCGTTGATGAGATCAAGCAGGGCATTACGAACCTGGTTACGTATGATATCGACATTGGTGAAAACAAAGTGGAGATTTCAGAAGTGAATGAGGAAGAATGGGCAACGGCGTGGAAGAAATACTACCATCCTGTGAAGATCTCCGATAAATTTACAATCGTCCCTACTTGGGAAGACTATACACCGGTTCACAGTGACGAACTCATCATTGAACTGGATCCAGGAATGGCATTCGGGACAGGAACTCATCCTACAACGGTCATGTGTATCCAGGCTCTTGAGAGAATCGTTAAAGAACATGATACGGTCATCGATGTAGGAACAGGTTCAGGTGTATTATCCATTGCTGCTGCACAGTTGGCTGCAGACAATGTAAGAGCGTATGACCTGGATGAAGTGGCTGTTCGTTCAGCAAGACTAAACGTGAAGCTGAACAAAGTCCAACAAACTGTGACGGTCGACGAGAACAATTTATTGAATGGCGTTACAGGGCAAGCCGATGTGATTGTAGCGAACATTTTGGCTGAAATCATTTTACGCTTTACAGATGATGCCTACGAACTTGTGAAACCGGGCGGATTCTTTATCACCTCTGGGATTATCCAGCCTAAGAAGCAAGAAGTACGTGACGCACTGGAGACTGCCGGATTTATAATAGAAGAAATTATGGTTATGGAAGACTGGGTCGCTATTATCGCTAAGAAGCCTATGTAAAGGCAAGTAAAAAACGGTGGAGTTGAAACTGTATGCAACGATATTTTATAGATGACATATATCGAGAAAATGATCCGATTACGATAACAGGGGATGACTATCATCATATTGTTCGTGTCATGAGAATGAAGGAAGATGATGAAGTATTTGCTGTTTTCAAGGATCAAGCATCAGCGCTTGCCCGTATTGAAACGATTTCCAGTGACGCAGTAGAACTATCAATAGTAAAATGGGAAACAACGACGAAAGAATTACCAATTAAAGTAACCATTGCGAGCGGACTGCCGAAAGGGGATAAATTGGAGTTGATTTTCCAAAAGGGAACAGAGCTTGGAGCCACTCAATTTATCCCTTTTAATGCGGATCGCTCCATTGTGAAGTGGGACGATAAGAAAGCAAGGAAAAAGGTAGAGCGATGGGAGAAAATCGTCAAGGAAGCAGCTGAACAGTCTCATAGACTCCTTGTTCCCGATGTATCTGCACCCATTTCATTGAAACAATTAATACAGGCGCAGTTTGATTTCAAACTGATCGCTTATGAAGAAGAAGCAAGAGCTGGAGAAAAAGGAAATCTTTCAAAGGTGTTATCGACGATTGAGAATGGACAAAGTGTCCTGGTCGTATTCGGTCCTGAAGGTGGATTAACGGAAAAAGAAGTAGAGATGTGTAAGAGCGCAGGATTTATTTCCTGTGGTTTAGGTCCCAGAATCTTACGGACGGAGACTGCTCCATTGTATGTCCTATCAGCCATCAGCTATCAATTAGAACTTATGAGGTGATTGTAATGCCATCAGTAGCGTTTCACACTCTAGGGTGTAAAGTGAACCACTACGAAACAGAAGCCATTTGGCAACTATTTAAAGAAGAAGGATACGAACGTGTAGAATATGATTCGATCGCAGATGTATATGTCATTAACACATGCACGGTAACGAATACAGGGGATAAGAAAAGCAGACAGGTCATTCGTCGTGCCATCCGTAAGAACCCTGACGGTGTGATTTGTGTAACAGGGTGCTACGCTCAAACATCCCCTGCCGAAATTATGGCGATTCCGGGCGTTGATGTCGTGGTTGGTACCCAAGACCGAAGAAAAATGTTAACGTACATTGAAGAATATAAACAAGAACGCCAACCAATCAATGGTGTTACAAACATTATGAAAAATCGTGTATATGAAGAGCTGGATGTTCCGGCATTCACGGATCGTACTCGTGCCTCTCTTAAAATCCAGGAAGGGTGCAATAACTTCTGTACATTCTGTATTATTCCATGGGCTCGTGGACTTATGAGATCCCGTGACCCTGAAGAAGTGATTCATCAAGCTCAACAGCTTGTGGATGCAGGGTATAAAGAGATTGTCCTGACAGGAATTCACACAGGTGGATACGGAGAGGACATGAAAGACTACAACCTTGCCATGCTTCTTAAAGACTTGGAGCAAAAAGTGAAGGGTCTGAAAAGAATTCGTATCTCTTCCATCGAAGCCAGTCAACTGACGGATGAAGTCATTGAAGTGATTGATCAATCCAATATTGTTGTCAGACACTTACACATTCCACTTCAATCAGGATCCAATACGGTCCTTAAGAGAATGCGCAGAAAGTATACGATGGAATTCTTTGCAGAGCGCTTGGAAAAGCTTAAAAAGGCTTTACCGGGTCTTGCAGTTACATCTGATGTCATTGTCGGTTTCCCTGGTGAAACGGAAGAAGAATTTATGGAAACATATAACTTCATCAATGAACATAAATTCTCAGAGCTTCATGTGTTCCCATACTCGAAGCGAACAGGTACACCTGCAGCACGTATGGACGACCAAATCGATGAAGATATCAAGAACGAACGAGTTCATCGTTTGATTGAACTTTCGAATCAATTAGCGAAAGAATACGCTTCTCAGTTTGAAAATGAAGTATTAGAGGTTATCCCTGAAGAAATTTACCAAGATGATCTCTATGTTGGATACACGGATAATTACTTGAAAGTGGTTTTCCCTGCAACGGAAGACATGGTAGGAAAGCTTGTGAAAGTGAAAATCGCGAAAGCAGGCTATCCTTTAAACGAAGGTCAATTTGTACGTGTACTTGAAGAAACAGAAGAAAAAGCCGCAATTTAACGATCAAGGCACCTGACAATGGTTGGGTGCTTTTTTGTTTTTGCACAATAATACTTTGTAACCACTTTCTTTTTTTTGCTTAGAATCAATTTATCTATTGATAAGTGAAGAAGAAGGTTGTAAACTATTAATGTCAATATATTAAATGAAATGGTTCTTTTTTTTAAACTAATAGTGCAAACGATTGCATTAAATGTAAGCGTTTGTATCTTACTATACTTTGATGAGGTGTTACGATGAAAAAGGCATGGCGTAAAGAAGCGGTAGGCTATCAAATCTATCCTAGAAGTTTTCAGGATTCAAACGGAGACGGAATTGGCGACTTACAGGGCGTGATTCAACGTTTGGATTATATTAAAGAATTAGGTATCGATGTGATCTGGATTTGTCCAATGTACAAATCACCTAATGATGATAATGGATATGATATTTCAGATTATCAGGATATCATGGAGGATTTCGGTACGATGGAAGACTTCGATCAACTCCTTAAAGAGGTCCATAAGAGAGATATGAAGCTGATCATCGATCTTGTGCTTAACCATACAAGTGACGAACATCCATGGTTTATTGAGTCTAAGAGTTCTAAAGACAATCCAAAACGTGATTGGTATATTTGGAGAGATGGGGTCAAAGGCAAGGAGCCGAATAACTGGGAGAGCATCTTTGGAGGGTCGGCATGGAAGTATGACGAAGAAACAGATCAATATTTCCTTCACGTATTCTCTACGAAGCAGCCTGATTTGAACTGGGAAAATGAAGAAGTGCGCGATGCTCTTTATGATACTGTCAACTGGTGGCTTGATAAAGGAATCGATGGCTTTAGAATCGATGCCATCAGCCATATTAAGAAACGTCCGGGTCTTCCTGATATGCCAAATCCGAAAAAGCAAAAATACGTTTCTTCTTTCGATATGCATATGAACCAAAAAGGGATTCATACGTTCCTTCAAGAATTCAAAGATCGGACGTATGGAAATTATGATGTCATGTCTGTAGGAGAAGCGAATGGCGTGAAGGCTGATGAAGCAGAACTATGGGTTGGTAAAGAAAACGGTAAAATGGATATGATCTTCCAATTCGAACATCTAGGTTTATGGGACGCTGAAACAAATCCTGACCTGGACATCGTCGAATTGAAAAAGGTGCTCTCGCGTTGGCAAAAAGGACTTGAAGGCAACGGCTGGAATGCACTATTCATTGAAAATCATGATAAACCCCGCGTTGTGTCCACTTGGGGGAACGACAAAGAATACTGGAAAGAAAGTGCCACAGCTATGGCAACCATGTATTTCTTAATGCAGGGAACACCGTTCATTTACCAGGGACAAGAAATTGGCATGACGAATGTTCAATTTCCTTCCATTGAAGATTATGATGATGTAGCAGTCAAGAATTTATATCGTCTTAAGCGTGAAGAAGGCGTATCTCATAAGGATATTATGGAAATCATCTGGGCATCATCCCGTGACAACAGCAGAACGCCAATGCAATGGTCAGACGGTGAAAACAGCGGGTTTACTAGCGGAACACCTTGGATGAAAGTGAATCCAAACTATAAAACAATCAATGTAAAAGCTCAGGAAAAGGATGAAAAATCCATCCTGAATTTCTACAAAAAGATGATCCAATTAAAGAAAAATGAAGATGTCTTCACGTACGGAATCTATGACCTGCTACTTGAAAAAGACAAGCAAATTTATGCTTATACCCGCACAGGTGAAGATCAATCCATGATCGTGATCACAAACCTTTCCACCAAGAACACCGTTTGTGACCTTAAAGACTTAGAAGTATCTTCATCGGACCTTTTACTGAATAACTATGATGTAGACAGCCATGAAAATGTAAGCAAGTTAACTCTTAAGCCATATGAGGCGAGAGTGTATCGTTTGAAATAATGAGGATTGCAACCCTGGTGATTGAATACCGGGGTTGTTTTTCATTGGCTCTATTCTTAAAAATTGTTGTTATTTAAGAGAAGGAAACAGGTAGAGTGATCAAAACTTAGACCGTTCCTTTCCGCTCCAGGCACTTGCTTTCCGCGGGGAGGAAGTCGAGCCTCCTCGACGTTCCGTCTGTGGGGTCTCGACCTTTCCTCTATATCCCGCAGGAGTCAAGTGCCTTCCGCTACAATCCACTTTGTTCTTCTACATTCTGAATGCCTAATAATATAGATAGACGGACTTGGGTTGAATTTACGGTTGCTTTGGATTAAAACCAAGAAGGACATCGAAACGCAAGAAGAAGGTCACTGATAAATCTAATCAACTTTTTCAACTTGAAGTAATTCTAATAAAATCAATATAAATTTCTTTGGAAAACAACCTCATTTAAAGAGAGTAGTGGTCGATTTCCTCTTGTGTAATTCTGTTTTCTTAAGATTGTTTTTTTGTCCCTATAAGCTCTGACACGAATATTTCTTATAGATGGTGAGGGGAACTGCGTAGACTCCTGCGGAAGAACGGCCGTACGTCCGTGGAAAGCGAAGCGGTTCCCCTCACCATCTAAGCACACACACTGGTTGACGGAGCACCTTGCACCTTGGCAGACTTTATGTTAGAAAACAACAAACTTTGTTAAAAGAGAATTAAAAAATGAAAAGGTTTTCTTTTTTTGGAGATGCTATGAAGAAATGCTCGTCTTTTTCTCTTTGATTTGATATGATAGGAGAGGTACGGACAACTGTTAAAGGAGAGATAATGAATGACTACGAACATTGCAAGTATGATTGATCATACTTTACTTAAACCTGAATCAACGAAAGACCAAGTAGAAGTACTTTGCCAGGAAGCAAAAGAATTCAAGTTTGCTTCTGTGTGCGTTAACCCAACATGGGTTCAATATTCAAGCGAATTATTAAGCGGTACTGAAGTAAAAGTGTGTACAGTTATCGGTTTCCCACTGGGAGCTTCTACACCTGAAACGAAAGCATTCGAAACAAAAGATGCAATCGAAAAGGGAGCAACAGAGGTAGATATGGTCATCAATATCGGCGCATTAAAAAGTGGCGACCATGAACTGGTTAAGCGTGATATCGAAGCTGTTGTGGCAGCATCTAAAGGTAAAGCACTTTCAAAAGTAATCATCGAAACGTGCCTACTGACGGACGAAGAAAAAGTGAAGGCCTGCCAATTGGCTGTAGAAGCTGGAGCAGATTATGTGAAAACATCTACAGGTTTCTCTACTGGAGGAGCGACTGTGGAAGATATCGCTCTTATGAGAAAAACGGTTGGACCTGAAATCGGTGTGAAAGCTTCAGGTGGCGTACGCTCTGCTGAGGATGCACAAGCGATGATTGAAGCTGGAGCTACTCGTCTGGGAGCGAGCTCTGGTGTGAAAATCGTACAAGGCTTAACAAGTGACTCTGACTATTAATAAAAAAAGCTGATCGAGGTTATCATACCTCGTTCAGCTTTTTTTTGGATGGTGAATTCTTTCAATGAAACGTGCAAATTGATTAGTGAACGGCAGAACAAGGATCGAGCATAATATGTTAAATACGACACTGGCATGGGCTAATTGTAAATCGGGAGAGCCCGCTAAAGATTGAACCACGGTTCCGAGTAATGGGATTAGAGGAATAAAAAGAGCGACCCCGATAACGTTAAGCCATATGTGAGCGTAAGCCGTCAGCTTTGCTTGGATACCTCCACCAATGCTTGCGATAAAGGCGGTTATACACGTACCGACATTTGCTCCGAGCATAATGGCGATTCCTGCATGAAGATCAATGGAGCCGGCAGCCAGAAACCCCATCGTCACACCTGTCACAACGGTACTGGATTGAATGATCGCCGTTAATATACAACCAATCAAGAGTGCCAGGACAACATGCTCGTTCACTTCTGTGATATACGTGCGCAAGGATTCGTGAGAAGTTAATGGAGTAGCTAACCACTGGATCGCACGGATCGACGTAAAGATCAATCCAAACCCGATAAATATCATGCCCGTACTCCGTAAGGAAGGTGAGGGGAAGAAATACAGGATGCATCCGATGATCATGGATGGGACAATAAGATAATTCATATCCAGTGTGAACATTTCAAGGGTAAACGTTGTTCCAATATTGGATCCGAGCATAATTCCAATGGTCTGTCTGAACGGTATCAAGCCAGAGGAAGCAAGTCCCACAGTGAGTACCATAACGGCAGAACTGCTATGAATAAAGGCTGTCACAATCGTTCCTGTAAGAACACCCTTAGTGGGAGTGCTTGTTAAAAAATGAAGCCATTTCTTTATCTTCTGATTCGCAATATTAAAAAGTCCTGACCGCAGCCAAGTCATCCCAAGCAAAAAACATAAGATAAAAAAAATAAAGGCGATTCCATGTAAAATCATTTCATTCCTCCTACACACCAGCCTGCTTAATACAAATGTATGGAAGGAACGAGTGAGACATGCCTAATTATATGAGTGTTTTATGATAAATTGTTGACCTATTACATATCATATATTATAATGGCAAAGTACATGGATTTCTTTATGTAGATAAAGAATTCATCCAAGAAAGACATACACTTTCTGTCCCCTTGTGACAATGATCCAAGGGCAAAGCCATAACCTATTGGTGAAGTAAAGGACGCTGGGATTACATCTTGCGTCTGAAGAAATTGGTACAAACCATTTCTTGACTTTAACATGTAAGTGTAGTGTGTTCGGAGGGAGGGAAAGAGAGATGTCAAAAACAGTTGTTCGTAAAAACGAATCGCTTGAAGATGCTCTTCGTCGCTTCAAACGCTCAGTTTCTAAAACAGGAACTTTACAAGAGTTTAGAAAGCGCGAATTTTATGAAAAGCCAAGCGTAAAACGCAAAAAGAAATCAGAAGCTGCAAGAAAGCGTAAGTTCTAAGAGAGGGTGTAAGTATGAGTCTTCTCAATCGTTTAAATGATGATATGAAACAAGCGATGAAAAATAAAGAAAAAGAGAAGCTTTCTGTTATTCGTATGCTTAAAGCTTCACTTCAAAATGAAGCGATTAAACATGGGAATCAGGAACTCTCTGAAGACGAAGAGTTGACTGTCCTTTCTCGAGAAGTGAAGCAACGGAAAGACTCCCTCCAGGAATTTCAAAACGCTGGTCGCGAAGACCTCGTTGAAAAAATTCAAACAGAACTGACTTACGTCGAAATATATATGCCGAAGCAGCTTTCAGAAGAAGAAGTCTCTGCTATTGTTCAAGAAACAGTAGCGGAGGTAGGTGCTACTTCTAAAGCCGACATGGGCAAAGTGATGGGAGCAATCATGCCTAAATTAAAAGGGAAAGCCGATGGAGCTCTCGTCAACAAACTTGTTCTTCAACATTTATCATAAGATTAGAAAAACCGGGAAGCCTTGATGCTTTCCGGTTTTTTTATTATTGTTGAATGGATATTCATACCGGAGCGATAAGGGTTGAAAATAAGGATGCGAAAGTTGATAATAAAATGGATAAAGTCGATAATAAAAGGACCAAAGTCGATAATAAAGTGTCTAAAAACCATAATGAAAAGTCCCAAACGAGTCGTATCTAAGGTCAACCCATCAAAAACCACCCACATTTTTCAATTTTTTTACTATATTAATAATTTCCGCCCCAATAACATAATATTTTTAAAAAAGTTGAAACTATATTAATAGGTCATACGTACATAGAGTATCAAGGAATATTACCTGAAACGAGGGGGTTGCGTTGAAAAGAGGTCTACTTATATTTTTCATGATGATTCTCGGGTTTAGTTTCTTACAGCCCTTGTTAAGCTCTGCTGAGAATACAAAAAAAGTATACGTTATTCCTATTCACAAAGAAGTCGAGAAAGGCCTTCATGCATTTTTGGAGAGGGCGATAAGTGATGCAGAAGAAAACAATGCTGAACTTATTATATTTAATATTGATACGCCCGGTGGTCTGGTAACGGCAGCGGGTGATATTGGTCAGCTCCTTGATGGCGTGGAGACAAAGACGGTTTCCTTTGTGAATAATCATGCTTTATCGGCAGGTGCCTTCATATCCCTTCATGCAGATGAGATCTATATGGTTCCGAATGCTCAAATCGGTTCTGCGGCCGTGATTGATCAGGCGGGAAATGCAGCGGATAAGAAAGCTCAGAGTTACTGGCTTTCTGCCATGAAGAGTGCCGCCGAATCAAATGGGAGAGATCCTCAATATGCTTTAGCCATGGCCGATGAATCGGTAGTGATCGAAGAATTGGGGATTGAAAAAGGAGAGCTGCTGACTCTCGGTTCAAAAGAAGCCAAGCAAGTCGGCTACTCTGAAGGAACCGTTGCAAATCTGGATGAATTATATGAAACCCTTGGTGTCAATAAATCTTCGGTTGTAAATGTCGAAGAGACCTTTGCAGAGAAGTTGGCCCGATTTATTACAAATCCGGTCGTTGTACCAATCCTTCTTTCGTTGGCGAGCCTTGGGTTGATTGTTGAACTGTATTCACCAGGCTTTGGAATTGCCGGTTCAATCGGGTTGATTTCTCTTCTATTATTCTTTTATGGCCACTTAGTGGCAGGACTTGCCGGTTACGAAACCATCATCCTCTTTATCATTGGAATCGCCCTTATCGTTGCGGAATTTTTCCTCCCGGGGGGCATTGCAGGCGGACTTGGCATCGGGGCGATTCTCGCAAGTATCATGCTGGCAGGGGGCGATGTAGTGCAAATGGGAATTTCTCTTCTTATCGCTATTCTTATTGCCGTTGTGACAATGATTATATTTGTAAAGGTGTTTGGTAAAAAAATGAAATTATTTAACAAAATCATTTTAAAAGATTCAACAAGCACAGAAAGTGGATATGTATCAAACATCAATCGATTAGAGCTGATCGGTAAAGAAGGTGTAACCAAAACTCCTTTAAGACCATCTGGAACCGTGATCGTGGATGATGAAAGAATCGATGCTGTGACAGAAGGCGGCTTTATCAAAGCAGGCGAAAAGGTTAAGATAGTGAAGGTAGAAGGTTCAAGGATTGTTGTAAGAGACATTTCATAATACTTTAGGAGGTAAAAAGATATGGTAATAGGACCAAGTACGATTTTACTGCTCGTTGCGATCGTGGTGGGCATCATCGTTTTAGCTGTTTTATTTACATTTGTTCCAGTCATGCTGTGGATTTCTGCAATCGCAGCAGGAGTAAGAATCAGTATTTTCACACTAGTGGGGATGAGGTTGAGACGTGTTATCCCGAGTCGTGTGATCAATCCATTAATTAAAGCCCATAAAGCTGGAATCACGGTAACGATCAATCAGCTGGAGAGTCACTATTTAGCTGGTGGTAACGTAGACAGAGTGGTTAATGCACTGATTGCGGCTCATCGTGCGAATATTGAACTAACCTTTGAGCGTTGTGCGGCGATTGACCTTGCTGGTCGTGACGTACTTGAAGCGGTTCAAATGAGCGTTAACCCTAAAGTGATCGAAACACCGTTTATTGCCGGTGTTGCAATGGATGGAATAGAAGTGAAAGCCAAAGCGCGTATTACGGTTCGTGCAAATATTGACCGCCTTGTCGGGGGTGCCGGGGAAGAGACGATCGTTGCCCGTGTAGGGGAAGGGATTGTATCAACAATCGGTTCATCCGATAATCACAAGAAGGTGTTGGAAAATCCAGATCTGATTTCTCAAACGGTCCTTTCAAAAGGACTGGATGCAGGTACGGCATTCGAAATTCTCTCGATTGATATCGCGGACGTTGATATCGGCAAGAATATCGGAGCAGAACTGCAAACAGAGCAAGCAGAAGCTGATAAAAACATTGCACAAGCGAAAGCGGAAGAAAGAAGAGCAATGGCCGTTGCCAATGAGCAGGAAATGAAAGCAAGAGTAGAAGAAATGAGAGCGAAGGTTGTGGAAGCGGAAGCAGAAGTACCTCTTGCCATGGCTGAAGCACTAAGATCAGGCAATATCGGAGTGATGGACTATATGAACTTAAAGAACATCGACGCTGATACGGATATGAGAGACTCGATCGGGAAACTAACCGGGGATAAAAATGATCCGAAAAATTCTAAAGATAAGTAATTTCCCCTTGTGAGAAAGGAGTTTTCTCCATGGAACCTTTAATCATAGCCATACTGATCGGGCTCATCACGTCGATTTTCAATAAAGTGAAAGAGTCGCCTTCTACTAAACCAGTAAGGCAAAAACCGATTCAAACGGCGTCTCCCCCTCCTTCCGAACCTTATGAAAGAGGAAGAGAAAGGGAGAGAGAGAGACCGGCACGCAGCAGAGTGCCAAGAGAATACAAAGAACCATTGAAAGACGCAGCCTCTTCCATTCAAACCCGTTTTGAAGAAAAGAAGAAGGAAGCAGAATCAACGTATGCAGACTTGCAAAAGAAAGAAGAGCGGTATTCCCGCCGACTGGAAGCTCATCAAACAAGGGCAAAGAAAATAAGGGAGAAAAGGTCAACTCTCAACATCGATTTCAAAAATGAAGATGATATCGTAAAAGGATTTATCTTCTCAGAGGTATTTGGACCTCCGAGATCAAAAAAACGCCATCATCAAAAATAAGAGTGATGAAACCCCTTTTCATTTCATAAATATGAGATGAAAGGGGGTTCTTTTTTTATGGCGAAAAGCTTTTTACAACAAATGCGTAAGTGGATGACACAGAAGATGGATTTACCTGAAGATGTCATGATGGACCTTCCTCGCGTCACAATGATTGGACAAATTCATATCTATATAGAAAACCATCGCGGTCTGCTGACGTTCACAGATCGAGAGGTGCGGCTTCTGCTAAAACAAGGTCAACTTTTAATAAAAGGTGAGCAATTTGTCATCAAGATGATTCTTCCTGAAGAAATTCTTCTTCAGGGGAAGATCGTAGAAGTGATCTATTTAGAACAATAGGGGGGACCGATTTGAAGAACCAGTGGTTTACCTTTTTGAGAGGAAAGGTATTTGTAAAAATGGAAGGCAGATTAATTGAGAGGGTTATTAATCAATTGCTCCGGGCGGGTATCACGATTTGGAATGTGAAGAGGGCTGGAACGGAGACCATCACCTTTTACTTATCTTTAGAAGATGTACATAACTTCCGAAGAGCGGTACGGACATCCGAGTGTAAAGTGACATTTCTAAGAGGTCAGGGAGTTCCATTTCTGTTTAAGCGTTCCCTGAAGAACTCAGGGTTCATGATAGGTGGACTTGCTTTCTTCGTCATTGTGTTCCTGCTTTCCAATATGGTTTGGGACATTCAAATTAAAGGAGCATCACCCCAAACGGAGCACAGTATAAGAAAAGAGCTGGAAGAAATGGGAGTGTCGAAAGGAAAGCTGCAATTCTCCCTGCCGGATGTGGAAAATATCCAACGGGAGCTATCCTACAGGATGAACAATATTACATGGGTGGGGGTGGAATTGCAAGGGACAACCTTTCACTTCCAAGTGGTTGAGAAGAATGCCCCTGAACCATCTGAATCATCTGGTCTGCAGCATATTGTAGCCAAGAAGAAAGCAATTATCACTCAAATGTTTGTAGAAGAAGGAGACCCCCAGGTGAACGTCAATGACTATGTAAACAAAGGTCAGCTCCTCGTATCGGGTTTGATCGGGAATGAAAAAGATCCTAAAGGGGTTTCGGCCAAGGCGAAAATCCTGGGGGAAACATGGTATAAATCAAACGTGGATCTTCCATTGAAATCCCGATTTGTGGTTTTTAGCGGTAATGAAAAAAGAAAACATTATGTCGGAGTCGGTTCTTTCAATATTCCGATTTGGGGATTTGGCAAGGTTGAGTACAAAGAGTCCATCGTGGAAGAGAACAAAAAGAACCTTCGTTTTCTTAAATGGGAGCTGCCTATATATTATATTGATAAAAGCTTTAAAGAGAAAGAAGATGTAGAGAGAACGTATACAAAATCAGAAGCCATTGATGCTGCTAAGAAGCTGGCCAAAAGTAATTTGGAATCCAGCCTCCCTGAGGATGCAGAAGTCACAGGTGAAAAAATTTTGCAAGAAAAGGTTGAGAATGGTAAAGTTAGGGTAACAATTCACTTCAAAGTATTAGAAAACATTGCAGTAGGACAACCAATTATTCAAGGAGACTAACGAATGTCAGATGAAATCTTAATGAAATTACAACTTGAAAACCCCAACGAAGCCATCGCATTGTTTGGTGTTTCAGATTCTCACCTTAAATTAATAGAACAGGAATTACACGTTTCCATCGTAACAAGAGGCGAAGAATTGCTGGTTTCAGGTAAGGAAGAAGATGTAAGTCTCGCTCTTGAAGTTTCAGATCGACTCGTAGCTGTGATACGTAAAGGAATCAATATTGGCCAAAGAGATGTTCACTATGCACTGGAAATGGGCAAACAAGGCACACTTGAATACTTTACAGATTTGTACAATGAAGAAATTACGAAAAATGCAAAAGGTAAATCCATCAGGGTGAAAACTCTTGGGCAACGCCAATACATCCACGCTATCAAGAAACACGATATGGTGTTTGGGATTGGTCCTGCAGGTACGGGGAAAACCTATCTGGCTGTTGTAATGGCAGTACATGCGTTAAAAAACGGGCAGGTTAAAAAAATTATCCTTACACGCCCTGCTGTTGAAGCAGGAGAGAGCCTGGGCTTCCTTCCAGGTGACTTAAAGGAAAAGGTAGATCCTTATCTGCGTCCCCTATATGACGCCTTGCATGATGTACTGGGGGCCGAGCATACAGCTCGATTGATTGAAAGAGGAACCATTGAAATCGCTCCTCTGGCATATATGAGGGGTCGTACACTGGATGATGCGTTTGTCATATTGGATGAGGCCCAAAATACAACGAAAGCACAAATGAAAATGTTTTTAACCAGACTTGGCTTTGATTCGAAAATGATCATCACTGGAGATCGCTCTCAAGTGGATTTACCAAGAGGTAGCGAGTCAGGATTAATTTCTTCTGAAAGAATATTAAAGGATGTAAAAGGAGTATCGTTTATTTATCTTGATCAAGCGGATGTGGTTCGTCACCCATTGGTCGCTAAAATAATCGATGCGTATGAAACAATAGAAAAGTAATACGATAAAGAGATTGATCCAGTGTGTCATCCTTGAACAGAGATGACACATGCAGGATCAATCTTTTTTATAGGGTTTAACATAGATAATTAAGTAAAAAACTGTTATCATTTTACATAATTGCTGGATTATTTTTTACTCGTGCTTTTTTTGTAAGCTCTTTACCTTGAACTGGTTGAAATTGTACTTACATAACAGGGGGTTCTTTATGCAAACGCACCCATTTTTACTCAAAATAAGGAGCATTCTTAGCTACCGACTCTTTACCAATCTCTTATTTGTGTTACTTGGTATTATTGTTTTTGGGGTTTTATATGGAAACGTAAAACCAAAAACCCTGGATATCAATTTGTATGAAGAAGCTCCTACAACGATAAGGGCTCCTAAGAAATTCGTTGATGATGAGGCTACTGAGAAGAAGAGGGAAGAAGCAAAGGCTGAAGTAGCGAATGTCTATACCACGAAAGAAGGAGCCGTCGACAACTCCATATCCCTTCTTCGCTCACTCATTGAAAGTGTAAAAGAAGTGAAGGCGGAAACGAAGGATGAAGAAACCGAGGATCTAAAGCCTTCTCCCGGGGCTGATATAAATGAGCAGCTAAAGCTGCTTAAAGGGAAGCTTCCAAAGGATAAAGATAATAATGTGACCAATGGTTTGAATGACTCAGTATTAAAAACCCTTTTAGAAGCACCAGAAGAAGACTTGGATCGATTGGAGACGATCGTTTCCACTCAATTGAAAGTCATTATGGAGAATGGTGTGAAAGAGGATGAGTTAAAAGAAGCGAGATTCAATTTAGAACAAAGGATCACGAGCTATAGTTTTAAAGGTGATCTGACTACAGCGGCTGTTGCGCTTGGAAATGTTGCCCTTGAGCCTACTCAGTATTACGACGCAGAAAAAACCGATGAGTTGAAGAAACTCGCTGAAGTTAATGTTCAAAAGGTTGAAATCATTGAAGGTGGAGTCATTGTACAGGATGGAGACCTGATTACACCGAAAGTATACAGTATCCTGAAATCAATGGGGATGGTAGAAAATACGTTCTCTTTCAAGCCCTATATTGGACTAGCCCTCTTTGTCCTTGTCATAATCAGTTCTCTGTATTACTTTTTCTACACCCTGGAAGTAACAGAAGAACGAAAACAGAACTATTTAATCCTTACAAGTATCGTATTTGTGATTTCACTGCTGATCATGAAGATTGTGGGATTAATAGACCAGATGGAGATCAATGATATTGCCTTTATATTACCTGCTGCATTCACGGGGATGATACTGAGGATTTTATTGAATGAGCGGATTGCCATGATGATGATATTTATACTATCAGCCTGCTCAAGTATCGTCTTTCACCATCAGTTCTCTGGTTCAATCGATATAGAGATCGCTATTTATACGTTATTCAGTGGAGTTTCAGGGATTCTTTTCCTGGTGAGCCGCAATCAGCGCTCGAATATTTTAAGAGCGGGTATTTATGTAGCTCTTGTGAATATATTGATCCTGGCGTTTTTAGTTCTGTTAAGCGGTACTTCTTATTCCAATAGCGAATATGTGTATTATCTCGTGTTTGCCCTGGTATCAGGAATCGGTTCCTCTATATTAACAATCGGTTTCCTTCCGTTTTTCGAGGCCGGGTTTGGCATACTTTCTTCCATGAGGCTGGTGGAGCTATCAAGCCCTACACAACCATTATTAAAGAAGCTGCTGACCGATGCGCCGGGTACTTATCATCACAGTGTGATGGTAGCGAATCTTGCAGAATCTGCATGTGAATCCATTGGCGCAAACGGACTATTAGCGAGGGTCGGATGCTACTATCATGATGTTGGGAAGTCAAAGAGGCCACACTTTTTTATAGAAAATCAGCTAAATATGGAAAATCCCCATGATCGGGTCTCGCCTGAGACGAGTAGGGATGTTATTATAAGTCATGCTTCAGACGGTGCCGACATGCTGCGTAAGCATAAGTTGCCAAAGGAAATTGTAGATATTGCCGAGCAGCATCATGGAACGACGTTGTTGAAATATTTTTATTATAAGGCAAAGGAACAAGGGAAAGATGTTAAGGAAGAAGATTATCGATATCCCGGTCCTAAACCACAAACAAGGGAAGCGGCCATTATTAGCATTGCAGATAGTGTAGAAGCGGCTGTCAGATCGAAGACATCTCCCACTCAGGGAGAGATTCAACAGCTTGTTCATTCCATTGTACAAGACCGCCTGCAGGACGGTCAGTTTAACGAATGTGATATTTCATTGAAGCAATTGGAAACAGTCAAGAGGTCTCTCTGTGAGACGTTGAATGGAATCTTTCATCCGAGAATAGAATATCCGGAACTTAAAGCAAAAGGAGAAGAAGCATGACATTATTGATCGACTTTATTGATGAAACTGAAAAATTATCCGAAGAGGAAACAAGTTTGGTGCAAAACATCTTAAACTTTGCAGCAAAAAAAGAAGAGGTCGAAGATGACAGCGAAGTATCGGTTACGTTTGTGACGAACGAAAGAATCCAGGAAATCAATCGTGAATACCGCCACAAGGACCAGCCCACAGATGTGATTTCCTTTGCTCTTGAAGAATTGGGAGAGGACGAAGTTGAAATTGTAGGTGGTCAAATTCCCCGTGTACTCGGTGATATTATCATTTCCATCGATCGAGCCAAAGAGCAGGCGGAAGAATATAATCATTCATTTTCCCGTGAACTGGGTTTTCTTGCTCTTCACGGTTTCCTGCATTTATTGGGCTATGATCATATGGAAGCAATGGATGAAAAGAAAATGTTTCAGAGACAAAAGGATATTTTAGATGAATATGGACTCAAAAGGGACTAAGTTCGGCCTATTCAGGTTCTTGAAGTCTTTTGAGTATGCCGTAGATGGGATTAAATCTGTATGGGCCACGGAGCAGAATTTCAGGATTCACTCATGTGTAGGGATAATTGTTTTTATCTTAGCGTATATGCTGTCTGTATCTGCCATGGAATGGATCATCCTGATCATATTGGTGTTTTCGGTGTTGGCACTTGAAACAATGAATACAGCGATTGAAAAGGCTGTGGACCTTTCAACTTCAGACTACCATCCCTTGGCGAAAGCGGCAAAGGACCTTGCATCGGCTGCCGTATTACTCTTTGCGTTCTGTACTGCGATTGTTGGTGTCATTATATTTCTTCCAAAGCTACTTGAGCTTATTTCTGCTCTTTGATGGAAGCAAAGAAGATACGAATATCTGGAAAACAAAGGCTGCAAGAGAGAAATTGAACGATTTCTCTCTTGCAGCCTTTAATTCATTTGAAAACGTTCTTATACTTGTATAGAATAAGTGGAGCAAAGGACAAAATCAATAAATAGTTTGAATTATCTAACTATTTTATTACAAAATGATAACAGCCCATTTTCTTTTATGAAAATTGTAGTAAAATGAATGTGTAAGGGTTAAAAGGAGAGTTAAACGAATGAATGCAGAACAATTGATACAAGAAGCTAAACTAGCGAGAGAAAAAGCATACGTACCCTATAGTAAATTCAAGGTGGGAGCGGCCCTTCTGTCAAAGGATGGTAAGGTCTATCACGGTTGTAATATCGAGAATGCAGCCTATAGCATGTGTAATTGTGCCGAACGAACAGCTCTATTCAAAGCTTACTCAGAAGGCGATACAGACTATTCAATGATTGCGGTTGTAGCAGACACGGCAAGACCGGTGCCACCATGTGGAGCCTGTCGTCAGGTCATTTCGGAATTATGCCCGAAAGAAATGAAAGTCGTACTGACAAATCTTAAAGGCGATGTGGAAGAACTAACCGTTGCAGAACTATTACCAGGAGCTTTTTCACCGGAGGATTTAAATGAGTAATATTGGAAGTAATACAGAATACAAATCAGGCTTCATCTCCATCATCGGACGACCGAACGTTGGGAAATCCACTTTCCTGAACCGTGTAATCGGTCAAAAGATTGCAATTATGAGTGATAAGCCTCAAACAACACGAAACAAAGTTCAGGGAGTTTACACGACAGATGATGCACAAATGATATTCATCGACACTCCAGGGATACACAAACCGAAACACAAACTGGGAGACTTCATGATGAAGATTGCTCAGAACACTTTAAAAGAAGTGGACGTCATTTTGTTCATGGTCAATGTTGAAGAAGGATTAGGAAAAGGGGATCATTTCATTATTGAGAAGTTAAAAGGGGTAAAAACACCCGTTTTCCTTATTCTGAATAAAATTGACCAAATCCATCCAGATGCGTTATTGCCAATGATTCAACAATACAATGACCTGTTTCCTTTCGCGGCGACTGTTCCGATTTCAGCACTTGAAGGAAATAACGTAGATAATCTTTTGCAACTATTAAAGGATCAATTACCAGAAGGACCTCAATTCTATCCGGCTGATCAAATTACCGACCATCCGGAACGTTTCATCGTTTCAGAACTCATTCGTGAGAAGGTCCTGCATCTGACAAGGGAAGAGATCCCTCACAGTATTGCAGTCGTAATCGATAAAATGGAGAGAAAGCAAGAGAAGGATCTTATCGATGTTATCGCCACCATTATTGTGGAGAGAGATTCACAAAAAGGAATTGTGATTGGAAAACAGGGATCCATGCTTAAAGAAGTTGGAAAGCGTTCCCGTGTAGACATTGAGAACCTATTGGGATCAAAGGTTTATCTTGAACTATGGGTGAAGGTCCAAAAGGATTGGAGGAACCGATCTTCCACCCTTCGTGACTTTGGCTTTAGCGATGACGAATATTGATGATTAAATTAACAATATTTAGGCCACATCTTTTAGAGAGAAAATGCTCATTCTAATCACAAGAAAGCTTATGAAGTCTTGCTAGTTTAAATCCAGAAAGGTGGGTTTTTTATGTTAGACTTAACATGGAAATTTTTTTCGCAGACAGGAAGTATAGACACCTATTTACTTTTTAAGGAGCTTGAAAAGGAGACGGTTGAGGATCCTTACAGCTTTGATGAAGAAACAGCGGAAGTTGATTTTCCTTTAACGTGATAAGTTTGTCATCACCCGGGTGGATTGATATCGGGAGGTGGCTATATGCTACAGAAGTGTGAAGGAATCGTTATTCGAACGAATCATTACGGTGAGTCGAACAAAATTGTTACCATATACACACGAGAATTCGGAAAGATTGGATTGATGGCTAGAGGGGCAAAGAAACCTAATAGCCGTCTATCCGCCATTTCACAATTGTTTACATATGGTTATTTCCTTTTTATTAAAGGAAGTGGGCTGGGGACTCTCCAACAGGGAGAAATGGTTGAATCGTTAAGGCATGTAAGGGAAGATTTGTTTAAGACGGCTTATGCCACTTACATCGTCGACCTTCTCGACAAAGCGACGGAGGACCGGAAACCGAACCCATTTCTATTTGAATTGCTTTACAAGACCATTCACTATTTAAATGAAGACTATGATCCTGAGATTCTTATGCACATATTTGAAATGAAGATGCTCCCGGTATTGGGGCTGTATCCTCATTTGAATGGATGTAGTGTATGCGGGGAAGCTGATGGTGAGTTCGCCTTTTCCTTTAAAGAAAATGGATTCATCTGTCATCGCTGTCTAAGTGAAGATCCTCATCATTTTCCGATCTCACAAAGCACTGTGAAGCTTCTGAGGGTATTTTACTATTTTGATCTCAATCGATTGGGAAATATATCGGTAAAAGATGAAACAAAACTTCAATTGAAGCGGGTAATCAGGACTTATTACGATGAAAATTCAGGTTTAACATTAAAATCCAGAAGGTTCCTCGACCAAATGGATAACCTAAAGGACTTATTCTAGCTTATAAAGCTGCTTGTGATTATATAGAAATGGCCCATTCACGATATGTGAATGGGCCTGTTTTTTATGTGTCTGCTAGCTCCGGGGCTTAGAGGCTCGAGGTCATAAGTCAAACATACCAAAAAGGCAAAGAACGCTTTTCCGGTATGTTCGTCTTATGCTTGTCGCCTCTGGGCAAAGCCCCTCCGCTTTAGGTTTTAAAATTGAATTTTTCCCTGTAAAAATGCTTTAACTTCGCTGATAGGCATTCTTACCTGATCCATTGTGTCACGGTCACGCACGGTCACTTGACGATCTTCAACGGAGTCAAAGTCAAATGTGATACAGAATGGTGTACCGATTTCATCTTGACGACGGTAGCGTTTACCGATTGATGCTGTTTCGTCGAAGTCAATCATAAGATCCTGTGATAATTCTTCATACACCTTGAATGCATCATCAGACAACTTCTTCGAAAGCGGCAGTACCGCAGCCTTGAATGGAGCCAGTGCCGGATGGAAACGAAGCACTGTACGTGAATCATTTTCAAGCTCCTCTTCTTCAAAGGCATCACACAGGAACG
Organism: uncultured Rossellomorea sp.; assembly: GCF_947488365.1. Lineage (NCBI taxonomy): Bacteria > Bacillati > Bacillota > Bacilli > Caryophanales > Bacillaceae > Rossellomorea > uncultured Rossellomorea sp. Next base: position 767,268 of record NZ_CANKZT010000001.1, on the reverse strand, counting down.
CAAGAGTTACACGGTCTGCTCCGAGAGACGGTTCGATACAGTATGGTACATACTTTTCGTTTGTTTGAGGATCCATGTAATGGAAATCCTCATTAGAATGTTCCATATGACGCTTTAGATCAAAGTCTGTACGATCTGCTACGCCCCAAAGCTCTCCCCATCCGAATGGGAATTTGTATTCAATATCCGTAGTTGCATTGCTGTAATGGGATAATTCGTCTTTATCATGATCGCGTAAACGCATGTTATCTTCGTTCATTCCCAGGTTAAGTAACCAGTTTTTACAGAATTCACGCCAGTAAGAGAACCACTCGAGGTCTTCGCCTGGTTTACAGAAGAATTCCAGTTCCATTTGTTCAAATTCACGTGTTCTGAATGTGAAGTTACCAGGTGTAATTTCATTACGGAAGCTTTTTCCGACTTGTGCAATACCAAATGGCATTTTCTTACGCATGGAACGCTGCACATTTTTGAAGTTGACAAAGATTCCTTGAGCCGTTTCAGGGCGTAAATAGATTTCGTTTGTTGAAGATTCCGTAACGCCTTGGTGAGTTTTAAACATTAAATCGAATTGACGGATATCCGTGAAGTCCTGGCTTCCGCAATCCGGGCACGCTATGCTGTGCTCCTTGATGATTTCTTCCATTTTCTCAAACGAAAGTCCATCCACTATCATTTCAATACCTTTTTCTTCAAGGGCATTTTCAATGATTTTGTCTGCACGGTGGCGTGTTTTACACTGCTTACAGTCGATCATTGGATCGTTGAAGTTTCCAACGTGACCAGAGGCTACCCAGGTTTGTGGATTCATTAAAATACTTGCATCGAGACCCACGTTGTAAGGGGACTCCTGTACGAATTTTTTCCACCATGCTTTTTTAATATTGTTTTTTAATTCTACACCTAATGGACCGTAATCCCACGTGTTAGCAAGTCCTCCGTAAATTTCAGAACCCGGGAAAACAAATCCGCGATGCTTCGCTAAATTTACTACTTGTTCCATTGACATAAAAGTCACTCCTTTTCATCATGTATGTAAATAAAATAAAAAAGCTCGTCCCTAGGCGCATGGCCTAGGGACGAGCTTGATACTCGCGGTTCCACCCTAGTTGATATACGTGTCATACATGTATACCCACTTTTAAAGTTTAAATAGCTCGGGATTGCCGTTTCCTTGCTTTCCAGGCTTTCACCCTCCCTGGTCGCTTGAGTGCAGCAAGTACTTATCGATCCGTCATAGCATTATTGGTTGTAAGATGAAGATATTTTATCATGATGCTTGAATAAAAACAACTATTGATCTCATGAAGAGAAAAGATTTGAAGTTTGTTTTAAAAAAAGATACTCTTTGTAAAGTGAAATTTAAAATATAGTGTTGACACAATAGAATGATAATATGCTCTTTTCATTTCGATTAAATAGTATATAATATTTCATATAAAGTATAACATAAATAGTCTGTTCGTTAGGTGGTGAGTAACAATCGAACTTAATAAGCGTCAAGAACATATCTTACAAATAGTTAAAGACAACGGACCTATCACTGGTGAACAAATCGCCGATCAATTAAACTTGACCAGGGCAACTCTCAGACCTGATCTAGCCATTCTAACCATGGCGGGTTACCTTGATGCCCGTCCCAGAGTGGGATATTTCTATACAGGGAAAACAGGAACGCAGCTGTTGACAGAAAACCTTAACAAAATATATGTTAAGGATTATCAATCGATTCCTGTAGTGGTAAATGAAAATGTTTCTGTGTATGATGCCATTGTTACAATGTTCCTGGAGGACGTAGGGACATTATTTGTAGTCGATGCCAATACGTATTTAGTTGGAGTTCTATCTCGTAAGGATCTTTTAAGAGCGAGCATCGGGAAGCAGGAACTTAGTACCTTGCCGGTGAATATTATTATGACGAGAATGCCCAATATTACCGTCTGTGAAAAAGATGACCAGCTAATAGGCGTAGCCAAAGACTTGATTCATAAGCAAATTGACTCTGTTCCTGTGATTAAGAAAACAGAAAAAGGCGATTTAGAGGTAATAGGCAGAATTACGAAAACCAATATCACGAAAGCATTTGTAGCATTAGCAGATGAATATTAGAAGGTGGTGAACGATCGTGAGAGAACCGATCATCTATGTTGTTTCCGACTCGGTGGGTGAAACTGCTGAACTAGTCACAAAAGCGGCGATTAGCCAATTCAATGGTTCCAATACGGTCATTAAACGCTTTCCGTATGTAGAGGACCTGGAACATATCGACGAAGTGATTTCCTTAGCGAAATTAAACCAGGGGCTTATTGTTTACACCCTGGTAAAGCCGGATATGCGGGCGTATATTAAAAAAGAAGCTGAAAGAGAAGAGTTATACGCTTTCGATATTATCGGTCCATTAATGGATAAATATCAATCAGTTTACCAAAAGGAACCATTGTTCGAGCCAGGAACGGTAAGAAAGTTGGATGATGATTACTTTAAGAAAGTAGAAGCCATTGAGTTTGCCGTTAAGTACGACGACGGCAGAGATCCTCGCGGTATCCTTAGAGCGGATATTGTCTTAGTGGGTGTATCAAGAACATCGAAAACGCCATTATCACAATACCTTGCACTGAAGAGAATTAAAGTGGCCAATGTACCACTCGTACCGGAAGTCGATCCTCCAGAGGAACTGTTTATGGTTTCTCCGAAGAAATGTTTCGGATTAAAGATCAGCCCTGAGAAGTTAAATACAATCCGCCGTGAAAGATTAAAATCATTGGGATTGAACGATCAGGCGAGCTATGCGAATATTCAACGGATCGAAGATGAGCTGAAATATTTCGAGAAAATCACCGATCGGATCGGGTGTCATGTGATCGACGTAACGAACAAAGCGGTTGAAGAAACAGCGAATGTCATTACCAATATCTATCAGCACTCAAACGATTAACTTTTAAGTAAAAAAGAATGATTCTTTCCCTGAATAAAGTGGAAGAATCATTCTTTTTTTGGGTGAATATAAACATTAGCATAGAAAGGTTTCATTTACCTGAGTTTTTATAGTGGTCAAACCTGTCCGATTATACTATAATAAAAAATTGTGATAAAAATATTTAAAATAGGTTTAGACTAAACCCTTAAGGAATAAACTAATTATTGTGATATGTCAAGTCTCGTCTCAATTAAAATTCGACAATTTTAATCAAATCTCTAGGAAAGTTCATAAAGAGAGAAGGATAATACGGAGTGATGTAGAATAGTTAGTATGAGCGAACATAAGTCTATCGTCTATGTAGATGCAGATGCTTGCCCGGTAAAACAGGAAATCATTAAAATTACCAGAGTATATGGATTTGAAGTTGTTTTTGTTGCTTCTCATGCCCATAGAAAGAACACACCTGACCAAGGCAGGTGGGTATATGTCGATAGTTCGAAAGAAGCGGCTGACTTATACATTATGAACCATGTCAGACCCCAGGATGTACTGGTAACCCAGGATATTGGATTGGCAAGCTTGGTCTTGCCGAAAAAAGTTTATGCCATCTCTCCCAGGGGAAAAGCCTACAGGGAAGAGAGTATAGTCACCGCACTCGATTATCGATACGTCGCAGCAAAAGAACGCCGTAAAGGAAACTATGGTAAAGGTCCTAAACCTTTTACAAATGAAGACAGAGAAACATTTTGTATTTGCTTCGATAAAATCTTGTCGGAAATTGCAGGAGAATCTTAATAAATACAGAATGGATTAAGAGGGTAAATAAAAACAGGTGATAAATCGTGTCTGAAAGAATCCCTGAAGATAAGTTAAATAAAATTTTATCGTCAACTGATATCGTAGATGTCGTCAGTGATTATGTACAACTGAAAAAGCAGGGGCGCAATTATTTTGGTTTGTGTCCGTTTCATGGAGAGAATACTCCATCTTTTTCTGTTTCCCCTGACAAACAAATATTTCACTGCTTCGGATGCGGAGCCGGAGGAAATGCGTTTACGTTTTTAATGGATGTTGATGGTTTAAGCTTCCTGGAAGCAGCGCAAAAGCTTGGCTCTAAAGTAGGAGAAGAAATCTCCATTCAAACCTCTTCATCTGAAAGGGAACTTCCCCCTCAAGAAGATGAAAAGCAAATGATGGAAGCTCATGGGTTATTAAGTAAATTTTACCATCATCTCCTTCTAAATACAAAGGAAGGTCAGGAAGCCCTCGAATATTTGTTGGACCGGGGGTTTACTACTGAAAGTATTACTAAATTTCAGATTGGATGGTCACTTCCAAGCTGGGATTTCACGGTTAAGTTCCTTCAGAAACGAGGCTATTCCCTGGAGCTGATGGAAGAGGCGGGTTTACTCGTTAGAAGAGAAAGAGACAATTCCTTCTTAGATCGCTTCAGAGGAAGAATCATGTTTCCTATTGTTGATACCAAAGGGAACACGGTCGCATTTTCAGGAAGAAGCATTGATTCAAATGATGAACCGAAGTACTTAAACAGTCCGGAAACGAAAATTTTTAACAAAAGCAGCATTCTTTATAATTATCACGGCGCACGTGCAATGATTAGAAGAAAGCAACAGGCCATCCTGTTTGAAGGATTTGCCGACGTCATCTCAGCTAATGAAGCAGAAGTGGAAAATGGTGTAGCCACTATGGGTACTTCATTAACAGAGCAGCAAATAGGCTTGCTCAAGCGTCTAACGGATTCCGTTATCATTTGTTATGATGGTGATTCTGCTGGAGTGGAAGCTGCATTCCGGGCAGGAAATCTTCTTCACAATCATCAGCTGAATATTCGTGTCGCTTCAATACCGGAACAATTAGACCCTGATGACTACATTTCCAAATATGGTTCAACAAAGTTTCAACAAGATGTAATAGGGGCAAGCTTAACGTTCATGGCATTTAAGCTTCGGTACTATAAGCTGAAGAAAAACTTAAACGATGAAGGAGATCGCCTGAAGTATATAGAAGAAATACTTAAGGAAATTACTCATCTGAGTAAGGCGGTTGAAAAGGATTATTATTTAAGGTATTTGGCGGATGAGTTCGAACTATCTTTAGAGGCTCTTCAAGAGCAGTTAACTGAACTGGAAGGCCCGGACAAACGGAAGTCTAAACCACCTAAACAGATAGGTATGCAAGGTACTTTCACCAGGCAGACTCAGTCTAAATTGTTACCCGCATACCAAACTGCTGAGAGAAGATTGATTGCCTATATGCTTAAGGATCCGAATATCGCTTACAAGGTGCAAGAGTGGCTTGCAGGTACTAACCTTAATATTGATGAACATCAGGCTATTATTACTTATTTATTGGGTTATTATGAAGAAGGTCTACCTCCAAGTGCCAGTGCCTTTATTGGGTATCTTCCCGATGAGAGGTTAAGAAGGATCGTAACGGACATTGAAATGATGTCTATTAGCGAAGAAAGTACGGACCAAGAATTAGTAGATTATGTCAATCAGGTGTTAAAACATCAAAAGATGTTGAGAATAAAAGAAAAAGAAGTGGAAAGAAAAGAAGCAGAACGACTGAAGGATTACCGAAAAGAAGCACAAATAGCAATGGAAATCTTACAGCTGCGTAAGTCTCTATAATAAGGTTTTGTAAGGAAGTTGGAAGGAGGGGAACAAATGGCTGAAAAGTCAGCGCGTTCCAAACAAATAGCGTCAGAATTAACTGTTGATCAGGTGAAAGAATTTTTAGTTAACCAAGGTAAAAAAAGAGGAGTCCTCACATACGAAGATATTGCTGATAAATTATCAGGGTTCGAGTTGGATTCAGATCAAATGGATGAATTTTACGAACAATTAGGTGAACAGGGTGTAGAAATCATCAATGAAAATGACGAAGATGATGATCCGGGTGCCACGGAGTTAGAGAAGGAAGAAGAAGAAGAATTCAATCTGAATGATTTAAGTGTTCCTCCAGGGGTTAAAATAAATGATCCGGTTCGTATGTATCTGAAAGAAATCGGAAGAGTCGACCTTTTATCTGCAGAGGAAGAGATAAATCTAGCCAAGAGAATTGAAGAGGGCGATGAGGAAGCTAAACGACGTCTCGCTGAAGCGAACTTAAGACTGGTTGTCAGTATCGCTAAGCGTTACGTCGGTCGCGGTATGCTATTCCTGGACCTTATCCAGGAAGGGAATATGGGTCTGATTAAAGCGGTAGAAAAGTTTGATTACCGCAAGGGGTACAAATTCAGTACGTATGCAACTTGGTGGATTCGCCAAGCCATCACACGTGCTATCGCTGATCAGGCCAGAACGATTCGTATCCCGGTTCATATGGTGGAAACCATTAACAAACTGATTCGCGTTCAAAGACAACTATTACAAGACTTAGGGCGTGAACCGGCACCGGAAGAAATCGCAGAAGAAATGGATTTGACACCTGAAAAGGTTCGGGAAATTCTTAAAATTGCTCAAGAGCCGGTATCCCTTGAAACACCGATTGGTGAAGAAGACGATTCTCATCTTGGTGACTTCATTGAAGATGCAGAAGCTCAATCTCCTTCAGAACATGCTGCTTACGAACTTTTAAAAGAACAGCTTGAAGATGTACTGGATACTTTAACAGATCGTGAAGAAAATGTTCTTCGTTTACGCTTTGGTCTGGATGATGGCAGGACACGTACGCTTGAAGAAGTAGGAAAGGTCTTCGGTGTAACACGGGAGCGTATTCGTCAGATAGAAGCAAAAGCTCTTAGAAAACTGCGTCATCCAAGCAGAAGCAAACGATTAAAAGACTTTTTGGAATAGAACCCATTTGCTGCCTCTATTATGCGTAGAGGTGGTTTTTTTTTGCCCAAATTAAAGGGTTTTTTATCACCTTTGACGAATGTAGCTAAAGGATTCATCTGCTAAAGGTGTGGCAATTGTGAATACAGAAAGAGATGCAAGAAAAGAATTGATTGTAAATAAAATACAATTTCGGAAGCAAACCAACATGCTGCCAGAGCACTAATGTGATCATCTCCTTGCATTGTATACCGAAGGAAAAACACAATGATCAAAAGAATGCCCAAACGAGAAACTTATTTTCAACCTGTGCGATTTGATAATTTCATTATTTGTCATTTATTTTACTGAATTGTCAATCGTTTTGCAAACAACGATTTTGGCAAGTTTTGTCGGATTAATAGTAGGGATAGGAATTTATTATACTAAGAAACAATTGTCTCCTCTACTCTTGTATATGGCTACCACTTGTATACTTCTTCTCCCCTCCATAGAAATAACAGGAGAGTTATTCGCTGTGAGTTCTTTCGGAATGTACATAACCTTATTTTTGAACAGTTTCCTTTGGAAAAGTGCAGGTTGGAAATAGAGGCTGAGTTATTTTCGCTTTCAGGTTACGCAGTGGAACCCTACTAATTATTTATATATTACTATAACTTCTGAAAATTTAAAAGTTTTTTAAAGTTGAGAAAATTCACCATTCCCTTTTATAATAAGAATGAGAGCGCATTCATAGAGTGCAGTGATTATGTTTGAAAGCGCTATTATGGAAATGGAGTTAGGGCTTTCAGTCATCAAAGTTAGACAAGGGGGATAAGGATGAATTTTGACTTAACACAAGAACAAACAATGATTAAAAAGACAATCAGGGAATTTGCTGAAGAAGAAGTGGCACCTGGTGCGTTGGACCGGGACCGCACAAAGGAGTTTCCTAAAGAAATTTTCAAGAAGCTTTCTGATCTGGGTATGATGGGACTTCCGTTTCCCGAGGAATATGGGGGGGCAGGCGCCGATACGGTCAGTTTCGCAATTGTAACCGAAGAGCTAAGCCGGGCTTGTGCGTCGACAGGTATTACGTACTCTGCTCATATTTCTCTGGGGGGAGCCCCCATTAACCTATTTGGTTCTCATGAACAAAAGCAGGAATACTTAACGCCAATCTGTACAGGGGAATCATTTGGCGCTTTCGGCCTGACTGAACCTAATGCAGGTTCCGATGCAGGTGGAACCCAAACCACTGCAGAGGATAAAGGGGATAAATGGGTTATTAACGGTAATAAGTGTTATATTACCAATGCAAGCTACGCCAATCATCTCGCTTTAACAGCGATTACAGGTAGAAACAATGGAAATAAGGAAATAAGTGCGATTATCGTTCCGACTAAAGCAAAAGGATTTACGGTCATCGATAATTATGAAAAAATGGGGCTTCATTCATCAAACACGACTGAGTTGGTCCTTGAAGATGTAGAAGTCCCTAAAGAAAACCTGTTGGGGAATGAAGGAGAAGGATTCAAGCAGTTCCTTGTCACCCTGGATGGGGGCAGGATTGGAATCGGTGCTATGGCTGTCGGTGTGGCACAGGCTGCCTTTGATAAAGCCCTGCAGTACTCCAAGGAAAGAAAGCAATTTGGCAAAACCTTATCCCAATTTCAAGTCACTCAATTTAAGCTTGCTGACATGGCAATGAAGATTGAACTGGCAAGGAACATGGTTCATAAGGCAGCATGGTTGAAAGATCAGGGAAGACCATTTTCGAAAGAAGCCTCCATGTGTAAGCTGTATGCTTCAGAAATCAGTATGGAAGTAGCGGATGAAGCCATTCAGATTCATGGTGGATACGGATACATGAAAGAATATCATGTTGAAAGGTATCTACGGGATGCCAAGCTCCTTGAAATCGGGGAAGGGACCTCAGAAGTCCAGAGAATGGTCATTTCAAGGCTGATAGGATGTCAATAAGGTGAAAACACTATAACAGCAATCAGGAGCTCTATTGGTCCGCTCTGGGACAGTAGGGCTCTCCTTCTTTAAATGAAAACTTACCTTATTTAACATGAAATGTGTCTAATTTGTGAGAAAGATGGAAAAGTTAATTGATAGTACTTTTACTTTGTCGTTTTTTACAGTAAAATATAAAGTGTTGAAAAGAGCACTATTTTTGGATTTTGTACATAAAGGAGGTTAAAATCATGAATCGTAATCCAATCATTCCATTCGTACTTATCATGGCTCTTGGAATTGGTCTTGTTTTCTTCTTATCTTTAGAAGGCCTTAACAACGCTGATGAAAAAGCAAAAGAAGAAGGTCACGGGGAAATGGAAGGTAAAGAAGGGGAAGAGGCTTCCAGCGGGGAATTCGATCCTGAAGCAGCTTACAAAGATAACTGTTTATCTTGTCATGGTGGGAACTATGAAGGTGGAGCAGGTCCAGCCCTAAAGGGAACTGAACTTTCTAAAGATGAAATTAAAGAAACGATTAAAAATGGTAAAGGTATCATGCCAGCCGGTTTAATTGCTGAAGAAAATCTAGATGCGATGGCAGACTGGATCAAGTCACTTAAATAATCAATGATTGAAAAAGGTTCTTTGTCTTTTAGGCAAAGGGCTTTTTTTATAGAGAAAAGTTGGTTAAAATGATTAACGTACATGATGTATCCAATAAAAATGATAAAGGTGAACGAATGAATATTCAACAATTATCAAAACGACTAGAAACAGTTGTTTCATACATACCCAAGCAATCTAAAATCGCTGATATCGGTTCGGATCATGCATACTTACCGTGCTATGCCGTCAATAAAGGCATTGCGTCCTCTGCCATTGCAGGAGAAGTAGTGAAGGGTCCATATTTTTCTGCCAAGAAACAAGTGGAAGATGCCGAATTAACTCAAGAGGTCGAAGTAAGATTAGGGAATGGCCTGGAAGTGATTTCTCCAGGTGAAGTGGATTGTATTACGATCGCCGGAATGGGGGGCACATTGATTGCCTCTATCCTGGAGGCGGGTAAAGCAAAGCTGACCAATCAACCCAGGTTGGTCCTTCAGCCTAATGTGAGTGCAAGGTCCATCCGAACGTGGCTTATGGACAATGAATGGGACTTAATAGGGGAAGACATTCTTGTAGAAGATGATAAGGTATATGAAATTCTAGTGGCGGAGAAAGGGAATCCGAGACGCCACTACTCTGGCGAGCTTGAAAAAGAGTTGCTGCTCGGTCCATTTTTGATGAAGGAGCGTAATAATGCATTTTTGAAAAAATGGAATCAGGAACTTCATCAATGGAAGAATATATTGAATAACATGGAAAAAGCCGAAAAAACGGATGCGTTGGAAGAACGTAAACGGGAACTTATTCAAAAAATAAAAATGGTGGAGGAGGTTCTTATCCTATGAAGACCGTAAACGGCCATGAGATCATCCAGCTGTTTGAGCAATTTTCACCAAAATATTTAGCAGAAGAAGGGGATCCGATTGGTCTTCAAATTGGTAAGGTGAACGAAAAGGTTGAAAATGTGATGATCACCCTGGATGTATTGGAGAATGTGGTGGATGAAGCAATCAAAAACAACGTGAAATTAATCATTGCTCACCATCCACCGCTTTTTCGTCCACTAAAGTCCCTGCAAACGGACACGTATCAGGGACGGATGATCGAGAAGTTAATCAAGCATGATATTGCCGTGTATGCGGCTCATACGAATCTTGATGTGGCGACGGGGGGAGTGAATGACCTTCTGGCCGATATGCTGCATTTGCAGGATACGTCTGTACTCGTTCCTACTCACCATGAGGAGCTCCGTAAATTGGTCGTTTATGTGCCTAAAGAAAATGCAAAGGAACTTCGAACGGCCCTCGGTAATGCGGGAGCCGGGCACATCGGAAACTATTCACATTGCAGCTTTTCGACTGAAGGAAAGGGAAGATTCCTCCCTGAGGAAGGCACGAACCCTCATACCGGGAAGCAAGGCTCCCTTGAGGAAGTAGCTGAAGAGAAAGTGGAGACGGTTTATCCTGTTTCTTTAGAGAAAAAGGTGTTGAAAGCCATGTTTACCCACCATCCTTATGAAGAAGTTGCCTATGATATCTATTCCCTTAAAAACGGATCACCCGCTTTAGGCTTAGGTAGAATCGGACATTTACAAAATGAGATGAGTCTTAAGGAATTTGCTTTAGTTGTGAAAGAAACATTTGGTATGGACGGAATCAGAGTCATCGGTGATGGGGACGCGAAAGTGAAGAAAGTAGCGGTGCTTGGCGGAGATGGAAATAAGTTTATCGGAAAAGCGAAAAGACAGGGAGCGGATGTATTCGTTTCAGGAGATATTTATTACCATACCGCCCACGATGCCATGATGATGGGGCTGAATGTAGTTGATGCAGGTCATCACATCGAAAAGGTCATGAAGGATGGAGTGGCCAGTCATTTAGCGAAAAAATCCTCTGAAAAAGGATATATCGTCAATATATTCGCGTCAAAAGCTGAAACCAATCCATTTACGTATATGTAAAGATGAAAGGCCCCTTAGAAATCCTAAGGGGCCTTTCGCTTTATTTTGTTCCCAATTTCGCTTTTCGTACTTTAGGGAGAATTTTATTTAATGGAACATTTCGCTCTCTTGTCCAAGTGGATTCATCATTTGGATCAAATACTTCAAGGAATTTAATGACTTCTTTTACGATTGGAGTAGGAGTGGATGCCCCGGCTGTTACAGCAACGATGCCCGCATCTTTAATCCATTCGATATCCAATTCACTAATGTCGGAAATCCGATGTGCAGGAGTACCTGCGATATCTTTTGATACCTGAGCAAGGCGGTTGGAGTTATTACTCTTGGGATCTCCAACAACGATAAGGACATCTGCATCTCCAGCTTGTTCAGCGACTGCTTCTTGTCGAACCTGGGTAGCCAGGCAGATTTCTTTATGCAGTTCAACGTGAGGATACATTTCTTTCACTTTATCCATCGTATCCAATACATCCCATTGACTCATCGTCGTTTGATTGGTCACAATGATTTTTTCGTTTTCGATTGAAAGCTTCTCTACATCTTCTGCTGTTTCCACGAGATGCACGATCTCAGGTGCAACCCCGACAGCTCCTTCAGGTTCTGGATGTCCTTTTTTACCGATATAGATCACGTCGTAACCTTCGGCTTCTTTAGCGCGAATCAAATCATGTGTTTTCGTTACATCGGGACACGTTGCGTCCAGTGTGACAAGTCCTTTTTGTTTGGCTATTTCTTTCACTTCGGGAGAGACTCCATGAGCGGTGAAGATAACCGTTCCTTCATTGACTTGCTCGATGATTTCTTTTCTGTTGCTGCCATCCAGGGTAATGATCCCGTCTTCTTCGAATGCGTCAGTCACATGCTTGTTGTGAACAATCATGCCTAAAATATAAATTGGACGAGGAAGCGATTTGTCTAACGCGGCGTTTCTTGCAATGACCATTGCGTCTACTACACCGTAACAATAGCCTCTCGGAGTAATCTTAATAATTTCCATCTATGAATATCCTCCTACATGAGAAAAGGTTTTGTCTTCATTATAAAGGAGAACAGTCTTCCTGACAAAGAGAACGATAATAATGTGCACCTTTCCCTCTCAAAATGCCTTTGATTTGGCGTTAAATAGAAAAATCCCTAAACAGGTGATTCAGTACCTTTAGGGATCACGTTCTTAAATATACAATTTGGGTTTTGATCCTGATTTAAACTTTGATGGTGTCTGGTTATCTTCAAGATCTTCACTATCCTCTGAAATTTCTACGGGTTGTTTCTTCTTCTTTTTTTTCTTAACGGTGGATTCGACTTCTGGGATGTCGATATCCTCATTTTTGTCTTCATTATTTCCACCATCGGATACATCTTCTGCAGACATATCTTTGAATCCTCGATATAACTTCCATAGTGCAGGGATATTTTTCACCATAGGACCATATTGTTGGAACATCGGACCCAGCTGTTGAGCGGTCTGGAGCATTTGCTGTGTATTGGATAAAAATGAATTCACATTGCCTGGGTTTAAGAGGCTTTGTAGGATTCCGCCAGCTGCCTGTGGAGATCGGTCAAAGCCTGTTGTGTTGGCAGAAGAATCTCCTCTGGAAAATTGTTGTAATAATCCTCCGCCGGAATTCTGATGATCACCCTTTTTAAGAAGCTTAGATAATAGACCACCTTTTCCTGGCCCTCGGCTTCTTCCCCTCTGATTGAATCCCATATTGAGGCCCTGATTTTGACGTTGTCCTCCAAATTGAAACGGAGGTGGCTGCGTCTGCCCCATTCCAAAACTATTTCTTCCAGGCTGCTGCATTCCGAACCCATTGAATCCCCGCTGCTGTCTCATTCCGAAAGGATTTCGCAAATCCTGGCCCTGATTCCTCATTCTTCTAGGCGGCATAATGACAGCCTCCTTTCATTCGAATAAATTCCTCGTCAGTATAGAGTATGCAATAGGTGAAAAAAGGGTATTGATACACTATCATCTCAAATTAAAATAAGTATGAACTAGATGTTTTGCCAAAAAAATATTATAATGGTTAGATGTTCTTTAAATATGACGCTTGCTAACGTTAAGATAAAATCACTCGCGATGATAAAGTGATCCGTAAATTTTATATATATCTATGGTGATGATGTGTTCGACTTGGCCTTCATCCCGATAATAGCGTAAATAAAAGGATATTTTGAAAAAAGGAGATGTAAAGAAGAATGAAAAATAATTTATTTCTACAATTTGGATTCCAGTCCTTCATTAATGAAGCAGTAGAAGAACTGGGTTTCTACGAACCAACAGAAATTCAAAAGAAAATGATCCCCCTGATATTAAAAGGGCAAAGTGCGATTGGTCAATCTCAGACAGGAACGGGAAAAACACATTCATATCTATTGCCGATCATTGAGAAGGTGACTGCAGATTCTGAACAGGTACAAGCAGTGATCACTGCTCCAACCCGAGAACTGGCACAACAGATTTATCAAGAAGTATTGAAGATCACGAAAGATAGCAACATTGTTTCCCGTTGCTTTATTGGTGGAACGGACAAGCAGAGAACGATTGAGAAATTAAAAACCCAGCCTCATATTGTGGTTGGTACTCCGGGCCGAATCAATGATTTAGTGAAAGATCAAGCCTTATTTGTTCATACTGCCAGTATATTGGTGATTGATGAAGCGGATCTGATGCTTGATATGGGATTCATTGAAGATGTGGATCAGATTGCCGCTAAGATGCCTGAAAAATTACAAATGCTTGTATTCTCTGCGACGATTCCAGAGAAACTGAAACCATTCTTGAAAAAGTATATGGAAAATCCACAATATGCACATGTCGAGCCCGAGCAGCTATCGGCAAAGAATATCCAACATGTGATCGTCCCTCTTAAGAGTCGCGATAAAATTAACCTATTATACAATATTTTAGTGGAAATTAATCCATATTTAGGTATCGTTTTCACTAATACAAAACAAAAAGCAGATGAAGTGGCAGATGCTTTGATCGCTAAAGGATTAAAGGTTGGAAGGATTCACGGAGACCTTTCTCCACGTGAGCGTAAGAAAATGATGAAGCAAACGAGGAACCTGGATTATCAGTACATCGTAGCGACTGATTTAGCAGCAAGAGGGATCGACATTGAAGGTGTAAGTCATATCATTAACTTTGAACTGCCACAAGATCTTGATTTCTATGTTCACCGTTCCGGCCGTACAGCGCGTGCAGGTAATACAGGGATTGCCTATACCATTTATACACCTTCGGATGAAGATGCATTGAATCGTCTGGAGAAGCTCGGAATCAGCTTTGCTCATCAAGATATTAAGAAAGGGGAATGGTCTGAGCTACCACCCCTGAACAAACGTAAGAACCGTCAAAAAACGAATGTTGATGAGATTGATGAAAAAGCGAAATCAATGGTTCGAAAACCGAAAACAGTCAAGCCGGGCTATAAAAAGAAAATGAAATACAAAATGGATCAAATCAAGAAACGTGAGAGAAGAAAGAAAAACAGAAGCAAATAAGTGTTTTAACGTGATTCATTTGTACACATTCGATACAATATAGAGAGATTTTCTTAGGAGTTGAGAAGAATGGTTAAGATTGGATCCCATGTTTCAATGAGTGGTAAAAAAATGCTATTAGCCTCCAGTGAAGAAGCCGTTTCTTATGGAGCGAATACTTTTATGATTTATACAGGTGCCCCTCAAAATACGAGAAGAAAAAAAATCGAAGACTTAAATATTGAAGCGGGAATCGCTCACATGAAAGAAAATGGGATAGAGGACATCGTTGTTCATGCTCCCTATATCATCAACATAGGAAATACGACGAACCCTGCTACATTTGAATTAGGTGTCAATTTCCTCCGTTCTGAAATCGAGCGCACAGAAGCTCTGGGAGCGGGGCAGATTGTGCTTCACCCCGGTGCTCACGTAGGTGCAGGAGCAGATAAGGGAATCGATAAGATCATAGAAGGTCTGAATGAAGTGTTAACAAAAGACCATAAAGTGCAAATTGCTTTGGAAACAATGGCAGGGAAGGGTTCTGAATGTGGAAGATCGTTTGAGGAATTAGCTCAAATCATCAATGGAGTAGAACTGAATGACCGCCTTTCTGTTTGCTTCGATACTTGTCACACCCATGATGCAGGATATAATATTGTGGAAGATTTCGATGGAGTCTTGGAAGAATTCGATAAGATTGTCGGGATTGATCGCTTAAAGGTTCTGCACATTAATGATAGTAAGAATGAACGTGGAGCCAGTAAAGATCGCCATGAAAATCTAGGATTCGGACATATTGGATTTAAAGCACTGAACTATATCGTTCATCATCCACAGCTGAAAGAAATACCTAAGATTCTGGAAACACCGTATGTAGGAGAAGATAAAAAAAATAAAAAACCTCCTTACAAGTTCGAAATTGATATGCTTCGTAATCAAACATTCGAAGAAGATGTATTAACGAAGATACTGAATCAATAAAAAAGGCAATAGAG
Organism: uncultured Rossellomorea sp.; assembly: GCF_947488365.1. NCBI lineage: Bacteria > Bacillati > Bacillota > Bacilli > Caryophanales > Bacillaceae > Rossellomorea > uncultured Rossellomorea sp. Next base: position 751,552 of record NZ_CANKZT010000001.1, on the reverse strand, counting down.
GAGGTCATCTCTCATCAATAGGGACGCCTCCTCTTCTTTTACTATCTGATGAGCTGCAAAAAGAGTTGGTTGATTTCCTTCGCCTTAGTGGGACCTATGATCCTGGCCAAGTCCTTCACCAATTTACTGCGTTTCTTGTCATCAAAAATATTGATGTTCTTTCCTTTAACACTTGCGACGATGCTTGTTGCCTCTTGGGACGTCAATGAAATGTTATATTGTTTGGCGTACTTTAATAATTCTTCATTTGTAATGTTGTTGATTTTGTGATTAATCACATTTTGTAATAGCTTCATGTTTATCACTCCTCAACAGATACATATGTAACTCTTGATCAGAAAGTGACATTTTTATAAGAAAATAAAGTGAAAGGAAAGGAATTGACGATGACCGATGACCCAAAGAGTACATAAAAAAGAAAGTCCCCTTCATTTTATTTACCGATTGATTTTTATTACGATTGGAGCAGCCTTGGCTGCTATATCCATTGAGTTATTCCTTGTTCCAAATAATATCATCGATGGTGGGATTATTGGTGTTTCGCTGATATTGGATTATTTAGTTTCAGACACCATTCCATTTGTAAACTTTGCAACCCTGCTCGTTTTCCTCAATCTCCCTTTCATGTATTACGGGTATAAACATATCGGGAAAACCTTTGTCGTTTCATCTCTGTTTGCCATTATCGCACTGGCAGGTATCGAAAGCCTTTTACACCATATTGACCCGTTTGTAACAGAGAAAGTGTTAGCCACTGTTTTCGGTGGATTGACCCTTGGAGTGGGGGTTGGCCTTGTGATACGTCATGGTGGATCTCTGGATGGAACTGAAATCCTTGGTATCCTTTTAACGAAGAAGCTTCCGTTTTCAGTGGGGGAGTTTGTTATGTTCATCAATATTTTCATTTTCGCCTGGGCAGCATTTGTCTTCGGACTAGAAGAAGCGATGTATTCCGTTATGACCTACTATATTGCCTTTAAGACGATTGATACGGTGATTCAGGGAATGGATGAAACGAAGGCCGTTATCATTGTTTCTGACCATTACCTGGATGTATCCGACGCAATATTAAAGAGACTGGGCAGGGGAACAACGATGTTAAAGGGTCGTGGAGGATACACAGATAATGATAAAGAGGTCATTTATGTCGTGGTCACCAGACTTGAAGTAACAAAGTTGAAATCCATCGTTTCCGATGTAGATCCCAATGCCTTCATAACGATTATGAGTACACAGGAAACAAAGGGTGCACGATTTAAGTCTGCCATACATTAATGCAGCATTGGAGTAAAGGACTGCTCACTCAAATTGAGCAGTCCTTTTAATTTGGTATCAAGGCATGAACATTTACAATTGTGCACCCATCATGTATACTACCCTATGTACTTTTAAATCGTAATGATTCTTATAAAGAGAGATGATAAAAATGGATACTACAAATCCTATCATTAAAATAGAAGATGTAAATTTCAGGTATGAGCGGGAAAGAGTGCTCGAAGATATTAACCTAACCATTCCCAGAGGGGCATTCCTTGGAATCGTCGGACCTAATGGTTCAGGTAAATCGACCTTACTAAAGCTTGTTCTGGGCCTGTTACGAGTGAAACAAGGGAATATTGAGTTATTTGGAGTCCCCCAGCAAAAGTTCAAACAATGGGACCGCATAGGATTTGTATCCCAGAAGGCCAATAGCTTCAATACAGGTTTTCCAGCCACGGTTTATGAGGTGGTGGCGAGCGGATTAGCGAAAAAAGCAGGTTTGTTCAAGAGGATTTCATCTAAATACAAACAAGATGTGTATGGAGCCATTGAATCGGTTGGGATGAGTCCATTCGCTAAACGTAATATTGGGGAATTATCAGGAGGACAACAGCAAAGGGTGTTCATTGCCCGGGCGCTCGTAAGCCAGCCTGATATATTGATTCTTGATGAACCGACAGTGGGAGTGGACAGTCAAAACGTCCAAAACTTCTATGATATGTTAGAAACGTTAAATAAAGATTTAGGTATTACACTCGTTCTTGTCACTCATGACATAGGATCGATTTCGAATAAAGTGACCCATGTCGCTTGTCTAAATAAACATTTACATTTCCATGGCAAAACAGAAGAGTTTGAAAAGCTAAAAGAAAATCAGCTTTCCTCTTTTTATGGTCATGATGTACATTTTTTAAATCATGAGCATGAACATGAACATCATCATTCATGATCGATTGGAGGGAAGACAATGCTTCAAGCTATTTTTCAATATGAATTTTTACAAAATGCATTTCTTACGGGGATCCTTATTGGAATCATCGCCCCCTTATTAGGAGCATTCATCGTCGTAAGGAGGCTATCTTTAATTGCGGATGCCTTGAGTCACGTCACTCTGTCAGGTATTGCAGCGAGCCTGTATTTAAGTAAAACGATACCTGCTTTTTCGGGTTTGAATCCCCTGTATTTTGGAATGGTATTCTCAGTCATGGGCTCCTTGTTTATTGAACGTTTACGTATGTTATATAAGCATTATCAGGAGCTTGCGATTCCGATCATCCTATCTGGAGGAATCGGGATAGGGGTCATTTTCATTTCACTCGCAGACGGTTTTAATACAGATTTATTTAGTTATTTGTTTGGAAGTGTCAGCGCAGTCAGCAGAGGAGACTTGTATTTGATTGGAGGGATCAGCGTTCTTGTCATTGGCGTGATCTTTCTGCTATATAAAGAATTGTTTCTTCTATCCTTTGATGAAGATCATGCAAAGGCGTCAGGAATCCCAGCTAAGGCGATCCACTTTATCTTTATGGTCATGGTGGCACTTGTGATTGCCGCTTCTATGCGCATCGTAGGGATCCTGCTGGTTTCGTCTCTTATGACATTACCGGTTGCAGCAAGTATCAGGATTGCCAATGGATTTAAGCAAACGATCGGGTTTTCACTGTTATTTGGTGAAATTTCTGTTATTGTTGGATTAATCAGTGCCTTCTATTTGAATCTTGCACCAGGTGGTACGATTGTCATGACGGCGATTTTAATCCTTCTCATTACAATTGTGATTAAGAAAATAAGAACGTCGAGTCATTCTTCTAAAGTTGAGGTGTAGAAATTGAATGTAACGGAAGCAATGGACCTGTTAAAATCAAAAGGATATAAGCATACAGGAAAACGGGAGCAATTACTTGAACTGTTTTCCAGCTCTAATAAATATTTGACGGCCAGGGATGTTTTGGAAAATATGAAAGCTGATTATCCGGGGCTCAGTTTTGATACAATCTACCGTAATTTGAGCTTGTTTGTTGAACTTGAGATCTTGGAAGAGACTGAACTCTCAGGTGAAAGACATTTTCGGTTTACATGTGAAAGCCATCACCATCACCATCATTTCATTTGTATGGATTGTGGAAAAACGAAAGAAATTCATACATGTCCCATGGAAGCATTAAAAGAAAATTTATCGGATACAGGGTATGATATATCCGGTCATAAATTCGAAATATATGGTAAATGTCCTCAATGTCAGTAGAGAGATCCTTTTAGGGTCTCTTTTTCTTTAAAATGTTCATAGTTTAAGTGAAGGTAAAAGAGGGAAAAAATGCATTTATACGGAAGAAATTGAGAGGAGATGCAGCCATGGAACCAGTGCCTTTTACTCACTGCCCAACGAATAAAAAAAACTGTGTGAGCACAATTGATCTCACATCATATCATCGAATAGCACCACTTCCCATAAATGGAAGCGTAAAGGATACGAAGGCGAAAATCCACAGCACCCTGGGGAAGTTCGATCATGTAGAGATCAAGGAAGAGAAATCACATTATGTACAAGCGGTTTTTACTTCAAAGTGGTTGAAATTCAAGGATGACCTGGAACTTTATATTGATGAAAACACGAATCTTCTACATATTAAGTCAGGTTCCCGTTTTGGCTATTATGATTTCAAAGTGAACAGAAAGCGCGTGGAACGCTTTAAATCCTTATTTAATGTGTAATAGAAAAAGCCTCTTATGTCAGAGGCTTTTTCTACGATTGATTTTGAAGCCAGCCTTGAACCCAGGTGTTTGCTTCATGCCAGTCATTTACGCGAATGACTCCATCAGGGATCGGCTTTTGATTGTAAGGTGTGTTGAATAACAGAACAGGGATTGACAATTCTTCAGAAATCGAAACGGCATTATCATGTTTATCTTCAAAGAAAATATCGACTTCATGTTTTTTCGCTGTTGAAATTTTATCATGGGAGCCAATTAATTCGATGTGATGGTACATTAAATCTTGTGAACTAAACCATTCTTTCGTTAATTGAATTAGGTCTGATCTTCTTGCGCTTATAAAATAAAGTTCATGTTTTTCTTTCCATTGATCCAATATTTTTTTTGCACCGGGAGCAAGGGGAGATTCTTTGTAGATGACAGGTTCTGCTTCCTTAAACCATTTTCCAAAGGTTTGAGGAGAAATATCCAGAACTTCTGTCAATTCGTATTGGGTGATGTCTTGTAAGGTTAAATTTAATTTAAAATATTCATTTATGTGAGGCAGTAAGGATTCAGGTGATGTAACTGTCCCATCAATATCGATTCCAAAACGTTTCATTCTTCATCATGCTCCTCTTTATAAAAACTCCTTCAAGTTTATCACATTTCTGACCAGTAGATAAACGATGTTTTCAAAAGGTTCTTTTCTTAAAGTCTGTTGCTGTCTTAAAGAAGAAAGTAGTAGTTGATTTCCGCTCCAGGTGCTCGCTTTCCGCGGGGCGTGAGTTGAGCCTCCTCGGGCTTTCGCCCTGCGGGGTCTCAACATTCCCGCTATTCCCGCAGGAGTCGAGCACCTTACACTCCAATCAACTATTTGAGCATGTATCCTTGAAAAATAAATAACATCAAAAATTAGCAAATAACCTCATTTATGGTGAGTAGTGATTGAAATTATTTTTAATAGAGGAGAATTATGTTCCATACGATGATTGACAGAGCTCAGGCAGACCATATGAAGAAACAATAAAATTTATGCAGAAAGAACCCTTTCAAAAGTTATGAATGCTTACAAAAATGAAAGTAAGCTAACAAAAATGACAAACATTAGCATAGTAAAAAAAGCGGAGTGACACACAATAAGAAGGCTCCCAAACACAGAAAGTGAGGGATTGCTGTATGAGTGATGAACGACGCGAATTAAACAGCGTTGATCGAAATCTACAAGATATCGACGTGTATTACGACAATCCGGAAACAGATGTGAGTAAAGAATACCGTGAAGAGACAGCAGCAGAAATTGCTGCTCCAATGAGTGTAAGCCGCGACTTTGAAGAGGATACCGCCGAAGATACGACAACATCAGGTCGTGTATTGGGTTACTCTGCACTTGCCCTATCCATTCTTTCCTTATTCATTCTCCCTGTAATCATGGGGGCTGCTGGGATTGTACTTGGATTTGTGGCAAGAAGAAGAGGAGCAGAAATGCTCGGTGCCTGGGCCATCGGAATTGGGGCCGTATCGATAATTATCGGATTATTTGTACTGCCGTTCTTTTAAAAATAACACTTTTTCTTGAAATTGGGAGCGTTTCAAGAAATGAAAAAAGAGGACTGATCAAAGGTCAGTCCTCTTTACATGCATTTAAACTTCTTGTTCTTCTTGTTCTTTCTTTTCTGCTTCTTGCTGTGCAAAATATTCTTCTGCGATTTTGTCGATTTCCTTCTTTAATTCCTCAACCATTGTCTCTTCAGGAACTTTACGGACGGTCTTTCCTTTTCGGAATAGTAGTCCTTCCCCACGAGCCCCGGCAATACCGATATCGGCTTCTCTGGCTTCGCCCGGTCCATTTACTGCACATCCAAGGACAGCCACTTTAATCGGTGCTTTAATGGTGGAGATGTACTCCTCCACTTCATTGGCGATTGAAATTAAGTCGATTTCGATACGGCCGCATGTCGGACACGAAATTAAGGTAGCAGCATTTGATGCTAATCCAAACGACTTTAAAAGTTCTCTGGCTACTTTAACTTCTTCCACTGGGTCAGCACTTAAGGAAATACGCAGTGTATTACCAATGCCAAGGCTAAGGATCGCACCAAGACCTGCTGCACTCTTCACCGTTCCAGCAAACAATGTGCCTGATTCAGTGATTCCGAGGTGAAGTGGGTAGTCAAAAGCTTTAGCTGCTTTCGTGTAGGCTTCGATGGCTAAATTCACATCAGATGCTTTCATGGACACGATAATGTCGTGAAAATCCAGGTCTTCCAGGATCTTGATGTGATGAAGGGCACTTTCTACCATACCATCAGCCGTTGGGTATCCGTACTTTTCAAGGATTTTTCTTTCCAAGCTTCCGGCATTTACCCCGATACGAATCGGAATCCCTTTTTCTTTCGCTGCTTTGACAACTGCCTCCACTTTTTCACGGCGACCGATATTCCCTGGATTGATTCGGATTTTATCGGCTCCGCCTTCAATGGCCTTTAAGGCTAGTTTATAGTCAAAATGTATATCGACAACAAGTGGAATGTTGATTTGCTTCTTAATATCAGCTATTGCGTCTGCTGCACGTTCATCTGGACAAGCTACGCGGACAACCTGACAACCTGCTTCTTCGAGACGGTGAATCTCTTTTACCGTTGCTTCAACATCATGTGTCTTTGTAGTGGTCATACTTTGGATAACAAGTTCATTGTTACCGCCAATAGTTAAATCTCCGACTTTGACCGGACGTGTTTTTGAACGATGTATAATTTCACTCAAGTGTAATTCGCTCCTTTAGAAAGGTTCTCAAAGTTTCATTATAAGTAATACGAAGCTATTGTAACAGTGTTTTGTGTGAAATGACAAGAAATAGGTGTTTTTTGAATGCTTGGATTATTGATAATTCGGGATCTTATAGGTTTTCCCGATTTGGATCTTTGCAGGCGGCACATCATTTAATTCTTCGAAATCGGTAATCACACGTTCAATGGAAACAGGCATAGAACCATCAAGAAGGTCTTCTACTAGACTTAAGACTGTGTCACCGGGCTTGACTTCCATTTCAACATACGAAATGGAAGAGGGATCTTCTTCAGAAGGAGATTCCAGAGGAGCGGGGGAAGACGTTTGATTCACTTGTGGCTGGGCAGTTGCAACTGTGGCTTCATTATAGAGGAGCCTTAAGGTTCCCTTATTTAAATCATAATAAACGCTATAAAGAAGAATGATAATACCAAAGAATATAGCCATTCGTTTCATACATACCTTCCTCCCATATTGTTAGAGTGAATCGAATAATGAAGGGGTGACGCGTCATGACAAATAAGGTTCTCCAACTGGTAATCGGGCTACTTCCCATATTAATGGTACTTGGTAATTCCATGCTTATTCCCATTCTTCCAAGTATTGAAGCGGATTTACATTTAAACAGCAGCTGGTCTGGTTTTATCCTAAGTTCATTCACCATCCCTGCTGCACTGGTGATTCCTTTCGTTGGAATGTTGTCTGATCGTTATGGAAGAAAACGATTAATCATCGTTTCATTATGGATAATGATTCTGGGAAGTGTGCTTTGTGTTGTAAGCGGAGAAGTAAATGGAAACGTCAGGCTTTTCATGATTGGCCGAGGATTACAAGGTGTGGGGGCGGCTGGGACTACACCTCTGGCCATGGCATTGATCGGTGACATCTTCCAGGGGCAGGAACGCTCGAGGATGTTAGGCTCGTTAGAAGTGTTTAATGGGATAGGAAAGGTAGTCGCACCCATCACCGGAGCCACACTGGCTATCCTTGTCCATTGGAATCATTCATTTTGGGTATTTCCTTTATTGTGCGTAGTGATATTAATCGGACTTAGGGAAACGATTGAAACGAGGCACCATAACCCAAATAAAAAAGCCCATTACTCCATCTTTATAACAAAATGGCGCCTGTTATTCCCTCTTTATACAATGGGAGGAATAGGCTTATTTTTATTATTCGGCATTCTCTTCTTTCTTTCCTACCATATTGAAAATACTTTTCATATTGATGGTTTTTTTAAAGGGTTTACGTTCATCTTTCCTCTTGGTGCGATGACCATTAGCTCTTACTGGTGTGGGGGGAGGCTAAAGACGGATGAGGAACTGGGATGGACGTATATGAAATGTGGACTATTAATGATGTCAGTCCCATTAGGCTTTCTGATCTTTTTTTCATCATTGGGGTTTTTAATGTTCTTTATTACGGTAAGCTTTGGTGGATTAGGCTTGATGCTGCCTGTCATTAATGCCTTTATTACGGGGAGTGTATCGGAACACGAAAGGGGACTTATTGTCAGTATTTATGGAGCTGTGAGGTTCGGTGGGGTTGCACTCGGACCCATTGCTTACAGTTTTTGGAAAGACAATATGGTGGAGATGTATTCGATCACCTTCGCTTTTTCACTAATCAACTTATTGTTATTTATGTTTCTCGCCAAGCGCAGAAAAGGGGTCTATAGTCCTGAAATTCAATAAACCTTTACGACACCTTTACAGTTCCTTCATCTTTCTTTGAGAAAATGAAAGATGGAATGATTAGGGAAGGGTGTATAATTTTGTCGAAAATAATAAACTTCTTAAGGAAATGGCCACAACAGATAAAAATGGTTCCAAATGAGAAAAGGGTACTTCCGTTTTTCAAGATCTTAACCTTAAAGAAACGATTATTCATAGTCATTTTTCTGCTGGTTACCATTACTGGCTCAACAATTGGATGTATATCTTATTTAAAGTCCAAACAGGCTACCATTCATCTGATGGAACAGCGCTTGGATCGTGAAGTGACCTCGATGAGTGAAATTGCACAAAGCTTGATGCTCATTTATATCGGTGAACAGGAACAGTTTGAAAAAAAGCTGAATGATGTAATCAAAAAACAGGATACGGCATTGACCCAGGATAATATAGAAGCACAATTCTATTTTATTAAAGATTCTAAAGCTGTACCCTCTTCAGTTAGTAAAGGTTCTGAATTACAATTTGGGAAACCTCTTATAGATGAAATCGAAGAACTTGAAAAAGGGACCATCGAAACAACCATCAAAGGGGAAACCTATACGGTGGCTTTCCATTCAATTCAAGAGTTGCAAGGAGAGTATGTGATCGTTGTCCCTCAGGAAGAGTATATGCAAGACATTCGGTCAATGGCTGCCTATACACTGGGTATGATTGGGCTTAGCGCTGGGATTGCCTTTATCATTGTCTTGTTATTTGTGAACCGGTTGACTCCCCCGATCGCTCAATTGCGCGAATCGATGAAGAAAATAAGAGATGGTGATCTGGCTGCCAACATCCCAGTCGAAACGACGATGCCGGAAATCGTTTCCCTTCAGAAAAGTTTTGATTCGATGGTAGTGAAAATGAAAGACTTAATACATAATATTCATCAAACAACAGACAGTTTAGCTTCTACAGGGATGCAGCTTCAATCCTCTTCATCTGAACTATTGAAAGAAAATGAGTATATGGTAGAAACGGTACGAATGGTGAAAGCGGGAGCAGAAGAAACGGCAGGTACTTCCGAAGTAAGTGTCAACCACTTCCTAGAAATGAATGTGACTGTAAAATCCATATTTGTGAAAATGAATACCGTCTTTGAAAAAACAAAGGATATGAATGAATCTGCGGGTGAAGGGGAGTACAAAGTTGATAAAATGGTTGGGGGGTTGAACAGGGTATCCGGGGACTTCAAGCAAATGAATAAGATCATTCAAGAAGTCCATGAACAATCATCCTCCATCGTCACCGTGATTTCATTGATTCATCAAATTGCCGAACAAACGAAACTCCTTGCCCTCAATGCCACGATTGAAGCCGCAAGGGCGGGTGAATCCGGTCGTGGGTTTGCGGTGGTGGCAAATGAAGTCAAGAAGCTTGCGGAGCAATCATCAGATGCTACTAAGAATATTAGTGAAACCATTCTTACGATGGAGTCAATCACATTAAATGCTACAAGGCAATTCGATCAATTTTTCAAAGAATTTCAGTACTACGTATCAGAAGCTACTGAAACACGGGAATCGTTTGATTTGTTGAAAAATGAAATAGATGGTGTCAGCATGGATCTGCAAAATATGAAAGAAGATTTGAACTATCTAAAAATATCTCTCCCTAAGGTGGAAGCTTCGACTGAGGCGTTTTCTTCCGTTTCACAAGAAACGTTAGCAGGAACTGAGCAGATGCTTGCTGCCTTTGAAGAGCAGCACGAAAAGGTTAGAAATACCCATGAAGTAGGAGAAAAGCTATTGAGTGCATCCAACCAACTAAAGGAATTAAGCAGGCAATTCAAGTTATAAGGATGGAGCTGAATGTTTCCTATAAAAATGATATAAAAGGAAAATCCCTGTCTCCGGGTGAGACAGGGATTCTTATTATGGCCGGATTCTCTTTTGCGGAATCTCTTTCACGACTAAATACAGAATGACAGTGATCACAAACCAATCCAGAATCGGGGCGGCAGGAATAAAGGTTTGCAGCAATTCCATTAGGGTAAAAAACAATGTAGAAACCGTTGCGGAATAGGCGGTGATTCGAAAGCTTTGACGGTAGTTTACATTTCGTTTAAGAACATTTGCGAACGTAACACCGATTATTGCGAATATCGTCACCTTCAAGAACATCATTCCTGAAGTGAATAAGTAGAGAAAAAATAAGGCTACGGGAAGGAGAATCCATTTCATCCCTATTAAGGAATCTAATAAATCAATTAAGCCATCTTTAGTAAGGGCTGTACTTCCAAACAAAGAATAGGAAGAAGATTGAACGTTTCCTTGGTTAATGACAACGAAACTCTTTTCCAAAAATGCAATCGTATTTTCATTTTCATCAAGGTTTTTTTCTTGGAGGTCACCGGTACTATCAAAGATAATGGTCATACTGTCTTTATCGATTGTAATCGGCTCTGTCTCACTGGATGACAACGAACCATTCTCTATTGAAAAGGATGGAAACTCAGCTTCTACTGATTCTCTGACATTCTCGATGGCACTGGTAGCAAATGATATAAATTGAATAGCTACGGGTAATATAGAAATAAGTGCCAGCAGGAAGACATAACGGATCGTCTTGCCAATTCCCTGAAAGCGGAATGTTGCAATGTCTTTTGGGGAATAGATACTTTTATACAATTGTTGAAATACATTCATCTTTATTTTTTCTCCTTTCATGCATACCCTATCTATTTTATGCCTGTCTTTCTTCTTCAGCAAGTTTCGAACATGTGAACAATTTGTAATAATTACATTTTGTAATGTAATTGTAATAAATGACGAGTTTTATTAACCTATTGTAAATTTGCAGTAAAAAGTATTTACCTTTGCTCTATAATATATTAAAAATGATATGGGGTTTTTGTTGTTTAATGTCGAAAATTTATGTAGGGGTTGAAAAAATGGAATTAAATTGGCAAGAGATGTTGTTTCAGTTCTTTGGAGGATTAGGGATTTTCCTCTTCGGGATAAAGTATATGGGAGACGGACTTCAAAAGTCTGCCGGTGAACGCCTGAAAGAAATTCTTGATAAGTTCACGACCAACCCATTTATGGGCGTATTGGCAGGTATTTTTGTAACCGTCTTAATACAGTCCAGTAGTGGTACGACGGTTATCGTAGTCGGATTAGTAAGTGCGGGCTTCATGACACTTAGACAAGCGATCGGTGTCATCATGGGTGCTAATATCGGGACCACGGTTACAGCGTTTATCATCGGGATCGATATTGGTGAATACGCCTTACCAATTATTGCAGTAGGAACAATTATGTTATTCTTCTTTAAGAATAAAAAAGTACACAATATTGGTCAGATGATTTTTGGTTTCGGTGCATTATTCTATGGATTGGAATTAATGGGTGGAGGAATGAAGCCTCTGCGTTCACTTGAAGCCTTTCATGACCTAACTGTAAGTATGAGTACAAACCCCATTCTTGGAGTAGTGATTGGAACTCTATTTACTGTCATTGTACAAAGTTCATCTGCAACGATCGGTATCTTACAAGAGCTATACAGTTCAGATTTAGTGGATATCCAGGCAGCACTACCTATTTTATTCGGGGATAATATCGGAACGACCATTACGGCAGTTCTGGCAGCTTTGGGTGCTTCAGTCGCTGCAAGACGTGCTGCAGCAGTCCATGTACTCTTTAATCTGATTGGCTCTACAATCTTTTTGATCATTTTGCCATTTTTCACTAAGTTTGTTCTGTTTTTACAATCTTCATTCAACCTGAATGAACCGATGACTATCGCTTTTGCTCACGGCTCATTTAATATAACGAATACAATTATTCAGTTCCCGTTCATCGCCCTATTAGCGGTGATCGTTACGAAATTGATCCCAGGGCAGGATTCACTTGTTGATTATAACTCTAAACATCTAGATCCAATGTTTATAGAACAATCACCTTCTATCGCGTTAGGACAAGCGAAGGAAGAAGTACTTCGCATGGGTAAATTCGCTGTAAAGGGATTGGAAGAAACAAATGAGTTCCTGAAGTCAAAGAGCTCTAAAAATGCGGAGGCAGCTTATCAAATTGAAGGGGCCATTAACAATCTTGATAAGAAAATCACGAATTACCTGGTTGATTTATCTTCTGCTTCATTATCTGAAAATGAATCCGAGCGCCATTCAATCTTAATGGATACCGTACGTGATATCGAACGTGTAGGTGATCATTTTGAGAATATCGTTGAACTGATTGAATATCAACAAACCAACAAGGTTAAAATTACGGATGATGCAATGAACGACCTTGAAATAATGTTTAGTCTAACAATTGAAACAGTGGAAAAAGCGTTAAAATCTTTAGACTTAAACGATACTGACATTGCAAGAGAAGTAGCTGAAAAAGAAGATCAGATCGATAAAATGGAGAGAAAGCTTCGTAAACAACATATTCTGCGTATGAACGAAGGGAAATGTTCTGGACAAGCAGGTATCGTGTTTGTCGACATCGTCAGTAACTTAGAACGTATCGGTGATCATGCAGTCAATATTGCAGAAGCAGTATTGGGTGTAGAATAATACAAATGCTGACCCATTTGATATTTGTCAAATGGGTCAGTTTTTTTTATACTTTATGGGAGGTGTTAAAAGATGGAAATGATTTATTGGAGTATTATTATCGTACTGATGATTTTATCCTTTGTCGGATTGATTTACCCGATATTGCCCAGCGTCGTCTTTCTGATAGGAAGCTTCATTTTGTACGGAGTGTTTTTCAGCTTCGAACCGTTTAGCTGGTTATTCTGGACAGTACAGGTTCTATTCGTGATCCTTCTATTCGGTGCTGATTATATGGCGAATCTTATAGGTGTCAAAAAATTTGGAGGGACGAGAGCTGGAATCTGGGGGAGTACAATTGGCTTATTGATTGGCCCTTTTGTCATCCCCGTGATCGGGATCCTTATCGGCCCGTTTCTAGGTGCAATCATAGGTGAATGGGTAGTGCACAGGTCTGATCTTAAGACTGCCGTAAAGGTAGGCGTAGGATCCGTCGTTGGATTCATCTCTAGTGTCGTGACAAAAGGAATCATCCAGATTGTCATGGCTATCTATTTCTTCGTTATCATTTGACCGGAAAGTATTTTCTTATGACTAGAGAAAAATATATAGGGGATTTTATACTTGTAAGAAAAAGTGAAGAAATGAAGGCAAAATATTTGAACAGATATAGTAGTTTTGGTAATCTTATACTGAAACGGCCTGAATTTATTGTTCAGGAAACTATACATAGGGAGGAATTTATAATGGCTTACGAATTACCGCAATTACCTTATGCATATGATGCTTTAGAGCCTCATATTGACAAGGACACAATGAACATTCACCACACGAAACACCATAACGCATATGTTACGAAAGTAAATGATGCACTTCAAGGTCACGATGATTTACTAAGCAAATCCATTGAAGATCTTGTTTCTAACTTAGACGCTGTTCCTGAAGGTGCTCGTACTGCAGTACGCAACAATGGTGGCGGCCACGCTAATCACTCTCTATTCTGGACAGTATTATCTCCGAATGGTGGAGGCGCTCCATCTGGAGAGCTGGCAGATGCCATCTCTTCCAAGTTCGGAAGCTTCGATTCATTTAAAGAAGAATTCGCTAACGCTGCTGCTACTCGCTTTGGCTCAGGTTGGGCTTGGCTAGTGGTAAACAACGGTGAATTAGAAGTAACAAGCACACCAAACCAGGATAGCCCTCTAATGGAAGGTAAAACTCCTGTTTTAGGTCTTGACGTTTGGGAACATGCTTACTACCTGAATTATCAAAACCGTCGCCCTGACTACATCGGTGCGTTCTGGAACGTTGTAAACTGGGATGAAGTAGCGAAACGTTATTCAGCTGCTAAATAATGTAATCGTACGAGGAGAGAGGTTCTTTCAAGAACCTCTCTTTTTTTTGTATAACTTCCCTCCCTTTTTCACAAGATAGGGGTACGTTAAAGGGGAGTTTTTCAAATGAGTAGCTATAAAAAGTTATTAGGCGATATTGATTTAACGAAAGATCTGACTCTGCTGTTATTGATTGGCGGATTATATTCATTGAGTATTGCGCTCTCAAACACATTTGTAAACATCTACTTGTGGAAGCAATCGGGTGAATTCATTGACTTAGGCATCTATAATTTAACCGTGGTGATCTTTCAGCCGATAACTTTTATATTAGCAGGAAGATTGGCAAAGAAGGTAGACCGGGTGATTGTGTTACGCTTCGGGGTTATTTTTTTGGCGCTATTTTACATATCTGTTCTCGCCTTCGGAGAGTCTGCCGAAAACTTTTTGGTTGTATTGGGGGCGTTGCTCGGGATCGGTTATGGCTTCTATTGGTTAGCATTTAATGTGCTTACCTTTGAAATCACCGAACCTGAAACGAGAGATTTTTTTAACGGCTTTCTTGGTACGTTAACGTCAGCTGGAGGAATGATTGGACCGATTCTCGCAGGTTTTATCATTTCCAGGTTTACGTCATTTAAAGGATATACCATTGTGTTCGGTTTATCTCTTTTGCTTTTTTCGATTGCTGTCCTTATGAGCTTCTTTCTTAAAAGGCGACCTGCCTCCGGAAGATATCTATTCCTCAGAATTCTGGAAGAAAGGAAAAACAATGATAATTGGCGGCACATTACGAACGCTCACTTTTTTCAGGGATTGAGAGAAGGGACGTTTATCTTTATTATTTCTGTATTTGTTTTCATCAGTACGGGAAGTGAGTTTGCCATAGGTACGTTTGGTCTCATCAACTCGGGAATCGCATTCGTAGGGTATTATATTGCCTCTAGAGTGATTAAGAAAAAATTTCGGAAACGAGCGATTCTGATAGGGGGTATCCTCCTCTACTTAGCCAT
This sequence comes from uncultured Rossellomorea sp., assembly GCF_947488365.1. NCBI lineage: Bacteria > Bacillati > Bacillota > Bacilli > Caryophanales > Bacillaceae > Rossellomorea > uncultured Rossellomorea sp. The sequence continues at coordinate 736,248 of NZ_CANKZT010000001.1, read as the reverse complement.
TTTCTTAATCGTATTTGATGTATCGTACACGAAATTATTATTGTACGCAGGCGTCATTGCCATTGCTTACCCCATCCTCCTGGTTCCTTATATTTCAATGACGTATGATGTAATCGGAACGGGATGGAACGCCGCTGAAATGAGAATTGAGTATATTGTAGTAAGGGAGATTTTCTTGAATTTAGGAAGAATTGTGTCAGTCTTGGCGTTCATCATTGCTGTCACATTTTTCAATCAGGAAGAGAGCATCCCCATCCTCCTACTAATGCTTGGAGCGGGTCATACCCTCATTTATTTCTTTGTACGAAAAGTCGAACTGCCCATATAGGATATTAAAGCAAAGAGAGGGAAAGATTTCCTCTCTTTGCTTATGGCTAGATTATCCTTGTGATTTTCTATAAAATAAGATGGGATGGTAACGAAATAAAGAAATTTTTACATAGAGGAAGGGTTGGAACGATTGAAAAGAAATAAGAGAAAAAGGAAGACGCATGTTCCCGTTCGGATGAATCTGCTGTTTTTTGCCGTGTTCTTATTATTTTCTCTTCTTGTTCTTAGACTGGGACTCGTTCAAATCGTGAACGGAGAAAGCTACAAGAAAGAAGTAGAAAGAACAGAGGATGTTGTCGTCAATACAGGCGTGCCACGGGGGAAAATGTACGATCGATATGGGAATGTGATTGTCGATAATGTTCCTTTAAATGCAATCACTTATACACGGGCAAACAATACCAAGGTCGATGAAATGATGGAAGTTGCATCCAAGCTTTCTGAGTACATTGAAAAAGATACGAAAGAAGTTACAGAAAGAGACAAGAAAGATTATTGGATATTGAATAATAAAGAAAAAGCAGACGCAAAGGTTTCAGACAAAGAAATTAAGAAGCTCCAAGACAATGAAGAACTCTCTGAAGACGATGTGAATGCGAAAGTATACCAAATGAGATTAGACCGAATCACCGAAAAAGAGCTGGCGACATTGACTGAAAAAGACTTAGAGATCATTGCGATTTATCGTGAGTTTTCCAGTGGTTATGCTCTAAATCCACAAATTGTGAAGAACGAAGGGGTCACACCGGAAGAATTCGCTGTCGTCAGTGAACATCTCAGTGAACTTCCAGGCGTCAATACGACAACAGACTGGAAGCGATCTTACGTATTTGACGATACGTTAAGAACCATTCTGGGAAACGTGTCTTCTTCACGGGAAGGCTTACCTGAGAATCTAGTAGATTCTTATTTGGCGAAAGACTACAACCGGAATGATCGTGTAGGAAAAAGCTATGTAGAATTAGAATATGAAGATGTCCTGCAAGGGCAAAAGGAACAAATTAAAAACGTCACTAAAGGTGGAAGTGTCTTAGAGTCCGTACTCGTTCAAGAAGGTCAACGGGGAAAAGATATTGTTCTTACCATTGATATGGAGTTACAGCGTGAAGTTGAGAAGATTATTGAAGAAGAATTACGAAAACAGATAGTGAATCGTAGTGAGTCTCCAAACCTCGATCGGGCTTACGTAGTCATGATTGATCCCAATACGGGAGAAATATTAGCAATGGCTGGTAAGCAGTATGTAAAGAATTCAGAAACTGGTAAATACGAGATGAGGGATGCTGCGTTAGGAACCTTTACGTCCTCTTATGAAGTGGGGTCTGTGGTAAAGGGTGCTACCGTATTGACTGGTTATATGACCGGGAATTTAAAACCGGGAGAAGTGTTGATAGACGAACCATTAAAAATCAAAGGGACAAAGCCGAAATCTTCATGGTTCAATAAATACCAGCGAATCCCCATGTCTGACTTATTCGCTCTGGAAAAGTCTTCTAATTCATACATGTGGAAGGTTGCCCTTAAAGTTGCAGGAGGTCAGTATGTTCCGAATGAGCCGATTGTGAATAATCCGGAAGCCTTTGACATCTTTCGGAACCACTTCGCCCAATTCGGATTGGGTGTGCCGACAGGAATCGACTTACCTGGTGAGTCTTCCGGACTTACAGGTACAGACACCACTCCTGGTTTCTTACTGGATTTAGCGATCGGGCAGTTTGATACGTATACAACGATGCAATTAGCTCAGTATATTTCAACCATTGCAAATGATGGTTATCGTGTGGAACCACACATCATGAAAGAAATAAGAGAGCCGACAAACGATCTGGATAGCCTGGGGCCAATCCTGTTTGAGAAAGAAACGAATGTGTTGAATCGAATTGATGCGACTCAAGCCCAAATCGAGCATGTTCAACAAGGTTTCTACCGGGTGTACCACTATCCTGATGGAACGGCGTATGATCAATTTAAGAATGCACCGTATAATGCTGCAGGTAAATCAGGTACCGCTGAGACGTATGTAGATGGAGAGCTGAACTACAACACGACTCTCATCGGGTACGCCCCATTTGATAACCCGGAAGTGGCTTATGCCACAATGGTTCCTGCTTCTCATATTCAAGCAAGCGGAGTAGCCGATCCTTACGTCAATAAATACATCTCTAAACGAGTGATGGATAAGTACTTTGAACTGAAGAAGAAACGTGCAGAAGAAGTGAAGGACCCGACTTCTGTTAATAAGAAAGTAGAAAATGCCGAAGAGGCGGAAGAACAAATGCAAGAGGAAAGAGAACAGAATAACTGAGCAGACTTAAGCTGATTTCCACGAAATGACTTTCTGGAAATCAGCTTTTTTTGAATTCATCTAAGAATGTTAAACATAAGAAACATGGATGCTGATATTAGGATTAAAAGGGACTGGGTAAAAAGCAGGAACAATTATATAAAGAAATGCATAATTTATTAAAGCTTGTCTAACACTATATTCAATAAGGGTTTAGAGGGTTTTAAGCGGATGGGAAAGCTGATGAAATGAAGAAAAATGTCGAATTTACAAAACCTTTACAAACGGTTAAAACCTCATTAACACTCATCTATTAATCTATTACTCGTAGGACAAAACAACCAAGTTTCTTAGGGGGAATTTAGGAATGAAAAGCTTTAAGTATCTGGCAATGTCAGCAATGATCGGATCAGCTCTTGTATTAGGAGCATGTGGTGCTCAAGGTGGAGCAGAGAATGGTTCAGAAGAACAACTATCCGGCAGCGTAAAAATGGATGGTTCATCAACGGTAGCTCCGATCATGGAAGCTGTTAACGAAGAGTATGCAGCTACACAACCTGATGTAAAAGTATCAATCGGTGTATCCGGTTCTGGTGGTGGATTTGAAAAATTCATCGCAGGTGAAACTGATCTTTCAAACGCTTCCCGTCCAATAAAAGACGAAGAAAAGCAAAAGCTAGAAGAAGCTGGTATTGATTTCACTGAATTCGAAGTTGCTAAAGATGGTCTTACAATCGTTGTTAACAAAGAAAACGACTGGGCAGAAGATATGACAGTTGAAGATCTTCAAAAGCTTTGGCTAGAAGATGGAAAGACTAAGAAATGGTCTGACATCAATCCGGAATGGCCGGATGAAGAAGTGAAATTCTATTCTCCTGGTACTGACTCAGGCACATATGATTACTTCAATGAAGCAGTTTTAGAAGAAAAAGATATGGTTAAACAAAACATTCAGCTTTCTGAAGATGATAACGTTCTTGTACAAGGTGTAACAGGTGACAAAAACGCAATTGGATTCTTCGGATATGCTTACTACCTTGCAAATAAGGATCAACTTAAAGCAGTGAAAATTGATGGTGTCGAGCCGAATAACGAAACAATCGAGAGCGGGGAATATACTCCACTATCACGTCCATTGTTCGTATATGCTAAAAACGCTTCTGTTAAAGACAATGAAGCTGTATATGATTTCATGAAATTCACCCTTGATAACTCTGCTGAAATGGCAGAAGCGGTTGGCTATGTGAGTCTTCCGGAAGAGAAGATCAAGGAAGCTAAAGATGCCTTAGAGGGTCTTAAATAATCAAGTATCGTTGGTAAAGTCAAAAAAACAGATGAGAAGCGACTAATACTTGCTTCTCATCTTGTCATGTGGATGAAAGGGGTTTGCATTTTATGGCTTCAAATTCAAAAGAATCATCATATTCTGTTGCAGAGATGATTGCACAAAAAAGAGGAAAAGGCTTTAATCGATCATTCGAGAAGTCAATACCATGGATCTTATTTGCAATAGCAGGGGTTTCAGTATTAACCACGATCGGTATCGTATTTACGCTTATATTTGAAACATTTACGTTCTTTTCGAGAGTATCTGTATTTGATTTCATAACAGGAACGGAATGGTTTCCTTTTTCTATTCAAAATCCGAGCTATGGGATTCTTCCTTTGATCTCAGGTACACTGAAGATTACCGGGATTGCAGTAGTAGTGGCAGTACCTATAGGACTTGCTTCAGCCATTTATTTGAGTGAGTATGCAACGGATCGTTCAAGAAGATTCATCAAACCGATATTGGAAGTGTTAGCCGGGATTCCAACGATTGTATTTGGATTCTTTGCTCTAACATTTGTTACTCCTTTATTGAAGTCATTTATACCTTCGTTAAGTATATTTAATGCATTGAGTCCTGGAATTGTAGTTGGGATCATGATTATTCCCATGATTGCTTCTCTATCTGAAGACGCGATGTCGTCTGTTCCAAATTCCATTCGTGAAGGTGCACAGGCATTAGGGGCAACTAAGTTAGAAGTTGCACTAAAGGTTGTTTTACCAGCGGCCGTATCAGGGATCGTGGCATCCATTGTTCTTGCCATCTCCCGTGCAATTGGAGAGACCATGATTGTAACGGTTGCTGCTGGCGCTTCTCCGAATCTGTCCTGGAATGTTACTGACTCCATCCAAACGATGACGGCGTATATCGTTCAAGTAAGTACAGGAGATGCAGGGTATGGAACGACGATTTATTATAGTATTTATGCAGTAGGTTTCACTTTATTCTTATTCACGCTTGGTATGAACCTGCTTGCCCAATACATCTCTAAGCGATTCAGAGAGGAGTATTAATCATGAAGTATATCAATCATGAAAATGTCTTAAAAAAGATGTCTTCAAGGCTAATGGTGAATAGTGTCTTTAAAGGGCTTTTCTTCCTGGCAACATTATTTGGCTTGGTCGTGTTAAGTGTATTATTATATCGGGTATTCACTCAAGGAATTGGTTACTTGGATCTGCAGTTTTTACAAAGTGTGGGATCAAGGTTCCCTGAAAAAGCAGGAATCTATGCTGCTTTTATAGGAACGATTTGGCTGATGTGCGTAGTTGTTGTAGTTTCGTTCATAATAGCAGTGGGAACGGCCATTTATTTAGAAGAATATGCTAAACAAAACAAAGTCAATAAGTTTATCAAAGTAAATATATCAAACCTTGCAGGGGTTCCTTCTGTTGTGTTTGGTCTCTTAGGTTTAACGATTTTTGCCCGTGCCTTTGCACTTGGTCAAAGTGTTTTGGCAGCAGGGTTGACCATGAGTTTGTTAATATTGCCAGTTATCATTGTTGCCGCACAAGAAGCGATTCGTTCAGTACCAAGAGAGTTAAGGGACGCATCTTATGGTATGGGAGCTACAAAATGGCAGACCATTACTAGAGTCGTTTTACCAGCCGCAATACCGGGAATATTGACAGGGAGCATATTAGCGTTTTCCCGTGCAATCGGAGAAACTGCCCCCCTTGTTGTTATCGGTGTACCAACGATCTTATTATTCACACCAGGTTCCGTCCTGGATACATTTACGGCACTTCCAATGCAAATCTATGATTGGACAAAACGTCCACAAGCAGATTTCCATGATGTGGCAGCTGCAGGAATTATCATCCTGTTAGGTTTACTGTTACTCATGAACTCGATCGCAGTGCTGATTCGTAATAAGTTTCAAAAGAGATATTAATTTCGCTTATTAATTTGGTTTTAATGGATGAAGGAGGCTTTCAAATATGGAAACAACAATGGTGAACAACAATAAAAGAGGTACGAGCAAAAGTTCAGTGGGAAAAGAGCCTGTATATCAAACAAAGCAGCTAAACTTATGGTACGGTACAAATCATGCGTTAAAAAATATTGATTTAGATATTATGGAAAATGAAGTGACGGCAATCATTGGTCCATCAGGCTGTGGTAAATCCACTTATATTAAAACACTGAATCGTATGATCGAGCTGATTCCAAGTGTAAAAACATCAGGTGATATCCTTTATCGTGAGCGTAATATTTTTGATCGTAATTACCGAGTTGAGGAATTAAGAACCAAGGTAGGAATGGTCTTCCAAAAACCTAATCCGTTCCCGAAGTCGATTTATGACAACATAGCATATGGTCCACGAATCCACGGAATTAAAAACAAAAAAGTTCTGGATGAAATTGTTGAAAAAAGCTTAAGGGGAGCAGCGATTTGGGATGAAGTGAAAGATCGTCTGAATCAAAATGCATATGGATTATCGGGTGGACAGCAGCAGCGTATTTGTATAGCAAGATGTCTTGCTATTGAGCCGGATGTCATTCTAATGGATGAACCTACTTCTGCTCTTGATCCGATTTCTACATTAAAGATTGAAGAACTTGTTCAAGAGTTGAAATCAGAATACAGTATTATTATTGTTACCCATAATATGCAACAGGCTGCACGTATTTCTGATCGCACAGCCTTCTTCCTGAACGGGGAAGTAGTTGAATTTGACAAAACCGATAAAATCTTCTCTACTCCATCTGATAAGCGTACAGAAGACTATATTTCTGGTCGTTTCGGATAATTCACATTCAAAGAAGGATAAATACCAATAGGTGTTTAATTCCTACTATTGAGAAGCTAAAGTGTTGAAATAGGAAGGGGCATAATCATGGCAGTAAGAGGACAATTTGATGCGAATTTAAAAGAACTTCAAACCAAACTAATGGACTTGGGGAATATTGCAAAGATTGCACTTGAAAGAAGTATTGTGGCTTTGGAAGAGAAGGATGTTGATACGGCACTTGCCATTATCGAAGGTGACCAAAAAGCCGATGATCTGGAAGAGGAAATCAATGATTTAGCCATTCTGACAATAGCTAAACAACAGCCGGTCGCAACAGATTTAAGAAGAATCATTGTAGCAATCAAAATCGCTTCAGACTTGGAAAGAATCGCAGATTTCGCTGTAAATGTAGCGAAATCAACGATTCGTATTGGGAATGAACCTCTGATCAAACCGATTCATCATATTAAGGAAATGCACGCATTAACATCTGAAATGATTCAGCTCACATTGGAGTCGTTTGTCGAGGAAGATGTGGCGAAAGCGAAGAGAATTGCTGATATGGATGATAAAGTTGATGACTTATATGGTGAAACGATTGTAGAGCTTCTGACACTCAATAAAGAAAAACCTGAATTCACGGCTCAGATTACTCAGCTCTCTTTCATTTGCAGATACCTTGAAAGAGCTGCGGATCATTCAACAAACATTGCAGAAGGTGTGTTCTATCTTGTGAAAGGTCGTCGTTACGACTTGAATGAATAGTCTTCAGATGAAAAAAGCTGCCCATAACCAGGGCAGCTTTTTTTATGATTGTTCGATTTCTTGAATGAAGTATGAATGAATCTTATATTATAGCTTCGAAATAATTTGCTGGACTTCAGATTTAGAAAGTGCAGATTGCTTTGCGATTTGTTCGACAGGTATTCCTTGTTGGTATAATGCAATGACTTGGTTTTTTACAACCTCGTGAATGGGTTTCCTGGCAGGGGTTGCCCTTTTGAAAGGGGCATCGCCATCCACCATCAGCTCTTCTTCCAGTACCCGTATTCTTTTCTTTAACTGATAATGTTCCTGAAGGAAATTAATTGATAATTCTTCCATATCTTTTTCAATATCTCGATACCTATCCCGTTGGAAAAACGAAATGACTAGTAATAGGATTGAGAAACTTACTAATCCGATGAATAGTAAATCCACTAAATCACCTCATGCAGTATTATTCTTCTTTAGTTATAGCATAGATAGTGGCTTATCTCTATAAGATGGAAGGATAAATTTGTGGATTTAACCAATATTTTGTCGAATTCCATTGGGCAATTATGAAAGAATCTTGTCGTTCTAAAAATGTAATCGCTTTATTATCATTTCAGCATAATAATTTGCAAAAAAAATGCATGATAAACCCCATTATCACCACGTTTAACAAGATACGACAAAATGCGTTTATTGTAGGTTTTTGAATAGGGTGTTACGATGAATTCATAGATAATTGTCATAATTTTTAGATTGAAATTATATAATATTTGGTTACTCTTTAGGAGGAATTGTTTTGATCACAGAAATCATTCGGTTAAAAGAACAAGGAGTATCATTCAGGAAAATTGCCAAAGAGCTGAATACCACCGTCGGGAAAGTTCAATATCAGTGGGTGAAGTATCAGAAGGCTCTTGAAAGTTCATCTGGAAGTGAGGTTGCCCAGGTAGAAGTGATGGAGCCGACAACGCCGAAAAAGCGTGTAGGGAGAGCTTCTTTTGGAAGGAAGATGCCTAAGCGCCGTGCAAAAAATCCGCGTGCCACTGAGTTATCGATGATGTTCTCAACGTCATCCCGAATCTATTGCTATTGGAACATTACTCAAGAATGGATTCGCCAAGTAAAAAGTCATTTTAAAATGAATCATGACCCTCAACCTTTTGTCCTTCGTTTGTATGATATTACATCGATTTCCTTTAACGGACATAATCACCACACATACACAGATTCATATGTTCCCCATACGGAGAGTGATTGGTTTGTAAATGGTCTAAAGGAAAACAGAAGCTACTGTATGGAAATTGGATTGCGCTTACCGTCCGGTGACTTTGTTGCATTCACTCGTTCCAATGTACTCCACACCCCAAGAACGTCCCATCATCAGGAGTATCATAGTATGAAAGAGTTATTTGAATATGAGCAAGGATTAATTAAAGAGCCGAAATGGGTGGAGCATGTGAGCACCTATTCGTATTATGTAATGAATCAGGAGGAAAAGGCATGAAAGGACCGTCGGCAGTGATTATATATCCACAATTTAACGAACTGACTTTTTCACAATGTAACGAACGGGAAGATCTTCTCACTTCTATACTTATCGAAAATAGTGCACTGTTAGATCTCCTTCAACGAAATGAAGCATCCCCAATACCTGTTGTGGTGAACCCTACCCTCTTTTCACTTTTTATGAGTGAAGAGTTTAAAGAGAAAGCCCATTCAATCATTCAAGCCAACCTTCTGCAAGCCGAGCCGCATGAAAAGAGTAAATGGCAGCTGATTTATTCTCAATGGTCAACCCATGACATGAATTTCGTACAAGCCTACAAGACTCTGGTGGTTGAAGGCAAAGCCACTGTGATCCCTACGACGGTAAGCTCATTCCCATTGACTCACTACAGGACCCCGAGAGCGATCGAATCTCAGGTTCGAATGAGTACATTGTTGTATAAGCAGTATTTTCAAATGATTCCAAAGGTTTTTTGGTTACCACAGGCAGCGTATGTACCGGGTATTGACTTATACCTTACTAAGCAAGGAATCGAATACACATTTATCTCCTCCTATTCGTATGAACATAGTGAAAAAGAACGTGACAGCGGTGTAATCAGAACACCAAGGGGCTTAAAATTAATACCGGTTTCAGAGGGCAGAATAGGAGCATTGGAAGAGAACGGTCATTCCCTCTCGATTGTTTTCATAGAGAATAGAGAAAGCTACGCTGAATTAAATACCAAAGAGTTCACACACTCATTAGAGGAGAAGATGGAATCTTCTACTGCTCTTTCCAGAGTAGGTTTTGGATATCTTGGAATGGAGAAGCAAACCCCGATTCTATCTGACACGGCCATGAAGAATATTCGAATGGTCCATCGTATGGAAGAGAAACTTGACAATCTGTATTCATCGGCAGAACCGACAGAGTGGACACATCAACTGCTGAGGGAATGGGTAGCAAGCCTCGAAGGTTTGAATATTCAAAATGGCTTGACGTCTGTTCACTTTGACAGCTTACTTGATTTGATACTGGAAGGGCAGAAGGATGAACATTTATTCCTTCATCGCAAAAGGGTCGTTCCCTTTCCGTCTGATGAAATCCTTGAAAAGCTCTTCGCAGGGAATGCAGAAGAAAAGGAGGAGAAACAGGATTCTGTTCTCCTTCTCTCATGGGAATATCCTCCGAATATTGTGGGGGGACTCTCGAGGCATGTGTATGATCTGGCTAATAATCTTGTGAAAAAAGGGAAACAGGTACACGTTCTTACGACCAAAGCAAATGATGCCCTGTCACTTGAGAAAATGGAAGGGGTTACGATTCACCGTGTACACCCATTACATCCATATGAAGAAGATTTCTTTAAGTGGGTATTTGATTTAAATCAGGCGTTCATTCATTACGCTCATGATCTGATGGAAGATGAAAGAATCACTCATATTCATGCCCATGATTGGATTGTGTCCACTTCAGCGATGAAATTGAAAGAGTATTATAGGGTTCCGCTCATCACAACCATTCATGCTACGGAACATGGACGTAATCAGGGGATTTATACCGATTTGCAACACAAGATTCACCGGGAAGAGCAGCTTCTTATTGGTGCATCGGACCATCTTATCGTGTGCAGCGAGCATATGAAAGAGGAAATCAAGAGCTTATTTACCATCGAAGCTCCAATCGCGGTGATACCAAATGGTGTGGAATTGGAGAAACTCGATCAATCTTCTCCTTATAGCTTTGAACAGCGCTCCACTCCGTATTTCTTTTCAATCGGACGGATGGTTCATGAAAAAGGATTCGACACGATTATCCGCGTAGCCTCACAGTTAAAGAGAGAAGGATTTACTATCTCATTTATCATAGCTGGGAAAGGTCCAATGCTAGAGCACTATCGTCAAGTGGTAGACCAAGAAGAATTGAGTGACTGTGTGTCTTTCATCGGATACATTTCCGATAGGGAGCGGAATGACTATTTGAAGAATTGTTTAGCCGTGATCTTTCCAAGCCTTTACGAGCCATTCGGCATTGTTGCACTGGAAGCAATGGCTTTCCGTAAAGGGGTGGTGGCATCAAATACGGGAGGACTGAAATCAATCGTGAAACATGAGCAAACCGGCTTATTATTTGAGCCCAATCATGAACAAAGTCTTTATACACAATTGGTCTCATTAATTGAAAATCCCTTAAAATCGGAACAGCTAGGAAATCTCGGTTTCAAAATGGCCCAATCCATGTTTAGCTGGGATCGAATCGCGGATCAAACCATCCACGTGTACGATGATGTACTTCTTCAATCAAAAGTAGAAGGCATAAAAAGATGAAGGCCGTGATATTGGCAGGTGGAGAAGGCAAGCGATTAAGACCCTATACAATGTCGATTGCAAAGCCGATGGTTCCGATTCTGAATAAGCCAATTCTTGAATACAGCATTAACCTCCTCAGGTCCTATGGAATTAAAGATATTCTAATCACAACCTGTTATAAAAGTGAAACGATTAAAGAGTATTTTGGCGATGGAAAACGGTTCAATGTGAACATTACCTATCTGGATGAAAAAAAGCCGCTTGGAACAGCAGGAGGGATCTTTCTCGCCAGGCACAGGCTGCGTGAACCGTTTTTAGTGTTAAGTGGAGATGCATTCACTAATATTCCAATTGATAAAGTCATTGAATTCCATTATGAGAAAAGAGCGGTTATGACCGTCGTCTCAAAAGAAGTAGTGAACCCAAAAGAGTATGGGATTTGTCATACAGACGAAAATCGTAAATTGGTTGATTTTATTGAAAAGCCGGAAGAGTGGGTAGGAAATGAAGTGAACACAGGGGTATATATGTTAGATCCACGGCTGCTTGATCGTTATGCCCACTTAGGAGCGAGGGATTTCAGCCAGGATTTCATTCCTCAGCTGCTTTTAAATAATGAGGAAGTCTATGTATTTAAAACGAATGCCTATTGGAGAGATATTGGAAACCCTGAAGAATATAAAAGCGCACGTGATGATCTCATGAAGGGTCAGTACGCCCCACCCTCCATAAAAAAAGGCTTTCACCACTCCAAAGACTTTATGGAGCCGTTTATCACCAGGCTCCAAGTAGCGTGTCCAAATGGAAAGAAACCATTCGTACTGGCTAAATTACTGGAAACCGTTCCTTCTTCCTCCAGTCAGAAAGAAGTTGTTTTCGATCATAGAGATGGAGGACGAACGAAAATCATTAGTGATCCGAAAAGAGGATTCATCATTTATTCCAAGGCTGACAGACGAAATCTGGCAAGGGAGCTTGCCAGATATTATGGAATGAAAATAAAAATCTGGCAAAAGGTGTAGAGGCTAATGAAGGACAATCCGAATGAAAAGTTCCATATCCAAGGAATAGCCTGGTGCAGGAATAATGAATATGTACCCCTTTATTCAGAGAAATTAACCTCCCTTACCGGTATAAGTGTAAACATTAACGAAGGGTTGGAAGGATGGGGAGAATCCTTTGCATTCGAAATGGAAAATACCGCGAAAGAAAGCAGGCACCTTAAGGTTTTCTTTTTAATTGAATGGTTGGCTTGTAAGGAAGATGGGGTTGGGGTTCTGTCACTATCGAAGGATACGTTCTGGAATTACAGTGGTAAGCTTGTTGCCATCACCAACATTGTTTCCTGCGCTGCGTCTGTTAAGAAATCCATCTATCCTCTTAATCTGAAAGGTTTGCAGCTATGGAAAAAATCCTTAAATAATGGAAGCCTTTACTACTATCCGATCACCAATGGCCTCAATATGATGGTCTATATGTTAGACTTTTCATTCAAGCCTTTTGAAGTGAAACAAGGCAAAGTATATGCCATTGAAGGGGCAATGGAAGAAGAGGTTTCAAATTTAAGCGATAGAATAAAAAACGGACTAGCATTTCCAAAAGAAAAGTGATATTATAGAAAAGTCGTATGAATAGTAGAAGATGTATATGTTTGGAGGGAAATAATAATGCGTGTAAACATTACTTTAGCTTGCACAGAAACTGGTGAGCGTAACTATATTACTACTAAGAACAAGCGTAACAACCCAGACCGTCTAGAGCTAAAAAAATATTGCCCGAAATTAAAGCGTGTGACTCTTCACCGCGAAACGAAATAAGCAGCCGGATTTTATCCGCTGCTTTTTTTTATGCTCAAAACTGTTACAACATCGCTTTTACATAGAGAATCCATTAAAATAATATCTGTATAGTAAGCATGGAGGGATATTATGTCTAAAAAAGAACTACGGAATCTTCAGCTTCAATCATTAAAATTAATCGATCATATAACGTTTCAACAAAAATGTTTTAGAATAGAACAATTACTTTTTGAATCTCCTGAGTGGAAAAAGAGCGACACCGTCGCGGTGACCATTTCAAAGCCTCCGGAAGTCAATACGTGGAATATCATCAAGCGTAGCTGGGAGGAAGGGAAAATGGTAGTTGTTCCGAAGTGTTTTCCAAAAAAACGTGAATTAGTATTCTATGAGCTTCGTGATTTCCATCAGCTCGAACAATCCTATTTTGATTTATATGAACCAGATCCCATCAAGTCAACCGCTGTAAATAATGACGTTATTGAATTGATGATTGTTCCAGGTCTTGCTTATACGGAAACTGGCTATCGTCTGGGATTCGGAGGGGGATACTATGACAGGCTACTCTCAGCCTATTCAGGTATTACGATATCACTTGCCTTTGAAGAGCAAATGGTCGGGGCATTGCCGATCGAATCATTCGACATACCCGTCGGAACGATTCTGACGGAAAAAGGACGAATCGATTGTGGCCGCTGAGTATTTCTTTGTTCTGCTTTTTATTTGCTCTATCGCCACAGCAGGATGGAAAACCAGTAATTTAAGTCCCTCAGGCGCTGTAATGGCCATAATGATAGGCATTGCAATTGGCTATTCATACGGCTTTGAGGGACTGTTTATACTAGGCGTATTCTTTCTGTCATCAAGTGTTTGGTCACGTCTTTTTAAGAAGAATAAGATAGGAATAGAAGAACGTTTAGCCAAAACGTCCATCAGGGACTGGCAGCAGGTATTGGCTAACGGAGGTCCTGCAGCCATCTTTGCCATATTATTTAGTATTACGGGAAACGAAGTCTGGACACTAGCCTTCATTGCGTCAATCGCTGGGGCAAATGCTGATACATGGGCCTCTGAAATCGGCCCTCTTAGTCATAAAATGCCGTTTTCAGTAAGATCATTCAGGAGAGTACCTAAAGGCACGTCCGGTGCTGTTTCCATCATAGGTACAGTAGCGGCAGTCTTAGGGGCTGCCCTTATTTCACTTGCTTCACTGATTATGGTGAATGATATGGATCTATCTCTCTTTTTGCTCCTTCTCCTTTCTGGGTTTTTAGGGAACATCCTGGATACACTTCTGGGTGCGTTCATGCAACTGGAGTATAGGTGTCCGGTTTGTGGACTTCGAACAGAGTCATCGTTTCATTGTGGACATTACACAGAAAGAGTGAAAGGGATTCCTCTAGTAAATAATGAGTTTGTAAATGCTCTGTCAAGTCTTTTTGCAGGTGTACTTATGCTTATATTCATTTGACGGTATTGAAAGAAAATATCGTTTCCTTAAAATTTAGTGGGATAAGCTTCTCTATAATGATCCAAACTACTATCAGGAGGGATCATCATGAACGGATGGACAAAATGGTTAGTGCTTGGCGGTTTGGTTCTTTTTCTGATTCCAAATCGATACCGATTGTTAAATGTACTTCTCGGAAACTTTCTCATTAGAAAATTTGCTGTGAAAGCGGCGATGGGGGTACCTGGTATTCGCTCAAGATTTATTCAAGGTGCATTTAGGGGATGAGATTACTAAAGAAGACTGTAGAGTGGGTATGAAAACCTCTCTTGCAGTCTTTTTTGTTTTACACTTTAAGAAAGGGTTCGGTATAGTAGGGATAGACAAAGGATCTATTAAAAAGAAAGTAGTGGATGATGTGGATTTACGATATCATTATTTGTTTTGGAAGATAGCTCACTATTTGGTTGAATTTAAACACTATCGAATTCTTAATCTCTCTCCTAATCAGGATGAAATTTGGCTGGAAAACACCGGGGTAAAAGAAGCAAACGTCATTCGTTTGGTCCTAAAAGATTTAGATTGGGGAAACTGGGTCAAGCGGGATATGGAATTGACCTCCGTAAATGGAGAGAAAATCAGGAAGTCCCTGGGGAAAAGGCAGCTTCAAGTGAAGAATATCTATGTCTCAACTTTTCCACCGGTAGATTCAGGTCCTGAGTTGTTCCAGGAACCAATGAACAATCAAAAGACGACCGTCCGGCCTCTCCTTCTTCATGGTGATCATAGTGTTGAAACGCTTAGGCATGACCCTTTTTTCAGTGAAGGAGAATGGGACCTCCCAAAAGAAGTAATGGAAGCCAATGTAGAGTGGGTGAAAAGTATGGCCATGACTGCTTCTTCCAAACAGATACAAAAGGAAAGACAGCTGTTTGAAAAAGGAAAGCCGTTCTTTACCTATTTCTTCATTGCGCTCCAATTGATCATGTTCTTTATTCTCGAACTAAATGGTGGAAGCAAGAATCCGCAAACACTGATTGAGTTCGGTGCTAAGTATAATCCTCTCATGATTGAAGGAGAGTGGTGGCGACTCGTAACCCCGATTTTTCTACATATAGGTATCCTGCATTTACTTATGAACACACTCGCCCTATTTTATCTGGGGACGGCAGTGGAGAAAATGTTCGGAAGAATCCGATTTATATTCATTTATATGATATCGGGAATCACGGGATCTCTAGCCAGCTTTCTTTTTACATCCAATCTTTCTGCAGGAGCAAGTGGAGCAATCTTCGGCTGTTTTGGTGCACTGCTGTACTTCGGTGTATTGTATCCAAAAATTTTCTTCAGAACGATGGGCACCAATATTATTGCGGTTATTCTATTGAATTTAGTCCTTGGCTTTACGATTCCGGGAATTGATAATGCAGGGCATATCGGTGGGTTAATAGGAGGTTTTCTCGCAGCAGGAATTGTCAGCTTGCCAAATGCTCTCCGTCCCCTCCGACAATTACTATTTCTGGTGGGAAGTATCGTACTTATAGGAGTGCTTGTGTCGAGGGGTACTGGTACAGATCCAACCTCTTGGGACGTTGACACGGTGAATGGTGTGGCTCAAGAAAAGATTTCAAATCAACAGTGGGAGGAAGCTGAAAAAATTCTTCTCCCTGTAGTTGAGGAAGGATCACCAAATGCTCAGACCTATTTCTACCTATCATATTCTGAAATCAAGCTGAACAAATTAGCACCTGCGAAAGATCATTTGAAAGCAGCGATTGATGAAAATGAACAATTTCATGAGGCGCACTACAATCTAGCGTTAATTCTGATTGATTCAGGGGAAAGAAAGGAAGCTCTTATTCATGCAAAAAAAGCCTATGAATTAAATAGGCAGGATAAAAAATATGAAAAACTTTATAAAGAATTACAGGAGAACACTTAAATGGAAATCTGTTGTTTAAGTAAAGAAGCTTCTCCGTTTTTATCAATCAGTAACACGAGAACTTCCTTTCGATCATTTTTCACTAATATAAGTGGGATGGCACTGTCTATTGACTCAATGACAGAGCCGTCCTCTTTTTTAATTCCTAAATAATAGTTTTTATAAAGTCCTTCCCATAGGTTTCCGATAAGACGATCCCATTCTCCCTGAGTGAACCCTTCTAAAGGCTGATCTTCTAATTGGGGGAATTGGGTTAATGGAAAGGATGTATACTCTTCAACTGGGATTTGCATGGAAGTGATCGCCTTTTCCCACAGATAGTCGAGCTGCTGCGAGGTCACTTTGTCCAAAATGTTCTTCCATTCTTTTTCTGCATCCGTACCCGGCTCTCGAAAGGCATTTAGCGTGCTGAAATTTGAATCAATCACATACAAGGCATCTTCAGACATTTTCTGTGCGCTTGTAAACTCTGTTTCTGTTTCGTGAATTTCTGAATAATGGAATGAAACAGCTTGAAGGAGGCTGCTTTCTTTACCTTTAATGGTTGATTCCTCCACAATTTGATCGGTGTTTTGTTCCCACTCATTCATGAGTCCCTTCAATCTGCCGTTCATAAATAAAAAGCCGACATCCTGCCGCAAATAGGCCGGTGTATCAAGCTTTGAAGACACCTTCCAATTCACCTCATAATGATCATTCTTCTTCTCGGGTTGAAGCATCAGAATCGTAGTGGCAGATTCATAGGAAACATTTTCATTTATCGGGAAAAAAATAATGCTCTCTTCTGTTTGAGGCTTGTAAATAAATTGTATCCCAAGAGCAACAATGCACATGATGACAAGAAAAGGCATGGCTTCTTTTAGTCTTTGTTTCATTTCGTTCACTCCAGTAGTATGTCCATTTAGTAAATAATATGAGGAGCAGGATATCAATATGATAGGATGTATGTTTTCTAGCTTCTTTGTCTAGGATGGTAAAGATGGAAATTCATGTAAAGGTATTGGGAGTGAAGGCTAATGACAAAACAAAAGAAAAAGCCTGTCTCTACTCAGATTGAAGAAAACACCAATTATCTAAGGGATACCTTAGCAGTAGACAAAAGCTTTGATGTCATTCAATTGGATCTGGAGTATGCTGAGAGAAAAATGGCGATGTTTTTAGTGGATGGCTTTGTTAAAGATGATATTATGCATTATCTTATGAAGCTCTTATCGGGACTTAGTCCTGAGCAATTAGAAGAAGATACTTTAGAAAAATTATTGAAGACGTACATTCCTTATATAGAGATCGAACAAGTGGATGATCTGAACCAAGTGATCGATTTAGTATTGGCAGGTCCTACAGCCCTTGTGGTGGATGGCATTGATAAGGTCATTATGATTGATGCAAGAACATACCCAGTCAGAGGTCCACAGGAACCGGATATTGAACGGGTTGTGAGAGGATCTAGAGATGGATATGTAGAAACGATTGTGTTTAACACCGCGTTAACTAGAAGGAGAGTTCGTGACCCTTCACTTCGAATGGAATATATGCAAATAGGAAGAAGATCAAAAACGGATATAGTCGTCAGTTATATCGAAGACATTGCCGATCCAAATTTAGTCCATAAAATCAAAGATGCACTTTCGAAGATCGACACAGATGGTCTTCCCATGGGTGAGAAGACTCTGGAGGAGTTTATTGCAGGCAGGCACTGGAATCCGTATCCTATGGTCAGGTATACGGAAAGGCCGGATACAGCCGCCGCACATTTATACGAAGGCCACGTCATCATTATGGTGGACGGTTCACCGAGTGTGTTGATTACCCCTACAACCTTTTGGCATCATCTTCAACATGCAGAAGAATATAGAAACAAGCCGTCTGTAGGAGCTTACCTTCGTTTTGTGAGGTTTATCGCTGTCTGGAGCTCGATTTTCTTATTGCCTCTTTATTATTTATTTGCGATCCAACCTGAGCTATTGCCGGAAGCAATGAGGTATGTAGGTCCCAACGATGCAGGAGAAGTTCCTTTATTTCTTCAATTTCTGATTATTGAAGTCGGGATCGATATCCTGCGGATGGCTGCCATTCATACCCCTTCTTCGTTAGCAACGGCCCTGGGTCTCGTGGCGGCGTTAATGATTGGACAAGTGGCGGTGGAAGTGGGCCTCTTAATTAATGAAGTCATTCTTTACCTCGCCATTGCAGCGATCGGTACCTTTGCAACGCCAAGCTATGAGATGAGCTTAGCAAATCGGTTAGTCAGGATTTTCTTGTTGATCTGTACTGCATTATTTGGGGTGTATGGATTTGTTGTGGGTATACTGCTATGGATTATTATGCTTTCAAGAATGAAATCCTTTGACATTCCGTATATGTGGCCATTTATTCCGTTTAATTTAAGAGCATTCAGGGATGTATTCCTGCGTTCGCCTATGCCTTTAAAAAACAGAAGACCACGATTCCTGCACCCGAAAGATCCCGATCGTTAATATAAGTTGGAGAGATTTTCTTAATGGATATTCCATTAGGGAGATCTTTTTTTGTTTTTTAGATAGGCTCTGTTCATAATTTTTTCTTGTAACAGCGATTTGCGAACAAAATGTAGACCGTTCCTTTCCGCTCCAGGCACTTGCTTTCCGCGGGGAGGAAGTCGAGCCTCCTCGGGCTTTGCCCTGCGGGGTCTCGACCTTTCCTCTATTTCCCGCAGGAGTCAAGTGCCTTCCGCTACAATCCACTCTGTGCTACTACATTCTGACTCACTATTTTTGTTATTGTCACTATTAAACTCTATAACGAAAAATCTTTTTACGATGGTGAGGGGAGTTGTCATTAACCAACTAATTAAAATAGTTCTTTCTCAATTGGGATATTTTCCTTTAACCACTTCAAGTTGTTTGCTAAAGTTCTTGTTTTTACTGGATATTTTAAGGATACATGCTTAGAAAGTTGATTCTCGCTGCAGGATGCTCGACTCCTGCGGGAATAGCCGGCTTGCTCAGCCCCGACAAGATAAGATGAATGGGCCTAAGAAGGCGTTCTTTGCCTTCTTGGACCATTTAGCTTATGACCTCGAGGGGCCAGCCCCGCGGAAAGCGAGCATCCTGTAGCGGAAATCAACTATTACTTTCTTCTCTAAGATAGCAACAACCTTTACGTAAAGGGACTTGTAATAAAACAATCTTTGGGAAAGAACCTATAATGGATATTTGACAGCTGCATATTGAGAAGATGGGGATTTTCACTTATACTTTAATGTGAATGATGGAAAGCAGGGTGTATGATATGAAAACGATTTATGATATCCAGCAGTTATTAAAAAGTTACGGGACCATTATATATGTTGGGCATCGTCTTTCTGACCTGCAACTTATGGAAGGCGAATTAATAGAACTTTATCAATCCCAGCTGATTGACACGAGGGATTTTCAAACAGCTTTGTTGTTGTTGCGACATGAAATAGAAATTGAAAAAGAGAAACAGGACAGGTGATAATGATGACAGAAAAGTGGTTGGTTGGTGTAGATTTAGGAGGAACGACGACAAAAATCGCGTTCTTGAATAAGTACGGTGAGCTCTTACATAAATGGGAAATCCCAACTGATAAATCTGAGAATGGGAAGAATATCATTGTAGATATTGCCAAAGCGATTGATAAGAAGCTGGAACTATTAGATCAATCCAAAGAGAAACTAGTCGGGATCGGAATGGGTGCACCGGGACCGGTCGATATGGCAAAAGGAATCATTTACGAAGCGGTTAATTTAGGCTGGGACAAGAACACACCATTAAAGGATTTACTTGAAATGGAAACAGGTTTATCAGCCGTTATCGATAATGATGCAAACTGCGCAGCATTGGGTGAAATGTGGAAAGGTGCAGGAGACGGCGCGAAGGATATCGTTTGTGTGACACTCGGTACAGGTGTTGGCGGTGGAGTTATAACCAATGGAGATGTCGTGCACGGTGTGAAAGGTGCAGGTGGTGAAATCGGGCATATTACGGTTGTTCCAGAAGGTGGATTCCAATGTAACTGTGGGAAGACAGGATGCTTGGAAACGGTTGCTTCTGCGACTGGAGTCGTTCGTCTCGCAAATGAAAAACTGGATGCGACAACGAAAACGTCTGTACTTCGTGAAATCAGGGAGTCCCATGGTACAGTCAGCGCAAAGGATATCTTTGATGCAGCCAGAGAGCATGATGCACTTGCTCTTGAAGTCATTGATCAATTAGCCTTCTATTTAGGATTATCCCTCGCAAATTTAGGGAATGCACTGAATCCGGAAAAGATCGTCATCGGTGGAGGGGTTTCTAAAGCAGGTGATATATTATTAACCCCGGTTGTGAAATATTTCAAACAGTTCTCATTCCCAACCGTCCGTACTTCAACTAACTTGAGTATCGCTACCCTCGGAAATGATGCGGGAGTGATCGGGGCAGCCTGGTTAGTAAAGAATAAAATCTGATGGTAACACAATAGATAGTTATTCAAGAAAAAAGAGCTTTCCTGAAAAGGAGGGTTCTTTTTTCTGTGAATCTAGCAATGAATTGGTAGTCCTTAAGACTTAGGGACATTAGAACCTTTTTGAAGAAATATAGTTATTTTGAAACTTTTAACGGTTTCAATCGTCTAATAGTATGGGTAAGAGAATAAGACTTAAATATTAATTGTACACGTACAATGTGAAATGGAGTTTGACGTATTGTAAAAAAAGTATTAAGATGTTCAAGGCTGCGTTTTGAAAATTACCTTATTTTACCAATAAAAACATTACATGAATGTGTTACATACGAACGAACCGTTTGTAGCAAGGAGGTTGACTAAATGAAATTGAAAAAGACACCAAAGGCTTCTCTTATTATCATCGCTGCATTGCTTCTTTGGATTAAAACGTATATTGTCTATAAAACTAGTTTTGATATAAAAATAGAGAGTACACTTCAAGAACTTATACTCTTTATCAACCCACTGAGTTTCTTACTATTTATCTTCGGAGTAGGGTTACTTCTTAAGAAGGATAAGTCTCGGACCCGATATATTATCGCTGCCAGCTTCGTCCTCTCGTTTGTTCTATACGGAAACGTTGTTTTCTATCGATTTTTTGATGACTTCCTGACACTCCCTGTCCTTTTTCAAACAAGCAATTTTTCTGATTTAGGCACAAGTGCCAGCGCCATTATGAGCTGGAAGGATTTATTCTATTTTACAGATGTCATTGTATTGATCCTTATTATCAAATTAAAGCCAACATGGTTTTCTTTACAAAACTACAGCCGGGCGAATCGACGTGCGTATTTCCTGGTTGCAACGGCATTGGTATTCTTTAACCTGGGCTTGGCGGAATCAGAAAGACCGCAGCTTCTAACCAGAACGTTCGATCGTGAAATGTTAGTAAAGAATATCGGAACGTATAATTATCATGTGTATGATATTTTCTTGCAATCTAAGTCTTCTGCTCAAAGGGCAATGGCTGACGGCAGCGAATTAGCGGATATTGATAACTATGTCCGCGCAAGTTACATCGAGCCTGATAAAGAAATGTTCGGGGTTGCAAAGGACAAGAACTTAATCATTGTATCACTCGAGTCCCTTCAGAACTTTGTCATTAATAGTGAAATGAACGGTCAGGAAATTACACCTTTCCTTAATGAGTTTATTGGAGAAAGCTACTACTTTGATCATTTTTATCATCAAACCCAGCAAGGGAAAACGTCTGACTCCGAGTTTATACTCGATAATTCCCTTTACCCATTGAACCGGGGAGCAGTATTCTTCACTCATTCAGGAAATGAGTTTGAATCCATGACAGAAAAGCTTGGAGAAAATGGATACTTTACCACGGCCATGCACGCAAACAATAAAAGCTTCTGGAATCGTGACATAATGTATGATTCCTTAGGATACGAACGCTTCTACTCTTTACCGGATTATGAAGTAACGGAAGAGAATTCTGTTAACTGGGGTATGAAGGATATCCCATTCTTTGAACAATCTGTCGAGCATATGAAAGAGATGCCTCAACCGTTCAGTACGAAGATGATTACATTAACGAACCACTATCCATTCACATTAGATGAAGAAGATAAGCTAATTGATCCTTACACCTCCAAAGATGGTACGGTCAATCGTTATTTCCAAACGGTTCGTTACATGGATGAAGCTGTTAAGAACTTCATTACAGACTTAAAGGAATCAGGATTATATGAAAACTCCGTTATCGTGATGTACGGAGATCACTATGGTATTTCTGAAAACCATAATAAAGCGATGAGTCAATATTTAGGTAAAGAGGTAACGCCATTTGTAAGCACCCAGCTTCAACAGGTCCCAATGATTATTCACGTTCCTGGACAGGAAGGTAAGACCATTTCTAAAGTTTCCGGGCAAATTGACTTGAAACCAACCATTTTGCACCTTTTAGGTATCGACACGAAGAAGGACATCCAATTTGGTTCAGATCTCTTCTCCAGTCAGCACGAAGACCTTGCCATTCTGCGTGATGGGCGTTTCATTACTGAGGACTATGTTTTTGCTGGTGAAAAATGCTGGGATAAGGAAACAGAAGAAACAACGGATATGAAATACTGTGAGCCATATAAAGAACGTGTAAATGAGGAGTTAGGATACTCTGATAAGATCATCAATGGAGACCTCCTTCGCTTTTACGGTGAAACCGAAAGTAAAGAAGAATAAGTAAGACAGAGCTTGCGAAGAGATTCGCAAGCTTTTTTTGTCATGAATTATTGAACCATTCATACATGTAAGTAAGGACATATGAATGGGGAGGTTCCTTCATGAAAGTGAAAGTTCGCAGTGGTGATTCCTTTTGGTACTACAGTCAGCTGTTTTATATTCCAATTCAATTAATCATTGATTCGAACCCTTCTGTTGATCCAAATGGATTGAAGATAGGGACAGAGATAGAGCTCCCTGGATTTAGAAAAGAAAGCTACTCAATTAAAAGTGGAGATTCATTCTGGACCCTTTCGGAGCAGCGGAATATAGGAGTAGACGCCCTACTCCTCTTGAACGAAGGAGTCAATCCAAATAGTTTGCAAATAGGTTCAAGTATTTTTCTGCCATCGAGAGTCGTTACCCCGATAGTAAATGGGAAACAAGCCTATAGTTCAAAAGCGTTTGAGGATGACGTGAAACAACTAAAAGAGATCTATCCGTTCATCAAGTTAAACTCAGTAGGAGAAAGTGTACTGGGAAAAGATCTCATTGAAATGAGAGTGGGTACCGGAAAGAGAAAGGTTCACATAGATGCATCCTTTCATGCGAATGAATGGATTACCACCTCCATATTGATGACGTTTATTAATGACTATTTGCTATCGTTAACGAATGGGAACCTCATGAGAGGAATTCAGACCCTTCCCTTATATGGGTTGGTGACCATCTCGTTTGTACCTATGGTTAATCCGGACGGAGTGGACCTCGTTTTGAACGGACCACCTGTCGATAGAAGAAAAGAATTAATTGAAATCAATCGGGGAAGTACAGATTTTACTGGATGGAAAGCAAATATAAGAGGAGTAGACCTGAATAACCAATTTCCAGCCAAATGGGAGTTGGAGAAAGGGAGAAAGGAAGAAAAATCACCAGCTCCGAGAGATTTCCCAGGATATAAGCCTCTTTCAGAACCTGAAACAATCGCTATGGCTAAGCTGGCTCAAGAAGAAATGTTTGACCGGCTGTTAGCCCTCCACACTCAAGGGAAAGAATTCTATTGGGGCTACGAGGGCTTGGAACCTCCGGAAGCCGCCAAGTTGGCAGCGGATTTTAACAGAGTGAGCGGGTATGAATCTGTCAGATATATAGATAGCTACGCGGGCTACAAGGATTGGTTTATTAAAGAATTCAAAAAAGCGGGGTTTACCATAGAGTTAGGAAAAGGTATAAACCCCTTGCCTCTCTCTCAATTCAACGAAATCTACCAGGATATGCTCGGAATCTTCCTAGTATCGATTTATCGGTGGTACTAACAAAAGCGGAGGCGGCTCGTTCAGAGGCGACAAGCATAAGACGAACATGCCGGAAAGGCGTCCTTTGCCTTTTTGGCATGTTTGACTTATGACGTCGAGGCTCTAGCCGCCGGAGCTGGATGAAACAAAAGCGGAGGCGGCTCGTTCAGAGGCGACAAGCATAAGACGAACATGCCGGAAAGGCGTCCTTTGCCTTTTTGGCATGTTTGACTTATGACGTCGAGGCTCTAGCCGCCGGAGCTGGATGAAACAAAAGCGGAGGCGGCTCGTTCAGAGGCGGCAAGCATAAGACGAACATGCCGGAAAGGCGTCCTTTGCCTTAAGGCGACATGATTGCTATAAAATTCGACTTATGATAAAAAATCACTCGAAAAATCTTTTGGCATGTTCCAAAAATAACTATTGTAGAAAGTGAAAATCAGGAGTAAAATAAATCATCATCCTACTTAAAGAATAGCCGATTGTGGTGACCCGAATGATGTGCGAGTGAACATCCGGTCATCACTTTTTTGAATTTTTGTAATTTTTTTAATGAAATTGAAACATTTTCTTCTTTTAAACGTACTTATTAATATGGAATAAATGGAGGGAGGGAGAAGGGTATGATTAATAACAAAAAGGTAAGTGTTTTGATATGTTTTCTGTTGAGTATTCTTTGGTTGTCAGCTTGTCAACCTGAAGAAACTCAAACTTCTCCCTCTGAGAAAGAGAAGACTGAAAAGAAAGAGATCGTTGCAGAAATTCTTACCTCTGACAGCTTTGTAGAAAACATCGGCTGGCTTTCGGATTCGGAAATTCTAACCGTGCAAAATGAGGATGGTCAAACCTCGTTCTATATTTATAATCTTTACGATGGTAGCAATATGAAAATTTACGAGATTCCATCTTCATATGTGAGCGCAAGCATTTCACCAGATAAGGAAAAAATACTCATCCATTCAGCTCCTGTATCTTATTCAGCGCAAGTGACTATTATTGACAGGGGAGGCGAAGTGTTGTTCCAAGAGGAGGATGTCCCGTCTTATGAATTAACTCACTCATGGAGCAAGTTTGATGACAATGCTTTGTTAATGACCAGCTTCAGTGAAGATTGGAGCTTTCAAGTCTTTCGTATTGATGTAGAAAAAGGGATAATGGATCCTATTGATGTTGAACAGCCATTTGTACAGTGGCATTCGGACTCTT
The DNA here is from genome assembly GCF_947488365.1 of uncultured Rossellomorea sp. Lineage (NCBI taxonomy): Bacteria > Bacillati > Bacillota > Bacilli > Caryophanales > Bacillaceae > Rossellomorea > uncultured Rossellomorea sp. Next base: position 710,668 of record NZ_CANKZT010000001.1, on the reverse strand, counting down.
CCGTTCTTTTTCAAGATTGGAATACGGATGAGATCAGCGTTTCAGCTCCCCTGCTATCTCAGAATATTGTCGACGGGGGGAAAGAAATGATAGTGGATTCCAGTGTCCACTTTAATCAATTCGATGATTCTTTATTATCTATCTTTTCCCGGGAAGAAGAGGGACCGTTTACGTATCAATTCATCACTTCAAGTGGTGAGATTCAGGCAGAATTCACAGTAGATCTCTTGAGCCGTTATTCTGATTGGTTAATCCCATATTATGATATGATAGGTGGGAAGGGTCATTTGATAACATTCAAGGCAAATGAACCAGGCTCTTTTGATACGTACACTGGAACATTCTCATTGATGAAGTGGGACACGGTTTCGGGAAAAGAAGACGTTTTGTTTGATGACCTGCCTTTAGAGCCTATACAATGTTCACCAAATGGGGAATATTGTTTATATGGAAATCAACTTGAGAAAGTAATCGTTTTGACGAACTCAAACATCATTCAACTACTGAAAGAAGAAGGAGCAGATATGTAATGGCAATAGTAGATGTTACAGTTATACCAATCGGAACGGAATCTCCAAGTGTAAGTTCTTATGTAGCGGATCTACATAGAATTCTTAAGGGGTATGAAGAAGAAGGGAAAATACGTTTTCAACTTACTCCAATGAATACGATTATAGAGGGAGAACTTCCTGTTTTGTTTCAGGTCATTCAAGACATTCATGAATCACCTTTCAAACAGGGAATCAAGAGGGTAGCGACAAATATCAGAATTGATGACCGTCGAGATAAGAAAACGACAATGGAAGGAAAGTTATCTTCTGTTCAGAGTAAATTAGATCATTAAGAGCCGGAAAAGGGGTGGGTACCTTAAAGGATACTCACCCCTTTTATCTTATGAAATCATACTTCTTCACTTTCGACTAACACTTCACTTTTGTCAGGATAGGTTTTCTCTATATGCTGTTCACCCCATGCACATAGCATATCCAGAGGTCCTTTTAAAGACCAGCCGTATTCTGTTAATTCATATTCCACTTTGGGAGGAACTTGATTATAAATAATTCTGTTGATTACTCCATCTGCTTCCAGTTCCCTTAGCTGCTGAGTCAACATCTTCTGAGTGATTCCAGGCATTAATTTTTTCAATTCACTCGTTCTTCGCTTGCTTTTAATCAAATGACAGAGAATCACGACTTTCCACTTGCCTCCAATAACTTCCAAGGAAGCTTCTACAGGTATATTGTATTTTTTCATCGATGAACCTCCTATCCCTTACATGTAAAAGATGTGATCCTTTTACAAATAGAATGGGCTACATATTCATATTTATTATAATGTACCCACTATAAAAGTCCATAGGGTACTTTTTGGTGCCTACATTACCTTAGGGTGCCCTTGATGATAGTAAAAAAGCCTTCCGTCAAGAAACGGGAGGCTTTTTTACTATCATTCATTTGTTTGATTAATGACCACCTGGGTAACCAGAGTGAAGGACAGTCATAATTGTAAACCAACCAAAAACACCCAGTGTCGCCAGTGAGAAAAGAATTCCCATAGCGTTCTTGTTTTTGAAAGTGCTTACTACTGCAAATAACGCTAATAATGTAACCAATGCTGTAATAATTACAAGACCCATTTATATGACCCCTTTCATTAAAATGCGATTTACTACTGCGCTTAATAATCATATGTACATAAATGCACTCATTAACATTTTATATTTTTTTCCTCTGTTTGTCGAGGTCGAAAATTTGAAACTTCTATGGCGGGTTTATCTGCCAAATTTTTATGATGCCATAAGTTCTGCTACAATAATAGTATCACAATTGGAGGTGGAAACGGTGCAGTGGAAACAAATTCCTTTAGGACCTTTACAAACGAACTGCTATATCCTGTGGAACACAAAAAATGAATGCTTAGTCATCGATCCAGGCGGTGAAGGGGAGAAGTTGATTCAATGGTTGGAGAGTCAATCGTTAACTCCGTTAGCCATTCTCCTTACTCACGCTCATTTTGATCATATTGGAGCGGTTGATCAAGTACGGGACAACTATGGTATTCCTGTATATGTTCACGAGAAAGAAGCTCAGTGGTTACTAGATCCTGCATTAAATGGATCTCAATTGTTCATGATGGGTGAACTGATTAGATTGAAGCCTGCTGACTACATACTAACAACTGAAAAAAAACTGTCGATAGGCGATTTTCAGCTGCAATTATTTGAAACGCCTGGTCATTCACCTGGTAGTATTTCTTATTATGTACAAGAAAGTGAAATTGTATTAGCTGGAGATACGTTATTTATGGGCAGCATCGGGCGATCCGATTTGCCTGGTGGGAATCATAAGGAGCTGCTGACAAGCATTCATGACAAATTGTTAACGTTGCCTGAGACTACGACGGTTCTACCCGGCCACGGACCGGAAACGTCGATTGAAGGTGAGATGGATTCAAATCCATTTTTGAATGGGTTTTAAATTGTACAAAAAAATTCCCTTTAGCCATAAGCTAAAGGGAATTTTTTTAGTGTCCTCCTGCACCCGGAGTCATCATAAAGGTCGTCCAATAAGTAAATCCAGCAAAGAACACTGTTAAGTAAGCACCGAAAATATAAATATACATACGTTCGGACAGTTTTAAATAGCTTAGCATAATGAAGAATCCTGTTTGGCCTAAAAAGATTAATGATGTCGTGGTCATATCACCAAGATAGAACATTACAGCAAAAATACCAGTCCAAAATCCAAGAACTCTAAACATACGATCCATATGTAACCCTCCTTTACACCCTAAGTCCATCATTCAATATTATAAATGAATACTACCATAAAAGTAAATATCCGTTTGCTTTTAGTTTGTGACGATTACGTGATATCTACACGTGGAACAGTCATTTATCATATTTTCCTCTTGTTTAAATTCTTCCACAGAGTATAGAGTTTCAAACATTCCTTTTAGTAAGGCGTTGTGTAAACCGCATATGAACATGGGTTCCAACTGGGCATTTTCATTAAAAGGGCAATGATCATAGTGGAACTTGATTTGATCTGCATCAGTCATTGACTCATCCAAAGTAAAACCGATTGATGTGCTAATCTCCGATAAAATATGTAACTTTTCAGCTTGTGATAATTCAATTAGGGATAGGTTATGACTTTGAAGGTAGGGGTTCACCAGGCTTTTACCGTACTCATAACCCGTTTCCACCAGAGCCTTAAAACCTTCTTCTCCAAGCTTAGCTAATGAAGCAATGGTGAGACTGCTAAGTAAACGGAAGTCACGAGGAGGAAACGATAATTGCACGACTTCTTCAGAAGAGATATATCGTTTGCCGGGCCTGCCGCCTTTACCTGTCTTTACATATTCTGATTGCAGCACTCGAATCTCTTCAAGCTTCGCTAGGTGTAGTCGAGCAACATTGGGGTGAATATGAAACTCTTCGGCAATGTCTTGAACCGATACCTCTTGTTTTCTCTCGCTAATGAACAAGTAAATGGAATACCTGGTAGGGTCTGAAAGTGCACTTGTAACCTTCAGTGTCATATCCATTCAAGGAACACCTCATTTTTGTTGGTTATAACTCTATTATAAGCTTCAAGAAAAAGAATGGATATGCAAGGAAAGCCTAATATAGCTTGATTGATCGAGTGTTTTAAAAAAGTTCACAAATTTCCAGGGGATATTACTGTACAAAAGTTATACAACTAATATACAATATGTTTAACAAATCATAAACAAGCAAGTTTAAATTTAAGGAGGTCATGAAAGTGAATAACCTGACATTTTTTACTTATCCAAGCTGTACCTCTTGCCGAAAAGCCAAAAAATGGTTAAATGCACATTCCGTTGATTTTGATGAAAGACATCTATTCAGAGAGACGCCTACACATAAAGAACTGATGGAGCTTCTATCCCTAACAACCGATGGACTCGATGAAATATTGGCTACAAGGAGTCAAACCTTCAAAGATTTGGGGAAAGACGTGAACGATTTACCTCTATCGGAAGTGATCAAATTAATTATTGATGAGCCAAAACTTCTCCGCAGACCCTTGTTAACAGACGGGAAAAAGCTGGTGGTCGGCTACAATCCAGATGGATTACAGAGCCTTGCGAATAAGAACAGATCGTTGAAGAAAAGTAGTTAAATGTATAATGGAAAAATGGTTGTATTGAAAAAGGCCGGCACTTTATGAAAAGTGCCAGCCTTTTTCAATGTGGTTTCGGGGCTGAGCAAGCCGCCTCCGCTTTTAAATTGTCCAGTTCCAGGGCTTAGAGGCTCGAGGTCATAAGCTAAGGCACCCAAAAAGGCAAAAAACGCCTTTCCGAGTGCCTCATCTTATGCTTGTCGCCTCTGAGCAAAGCCCTTCCGCTTTTCTAACTGGGCTAGCTGGATTCGAACCAACGCGTGTCGCAGTCAAAGTGCGATGCCTTACCGCTTGGCTATAGCCCATTGAGTCGTCTTTACAAAATATAGTATGGTTGTATTTTGAAATTCTATTCAATAGTTTTAAAAAAAGTTCCCTTCCGCTTTCTAAATGGTTTTCGGAATGCACTGACGGTAATAATAAGGGTTCGGCTGGTATTGATAGTGGTATGGGGAATAGGCGAAATGGGACTGTCGTTTAGGTGAATGCCTTTGAGGTTCTAAGCAACTGGGACCGATGTAGGTGGTTGGTTTCACTTTTTCTGTCGTTTTTATCCATTCGGCTTCATCCATACAATAGTTGTAAGCCATGACGCTTGATGGTGTGAATTTTAAGATATCAGAACCTAAAACTACTTCTGGGGTAGGTGCATTAAATATGGCCAAGAGGTGGGTGTGGTCCTGGGTTGCCTCCTCATAATGCCACCAGCCTTGTGGGACATTGGTCACCTGTCCTGGAGAAATACGGTAATTTAGAACCTGCTTCGTATATGGATTGAGCATGGAAACAGTAGCTCCACCAGAAATGCAATAGACCAGTTCAGCTGCGTTCTGATGATAGTGAGGTTCCACAAAATTATGTTTACTTAAATAGATATCAAGTAGTGAGCTGTTATCCAATGTATTCAATTGATTTACCCCTAAGATATTGATTAAGTTCTGATCATCTTTTTTAAATAAGGGACTTTTATTAACATCAAAAAAGAATTGTGCTTCAGGAGAAGTGTAATCCATGTATTTACTCATGGGGTATCGTCACCACTTTCAATTTTGTGTTTATATTCTTTTTATATATATGGGCGAAGAAGGAATGTGTGAATGACTAAATGGAGTCACATGATTAATAAAGAAGTTTTATCTATGAAAGAAGGATTTTGCAAATTGATGTCGTATATCTTTTAGTTAGGAAAACAGAAAGGTGGTGTTAATTTATATTTCACTCAGTGGAATCCCTATCGGAAGCAATGAGTGGAGAAGCTTTCAGCAGTGAAGCAACAGATATTCATTTAATACCCAGAACCAAAGATTACTTGATTCAATTCAGGGAGCTGGGAGCATTGGTTCCATTCCAGACCATTGACTCAAACCAGGCAGAACGATTAATTACCCATTTATAGTTCATGAACGAAAACCTCAAAGTGGATCCTTCAGCCTTACCGTCCGAAACACACCCCTATCTCTCAGAATTTCTACCTTACCAACGACTCACTTAAAAGAAAGTCTCATCATTCGAATACTCCCTCAAAAATATCAAATACCAATTGGAAAAATGTCACTATATCCTGCCTCGGCAAAAAATTACTTGCACTTCTGATGTATTCCCATGGCCTCATTTTGTTCACAGGACCGACTGGCAGTGGGAAAACAACGACTTTGTATTCACTTGTTCATCATTGTTCGGCAGCCTTGAACCGCAATGTGATCACACTGGAAGATCCCGTGGAGAAGATGCATGAGGATATGGTGCAGATACAAGTGAATGAAAAAGCCGGGATGACGTATTCCACCTGCTTGAAAGCGATCTTACGGCACGACCCGGATATTATCATGGTGGGGGAGATCCGGGATCGGGAAACGGAGGAGATCGCAATAAGGGCGAGCTTAACAGGTCACTCAGTCATATTAAAAGGACCATGCATAGAGTTAAATATAAGAAGAAATGGTTTTAGGGGGGAATCACTCAACTCCGGATAAACGCAATGAAAAATGAAGAAACATGTTCAAAGTAAATGGGATTTTCACATGAACATGTTTCAAGTATTACATTATTTTGAGTTGAGAAAGGAGTTTCTTAATAAGTTAAAATTTGGTCAAGAAATTGTCTATTTTTCATCACGACGTCGTCTCAAACCTAATAAACCTGCTAACCCAATTAGACCTAGCCATCCCCAATCCGTGTCATCATCATCATTTGTATTTTCAGTAGCTACATTTCTGATGCCATTATCCAGATTGTCATTATTAACTTGTTCATAACCGTTATAGGCAAATATAGAACTTGTAAACATCATTGTTAACAATAATAAAGAGCAAGTTAGCATTGTGATTTTTTTAGTCATTTAAATCCCTCCTTTCAATGTTTGGGTTTAGCTTTAGCTTTAAGTGGAGAAAATTATTCATTATCTTTTTAAAAGAGTGGCAATAAATATAAGATATATAAATGGGGCACAGATTCTAGACTCTGCGTTTAAAACTGATCACTAACTCGATCAACCACAATCTTTTTAGTGAACATTTGAAGCAACTTTTTCTTCTCTAGGGCATCAAGTTTGTACCAGTTTGATTTAATGTCTAGGAGAGTTTCTGAAAGATCCTCTGTGTTCATTTTTTCTCCGGCTGGTTGAAGAGAAGAGAGCTGCTTATTTACATCCGCTTCTTTAGAATTTTCCTCTTCCATACGAACAGAAAAATCTTCATCACTAATCATTTCGTTAACCCACGCATATTGCCACTTTTTCTTCCGTTTATCAATTTCATTTATTCTTTATTTAATAAGTTCATTCTATCTTGGCTATCATCAATCTCATCTTCTTAAGTAACGTCATCAACAATGTGGGGGGGGATATTTAATGAGTTTAGATACTTAATGAACTGAGTCTCTATATAACGTTCTGCCATAGATCGTTGATTACATGCTCCAACAACTTTTCTGTTGCAGATATAGCCTTGAGAACGATATTCTTTATTTGCTCTTTTCGAATAACCGTGTTTACCTGATAGAGGAGATCCACAGCGTGCACATTTTGCTATTCCAGAAAAAATAAATTTACTTGTAGCTGACCTTGGATGTGATGTACTTCTGGGATTATTTAACTGAAGGATATGGTTTTCCGACCATCGTAAGAAAATTAAAAGTGGACGAAGCTTATCAATTTGAAGTGGAAAATTCGAAGGGGAAAACTTTCTTTGTTACAGCCAATAAAAAATCAGCCTCAACTTAGGGGCTGATTTTTCTATTAACTTAATAGGTCCTTGAAGATAATATTGAATATTTTTCTCTATATAGCAAAATAAACCATCTTATCGAAATAAAGCATAAACCCAATAATAATCATCACATATCCATCAATTTTCATGAGGATGGTGGAATACTTCAAAAACATTCTTACTTTCCCCTATAAACAATTCCATTATTATAAATGGAATACAGGAACCGAGAGAATATGCAGTAATATTTAGGAAGGTTTGTGTTGGATTTACCATATTAGCGTACATAATAGAACCAAAGATGGGGCCAACGCATGGCGTCCACCCAGCTGCGAAAAAAATACCTACTAATAAGGAATTTAAGTAATGTAGTATTTCTTTTATTATATTGAAATCTAAATTCTCTAAGCATGAACTTTGGGACAAAAAGTCCAGTTAGAAAAAGTACCATAAAGACTAAAAATACACCGCCTAGCATCCTGATTAAATCTTTATAATCTGTAAGAATAGTTCCAATCTTACTAAAGGAAAAATCTAATACATAATATATAAGGATGATATTAACAAGAAATTAGATAAAATTATTGAATTGCTTGAAAAGGAATCTAAATAAACATTAGCTATTTTGATGCTCTATATCTATGGAGCATTTTTTTTGTCACTTTTGAACGTTTTGAGTGAAAAGCGACCTATATAGAGGATATTAATCTCATGCCCTTTCGAAATAATCTCATTTTCGAATTAGAAAATCATTACCATTAAAGCGTGCCACAGTGTATTTGTAGTGTATTAATCTAATGCAGCAAATTTTAATACATGGTCCTATTATTTTCACTGGTCACTTGGTAATTTCTGCGATGCATAAAGAATTTTTACCTATGAATAAATAAGTATATGGTAAGAAAAATTTTTGAAAGAAAAAAGAAGGATTTCGTAAATTGATGTCGTATATCTTTAGTTAGGAAAACAGAAAGGTGGTGCAAATTTATTTTTCACTCAGTAGAATCCCTATCGGAAGCAATGATTGGAGAAGCTTTCAGCAGTGAAGCAACAGATATTCATTTAATACCCAGAACCAAAGATTACTTGATTCAATTCAGGAAGCTGGGAGCATTGGTTCCATTCCAGACCATTGACTCAGATCAGGCAGAACGATTAATTGCCCATTTAAAGTTCATGGCCTCCATGGACATTGGAGAAAAGCGAAAACCTCAAAGTGGATCCTTCAGCCTTACCGTCCGAAACACACCCCTATCTCTCAGAATTTCTACCTTACCAACGACTCATTTAAAAGAAAGTCTCGTCATTCGAATACTCCCTCAAAAATATCAAATACCAATTGAAAAAATGTCACTATATCCTTCCTCGGCAAAAAAATTACTTGCTCTTCTGATGTATTCCCATGGTCTCATTTTGTTCACAGGACCGACTGGCAGTGGGAAAACAACGACTTTGTATTCCCTTGTTCATCATTGTTCGGCAGCCTTGAACCGTAATGTGATCACACTGGAAGATCCCGTGGAGAAGATGCATGAGGATATGGTGCAGATACAAGTGAATGAAAAAGCCGGGATAACGTATTCCACCGGCTTGAAAGCGATTTTACGGCACGACCCGGATATTATCATGGTGGGGGAGATCCGGGATCGGGAAACGGCGGAGATTGCAATAAGGGCGAGCTTAACAGGTCACTTGGTAATTTCTACGATGCATACGAGAGATGCAAAAGGGGCGATCTATCGTTTAATGGAATTAGGAATTGAGTGGCATGACATTGAACAGACACTGCTGGCCGTTTCAGCCCAGAGATTGCTAAAGTTAGTATGTCCGCTTTGCAAAGCAGAGTGTGGTGGGAAATGCCATCGAGGAAAAAATCTGCACATGGCATCGGTATATGAAATTGTAACTGGAAGTGCTTTGAAGGAGGTGCTGAAAGAGGCGAAAGGTGAAAGAGCACAACATCAGTACCACACACTTCAGACGCTAATCAATAAGGGGGTGGCACTAGGATTTGTTTCAGAACTTGAATATAGGAAATGGGTTCATGAAGAAAAGCGATGATCAAGGTAAGTTCCTTAAAAGACTGGGAGACCTTCTTCAAAAGGGGTATAGCTTTTCGGAAGCCATCGATTTTCTCTTGCTCCCTAAAGAAAAGAATACGATCAAATTAAAAAAGAGAATGATTGGATCACTGCAAAAAGGAGAGTCCATCTCCTCAGTCATCAACAAGCAGCTTAACATCCCGGGTAACGTCAGTGCACAAATTTATTTCGCCGAGCATCATGGTGAAATGGGCCCTACTCTATCAGAAGCGGGAAACTATCTTATAAAAAGAAGGAAAAACCAGCAAAAAATACAACAGATCATTCAGTATCCTTTAATGCTTATCATCGTCGCTATTTTAATGATGGTCTTACTTCGAAAGGTGCTATTTCCAAGATTTCAATCTTTGTATACTTCTATAGGATACGAACCTTCAGCGAATCTTAAGTACCTCTTACACTTCATCGAAAGCTTCCCGGTGATTTTTAGTACATTTTTACTATCACTCTTTTTCTGCACCATATTATTCTTCCTGTTCAAACAAAGAATCTCTCCTATTAAAATCTCAGTCATCCTATGCAAAATTCCGTATCTGTCAAATTATTTAAGGCTTGGTCACTCACACTTTTTTGCCAGGGAATTAAGCTTTCTTCTCACCAGTGGAGTATCCATCACTGAGTCACTGCTCATCATTGAAAGTCAATCCTTCCGACCAACATTACAATACATTTCAAAAAAATTGATGAAAGGATTAAAAGAAGGGAAGCCATTTCATGAATGCTTCTCATCGCTCCCGTTTTTTCAAAAAGAGTTATCCATCGTTGTCCACCACGGGCAATCCAATGGACGGTTGTCAGAAGAACTGCGACTTTATAGCGAGATATGTTTTCAAGAATTAGAGGAGAATACCAATGCTTTGCTTAAATATATCCAGCCGATGATCTTTACTTTTGTAGGTCTATTCATCATGGCAATCTACTTCTCCATTATGATGCCGTTATTTCAGATGATGCAGGGGATTTAGAAAATATCTAGAAAGTGCCAATACCTCCGAGGCCAGCGCTCACCAGCAAATTAATGCAAATGCATTGTTCACATTCACACCAGTAACACATACCCAAAACTCAAGGAGGAATATCATGCTCAAAAATGAAAAAGGTTTCACCCTGATCGAGATGATGATTGTATTGTTAGTCATATCTGTTTTGCTTTTTATTACGATTCCCAACGTCACCAACCAAAGCAGTTCGATTAACTCCAAAGGCTGCGAGGCATTCGTTCACATGGTGGAAGGTCAGGTTGAAGCCTACAAAATGGATGGGAATTCACTACCGGTCACCATAGATATGCTTGTCACAGATGGGTATTTAAATGAAGATTATAAAGCCTGCCCCGACGGTAGTGCCATCACCATTGATGCTGAAGGGAAGGTGACCTCTAATTAATGAAGAATATAACGGGGGAAGCGGGTTATACCCTCATTGAGATGCTTGTCGTCTTATTGATTTTCACGACCCTTCTCTCATGGGTCAGCTTTTCCATCCTTCCCATGAAAGGACATAATGAAAAGGACCTCTTCCTTTCCCAGCTTCGATCAGACCTCTATCAGATCCAAAGCTACAGCATCAGTCATCAAGTTCCCATTATTTTATCCTTTTACCCCTTATCGAATAAATACGTTGCGAAAACGATCACGAGACAGACGGTTGTCTCGAGAGAACTTTCAACTTCCATTCACATATCGTCAAACAGCTTGGAAGACATCACTTTCTTTCCCAATGGGAATACGAACCGATTCGGCAAGGTGAATTTTATGATGGGGGATACAATCCTTCAACTCATGTTTCAAATTGGACAAGGGAGATTTTATGTACAAGAATTCTAAAGGCTTTTCACTTCCGGAAACCCTGGTTGCTTTCAGTTGTATACTCATGATTGCCGGTATGTTCATTCCGTTTCTCATTCACTATGCTTCTCAACTAAAGGGACTGCAATATGAAGTAGAGGCGTTGAAGTTTCTTGAAGAAGGGGTGGAGAAGGCAATCGTCAGTCACGAGTATGTGGATCATTCAAGAATATATAGAGGAGTCAGGTATGAGCTTGATTGGAAAGGGGGAGGGAATGAAGAAGCGTGTGTTCATTATCAAAAAAGAGATATCGGGCCTAATGAAGTATGTATCTCCATGGGTGAATAATAAAGGATATACATTAATCGAGTCTCTGTTAAGCTTTACAATATTTTGCATGATTTCACTATGCATTCCTCTCATCATGAATGGTTTTTCTACTATTAAGAATGATTTGGTCCCTCCACATTATTATGAATGGAATCTATTCAATGAAAGCTTGAGGTATGAATTATGGAGAGGCGAAAGTGTTGAGATCACTCCCGATAAGATCTCTTTTATGGTGAATGGTGAATCCATTTCGTATGAAAAGTATAATCAATCGCTTCGGAGGAGGGTAAATAATCGAGGGCATGAAGTCGTTCTACAGGCAGTGGATTCATTTAGCTTTGCTTCCATTATCCAGGGAGTGCATCTGGATTTGGAGTTTGTGGGTGGAGAAAGAGTGGAGGGGGAATTCTTTTATTTTTCTACCCAACAAGGGGAAGGAATGCCTTAACAATAAGGGATTTATATTGCCCTATACTTTAGTGCTTCTGATGATTGTTTTATCTATTGGGTTTGCTGCAAAGGATCTTTTTATAAGTAAGTACCTATACTTGACCAATATGAAAAACATTTATGAAAGAAACGTGAGTGTGTCCCATGCGATATTGTTGGAGATGGAAAGTGGGGTACTTACTTCCAAACAGTTGAAAGGTGAGTATGGTGAAATTCTGACCCGCAGCGAGTCGATAAACCCGGATGAAATACAATTGGAAGTGACTTTCAAATGCGATGAGAAGGTTTTTCTTCCAACGACGGTTGTGTATAATAGGGAAACAAAACATATTATAAGTTGGGAGTAGAATATGAGACCAATTTTCTTCATTGGATTTATGGGAGTGGGAAAAACAACGATCGGAAAACGTCTTGGGGAAGAACTGGATCTTCCGGTCATTGATATGGACAGTTACATTGAGAATAAAGAAAAAAAGCCTATCAAAGAGATCTTTAATCAGCATGGAGAAAAATATTTCAGGGATCTTGAAAGCGAGGTACTTCTTGAGTTAGCCAACGAACAAGCGATTATCACTACGGGTGGCGGAGTGGTTGAAAGGGAAGAGAACCGGGAGATCTTACGTAAACAGGACTTTGTGTTCCACCTGACTTGTCCTTTTGCTTCATTATGGTCCCGTTTAGAAGGGGATGAGAATCGTCCACTCGTGCAAACTAATTCCAAGGAACGTTTATCGAGTTTATTCAATCGCCGCTTACCATTATATGATAGTGGAAGTTCCATAACCATTCATACAGACAATAAAACCGTAGAAGAGGTTATTCAAGACATACTGCCCCATCTAGGGGACGAAGCTGAATAAATTACTTATTTGCAGGGCATACTGATAAAAGCGGGAGGTGGGGCTTTTATGTCAGTGAATGATTATGTTAAATTCATAACACAAACATTTGTCCAACATTATGAAAAATCACCTCATGAACGTAAAAGTATAAAGAAGCAACGGAAGAATGAGCGAGAACCATTCCTATTTCGCTGGTTCGGGATCATCCCATATGCTTTCATGATCATGTTTAAGAAAAACAAATAGTGTGGATAAGGCTACCTTATTGGTAGTCTTTTTGTATGGAGTTAAACGGAGTAAGCGTCTGAAGCACCTACTCCGTTTACCGTTAATTGTTGTTACGTAAATAAAAAATCCCGCCATTGATAATATCAATGGAAATCTTAGGTTCATACTGTTCTTTTAATGCTTGTTGTTCCAAGAAATAGGATTCGGGTTTTTCCTCTTGATCTCCATAAAAGTGATTCAATAATTGTAAATCTTCCTCCCACGTTTTTCGTGCCTGCTCAGCCCATTCAACGGGTTCTTTTTTGATTTCTTCATACAAAAACGTTTGAATTCGGTTCACCCCACTTTTCGGCTTGATGATCGGTGTTAGAGTGAAAGAGAAATCAGGAATCTTGGGAGTCAAGTTTCTGGACATCAATGACGAATGAAAGTTTTCTTGAATGACTCCATTGATCAGGTTTAATCCGATGCTTCGTATGCTGTCTTTTTTACGATTGGATTGATACGATATTTTGATGTTCAGCCCGAGCCACGGATGAAGTGGGATTTGTTGACCACTTGGTGTGTGCCGGTTTTCATATAAACGTATATATCCTGCTAGATTTCGTGTTGAATGAAAGATTTGGTGTAACCTGGGGGAACCGAAGTGAATAGGTTCTCCTTTTAATTCTTCAGGTGCTTTATCTGGATTCGTAATAAGGGATAATGTCATGGGATTTGGGACACCTCCCGTTTTCTCAAGGTAGTGCCAGTAGAATGGACGGTTCATCAGCTCCTTATCCAATTCAATCGTAAGCTGGACGGTCATATGACCATCTCCGTTCGCAACCAGGTCACATCCATTAGCCACGAAGTATCTCTCAAGAAATCGATGTATTTCGTGCTGCTGCATTTGATTTCTCCTCCTTTAATTGTTCAGCAAATTGAATCATACTCGTTAAATTCTCCATTTTAATCTTCATTTCTCCTTCTGATCGGGACGAAGAGAGAATATCGGTTACGTGTTCTTCGAAGTCGCGGAAATCCAGGCGTGTCAGGATTTCATCCAATTGCCCGATCACTCGTTCAAAGAGATTAATTTTTTCATAAAGAAGTTTTAAGATATGTTCTTCTACAGTATTTTTAGTAGCGAAATTGTAGATGTGAACATCCTCTGTTTGTCCGAGCCGGTGTACACGTCCGATTCGCTGCTCTAATCTCATAGGATTCCAAGGCAAGTCAAAGTTGATTACGTGATGACAGAATTGAAGGTTGATTCCTTCTCCGCCGGCTTCTGTGGCAATCAACACCTGGGCATGCTTCTGGAAGAGTTCACGCATCCAGTCCTTTTTCCCCCGCTTGAATCCACCCCGAAACGGTACGGAGCTTATTCCATGCTGTTTTAAGAACCATTGAAGATAGAGCTGTGTCGCCCGGTACTCTGTAAAAATAATCACTTTATCATTGATCGATTGGATGATTTCCAATGCTTTCTGAGCCTTGGAGTTCATTGTCACGTTTTCTACTTTTTTCATAAGTGTACCAATTGTATTTTCAAAAGCTGCTGTCGAGTTCTCCTTCTTTTCCAGCATGTTTTTAAGGGTATAAAATACTGCTTCACGTGAGCTGCATGCTTCTCTTTGAAGTGTCAATAGAGAGAAGGAGCTTGAATTAGCCCACTCATCATAGTCCCCCTTGAGCAAATCGATGCTGTTATATAAATCTCTTTCAGCTTCGTTAAAATCAATTAAAACTGTCTTAACGTGACGTTTCGTCCATTCTATACCCGTATCGCTCCGTCTATTACGAATCATCACTTTGTTAATGAGACTCTTTAAATGTTCATCCTCTTGAAGAGTACGGTCCCCTTTTTTATATCTGTCAGAAAACCCGGATTCATTTCCGAGATGTCCAGGCTTAAGGAGGGAAACTAGATGGAAAATCTCTTCAACACGATTTTGGATTGGTGTGGCCGTCAGCAATAAGCAGAATTTCTTTTTTAAGTTCTGGACAAATTCATAGTTTTTTGTTTTATGATTTTTTAGTTTGTGAGCTTCATCGATAATCACCAAATCATAGTCCTGTTCATACACCTTCTCTCGATGAGGGCTCCTCTTAGCCGTATCCATGGAAGAGACGACAATATCGCACTGATCCCATACGTAACTTTTTCGTTGCGGAACAGCCGGGATGAAAAACTTACTGTTCAATTCATAGGCCCATTGAGAGACCAGGGATGCAGGAACCAATATTAATACTTTCTTCACTAATCCCCTAATCATGTATTCTTTCAATATCAATCCGGCTTCGATGGTCTTGCCTAATCCGACCTCATCTGCAAGGATCGCTTTGCCGTTCATCGTTTCGACAACCTGCTTTGCTGCTTCAAGCTGATGGGGGAGTGGAGTGACATTTGCCAAATGTTTTGGAGCTTGCAGGCCTTCAAAGTTCGGAATTGCAAGATGATGTTCAAATTCGATGGCCAGCTTATAAAGCTCCCAATTTCCCCATGGGCCATCGTTATCAATTAAATTCTCGAGACCCTCGCCCCATTCTTCATCAAATAAAACCTCAACATTCATCTGAAAAACATCTCCTTAATTCTAATAAAAATGATTGCTCAATCCTCGTATTTAATGGTAGGATGAAAATAGATTTTCTAATGTTAAAAAAACTCGAAAATCCGAACATTCACATTTACAACATTTCTTCTGTATATTTCTAGTATGACCAAATGTTTCAAGGAATATTGGCGAATGATAACAAGGGGAGAGACTGTGCATACAGCGCCGAAGGAGCAAGCACTTTTAAGTGTGAATCTCTCAGGCAAAAAGACTCTTGTTGGACGCAACTCTGGAGAGTGTTTCCTTAACGGAAACCACCAAAGGGGAAAGCCGTTCTTCGGTAAACTTTCAGGTGCAAGGACAGAGAAAACTTCTTTATGAAAAGGGGTTTTTCTGTCCTTTTTTCATGGGATAAAACTTGGTTAAGGATTATGCATGTAAGGAAGATAAAGGGGGAAAAGTCATGTCAGAGTTAAAACAAACACCTTTATACGAAGTGTACAAAGAGTATGGAGGAAAGACCATCGACTTCGGTGGCTGGGCTTTACCAGTGCAATTCTCAAGTATTAAAGAAGAACATGAAGCGGTACGATCCCGGGCTGGACTATTCGACGTTTCTCATATGGGAGAAATTGAAGTGAAGGGTGAAGGGGCTCTTGACTACTTACAAAAAATGATGACAAACGATGTCTCCAAAGTAAAAGACGGAGGGGCTCAGTATACGGCTATGTGCTACGAAAACGGTGGGACGGTCGATGACTTATTAGTTTATAAAATAAAAGATAATGATTATTTGCTCGTTGTTAATGCAGCAAATATAGATAAAGATTTTCAGTGGTTGAAAGAACATGAAGTAGATGGCGTAGAAATCAATAACATCTCTGAACATATGGCGCAATTGGCACTTCAAGGTCCACTTGCCGAACAAGTTTTACAATTACTTACAAACGAACATTCACTAAGCGATATCGGATTTTTTAAATTCCAAACCGAAGTGAATATTGATGATAGACTTGCACTTGTTTCACGTACCGGTTACACAGGGGAAGACGGATTTGAGATCTACTGTGATGCTGGTGATGCGGCTGCGATCTGGAAAGCTATCCTGGAAGCAGGAAAGGACCATGGGGTGCTACCATGCGGACTAGGTGCACGTGATACATTGCGTTTTGAAGCCAATCTTGCACTTTACGGACAAGAATTATCTCAATCCATCACGCCGATCGAAGCGGGGATCGGATTCGCCGTAAAGGTGAATAAAGAGGTTCCATTTATCGGTCAGGAAGTGCTGAAACAGCAAAAGGAAGAAGGGGCTTCAAGAAAAATCGTCGGGATTGAAATGATCGATCGCGGAATTCCCCGTCATGGCTATAAAGTATATTCCGGTGAAGAAGAAATAGGGGAAGTCACAACCGGTACGCAATCACCGACATTAAAGAAAAATGTAGGATTAGCATTACTTGATAAAGAGTTTACTTCTTTAGATACAGAAGTACTGGTTGAAATCAGAGGGAAAAAGTTAAAAGCCAAAGTGGTATCGACACCATTCTATAAAAGACCAAAGAAATAGGGGAGGAATGACGGTCATGAAGCATCGTTATTTACCGATGACAGAGCAAGATCAAAGGGAAATGTTAGACAGCATAGGAGTAGACAGCGTTAACGATCTATTTGAAGATATTCCTGAGAAGGTTCGTTTCAAAGGGGATTACAAAATCAAAGAAGCGAAGTCAGAAACGGAATTGGTAAAAGAACTGACCAAATTGGCAGCGAAGAATGCTGACTTGAAAAGTCACACGTCCTTTTTAGGGGCAGGAGTATACGACCACTACATGCCAATCATCGTGGATCATGTATTATCACGTTCAGAGTTCTATACTGCCTATACTCCTTACCAGCCGGAAATCTCACAAGGGGAACTTCAAGCTATCTTTGAATTTCAAACGATGATTTGTGAGCTGACTGGCATGGATGTAGCCAATTCTTCCATGTACGATGGAGGAACGGCACTAGCAGAAGCAGCTATGCTGAGCGCAGGTCAGACCCGCCGTAAAAAGGTATTGGTTTCAAGTACCGTACATCCGGAATCACGTGATGTTTTACGATCTTATGCAAAAGGTCAATATATCGAAGTGGTGGAAATCCCGCACAATAATGGTGTAACGGACGTGGAAGAACTTAAGAAATTAATGAGCAATGAAATTGCAGCGGTAATCGTTCAATATCCTAACTTCTTCGGCCGGGTGGAAGAACTAAAAGCGATCGAAGAAGTGACTCATGCTGAAAAAGCGATGTTCGTGGTTTCCTCAAACCCACTTGCACTAGGTGCACTTACACCTCCTGGACAATTAGGTGCAGATATCGTCATTGGTGATGCACAGCCATTTGGCATTCCAAGTGCCTTTGGTGGACCTCACTGTGGATACTTTGCCGTGAACAAGAAGCTTATGCGTAAAGTACCGGGCCGTCTTGTTGGTCAAACCGTTGATGAAGATGGAATCCGTGGATTCGTTCTGACTCTTCAAGCGCGTGAGCAGCATATCCGTCGTGATAAAGCAACGTCGAATATTTGTTCAAACCAGGCATTAAATGCACTCGCAGCATCTGTGGCCATGACAGCACTTGGAAAACAGGGCGTCAAAGAGATGGCACTTCAAAATATCCAAAAAACACATTATGCAAAAGAAGCCTTTAAAGCAAAAGGATTCTCCATTGCATTTGAAGGTCCAACATTCAATGAGTTTGTCGTTAAGGTAAATATGCCTGTCAAAGAAATCAATCAAAAGCTTCTAGGAAAAGAAATGATTGGTGGATACGATCTTGGACTAGTGGATGACAGCTTGGCACAGCACATGCTGGTGGCTGTTACTGAACTTCGCAGCAAAGAAGAAATCGACGCATTCGTAGCAGAACTGGGGGATTGTCATGAATAAGCAAGATCAACCTCTTATTTTTGAATTATCTAAAGAAGGCCGTGTCGGCTATAGCTTACCTGAATTAGATGTACCACAGGTGGAATTATCGGATCTCATTCCATCAGATTATATCCGTTCGGAAGAACCAGAGCTTCCAGAGGTATCTGAACTGGATATCATGCGTCATTATACAGCATTATCAAAACGTAATCATGGTGTGGATTCCGGTTTTTATCCTTTAGGGTCCTGTACGATGAAGTACAATCCAAAGGTGAATGAAAACGTTGCACGACTGAATGGATTTGCCCATATCAATCCGCTACAAGAAGCAGAAAGTGTTCAAGGCGCGCTTGAACTTATGTATGATCTTCAAGAGCATTTGAAAGAGATCACAGGTATGGATGAGGTGACCCTGCAGCCTGCAGCAGGAGCTCATGGAGAGTGGACCGGTCTTATGATGATCCGTGCTTACCATGAAGCAAATGGTGACACTCACCGTACGAAGGTCATCGTACCGGATTCAGCTCATGGAACGAACCCTGCCAGTGCCACTGTAGCAGGTTTCGAAACAGTAACGGTTAAATCAAACGAGAATGGATTAGTTGATTTGGAAGATCTGAAGCGTGTAGTAGGAGATGATACTGCAGCCCTGATGCTGACCAATCCGAACACTCTTGGTTTATTTGAAGAAAACATTCTGGAAATGGCTGCAATCATTCATGAAGCAGGCGGTAAGCTGTATTATGATGGTGCCAATCTAAATGCAGTATTATCAAAAGCCAGACCTGGGGACATGGGATTTGATGTCGTGCATTTAAATCTTCATAAGACGTTTACGGGCCCTCACGGAGGCGGTGGTCCTGGAAGCGGTCCTGTCGGAGTGAAGGAAGACTTGATTAAATACCTTCCAAAACCGGTCCTGGTGAAAAATGGCGAAAAGTTCGAATTCGATTACAACCGTCCTGATTCAATTGGCCGTGTAAAACCATACTATGGGAACTTTGGTATCAACGTTCGTGCCTATACGTACATCAGAACGATGGGGCCGGACGGACTGAGAGCCGTTACAGAAAACGCAGTCCTGAATGCAAATTACATGATGCGCAGACTGGCTCCTCACTTCGACCTTCCATACGATCGTCATTGTAAGCATGAATTTGTCATCAGTGGAAAACGTCAGAAGAAGCTTGGCGTCCGTACATTGGATATTGCGAAGCGACTACTCGACTTCGGATATCATCCGCCTACGATTTACTTCCCATTAAATGTGGAAGAATGCATGATGATTGAACCAACGGAAACAGAATCGAAAGAAACCCTAGATTCCTTTATAGATGCAATGATCCAAATTGCTAAAGAAGCAGAAGAAACACCGGAAATCGTCCAAGAAGCACCTCATACGACCATCGTCAAACGTATGGACGAAACTCTCGCAGCAAGAAAACCAATACTGCGTTATACAAAAGAAAGCTAAAAGATGTAAAACTGGAAATCCCCGCAGCGGTTCGCTGCGGGGATTTTCTGAGGGACGGACCTTCATTGAAAGAGAAATGGGGCGGAGGTGATTGTGGTGTTATCTCCTGTAATTCAAGTGAAAAAGACGTGATTTGGCCGTTTAAAGGGACTATTAGCATAGTAAGACAAGTAATTAAGCAGATATGGTGGATCACTCAGCAAAATAGGCGCGGAATTCGGTCGTGGTGGTCGATAATCCAGCCAAAGTGAAAGGGAATCCAGCCGATTTGGTCGATAATCCGGCAGAAATGAACAGGAATCCAGCCGTTTTGGTTGATAATCCAGCCGAAATGAACAGGAATCCAGCAGTTTTCAGCAAAAATCCAGCCGAATTACAAATAATCCCATTTGTTGATGGGATTCTACATACTACCACTAGATCCATCAACGCAATCCATCCGACTACTCCCACCGATCAAAAAAAGGATTGCCTCTAAGGCAATCCTTTCACATTATTTTTTATGTTTTACTTTACCTGTCCACTTTTTAAAGCCGCCCTGCAATTGGTGAAGATCTCGGTATCCTTTGCGGTGAAGCATTTGAGCTGCTCGTCCGCTGCGGAGTCCGCTTTGGCAATAAAGGTAAACGGGTTGATCGGCACGGATTTCCTTTTGTCTCATTTTTATTTGAGATAGGGGGATATTTCGTGCGCCAAGTACGTGACCGTTTTCAAATTCATTCGCTTCACGAACATCTATCAATTGAGCTTTACGATATCCTGCTCGAAATTCTTCTTCAGTCAATGTATTCACAATTCTCTTTTGATAGAAGAACGTAAAGAGTGAATAAACAATGATTCCACCAAGTACGACTAAAAGAATATATAATCCTTCCATCATTCATGCTCCTTTCTACAAATGCGCTATCTTCTATTATATTCATGAAAGCTCCGAGAATCAAAACAAATTTATTATTTTATAGCAAACACTTTCCAATCTGTTTTTCTTTGTTTTTTCGATTGGATTTGATAGACTAGTAACGGACTTGAATGAAGTTGAAGGATTACATAATAAAATATCAAAGAGAAGACGTAAATGAGGTATGATGCATGAAAAAGGAAACATGGAGATTCATTGACTCAGGGAATTGTTCCCCTTCTTATAATATGGCCCTTGATGAGGCGCTACTCGATTGGCATAGTGAAGGGAAGATTCCTCCGACGATTCGTTTTTACGGTTGGGATCCCGCGACACTATCGATTGGCTACTTCCAAAAGGTAGAAAAGGAAATCAATCTTGAAGCCGTTAAGGAGCACGGACTCGGATTCGTCAGAAGACCGACTGGAGGCAGGGGGGTTCTGCATGAACATGAATTGACGTACAGCGTCATTGTTTCAGAAGATCATCCTGAAATGCCTAAAACAGTAACGGAAGCGTATCGTGTCATCTCGGAAGGAATTCTAAAGGGATTTCAGGGCCTGGGCCTTGAAGCCTACTTTGCTGTTCCGAAAACAGCAGAAGAGAGGGAAGGATTAAAAAATCCACGTTCAGCTGTTTGTTTTGATGCACCCAGCTGGTATGAACTGGTGGTAGAAGGAAGGAAAGTGGCAGGCAGTGCCCAGACGCGTCAAAAGGGCGTCATCCTCCAGCACGGCTCTATCCTCCTGGATCTTGACGAAGATAAATTGTTTAGTCTGTTTAATTATCCATCTGACAGGGTAAAAGAGCGTATGCAGCGAGCTTTTAAAAACAAGGCCGTTGCGATGAACGAAATCAGTTCTGAAACGGTCACCATGGACATGGCCAAGGAAGCGTTCAAAAAAGGTTTTGAAGAAGGACTGAATATCCACCTGGAACCATATGAACTTTCTGAAGAGGAAACACAATATGTTGTGGACCTTGCCGAAACCCGGTACGAATCAGATGATTGGAATTTTAAACGATAAAATTTTTTTGTAGAAAAAAAGCGATGCTTGTCGCTTTTTTCCTATTTTACCAACTATTACGCGACTTGGATTTATATCAAGTTCTAAATTAATAGAAATGGTCGGAGTATTATATGATTTTCTATTGTTTCCTCCTGTTTTCTATTTTTATTGGCTTATTATCCGTTTGACAAACAAATGACCTATTGACCCGAAACACAATATATGGTGTGTCGAATAATTTTTTGCACACTATATGTTGTGTTTATTTATTGCTTTTCTAATAGAGCTATGATATCGTATTATTTGATATTACACATCAAAGTAAATAACAAACAAATGAAAGATTTGAGATAGAAGGAGTTGTCTTTATGACTGTTGCGTCGAAAAACACAATGAAATTAAACATCGAAAGATTAAATCAGGATATCGGATTATTTCCTCAAGTACATCCCATTACACCGGATATGAATACTACACACAAAGGTGTATCCCGTCTTGTCATGATTGATCGTTATTCTTTCAAAGACACGGAAAAAATCACCCTTTCTGAAGGAGACTTTGTAGTCCTCACCATCAAAGAAGATCCTAAATTCCCTGCAAGAGGGTTAGGTTACATCACAAGCATCGATTGGGAAACGAAGAAAGCAGATGTTTGGATCGAAGAAGAGTACAGAAGTGCCATAGACAAACCTGAAGAAATGGAAACGGGTATCGTTTCTAGAACACTGGATGTAATTGAAAAACCTCTCGAAGTCTACTACGAACAAATTGCAAAGCGTAACGCAACAGGCTTAGCAGAAGTGGAAGAAACTCCTGAAAAGAGACAAGTTTGGTTTGAGAAGTTCTATCATGAATTGGTGAACCTGCATTTTGTTCCTGCTGGTCGAGTGCTTTATGGAGCGGGTGCCGGAACGGATGTTACGTACTTTAACTGTTACGTGATGCCTTTCGTACAGGATTCACGTGAAGGGATTTCAGAACATCGCAAGCAGGTAATGGAGATCATGAGCCGAGGCGGGGGAGTAGGAACGAATGGATCGACGCTTCGTCCGCGCAATACCCTTGCAAAAGGTGTGAACGGTAAATCCTCCGGTTCGGTTTCCTGGCTGGATGACATCGCCAAATTGACTCATTTGGTTGAGCAGGGCGGTTCAAGACGCGGGGCACAAATGATCATGTTATCAGATTGGCATCCCGATATTATCGAATTCATCATTTCTAAAATGCAAAACCCGCGTATTCTGCGTTATCTCCTTGAGAATACAGAAGATGAAACCATTAAAAAAGCGGCACAGGATAAATTGAAATTCACCCCTCTGACGGAACAAGAGGAAGCGATGTATCAAGGAATCCTGAACTATAGACAAATCCCCGGGTATGGTGGGTTTGATGCGAAGATCCTTAAGAATGCAGAAGAAAAGCTGCGTACAGGCGGAACATATAGCGTCCATAATTCAGAGTTTCTGACAGGTGCCAATATTTCTGTTTGTTTAACAAGCGACTTTATGGAAGCTGTGGAAAACGATCGTGAGTATGAACTCCGCTTCCCGGATGTTGAAAGTTACAATGAAGAGCAAATGAAATACTACAATGAAGAATGGCACAATGTCGGTGACGTCCGAGAGTGGGAAAAGCTTGGATACAAAGTCCGTACCTACCGTAAGATCAAAGCGAAAGAGCTTTGGAATCTTATCAATGTTTGTGCAACGTATTCAGCTGAGCCTGGAATCTTCTTTATTGATAACGCGAATGATATGACGAATGCGAAAGCTTATGGTCAAAAGGTAGTTGCTACCAACCCATGTGGTGAACAGCCTCTTGCTCCTTATTCAGTGTGTAATCTGGCAGCCGTGAATCTGGCTCAGTTTGCCAATAAAGAGACGAAAACCGTTGATTTCGAAAAGTTGAAGCGTACCGTTGAAGTGGGTGTTCGCATGCAGGATAATGTCATTGATGCGACTCCGTACTTCCTGGATGAAAACAAAAAGCAGGCCCTTGGTGAGCGACGTGTTGGCCTTGGGGTTATGGGGCTTGCAGACTTGTTGATCTATTGTGAAAAAGAATACGGTTCAGAAGAAGGTAACCAGCTGGTTGATGAGGTGTTCGAAGCCATCGCAACAACCGCTTATCGTGCATCCGTTGAATTATCCAAGGAAAAGGGAAGCTTCCCATTCCTTACTGGAAGTACCGACGAAGAAACGAAGGCTTTACGAAAAGCGTTTGTGGAAACAGGTTTCATGAAGAAAATGCCTGAGGATGTACGGGATGACATTCAACACTACGGGATTCGAAACTCTCATCTGTTAACCGTTGCTCCAACAGGTTCAACAGGTACGATGGTTGGTGTATCTACAGGTCTCGAGCCATACTTCTCCTTCACATATTACAGAAGCGGCCGTCTTGGTAAGTTTATTGAAGTAAAAGCGGATATTGTAGAGGATTACTTAAAGAGAAATCCGGAAGCAGATGCTGACAATCTTCCAGAATGGTTTGTATCTTCCATGAGCCTGGCGCCACAAGCACATGCTGATGTTCAATGTGTCATCCAGAATTGGATTGACAGCTCCATTTCGAAAACCGTTAATGCCCCTCGTGGTTATACGGTTGAGCAAGTAGAAAAAGTGTATGAGCGTCTTTATAAAGGTGGAGCAAAAGGCGGTACGGTGTACGTTGATGGAAGCCGTGATTCGCAAGTTCTTACCCTCAAAGCAGAAGAAAACAGCTTTGATGACGAGCATGAAGCAGAACAAAAAGAGATTCCTACAACTAAAAAGCCGATCGTGTTACTCGATACGATTCAAGACGTGCGTTCAACAGACGTTACCATTGGTTCTGAAGTTGGAAATACGTGTCCTGTCTGCCGTAAAGGAACGGTAAAAGATATGGGCGGCTGCAATACTTGTACCAACTGCGGTGCTCAACTGAAGTGCGGTTTATAATAATAAAGATAGATAGGAGGGGACTGGTTCCCCTCCTATTTTTTTAGTCTAAAATCCTTCTTTGTGAATTAAAGATGTAGTAAGAGAAAAAGAAGGAGTGGAGCCTGTGGACATCGATGGCGTTTTTTCAGGCGGAGGCATCAAGGGGCTCGCCTTGATTGGGGCATATCAAGCATTAGAGGAGAAGGGCTACAGATTTAAGAGGCTCGCAGGAACGAGTGCAGGAGCAGTGATTGCAGCATTTATTGCTGCAGGTTATTCGAGCAGGGAGCTTTTGAAAATCATGGATGATATAGATTTTAATAAATTGCTGGACTCAAACGAGATCATCTCCTTTCCTATTATAAAATGGTTTCGGGTTTACCATCGTTTAGGTTTGTATAAAGGAGTGGCGCTTGAAAACTGGGTGGAAGAAAAGCTGAAGGCTAGAGGGATCTATACGTTCGCCGATTTACCTCCCCATTCACTCCGGGTGATCGCTTCAGATCTATCGAACGGCAGATTATTAGTTCTCCCTGACGACCTTGAGAAGTATGGAATAGCTAAAGAAACCTTTCCTGTTGCAAGGGCGATACGAATGAGTGCGAGTCTTCCTTATTTTTTCGAACCTGTAAAGTTACGATCTTTAGAAGGAATAAGTTTTATGGTGGATGGTGGGGTGCTCAGTAATTTTCCAATGTGGCTGTTCGATCGGGAAAATGTGAAAAAGGTGAGGCCGGTAATAGGGGTGAAGTTAAGTCACGATCTAGTCGGAAAGCCGAAAAAACAAATCAAGAATGCGATTGATATGTATGAAGCCCTCTTTACTACGATGAAAGATGCACATGATTCCAGATACATTTCCAGAAAACATGAAAAAAACATCATCTTTATTCCTACTGAAGGAGTGCTCACAACCGAATTCGAGTTAACCCCGGAAAGGAAAACAGAGCTCATCCGGTACGGAAAATCAAAAGCTGAAGCATTTCTGCAAAAATGGACATATTAATAAAACAATCGAGCTCCTAAAACGAGGCTCGATTGTTTTTCTTATTCTTCTTTCCTTCAATTACAGTCAGATTGGCATTGGATTTCTTGCGTATCGAACGTTTCTTTTGGGCGTTTGATACTTGTTGAGGCCTACTTGAAGACTTCTTCTTATGACGCTTCTTCGATTGCTTGGCTGCTTTAACAAACGCTCTCTGTTCATTACTATTACCAGCCCGCCTCCCGCTGAACCATCTTCGGTATATAAAGTAGATAATCCCGATGACGGCTGCTGTTACCAGTAATTGTTTTGCAAGCCCTAAAGGATTTCCGAATAGGGAAGTTACGAGCCCTACTATAGCTAACAATATTAATGTGGAAACAAAGATATTACGAGCGTTCAACAAAGCCACCTCCTTACAATACAATCCATCTTTAAATAATATCTATACTATTATTCTAGACAATTTCCTTGCTCTTTAATCGTATTTATTATCGTTTTTATGTGATTCATGTTGTACTTATTTTCTGAAACTTGGAAAGATAATATCTATTTTACTAAAAAATGATTCAAAGCACTAGAGGTAGCGATTCATTATACATATTTCCTTCCCTTACGCTGTTTATGAACCCATACCAACATACACACGAAAAATATGCAAAGCATGCAAATGTTTAAATCAATGGGACATACTACGAATGGAGGTGCTAAAGATGGCGGAACAAAAAGGACAACATGAAAAGATTCAGGATGGAACAGAAGAAAGCAAGGAGAATCCCCGATTAGAGCAAAATCAGGGTGAAAAACCACTTTCATTCATGGGAATGGTGGTTGTGACGGGCTTTATTGGTGGAATGTTATGGAGTGCAATTGCCTACCTTTGTTACTTTTTTTCCTTTACGAAAATTGAGCCTAATATCATTTTTGAGCCATGGGCGGTTGGGGACTGGGTGGACAAATGGATTGGAATCGTTCTTTCTATATTGGCTTACGGAGTGATTTCTATTGGAGTGGCCCTTATCTATTATGGTTTATTGAGGAAATTCAAGTCCATGTGGGTTGGAGTTGCTTATGGTGCAGCGTTATACCTGGCTTTCTTTTTACTGCTCAACCCACTCTTTCCGAGCATTCAATCCTTTACATCCATTGATTATCACACCCTGATCACAACCTTCTGCTTGTATATTTTATATGGTGTATTTATTGGCTACTCCATTTCCTATGAAGAAAACGAGTTGAGACATCAAGATCAGAAAGAAAAATCAGGTGAAGTTTCACATTAACAAATCCTTATTATCAGACAATTATGTAGGTATAGGTAAAAGGTTTATGTTAGAATGTTCATGATGAACATTCTATTTTTTTAGGAGTTTACATATGAATAAAATCTTGCTTTTAAATGGTCCTAACTTAAATAGGCTCGGGAAACGTGAACCCGATATTTATGGACATGTCACCCTGCCACAACTTGAGGAAAAGCTTTCGAAACAAGCAGAAGGTGAAGGGTTTCAACTCTTTTCAGCTCAATCGAACCATGAAGGGGAACTGATTGATTACATACACAGGGCAGAGGATGAAGGGTATGGGGGAATCATCCTGAATCCCGGTGCTTTCACGCATTACAGCTATGCGATAAGAGATGCAGTGGCTTCGGTATCAGTACCGGTAGTGGAAGTGCATATATCTAATATCCATGCCCGTGAAGCGTTCAGACATCAATCTGTCGTGGCAGCTGAAACGGTTGGCCAGATCGTCGGTTTTGGACTGTTTGGTTACGAATTGGCTTTACAAGCGATCATAAAGAACATTAAGGGAGTGGAATTGAATGAAGATTGAACGATTAAGAGAGACTTTTTCAGAAAACGAACTTGACGGGATTTTACTTACCAGTACCTACAACCGTCGGTACATGACAAACTTTACGGGTTCATCAGGTGTTGCTCTGATTTCTAAAGACAAAGCATTATTCATAACAGATTTCCGCTACATCGAGCAAGCAACCGAGCAGGCTGCCGATTTTGAAATCGTCCAGCATACTGGACCCATCCATGAGGAAGTAGCCAAACAAGTGAAAAACCTGGGGATCAAGAAACTGGGCTTCGAGAAGAACTACATGACATTCAGTGCGTATGACAGCTATCGTGAAGTGCTGGAAGCAGAACTTGTACCGGTATCAGGGCTGGTAGAAAAGTTACGCTTGATTAAGACACCTGAAGAGCTTAAGATAATTAAGGATGCGGCGGATATCGCCGATGCAGCATTTAAGCATATATTAGATTTTATCAAACCGGGTGTGACAGAGTTAGAGGTTTCCAATGAATTAGAATTCTTCATGAGAAAAGCAGGCGCAACTTCATCATCTTTTGACATCATCGTTGCTTCAGGTAATCGCTCTGCACTTCCTCATGGGGTGGCCAGTGATAAAGTCATTGAAAAAGGTGATTTTGTAACGTTGGATTATGGAGCATACTATAAAGGATATTGCTCTGATATGACACGTACCTTATCTGTAGGAGAACCAAGTGAGAAACTGAAAGAGATCTATGATGTTGTTCTTCAATCACAGCTTCTTGCCATGGAAAAAATCAAGCCTGGTATGACAGGTAAAGAAGCGGATGCGATTGCACGTGATTACATAACAGAAAAAGGGTATGGTGAGTATTTCGGACATTCACTGGGTCACGGAATCGGCCTTGAAGTTCATGAAGGACCAGGATTGTCCTCCCGTTCTGATGTGGTACTGGAGCCTGGAATGATCGTAACGGTTGAACCAGGAGTCTATGTTCCAGGTATTGGCGGTGTTCGAATTGAAGATGATACACTCATAACAGAAGATTCCAATGAAACACTGACACACTCTACAAAAGATCTAATCATTCTACCATTGTAGTCCCGACACAGGTCTACTTGACAATAGGAGGAAATAAACATGATTTCAGTAAATGATTTTCGAACAGGTTTAACAATTGAAGTCGACAACGGGATTTGGCGAGTAATTGATTTCCAACACGTTAAACCGGGTAAAGGAGCAGCATTCGTTCGCTCTAAACTTCGTAACCTGCGCACTGGTGCCATCCAGGAAAAAACATTCCGTGCGGGTGAAAAAGTAGGAAAAGCTCAAATTGATAACCGTAAAATGCAATACCTATATGCTAATGGTGACATGCATGTATTTATGGACAACGAAAGCTACGATCAAATTGAACTTCCTGCTTCTTCCATCGAATATGAATTGAAATACCTGAAAGAAAACATGGAAGTGTCCATCATGATGTACGGAGGAGAAACTCTTGGAGTTGAACTTCCTAACTCAGTTGAATTGAAAGTAACTGAAACAGAACCGGGCATCAAAGGCGACACAGCTTCCGGGGGTTCAAAACCTGCTACAGTAGAAACAGGATTGGTGGTTAACGTACCGTTCTTCGTCAACGAGGGAGACACATTGATCATTAATACAACTGACGGATCTTACGTATCACGTGGATGATTGAGTAAAAAGCCTGAGCGAGATTTTTCTCGTTTGGGCTTTTTTTATTTTTTTTGTTAGTGGCAGGGGAGTGTGTTAGCCGCCTCCGTTTTGGTTTATCTGCCATTCAGCAAATTTTGGAAATTTACGAATCCGCATTCTCCTTCATCTACAACTCTCCAAACAAAAACTCCCAATCCACACCTCATATCTTCCAACTCTACTGTCATAATCTTTTTTTACTAGAATACATTGTATTATCGGGAAGCATGTACGAAGAATTCATTTATGTCGTCCTATATTCCGAAGTGGAACAAGATTAGGAGGTACTTAATATGCAAGAAGTTCTAGCCTTACTACCCAGCACTATTTCTGACAAAGTCCTGAGCCTTCCACAAGATCTTATTGACCGAATTGAAGAAATTAGAGTTCGTACCAACCGCGTGTTGGAGGTCACGGCCAGGGGGAAGCCATATTTTCTTTCTTATACCGTTACCGAGGAAGATAGCGAACAACTCATTAACAAACTATCCCGGCATTCATTTTATACATTGGAAGAGGAACTGAAGAGAGGCTATATCACGATTGAAGGCGGACATCGAGTCGGCCTTGCCGGCAAGGTTATTCTAGAAGGTGGTGTGGTGAAAGGTATTCGGAATCTTTCTTCCTTTAACATCCGGATCGCGAGGCAAAAGCTTGGCATAGCTCAATCATTTTTTCCATATGTTTATGATAATGGCTGGAAGCATACGATGATTATCGGCTCTCCTCAAACAGGGAAAACCACATTACTCAGAGACCTTGCACGTATGATATCGACGGGCGTCCCGGAAAAAAAGATCCCCCCGTTTAAAGTTGGGATTGTCGATGAACGGTCAGAAATTGCCGGCTGTGTAAATGGAATCCCTCAGCTTTTATTCGGGCCAAGGGTGGATGTGTTGGATGCATGTCCAAAAGCTGAAGGCATGATGATGCTGATCCGCTCCATGAGTCCTGATGTCCTGATTGTGGATGAGATCGGACGAATCGAAGATGGTCAAGCTATCCAGGAAGCCGTGAATGCCGGTATTACCCTTGTGATGACGACTCATGGATCAACATTTGGGGAAGTAGCGAAGAGACCCGTTATCAAGGACATTGTGAATCTTCAAACCATCGAGCGGTTTGTTGAACTAAGGAGAGGGGATGAGCCTGGTAAGGTTCATGAAGTGTGGAATGAACATGGTCAATCTCTTCTGAAAAAAGTGAGTGTGACATAAATGATTAAACTAATCGGTGCTGTTTTCATCCTGCTTTCTACTTCCTGGGCTGGTTTCGAAGCGTCTAAATATTTAACGGAAAGACCGAGGCAGCTTCGGTTATTGAAGGTGGCCCTTCAGTCCTTGGAAGCAGAAATCACTTACAGCCATACCCCTTTGCATGAAGCATCGAGAAAGATCTCCAGGCAGCTGCAAAAACCTGTTTCTTGGTTCTTTGAAACGTTTTCAAAGAAATTGACGGAGCAGGAGATTTCAGTGAAGAAAGCATGGGAAGAAAGCCTGAATGATATTTGGAAATTAACCGCTTTTAAAACAGGTGAATACGAAATCCTGAAACAATTCGGAGAAAACCTCGGCAAACACGACATGATGACACAGCAGAAACATATACAGTTAGCGTTAAAACACCTGGAAAGAGAAGAAGCAGAGGCGATAGAAAAGCAGAGGAAATATGAAAAGATGACAAAGAGTTTAGGCTTTTTATCGGGTTTATTACTGATCATTCTATTGCTTTAACGATGCTTCATAACAATTGTAGCTACCGATCGCTTGCGAGAACAGCTGATAGAAACCAGGAGGGAAACAAATATGGGAATTGATGTAGATATTATTTTCAAAATCGCAGGGGTGGGGATTGTAGTGGCCTTTTTGCATACGATTTTAGATCAGGTCGGGAAGAAGGAATATGCACAGTGGGTTACCCTCTTTGGATTCATTTATATTCTGTTTATGGTGGCCTCGATTGTCGATGACCTGTTCCAGAAGATTAAATCTGTCTTCTTATATCAAGGATAGAGGGGGCGTGCGCGATTGAAATCATTCAAATTGTTGGTATAGCACTGGTTGCGACCTTTCTGGCTTTGATCGTGAAAGAGCAGAAACCGAATTTTGCTTTTTTGCTTATTGTGTTTGTTGGATGTTCGATTTTTTTATTTCTGATCGATCAAATCTACTCCATCATTCATATGATCGAGAAGCTTGCTGCGAATGCAAATGTGAATATGGTGTATGTAGAGACCATTCTCAAAATTATCGGCATCGCCTACATAGCGGAATTTGCTTCTCACATAACAAAAGATGCCGGACAGGGGGCACTTGCGGCGAAAGTGGAGCTTGCAGGGAAAATCTTGATTTTAGCAATGGCGGTACCTATTTTAACAGTGATTATCGAAACGATTATCAACATGATCCCAACTGGATAAGCGAAATGTTAAGAGGTGGAAAAAATTGTTGCAAATATATCGAATACTCGTCATAGTACTCGTAATCTTTTTCATTGGAGCCTCTAGTGGACAAGCAGAAGAAGGGGATGAACAGAATCCTCCCGATTCGACGATTCAGCAGCAAGTGATCGATCAACAGTTAGATCAGTTGGGAATTGAAGAATTAAAAGGCTTTTGGAATAGCATCGTTGACCAATACGGTGGTTACCTTCCTGAAAGTCAAAAAGGCAGTTTGGTTGATTTTATAAAAGGAGAAAAAGAATTTTCTTTTAAAGCATGGTTCAGTGGGATATTCAAGTTTGCTTTCCAGGAGCTTGTGATGAATGGGAAGCTATTAGGAACACTGATTATGCTAACGATTTTCAGTATGTTCCTTCAATCCCTGCAGAATGCATTTGAAGGAGGGAGTGTCAGCAAGGTTGCATACAGCATTGTGTTCATGGTCCTGATCATCATCGCCCTTAATAGTTTTCACGTGGCGATTGATTACACCCGGGATGCCATCTCCACCATGATCCACTTCATCATTGCCCTCATACCCCTGATGTTAGCCCTTATTGCAGCTTCCGGGGGAGTTGTATCCGCAGCATTTTTTCATCCTGTGATTATCTTTTTAATGAACACAAGCGGTTTGTTGATCCAAAATGTCGTTCTCCCCCTGCTATTTCTGGCGGCGTTATTAAGTATCGTAAGTACACTTTCCACTCATTATAAAGTGACGCAGCTGGCCCAGTTATTGCGAACATGGAGCATCGGGTTGTTAGGAGCCTTTATGACCGTTTTCCTTGGTGTTATATCCGTACAGGGAGCCACGGCAGCGGTGACAGATGGGATTACGATTCGAACAGCGAAATTTGTTACAGGAAATTTTGTCCCTGTGATCGGAAGGATGTTCACGGATGCGACGGATACAGTGATCAGCGCTTCCGTTCTTTTAAAGAACACGGTGGGAATCGCTGGTGTGGCCATTGTTCTGATCATTGCGGCCTTTCCGGCAATCAAGATCCTCATGATTGCGTTTATTTATAAATTAGCAGCGGCTCTCCTGCAACCCCTCGGTGGCGGCCCGGTGATCGAATGTCTCGATATCATTGCCAAAAGTGTGATTTATGTCTTTGCGGCCCTCGCCATTGTGTCCTTTATGTTCTTTTTAAGTCTTACTGTCATCATTGCAGCAGGAAATATCACGATGATGATGCGATAAAGTGGAAGGAGTACCGTCATGTCATTTCTCACCGATTGGATTACAAATATTATAATCTTTGTTCTCTTAGCAACCGTCATTGACATGCTTCTTCCCAGCTCCAACATGCAAAAGTATGCAAAAATCGTGACGGGCTTATTGTTGATCACCATTATCCTGACACCATTGTTTAAATTGATGGCCACCGATTTTGATACGGTGCTCGAATCAATTGATATAAATGGAGATTCCCGGAATAATTCAGTAGAAAATTTAATAGAAATGAAGAAAAAAGAAATACAAGCCTCACAACGTGCATATATTTTAGAACAGATGGCTGTCCAAATGAAACAACAAGCTGAAAAGGAGATGATGGATGAACACGGTAAAGTCATTGAGAAGGTTGTAGTCAAAGCTGACGACTTAGAGAATATCCCAGATAGTATCACCGAAGTGACAGTGGTTGTAAAAGACAAACAAGAAAACACCACGATTGAAACCGTTCAAAACGTGGAGATCGATACGGGAGATGAAACGAGAAAGAAAACGCCTGATGAGAGTGTGTCCCAAATGGCCTCCTTACTTGCCAAGCAATGGAATCTTACACCAGACAAAATAATCATTACAGTTGAAGGGGGGACTGGGGAAGCAAATGAACTTTAATAAAGGTCCGCTTAACGCATTGAAGGAATGGCTATCAAAGGAAAATACCAATTCACCACCAAAGGAAAAAAAAGGGAATAAATTTCAATACTTTCTCATTGTGCTGTTAATAGGTATCGCCTTCATGCTGATCAGTGATCTTTGGAGCAGGGATAGTAGCTTAGAGGTCTCGAAATCAGTAGACGAAGAAGCACCGGAAGAGGTAGCGACATTCGGCTCCAACCAAAAGGAATCGGATGGCTCCATGAGGGGGTACGAAGATCAATACGAAAACCAATTAAAAGAAGCCCTGGATCAGATTGTCGGGGTGAGTGAAGTACATGTTGTTGTCAATGTAGAGGCAACAGAGTCAAAAGTATATGAAAAGAATGAATCCACACAGTCACAAACAACCTCAGAAGAAGATAAGCAAGGTGGAAAACGATCGATAGAAGATAAATCACAAGAGGAAGAAATGGTCATCATCAGGAATGGAGATAAAGAAGTTCCCATTGTGAAAGAAACTAAAAAACCTAAAGTCAGCGGTGTCCTAGTTGTAGCAAAAGGCGCCGATAATATACAAATCAAAAAATGGATCATAGAGGCTGTTACCCGTGGATTAGACGTACCAAGTCACCGGGTATCGGTCCTGCCCAAAAAATAAGGGGGAAATGATAGATGTTACTTAAAAAACAAACGGTTTGGTTATTAACGATGTTGAGTCTTGTGATCGTGCTATCAGTATACTACATTACTTCTCCAACGCAGCAAGTGACAGATATGGCTTATGAAGAAAAAGACGGAAAAGAACAAGCGAAGGAAGAGGGTAAAGAAACCATGTCTGACATGGAAGTCGTAACGGACGCTGCTGGAAATGAAATGTTCGAAGCTTTAAGAATTGAAGTATTGGACCAGCGCGAACAGCTTCGTGAAGAATTAGAAGCAAAAGTAGCCAACGCCGATGTATCAGCAGAAGAAAAGAGTGCAGCCTATGAAGAAATGGAAAACTTGAGAGAGTTAGCCATGACAGAATCCGTGTTGGAGACGATGATCAAAACAATGGGTTACGAAGATGCCTTAGTCAGAGCTAATGGGGAAAACATCCGTATTACAGTGAAGTCCGACAAAGAGCACTCAACAGCCGATGCGAATGAGATCATCCGCCTCGTGATGAGTGAAGTGGGCCAGATGAAGCCAGTAGCAGTAGAGTTCCAGCCAACAAATTAAAGTAAAATAAAGAGGCTGGGACAAAAGTGTTTTAGTCTAAGTGAAACCCGAACAAATCTACCTTCTAGGAAGCAGATTTGTTCGGGTTTATTATTTATTTCGATACATTTGATTTTAGCTGTTTCCAGCGGTTGATTGGAGTGCAAGACGAAGACTCCTGCGGGAAAAGTAGCTTATGTGAGACTTGTCCAGCTATAGGGCTTAGAGGCAAATGTCATAAGGCAGATCGTCCATGAAGGCAAAGAACGCCTTCAAGGCCGCTCCGCCTTATGCCAACCGCCTCTGAGCGAAGCCCCTCCGCTTTTCTACCCGCAGGCTTGCCGAGGAGGCTCACGGGCTACCCGCGGAAAGCGTAGTCTTGCACGGAAATCATTAGCGGTATTAAGAACCTACACTTCTATTGTTCGGCTTTACATCGTGGCATTTTAGTTTTGTCCCATGCTCATTTTTTTTGAAAAAGGAAGTCCAAAAGGCTTGGAAGGTCCGCTCTATCTGCCCCCATTTGGCTTCAAACCTTATAAATATTCACTCGTTTTAACAGAGAAATAAAAAATCCTTGCTATTATTTTATTTTTTTCCCAAAAAGGTCTAGAATAGAGAGTAGAGTTGTATGCGCTTTACAGAATGGTAGGAATCACATATTGAATTTATACGAGGTATTATCGTATGATATTAGTAGCTAGTCATAATTTTTTAAACTATAAGAGGGGTGTCAACCGTGTTAAAAATTCAAGAAATTCGTGAAATAATCAAACTTGTAAGTCATTCTAGTGTTGATGAGTTTACATACGAACATGAGGGTTCGAAAATAAAACTTAAAAAGAGCAATGGTGTTACAGTAGCTGCGAAGCCGCAAGTTACTCAAGCAGTGGAAGAAGTGAAACCTGCAGCTCAAGCGGTACAACAGGCTCCTGCACCTGTACAGGAGGCAGCTCCTTCTGTAAATACAGAAGAAAAAGAAGCTCCACAAGCAAAAGAAGATTCAAACCTACATAAAATCACGTCTCCTATGGTAGGGACGTTCTATCAATCTTCCTCTCCAGAAGCAGGTCCATATGTTAAGGTGGGGGATAAAGTCGATGAAAGTTCTGTCGTATGTATCGTAGAAGCGATGAAACTATTTAATGAGATTGAAGCGGAAGTAAAAGGTGAAATTACTGAAATCTTAGTAAAAGACGGTCAATTAGTTGAATATGGACAGCCGTTATTCTTGGTCAAACCTGAATAAGGAGCGGAAATAGATATGATAAAAAAGGTATTAATCGCCAATCGAGGAGAAATTGCGGTACGTATTATTCGTGCATGCCGAGATTTAGGCATCGAAAGTGTAGCCGTTTATTCTGAAGCAGATAAAGAAGCCCTTCATGTTCAATTAGCAGATGAAGCGTATTGTATTGGGCCGACTGCATCGAAAGACAGCTACCTAAACTTTACAAACATCATTAGCGTGGCAAAACTGACAGATTGTGATGCCATTCACCCAGGTTACGGATTTTTAGCCGAGAACTCTGACTTTGCAGACCTATGCCGCGATTGCAACATCATCTTCATTGGTCCTTCACCAGAAGCGATCTCGAAGATGGGTACAAAAGACGTGGCTCGTGAAACCATGAGGGAAGCGGGTGTTCCCATTGTACCCGGCTCAAAAGGGATCGTGAAAGATGCAGAAGATGCTGTACAGCTTGCGGAATCCATGGGATATCCCGTTATCATTAAAGCTACTGCTGGTGGCGGTGGGAAAGGGATCCGTGTTGCGAAAAGCCAGGAAGAGCTTGTTAAAGGAGTAACGATCACTCAGCAAGAAGCCATGACTGCATTCGGTAACCCTGGTGTTTACATTGAAAAATTCATTGAAGACTTCAGGCATGTGGAAATCCAGGTGCTGGCTGATAATTTCGGAAACGTGATCCATCTTGGAGAACGTGACTGTACGATTCAGCGCCGCCTTCAAAAACTGATCGAAGAAACACCGTCACCTGCTTTAACAGAAGAAATTCGTGTTAAAATGGGGGAAGCGGCAGTAAAAGCAGCCAAAGCGGTTGATTATACTGGTGCCGGCACGGTAGAATTTATCTATGATTACGTTAATCAAACATTCTACTTTATGGAAATGAATACCCGTATTCAAGTAGAGCACCCTGTAACAGAACAGGTAACAGGAGTTGATTTGATCAAAGAGCAGATTCTCGTGGCATCAGGAGAAAAGCTTTCTCTTACACAAGAAGAAGTAACGTTCACTGGTTGGGCCATTGAATGCCGTATTAATGCAGAGAATCCAGAGAAGAATTTCATGCCTTCAGCGGGCCGGATTGAAATGTATCTTCCACCAGGCGGGATTGGCGTAAGAATCGACTCAGCCGCATATCCTGGATATATGATCCCTCCATATTACGATAGTATGATTGCCAAAGTGATTACCTATGGAGCGACACGTGAAGAGGCCATTTCAAGAATGAAACGCGCTCTAAGTGAATTTGTCGTTGAAGGTATACACACAACCATTCCGTTCCATCTGAAACTATTAGAACATGAAACCTTTGTTGGTGGAGAATTTAATACGAAATTCTTAGAGAAATATGAAGTAATGAAATCCTAGTGTGAATTCAGGAGGTGCCTTAAATGGCGGAAAATCAAAACCTTTTACAAATGTCTCACGGTAAAGACGGTCTTGGGAAGATTGAAATCGCACCTGAAGTGATTGAAGTAATTGCAGGTATCGCCGCTTCAGAAGTTGAAGGCGTATCACAAATGCGTGGGAACTTTGCGACAGGTGTCGTCGAGCGTCTCGGAAAGAAAAACCACGGTAAAGGTGTAAAAGTGGAGCTGGCTGAGGAAGGAATCATCGTGGATGTCTACTGCATCATGAAATTCGGCGTAGCGATTCCGACGGTTGCCCAGAAAATTCAGGATAACATTCGTCAAGCCCTGTTGAACATGACTGCTCTTGAAGCAGACGAAGTGAATGTTCATATCGTAGGCGTTCAATTTGAAAATCAAAAGTTTGAAGCTGAAATTGAAGACGAAATGTAATGGGGGAACGGTCCTTTAGGGGGCCGTTCTTTTTTTGTGCCTGGGGTTGTGTTTAGATTGGTTTTTTTTGTAAAACGGCTGGATTATTGCGTAAATCGGCCGGATTATTACCTGGAATGGCTGGATTCCTAAAGGTTTCGGCCGGATTTTTCATCAAAACGGCTGGAATTATTGAAATTTCGTCCGGATTCTTCTGATGGGGGCCAGCAAAGCCCCTCCGCTTTTCGATTGTCCAGCTCCGGGGCTTAGAGGCTCGAGGTCATAAGCCAAACCTGCCAAAAAGGCAAAGAACGCCTTTCTGACAGGTTCGTCTTATGCTTGTCGCCTCTGGGCAAAGCCCCTCCGCTTTTCTGTCAGAATATTGATTTTTTTACATAGACGTGCGTATTGCCCTTAGTTTGTGCTATTATCAAAGGTATGAAAATTGATGGATTAAAAGGAGTAAATATAAGATGAAGAGAAGAGTTGCTCGTGAAAAAGCCTTACAAGCGTTATTTCAAATAGATATGAGTGGGATTGAGCCGGATGTTGCATTAACCAATGTGCTGGAGGAAGAGGAGAAGATGGATGCCTATCTTCAACAGATTGTTCTCGGGTTTATCGAGAATCAGGAACGTATCGATGGGCACATTCGTGAAAACCTTGAGAAATGGTCATTTGACCGATTGGCAAAAGTAGATCGTAATATTCTGCGTTTAGGAGTGTATGAACTGCTGTTTGTGGAAGATGTTCCGAATAAAGTAGTCATTAACGAAGCGGTTGAAATTGCAAAGATCTTTGGAGATGATCAATCCAGCAAGTTTATCAATGGTGTTCTTTCAAAGGTAAGTCAATCTTAACAATGTTAGGGGGGCGAGTGGAATGACAGCTTCTATAATTGATGGCAAACTCATTGCAGGTCATTATCGTGAACAATTAAAAAGTCAGATCGGGGAGCTGGAGAAAAAGGGTATCACTCCAGGCTTGGCTGTTATCCTGGTAGGGGATAACCATGCTTCTCATTCATATGTCAAAATGAAGAGAAAAGCGTGCAGTAATCTTGGCATTCATTCAGAGCTCTATCAATATGAATCCAGTTTGACTCAAGACGAACTGCTGAATAAAATAGAAGAGTTAAATGAACAGAGCCATATCCATGGAATTCTAGTTCAACTGCCTCTCCCTGAGCATATTGATCCAATAACCGTGATTGAAAAGATTTCTCCATCTAAAGATGTGGACGGATTTCATCCCGTTTCGATCGGGAAAATGGTCACAAATCAAGATACCTTCTATTCCTGTACGCCGCTTGGAATCATGAAGATGCTTGAATATGAAAACATCTCAGTAGAAGGTAAACACGTCGTGATTTTAGGAAGAAGTAACATTGTTGGAAAGCCGGCAGGCCACTTATTCTTGAATCGTAATGCGACGGTTACGTATTGTCATTCGAAGACAAAGAATATGTCATCATACACAAAGCAAGCTGATATTATCGTATCTGCAGTAGGAAAGGCGAATTTAATCGGCGCAGAAGATATTAAGTCTGGAGCCGTCGTCATTGACGTCGGAATGAACCGTGATGAAAACGGCGGACTTTGTGGAGATGTGAATTTTTCAGAAGTGAAGGAAAAGGCTGGGAAAATCACACCTGTTCCTGGTGGTGTCGGTCCTATGACCATTGCGATGTTACTGTACAATACAGTGAAATCTGCAGAATGGGCCGCTCGGAATCGCCAAAACCGCTAAAAAATAGTACACTATAGGTAACATAAAACGGAAAGGGACAGCAAATCGCTGGTCCCTTTCCGTATTCCTACATATAAAAGCCTTTACAAATTGCAAGAAACAAAGGAGTCTCTTGAGCATGGAACTTGATCAATCACGTTATTTAACGGTACAAGCTCTGACAAAATACATAAAACGCAAATTCGATAGGGATCCCCATTTATCCAATCTATTCGTACGGGGGGAAATCTCTAATTTCAAAAGACATTCAAGCGGCCATATGTACTTTACCTTAAAAGACGAAAAAGCCCGTATCTTGTCTGTCATGTTTTCAAGTAATAACCAATCCATGAAATTCAGACCTGAAAATGGGATGAATGTGTTGATTCGGGGGGATGTCTCTGTCTATGAATCGGGTGGTCAATATCAGATTTATGTAAAAGAAATGCAGCCTGACGGAATCGGTGAGCTATATCTGGCCTATGAGCAACTGAAAGAAAAGCTCGAAAAAGCAGGTTATTTTGATCAAAGCCGAAAACGGATGATTCCTAAGTTTCCAAAGCGAATCGCCGTTGTTACCTCCCCTACAGGTGCTGCGATCAGAGACATTATCACAACCATCAAAAGAAGATATCCCATTGGAGAAATCCTCGTTTTTCCTGCTTTGGTTCAAGGGGAGCAAGCGGCAGGATCAATTGCCGGAGCAATAAGAAAGGTAAACGATCAGGGAGATATAGATGTAGTGATTATCGGCCGTGGCGGTGGTTCGATTGAAGAATTATGGGCGTTTAACGAAGAGATCGTGGCCAAAGCCGTCGTTGAGTCAATCGTTCCAGTTATTTCTGCTGTCGGACATGAAACAGACTTTACGATCGCTGACTTTGTAGCCGACCTAAGAGCCCCTACACCAACAGCTGCGGGAGAATTAGCGGTCCCCCACATTGATGATTTGCTGGAAAGAATCATGAATCGGAAATTACGACTGATCAAAGCGTTCAAGACTAAGCTTCAAAGTGAGCGCAGCCGTTTAAATAGTTTAACTAAGTCCTACGCTTTAAGAAATCCGCGTAATCTGTATCAACAAAAAATTGAAACCGTCGACCGTCTGACCGACCAGCTTCAGAAAAGCATAAGCTTGCATGTGAGACAAAACCGTGACCAATTAACCCGGCTTCACTCAAGACTTCAACGTGTGCATCCTTCACAACTCATTACCATTCAACACGAGAGAGTCTTATTTATGAAGTCGAGGGTAGAAAAGCAATTTAAGCAGGTACTGAAAGAAAAGAACAATCGTTTCAGTTCTTCCCTGTCTACCTTGCATGCCCTCAGTCCTTTAAAGATCATGGACAGGGGATACAGCCTGGTTTATCAGGATGATGATACATTGATCAAATCATCCAGGCAAGTCAAAGCTGGTGACCGTCTCGAGATAAATGTCAGGGATGGAAAAATACATTGCGAAGTTGAATCCGTTGAGGAGCGTGAAAATAATGGCAAAGTCTAAAGAAGAACTATCATTTGAAACAGCTATGGAACAACTGGAAGAAATTGTTGAGAAATTAGAAGAGGGAGAAGTTCCTTTGGAGAAAGCGTTAGAGTTCTATCAAAAAGGAATGGATCTTTCGAAATACTGTCATGATACGTTGCAAAAAGCAGAAAACCAATTAACGAAAATGATGACAGATGAAGGGGAAAAAGCCTTCGATCTGGATAAGGAGGAATAAAGGGTGAATCCTCTCGTTGATCTGAAAGAATTTCAACAACAGCATGGAGAATTGATTACCAATCATATGGTCGAGACTGTAGACAGCCTTTCCATGCCCTCTAACTTGAAAAGAGCAATCATCTATTCTTTGCAAGCAGGAGGAAAGAGAATTCGTCCCATCCTCCTTTTGGCAACGATCAAAGCTTTTAACAAGGACCCATTACTCGGGTTGAACACTGCTTCTGCCCTCGAAATGATTCATACCTATTCCTTGATTCATGACGACCTTCCTTCCATGGATGATGACGATTTGAGAAGAGGGAAGCCGACCAATCATAAAATGTTTGGGGAAGCGATGGCGATTTTAGCCGGCGACGGTTTGCTAACCTACAGTTTTCAACTGGTTGCAGAGGACAAGGGCCTTACAAATGATAACAAGATCAGGCTCATCGGTCTTTTAGCAAAGTGTGCGGGACCCGAAGGCATGGTTGGGGGACAAGTAGCGGATATTGAAGGGGAAAATAAGAAGCTTACTGTTAGAGAACTCGAAAGCATTCATGAGCATAAAACAGGTAAGTTACTGATGTTTAGTGTATTAGCAGGCGGGATCATCTCTGAGGCGCCGGAAGAGCAGCTGCAATTACTTGAGCAATTTGCTTATCATATTGGCCTTGCCTTTCAAATCCAGGATGACATTCTTGATATTGAGGGCTCCGAAGAAATTATTGGAAAGCCAGTGGGGAGCGACGAATCCAAACGTAAGAGTACATATCCAAGTCTCTTAACGATAGGAGGAGCGAAGGAAAAGCTTCAATTCCACTTGAAAGAAGCGTTATCCTCACTCGATCAAATGACAATTGATTCCAGTCTCCTTTCCGAAATTGCCCAATTAATCGTTGCCCGGAATCATTAAAACCATTCTATGTTTGAGCAAATTATTTAACATATGTTATAATACGTTTATAATAAAATTTTGGGTGGTGCAGTATTCTAGTCAGTCCACCAATCCTGAAGGTGGGCCTAAAAATCCACTAAAGGGCACATCGATGAAGTTCCTGGAATTGGCTTGAGGCGCCCAGCTTTGGGTCATATCTGGGAGTAAGGCTTGAGGGCGATCCACAATGGCATGTGGGCGTTGACCCTCAAGCCGCGGAGGCTTTGTTTCTTATGCTGGCATAAGCATATGCAATAAGGACAAAGTATGAACCTGCGATGTGATGATTCACTAG
Organism: uncultured Rossellomorea sp.; assembly: GCF_947488365.1. NCBI lineage: Bacteria > Bacillati > Bacillota > Bacilli > Caryophanales > Bacillaceae > Rossellomorea > uncultured Rossellomorea sp. The sequence goes on along the minus strand of NZ_CANKZT010000001.1, from coordinate 668,154 downwards.
CAGCGTAGCCTGCCTTGAGTGAAGAGTGAGGGGATTATGGTTACAAGGTACACATCAGTTGGCCATTGATATGTGCTTTTTCGCCCATATGAAATCCTCTTTGCAAAAGAGGCTAAGGATTGCGTTAAGGACTGTTGAGGAAAACTCCTAGACTGTTCATATTTGGACATATAAAGAGGATTATAGTGCGGACTAAGTGGTAATCCAGTCTAGCTTGTGGTGACGCGGCTAAGTCGGGTTTAAAGGGAAACCGCCGGTATGGCAACATCCGGTACCTGATTGGGAAAACCTACTGGACCTAAGCTGCAATTTTTACTCTTTATATGACCATCCAATTACATAGTATAGATGATATTTACACAATAGAAACGGTGTGTTTAAACGATAATGAATGAAACAATGAAAAACTCAATAAAGTGGAGTGTCAGCATTGCCGTTATCACATTTGTGTTAGCGGCTATTTTTTCAGTTACATCCAATATGGTTTTAAATGGAGTCGCGTGGTATACAGGACTGGTTGTTGTGTTAATCATCGTCTTTATCGGGATCTTCTTTGATATGCTGGGAATTGCTGCAACGGCTGCTGATGAAACACCCTTTCATGCCATGGCGGCTAAAAAAGTTTACGGTGCACGATACTCGATCAAAATCGTTCGGAACGCCGATCGGTTTGCAAGCTTTTGTAATGACGTAATCGGTGACATTTCAGGGATAATAAGTGGTACTGCGTCAGCGATTGTCATCATTCAACTTGCCGTCTCTTTTCAGCTTGAAGGAGGCTCTTTGAGAGAATATATTGTAAGTGTAACATTGACAAGTATCATTGCATCCCTAACCGTAGGAGGCAAAGCGCTTGGAAAAACGTTTGCTATCACCTATTCTAAGGATATAATATTTAGAGTTGGTAAAGTTCTACAATTTTTTGAAGATCGATTTCACATCACATTGATTAAAGATAAAAAAGATAAAAGCAAGAAAAAACGTTACAAGCGTGCGAAACAAAATATTTAGTGATGAAAGTGAGTGGACCCCATGGATTTATTATCAATAAAGGAGCCTTCTTTTCTTAAAAAGATGTCAAATGAACAATTAGAAGAGCTCAGTCAAGAGATTCGCCATTTCTTAATAAAGAATTTATCTAAGACTGGCGGTCATATTGGTCCAAACTTAGGGGTGGTCGAATTAACAGTTGCCCTTCATAAGCATTTCTCAAGTCCCAAAGATAAAATCATTTGGGATGTTGGTCATCAGTCGTATGTACATAAGATCTTGACTGGCCGTGCCAGTCAGTTTGATACATTGCGACAATACAAAGGGTTATGCGGTTTCCCTAAACGCAATGAAAGCGAGCATGATGTATGGGAAACGGGTCATAGCTCTACTTCACTATCCGCAGCCATGGGTATGGCAATCGCCAGGGATGTCAAAAAAGAAGATTCATTCATCATCCCTGTGATCGGGGATGGTGCCTTAACGGGCGGTATGGCACTCGAGGCACTCAACCACATTGGTCATGAAAAGAAAGATATGATCGTCGTTCTAAATGATAATGAAATGTCCATTGCCCCTAACGTAGGAGCCCTTCACAGTGTTCTTGGCCGATTGCGCACTGCCGGTAAGTACAACTGGGTGAAGGATGAAATGGAATATATCCTTAAACGAATCCCTGCTGTCGGAGGCAAACTGGCAAGTACTGCAGAGCGGGTGAAAGACAGCTTAAAGTATTTATTTGTTTCAGGTATGTTCTTTGAAGAATTAGGATTTACCTATCTTGGGCCAATCGATGGCCACGATTATAATGATCTATCTGAGAACATTCAGTATGCGAAGAAAACAAAAGGACCCGTTCTTTTACACGTTATAACGAAAAAAGGTAAAGGGTTTCATCCTGCTGAATCAGACAAGCAGGGCACATGGCATGGTACAGGTCCATACAAGATTGACACAGGAGACCTGATTAAACCTATAAATGCACCACCTTCCTGGAGTGGGCTTGTAAGTGAGACCGTCAGAAAGGTCGCTCGTGAGGACGAACGAATTGTCGCGATCACTCCAGCCATGCCGGTAGGGTCCAAACTGCTTGGATTTGCTGAAGAATTCCCCGATCGAATGTTTGATGTAGGGATTGCCGAGCAGCATGCCACTACTGTTGCAGCGGGTCTTGCTACCCAGGATATGAAGCCATTCCTGGCCATTTATTCAACATTCCTTCAAAGAGCGTACGACCAAGTGGTTCACGATATTTGCCGACAAAATTTAAATGTTTTCATCGGGATTGACCGTGCCGGCTTAGTCGGTGCCGATGGTGAAACGCATCAGGGTGTATTTGATATCGCCTTTTTAAGGCATCTACCGAATATGGTGATTATGATGCCGAAGGACGAGAACGAGGGCCAACATCTTGTCAATACGGCTCTTCAGTATAATGATGGACCAATTGCGTTACGTTATCCTCGTGGGAATGGATATGGAGTGCCGATGGATCCAGAGCTTAACACGATTCCGATAGGAACATGGGAAATCTTGAAACAAGGAACGGATGCGGCGATCTTGACCTTTGGCACCACCATCCCGATGGCAATGGAAGCGGCTGCTGACCTTGAAAAGCAGGGACTTTCCGTTCGGGTTGTAAACGCACGGTTCATCAAACCGATGGACGAGAAAATGCTCAAAAGTATCCTGGAAGAAGAAATGCCTGTGTTGACAATCGAAGAGGCTGTGCTTCAAGGCGGCTTTGGAAGTGGTGTTCTTGAGTTTGCACAGGAACAAGGCTTCCATGACGCCGTGATTGACCGCATCGGTATTCCTGATTACTTCATCGAGCATGGAAGCGTGAAGGAACTATTGAACGAAATCGGCATGACCAAAGAAAACGTAGTGGATCGCATTTTAACGATCACACCAAAAAAACAAAAAAGGGCTTAATGATGAAAGTAAAAAAACAACGTGTAGACGTACTTCTGGTAGAACGAGGATTAATTGAAACAAGAGAAAAAGCTAAACGGGCTGTCATGGCGGGACTTGTTTATTCCAATGAAATGAGATTGGACAAGGCCGGAGAAAAAGTAAGTGAAGATATCCCCCTTACGATCAAGGGGAAAGTGATTCCCTATGTGAGCCGTGGTGGCTTAAAGCTGGAAAAAGCTTTACAAGTCTTTGATGTAGACGTAAAGGATAAAGTGATGATTGATATCGGGGCGTCTACGGGAGGATTTACCGATTGTGCTCTGCAAAACGGGGCAAAGATGTCCTATGCCCTTGATGTAGGGTACAATCAGCTTGCCTGGAAGCTTAGACAGGATGAGAGGGTCGTCGTGATGGAAAGAACCAACTTCCGCTACGTCACCCCAACCGATTTACAAGGAGAAATGCCGAGTTTCGCATCCATTGATGTGTCTTTTATTTCTCTTTCTCTTATCTTACCTGTCTTAAAAACACTGTTAGTGCCTGGTGGAGATTGTATCGCTTTAATCAAGCCGCAGTTCGAAGCAGGTAAGAACCAAGTAGGGAAAAAAGGAATAGTAAGGGACCCGGCCGTCCATAAGATGGTGATCGAGAAGATTATGACACTGGCTACCAAAGAAGGCTATCATATCGCCGGTTTGTCTTATTCTCCTATTACGGGAGGAGATGGGAATATCGAATTTCTGATTCATCTGAAATGGCCCGGGGATGCTAGTGAAGGGGAATCTTTCTTAACCACTACGCCGGATGAGGTTATTGAGGAAGCTCATCATCAGTTAAAAGCGAATACGCAATAAGGAATGGGCTGCTCTTCTTGGAAGAGTGGCTTTTTTTATGTGTCTATGGCAAACGGGATGGTTTTGAAAATAAAATTCTATTTTTGAAAATAAGTGGTTTAGTTTTGAAAATAAAATGGGGAAATTGAAAATAAAGTGATGCGAATTGAAAATAATAAATGGTATCATTCTAAATTGATGTATGTTTAACCCCTCCTGAGCAGCAATTTATCGATTTTTTACCTCATTTTGTTGAAATTACCCCTATCTGCAACTGAAATGGGGTAAATAGCAAATAACTTCACTTGAAAAATTCCGAAATATGCTTGTCGGGCCTAACCGTGCGCCTCCGCTTTTCATTGTCTAGCTTCAGGGGCTTGGGGCTCGAGGTCATAAGTCAAGTAACCCAAAAAGGCAAAAAACGCCTTTCAGGTTTACTCGCCTTATGCTAGTCGCCCCCAGAACGAGCCCCTTCCGCTTTTCTTTTTTATTGTACTTCCATACAAAATAGGCTAACATAAGCGTAGAGGTATATTTATACAGGTTTTAATCAAATGTAAGAGGTGTATGTTCTATGATGAACAAAGGGCAAAGACATATTAAAATAAGAGAAATCATTACGAATAGAGATGTGGAAACACAGGATGAGTTAGTGGAAAGCCTTAAAAATGCAGGATTTAATGTGACCCAGGCTACCGTGTCGAGGGATATTAAAGAATTGCATTTAGTTAAAGTGCCGTTGATGGATGGGAGATACAAATATAGTTTGCCTGCTGATCAGCGCTTTAATCCCCTGCAAAAACTTAAGCGTACCCTGACGGATGCGTTTGTCAAAGTGGACCAAGCCGGGCATATGCTGGTCATGAAGACTCTACCTGGTAATGCTAATGCGATCGGTGCTTTAATTGATAACTTGGACTGGGAAGAGATTTTAGGGACGATTTGTGGAGATGACACATGTTTGATCATCTGCCGCACTGAAGAAGAGACGAAGATTGTTTCAGAACGTTTTTTAGATATGCTTTAAATTGCAGAATCAAAAATAAAATTAATGGGCTGTATGTAAGGCAGCCCTTCATACAAAATCCAATAGGAAGCTTTTCTTTTAAATTGTTTGAGGGAAAAGTTCCTTTTTATTTGAGGTGAATGTTTTGCTACAAGAACTATCAATCAAAAATTTCGCCATAATCGAATCCCTCTCTCTTTCCTTTGAAGAAGGTCTGACCGTTTTATCAGGTGAGACTGGTGCAGGTAAGTCGATTATCATTGATGCCATTCATTTACTGGTTGGTGGAAGAGGATCCTCAGAATACGTGCGGCATGGGGAGAAAAAGGCTGAAATTGAAGGGTTATTTATTCTTGATAATGAAACTCATCCTTGCTTTCTTAAAGCAGCGAGCTTCGGGATAGAGATCGAAGAAGGAATGATCATTCTTCGACGGGATATCTCGAGCAGTGGAAAAAGTGTTTGCAGAATCAATGGTAAGCTCGTGACGATTGCGATTATGAGGGAAATCGGGGCTTCACTTATTGATATACATGGACAGCATGAGCATCAAGAACTGATGAATGAAAGCCTGCATCTTTCCTTACTGGATCAATTTGGAGGGAAAGAGATTGCTTCTGGTCTCTCGAGTTACGGGGAAGTATATAAAGAGTACCTTTCCATTTATAAGCAGCTTAACAGGCTCAATGAGAACGAGCAGGAGATGGCGCATCGTTTGGATCTGATTCAGTTTCAGCTGAAAGAAATTCATGATGCAAACCTGCAATTAAATGAAGATGATGAGCTGCAGGAAGAGAAAAGGAAGCTTATGAACTTTGAAAAGCTTTTTGAGGCGTTGCAGACGTCCTATGACAGCATTCAAGGTGAGAGAAAAGGGCTTGACTGGACTGGACTTGCTATGAGTCATCTCGAGACAGCTGCAGAAGTGGATTCTCAATATGAAAAGACTCTGGAATCTGTTTCGAATGCTTTTTATATGCTTGAAGACGCTGCTCACCAAGTAAGGGGAGAGTTAGATCAGCTGGAATTTGAACCAAACCGTTTGGATCTCATTGAGGCGAGACTGAATGAGATTAACGGTTTAAAGAGAAAGTATGGTTCTTCTGTAGAAGAAATTCTGGCATATAGTTCAAAGATCGAAGAAGAAATTGAAACCATCATGAACAAAGATTCACATGTGGAACATTTACAAAGCAAATTACAATCACTCGAGAAAGATTTATCATTAGAGGCGAAAAATCTGTCGCAGACAAGAAAGCAGTGGGCGAAAAAATTAACTGCAAGTATTCATGAGCAGCTAAAGCAACTTTATATGGATAAAACGAAATTTGAAGTTCGCTTTGTGAAAAGTGGAGAAAATGAATCGTTTTCCTTTCAGCATTTTAAAAAGGATGGTTGGGACACAGTGGAGTTTTACATATCCACCAATCCAGGGGAGCCTTTAAAGCCGTTATCCAAAGTTGCTTCAGGTGGGGAGCTTTCCCGCATTATGTTAGCTATGAAGACGATCTTTTCAAAGCACCAGGGAATTACCTCCATCATTTTTGATGAGGTCGATACAGGAGTAAGTGGAAGAGTCGCACAGGCGATCGCTGAAAAAATTTATCAGGTCGCCATTCATTCCCAGGTGATGTGTATATCTCACTTACCGCAAGTAGCTGCAATGGCAGATTGTCACTTGTTTATTTCGAAAAAACTTTCAGGCGGCAGAACGAGTACAATGGTTAAACGTCTTCGAGAGAAGGAAAAGATCAAAGAAATCTCCAGGATGATTTCAGGAGTGGAAATTACAGATTTAACATTGGAACACGCAAAGGAATTGTTGCAATTAGCAGGATCCATAAAAGAAACATGAAAAGCTATCCAATTGGGGTAGCTTTTTTTCATGATTACCAGTTATAAATGTGGCTTATAAAGGCAAAATTAAAACTGTAGCCAATAGTTAGTGTGTGTGGATTAGAAGCGAGGAGAGTGAATATATTGAGTTTAGATTGGTTAAGAAAATGTATAGGTGGAATTCTCCTTGTTTCGCTTTGTCTTATTGGTTTTTACAAACCGGTTCAACAATTTATCAATGCACCGAACTCTGTAAGGGTAATGGAAGGGGATCAAGTTGCTCTCCCTAAGGCTACATCCGTTACAACGATGGGTTCTTCTGATAATCAACATGTTCAATTTAAAGAAGAGGAAGGTAAGCTCTCGATTCAAGGAAGTTCTGTAGGTAAGGATGAAGTTGTCTTTGAATTAGCTGGTTTACCCATAAAAAAAGTCGATGTAGAAGTGCTGAAAGATTTCAAGGTGATCCCGGGTGGTCAATCCATCGGGGTGAAATTAAATACTGTCGGGGTGTTGGTGGTAGGTCACCATTTAGTTGAAACAGAGGCTGGTAAGATGTCCCCCGGCGAAAAAGCGGGAATACAAGTGGGAGATATGATAACAGAAATAAATGGAACGAAAATTGAAGAGCTTGCGGATGTTGCTCCTTTTGTTCAGAAAGCAGGAGAAGAATCCAAATCTTTAGACGTTGTGATTAAGCGTGAACAAGAGACCGTAAAAACTCAATTGCTTCCGTTAAAAGAAAAAGGGGAAAATAACTACAAATTAGGCTTGTATATTCGTGATTCTGCAGCTGGAATCGGCACAATGACGTTCTTCGATCCGAAGTCCAAGAAATATGGGGCACTGGGACATGTCATTTCAGACATGGATACAAAAAAACCGATTGTGGTTGAAAACGGAGAAATCGTTCATTCAGAAGTAACGTCCATTCAAAAAGGAAAGGACGGAAAACCTGGTGAGAAATTAGCCCGTTTTTCTTCTGATCGAAACGTAATCGGGAACATAACCCGAAACAGTCCATTCGGGATTTTTGGAGAATTAAACCAAACCATTGATAACGACCTGATGGATAAACCGATGTCCATCGCTCTTTCCCACCAAGTAAAAGAAGGACCTGCCCAGATATTGACTGTGGTAGATGGGAAAGATGTAGAAATGTACGATATTGAAATTGTCAGTACCATTCCTCAGAAATATCCGGCAACAAAAGGGATGGTTTTAAAAGTGACAGATCCCAAGCTGTTGGAGAAAACAGGTGGAATCGTCCAAGGCATGAGTGGAAGTCCCATCATTCAAAACGGAAAAGTCATCGGGGCTGTCACACATGTATTTGTAAACGATCCGACAAGCGGGTATGGTGTACACATTGAATGGATGCTCAGTGAAGCTGGAATCGATATTTACAAGAAAAATCATGACCGAGCAAGCTAAAAGTGGAAAACCCTTACTAAAGTCCCGATCGTGGGTGCTTATAAGGGTTCTTTTTTTTCGTGTAAAATGAATGTTTTCACTCAGGACAGTTTGCCAAAACGAGGTATAACTTGTTAAAATAAAGATTATTCGACAAACCCATGAGTAAATATCGAATAGGGTCGAAATATAAAGAAATCTTTAGAAAATCAAAGAAAATATAATATTTTTCAAGTTTTTTTCAAAAATAAAAGGAATTTAGGTTGCATTGTCGAAAAAGTAATTTAGAATAAAATTACAGAGATGAATTAATTAGGATTGAGGAGGAAACCTGTAGTGAAATCGATTAAAGTATGTGTTGTGGATGATAACCGTGAACTGACGTCATTATTGGAAGACTACATTGCTTCACAAAATGATATGGAAGTAGTAGGAATTGCTCATAATGGCCAAGATTGTTTAGATTTGTTAGAAGAAGTGGATCCGGATGTCCTGGTTTTGGATATTATAATGCCTCATTTGGACGGGCTTGCTGTGTTAGAACGACTTCGTGAAAAGAAGAGCATTCCTAATGTCATTATGCTGACAGCCTTCGGTCAAGAAGATGTAACGAAGAAAGCCGTCGACCTTGGAGCTTCTTACTTTATCCTAAAGCCATTTGATATGGAAAATCTAGTGAGTCACATTAGACAAGTCAGCGGTAAATCAAACTCAATCATCAAAAAACCTTCCTCATCCAGAATGCATACCGAGCAGAAACCAAGAAATTTAGATGCAAGTATTACAAGTATCATCCACGAAATAGGCGTTCCGGCACATATTAAAGGGTACTTATATTTAAGGGAAGCGATTTCTATGGTTTATAATGATATTGAATTACTTGGTTCAATTACAAAGGTACTTTACCCTGATATTGCGAAAAAATACAACACTACAGCATCAAGAGTAGAACGGGCGATTCGTCACGCAATTGAAGTGGCTTGGAGCAGAGGGAATATCGATTCAATTTCTTCTTTATTCGGATACACAGTGAGTATGTCCAAGGCTAAGCCGACGAATTCTGAGTTTATCGCTATGGTTGCTGATAAGCTTCGTTTAGAACATATGGCTTCATGAAAGAGTAAGGACTAGTGCTTCATTTTGAAAAGCTGAATAGTAAGATTAAAACCCTATGAACCCAGCTGGTTTCGTAGGGTTTTTTGGTTTAACGATTCCTGTGTCCGGGTCCGTTTCCTCAGTAACAATCGCCTCTTTTTTTTGAATTAAGGAGTACGCCCTTACAGGTTGTCCCTCAATACATAAGATACAATGTAGTGCAAAAATATGAACGGGGAGGTGAGAAAATGGGATGCTTTCGTGATAGAGATGATGTAGCTGGTGCATTCGACAGAGATAGAGACGATTTTAGAGTTCCTGTAAGAGCCTTTATTAGAGGGGAAGATTTCTGCAGAGCTGTACGCCGTTGTGACAGAGACGATGTAAGAGGTATTGAAGACCGCCGCCGCAGAAGAAGATGCTCTTGGTTCTAATAAGATGACACCCTTGACGGGTAAATCGGAAAAATCCTGAGAAACTCAGGATTTTTTTTTGAAAAGGTTTCATCCTTTGAGGAGATTTAAAATAAGTATATAATATGAGTAGACAAACATTCATAAGGGTCGCTAAAGAATGTACATACAGGATTGGATCTTACCTAAAGAAAAGGGAGTGCGCTCATGTCACTAATCTTTGCACACCGTGGCTCAGCCGGGACTCATCCGGAAAACACAATGGAGGCGTTTTATGAAGCTGAAAGAGTGAGGGCAGACGGTATTGAATTAGATGTTCAGCTGACGAAGGACGGAGAAATCATCGTGATTCATGATGAAACGGTTGATCGCACCACGAATGGGAAAGGGTTCGTCAAAGACTATACGCTTAAGGAAATTCAAAAACTGCAAGCGAATTATAAATTTAAAAGTAAGTTGTTTAAAAAAAATCGTGTGCCTTCATTGAGAGAGGTATTTCAGTGGTTAAAGAGCAATGACTTACTTTGTAATATTGAGTTGAAAAACAGTATTATGGACTATCAGGGCTTGGAAGAAAAAGTGATCGGTTTGATTAGGGAGTTTGGATTTGAAGATCGTATCATTATCTCTTCATTTAATCATTACTCGATTGTAGCGTGCTACCGATTGGAGCCTGCAATCGAGATTGCCCCACTATACTCATCAGGGTTATTCATGCCTTGGATTTATGCCCAATCTCTAAGGGCGAAAGCGATACACCCCAACCTGAAGGCAGTCAAGGATGAAATCATAATTGAATCGATGAAAAACGGGATTTGTGTCAGGCCTTACACGGTGAATAAAGTGGAACAAATGGAGAGATTACTGAATGTAGGTTGCACTGCATTTGTAACGGACTATCCTGAAAAGGCATGGAAGCTGAGAGAAAGTAAAAAAGGCTAGCGCATACATAAGCGCTAGCCTTTTTTGTTGAATCGGGACTGTACTTTATTCCGCTTCCGATCTCGGTGTAGAACAAATCCTGCGATAAAACCGAGACCGCATATAAAGAATACTAATCCTATGACAAATTGCAACCATAAATAAGGTATGGGAGGCTGCAGAATGCCAAATAACATATCTCTCATCAATTTAATCCCTAGAGCAGCGAGTGCGCCGGGAATCAACATAATAATCAGGGCAATTAGACGGACCATGAGGTGCATAACTCCTTTTTCGTTTCCATACTAAAATTCTAACTCCAACTAGAAAATTGTCAAGTTTCGAAAAGTAGTGTAACATTATGTTTGTGAAAAAAATTGCAGGTATCGATAATCGGGGTGAAAAATGTTGCAAGAGGTTCTAATTGTCGGCGGGGGTAAGGGTGGAACAGCCATCTTGAAAATCCTCCACGAAGCTTCCGTCATGAAAGTGATCGCAGTTGTAGACCTAAATGAAAACGCTTCAGGGATGTTGTTGGCTAAAGAGCTGGGGATACCGGTTGGTACTGATTGGCGACAATTCCTGAACGATTCTGTTGATATCGTCATTGAAGTGACCGGTGAACAAAAAGTGTTTGAAAATATAAGAGATAGGCGGGGGAAGAACACCGTTATTATTCCAGGCAGTGTTGCCTTTCTTATTTCAAAGCTTCTGGAAGAGAAGGAAGATCTCATCCATCAATTAACAAGTGAATCCTTTAAAAGAGACCTCATTTTTAACTCTACTGATGATGGTATGGTCGGAATAGACGATCAGGGAAATGTGATGCTCTTCAATAAAAGTGCAGAAAGAATGATCGGTAAGGACCAGGAAGACGTAATGGGGCTGCATATTTCTGATGTGATTCCAGAGAGTAAATTAACCACCACGATTGAAACCAGACGAACTGAAATTCATCAGGAAGTTGTTTTGGACAATGGGCTGAAAATCATTTCCAATCGTATTCCAATGATTACGGACAATGATGAAATTATCGGAGCTTTTTCTGTATTTAAAGATATCACGGAAGTCGTGAATCTTGCAGAGGAAATAACGAATCTTAAAGAAATTCAAACGATGCTTGAAGCCATCATTCATTCCAGTGATGATGCAATCTCAGTAGTCGACGAAGAAGGGAAAGGGATATTAATAAACCCTGCTTATACAAGAATCACAGGACTCTCCCAACAAGAAGTAATTGGAAAACCGGCAACGGCAGACATTTCTGAAGGAGAGAGTATCCACTTGAAAGTCTTGCAAACAAGAAGAGCCATCAGGGGAACGAGGATGCGGGTAGGTCCGAAGCGAAAAGAAGTTATTGTTAATGTAGCTCCTATTATCGTGAATGGTAAACTCAAGGGGAGTGTAGGCGTCATTCATGATATGTCCGAGATTCAGTCACTTACTCAGGAGTTGGATCGGGCCAGAAGAATTATTCGCACTCTTGAAGCGAAGTATATGTTTGAAGACATCATAGGGGATTCAGAGGAAATGATGATTGCGGTAGAACAAGCTAAATTAGGGGCAAAAACGCCTGCCACAGTTCTTCTCAGGGGTGAATCCGGTACAGGGAAAGAATTATTTGCACACGCTATACATAATGCGAGTAATCGAAAGTTCAACAAATTCCTGCGGGTCAATTGTGCCGCACTATCAGAGAACTTATTGGAAAGTGAATTATTTGGTTATGAAGAAGGTGCATTTTCAGGAGCGAAGCGGGGAGGTAAGCGAGGTTTGTTTGAAGAAGCGAATAATGGAAGTATCTTTCTTGATGAAATTGGAGAATTGAGTGCCAATACTCAAGCTAAGTTACTGAGGGTCCTGCAGGAAAACGAGATCGTTCGTGTGGGGGGGACAAAATCCATCCAGATTAACGTCAGGGTCATTGCAGCGACAAATGTGAATCTGGAAAAAGGAATCGCTGACGGCTCATTCAGAGAAGATCTTTACTATAGGCTCAATCGAATGCCCATTCAGATTCCGCCACTAAGACATCGTAAATCAGATATTCCCCGCATTGCCGAAACCCTTATTACGAAGATCAATCAGGATTACGGTAGAAATGTTGAAGGGGTAACAGAGCAAGCAATGAATAACTTAATGAATTATCATTGGCCGGGTAATGTAAGAGAGCTTGAAAATGTATTGGGAAGGGCCATTATCTTTATGAATTACAACGAAGTGAAGATAGACATCAAGCATTTACCTCAACTGGAAAATACGTCTAAAACCCTTGTTAAAGAAGTTCCTTATGAGACGGAGGGCACCGTTAAGGACCTTGCAACGCAAGTGGAACAATATGAAAAAAATATAATCCAAAGGGTTTTGGAGCAGAATAATGGTAATAAAACAGCAACTGCCAAAGCATTAAATGTGTCTGTTCGAAACTTGTATTATAAAATTGAAAAATATAACATTGAAATAATTAGCATGAAATAATTTGCGTGGTATGAAAAATATTGCATGAACAAACATGATCGAATAAAGCGTTTTCAGCATATTGAAAGTTGGCACGGTTCTTGCAAGAGGTTTTGTGGGAACATAATAACAGAAAAAAGGGGTTGAAACGACATACATGAATCTACAATCTTTGGTGGAAAAAGCAACCCAGATAGAAAATTCCACTGTAGCGGTTGCTGCTGCAGAAGATAAAGAAGTCCTTGGGGCTGTCGCTATGGCAGTTGAAAAAGATATGGCCAAATTTTTACTTTTTGGCGATAAAGAAGAAATCATCTCTCTTATAGAAGAGGTCGCACCGCAACTTCGATCTCACAGCAGCATTAAAATCAAGCATGCATTTTCGCCGCAGAAATCAGCCGAACTGGCTGTAAAGGCTGTGAAGGAAAATGAAGCAGGTGCCCTGATGAAAGGGAATGTCCCTACTGCTGTTATTTTAAAAGCAGTATTGAATAAAGAGTGGGGTCTCCGCACAGGCAATGTTTTATCACATGTAGCAGCTTTTGAGGTGGAAGGGTTTGATAGACTGACATTTATTACGGATGCAGCGATGAATATTGCACCTGATCTCCAGCAAAAAGCGCAAATTATTGAAAATGCCGTCGAGATTGCCCGTTCGATCGGTGTTTTCCATCCAAAAGTAGCTCCAATAGCGGCAGTTGAAGTAGTGAATCCTTCTATGCAGGCAACAGTTGATGCTGCTTCTCTTACGATGATGAATCAAAGAGGTCAGATCCGAAATTGTGCCGTGGATGGTCCATTAGCCTTGGATAATGCAGTTTCACACCACGCTGCTGAACATAAAGGGATTGAAAGTGAAGTCGCAGGACAAGCGGATATCCTTCTCGTTCCAAATATCGAAACAGGCAATGCTCTTTACAAGTCCCTGATCTATTTTGCAAAAGCGAAAGTAGGGGCTGTGATCGCTGGAGCAAAAGCACCAATCGTATTAACATCCAGAGCCGACAGTGCAGAAAGTAAATTATATTCACTGGCACTGGCTATATGCTCTGCTTCAAATAATTAGTGATACAAATCAAAACATATAAGACTTTAGGGGGAAATGAAAATGAAAATTTTTAGCTATATGGAACAATATGATTATGAGCAATTGGTATTCTGTCAAGATGAATCATCAGGTTTGAAAGCAATCATTGCGATTCATGATACTACACTTGGACCTGCACTTGGTGGGACTCGTATGTGGACATATGAATCCGAAGAAGCGGCGATTGAAGATGCGCTTCGCCTTGCACGCGGTATGACGTACAAGAATGCTGCAGCAGGTCTTAATTTAGGTGGAGGGAAAACGGTCATTATCGGTGACCCTCGCAAAGATAAGAATGAAGAAATGTTCCGTGCATTTGGTCGCTACATTCAAGGACTGAACGGTCGTTATATTACGGCTGAAGATGTGGGGACAACAGTTGCTGATATGGACTTGATCCATGAAGAAACAGATTATGTTACAGGTATTTCACCAGCGTTTGGATCTTCAGGTAACCCATCTCCAGTAACTGCGTACGGCGTATACCGAGGGATTAAAGCGGCAGCGAAAGAGGCATTCGGAACGGATTCACTTGAAGGAAAAACGATCGCCGTTCAAGGAATCGGTAATGTTGCGTACAATATGTGCCGCCATCTTCACGAAGAAGGAGCAAATCTGATCGTTACAGATATCAATAAAGAAGCGGTTCAGCGTGCAGTAGATGAATTCGGGGCAAAAGCTGTTGATATCAACGAAATTTATGGAGTTGACTGTGACATCTTTGCACCATGTGCCCTAGGAGCGATCATCAACGACGAAACCATTCCTCAGCTAAAAGCAAAAGTCATTGCAGGGGCTGCGAATAACCAATTAAAAGAAACTCGTCATGGTGACGCAATTCATGAAATGGGTATCGTTTATGCACCTGACTATGTCATCAATGCAGGTGGAGTCATCAACGTAGCGGATGAATTATACGGTTACAATAGTGAAAGAGCGATGAAGAAAGTGGAGCAAGTGTACAACAACGTTGAGCGGGTTATTGAAATCGCTAAACGTGATAATGTTCCAACTTACGTAGCTGCTGATCGTATGGCGGAAGAGAGAATCGAGAAAATGCGCCGTTCAAGAAGCCAGTTCTTACAAAACGGTCAACATATTTTAAGCAGACGTGGATAATTAGAAGAAAAAACGCTTTACTTCTAACAAGAGTAGAGCGTTTCTTCCCTGTTAATGCGAACATCGAACAGATTAAGGGGTTATCTATCATAGGGGAAAAATTCTACGAACAAACATTACAATAATAGCTACCCAAATGGAGGTAACAACAGTGCAAGAAAACAAACATCGGATATTAGTCATTAACCCTGGATCGACATCAACCAAGATTGGTGTTTTCGATGATGATCGATCTATCTTTGAAAAGACAATTCGTCATGATACAGAAAAGATTAATGAATTTCCAACTATCATTGATCAGTATGAATTCAGAAAGGATACCATTCTTCAAACGTTAGATGAAGAAGGGATCAACATTTCAAAGCTAAGTGCTGTTTGTGGCCGTGGAGGCCTTCTTAGACCGATAGAAGGCGGCACCTACTTAGTGAATGATGACATGCTAAAGGATCTTAAGGAAGGTTTTTCAGGTCAGCATGCATCAAACCTTGGTGGGATTATAGCATTTGAAATTGCTTCTGGATTAAACATTCCGTCTTATATTGTCGACCCTGTTGTAGTGGACGAGCTGCAATCCCTTGCCCGGGTTTCAGGGTTTTCACTCATTGAAAGAAAGAGTATTTTCCATGCATTAAATCAGAAAGCGGTAGCAAGAAGAGTTGCAAAGGAACTCGGAAAGAAATATGAGGACCTTAACCTGATCGTCACTCATATGGGTGGTGGAATTACCGTCGGTGCCCACCGCAATGGGAAAGTCGTAGATGTGAATAATGGTTTACATGGCGATGGCCCATTCAGTCCTGAAAGAGCAGGTACGGTTCCAGCGGGTGATTTAGTTGACCTATGCTTCTCAGGTGATTATTACCGTGATGAAATCATGAAGAAACTCGTTGGTCAAGGTGGCTTAGTCGGTTATCTTGGAACAAACGATGCAGTAAAAGTAGAGAAGATGATTGAAAATGGCGATGAAAATGCCAAAGCCGTGTACGATGCGATGGCATATCAAATTGCTAAAGAGATCGGGGCAGCAAGTGCCGTCCTTAATGGTAAAGTAGACGCCATTGTGCTAACGGGTGGACTTGCTTATGGTAAAGAGTTTGTAAAGGCGATAAGCAATCGAATCAATTGGATAGCGGATGTCGTGATTCAACCAGGAGAAAATGAACTGCAAGCTCTTGCGGAAGGGGCATTAAGGGTCTTGCGAAGTGAAGAAGACTATAAGGTGTACCCTGGAAATGTAAAAGAAGAAGCAAGAGTATAAGAGCAAGGAGGACTCAAGATTGGCAGAAGAATATGATTTAGTCATTCTAGGGGGAGGCACAGGTGGCTATGTAGCCGCCATTCGTGCTTCTCAACTTGGATTAAAAACAGCAATCGTTGAAAAAGGAAAACTGGGGGGGACATGCTTACACAAAGGATGTATACCCAGTAAAGCTCTTCTTCGCAGTGCTGAAGTATATGCTACAGCTAAACACAGTGAAGATTTCGGTGTGAAAATCAATGGGGTAGAATTAGATTTCACAAAAGTTCAATCTAGAAAAGACGGGATCGTTGAACAGCTTCACAAAGGTGTTCAACACTTGATGAAACAAGGCAAGATCGATGTATTTGAAGGACTTGGACGCATTTTAGGACCTTCGATTTTCTCTCCGATGCCTGGGACAATTTCGGTTGAAATGAACAACGGGGAAGATAATGCTATGTTGATCCCTAAGAATGTGATCGTTGCAACAGGTTCCAGACCCCGTTCATTACCGGGACTAGATATTGATGGAGAATACGTATTATCCTCAGATGAAGCGCTTTCACTTGAAGCTCTTCCTAAATCGATCATCATCGTCGGCGGAGGGGTCATCGGTATTGAGTGGGCTTCCATGCTGTCTGACTTTGATGTAGAGGTAACCGTGGTGGAATACGCTGATAAAATCGTCCCAACCGAAGACCATGAGATTTCTAAAGAAATGCAGCGCTTAATGAAGAAAAAAGGCGTCAAAATTGTGACAAGTGCAAAAGTGCTTCCTGAATCCTTAGAAAAAGGGGACGGAGAGGTGACCATTAAAGCTGAGCATAAAGGAGAAGAAAAATCCTTTACTGCAGAAAAAATCCTTGTATCAGTTGGTAGACAAGCGAATGTTGAAGGCATTGGCTTAGAGAACACAGATATTAAAGTTGAAAAAGGCTTTATTGAAGTGAATGATTTCTTCCAAACAAAAGAGTCTCATATTTACGCGATCGGAGATGTCATCGGTGGTCTTCAATTAGCTCACGTTGCTTCTCACGAAGGAATCACAGCAGTGGAACATATGGCGAATGAGAAGCCTCATCCTATTGACTATTCCCTCATTTCAAAATGCATCTATAGTAATCCCGAAATTGCAAGCGTAGGGATTACGGAGCAGGAAGCGAAAGAAAAGGGATATAACCTGAAGACTGGTAAATTCAGCTTCAGAGCAATCGGAAAAGCACTCGTATATGGAGAATCTGATGGATTTGTCAAAATTATAGCTGACAAAGACACTGATGACATTCTAGGTGTACACATGATTGGTCCGCATGTAACGGACATGATTTCAGAAGCGGGACTTGCTAAAGTATTGGACGCAACCCCTTGGGAAATCGCGCACACCATCCACCCTCATCCATCCCTTTCAGAAGCGATCGGAGAAGCCGCATTGGCTGTTGATGGAAAAGCGATTCACTCATAGAAAAGAGAAGCCGACTGTTCTGGCCCGACAAGCACAATGGGGAAATCCCAAAAGGCGTACTTTGCCTTATGGGATTTATCCATTGTGACCTCGAGGGCCAAGGAGGCGCAGCTGGACAAATAGAAAAGCGTATATGGCTTTTTTGGCCGTCTTCAACAAAAAATATTATAAGGTAGAGATCCTCTCTACCTTTCCAACCATTAGATTGTGTAGGAGGTAAACAAAATGGCAGAAAATCGTCATGAAGAGTTAGGACTTTCCAATGAGAAAGTATTAGAAATGTATGAAACCATGCTCCTTGCCAGAAAAATTGATGAGCGTATGTGGTTACTGAACCGTTCGGGTAAAATCCCATTTGTTATTTCATGTCAAGGTCAGGAAGCGGCTCAAGTTGGTGCTGCATTCGCTTTAGATCGTGAAAAGGATTATGTTCTTCCGTACTACCGTGACATGGGAGTGGTATTAACATTCGGGATGACGGCTAAAGAATTGATGTTATCAGGTTTTGCGAAAGCAGAAGATCCAAACTCGGGCGGACGTCAGATGCCTGGTCACTTTGGGCAAAAGAAAAATAATATCGTAACGGGTTCATCTCCTGTAACCACTCAAGTGCCACATGCGGTTGGTATCGCCCTTGCCGGGAAAATGGAGAAGAAAGACGTTGTAACGTTTGTGACATTCGGGGAAGGATCGTCCAACCAGGGAGATTTCCATGAAGGAGCAAACTTTGCTGGTGTACATAAACTTCCTGTTATTTTCATGTGTGAAAACAACAAATATGCGATTTCTGTTCCAATCGAAAAGCAATTAGCATGTGAGAAAGTGTCCGATCGTGCCATTGGGTACGGTATGCCGGGAATCACGGTTGATGGAAATGATCCAATCGAAGTATATAAAGCTGTCAAGGAAGCAGCAGATCGTGGTCGTCGTGGAGAAGGGCCAACTCTGGTTGAAACGGTTTCGTATCGTTTAACTCCTCACTCCTCGGATGATGATGACAGAAGCTATCGTTCTCCAGATGAAGTAGCGAAAGCGAAAACAAACGATCCAATCATCACGTTTGGTGCTTACCTGAAAGAAACAGGCGTTATGAACGATGACATTGAGAAAGAAATCAATGATCGTGTTATGAAGCTCGTGAACGAAGCAACGGATTATGCAGAAAATGCTCCATATGCTGAAGCAGAATCAGCGATGAAGTATGTTTATGCAGAAGAGAAGTAAGGGGGAATTCAATCATGCCAGTAATTTCATATATTGATGCCGTAACGATGGCAATAAGAGAAGAAATGGAACGTGATGAAAAAGTATTCGTTCTTGGAGAAGATGTCGGGAAAAAAGGTGGAGTATTCAAAGCGACTCACGGATTGTATGATCAATTTGGAGAAGAGCGTGTCATTGATACCCCGCTTGCAGAATCGGCTATCGCTGGAGTTGGAATCGGAGCTGCCATGTATGGTATGAGACCAATTGCTGAAATGCAATTTGCTGATTTCATTATGCCGGCAGTTAACCAAATCATTTCTGAAGCAGCACGTATACGTTACCGTTCGAATAATGATTGGAGTTGTCCGATGGTTATTCGTGCTCCTTACGGTGGAGGAGTTCATGGGGCTCTATATCATTCACAATCGGTAGAGGCTGTGTTCGCTAATCAACCAGGATTGAAAATTGTCATGCCATCTACTCCTTATGATGTGAAGGGCTTACTGAAAGCGGCTATTCGTGATGAAGATCCGGTATTATTCTTTGAGCATAAACGTGCTTATCGCTTGATCAAAGGTGAAGTGCCTGAGGATGACTACACTCTTCCAATCGGGAAAGCAGACGTGAAGCGTGAAGGAGAGGACATCACAGTGATCACATATGGTCTGTGTGTTCACTTTGCTCTTCAAGCAGCGGAAAAGCTTGCTCAAGACGGAATTGAAGCGCACATCCTGGATTTACGTACGATTTATCCATTAGATAAAGAAGCGATCATTGAAGCAGCTTCTAAAACAGGTAAAGTGCTCCTGGTGACAGAAGACAATAAAGAGGGAAGCATCATGGGTGAGGTTTCTGCGATTATTGCTGAAAACTGTTTATTCGAGCTTGATGCTCCTATCAAACGCCTTGCTGGTCCTGACGTTCCTGCAATGCCGTATGCTCCGACAATGGAAAAATACTTTATGATTAACCCGGACAAAGTAGAAAAAGCAATGCGTGAACTTGCAGAATTTTAAACACATTGAATATCAATTAAACGCACAGTAAGGAGGGTTCCTCATGGGTATTGAAAATATGAAAATGCCTCAGCTAGGGGAAAGTGTTACAGAAGGTACAATTAGTAAATGGTTGGTGTCACCCGGTGATACCGTCAATAAATATGATCCGATTGCAGAAGTTCAAACAGATAAAGTAAATGCAGAAGTACCGTCATCCTTCACCGGTACAATTAAAGAATTAATTGCTGAAGAAGGAGACACTCTTGAAGTCGGGGAAATCATTTGTTCGATTGAAGTTGAAGGTGGAGGTTCGGCACCTGCTGAAGAAGCTCCGAAAGAAGAGCCTAAAGAGGAAGCAAAAGGATCGGCTCCAGCTAAGCCAAAAGCTCCAAACAAAGATAGTGGAAATAAAGCCAGGTATTCTCCAGCCGTATTAAAACTATCTCAAGAGCATGATATCGATCTGAACCAGGTGGAAGGCACTGGGAACGGTGGTCGTATCACTCGTAAGGACCTAAAGAAGATCATTGAATCAGGTTCTATCCCGAAAGCGGGAGAAGCACCTGCACCTAAAGCTGAAGCACAGGCACCACAACAAGCTGTGAAAGAATCGGCACCGGAGCAACCGGCTAAACAACAAACAGCTGCAGCGAACGTTCCTGTCGTCCCTGGTGATATTGAGATCCCGGTTTCAGGGATCCGCAAAGCGATTGCATCCAACATGGTACGCAGTAAACATGAAGCTCCACATGCATGGACCATGATGGAAGTGGATGTAACCAACCTGGTAGACTACAGAAATTCACTTAAGACAGAATTCAAGCAGCGTGAAGGCTTTAATCTTACTTTCTTCGCATTTTTCGTGAAAGCTGTTGCCCAAGCCCTAAAAGAATATCCACAAATCAACTCTATGTGGGCTGGGGATAAGATTGTGCAGAAGAAAGACATCAATCTTTCCATTGCAGTAGCTACAGACGATGCATTGTATGTGCCTGTGATTAAAAATGCAGACGAAAAAACGATCAAAGGAATTGCCAGAGAAATCACTGAGCTTGCCGGAAAAGTTCGAAGCGGTAAATTGACATCCCAAGATATGCAGGGAGGCACATTTACTGTTAACAATACCGGGTCATTTGGTTCAGTACAATCGATGGGCATCATCAATTACCCACAAGCAGCAATCCTTCAAGTAGAATCGATTGTGAAACGTCCGGTTGTCATGAACAACGGAATGATCGCAGTTCGAGATATGGTGAACTTATGTATGTCACTTGATCACCGTGTTCTGGATGGTCTGGTTTGCGGAAGATTCTTACAGCGTGTTAAAGAAATCTTAGAAAACACTTCAAAAGAAAATACATCTGTATATTAATCGTTATAAGGACTGACCCTGGGTGGTTAGTCCTTATTATTATTTATTTCTAGATAGAATGGTTTATAAAAATTTAATGATAGACTGAACCATCCGGGAAATTCAGGTAGAATATTCCTGGAAGAATATTCTGAAATGATTTATTAAACCACTTATAGGACGTTTTTTAAGTGCCGATATGTAAAAGTATTCTCCTGTGTCTTCTAGCTCAATTATTTCTTGCTTAAATGAAAAAAGTAGAAATACTCCATCCTTTTACCCTATGAAAAGTTCTTTAGTACCCATAATATTCCTCTAGTTATATTCATTTTATTACTATGTACATACGCTCAAAGAGAGTACATGTGACTTTTCTATTAATTTCTGAATATTCAGATTTAATCCGACATAAACTTACAACATTTTACATCATAATTGGTTATGTTTGGTTTAACATCTACTTTTTACCAAGTGGGTGAAGCAAGGAGGTGTCGGATTTACTGAAGGAATTCAAAAATTAGTGGGAGGGAATTAAATGACAGGTAGAAAGCGTAAGGCAAGATGGTTATCCATTGTACTCACCTTAGTAATGTTTGTCCCGTTAATGTTTCCATTCAATGCAGGGGCAGCGAATACCTCACAATCAGCACCAGCCAAAGAAAAACCATCCACTTCAGCAAACGAAACAGCAAAAATAAGTCCACAATCAAAGATCACAACGAAACTGCAGGATCAATTCAAGAAAGATAAGCACGTCACATACTTAGTGAAGTTCAAGGAGCAGCTGGATACAGAAGCTGTAGCTAAGAAGGCGACTGAAAAAGCGAAAAAGCAGAAGCTGTCCGCTAACAGCAAAAAATTACTGAAACGAAATATGGTCGTTTCCGAGCTTCGTGCCACAGCCCTTGAATCTCAAGCAGAAGTGAAAGAATACTTAACGAAACAGAAGAAGTCCGGTGCAGTAAAAGAAATAAAAGACTTCTATGTTGTAAATGGAATGGCCGTTACTTCCACAAAAGAGGTAATGGATAAAATTTCAACATTTGCTGAAGTTGAGAAAATCTTACCGAATGAAACGCGTCAACTCATTCAACCGGCAAAAGCTGAAGGTTCAGCTGCAAATGTTGCAGAAAAAGAAGTTCAAAACAGCCCTGCCTCCATTGAATGGAATATCGACCGAGTGGGTGCACCGGCGGTTTGGGATATGGGAATTGATGGAGCAGGAACCGTTGTAGCATCGATTGATACAGGTGTTCAATGGAACCATCCGGCATTAATGGAAAAATACAGAGGGTATGACCCTCAAAATCCTGATACACCTGATCATGAGTTTAGCTGGTTTGATGCCACTGCCGGTCAAGGTGCACCATATGATGATCAAGGTCATGGTACCCATGTTACGGGTACAATGGTTGGGTCTGAGCCTGACGGAAGCAATCAGATTGGAGTCGCTCCAGGTGCAAAGTGGATTGCTGTCAAAGCATTCACGGCTAATGGAGGAACAGATGTTGATTTATTAGAAGCGGGAGAATGGATTCTTGCTCCTAAGGATGCTGAGGGCAACCCGCATCCGGAAATGGCTCCAGATGTTGTCAATAACTCATGGGGTGGCGGTGCCGGTCTTGACGAGTGGTACCGGGATATGGTGAATGCCTGGAGAGCGGCCGAAATATTCCCTGAGTTTTCTGCAGGTAATACAACATTATTTAATCCTGGTGGCCCGGGTTCAATCGCTAATCCTGCAAATTACCCTGAGTCATTTGCAACGGGCGCAACTGATATTAATGACAACCTTGGAAGTTTCTCACTACAAGGTCCTTCTCCTTACGAGGAAGTTAAACCTGAAATATCCGCACCGGGAGTGAATATTCGCTCTTCAGTACCAGGAAGTAACTACGAAGGCGGATGGAATGGTACATCAATGGCGGGTCCTCACGTCTCTGCAGTTGCAGCATTGTTGAGACAAGTGGATGCAAGTTTGACGGTTGACGAAATGGAAGAAATCTTAATGTCAACTGCTGTTCCATTGACTGACGGTACTTTCCCTGAAACGCCTAACAATGGATATGGTCATGGATTAGTTAACGCATTTGATGCCGTTTCATCCGTAATGAGCGGAATTGGAAAAGTTGAAGGGCAGGTTTCTAAAGAAGGGGATGACACTGAAGCTCCAGTAATCAGTCATGAAGCCCCCGAAGAAGCATTTGAAAGAATGAGTTTGCCACTACAAGCGGAAGTAAGTGATAATGTGAGCGTAACAAATGCTTCATTACATTATCAAAATCAGGATGGCGCATGGGAATCTGTTGAAGCAACAAGATCTGCAGGTGACTATAAATCAGGAACCTATGAAGCGACCATTCCCGGAGAAGCACTGACAGGAGATAGTGTTACCTACAAATGGGTCGCAATGGACTTTGGTGGAAATGAAGTAGAAACGGATGCTTATTCTGTCACTCTTCTTCCAGGAATCACAGTCGGATACGAACAGGACTTTGAGTCTTCCCCTTCTGGTTGGACCTCATATGGCCAAGAGAACAGCTGGGAGTGGGGCGCGCCTGCAAATGGACCAGGAAACGCTGCTTCAGGTGAAAAAGTATATGCAACGAGCCTGGATGGTACGTATGCCAACAGAGCCAATATGTCCTTGCAAATGCCTCCGATTGATTTACCAGAAGGCAATAGCTTCTTGCAATTCAAGCAGTGGCACGAGCTTGAAAGAAACTATGACTACGGGCATGTCTTTGTATCCACTGACGGTGAAACGTGGACACAGGCGCTTCGTGTAAATGGAAATACGGAAGGCTGGATTGACGGAGAAGTGGATCTAAGTCAATATGCCGGTCAGCGAATCTACGTCGCTTTCAATGTTACAACAGATGGAAGTGTAGTGAAACAAGGGTGGTACGTCGATGATGTGAAACTAAGTGGAGAGACGATTCTTCCAGCTAAAAAGATGAACCTTGGATTGAAATCAAAGGACGAGACATCATCGTCTGTTTCAAAGAAAGCAAGTGTGAATCCGAATAAAATCAATTTGGCTAAAAAAGTAACGAAAGAAGCACCTATAGAAGACAAAGCGGCACCGGTATTACTTCCGCTTCAAGCAGAAGTGAGTGTCCTGGAAACAGGCCGTTCTGTGTATACAAACCCTGCAAATGGATCATACGAAATGACGCATGCAGCAGGTGACTTTACACTGCAAGCTTCAACCTATGGTTTCAGATCTCAAACACAAAGTGTAACGATTGAAGCAGATCAAACGTCTAGTGCCAATTTTACACTCGAAGAGATTCCTCAAGGGAATATTACTGGAACAGTCACAAATGAAATCTCTGGAGAACCGGTTGAGGGAGCTACTGTCTTCTTACTGGAAGACGCTGTAGTAGAGCCGGTAGAAACGAACGAAAATGGTGAGTATGAACTGGAGGCATATGAAGGTGAGTACACGCTCAAAGTGGTTGCCCCTTACTACTATAGTAAGGAAGTGAGTGTGACGGTTGAAGGCGGAGAAGTAACAAATGCTGACATTTCATTAGAACCATTCATCGGATATCCAGGTGAGATCGGGTACGATGATGGTACAGCCGAAAACGCCCGTGCATTCTATGATGCAGGAAACGGCTGGGCTGTAAAAATGTCCTTGGAAGATGGGAATGATACAGCTTTGGTGACAGGTGGACTATTCCGCTTCTGGGATACAGAATGGCCTGTACCAGGAGGGACGGAATTCCAGGTCGCTGTTTATGATGCATCAGGTCCTGACGGAGCGCCTGGTAAGAAAATAGCCGGTCCATTTGATGGAACTGCTTTACGTAATGGTGAATGGACACATGTAGATTTAAGCCAGCATGGCATCATGGTGGACGGCGATTTCTACATGGTTTACATTCAATCAGCTCCAAATCCGAATGCACCAGGACTTGGAACAGATGAAGATGGGGAAAATGCCGCAAGAAGCTGGCAATTTGTTGGAGGAGCATGGTCGCCATCTCCAGAAGATGAAGGGAACTACATGATTCGTGCAACGGTGAATTATGAAGTCACTGCACCAGTCATCACATCACCAAAAGGTGGATCATTCACGAATACGGAAACGGTTACGGTTGAAGGGACTTCTGCTCCAACCACAACGGTTCATCTCTTTAATGGTGACGAGGAAGTGGTAACAGCAGAAACAATGGAAGATGGCACATTCTCCGCAGATGTTTCTTTACACGATGGAGAGAATACGATAACAGCGAAAGCAGCAACCGAACAAGGTATGACAGGGCCATCTGAGCCTGTAACCATCACCCTTGATCAAGTGAAGCCTGAGCTTGCCATCACGTCTCCGAAAGAAGGAATGAAAACGAATCGTGAGGCCATCACTGTAGAAGGAACGATCGTCGATGATAACCTCGCATGGGTGAAAGTTAACGGAGAGAAAGCTTCAGTTAGCGATGGTGAGTTCACTCACAGATTGCTTCTGAATGAAGGTGAAAATATCATCCAGGTCGTAGCGAAGGATAAAGCGGGAAATAAAAAGAAACAAAGCGTGACAGTTTTCGCTAAATTTGGTGACATTTCCATTAACAATCTCCTTCCGGATGAAGATATTTATCTGAAAAGTGGTGAATCTGTGAAAATTGAATTTGACAGTGAGCCTGGATTAGAAGCAACGTTTGTTATCCAAATGCCACTGACAAATACACGAACGCAAGTAACAAACGCCAATGAGCTGCCGATGATGGAAACATCTGAAGGTCATTACGTTGGTTACTATACGGCCACTTCAAACGTAAAAGCACCTGGGGCCCTGATTGAAGTGAAAATTTCCGATGATTACGGAAATGTAACGACGAAACGTGCAGAAGGTAAATTGTATATCAATACAAAAAAATAGAGCTTAATGGGAGAAGAGTCGACCACGTCGACTTTTCTTTCTTTTTGTACACATCTTCCAGATACATTGAAGAAATACGATTTTTTTTATATACTAAAATAGTATTAGTATAAACATTTCGAATTTTCAATGCGCACTCCTACTAGTTTAGTGAAATTCTTCAAGTGAATATGTAAACGATTACAAAAATGCAGGTTGAAAGAGGGGTATTATGAAGCTTAGTGATATGAAAGAACAATCATTCAGTCGACGAACACTTACAGAATGGCAGGAAGCAGCTGAAAAAGCGTTAAAGGGGAAAGGGATTCGTTCTTTACATACAAAAACCTATGAAAATATTGAACTTAAACCGTTATATACAGCGAAAGATGTACCAGAACGGGATAGGGTGAGAGCCTATATCCCAGATGTCAAAAGAAGAATGGAGCGTACTCCGAAGTGGTTTATTGCTCAACCAATAAAAAGGGGATCATGGGAAGAACTTGCATCAGCAATGAAGGACGCATTATCCCGGGGGCAAAACTGTCTTTCATTTGCAGTTGGAGAATTAGACATAACGGATGGCTTCGATCATTTTATCAAAGAAGTAACAGAGTACCATGCTCCTATATTTGTCATTGAAAAGAATACGGCATCCTCCATTCAGCGCATGAAGGATATACCTGAACTGAAGGAAATCATCGGTGTCATAGGATTCGACCCTATTTCCGAGAGTGCATTTACAGATGGGCCTGAAATAGGGAACTGGTTAGAGGTTGTAGAAGAAGCAGACAAGCACCTTCCGGGTGTAAAGTCGATTATTATCAATTCTGCATCGTATCATAATAAAGGAGCGAGTGCCACACAGGAATTGGCTTATGCCCTTAGTGAAGGGGTCTCTTATATTGAAGTACTGCAGGAAAAAGGCTGGTCCATCGCTAGAATTGCTGAGAAAATGCATTTTCACTTTTCAGTCGGAAGCCATTTCTTTATGGAAGTAGCCAAAATCCGGGCCTTCAAGAAATTATGGCAAGAGGTATTATCTTCTTATGGGCTATCAGATGATATCATTGCACAATCCATCAGCACCAGTGCAGAAACGTCTCAATATAATAAATCCACGCTCGATTCATATGTCAATATGCTCCGCGGGGGTGGAGAAGCATTTTCTGCGATTCTTGCAGGAGTAGACTATCTTGTCGTTTCTCCCTTTAATGAAGTGAGTGGGGAAGTGAACGCATTTTCTGAAAGAATTGCCCGGAATACTCAACTGATCCTCGGTGAAGAAGCTCACTTGGATAAAGTGGTGGACCCTGGAGGCGGTTCTTATTATGTGGAATGGTTATCAGAAGAAATAGGGAAGCTATCATGGAAGGAATTTCAAGACGTTGAAGGAGACGGGGGAATTCTTGCCTGTCTGAAAAATGGTTCCATATATGAAAAAATAAATAGAGTGAGAGAGTCGCGTATTCATGATTTAGCCACAAGAAAAAACTCGATGATCGGGACGAATATCTATGCGAATCTGGATGAGACACTTCCCGCTCTTCCTTTAACCGGGCCGGACAGATTATCCCTTCCTTTTGAAAGATTAAGGGGAAGAGCCCAGAATTTGAAAACAAAACCAGTTGCAGGTCTTATTGGATTAGGCGATCTAAAAACATATAAGCCCCGTGCAGATTTTGTGAAAGGCTTTCTAGCTGCTGGGGGCATTCATGCAAGTCAGAGTAAAGAGTGCTTCTCTAAGGAAGAGGTTCTTCAATTCGTAGAGGAAACCCGCTATCCGTACTATGTGGTTTGTGGGAAGGATGAAGAGTATCAAGACAAACTCACTATGCTGATAGAATCGATTCATCATATAGATCCTGCCATTGTCATTGACATAGCTGGGCAAATTCCAGATAAGCATAAAGGTGAGTGGTTTGGTAACGGCTTAAACGGTTCCGTTTACAACAAACAAAATATACTTGAAAAAGTCGATGAGCTATTAACCATCTGGGAGGAGGGAACAGAAAATGACAAAGCCTGATTGGCAGCAAATCAACCCCTATTCGAACGAAGGTAGAATGAAAGGTATTCCTCTATCGGGCGACACATATGAAACGAATGAGAAGATTGTCATTAAGTCTCTTTATTCAGAACAGGACTCTAAGAATCATGGAGAAGACCTCCCAGGTTTGGCTCCATATACAAGGGGACCGTACCCAACCATGTATGTGAATCGTCCTTGGACGGTACGGCAGTATGCAGGATTTTCAACAGCAGAAGAAAGCAATGCGTTCTATAGAAGAAATTTAAGTATGGGGCAGAAAGGACTGTCTGTCGCTTTTGACTTAGCCACTCATCGCGGTTATGATTCCGATCATCCGCGGGTAGTGGGGGATGTAGGGAAAGCGGGAGTAGCCATTGATTCGATTCTGGATATGAAGATTTTGTTTGATGGGATTCCTCTTGATCAAATGTCTGTTTCCATGACAATGAACGGAGCGGTATTACCCATCCTTGCGTTTTATATCGTGACGGCAGAAGAACAAGGTGTTTCACAGGATAAGCTGTCCGGTACGATTCAAAATGATATTTTGAAAGAGTATATGGTTCGAAACACATATATTTATCCTCCTGAAACATCCATGAAGATCATTGCCGATATCTTTGAGTATACGTCCAAACATATGCCTAAGTTTAATAGCATCAGTATTTCCGGGTATCACATGCAGGAAGCGGGAGCACCTGCCGATATTGAGTTAGCTTATACATTGGCGGATGGTCTTGAGTATGTTCGGACTGGTTTGCAGGCAGGAATCGATATCGACTCATTTGCACCGAGATTATCATTCTTCTGGGCCATCGGCATGAATTATTTCATGGAAGTAGCCAAAATGAGAGCGGCAAGAAGGATTTGGGCAAGAATGATGAAAACATTCGACCCTCAGAATCCTAAATCCATGGCGTTAAGGACTCACTCCCAAACATCCGGGTGGAGTCTAACGGAGCAGGATCCTTATAATAATGTCATTCGTACGTTACTTGAGGCGCATGCAGCAGCCATGGGCCACACACAATCCCTTCATACCAATGCACTGGACGAAGCGATTGCCCTGCCGACAGACTTTTCAGCGCGGATCGCCCGTAATACACAGCTGTATCTTCAAGAGGAAACCGGTATTACGAAGGTGATTGATCCATGGGCAGGATCCCATTATGTTGAATCCTTAACCGATCAGCTGATGGAAAAGGCATGGGAGCACATTGAAGAAATTGAAGAGCTTGGCGGCATGACGAAGGCGATTGAAACTGGATTGCCGAAAATGCGGATCGAGGAAGCGGCTGCCAGAAGGCAGGCGATGATTGATTCAGGAGACGAAGCGATTATAGGCGTAAATAAATATCGCCTCGACAAGGAAGACCCGATTGAAACATTGGATATCGATAATACGGTTGTAAGACAAAAACAAGTAGAACGAATCCGAAAGCTTAAAGAAGAAAGAAATCAAGAGAGAGTGATCGAAGCCCTTCAAGCATTAACCCATGCAGCAGAAACAGGGGAAGGGAATCTCCTTGAGAAAGCGGTTGAAGCAGCGAGGGCACGTGCCACATTAGGAGAAATATCCGATGCGATAGAAAAAGTTTCAGGACGACATAAAGCGACGATTAGAAGTATAAGCGGGGTGTACAGCTCGAATTTTTCAAATGAACAAGAAATCAATGTAGTAAAAGAGATGACAGAAGAGTTTTTGGAAAACGAAGGAAGAAGACCCCGTATCCTTATTGCGAAGATGGGACAGGACGGTCATGACAGAGGTGCTAAGGTGATTAGCACGGCGTTCGCAGACCTTGGCTTTGATGTGGATATCGGACCATTGTTCCAGACGCCGGAAGAAACGGCCCTGCAAGCAGTCGAAAATGACGTTCATGTCATCGGTGTAAGTTCATTAGCCGCAGGACATAAAACACTCCTGCCTCAATTGGTAGCGGAACTAAAGAAATTAGGCAGAGAAGACATTCTCGTTGTCATTGGTGGAGTGATTCCGGCTAAGGATTATGACTTCCTATTGAATAACGGAGCCTCTGCCGTTTTTGGACCAGGGACGATCATACCCGTTGCTGCACAAAAAGTCATCAAAGAAATTTATGAAGTGCTGGGTTATGAGGAAGTGGCTGAATAATGGCAGAGCATGATTCAGGGCGAAAGAAGCGGTTTGTGAAGAAAAAAAAGGGATCTGTATCGATTACCGAATTAAAGGACGGGGTCTTGAATGGCGACCGTAGCTCCTTGGCGAAGGCCATCACGCTGATTGAAAGCAATGCTGAGCAGCATTATGCCAAGGGACAGGAACTGTTGCAAGAGCTCCTTCCTTATACAGGAAAAAGCTTTCGGATCGGCATCACTGGTGTACCGGGTGCGGGGAAAAGTACATTTATAGAAGCTTTCGGGGAAATGTTATGCGAATCTGGACTCCGGGTTGCCGTCCTTGCGATTGATCCAAGCTCCTCCATTTCCGGGGGGAGTATTTTAGGGGATAAAACAAGGATGGAACAATTATCGAAAAATCGCCGTGCCTTTGTCAGGCCATCCCCCACTGCCGGTACACTGGGAGGGGTTCATCGAAAGACAAATGAAACCCTCCTCTTATGCGAAGCGGCTGGATATGACCTGATCATTATCGAAACCGTTGGGGTTGGCCAAAGTGAAGTAATGGTGAGACAAATGGTGGATTTCTTCCTCCTGCTTGTCATCACTGGCGCCGGGGACGAGCTACAAGGCATGAAAAAAGGAATCATGGAGCTTGCCGATGCTCTGCTTGTCAATAAGGCCGACGGAGAGAATAAGCTTCTCGCCGAGAAAACCAAAAGAGAGCTGAACCAAATCCTGCACTTTCTCACTCCAGCAACAAAAGGCTGGAGTTCAAAGGCTTATACCTGTTCAGCTTTAAAAAATGATGGATTACAAGAAATGTGGGATGTGATTCAACAGTTCCAGAAGCAAACAAAAGAACAGGGCGTCTTTGAAGAAAGACGACTTCTCCAAAAGCAGGAATGGTTTCATACGATGTTGAAAGAAAGGGTTCTCTCAGACTTCTTTTTTCACCAAAACATAAAGTCTTCCCTTCCTCATATGGAAAATCGAGTGAAAGAAGGAGATTTTACGACTTCTCAGGCAGTAGAAGAATTGCTAAAGTTGTACAAAGGAGCAATTCATTGAATGGTTTAGTTAATTTTAATTGAAAGATATGGTTTGAAATTGTTATGATAGTGGTACATCAAATTTCCTGTTTTTATGGAGAATGATTAAGTCAGCGATTAAAAGGAGAGTTCAAGTATGGATATAGATTTCAACTTATTTATGAACGACGTTGTTCGTCAGGCTCGTCAAGAAATCGAACAAGCCGGTTATACTCAATTAACTAGTGAAGAAGAAGTAGTTCAAGCTTTCGCTAAAGAAGGTACTACACTTGTTATGATCAACTCTGTTTGTGGTTGTGCAGGAGGAATCGCTCGCCCAGCAGCAGCTCATTCCATTCACTACGATAAACGTCCGGATCAATTAGTGACGGTTTTCGCTGGCCAGGATAAAGAAGCTACAGCGAAAGCGCGCAGCTACTTTACAGGTTACCCGCCATCCTCACCGTCATTTGCTCTATTAAAAGACGGAAAATTATTGACGATGGTAGAAAGACATGAAATTGAAGGTCACGACCCAATGTCGGTTGTGAACAAAATTCAATCGTACTTCGATCAGTATTGTGAAGAAGTGTAAGTAAGATGAAAATAGCCCGTCAGGTTTCTCACAGGTAGAGTGAGAAGCTTGACGGGTTTTTTATGTTGGTTGGAAGTGGGGAGTTGACATATTCCTTTGTTTACCAAAAAACGCAATTCCTTATTAAAATGACGCAAATAATGGAAAAACGACGCAATAAATTAAATAATGACGCAATTCCCTCCCGAAATGACGCAATAAAGGATTATGAAGGGGAATATGGCCCTTAAATTGCCAAGAACCTTTATCCATATCCAAAGTCTCCATTAAAATGATCCTTTTTTACAGGATCCATACTCAATTCCTCTCAATTATTAGTGAAACTTCCCTCAATTGTGACAGCCAGAAGTTTCGAGACGCTCAATTCCACTATCAATGCATATTATTTGAATAATATTTATCCTTCTCCATTTACTCTAACTTATAAAAATCTAATAAAAAGCACATTAATTTTCAGAAAATATAAACATTTTTCTATAATTATAAAAACTATTGCATAAAAATTTATCTCTGCTACAATACGAATATAGTAATTAATATACATTATATATTATATTTATACATTATAATCAAGGAGGAATTACATTGAAAAAGATATTATCTCTAATATTAGTATTAATCGTTTCTACTACTCTTGCAGCGTGTGGTGCAGGAGAAGAGAATGCAGGAACCGCTTCAGGAGAATCAAAAAAACTGATCATGGGTACCTCTGCGGACTATAAACCATTTGAATACGTCGATACGGCAAACAGTGATGAATTTATCGGGTACGACATTGACTTGGCTCAGATGCTGGCAGATGAACTTGGGTATGAAATCGAGATCAAAGATATGGAGTTCAGCGGTTTAATTTCAGCACTTAAAACCGGCCAGGTGGACTTTGTGCTTTCAGCTATGACCCCTACCCCAGAACGACAAAAGAATGTTGACTTCAGTGATGTTTATTACACTGCCAAGGATATGATCATCTCAACTAAAGAAAGCGGAATTGAAAGCGAAAAGGATCTTGATGGGAAAACGGTTGGCGTTCAGTTAGGTTCCATCCAACAGGAAGCTGCAGAAGAACTTTCCACATCCATCCCATTAAAAGTAGAGACCCGTGATCGTATTCCTGAGCTGATACAGGATCTGCAAAATGGACGTTTTGATGCCATTATCATCGAAAATACCGTAGCAAATGGGTATTTGGATAAAAATAAAGAACTTCAAGGAAATACAATGGACGTGAACGAAGAAGAAGCCGGTTCTGCCGTTGCACTTCCAAAGGATAGTGAGCTTACAAGCGAATTCAACGATGCATTGAAAAAGCTCGAGGAAAATGGAGAATTGGATAAACTGGCTGAAAAGTGGTTTAACGGAGAACAGTAGATTGATAGAAGGGCTAACCCATCATCGGTTAGCCCTTCCTATTTAACAGCACGATTGGAGGAGAATACAATGCCACTTGATTTTCAACAACTGATCCCTTCGATTCCTTTTATTTTGGAAGGATTGAAGGTCACTCTTAAAATTGTCGGGTTAGCAGGAATACTTGGATTCCTATTCGGTATTCTGCTTGCTCTTTGTAAAATAAGTTCCATCAAACCTTTAACATTACTTGCAGATATTTATACATCGGTTTTTCGGGGGACTCCTTTAGTTCTGCAATTGATGATCATCTTTTATGGCTCGCCTCAGCTTTTTGGAACTCAGATCGAACCGTATACAGCAGCGATCCTTTCTTTTTCCCTTAATTCAGCTGCCTATATTTCCGAGATCATCCGTGCGGGGATCAATGCAGTGGATAAAGGGCAAAAGGAAGCGGCCATGGCCCTTGGGGTTCCATATCGTTTGATGATGAAAGATGTGATCCTGCCTCAGGCCATTAAAAACATCTTGCCTGCCTTAATGAACGAATTCATCACCCTTACGAAGGAATCTGCCATCGTCACTGTTATCGGGGCAGCCGATGTGATGAGACGTTCGTATATGGTAGGTAGTGATTTGTATTCCTTTTTCGAACCACTATTATTTGCCGGACTGATCTATTATGTGCTTGTCATGGTTCTAACCTTATTGGGAAAAGCGCTGGAAGGGAGACTACGTGGAAATGATTAAAGCAGAAAAGATTACAAAGTCGTTTGGTAAGCTTCAAGTATTAAAAGGGATCGATTTCTCCGTAGAAAAAGGGGAGGTTGTAGCATTGATCGGTCCTTCCGGTTCTGGGAAGTCCACTCTGCTCCGCTGCCTGAATTATTTAGAGGAACCAACTTCAGGATCGATATACTTTGAAGAAGCTGTTGTGAAAGGCAAAATTATAAGCAAAGTGAGACAAGATATAGGCATGGTATTTCAACATTTTCATCTCTTTCCTCATATGACAGCGTTGGAAAACGTGATCTACGCTCCAGTGAAAGTGAAGGGCCTAAACAAAACAGAAGCTAAAAAATTAGGGACGGACCTTCTAACAAAAGTCGGTTTGAAAGAAAAAAGTGATGAGTACCCTAACCGTTTATCAGGTGGCCAAAAGCAGCGTGTAGCCATTGCAAGGGCACTTGCCATGGAACCGAAAGTGATGTTGTTTGACGAACCGACATCTGCACTGGATCCTGAAATGGTCAAAGAGGTGCTGGAAGTCATGAAGTCACTTGCTCATTCAGGGATGACAATGATCATTGTAACCCATGAAATGGGCTTTGCCAGAGAGGTGGCAGACAGAGTCTTATTCATGGATGATGGAAAGATCGTGGAAGAAGGAGAGCCTCTTCCGTTTTTCTCGAACCCGCAAAGCGACCGGGGAAAAGAATTCTTAGAGAAAATACTGTAAACGATGGAAGGATTAGCGAACAGTTTCGTTAATCCTCCTTTTTTATGTTCAAGGGGAATTATGGTATTCTAAAGAAGCTAATAAAGAAAGAGTTAGGAGAAATATGAATGTTTCGAATCGGGTATCGAACACTTAAAACTGGGATCGGCACTGCAGTTGCAATCAGCATTGCACAGTGGTTCCAGCTGGATAACTTTGTATCTGCTGGCATTTTGACGATTCTTTGCATTCAGAACACGAAGAAGAAATCGGTGAATGCGTCATGGAGCCGTTTCCTGGCCTGTGTGATCGCCATGGTGATTTCGGCTGCGTTCTTTGAATTCATTGCCTATCACCCTGCCGTAATCGGCTTGTTATTACTTGTGTTCATTCCAATCACGGTAGCCCTGAATATCAAAGAAGGGATTGTCACCAGTTCCGTTATCATTTTACATATTTATTCAGCAGGTAAGGTGACCCCCGGGCTTTTCGAGAATGAATTAGGCATCATTGTGATCGGGATCGGGATTGCTCTTATCATGAACCTTTATATGCCGAGTGTAGATAAAAAGATGATCGAATATCAAGAAAAGATTGAAGCCAATTTCTATAAAATCTTTTGTGAAATGATCAACTACCTGCGAACAAATGACAGCCAATGGGATGGTAAAGAAATCACTGAAACAGAACAATTACTTAAAGAAGCGAAGACAATAGCATTCAAAGATGTTGAAAATCACTTTTTACGTCATGAGAACTTATATTATTTGTATTTTAAAATGAGGGAAAAACAGTTCGAAATCCTACAACGTATCTTACCGATTGCGACATCGATCTCATTAACGGTGGAGCAGGGACATCGGATTGCAGAATTCCTGGATGAGCTTAGCGATCACATACACCCGGGAAACACGGCCCTGTTTTATCTGAAAAAATTGTACGATATGAAAGTGGAGTTCGAGCAAATGGATTTACCGAAGACGAGGGAAGAGTTCGAAACCCGTGCAGCCCTTTATCAGTTCGTCCAGGAGATGGAACAGTATCTTCTACTGAAAAGCTCGTTTAAAGGAATAAAGAAGGATGAAAGTGATCAAAGAGAAGTACACTACACCTAAAACACGAAAAAGGTGATAGGATGCGTATACTTCTTGCCATTATCTTGTTCGCTTCTCCGATATGGCCACTGGGCAGGAATCCACTGCCCGGAGATCCGTTTATTATCGTGAACAAGGAAAGCAATCAATTAGCCTATATCGACGATGGAAAGATCCAGCGCACATTTCCGGTAGCAACAGGGAAAACGACGACCCTCACCCCGGAAGGACTATTTAATGTAACAGTCAAAGCCAAGAACCCTTATTACCGTAAGAAGAATATTCCTGGGGGAGATCCAAGGAATCCATTGGGATCGAGATGGATCGGCTTTGACGCCAAGGGAACAGACGGAAGGATCTATGGAATCCATGGTACGAATCAACCTTCAAGCATTGGGAAATATATATCAAATGGGTGTATTCGGATGCATAATAAACATGTTGAGTATCTGTTTGATCAGGTGCCGGTCGGAACAAAAGTGCTGGTCGTCAAAACGAACAAAAGCTTCCATCAGCTGGGAAAAGAACATGGTGCGATAAAATAAAAAGGATCTGCTAATCGACCCGGTCGATTAGCAGATCCTTTGTTTTCTATTATAATAAGAAAGTCAGTCCCGCCATGATTGTCGATGCAATCATCGCAAACAACATGACAAATACAATTATTTTTTGTAATTTTTTATTACCCATTGTATCTCTCCATTCTTCATCTCACCTTATAGAGGCGATTTTCAACTCTATTTTATCGTGAATAGGGAGAGAAAACAACCATTGGTATAAAAGAAAACGCTTTAATTATTCGCCGTATTAGGAGGGAATTCGACACCGTTTATCGAATACTATACGGGTGGAACATGTAAACAACAGGGGGATGATAGGGATGAAAAAGGTAGACCATATCGGAATAGCAGTATCATCAATAGACAGTGTTCTTCCATTTTACGAAGATACTCTTGGGCTTTCACTCGTCAAGATCGAAGAAGTGGGAAATCAAGGTGTGAAAGTAGCATTTATTGATGGTGGGAATATTAAGCTTGAGTTACTTGAACCACTACATAAGGATAGTCCGATTGCCACATTCATTGAGAAAAAGGGAGAAGGCATTCATCATATTGCCTTTGGTGTTGAAGGAATTGAAGAACGGATCAAGGAACTGCAAGCCAAAGGAGTCAGGATGATCAACGAAACACCAAAACCTGGTGCTTTAGGGGCTGCTGTTGCCTTCATGCATCCAAAGTCGGCTCACGGTGTACTATATGAACTATGTGATAAATCAAACATCAAAGGGGAGTAACATAATGGATATCTATGAAAAGATTAATGAATTGTATGATCGCAGAAGAGAAGTAGAATTAGGCGGCGGAGATAAAAAAATAGATAAGCAGCACGAAAAAGGAAAATTGACTGCCAGAGAACGAATCGATATTTTAGTGGATCCGGGCAGCTTTGTCGAGCTTAATCCATTCATTGAGCATCGCTGTTCAGACTTCGGACTGGACGGGGTTCAAGGACCAGGAGATGGAGTCGTTACAGGTTATGGGAAAGTAAACGGAAATCCCATCTACTTATTTTCTCAGGATTTCACGGTTTTTGGCGGCGCATTGGGGGAAATGCATGCGAAGAAGATTTCACATGTCATGGATCTGGCAGTCAAAAATGGTGCGCCTTTCATTGGATTAAATGATTCAGGTGGTGCAAGAATTCAAGAAGGCGTCGTTTCTTTAGATGGATACGGACATATCTTCTATAGAAACTCCATTTATTCCGGAGTGATTCCACAAATATCCGTGATTATGGGTCCTTGCGCGGGAGGAGCGGTTTATTCACCTGCCATCACGGATTTTGTATTTATGGTGGACGATACAAGCCAAATGTTCATCACGGGACCTAAAGTAATCGAAACCGTCACCGGTGAAAAAATCAGTTCTGAAGATTTAGGAGGGGCAAAGGTCCATAACTCCATTAGCGGGAATGCCCATTTCAGAGGGAAAACCGAAGAAGATGTTCTCCTGGAGGTTCGGAAATTATTAGCTTATTTACCTCAAAATAATGAAGAGAAGCCCCCTCGTTTAGACGTGAATGAGGAAGATGATTACCGTGCTAATTTAACAGATATTATTCCTTTTGATGCGATTCGTCCCTACGATGTCCGCACCGTCATTAATGAAGTTGTGGATAAAGACAGCTTTATGGAGGTTCAAAAGGAATTTGCGAAAAATATCGTCGTAGGACTGGCCCGAATCAAAGGAGAGGTCGTAGGACTTGTCTGTAATCAGCCAAAATTCATGGCAGGAGGACTGGACATTGATTCCTCTGACAAAGCTGCACGTTTTATCCGTTTCTGTGATTCCTTCAATATCCCGTTAATCACGTTTGAAGATGTAACCGGCTTCTTCCCTGGCATCAAGCAGGAGCATGGAGGGATCATTCGTCATGGTGCGAAAATCCTATATGCCTATTCAGAAGCTACGGTCCCGAAAATGACGGTGATATTAAGAAAAGCATATGGTGGGGCGTATGTTGCCCTCAACAGTAAATCCATCGGAGCTGACCTGGTGTTTGCTTGGCCGAATGCAGAGATTGCCGTCATGGGTCCACAGGGAGCTGCGAATATAATTTTTGCAAGGGAAATCGCAGCCAGTGAGAATCCTGAACAGCTTCGGGAGCAGAAAATAGAAGAATACCGTGAGAAATTCGCTAATCCATATGTAGCGGCGTCCCGTGGAATGGTCGATGACGTCATTGATCCTCGGGAAACACGTATCAAATTGATTCAAGGATTGGAAATGATGAGAAATAAACGGGAAGATCGACCAAAGAAAAAGCATGGAAATATTCCATTGTAAAAGAGGTACTATTTGTTGAACAAGGCTATTCACGCTATACTATAGAAGTGAATACATATTGTGGAGGTCTACTAAATGATTAATCATGAACGTTTACTAAATGAATTTATGGAATTGGTTCAAATCGATTCAGAAACGAAAGAAGAAGCTGAAATTGCAAAAGTATTAAAACAAAAATTCTCTGATCTTGGAGTAGACGTATTCGAAGATGATACGATGGGTGAAACCGGTCATGGTGCAGGTAACCTTATCTGTACTCTTAAAGGAAATAAAGAAGGCGTAGATACCATCTACTTCACTTCTCATATGGATACAGTTGTTCCTGCAAAGGGGGTTAAGCCAACTCTTAAAGAAGATGGCTATATTTACTCTGACGGCACAACCATTCTTGGAGCCGATGATAAAGCGGGACTTGCAACGATGCTTGAATCTGTTCGAGTATTAAAAGAAAACAATATATCTCACGGTGATATTCAGTTCATCATCACAGTAGGGGAAGAATCAGGATTAGTCGGAGCGAAAGCCCTGGATTCATCTCTGGTAAAAGCGAAATACGGTTTCGCTCTTGATAGCGATGGCAAAGTAGGAAATATCATTGTGGCTGCCCCTACACAAGCAAAAGTAAAAGCAACGATTTACGGAAAAACTGCACATGCCGGTGTAGCTCCTGAAAAAGGCGTTTCTGCCATCACGATTGCGGCTAAAGCGATTTCCAAAATGCCACTTGGCCGCATCGACGAAGAAACGACTGCGAACATCGGACGATTCGAAGGTGGAAAAGCAACGAATATCGTATGCGAACAAGCGGATATTCTTGCAGAAGCACGTTCACTCGTTCCTGAAAAAATGGAAGCACAAGTAGAAAAGATGAAAGCTGCATTTGAATCCGTGGCAGAAGAAATGGGCGGAAAAGCGGAAGTTGAAGTACAGGTGATGTATCCAGGCTTCAAGTTCAAAGACGGTGACGAAGTAGTAGAAGTGGCGAAACGTGCCGCAAAGAAAATCGGTCGTCCAAGCGAACTTCTGACAAGCGGAGGCGGAAGTGATGCAAACGTAATCGCAGGATTCGGAGTACCAACAGTCAACCTGGCAGTAGGCTACGAAGAAATCCACACGAAGAGTGAAAGAATGCCTGTTGAAGAACTGAACAAGCTCTCTGAAATGGTTGTAGCGATCATTCAGGAAGTAGCGGGGGAATAGAAAAACGGAGGCGGCTTGATCAGGCCCGACAAGCATAAGATGAATCTGGCGAAAAGGCGTTCTTTGCCTTTTTGCCAGATTTAGCTTATGACCTCGAGGGCCTAGCCGCCGGAGCTGGACAAATAGAAAAACGGAGGCGGCTTGCTCAGAGGCGACAAGCATAAGCCGAACCTGCCGGAAAGGCGTCCTTTGCCTTTTTGGCAGGTTTGACTTATGACCTCGAGCCTCTAGCCGCTGTAGCTGGACAGCTCGTCGATACAATCAAATGTCCGCGTTCAAAGGTTCTCCCTTTGAACGCGGACATTTTCTTCTTTCACCTAACCTTTCTAAAATATGGTACATTAGAAGCATACATAACATATCAGAATTTTAAGAGGGGACGTTATACAATGCCGAAAGTAGTTGTATTTCATGCTGGAAAAGAGGAATATGCTCTACCGATTGAGAACGTAGTATCGATTGAAAGAGTGGAAGAAGTGAGGCCCATCCCTCATCTTCCTTCATTTGTCCTGGGATTTGTAAAAGTCAGGGGTGAGCTGATCCCTGTCCTTGATTTAGCAAATATCCTTTATAACACGAGTGCAGGTGCAGAAACAGGAATGTTTCTACTCGTCGTTCACACAGAAACAATTCAGATCGGTTTGGTCGTAAAGGAAGCGAAAGAAATTCTCGAAGTACCGGATGACTCCTTTACAAACGTAGGTTTACTTGCATATTCAAAAACAAATTATTTCTCAGGAATCATCAATCTTGAAGACTCGCTCATCACCCAGATTGATCCCAATGTTTTAGTAGAGAGCTTAGAAGGTATTAGAGAGATAAAGGATTACGTGAACGAGCAAAAAACACATCAAAATTAGACAAAGAAAGCCGCGATTTAAATGATCTCACATTATCCAAAAAACGGACGAGTGATCCTTCATGTTGATATGAATAGCTTTTATGCCTCTGTTGAAATGGCATTTGACCCAACATTGAGGGGCAAACCATTGGCTATAGCCGGGAATCCCCAAGAGAGACGAGGCATTATCGTGACATGCAGCTACGAAGCGAGAAGCTTGGGAGTGAAGACGACAATGCCTCTTTGGGAAGCCAAAAAACTGTGCCCAGAGCTCATTATCATGACGCCTAACTTTGACCGTTACCGCGCAGCCTCCAAAGGAATATTTGATATCCTCAGACAATATTCAGAATTAGTGGAGCCTGTCTCAATTGATGAGGGATATCTGGATATCACGGACTCCTTTGAAAAAGGCACCCCGTTACAAATTGCGTCAGACATTCAATCCCAAATTAAAAGTCAACTCGATCTTCCCTGCAGTATCGGGGTGGCCCCTAACAAATTCCTGGCCAAGACTGCATCCGACATGAAGAAACCTATGGGAATCACCGTATTAAGAAAGCGTGATATCCCTGAAAAGCTTTGGCCACTTCCTGTCATTGAGATGCACGGCATTGGACAGAAGACCGCAGAAAAGCTCAATTCGTTTGGTATTCATACCTGCGATGATCTCGCTCATGCCAATGATATACAGCTGAAATCACTGCTTGGAATCAATGGTCTCCGTCTCAAAGAACGTGCCAACGGGATCGATAGGCGAAGCGTGGACCCTGATTCGATCTATGATTATAAAAGCGTTGGAAACTCCACTACTTTACCAAAGGATACAACGAACCAACACGAGCTATTAATGGTTGTAGAGAAACTATGTGCAAAAGTGTCGTCACGCCTGCAGCAGAAAGACGTTCTGGGGATGACGATCCAGCTCATGATCAGGGATAAATTCAGAAAAACCATTACGAGAAGCAAGAAGCTGGAAAATCCGATATATAAAAAAGAAGATTTATTTCATTATGCTAAAGACTTATTGTTGAAGCACTGGGATGGAGATCCCGTAAGACTTTTGGGTGTCACCGCACAGGATATAGTGGAAAAGAGTGAAGCAACCGAACAATTGGACCTATTCTCTTACAAAAAGGTAGCAGAAAAGGAACCACTTTACACTGTTTTATCACAGCTTCAGGAAAAGTTCGGGAAAGATTCCATCTCCCAAGGAATAAAAGGGAAGAACAAGAAGAAAACCTTTGACTCAAAACAGGACACAAGCTTCAACAAAGATTTTCTGAGTGAATGACCCA
Source organism: uncultured Rossellomorea sp. (assembly GCF_947488365.1). Classification (NCBI taxonomy): domain Bacteria; kingdom Bacillati; phylum Bacillota; class Bacilli; order Caryophanales; family Bacillaceae; genus Rossellomorea; species uncultured Rossellomorea sp. Next base: position 626,124 of record NZ_CANKZT010000001.1, on the reverse strand, counting down.
GGAAGGAAGAGGACACCTTAAAGTAGATAGCGAACACTTGAAACGGATTATTTGCATCACCACACTATTCTTGTTAGATTGAAATAGAGTGCGAGAAATAGTTTTTGAAAAACGGATCAACTGGAGTTTCCTACATAATGTTGATAGTTTAAAAAGAAAAAACCAGTATTCTATAAATGAAAGGATGTTAATGGCATGTCTCAAGAAATTGGTGTTATCGGTTTAGCCGTAATGGGTAAAAACTTAGCTTGGAATATTGAGAGCAGAGGGTACTCTGTTTCTGTATATAATCGTTCCCGTAAAAAAACGGATGAAATGATAAGCGAATCTAAAGGAAAGAATGTCGTTCCTACATATACGATTGAAGAATTCGTTAATTCTCTAGAAAAACCTAGAAAAATCCTCTTGATGGTGAAAGCAGGAAATCCAACTGATGCAACCATTGAACAATTAAAGCCGTTCCTGGAAAAAGGGGACATTCTGATTGACGGAGGAAATACGTTCTTCGAAGATACGCGCCGCCGCAATCACGAATTAAGCGAATTAGGCATTCACTTTATCGGAACGGGTGTCTCCGGTGGAGAAGAAGGTGCACTTACTGGTCCTTCTATCATGCCTGGTGGACAGAAGGAAGCGTACGAACTTGTCGCTCCCATCTTGAAAGACATTGCAGCGAAAGTCGATGGAGACCCTTGTACGACGTATATAGGTCCTGATGGCGCGGGTCACTATGTGAAAATGGTGCACAACGGCATCGAATACGGAGATATGCAGTTGATCGCTGAGTCCTACTTCCTGATGAAAAATGTCCTTGGCTTAAGTGCCGAGGAACTGCATGAAGTGTTTGCCGACTGGAATAAAGGTGAACTTGATAGTTATCTCATCGAAATCACAGCAGATATCTTCACGAAGAAAGATGAGGAAACAGGAAAGCCGATGGTCGATGTCATCCTGGACAAAGCAGGACAAAAGGGTACAGGCAAATGGACAAGCCAGAGTGCGTTAGACCTTGGTGTGTCCTTACCGATTATCACCGAGTCTGTCTTTGCCCGTTTCATTTCAGCCATTAAAGATGAACGTGTGAAAGCAAGCAAAATGCTAAAAGGACCTGACACGAAACCATTCCAAGGCGATAAAAAAGCATTGGTTGAATCCATCCGTAAAGCTCTTTACATGAGCAAAATCTGTTCCTATGCTCAAGGATTTGCGCAAATGCGCTCTGCATCTGATGAGTACAAATGGGATCTTCAATACGGGGATATCGCAATGATTTTCCGCGGAGGTTGCATCATCCGTGCTCAATTCCTGCAAAAGATCAAAGAAGCTTATGACCGTGAATCAAATCTTTCAAACCTTCTATTAGATCCTTATTTTAAAGAGATCGTAGAAAGTTACCAATATGCACTTCGCGAAGTCATCAGCGCAGCCGTCCAAAATGGTGTACCGGTACCTGGCTTCTCTGCGGCACTGTCTTACTACGATAGCTACCGTACAGAAACACTGCCTGCAAACCTGATCCAGGCTCAGCGAGATTACTTCGGTGCCCATACGTACGAGCGCGTGGACAAAGAAGGTACTTTCCATACTGAGTGGATGAAATAATCGAATAAGTATAGCCCCTTTCCTATTAGGAGAGGGGTTTTTATTTTGAAAGGATATATATTAAAACAAATAATAATCATTTATCGGAATTTCATCGTATGAGATAGATATGGTATGTTACCATAATATTACATAAGTAAAGCAGTTAAGGAGTGGTTTTCAGTGCCTACCATTGAAATAAGAAGACCAGGAATAGAAGATCAGGAAGAACTGAATCAATTTTTTTCTACAGTCATAAAGCATACCTTTTACAGTGAAGGGATATCGGAAATGGTTGATGACATTGAAAATGAAATTGCAAGCAAAAAACGTTATTTAAAGAGTGACTTGGAAAGCAATGGGAAGGATCGGTACTTTCTAATCGCTTCGGAAAAGGGTGGAACCGACATTATGGGAACCATTGAATACGGTCCTGCCAGTGAACTGATTCGCACCTGTACAGATGGAGCACTGAATGAGATATATGAAGTCGGAACGGTGTTTGTGCATCCCGATTATCAAGGACGCGGGGTAGGGACATTACTATTAAACGTCATGTTCCTTACTTTTCTAAACAGGGGAATCCAGGAATTCTGTTTGGATAGCGGATACGCCCTTGCACAGAAAATATGGAAGGGGAAATTTGGTGAACCTGACTATTGGCTGAAGGATTATTGGGGTATCGGGTCTGATCATATGATATGGAAGAAATCGATGAATGATGTTTCCATCAACTTTAAATGGTGAGCTTACTAGAGCCAGAACAGACTTTAATAGAACGATGGGGGTTACGGTTACGATGAAACCACAAATGATCAACATGCAAAAGCGTATGAAAGAGTATGGTGTAACGGGATTAAGCATGGCAGTCATTGAGGGTGGCTCCATCAGTAGCACGGAATGCTGCGGTATACTGGAAGCAGGAACGGATATACGGGTGGAAAGTGATTCCATTTTCAGTGCTTGTTCAATCAGTAAATTTCTAACCTCGATGTTGGTGATGACATTGACGGAACAAGGCATTCTGGATTTAGATGAGGATGTGAATAATGTGCTAACATCCTGGAAGGTCCCTTTACATGAATATAATGGAAACGTTACCTTAAGACATTTACTTAGTCACCAATCGGGGATAGTCGATCCTGAAGGAAGCTTCAACGAACTTAATTCGAAGTTTGGTACGCCGACGATGGTTAACCTGTTAGAAGGGAAATCCCCTTATTGTAAGGTCCCTATTGAAGTGAAATATGCCCCTGAAAGGGACTTTCACTATTCTGATGCAGGCTTCTGTATCATACAACTGTTGATAGAAGATGTCACTGGGAACCCTTTTTACGAAGTTATGAGCGAACATCTTTTTCATCCATTACATATGAAAAATAGCACATTTGATCCTTCATCTCAAAATGCCTCTTGTGGTCATATGAGTGATGGAGAAGTAGTGGAAGGCAAATATCCAATCTATCCGTATCCTGCTGCTTCCGGACTGTGGACAACCCCAACAGATCTAGCACTTGTAGTGGTAGAACTCATGCATGCGTTAAAAGGGGAAAGCAAACTCAGGCTTTCGTCAAGTAAAGCAGCTGAAATGATCCATTCACAAGGCGGTAAGGAATGGACCGGACTAGGGGTCTTCCTGGATCAAAACGACAAGGGAATCGAAATATCATCACTTGGCTGGGGCGTTGGTTTTCAATGCATGGTGGTGGCCTATCCTCAATTGGAAAGTGCTTTGGTCATCATGACCAATACAGACTTAGGTGTTCATCAATTAAAAGGGATCATTGGGGACGTGTACAAGGCTTATTATTTTTATATGAGTGACTAGAGCACAAGGATTTACAAAGGAAACATTAAGAAACTATATATCTAAGATAAAAGAGAATCTATAGATTGAGTTTAAACTATGAATTGGAGGTCCATTCATGACAAGATTAGTCATCATGACCGTCGGTAAAACCCATAGCGGAAAAACAACCTTTGCCAAGAGTCTGGAAGAACAATTGTTGAATTCCGTTGTAATCGACCAGGATAATCATGCTGAATTCATCAACACCTTTTATAGGAGTCTGCTTCCAATGGAAGGACCAAATGCGCTCAAATATGCCATCAGTCAAACGATTGTGGATTATGCCATGAATGAGACATCACACCATCTCATTCTTTGTAATTCGAATCTGAGCCGCAGTGGACGGTTGAAGCTGTTGGAGCATTTCAATCAGAAGGGATTGATTACGATCCTCGTCCATTTGGATATCGCCGAACGGGTTCTTCAAGCCAGAGTAGCAAACAGTGAGCGGAGTACAACCATCTTCAGGAACGCTACTACTTTTGAAGAAGTGCTGAACCGTCAGCAGACTGACTGTTACTTCAAGGATGTAGCGGCACCTGTTGAAGGGGAAGCCGATCATTTATTTGTCATCACACATTCGGATGAAGTCCAGAATGTCATTGGGAAGATTATTAATGTTTCTTATAGTATATGAGTTTTGAATTAACAATTTAATAAGAATGCTATGTGTAAAGTGTGATTTCGCAGAGAAAATAGGCATACTTCTTAACAAATCAAAAAAAACGACTCCCTAGTATACTAGGGAGTCATTTTCGGATTTCAGCCAATCAATTCATCAAATAACAACACACGTGCAGGTGACGCATCGGTGTTTTCGATTTTAAGTGGAGCGGCAACCATGAAGTATTGGCCTGCTTCAATGTCTTTCAGTTGAAGTCCCTCCATGATGATAACGCCGCTTCCCATTAAGCTGCGGTGAGTGGGGTGGCCTTCCTGTGCTCTTTCAATACCCAGAGCGTCGATTCCAACACCTGAGATTTTCTTGTCTGCAAGGTGCGCTGCTGCATCTTCTGCCACATAAATGAATTCAAAGTTGAATTCGGTATCCCATGAATTCTTCGTTTTGAAGAGAATGAAGTCATTTTCTTCAATATCTAATTCTTCGATATCTTTAAGACTGATTTTCTCATCGACCTTTGTTAAATCAAAAACTTTTACAGGACGAACGAGCTGTTCGATATCGATGGTTTCGATTGTTTCACCGTCGTTGATCATGTGAAGTGGAGCATCAACATGTGTTCCTGTATGAACATCCATTGAGATGCGGGACTCTGTTACATGACCATTCGTATTTGTGTCGATGGTAGGTTGTTTTTCCGGTTTGTTCTTATAAACCGGCATTCCGTTAAAGATTGGAGCTGTTACATCATAAATTTTCATTGTTTCCACACCTTCCTTAGCATTGGTCTACGTCTAGATTCGCAATTGGCCACCAGTAGAAGCCATCTTTAGCCAGCAGGTTGTCGGCTGCTTTCGGACCCATTGATCCTGCTTCGTAGTTCGGGAATTCTCCATCACGCGTTTGTTCCCATACTTCAGAGATCTTATCGACGAATGCCCAGGACAGCTTTACTTCATCCCAATGAGTGAAGTTGGTTGCATCCCCGCGCAGGCAATCGAATAGAAGCTTTTCGTATGCTTCCGGCGTGTTCATCCCGTCTACACTGGTGTTGGCAAAGTTTAGTTTTACTGGAGTCGTTTCAATGTTTTGTCCGGATTTTTTCACGTTTAGGTGCAGAGTAATTCCTTCTTCAGGCTGAATGTGAATCACCAATAAATTCGGTGCCAGTGGCTTGTCCGGATTGTAATACAGGTTCATTGGAATATCTTTGAATTGAATGACGATTTTCGTTGACTTTGTTTCCATTCTCTTTCCTGTGCGGATATAGAACGGAACCCCAGCCCAACGGAAGTTATCGATCATCAGTTTTCCTGCAACATAAGTCTCGGTATTGGATTGATCATCAACGTTGTCTGCTTCGCGATAACCTGGCAGATCCTGATTACCGGTTGTTCCAGAACCATATTGACCTCGAACGAAATAATCTTTCACTTCTTCATGTTCAAACGGACGCAGGGATCGTAATACACGGACTTTCTCGCTGCGGATTTCGTCTGTCGTCAATTTGATCGGAGGCTCCATGGCAAGTAAAGCAACCATTTGAAGCAGATGGTTTTGAACCATATCGCGGAGAGCCCCACTTTTTTCGTAATAGCGTCCACGATCTTCAACACCCAGCTCTTCGGAGGAAGTGACCTGGATGTTAGAGATGTAACGATTATTCCATAGGGGTTCAAACATCGCATTGGCGAAACGGATGACTTCGATGTTCTGAACCATTTCTTTCCCAAGATAGTGGTCGATACGGTAAATTTGGTCCTCAGAGAATGATTCCCTGATTTGGCTGTTCAGTTTTTCGGCTGAAGGGAGGTCGTGACCGAATGGTTTTTCAATGACAAGTCGCTGGAAACCTTTTGTATCGGTTACACCTTGATTCTTCAGCTGTTCTGTAATCGTACCGAAGAATTCAGGAGCCATCGCTAAGTAGAAAATGCGATTCCCTTCTAGTTCATACGTTTCATCCAGCTCATCAGAAAGATTCTTCAACGCTTTGTAAGAATCGCTGTTTGAAACATCATTCGGCTGATAGTAGAAATGAGAGACGAACTCATCTATGTTTTCGTTGCTGCCTAACGCTTTATGTACCGATGTTTTTACATGTTCCTGAAACTCTTCATTCGACCATTCACGTCGAGCTACCCCTACAACGGCAAAACGCTTTGAGATTTTCCCTTTACGGAACAAGTGATAAAGAGATGGATAAAGCTTTCTTTTTGCTAAATCACCAGTCGCCCCAAAAATCGTAATGAGAGATGATGGTGTAGTTGAATTATTCAATGTCATGACCTCACTTTATCTTGTTGCTAGCATTTTTAATGTATGTCTTCTTATTTAATATCCTATACAATTACTTAATTTTAAAGACTTATGGTTCAATTAGCAAATTATATGCTGATGACTTTTCTGATGGGAGAAATGAAAGCGTTTTATGAACAAACATCTTCGTCATTATGTTGGCTTTAATTCTCATTCTTATAACCCAATTGTTTAACTGAGCATAATAATCCCCCATTCTCTTGGGAAGGAAAAGGTAAATAAGCGTAGGATGTGCTAAAATAAAGGCAGCATAGCTCATTTTAGGAGTGAATAAGTTGGAACTATTATTTTTAGGAACTGGGGCAGGAGTACCCGCTAAACTCCGAAATGTAACCAGTATTGCTTTGAAATTATTAGAAGAACGCGGTGCGGTCTGGCTTTTTGATTGTGGGGAAGCAACGCAGCATCAAATTTTACATACTAGCTTGAAACCAAGAAGAATAGAGAAGATTTTCATCACCCACTTACACGGGGATCATATTTATGGGTTGCCAGGATTATTAGGCAGCCGCTCCTTTCAAGGTGGAGAGTCCCGGCTTACGGTGTATGGACCCAAGGGAATCAAGGAGTATATCCACGTGTCTCTATCAGTCAGCCGGACGCATCTACTATATCCCCTTGAAGTGATCGAGATCGAAGAAGGGACCGTCTTTGAAGATGAAGGATTTTTCGTAGAGGCGAAGGAGCTGGATCATGCCTTGCCTACCTTCGGATACCGTGTGGTTGAAAAAGATAAACCGGGTGTTCTTCAAGTTGATCAATTAAAGGAAAGAGGTATTCAACCTGGACCCGTCTACAGGCAATTGAAATTGGGTGAATCCGTCAAGCTGGAAGACGGCACTGAACTTAATGGAGAGGACTTTCTTGGACCTTCGATTCCAGGACGGGTTGTCACGATTCTTGGAGACACCAGGGTTTGTTCGAGTGCTGTCGATTTAGGAAGGTCAGCAGATGTACTCATTCATGAAGCGACCTTCAATCGTGATCAGGAGGAAATGGCCCGTGAGTATTTCCATTCGACGACAAAGCAAGCAGCAGAGACAGCTTCAGATGCAGGGGCTAAATTGCTGTTTTTAACCCATATTTCCTCTCGATATGCAAAAGAGTCATGGGAAGAGTTGGAGAGGGAAGCAAGGGACGTGTTTCCCGATACGTATATAGCCAGGGATTTTATGGAATATGTCATACCTTTAAAGAAGTAGGGGGGGGGAAGGGATGAAGACGATTTATATCGTACGTCACGCGAAAGCGGAAGGGCAGCCGTTTCATGCGCCTTTAACGGAAACAGGGGAAAATCAAGCGAACCAACTGGCTGCTTTTTTAAAAAAACGAACCATTCAAGCGATTTATTCCAGTCCTTTTGTGAGAGCCATTGAAACAATCGCTCCCTTTGCAAGTCAGTCGGGACTAACCATAAAGGAAGATGAACGTTTAGGAGAAAGAATATTAAGTGATCACGATCTTCCTGATTGGATGGAAAAATTAAAAGACAGTTTTGAGGATTTTTCCCTTGCGTTACCAGGCGGAGAGTCGAATGATCAGGCAACGGAGAGAGCAAGGTCATTTATAGAAGACGTTTTAGAAAAAGAAGAAGATCATGTTGTTTGCGTGAGTCATGGAAACTTAACCACGCTGCTTTTGAGGTTGTTTGATGAGAAATACGGATATGATGAGCTGTTCGCCCTTTCCAATCCTGATGTGTATGTAGTAAAAGTCGAAGAAGACGGGGCAATTGTTCAACGGATCTGGGAGTAAGTTCATAGAGGAAAAGGGGAGTACGAATGAAGGAAATCACATTTGAGCATATCTATAATCCAGGACATGAAATAGGAGAGAATGATCTCTATAAACATATTCATTTTCCAGAAATGTTAACAAGGTATGATAGTAATTTTCTTGAATTCAAAAAACATCCAACGTTGGCTGAATTTAAAGAGGCTGCTCACTTTTTAAGAGAATTTCATCAATCAAAGGGGCAAAAGCATGTGAAATTTTATTTTCCCCAGGATACAAAACTAACAGAGGAATTAATGGATTATTTTACACGTGAAGGATATGAATCAGGATTTAATGAACTATACAGTATAGAAACTGGTCAATTTCCTTCTATAGACGATAATTCTGATATTGAAGTGAAAGCGGTGACCGACAGTGAATTGGATGCGTACCTGGCATTTCAATATAGTCAGGATTTAGAGTATGGTGAAGCCTTTGCAAATCAAAAGGTCGACATGCATAAGAGGAATTTCCAAAATCCCCGTTTGATGCAGCTCCTCGCTTTCTATAAGGGGACCCCGGCAGGATCCGTGGATGTGATCATTGAAGATCATACAGCAGAAATCGATGGACTGATGGTTCATGAATCGTTTCAAAAAAAGGGGATAGGTGCAAGGCTTCAACAATTTGTGATGAAGCAATTCCCTGATAAGACCGTGATATTGGTAGCGGATGGGGAAGATACACCGAGATTGATGTATCAAAAACAAAACTACCGTTATTTAGGGTTCAGGTATGAGGTCCAAAAAGTGTATGAATAGAAAAGAGAGTTGCATGCCCGGCGGCATGCAACTCTCTTATTAAGTCTGACAAAACATTTCTTACCAGCCGCGATCATACTGCTTAGGCGCCTCAATCTCAACACCCAACTCTTTGGCTGCCGTTCTTGCCCAGTATGGGTCACGAAGCAATTCACGAGCAAGTAAGACGAGGTCAGCACGCTCGTTTTGCAGAATTTCTTCGGCTTGTATACCTGTTGTAATCAGTCCGACTGCACCTGTATCGATCTTCGCTTCTTTTTTTATGGTCTCGGCAAGTTTCACCTGATAGCCCGGGAACACTGGAATTCGCGCAGGTACAAGAGCACCGGAGCTTACGTCGATTAAATCGACTCCTTGTTCTTTCATCCATTGGGCGAACACAACATAGTCTTCTACGTCCAATCCTTCTTCATGATAATCTTTGGCAGAAACACGAACAAGGAGAGGTCCGTCCCACACTTGTTGAATTCCATCAATGACTTCATGAAGGAAGCGGTAGCGGTTTTCTGCTGATCCGCCGTATTCGTCGGTACGTTTATTGGATAGCGGAGACAGGAATTCGTTGATGAGGTATCCATGTGCCCCATGAATTTCAATCACATCAAATCCCGCTTTCTTCGCTCTTTCTGCACCTTTGATGAATGCCGTTATGGTCTTTTTAATATCATTCGCCGTCATTTCAACGGGCGTTTTCATCTCTTCATTAAATGGAATCGCAGATGGGGCAAGGATGTCTCCTTCAAGGACGGCTTTTCTTCCTGCGTGAGCAAGCTGGATGCCGGTCTTTGCGCCCTGTTCCTTAATCAGGCCCACTAACTCTTTTAATCCTTCGATATGTTCGTCATCCCAAATCCCTAAATCTTGGGGGGAGATTCTTCCTTGGGGCGTGACAGCTGTAGCTTCCTGAATGATGAGCCCGACGCCACCCACTGCACGGCTTGTATAGTGAGTACGATGCCAGTTTTCGACTTTTCCATCTTCGTTATGGGAAGAATACATGCACATAGGTGCCATTACAATTCGATTCTTCAGTTCTACATCTTTAAGCGAATATGGTTGAAATAGCTTTGCGTTCATTTTAATCACCTTCCATGACGTGGTATTTATTTCGGGTTGCTAAATAGTGCTACACATGAATTATAACAACACCTTTTTTGTTCGGAAAGAAATGTGCTTTACTTCCTTTTTCGCTTCAGTTCCTTAAACGAATAAACTGTTCCACGCCATTCGATTCCGCCTCGTTTATAGGTTAATAACGTAGCTCGTCCGATAGAATAGATAAATAACATGGCGGTGAAAGGTAACGCAAGAAAAAGGAGGGGAGACTCCTTCGTCATTTGCTTTATTACCTTTAAATACGTGATGCCAATGAGAAGCAGTATCAACATACTCACGATTCGAATGGCCGGCTCCATTGAAAAAATCGTGAAGAAAGGGAGCACAGTAGAGGAGAAGACCCCAAACATGGCAAACAAAACGAGAAGCATGGAATAATGCAGACCCGCAAATGTGTTTTTTTCCAATCCGTTGAAGGCTTCCTTCAAGGAACGATACCATTCCACTTCTAGAGAATTAAGGGCGATGAGGAAGAACTGCTTTTTATGGTGTTTCTTTAGCTGGACCCCTAGTTGCAGATCATCATCGGGCATATGCTTAATCTCCTCGTGAGTACCGATCTCCTCATAAGCCGATCGTGTGATGAGATTGAAGGCGCCGATGCCCATCCCTACCTTAGAAGAGGGATCGTTTGCTTTCCAAGGTCTCTTATAAAAAGAAAAACCGAATAAGAAAAAAGCAACGAAGCTTTTTAACCAGAAGGATTGTGATTTAATATGTGGAGCCAGTGTCAGGTGATCCAGCTTCTGTGTTCGAAGCAGGGACACTGCTTTTGTCAGGATACTCGGATCGTTAAATATGACGTCGGCATCTGTGAAAAGGATGAGTTCTCCTTCTGATACCTGATACCCTTTATATAATGCCTGATTTTTCCCTAGCCATCCCTTTTCAAGTGAGTCGATATGAACTACGCTGATTCGCCTATCCATTTCGGCTAATTCTTCGAGTCTTTCCGTAGTCCCGTCCGTTGAACGATCATTGACGAGTATCCATTGGATCTGTTGATAATCCTGCTGCAGCTGAGATAGAATGCTGTCTGTAATCGTTTCTTCTTCATTTCTAGCTGGAACAATCACGGATAGGAGTGGTCCATTACTTGTTCTATGGGAAAGCTCATCAATGGAAGAGATGGTAGATACACCCCTCCACACAGCCATCCCGATAAAAATCCAGACAATAAGAACAGCGCATAGTAGAAGTAGTAGGAGGATCATTTGTCGACCTTCTTTTTTGCTTTGATTTTATCAATGAATAATGAAAATTGCGAATCATGGTGGGTTATAGCTTAGGACTGCTTCTTTAATTCTTTACCAAGTACCTCAGAACGGTTTTTCGCTGAAGAGACACATTGGAAAAACGCTTCTCTTACCTGATGGTCTTCCAATTTAGTGATCCCTGCCTCAGTCGTTCCACCTGGACTGGTCACGTTTTTCCTTAATTCCCGGGCTTCCAATCCGGATTCTTCCAGCATCGCACTTGCCCCTGCAATCGTTTGGTTAACGAGGCTTTTTGCGAGTTCCTCCTGCAAACCTAACTCTACTGCCGCATTCTTAAGTAATTCCGCGACATAGTAGATATAAGCAGGACCGCTGCCTGATAGGGCCGTTATAAGGTCTAATTGTTCTTCCGCTACTTCCACTGCTGTTCCGACGGATTGAAATAGTGTTGTCGTCCATTCTTTCTGGGAGTCAGAAAGGTTCCGGTTGAACGATACTGCCGTAGCTGATTTTCCCATGGCAGCACTCGTATTGGGCATGGCTCTTGCAATGGCTCCGTTAAAGGTGAGTTTGTCGCTAATATGTTCCATGGTGATCCCTGCTAAAACTGAAATGACCATCGTATTCCTTGAAAGGTGGGTCTTAATAGAATCTGCAGCCTCATGAAAGTCTTTTGGTTTCATGGCCAGAATGACGACGTCGTATGGTGAATCATGTTCTACATGACGCACACCGAATTCGTGCACGATTTCGTTTAATCGCTCTTGGTTGGCCCGATTGGTAACATGCACTTTTTCATTCTTCAGGACCCCTGATTTCAGTGCTCCACTCATTAAAGCGTAAGCCATCGATCCTGCTCCAATAAACAATGTCTTCATTCGTTCATTCCTCCTCCATTTTTGAAAAAAAAACAGACCCTCTCATCCATAAAGGACGAAAGGGTCTGCTTCCGTGGTACCACCTTGTTTTGTTCATTCCAATGGACGAAATGAACACACTTCACTTCCATGTAACGCTGGAAAAACGTTCTGCTTTAAGACGCTCAAAAGGCAGGTTCACAAATAGAGGGGATGACGGTGCCTTTCAGCCGGTGGGCACCGATCTCTGACATCATCTATTCATTACTAGTCTTTATCATCGCTTTTTCTTTTAGTGTTATGTAAAATGATTTACCGATAGTAAACGTATATTATAGGTGATTATCATAGAAAGATAGCTTATTTGTCAAGTGTTTATTTCAGTCTATTCAATCATTTTAAAAATGACATTTGTTAGGAAAAAATGTACACTATTAAATGAAGAGTCATTCATTTTCTATTAACGTAAGAGTAATGAATTTCTAGACGGGAAGGGCACGTCGGTCCGATCTTCGCTGCCTCCCCTTTTTATTATGAAGAATGTGGTGAAAATATGACAACCTTAGTGAATAATATCGCAAAAATTACGCTGTCCACTCCTTTTGCCGTAGGGGATGTGAATGTTTATTTAGTGAAAGGGGATGCCTTGACCTTAGTGGATGCAGGGCCTCTTACAGAATCGGCCTGGGTACAGCTGACCGAGCAATTGTCCCTTTTGGGGTATACACCTCAAGATATTGATCAAATCGTTTTGACCCATCATCATCCGGATCATGCCGGCTTACTTGATCGGTTCTCTCCCTCTGTTAAAATTTTTGGGCACAAGTATAACAAGTTTTGGCTGCATCGTGATGACTATTTTCATGAAGTGTATGATCGCTTTTTCCTTCAATTGGGGATCGAATCGGGATTACCTCAAGAGTATCTCCAGTCAATTCATAAATTTAAGAGTCCTTTGAAATTTATGGGGAATCGAAAATTAGATAATGAAATAAGAGAAGGGGACGCCATTCCTGGAATGGAAGATTGGACGATCATTGAAACGTTAGGACATGCTCAGAGTCACTTATCCTTTTACCGGGAGAGGGATGGTGTTTTGATAGCCGGAGATCATATACTCGCGACTATTTCCCCTAATCCATTAATTGAACCACCGTTTGAAGGGGAAACCGAGCGTTCAAAGCCATTGCTGCAATACAATGATTCCTTGAAAAAGTTATTGGATATTCCCATTTCCCTTGCCTACACAGGTCATGGGGACAATATTAAGGATGTTCACGGGTTAATTCCGAGGCGATTAGGGAAACAGGATGAAAGAGCACGGGGTGTTCTGGAAATGATCAATGGTAACCGGCTGACCGTATTCGACATATGTAAGACATTATTCCCTTCCGTATATCGAAAAGAACTTGGTCTGACACTATCTGAAACAATCGGACAATTAGACTACCTGGAATCCCTTCACTACATAAAGAAAGAAATGGATGATGGAATCTATCATTATTTTACCTAGAAAGATGTGACGATAAATGAACAGTAGAATAAAAGGAAAAACCATTGTGATTACCGGTGCCTCTGGAGGAATCGGAGAACAAATGGCCATCAAAGTTGCAGAAAACGGCGGAAATCTTGCCTTGATTGCACGCCGTGTCCATTTGCTTGAAGCATTAAAAGAGAGGCTTATAACCGAATACAATTGTAAGGTGGAAGTGTATCCGTTAAATGTAACGGATTACGACGAAATCCCCCGTACATTCCAGGCCATCCTGAAAGACTTTGGCCCGATCCATGCATTGATCAATAACGCAGGGTATGGAATATTCCAGGAAGCACATGAAACATCATTTCAGGATGTGAAGGGAATGATGGACGTGAATGTTCTTGGACTCATGGCATGTACGGGAGAAGTCCTTCCCTATATGCGTGAACAAGGTTCTGGTCATATCATTAACATTGCCTCTCAGGCAGGTAAGTTCGCTTCACCAAAGTCGAGTGCGTACTCTGCCTCTAAGCATGCTGTGTTAGGATATACAAATAGCCTGAGAATGGAAGCCAAAAGATACGGGGTAAAGGTGACAGCGGTTAATCCTGGGCCGATTGCCACAGATTTTTTCTCCATTGCCGATGAATCCGGGACGTATGTGAAGAATGTAGAAAAGTTTATGCTTGATCCTGCATACGTCGCTCAAAAAGTCGTGGAAGCCCTTTTTACCAATAGGAGGGAAATCAATTTGCCACGATGGATGAATATGGGGAGCGTCATTTATCAACTATTCCCATCTTTTGTCGAAAAAGTAGGAAATAACCTTTTCTTCAAAAAATAGTGAAACCAAACCATACTCTCATTCGTCTAATCTAATAAGGGGGGAGTCTATGAAGAAGTGTTTGCCTGTTCTGATCATTTGTTTCTGTTTTCTATTTACCGGTTGTGGTCCTTCAACATCTGTAAGTACATCTCAAGCCAGCGCAAATTTCATAGGCTTTGTCACCCAGCTTGAAAGCGATCAAGCGCTTATTAATGATGTTTGGTTTTCTTTCAATGACCAAACCCTCATGAAGACAGACAAAGATAAAAAACTACATAAAGATGACATAGAGATAGGCAAAAAAGTGAGTGTGACGTTTGATGGTGAGCTCCAGGAGTCCTACCCCCGAAGAGCTTCTGCAGATCAATTGGTTTTTCTGACGGATCAACAAAGTAAAACCGAGGGTAGTGCGGTCAGATTAGTCATGAAAGATCCCCGGTTTTCACAGGTGGTCATCCAATCCGTTGAAAAAAATCCCACCGGCTTATATTCATTACGATTCAAAGATCTTTCCATCGACAGAGATGTCCATGTCATTGTGAATGTGGACAATAACCGGGTGATTGTGCCCATACATACATCTACAAAATGACAAAGAAGAAAGCATTGGTTTATAGACCAATGCTTTCTTCTTTGTGATCAAATGTTTTTATTTTCCCCAGCTGATCCAGGATCGCTATCGTTACGAGAGACGGATTCTCCATGTAAATGCGCTGACCTTTCGTATGTTCAAATTGTTAAAACGTCTTGTCAATCATCTTCATGATCCATTCTTCATATTTCCACCTCACCTTGAGGTTATACCGGACAAAATAAGGGTATGCATCATGGAGCGGGAAATATTTATGATTTTCTAGCCTAAACGGCTAGAATTTTTGTTTCGGAGGAAAACTATGACTATTGTTGGAAAAAGGATGTGGATGTATGATAGGGATTCTTTTGGCCCTGATCCCCGCAGTAGCATGGGGAAGTCTTGTGTTTGTAAGTGTAAAACTTGGAGGGAATGCTTATAGCCAAACGGTTGGAATTACCATTGGTTCTTTGCTGTTTGCCATAGGCATTTTCTTCATCAAATCACCGGAATTGACGTTATTTGTGTGGGGGATCGGCTTCATTTCAGGCGTCTTCTGGGCAGTCGGTCAAGTCAATCAGTTAGCGAGTGTAAAGTTCATCGGAGTTGCGAAAACCGTTCCGATTTCAACGGGAATGCAGCTGATTGGAACGACTCTTTTCGGCGTTCTAGTGTTTAAAGAATGGAAAACAACAGAGACGATCCTCCTCGGAAGCGGGGCCGTTTTAGCTCTTATTATTGGTGTTGTATTAACCTCATTCACTCAAAAATCCGAGGGTGATGATCAATCTCAGCTTAAAAAGGGTTTACTAACTTTATTGCTATCCAGCTGTGGATACATAGCCTATGTCGTCATTTTAAGATGGTTTGATATTGACGGCTGGGAAGCCATTTTACCACAGGCGATTGGAATGTTTATTGGGGCGGTTGTCATTACTTTCAGGCATAGGCCCTTTACAAAATATACTATACGCAATATTTTAACCGGTCTTATGTGGGCAACGGGGAATCTGGGATTGCTTCTGGCTCTTCCACGGATCGGAGTGGCTACAAGCTTTTCCCTATCTCAAACGGGAATCGTGATTTCTACTCTTGGAGGTTTGTTTTTCTTAGGTGAAAAGAAATCCAAAAAGCAAATCCTTCTCGTCATTGCAGGGTGTGTTCTTATCATTATCGGCGGTGTTCTATTAGGCTTTACGAAAGATTAAGGAGGAATGGATATGTATTCAGATCTGACAGGTAAGGTTGTCATTATAACCGGAGCTGCTACAGGTATAGGAAAGGCGATTGCTAAACGATTTGCCAGTGAAGGCTGCAAAGTGGTCATTAATTATTTCAAAGAAGATGAAAATCCGGAAGAACTAGTGAGGGAAATCGAAGAAGCAGGGGGAACAGCCTCCATTATTCAAGGTGATGTGTCAAAAGAAGCAGACGTTCAGGGCTTTGTCCATTTTGCGCACGACACGTATGGCCGTCTTGATATCTACGTGAATAATGCGGGAATCGAAAATGAAGTTCCGTCTGAAAACCTGCCTATTGAAGATTGGCAAAGGGTCATCAACACGAACTTAACAGGTACATTTCTCGGATGCCGTGAAGCTGCGAAATACATGCTCGATCATAACATCAAAGGATCGATCATCAATGTTTCTTCTGTTCATGAAATCATTCCGTGGCCTCACTTTGCGCACTATGCAGCCAGTAAGGGTGGAGTGAAATTATTAATGGAAAGTCTTGCGTTAGAATTCGCACCCGATGGAATCCGGGTAAACAATATTGCTCCCGGGGCCATTGACACTCCCATCAATGCCGAGAAATTTTCTGATCCTGAAAAGAAAAAAGGAGTGGAGAAACTCATTCCAATGGGCTATATCGGGGAACCCGAACAGGTGGCTTCCTGCGCAGCTTTTCTAGCCTCGGATCAGGCAAGCTACGTCACCGGAACGACACTCATCGCCGATGGGGGCATGACGAAATATCCAGGATTCCAAGCCGGGAGAGGTTGATGGGAAAATGGCCAAAATCACACGTTGATTTTGGCTTTTCTTATTTTTGGCAGAGTAAGTATTCTTAATTGACTATGGTGATAATCGGTGGTTTCTCTAAGTATTTCATGAAGTTCGGAACATCGTCTCCAACCGCTTTCCATTCTTCAGAATTAAACGCTTCTTTCATATCTGCTTTGTTTTCAAATTCGATCTCCGTTATTAAGTAGAGTGACAAATCCGTATTTTGATTGGATAACACCCGCTGTACATTCGCATTTTTTACATGAGGAACCTTTCCAGCTATCGGCATATGGGTGTTGAAGTAATATTCCTCGAACCCTTCCTGATCCTTTGGCTTTTCATACATCACAATCACTTTCGCCATGTTACTCCTCCTCGCCCTGACAATTTGTGTTCATTTGAATTTTAGCAATTATAGGAAAATGCGACTATGAATTTCATAACAAAAATATCGACAGAATTTGACTTTGGTGTGACCCTGATTGCTTGTCGCCCCAGGGCGAGCCCCTTCCGCTTTTCTTGATCCAGCTGCAGGGCTTAGAGGCTCGAGGTCATAAGTCAAACATACCAAAAAGGCAAAAAGCGCCTTTCCGGTATGTTCGCCTTATGCTTGTCGCCTCTAGGCAAAGCCCTTCCGCTTTTCTTGATCCAGCTGCAGGGCTTAGAGGCTCGAGGTCATAAGTCAAACATACCAAAAAGGCAAAGAGCGCCTTTCCGGTATGTTCGCCTTATGCTTGTCGGTCCTGCTCAAGCCGCCTCCGCTTTTCTTGTTATTCTCTCCATTTCCATTTATTTAAGTTGAAAGGGAACGTATATTCGGTTAGAATCATAGATATACTATATGAGAACGTTTGTTCTATTTTAGGTAAAATGGAGGACGAGGATATGACTGTCGATTACAGTGTGCTGCCACACCACAAGATTCTGTGCATCGATATGAAGAGCTTTTATGCTAGCTGTTCGGCTGTCATGCTGGGTCTTGATCCCCTTGAATGCCATTTGGCTGTAGTAGGGGATAGGGACCGCCAAGGAAGTATTGTGTTAGCGGCATCACCCAGGTTGAAGAAGGACTTTGGGATCAAAACGGGCTCGCGGATGTTTGAAATCCCAAAGGATCCGCGCATCCGGCTTGTAGAGCCGAAAATGGCGACGTATGTCAGGATATCGACTGAATTGACCCGGTTATTCCACCGCTACGTACCGAAAGATGCCATTCATACGTATAGCGTGGACGAAAGCTTTATCAAGATTGATGGAGCGACGAATCTCTGGGGAGATGCCACGACTGTTGCACGTAAAATCAGAGATGATATGGAAAGGGAGTTTCAGCTGCCGTGCGCCATAGGAATCGGTCCCAATATGCTGTTGTCTAAGTTGTGCCTGGATCTTGAAGCAAAAAAAGAGGGTATTGCCGAATGGACCTATGAAGACGTTCCGGAAAAGCTGTGGCCGCTATCGCCTTTACGTGAAATGTGGGGGATTGGCGGGCGCCTCGAAAAGACGCTCAATCGCATGGGGATTTTCTCTATTGGCCAATTGGCGCAGTATGACCTGGAGAAGCTGGAGGCCAAGTTCGGCGTTATGGGAAATCAACTCTATTACCACGCATGGGGAGTTGATTTATCTGAAATAGGAGCTCCGATCATGGATGGTCAAATCAGCTTTGGCAAGGGGCAGATCCTGCTTCGCGATTATAAGGAGAAAGAGGAAATCAAACGTGTCATTTTAGAAATGTGTGAAGAAGTCGCCAGACGCGCCCGCACCCATCGCAAGTCGGGGAGAACAATAAGCTTTGGCGTCGGTTACAGTCACGAAGAATTTGGTGGAGGGTTTCACCGGTCGCGGACCATCGAGGAGCCGACCAATATCACCATGGATTTATATCGTGTATGCCTGGAGTTATTCGAAGAGAATTACAACGGGAAAACTGTACGGAAAATCAACATCGCTCTTTCAAATATTGTAGATGATGGAGCCTTGCAGATTTCTTTGTTCGAGCCGAATCGATGGGAGAAGCGGGAGCTAGGGTATGTAGTGGACCGCATCCGAAATAAATATGGATCGGCAGCCCTTCTCCGGGCCGTATCCTATACAGAAGCAGGAACAGCAAGGCATCGTGCCCGCCTGGTGGGTGGACATAAATCGTAATAAATATAGGAGGTGAGAGAGTTGATCCGCGATCGAGGAAGAATCAAATGGACATCTATGATGCTGCCGGAGCATGTGAAGCTCCTAAGGGATTGGGCAAAGGAAGATACGCACGAGAAGAGGATCGAACTTGACGAGCAGGAACTGGTCAGGATGAATGAAGTCGTGTCAGAGGCGATGGAGTTTGGCAAATTGGTGTCGATTACTCACTATGTAAAGCACCGTCATCAATTATCGATTGGAACCGTTCACCACGTCGACTCACTGGAAGGGAAGCTGCACGTCGTAGACAGGTTCGAAGACGTACACTATATTCCACTTGCAAGCGTTGTGGACATTCGCTTTTTCGATTGACAGCCCCATGAAAAGAGAGACTTCACAAGGGTGAAGTCTCTCTTTTCATTCCATTTACTCTTCGTCCAATACTTTTTCTGCCCGCACACATGATTCGAATTTTCCTTTATGAGATGCGTCACAAAACGGCATGTTTGTAGATAAGCCACAACGGCAAAGGGTAAACACTTGTTTCGTTGGAAATACATTTCCGTCAGCGTCAATTAGCTCCACGTCACCGCTTACACGAAAAGAACCATTATCATTCACTTTAATTTGAGCTTTTGCCATGAAAAACCACCCTTTCTAGAAAATACAAAAGAATCCCCCTTATCGATAGTAAATTGAAAACAGGAAAAATGCAATATTCTAAAGGAAACAAATGAAATGTGATAGGATAAGGGATAGAGGAGGTCGTCGAATGAAAATCGAACTAACGAACGAAGCAACCCAAAAGATTCAAGATAGAATAGGGACCCAAAATGGTCACCTGAAATTGAAATACGATACAGAAGGTTGCGGCTGTGTTGTAAGCGGTATTCCTACCTTATGGTTTGTCCATCACCCTGTTGAAGGTGAAGATATAAAGATAGAAACGAACAGCTATCCGATCCTCGTAGAAAGATCAAAGATGGTTTTCCTCGATGAAAAACTGAAAATTGATTTTTCTTCACAAAGTAACACATTTCAATTAAAAAGCCCTGGGCAGATCATTAATGGGAGAATGAACTTTCTATTGTTTCCAGGGGAATAAATAGAAACGAAGCTGACTCTTAGGAGAATTTAAGGGTCAGCTCATTCTCCTTCATCAACTCCTCAAACATTCGGGCCAATGAAAGCCCAGTCGTCCACCCACCCATCGCATCCTCTACAGACCAGCACGCAGATAGGACCGAGTGACAAAACCCGTATTGAATCAACCGTTCATAAGAGAGGGAAAGAAGGGAAGCGATTGTCCGGGTCCTGTATTGAAGCAGTTCTAATGGCACATCCCATTTCTTCCATTCATTCAACATGAACTGAATGCAGTCATATTCTCTCTCGCCGATAAGCCCTTTAGGATCGATGGCCGTCCAGCCGGAAGATTCCGAGTAGAGAATATTTCCATGATGCAGATCACCGTGTAGAAGAAAGAGATCTGTGGAAGTACTGAGCAACTCAGGAAAGAGGTTTTCAGCTTTTAAGACGAGCTCTTCAGGTAAGGGTCCACTTCCTCCGTTGAATTTTTCACGCAGCCGCCCAATTCCATTTGACCAGGATTGAACGGTAGGGTATGCGTGAAGGATCGCGGGCTTATGCCATAAACGATGAGCAACACGGGACAATACATGCAGGACCTCTTTTTCATCCTCAACGGAGTGAAGGGAAGTGCCCGGTGTGAGGCGATCTAACAGGATCCACCCCTCTTCCTTATGAAAATCTATGACCTCCACCATGCCCTTCCCTTGGAAATCCTGAAGCGCATGAAACTCATTGGAAAAATCGTTGTTCGGATACCCGACCTTTAGAACGGCATCCCGTTCACGCCCGATCTGGACCGGCACCACAAAGTTATAGCTTAATGAAAAAGGCTCACTGAAGGTTAAATGGAACCGATTTTTTAAAGACTTCAGTAGATCTTCCACGTTCGAAATCCACACTGCACCTGAATCGCCATACATGGTTTGCATTTTTGATCTGAAATCAGTTGGAATCAAGAGACATCATCCCTTTCATTTAATACAAATTGGTGAAGAAACCGTTGAATCACTTGTTCATATTCCTCAGGGTTGTCATTATACGATTGAGCATGAGTGCCCCGAAAATCGAGAAACAGTTCTTTAGGTCCCTGTTTTTTTTCAAATAAATCCTTTGTCATTTGAGGAAGGATAAAGTCATCATTTGTGCTGTGGAGAAACAACACGGGTTTTCTGATGTTTTGAACAACCGATATCGGTGATAGATCCTTTAATGTGTAACCTTGTCGCAGCTTTAGGGTGCCGCCAACGAGGGGTAGGAGAAATTTTGCAGGCATCTTCACTTCTACGCTCATACGATAGGCAAGCTGTTCACCAAAGTCGGAAAAAGGGCAATCGGCAATATAAAAATCTGCCCGATCTTCCACACTGCCTGCATATAAAAGCAGAGTAGCTGCACCCATGGACTCCCCGTGGATTCCGAAGAAAACGTCCTCGCCTTCCCGTCGGATCAACTCATCCACAACAGCCTTTAAATCATATTTTTCAAAATATCCGTAACTTGTCGTCTTCCCGCCGGACTCCCCATGCCGGCGATGGTCATAAATCACAGCATTGAATCCTTGTTTGATGAAAAGGTTCATATACTTGATCGAATTCCACTTGTTTTCTGTAACCCCATGGGAAAAGATCATGAATTTTTTATGGGGGTGAGGCTTCACAAAAATCGCTTTAATGTCATATCCGTATTGTGAAGGGATCAGCACCTCTTCTTTAGGAAGTGAGGCATAATCCTCTTCTATCAGCCTGGTCGATCCTGTTTCACGAGACCGGATAAAGTCATCTCCCTTTTTCGGTAAGTACATAAAACGATTCGTAATGTAAATCCCAAGCAGCCCTATGGACGAAAGGGTACCGCCAAGGATGGCAAGTTTCTTTCTCATCTTCATCACCTCAAGCAAAATCATTCATACTCATATTGTAGCAAAAGGAGGAAAAAAGAGGAATTTTTGAACAGGGGAATACAAAGAAAAAGTGTCCCTTAAGAAGAGACACTTTCATGAATGGCTACTTACGATTTAGCATTTTGACCTTTAGTAGGATGAATGGCTTTTTCAAGTTCTTCCTTAGCCATCGGGTTAGAAACCGTATCTGAGTTAGGTTTGCCCTTTTGGCTGAAGCCTTTATCGCGTTTTTGACTCATGAACTCATCTCCTTCAAGTATTATCTACTTTAGAATGCTCGAAGGAGAAAGGTGGTATTCATGATTGATTCAATTCATGCAGACGGTAGTAACCGCTTTCAATGGGGCGGCTCACATGGGGCTTCACCAGCTGGATGGCAAGAGCCAGCTTCCCTAAATCAATTCCTGTGGAGATTCCCATTTCTTCTAACATATACACAACATCCTCAGTCGCTACATTCCCAGTTGCACCAGGAGCAAAAGGACAGCCCCCAAGTCCGCCGGCGGAAGTGTCAAAGCGGTCAACTCCCGCTTGTAATGCGGCAAAGATATTAGCCAGGGCCATCTTCCGTGTATCATGAAAATGTGCAGTAAGTAACGTATGAGGCAATTCCTGCTTCAGCAAAGCAAACAGTTCATGGGCTTCTAAAGGGTTAGCCCGACCAATCGTATCAGCGACGCTTAATTCGTCCACCCCTAAAGAAACAAATTTCTTACATAGAGAGAGGGTGTCCTCCGGTAAGATTTTTCCTTCATATGGACAGTAGAAAGCGGTAGAGATACAGGCTCTTACGAAGTAGCCCCGCTCTTTTAGCTCTGATATAAGAGGAGCCAGTCCTACAAGGGCTTCATTCGTTGTCTTGTTAATGTTTTTCTGATTAAAGGTGTTACTCACGCCTACGAATACTGCCACGGATCGGCAGCCTGTTTCATAGACTCGTTCAATCCCTCTTTGATTAGGAGCAAGGACAAAATCCCTGGAATCGATTGTCATGCAGGAGTCGACGATTTCACTGGCATCCTGCATTTGCGGAACCCATTTTGGAGAAACGAACGAAGTCAGCTCCATTTCCTTGATTCCTGATTGCTTCAGTCGGAAAATAAAATCCTTCTTTACATCAGTCGGAACAAAGTTCTTCTCATTTTGCAACCCATCTCTAGGGCCAACTTCAATAATCGTTGCATTTTTAGGTAAATTCATAATTTCCCTCCCTCTTTCATTTTAAGAAAATTTCGACAGATAAATCAATATAAAAATTTTTTGACGAATTTAGAGGGATTTAACCGCTTACATAGAATGAGTTAAAGTGGAACTGTTTTTAAAGGTAAGTAACATGCAGACTAATCAGTCAGAAGAGAAAGGGAGGAAGAAAGATGTCGAATGAAGTCGTCATTGTGAGTGCTGTCCGAACAGCCATCGGAAGCTTTAACGGATCTTTAAAAGGTATTTCAGCTCCGGAACTTGGAGCTATTGTGATTAAAGATGCCTTAGAGAAGGCTGGACTGAATGCAAGTGATGTAGATGAAGTGATCATGGGGAATGTATTGCAGGCAGGGTTAGGTCAAAATCCGGCTCGCCAAGCATCCATTAAAGCGGGACTGCCTGAGCAAGTACCTGCTATGACCATTAACAAAGTGTGTGGATCAGGATTAAAAACGGTTCACCTGGCAACCCAGGCAATCCTTGCAGGAGATGCGGATATTATTGTTGCAGGTGGAATGGAAAATATGAGTCAAGCTCCATATTTACTAAAAGGAGCAAGAGAAGGATACAAAATGGGAGACCAGAAAGTAGTCGACAGCATGATTTCCGACGGCTTATGGTGTGCCTTTAATGATTATCATATGGGTGTAACGGCAGAGAATCTTTGTGACCGCTACTCCCTTACACGTGAAGAACAGGACGAATTTGCGGCCTGGAGCCAGCAAAAGGCAGCTTCTGCGATTGAATCCGGCCGTTTTGAAGATGAAATCGTCCCCGTTTCTATCCCGCAGCGAAAAGGAGACCCTATTGTATTCAAACAGGATGAATTCCCCCGTAAAGGGTCGACTGCCGAGAAGTTATCCGGTCTACGGTCAGCCTTCAAAAAAGATGGCAGCGTGACAGCAGGTAATGCATCAGGTATCAATGATGGAGCCGCTGCAGTGGTCGTCATGTCGAAGAAGAAAGCCGACGAAATGGGCATTACCCCTCTAGTGACGATTAAAGGGAATGCCAATGCAGGTGTAGATCCGAGCGTCATGGGAATCGGACCTGTTGCAGCAGTGAAAAAAGTGTTGGAAAAAACAAAGCTGACAATTGAAGATATGGACTTGATTGAAGCAAATGAAGCATTTGCTGCCCAATCATTAGCAGTAGATAAAGAACTTCAATTTAAGAAGGATGCCCTGAATGTGAATGGGGGAGCCATTGCATTGGGTCACCCGATTGGAGCAAGTGGAACGCGTATCCTAGTTACACTGATTCATGAGATGAAGAAGAGAGACGTTCAGAACGGTTTGGCTACACTTTGCATCGGTGGTGGACAGGGCGTTGCGACTGTCGTTGAGCTCCACAAATAAATAAAGACCGCGAAAACTAGATTCGAGGAGGGAATACAATGAAAGAGGTATACACTTCATATGACGAAGCGGTGGCAGACATCCATGATGGAGCCACTTTAATGGTTGGAGGATTCGGTTTATGCGGAATCCCTGAAAAACTCATTCTGGCCCTTGTAGAAAAAGGTGTTAAAAATCTTACCGTCATTTCAAATAACTGCGGTGTAGATGACTGGGGTCTCGGCTTACTGCTCAAAAATAAGCAGATTGATAAAATGATTGGTTCTTATGTAGGGGAAAACAAAGAATTTGAAAGGCAGGTTCTATCTGGTGAGCTGGAGGTTGAATTGGTTCCTCAAGGTACGCTTGCTGAGAAGATCCGTGCCGGGGGAGCAGGAATTCCTGCATTCTACACGCCGGCAGGAGTCGGAACACCGGTAGCCGAAGGGAAAGAAACACGCACGTTTAATGGAAAAGAATATTTGCTGGAAGAAGCTTATACTGCAGACTTTTCCCTGGTTCGTGCGTGGAAGGCCGACAAGATGGGAAATCTGATCTACAACAAAACGGCGCAAAACTTTAACCCGATGATTGCGGCTGCTGGGAAAGTGACGATTGCTGAAGTAGAAGAGCTTGTTGAAATTGGGGAAATCAACCCGAATGAAGTGCATACACCAAGCATATACGTGCAGCGACTGATTCAAGCAGAGCAGGAAAAACGCATTGAAAGAAGAACAGTGAAACAATCATAGAAGGGAGAGTGGAACGGGATGGATCGTGCCAAAATGCGTGAAAGAATAGCAAGAAGAGCGGAAAAGGAAATTGAAGATGGTTTCTATGTCAACTTAGGAATCGGGATGCCTACACTGGTAGCCAACTACATTACAGAAAACAAACAGGTTGTTCTTCAATCTGAAAATGGATTACTTGGAATCGGACCTTATCCAGTTGAAGATGAAGTCGACGCTGACCTCATCAATGCAGGAAAAGAGACCGTTACGGCGATTCCAGGCTCCTCATATTTTGATAGTTCGGAGTCATTCGGAATGATTCGCGGAGGGCATATCAATATCGCCATCCTCGGTGGAATGGAAGTTGCCGAAAACGGGGACCTTGCCAACTGGATGATCCCAGGGAAGATGATCAAAGGAATGGGCGGAGCGATGGATCTCGTTCACGGAGCCCAGCGCATCATCGTCATCATGGAGCATGTCAATAAAGCAGGAGAGAGCAAAATCCTGAAAGAATGCACCTTGCCTCTGACAGGAAAAGGCGTCGTGCACCGCATCATCACGGATCGCGCTGTGATGGATGTCACGGATGAAGGGTTACTGCTTCGTGAAGTAGCGAACGGCTTCTCCGTGGAAGATATCCAATCATCAACTGATGCGACATTGATCGTAGGGGAAGATGTGAAATTGGAAGCCTATTGAGTAGACAGAGCTGGTTAGAAGGGGCGAGTACCCCTTTTGACCGGCTTTTTTTGAGCCTGACTTTTGACTAAAATCATAAAAAGATTTATAACTATGACAGATAGGGGGAATCAGTACATGTCCAAGAAAAAGAAACAGGAAGCAGAAATGACCTTAAAGAATTCGATCAACCAGGATCTATTCGAACAATTAAAGCAGAAGAAGAAAGAGCTTGAAAAAGTAGAATCTGTGAAAAAGGAAGAAGAGCGTCTTAAAAAAATAGAAGAGAAAAAGCAGCGGGAAAAGAATAAGAGCTTTGAAGAGCTGCTGAATGAAAGCAGCATGGATTGGAAGAGTTACAAGGATTGATGAGGGATGTAAAAGTAGTACCTCATCAATCAGACTGGAAAGAAAAATTCGAAACAGAAAAGCGATCACTGGAAAAGATTCTCCCGGATTCAACCATCCATCATATCGGCTCGACGTCGGTGCCTGGCTTAGCGGCTAAACCGATTATCGATATCCTAATAGAAGTCCCTGACCTTGAGAGCATTGATGACAGGAAAGAAGAATTCAGCCAACTGGATTTTGTGGGAAAAGGGGAGAATGGTATCCCGAACCGTCGCTACTTTTATAAGGGAGAAGGGAATGAGAGAGCCGTACATCTTCATATTTTCCCTTATGGAATCGATCATGTGATCAGACACTTAGCGTTTCGTGATTATTTAAGAGAACACGAAACGGAAGCCCGACAATATGGTGAACTAAAATCAAGGCTTGCAAAAAAATTCCCACATGATATGGAAGGCTACATTCAAGGGAAAGATCAATTTGTGAAGGACTTGGAAAAAATGGCGGTAAATTGGTATAAAAAAAATAAGCGGGAAGGGAATTAAGAACCCTGACCCGCTTATTTTTTTGTTCACTCAATCCCTATGTTGCTCATACCGTGATAATTTAGTTAAGTGTTTAAGCATTTCCAGCGCCTCAGTAGATAGAGGGCTCGCATTGACAGCATCAATATTCTCCTGAAGCTGCTGAACAGAACTGGCTCCCGGAACCACGGCTGCAACCGATTGGTGGGAAAGAATATATTGGAGGGCAAGCTCATTCATTTTGCGCTGGTCTCCCATTTTGCTATGAATGGATTCGATCGTTTCTTGAAGCTCTTGATAAGAATAGTCCAGATACCCACTCTCTTTCATTTTCGAAGAAGCTTTGGAAAGCATTTTCTCAGAAAGAAGTCCTTTTGCCAAAGGCCCCCGAACCACGATATTCACCTTATTCTCATTCAATAGGTCCATCCATTCTTCCGGCCGGCGATCCAGTAAGCTGTACTGCATCATCACGCTCTCTATGGAAGAACTCTTCAGGAATCGCTTAATGACATTCGGGCGGATGGAGGAGATTCCATAATGGCGGATCAAACCATCACTCTTTAATTCTTCAAATGCTTCGATCGTTTCATCAAAATGATCTTCAATGGTCCCGCCATGAAGCTGATAAAGATCGATATAGTCCACTTTCAGGCGGGATAAGCTATCCTTGACGGCAGACTTGATATAGGATTTGGAAGGATCCCAGCGCCAGCCATCTTCCACGTCATCCCAGCGATTTCCTACCTTTGTGGCAAGAATAATGTCGTCTCGGACCCCGTGGATGGCTTTACCCACAATTTCTTCATTTTGACCAAAGTCATATAAATCAGCGGTATCAAGATAATTGATCCCATTCTCTAAAGCGTGTTGTACAATTTCCTTGGCAGCTGTCTCTTCGGTTCCAAGTGACATACAACCGAGTCCCATCTTTGATACAAATAAATCGGAGTTTCCTATTTGTCTTTTTTCCATTGTATCCGTCCTTTCGACATTAGCACTCTCTATTATATTAACGAAAGTGGGGACGAATAAACAAAAGATACGGCTGGTTTCAACGATTGGCTTCGATCCATTCCTTCACCGTGGAGTAGGTTTGATTATATTGCTTCAGCTTCTCCCTGATTTCCCATGCTTTACCTACCAGGATGATCCGGTCTTTTTCAGCAATCACCTTCAAGGGGTTTCACCTCGATCCTCGAATGGGATATGGTAAAATGTATGAGGACAAGGTCAACGACAGAACAAGGAGAGTTGAGCGGATGAAAAAATTTGAAGAAAAGACGATTAAAACGGAAACCATCTATCAAGGGAAAATCATTGATCTTCAGGTGGATGAAGTAGAGCTTCCCAATGGAAAGACTTCCAAGAGAGAACTGATTAAGCATCCTGGGGCTGTTGCTGTTATTGCGTTAACACCAGAGGGGAAGCTTGTCATGGTAGAGCAATATCGCAAAGCGTTGGAGAAATCCATCATCGAAATTCCTGCAGGGAAGCTAGAGCCCGGGGAAGAGCCCGGTAAAACAGCCCTTCGTGAATTGGAAGAGGAAACGGGCTACGGATGTGGGAACCTGGAGCATTTGATTTCGTTTTACACGTCTCCAGGATTTGCAGATGAGCTGGTTCACTTGTATATCGCTCACGACCTTTATCCCATTCAGGAATCGAAAGAAACGGATGAAGATGAATTTGTAGAGTTGATTGAAGTAACAGTCGAGGAAGCGGCGCAGCTTATAAAAGAACAGCGGATTTACGATGCAAAAACGGCTTATGCCGTTCAATATCTGCAACTGCAAAATAAGAGTTAAGGTGAAGGAAGCTGGACTCCTAAGGAGAAGGAGGCCAGCTTCCTTATTTTTTGATAAATTCTGGTAAAATACGCATATAATGAAAAATTGACGCAATTACGACTGATTGTGACGCAATTACCCCGGATTTCGACGCAATAAATAGCAAATTGGCGCAATCGGCCATCACTTCCAGTTTTCGAAGCGTCAATCCCCAGTTCTGAGATCATATTTCACTCTCTAAATGGACTAATAATGACTGAACTGCCATACGATTCGTTATTCAGTAGTGGAATGTTCATGAATTCATAAGCTTTGTAACCCAATCAATCTCCAAGAATATCAAATCTTAATTGAGGTCTGCTGGAATCAGAGAATAAACACATGTATCACGTGCGTCTGTCCCATTTTCATCAAGATGATCATGACGAATAATGCCTTCTAGCGTAAATCCCAGTTTTTCAGGTACTCTTTTGGAACCTGCATTTCTATCATCGCAGCGAATTTCCACCCGCTTGCAGGAGAGTTCGTTTAAGGCGAAATGTGTCAACGCGTTTACCGCTTCAACGATATACCCTTTTTTTGTGTGCTTCGTGTGAAGCCAATATCCGATCTCCACTTTTGGCACGTCCCAGTCGATGCGGTGAAACCCTGTAGACCCGATGAATCCATCAGTATCTTTGAGATAAATATGTAGTCGAATGTCGGTCTTCTTTATGAATTCTGCATAGGAATCCCGGACCCCGGCCTCCACCTCTTCAAGGGTTTGTGCTTTCCGGGCGAAGGGAAGCCACTGCTTCAATTCGTTTCTGGATTCCTGGATGGCATTAAAGACGTCAGGACCGTCCCCGGGCATGCATGGTCTAATGTAGAGGCGGGGTGTTTCAATCCTATCAGGAAACTCGATTAAACTTGTTTTGTCCAAAATATGTCCCTCCACTTCCATAATAAGGTTTCTATGATTATACGTTTATCTCCATGGAAGTTCAATAGAATAGAAGAGAGGAGAATAAACGTGTCCCTCCCCACATATAGATTAGTAATCGATATCTAGGAGGAGCACTGTGATGCGCAAAAAAATATCAAATTCAAATCCACTCGTCCAACATGTACAAGCACATTCCTCAATCTATTTATTTATCATTACGTTGTTTTTAATGGGGATTATTTTTGGAGCAATCGTGGTTAATTCATTGTCTTTTGCCCAAAAGGAAGACCTCTATTTCTATTTAAGTAAGTTCTTTAGTGAAATGGAAGATGGGAGTATGACATCAGCAGAAGAACTGTTCCGTCAGAGTTTCCTTCATAATGTAAAGTACCTTGGGTTGATGTGGTTACTGGGAATCTCTATTATTGGACTCCCCCTCATCTTCGTTCTATTATTTATGAAGGGTGTAGTGGTCGGATTTTCGGTAGGTTTTTTGGTGAATCAAATGGGGTGGAGCGGATTTTTATTATCCTTTGTAAGCGTCTTACCGCAAAATATCATCATTATTCCGGCGTTTATTTTCATCGGAGCGATCAGCGCAAGTTTCTCCCTAACGTTGATTCGAAAGATTTTCATGAGGCAGACTTCATCCATGCAGTTTCAAATGATTCCGTTTTTATCCAGATACGTGATTTTCTTAGTGGTAGCAATCGGAATTGTCACAATTGCAGCCAGTATTGAGGCTTATCTTTCCCCGAATTTAATGGAAGCGGTTATTTCGAAAATAAAATAAAACGATTCTTATATAAGAATCGTTTTATTTGTTTAATTATAATAATTTTATTTTGCTTATTCCTCCCTTTTTGATATAATAGTAAAGACATTGACGAGGGAGGAGAGGACCATGGAAAGCCGTATTGAACGAATAAAAAAACAACTTCATTCTGCCAGCTACAAGCTTACGCCACAGCGCGAAGCAACGGTACGCGTGTTATTAGAACATGAAGAAGATCACCTAAGCGCCGAAGATGTATACCTCCTCGTTAAGGAAAAATCTCCGGAAATTGGACTGGCAACCGTATATCGTACGTTGGAATTGCTATCTGAACTGAAAATTGTGGATAAAATCAATTTTGGCGATGGTGTATCCCGTTATGATCTCAGACAAGAAGGGGCAGCCCACTTTCATCATCATTTAGTATGCATTGAATGCGGAGCGGTCGATGAAATTCAAGAAGATCTCTTAGAAGACGTGGAAACGATTGTTGAACGAGATTGGAAGTTTAAAATAAAAGATCACCGCCTTACCTTTCATGGCATTTGTTCGAGATGCCAGGATAAAGAAGAGGACCCAGAAGAATAATATGATGCCTGAAAGCCTTAAAGACTCCTGTCGTTGTTTCTCTTTTGAAACATCCCATACATACTCTTTAAGGCTTTTTTACATACTCGAACAGAATTTTTTACAGTTTATAACTCCATAAGGTATAAAACAGTTTAAAAACGTCATAGCTTGTATTAATAGGAGTTAGTACCGATGTATATGGAGGACGACAGGATGATAAAAGGAATTCAAATGGTATGGCAGACCATTAAAGTGTTTATTTTGTTTACCGGATCAACGATTTTGTTTTACTATGGTATTATGTGGATCAGTGAAGAATACGAAGGCTATCACAGATATGATGAACCAGAGGGAGCAGCAGTCAAGGTGTATTCTTCTGTGACGGATGAAGAAAGCCATTGGTATGATCGGCTATTATTTTTTTATATGAACGGGGAGTAATGTAGTGTGGAAGACCATATTCAAGATTTCATGCACTTTTTAATAGTAGAAAAAGGACTGGCCAAAAATACGATAGAGTCGTACCAGCGTGACTTAAAGAATTATGCACTATACTTAGCGAAGGTGGAAGAAATATCGGAACTGAACGCCGTTTCGAGAATGAACATAGTCCAATTTCTAGGCCACTTAAAGAGTCAGGGGAAATCTTCAAAGACAGTTGCACGTCATGTTGCATCAATCCGATCCTTCCATCAATTTTTGTTAAGAGAGAAAGCGACGGAACAAGATCCGACTGTGCATATCGAGACACCGAAAACAGAGCGGACGCTTCCAAAGATATTAAGCATCGTCGAAGTGGAAGCTTTACTCGAAGCCCCTGAGGAATCTACACCACTTGGGATGAGAGATAAAGCAATGCTTGAAATCCTTTATGCGACTGGTATCAGGGTAAGTGAACTCATTCAACTAAAATTGGATGACGTCCATTTGACCATGGGATTTGTACGATGTATCGGGAAAGGGAACAAAGAGCGGATTATCCCCATCGGACAGACGGCAATGAATGTTCTTGAGAAGTACCTGGAAGATGCCCGGTTGAAATTAAGAAGCAAGAAGCACCGCGATGATCACCTGTTTTTGAATCATCATGGTAAAGGCCTGACAAGACAAGGTTTCTGGAAGAACTTAAAAGCTCTTGCGAAAAAAGCCAATATTGAAAAGGATCTGACTCCTCATACACTCAGGCACTCATTCGCGACCCATTTATTGGAGAATGGGGCAGACCTAAGGGCAGTTCAAGAAATGCTCGGTCATGCAGACATTTCCACCACACAAATCTATACACATGTAACGAAAACACGCTTAAAGGATGTATACTCACAATTCCATCCTCGAGCTTAAATGATGAAGAGAGAGATCTTAAAGAAAATAGAATTCTTTAAGGGATCTCTCTTGTTTTTTTGGAAAGGGAAAAGTAGAATATAGATGTCAGACTTCTGACGTTAAATCCTGTCGATTGCTATAATGCAGATAAGGGTAAGATACGATTATAGATCAAAAATGTAACCGCTTTTTTAAATAAGGAACACATATAGGAGGTTTACTTGAATGAGTAACTATACATACAAAAGAGTTCATTTAATCGTCATGGATTCAGTAGGAATTGGTGAAGCGCCTGATGCTGAATTATTCAATGATAAAGGAACGGATACGATTGGACATATTGCTGAACATATGAATGGACTGAACATGCCCAATATGGGAAAACTAGGGCTTTCCAATATAAAAGAAGTGAAGGGAATTGAAAAAGCTGACAAGCCGTTAGCATACTTCACGAAAATGCAGGAAGCTTCTGTCGGAAAAGACACGATGACTGGGCACTGGGAGATAATGGGTCTAAATATTGATAAACCGTTCAAAACGTATCCAGATGGGTTCCCGGAAAAATTGATTCAAAAGCTTGAAGCAGAGACAGGCAGAACGATCATTGGAAATAAGCCTGCAAGTGGAACTGAGATTATTGAAGAATTAGGAAAAGAGCACATGGAAACTGGAGCTCTTATTGTCTACACTTCCGCTGACCCTGTCCTTCAAATTGCAGCTCATGAAGAGATCATTCCGATTGAAGAGCAGTATAAAATTTGCGAAATCGCCCGTGAAATCACGAAAGAAGAGGAATACCTTGTAGGTCGTGTAATCGCTCGTCCATTCGTAGGTGAACCAGGCGAGTTCAAACGTACATCCAATCGTCACGACTACGCATTGAAACCTTTTAACCGTACCGTAATGAATGAACTGAAGGATTCCGGGTTTGACGTGGTCGCCATTGGTAAAATATCAGATATTTTCAATGGCGAAGGAGTGACCGAATCTATTCGTACGAAGCATAATATGCACGGAATGGACGGACTCATTAAATCTTTCGACCAAGACTTCACAGGCTTAAGCTTCCTGAATCTTGTCGATTTCGATGCTTTATACGGACATCGTCGTGATCCAGTAGGATATGGAAAAGCGTTAGAGGAATTTGATGCCCGCCTGCCTGAAGTATTCGAGAAAATGACAGAAGACGATCTTCTTATCATTACAGCCGATCACGGGAACGATCCAACGGCTCCAGGAACAGACCACACGAGAGAATACGTTCCACTTCTCGTTTATTCAAAACGCTTTGACGGAGGGAAAGAGCTACCTATCTCTGAAACATTCGCAGACATTGGCGCTACCGTGGCAGACAACTTTAATGTGACCCTGCCTAAGTTTGGTCGAAGCTTCTTATCACAATTGAAATAAATATTCCGAGTGAAAAAATAGTGAAAGGGAGAGGGATGGA
Organism: uncultured Rossellomorea sp.; assembly: GCF_947488365.1. Lineage (NCBI taxonomy): Bacteria > Bacillati > Bacillota > Bacilli > Caryophanales > Bacillaceae > Rossellomorea > uncultured Rossellomorea sp. Next base: position 592,358 of record NZ_CANKZT010000001.1, on the reverse strand, counting down.
GGTGCAGGAACATCAGCCCAATTCCTCCTCTTTACTTTGAATGATAATAAAAGGAGTAATGAACATGAATTACGAAAACATCCAAAATGCAGCAAATCACTTAAAAAATCAATACACTGGGCAACCGAAAATTGGACTCATCCTGGGATCGGGATTAGGCGTCTTAGCCGATGAAATCCAAAACTCAGTAAAAATACCGTACAAAGAAATCCCTGACTTTCCTGTTTCTACAGTGGCAGGTCATGCCGGCCAGCTTGTTTTTGGTCAACTGGCAGGAAAAGAAGTTGTCGCCATGCAAGGGCGCTTTCATTATTATGAAGGGTATGGATTCGATAAAGTCACATTCCCCGTCCGCGTTATGAAAGAACTGGGCGTCGAAGTTTTGATCGTGACAAATGCTGCCGGCGGAGTAAATGAAAGCTTTAAGGCAGGAGATTTGATGCTGATTTCTGATCATATTAATAATATGGGTGGCAATCCACTAATTGGGGCAAACGATTCACGCTTAGGACCAAGATTCCCGGATATGTCAGAAGCCTATTGTAAAGTACTGCGTCAAAAAGCGAAAGAAATCGCGGAGAAGCTTTCTATTGAAGTTCAGGAAGGTGTCTACGTGGGGAATACAGGCCCTACATACGAAACGCCTGCTGAAGTTCGCCTTGCTCGTACGCTTGGTGGAGACGCGGTTGGAATGTCGACTGTACCTGAGGTGATTGTCGCTCGTCATGGAGGAATCAAAGTTCTCGGTATATCTTGCATTTCAAATATGGCTGCAGGTATCCTTGATCAACCTCTTTCACATGATGAGGTGATGGAGACAACTGAAATGGTACGTGCAAACTTCTTAGCATATGTGAAAGAAATTGTGACGTCTATCTAAGCGATGGAAGGTTCAAAATGATAACTAACTAAAGGGGAGGCCCCTTTGGCTAATACTATAAGAGCGGGTGAATACAATGAGAATGGTTGACTTAATAGAGAAGAAGCGTGAAGGTAAAGAACTTTCTACAGAAGAAATTAAATTTATCGTTGAAGGATATACAGATGGAAGCATCCCTGATTATCAGGTAAGTGCCCTGACAATGGCCATCTTCTTTAAAGATATGAGCGATAGAGAAAGAGCCGACCTGACAATGGCAATGGTCGAATCAGGAGATCAAATCGATCTGTCGGCGATTGAAGGAATTAAAGTAGATAAACACTCCACAGGCGGTGTGGGTGATACAACCACCCTCGTTCTCGGACCACTGGTTGCTTCCGTTGGCGTACCAGTAGCGAAGATGAGTGGAAGAGGTCTTGGACACACTGGAGGAACAATCGATAAGCTTGAATCCGTCGAAGGCTTCCATGTGGAAATTGAAAACGATGAATTTATCCGATTAGTGAACAAGAATAAGTTAGCCGTTATCGGACAAAGTGGTAATTTGACACCGGCTGATAAAAAGCTTTATTCACTACGTGATGTGACGGCAACGGTCAATAGCATTCCTCTCATCGCAAGTTCCATCATGAGTAAAAAAATAGCTGCTGGTGCGGATGCTATCGTACTTGACGTAAAAACGGGTGCCGGAGCTTTCATGAAAACACTGGACGATTCAAAAGACCTTGCCAAAGCAATGGTGAATATCGGAAACAACGTCGGCAGAAAAACAATGGCGGTCATTTCGGATATGAGTCAGCCACTGGGCTTCGCGATCGGAAACGCACTTGAAGTAAAAGAAGCGATCGATACGTTAAAAGGTGAAGGTCCAGAAGACTTAACAGAGTTATGCTTAACGCTTGGAAGTCATATGGTATACCTGGCTGAAAAAGCATCAACATTGGAAGAAGCGAGAGAGCTATTGCAGAAAGCAATTGAAAATGGATCAGCTCTTGAGAATTTCAAAGTATTCCTTGAATCACAAGGTGGAGATCCATCCGTTGTGGATGATCCTTCAAAGCTTCCACAAGCTCAGTACAAGATTGAGCTTGAAGCGAAAGAAGATGGCTATGTATCTGAAATTGTTGCAGATGCAGTAGGAACGGCTGCTATGTGGTTAGGGGCTGGCCGTGCGACGAAAGATTCTGTTATCGATTTAGCGGTTGGTCTTGAACTTCGCAAGAAAATTGGCGATTCGGTCAAAGCGGGAGATTCCCTTGTGACCATCTACAGCAATGAAGAGAACATTGAAAATGTAAAAGACAAATTATATGAAAGCATAAAAGTTACATCTGAAAATGTGAAAGCACCTACGTTGATTCATACAGAAATCACGGGTTGATTTTTAATTTTGATCGAGGCCTTTGCCAAGAGGATTATTTCTCTTTGGCAGGGGCTTTTTTTTATGAATTTGTAAGGAAATGCGAATACCGTATTATGGACAAATCAGCAATTGCAAGTGTGGAAGACGCAATTAACGTTGGAATTGACGCAATTAACGTCCAGATTGACGCAATTCCACCCCAAACAGACGCAATAAATCGAATTTTGACGCAATTATTCGTGAAAATGACGCATCGAACTTTCAATAGCACTCTCTCGAACTCAAAAGAGCTGATTTCACCAGACAAAAATGCTGCATCTCAGTGATCTTGATGTTTCATCCTTTATTTGAAGAATCCCCCTTTGAATTTAGCCATCTTTCAACCACTTACAACCTATCATCCATGAACCAACCCCACTTTTTTACCAATGTTTGTATAAAAATGATGCAGTTGGAAAAAATGGGTCTATGAGTATTGATTAAAAACGAGATTTGATTGGAGGACAGTTGGATGAAACGTTTTGCGTATATAGTAGTGACATTTGTTTTAGCAGCTTTTTTATTTCCTTCAATGGGGTTTGCCCAGGAGAAGAAATCGGAATTAGCTGAAGTAGCGAAATCAGCTATTTTGATTGAGCGGGATACTGGAACGGTGCTATATGAGAAGAATAGTCATGAAAAGCTGGCACCAGCATCCATGACCAAGATTATGACAATGATGTTGATCATGGAAGCCCTTGAAAAAGGTCAAATAAAGTGGGAAGACCAGGTTCGTGCAAGTGAATATGCCGCTTCGATGGGTGGATCACAAATCTTCCTGGAGCCCGGTGAGAGCATGTCTGTTGAAGAAATGCTTAAGGGAATTGCGATTGGATCTGCCAATGATGCATCAGTAGCCATGGCCGAGCATATTTCAGGAAGTGAAGAAGCCTTTGTCGAGAAGATGAACAAAAAGTTACAAGAGCTTGGGTTAAAAGACACTCATTTCAAAAACCCGACAGGCTTACCGTCCAAAGATCATTATAGTTCGGCACATGACATGTCCATGATGGCCAAAGAACTTCTAAAATATGAAGGAATCACCAAGTTTACAGGCAGCTATGAATCGTACTTGCGTGAAGATACGGATAAAAAATTCTGGTTGGTGAATACGAATAAATTGGTTCGTTTTTATGACGGAGTAGACGGGCTGAAAACGGGATTCACAAATGAAGCGAAATACTGTTTAACGGCAACGGCAAAGAAAGATAATATGAGAGTCATTGCTGTTGTGTTCGGAGCACCGACTCCTAAAGAGCGAAACAACGAGGTAAGTAAAATGCTGGATTATGCCTTCAATCAGTATTCAACCAAACCTCTCTTCAAAAAGGGGGACTCCCTGGCACAAGTGAAAGTATCGAAAGGGAAACAAAACAGAGTGGATGCAGTGACGGAAGAGCCGATCTCCCTGTTAACCCAAAAAGGTGAAAAACTGGATAAAGTGGAACAGAAGATAACACTTTCTAAAGACCTTAAGGCCCCTATCAAAAAAGGAGATAAAGTCGGGACCCTTGTCATCATGAACAAAGGGGAAAAAGTATTGGAAAGCACTCTCGTTGCAAAGAAAAGTGTGAAAGATGCAAGCTGGTGGGAGTTATACAAAAAATCCTTTGGACTTTTCACTAAAGTCGGAAAGTAAATCCACGACTCCTGATAAAAATAACCTCTAATTATGACGAATTCCTTCTAGTTTTGTCATGGAGAAGGAATTTATTAAAAGAATAGCGAAATGACTCACTATACGACAGAGAAGGAGGCTTTCTGATAGTGAGTCTTGCTATTAACTTAGAAGTCAAAAAAGATGTTTTGTGTGTCCGTTTAAGTGGTGAGTTGGATCATCATACTGCTGATGAGCTTAGGGAAAAAGCTTCGAATCTGATTGAAAGTGAGAATGTGAAGCATATCATTTTGAATTTAGAGGAATTAAGCTTTATGGATAGTTCAGGTTTAGGTGTGATTTTAGGCCGATACAAGCAGATCAAACAAAAGCACGGAGAGATGGTTGTGTGTGCGATTTCCCCTTCTGTAAACCGATTATTTGAAATGTCAGGGTTGTTTAAGATTATCCGTCTTGAGCCGTCTGAAGAAAACGCATTACAAAGATTGGGGGTCGCATAACATGAGAAATGAAATGAACATACAATTCAGTTCTTTAAGCCAAAATGAGTCCTTTGCCAGAGTTACCGTTGCTTCGTTTATTGCACAGTTAGATCCGACTATGGATGAATTGACTGAAATTAAGACAGTCGTATCGGAGGCCGTGACAAATGCCATCATCCACGGATATGAAAACAGACCAAATGGTACCGTTTATATTTCTGTCATTATGGAAGAGGATGGCTTCATAGATATGACCATTCGCGATGAGGGAATCGGGATTGGTGACGTAGAGGAAGCCCGTCAACCATTGTTCACGTCCAAGCCAGAGCTTGAGCGTTCTGGCATGGGCTTTACCATTATGGAGAATTTCATGGATGAAATAGAAGTGTCATCACACCCAGGTACAGGCACCACGGTAAGACTAAAGAAGCACTTGACCAATAGTAAAGCGCTATGCAATTAAGGAGTCGTGCCCATGGATGTCGAAGTTAAAAATGAAAAGGAACAGACCTTCTTGAAGGATCATGAGGTGAAAGAGCTCATAAAGCAGAGTCAGGACGGTGACCAAAGTGCCAGGGACTTAATTGTCCAAAAGAATATGCGCTTGGTTTGGTCTGTCGTCCAGCGCTTCCTCAATCGGGGATATGAACCTGATGATCTCTTTCAAATAGGCAGTATCGGGTTGCTGAAATCAGTGGATAAGTTTGATTTAAGCTACGACGTCAAGTTTTCAACTTATGCTGTACCGATGATCATCGGGGAAATCCAGCGGTTCATCCGGGATGACGGAACTGTAAAGGTAAGTCGTTCTCTGAAGGAGATGGGAAACAAGATTCGTAAAGCCAAGGATGAACTTTCCAAGAAATTTGGGAGGGTTCCGACGGTGAGTGAGCTTGCCGAACATTTGGAGTATTCGGTTGAAGAGGTGATCATGGCTCAGGAAGCAAGCAGGGCCCCTTCTTCGATTCATGAAACCGTTTATGAAAATGATGGAGATCCCATTACCCTTTTGGATCAGATTGCGGATAATAGCGATAATAAATGGTTTGACAAAATCGCCTTAAAAGAAGCCATAAGGGAACTGGATGATCGGGAACGGCTGATTGTGTATTTAAGGTATTACAAAGACCAAACCCAATCGGAAGTAGCAGATCGACTGGGTATATCCCAGGTCCAGGTATCGAGACTGGAGAAGAAGATATTACAAACAATGAAAGATCATATGCATACAGAATCTTAGGCAAAATAACCTTGTTGTTTCAAAGAATCATGTTGAAACGACAAGGTTATTTTTAATTTGTGAAGTGAATACAACATTTGAGTATATATTGACCCCACAATCTCCCTTTGAAATTGTTGCCATTTTCAAAAGCTCCGAACCTACAAAATCTATACTGTTTCTCACTTCCTCCTCCATGCATCTCAACTGGCCACTTGCAGCCATTACATAAATTATTTCCGTTAATCCATACTATTGGTACGAAGAGAAAATCATGTTTTCAGGAAGTGAACTGCATGGAAGGTATTTTGTATATACGCTTACGTCATCGAGTGCAGGTAAGGGAAGAGAGTACAGTCAAGCTTGGACAGCTTGCTCAAATCATAGCACCTGAAAATATTCTAGAAGAATTAAAGCAAATCCCGATCCATCAAGTGACGGCATCTGATAAGAATATCATTGTGGTCGATGTGATGAGGGTGATAAGAGAAATATGCAAGGACTTCTCAGATCTTGATATTCAAACGATTGGACCCACACAAAGTATTATTGAAGTGATCTATGAGAAAAAGAAAATCTCTCTTCCGCTCTTCATTGGCGTTTGGTTACTATTATTCATCGGTGCAGCCCTGGCAATTATGAATTTTCATGAAGATGTAAGTATGAGGGAGGTTCATCAGAGGCTGTATCATTTTGTAACTGGGGATGAGGATCCGCATCCATTATTATTTCAAGTTCCCTATTCATTCGGTTTAGGCCTTGGGATGATCTTATTTTTCAACCATGTGTTTCGAAAAAGACTTAATGAAGAGCCGAGTCCACTAGAAGTTGAAATGTTTAATTACCAGCAGGATTTAGATCAATATGTCATCATGCATGAAAATAAAGAAAGTCAGAAAAAATTAGATGACCATTAGCGTATTGATTACAGTATTTATTGGTTTTGCTGGTGGACTGGCAGTCGGTTCCGGGTTCGTAGCTTTTCTAACCGTATTAGGAATCATCCCAAGGTTAACTCAGTTAACAAAAACAATGAAAATGATTCACCACTATGAACTGGCCGTCATTACAGGTGCACTGGCAGGAGGATTTGTCAGCTTAAATAATTATACGCTGCACTTTTCCCCATTCGTTCTTATGCCCATCGGTTTAGCGAGCGGAGTGTTCATCGGGCTGTTGGCGGCTGCATTAACAGAGGTATTGAATGTGTTCCCGATCCTCGCAAAGCGGATTGGGATTGAAGGTCAAATCGTCATTCTCATTATGGCGATTGTATTTGGGAAAATTGTCGGCTCACTTTTTCATTGGCTCTACTTGGTTCATCAATAAACAGCAAGAGGCAGGGGTTCATATGGACGACAAAAGAAAAGTGATCCTGATTACAGATGGAGATGAATATGCCAAGCGGGCAATCGAGTGCGTGGCAAAGGAGTATGGAGGACGATGTATCTCAAGCTCTAAAGGAAATCCTTCTGTATTATCAGGACCAGAGGTTGTGAAATTAATCAGAAGTGCAAAGAATGACCCCGTCTTTGTGATGTTTGATGATAGTGGATTTATTGGAGAAGGTGCAGGCGAAAGGGCACTAAAGTATGTTGCGAACCACCCTGGCATAGACGTGCTCGGCATTATTGCGGTAGCCAGTAAAACCAGGCAGGCAGAATGGACAAGAGTGGATGTATGCATTGATAAATTTGGTGAATTGACTCCATATGGGGTAGATAAATTTGGTGTACCTGAAATGGATTTGGGAAGATTAACGGGAGATACGGTTTATTGCCTTGATGAGCTGGATGTTCCCGTTATCGTCGGGATTGGTGACATAGGCAAAATGGCCAAAAGGGATCACTACTCACAAGGTTCGCCCATTACGAAAAAGGCTGTTGAAATCATCTTGGAAAGGAGCGGATATCATGCCTGAGAAAACGAAAGAAATACCAATATCAAAAGATTTAGCTGTTATAGAAGAGTACATGAAGAATCATGTAGGATTAAACAAAAGCTTTGATTTAGGTGTCCGTAAACTCATGATTTTGAAAAAAGGAGTGCACATCTATTATATTAACGGGTTGACTGATGCTTCCTACATTATTCAAATAGTGGAGGAACTCGTTGAGATCAATGATCATGAGCGTGCAACGAGCCGATTATATGAGATTGTACATAATCGCCTTGTTCATCAATCGGTTGAGCCGGTTAAAACGATTGAAGAAGCAGTTGACGAAGTGCTATCAGGATTAATAGCAGTCTTTGTCGAAGGGTACGACGAGGCAATCATTGTTGATGTTCGTAGTTATCCCGGGCGACAGCCTTCAGAGCCTGATACTGAAAAGGTAGTACGTGGTTCCCGGGATGGTTATGTAGAGAATATTATTGTGAATACCGCTTTAACAAGACGAAGAATCCGGGATCCAAGATTGAGGTTTGAAATATTTCGTATCGGGGAACGATCTAAAACTGACATTTCCATTGCTTATATAAATGATGTTGCAAATCCGAGCTTAATTGAAGTCATCAAGAAAGAATTGAAGAGTATTAAGATCGACGGATTAACGATGGCGGATAAAACGGTTGAAGAGTTCCTTGTGAAGCAAGGGTATAATCCATATCCTCTCGTTCGATACACTGAAAGAGCAGACGTCGCAGCCACTCACTTATTAGAAGGACATGTTCTTATTTTTGTTGATACTTCGCCGAGTGTCATCATTACACCAACGACATATTTCCATCACCTCCAGCATGCGGAGGAATATAGACAATCACCGGCTGTCGGGACCTTTGTCAGATGGACCAGATTCCTAGGGATATTAGCATCACTGTTTTTACTCCCGTTATGGTACCTATTTGTATTGGATCCTTCCCTCTTACCTGAAGTGATTAAATTCGTAGGGCCAAATGAGCAAACGAATATTCCTGTTATTGTACAGTTGTTCATAGCGGATTTCGGGGTTGAAATGTTCAGGGTTGCCGCCATTCATACTCCAACCCCATTATCCACTGCAATGGGTCTGATAGCGGCTGTCTTAATTGGACAAATAGCCATTGATGTAGGGTTATTTCAACCTGAAGTCATCCTGTATGTAGCCGTTGCATCCATTGGAACGTTTGCTACACCAAGTTATGAATTGAGTGCTGCGAACAAGATGGCCAGACTGTTCCTTCTAATTGCAGTTGCCTTCTTCCATATCCCTGGCTTGATGGTGGGTACAACACTTTTTATCTTATTCGTTACAAATATAAAATCTTTGAATACACCTTATCTGTGGCCGTTGATGCCATTCAGTCCTAAAGCATTCATGCAAATCCTGATTCGCCGCTCTATGCCGGGAGCAAAAATCAGACCTAGCATTGTGCAGCCGAGAAATAAGTATAAGCAACCTGCGAAATCTTAGAAATATTGCAACAACTCTCATTCTGTGGTAAATTACGTTTAATTAGAAGAGCATTAAAGAGGGGAATGAGACGTTTCATGTATCTTCATGGATCAGCAGAAATACAAAACGGTCATCTTACCATAGGCGGGGTGAGTACCACAAAGTTAGCAGAACAATATGGTACTCCCCTTTACGTTTATGACACAGCACTTATTAGAGAACGGGCAAGAGGATTTAAAGAGACGTTTGATTCCCTTGGAGTGAAGGCAGAAGTTGCCTACGCAAGTAAGGCATTTTCATGTATCGCGGTCTTTCAATTAATGAAAGAAGAGGGATTATCACTGGATGTGGTTTCAGGGGGGGAGTTATACACTGCGTTAAAGGCAGAATTTCCTCCTGAACGCATCCATTTTAATGGGAACAATAAGTCCAGGGAAGAACTGATGATGGCCATTGAAAACAAAATAGGCTGTATTGTCGTTGATAATTTTTACGAACTGGAACTTGTGAATGAAATTTCACTCTCCTCTGAACAAATGACAAAGGTTTTGTTAAGAGTGACGCCTGGGATTGAAGCCCATACTCATGATTATATACTAACCGGACAAGAGGATTCCAAATTCGGATTCGATTTGGGTAATGGCCAAGCTGAGGAAGCTATGAAAAAGGCGATGAGCCATGATGGGATTGAATTGTTGGGGTTGCATTGTCATATTGGATCCCAAATATTCGAAACAACAGGCTTCATTCTTGCTGCTAAGAAAATTATTGAGAAGGTAGCTCAATGGAAATCACAATATGATTTTGACCCTAAAGTAATCAATTTAGGCGGTGGCTTTGGTATTCGATATACGAAGGATGATGACCCGCTCCCGCCTGCTCTATATGTGAAGGAAATGATTTCTGCTGTAAAAGAGGAAGTTAAAAGATACAATCTCGAAATGCCGGAAATCTGGATTGAACCAGGTCGTTCCCTTGTGGGCGATGCAGGCACCAGCCTTTATAAATTGGGTTCAAGAAAAGAAGTACCAAACATCCGGAAGTACTTAGCGATTGATGGAGGAATGAGTGACAATATCAGACCCGCTCTCTATAAGGCGAAATATGAAGCCTTGATTGCGAATAAAGCAGACCAAACCCCGGAAGAAACTGTATCGATCGCTGGTAAATGCTGTGAATCAGGTGATATGTTGATCTGGGATTTACCCCTTCCTGATTCAGAAGCCGGTGACATTCTTGCCGTGTTCTGTACAGGTGCTTATGGATATTCCATGGCGAATAACTATAATCGTATTCCCCGTCCGGCTGTCGTGTTTGTAGAGAATGGAGAAACCAGGTTAGCCGTTCAAAGAGAGACGTATGAGGATATGATTTCACTTGATGTAACGTTTAAATAAGCTAGAAAAGTAGTCTTTAAGTATATCGTACTTAAAGACTACTTTTTTATATACTGAATAACATACTTTAACAAATATTGATTTTACTATACAATAACAATGATATATAAAGGTGAATATAGTATAGACAAAGGAGTCATTTATGAAGATCAGCAATAAGGGGTTGTTTTTGTTTTTATTAGTAGCCGGCATAGTGTGGGGCGTCATCTACTGGATGTTCCTGGCTGGGAATTGATTGGTTAAAGTTGATTAATAAAAGTAAATTTAGTAAGATATATAAACATTCATATCAATTAAATTTCTAGTTTTTGTCTAAAATAGGAAATAAATAGATTAGGCATAAAACATAACGAGGGGTAAATATGTTAATTCGGTATAAAAAGGCGTTTGAAAAGATCGCAATGGGATTATTATCTTTCATGCCAAATGAAAAGGATTTGAAGAAGCTTCAACAGACGATGAAGCAATACGAAACTGAAGACAATTGGCAGCTCTTTTTATGGAAAGAAGAGGACATAGTAGGCTTGATTGGAGTCTTCAAGACAGATAGTACATTAGAGATTCAGCATATATCAGTAAACCCATCCCATCGCCATGAAGGAATTGGGAAATCAATGGTGAAGCAGTTAAGAGACATGCATTCAGAGTATGAAGTGAAGCCGAATTCAGACACCGCTTCATTTTTTGAGAAGTGTGATGAGATTGAAGAAGAAGTAAAGGACGAGAAGCAATAAAGAGGACGGCCACCTTGCTTAATAGGTGGTCAGCCTCTTTTTTTTCGTTCTAATGCATTTTTACGCTCCAAAATCACTTCTGTACGGTCTCGTAAGGAATGACGATGAATGAGATCATTATTCGTTAAATCACTTGGAGAACACCATGAGTACCCATTGTCCTTACACAGTGATTGAACTTGCTTAAGGAGAGAAGTCTCCGTGAGGGGAATATTTATGCTCTTATAGGGCTGATTTGTACTTAGTTCATGGCCGGTATCAACAAGCATGTCTTGGAGTTCAGCTGCATGGATTCCTAAGTGAGAGAGTTGTTCCTGATTCACCTCAATATTTTGGATGGCTTTCTTAAATGTTCGGGCTGCTCCAGGAAGATTACCTCTTCTGTAATGGTAAAAACCTACAGCTATCTGGATTAACCCCACCCAGTGGGAAGAGCGGTTCTTAGGGTCCACTTCTTTCCAATATTCTTCTAACACTTCATGACATTCGAAGTAATCACGATTTCCGTGGAAATACATTAAGAATTCTATATAAGGTTTAGGATAAACCATGTGATACCTCCTTTCATATTTTGAGTGTCTGAGTATTTAAAGTGTAGCACATTCTACGTCTTTGCTAAAACGACAGGTACATACTATATAAACAAAAACTTTCTATTGGAGAATAGTGGTCAATCTACTATACTATTAAGTAGCTATCAGGAATGACTGTAATTAGAAATTTGGTGATAAAGTGGAATACAATGTGAAAATTGACGCTTTTGAAGGTCCACTAGACCTTCTTTTGCATCTGATTAACTCGTTGGAAATTGATATATATGATATTCCTATGGCTCAAATTACTGAGCAATATATGTTATATGTACATACGATGAAGAATTTGCAGCTTGATGTTGCCAGTGAATACTTAGTAATGGCTGCTACGTTATTAGCCATTAAAAGTAAAATGCTTCTACCGAAACATGATGAAGGACTTCTAAACGATGAGATTGAATTTGAAGAGGAAGATCCACGTGACGAATTAGTTGAACGATTGATTGAATATCGTAAATTTAAAGAAGCGGCAAATGAGCTGAAGCATCGTGAGGAAGAACGGGGACAAGTGTATACGAAGCCTCCAAGTGATCTTTCGGAATTCACTGAAGAAGTTGATTTGAAGAATAGTGAAGTTCAAGTGTCTTTATATGATATGTTAGGAGCTTTTCATAAATTATTGAGGCGTAAGAAGCTGCAAAGACCCGTTCAAACCAGAATTACCAGACAGGAAATATCCATTGAGAAAAGAATGAATGACATTCTTCATAGTTTACGGAATATCAAAGTACGTACATCATTTACAAGTCTTTTCCCAACCGATAATAAAGAACATCTCGTAGTTACTTTCCTTGCTGTGCTGGAATTAATGAAGCGGAAGCAAATCATTGTCAATCAAGAAAAAAACTTCACAGAAATATTTGTTGAAGCAGGAGAGGAGGTAGGACTTGTTGAATAGCAGTAATTGGAAGGGGATACTGGAAAGCTTATTGTTTGCAGCCGGAGATGAAGGTCTTTCACTCAAGCAAGTCTGTTCCGTATTGGAAATCGGGGAGCAGGAAGCGATGGATGTCATTGAAGAGTTAAAGATGGATTATGAAAAGGATGTCAATCGTGGAATTTATATGATTGAGATAGCTGATACCTTTCAATTAGTTACCAAAAAAAGCAACGCCGATTATTTAAAGAAATTGGTTGAGTCACCAAATGTAAGCTTTTTATCTCAAGCAGCTCTTGAAACACTGGCGATTGTTGCTTATAAGCAGCCTATCACCAGGATGGAGATCGAACAAATCAGAGGTGTTAAAACCGAACGTCCCATTCAGACCCTGACGTCAAAAGGGCTGGTCAAGGAAGTTGGTAGGGCAGAAGGTACGGGTCGTGCCTATTTGTTTGGTACGACGAAAGAATTTCTGGACTATTTCGGACTAAAGAGAATAGATGAACTTCCACCCTTGCCTGAGAATATAGAAGACGAATTCATGCAGGATGAAGCGGATTTATTCTTTGAGAAATTTCAGGAAACGATGGATTCGAAAGATTAGGATAAAATCATATGTAGATAGTGAATAGGCAGGAACTCGGCTATATGATTGGAGGTCCTGCCTGTTTTCATGAGTCCATCGTTCTGAAAATTTTGACGAAATAGAATTTTCAGAACGATGGATTGATAAAATGGAACTAGCAGGGGAAATATGGAGGGGAATAGATGAACGATTTTATTGTGAAAACTCAGGTGCAAGACATACAACCCTTTCTTGAAAATTCGATTATTAAATTTGAAGGCTATTTAAATACCGTTACCATACAAGATCTATTAGAGGGGAAACATGGAGATAAAGCTTATTACGAAGGGCTGCTTTCAAATCTAAGAAGACTTCTTGTCTATTGTGAAGAAGGACTGGATGCTTGTACAATCATTGTTCAAACTGAACCCTTCCAGAAGCTGGTTGCCGAAAGAATCCTTTATAAAATCTATCATAAATGCATAGAGGAATATTATTCCCCGCGATATAATCTATGGTTTGAAGATCGTCGTATTACCTATCCCGATCGCAGTGCAATCCGGTTTCGACAAGAACCTCCCGGCTGCTTCGCTGCCTTATTAAGAGGTGTGGAAGGAGAGTTTCATAGCATTCGGGAGGAATTAATCGAATTCGAGGTCGAGTATCGAAACCAAAAGCTGCAATCCAAAGAATAGAACATGGAAAACACAGCTGAAAGACTCAGCTGTGTTTTTGTGTGTTTCAGTTTTTTCAAGTTGTACTGTGTTGGCATTTCCAGATTTTCATTCATATTACCCCTTGTCCTGCATAAACTTGTACAAACACGTTAGAACCAAAGGAGTAGATGGGTGTGAATCTAAAGAAAGTGAAATTTTACATAAATTATTTCCTTATCTTTACTTTATTGTTTGTAGTCGTTTCCAATGAAGTTCAGGCCGCACCTTCTGTCAGTTCACAGCGGGCAATTTTAATGGATCAGGAGACGGGGAGGATTCTTTATGAAAAGGATGCTCACAGTCAAAGTCGAATTGCCAGTATTACAAAGATTATGACAGCAATTCTGGCAGTCGAATCCGGAAAGATGGGTAAGGAAGTAACGGTTTCTTCGAATGCAGCTGGTACGGAAGGGTCTTCGCTATACTTAAAAGCGGGGGAGAAGATAAAGCTGGAAGATCTGGTGTATGGGCTTATGCTAAGATCCGGGAATGATGCAGCGGTTGCCATAGCAGAATATGTGGGCGGAAGTCTGGACGGATTTGTTTATATGATGAATGAAAAGGCGAATGAAATCGGAATGGAAAATACTCATTTTTCCAATCCCCATGGTCTTGATGATCATGAGGACCACTATTCAACTGCGTATGATATGGCAGTACTAACGAGATATTCAATGGAGAACGAATTATACAAGAAGATTGCAGGAACTAAGGTTCATACTGCGCCAAATCCAGAAGAAAAATGGGATCGTAAGTGGAAGAACAAAAATAGATTATTAACAGAATTATATAAACATAGTACGGGTGGGAAAACCGGTTACACAAAACGAGCCAAAAGAACGCTTGTGTCCACAGCTTCTAAGGATGGAGAGAATCTCATTGCCGTTACACTCAATGGTCCCGATGATTGGAATGATCATATTGGAATGTTTGAATTCGGGTTTAAGCAATATGATTATAGGATCGTCCTGGAAAAAGGAACGATTGATAAAATGGATGACGAAATATACAAAGATCATGCCTATCTTAAACGTGAATCCGTCCTTACCCTTCAAGATGGTGAAGTGGATGATGTGAAGGTAGAGTATAAAATGTTAAAGCCTAAAGAGGAATGGTTAAAGAATAAAAATGTACCTGAAGTAGTAGGAAAGGCTGTCGTGTATTTAGAAGACGTAGAAGTAGACACTCTTCCCATTTTCTTTAAAACAAAGGGTAAAACAGAAGAAGAAAAAAGCTGGTGGAAGTTCTGGGCATACTCCTTCGAGTCCTTTATAGGAGTCCGGGATCATGGTTAATCTCATTTGGGTCGGGATGACCATCATCGGTTTAGTATTCGCCATTATAAATGGGAAAATGGAAGAAGTAAACGAAGCCATTTTCACATCTGCCAATGAAGCCGTTACCCTCTGTATAGGATTGGTCAGCGTATTGGTGTTTTGGTTGGGAATCATGAGGATTGCTCAAGAAGCGGGTTTATTGGATAAACTGGCCAGGCTGTTCAGACCCTTTGTCACCAGGTTGTTTCCTGAAGTGCCGGATAATCATCCTGCTATGGGATATATATTATCAAATATGATGGCCAATATGTTTGGCCTTGGAAACGCAGCAACACCTCTCGGGATCAAAGCGATGGAGCAATTAAAGGACCTTAATGGAGGAAAAGACTATGCCAGCAGGTCGATGATTACATTCTTAGCGATCAATACGTCAAGTCTTACCATCATTCCCACAACGGTCATTGCGATCCGGATGAAATATGATTCAGCTTCTCCAACTGAAATTGTAGGACCAACCTTAATTGCCACAATGCTATCGACCATCGGAGCCATACTGATAGACCGTTATTTTCATTACAGACGTACTCGTCGTGAGGTGAAATAGATGCAATGGATATCCACCATTTCATTATGGTTAATCCCTATTATGATTGGCTTCATATTGATCTATGGCACCCTTAAAAAGGTACCAACGTATGAAGTGTTTGTAGATGGGGGAAAAGAAGGCATTAAAATTGCCGTATCGATCATTCCTTTCCTCATTGGAATGCTTGTGGCGATTACCATTTTTAGAGAATCAGGAGCACTTGAGTTCTTTGTGAATCTCATCCGTCCGGGATTGCTTGCACTTGGTATACCCCCTGAAATTGTGCCACTTGCCATTATCAGGCCCATTTCAGGAACAGCTGCCCTTGGTATGATGAGTGATATTGTCGCTACCCACGGGCCAGATTCCTTTATCGGAAGACTTGCATCAACCTTACAGGGAAGTACCGATACGACCCTTTACGTATTGACCGTGTACTTCGGGGCAGTAGGGATACGTAAGATGGGAGACGCGCTGAAGGTCGGATTACTAGCCGACGTCGTCGGAATCGTAGCCGCCATCTTCATCGTCACGATTATGTTTTAAGGATTGGCATCTATTAATAATGGAAACAATGAGGTATAAAGAAATCGACTGAAAAGGTCGATTTTTCTTTATACCTTTCTATTTTGCCTGGATTGTGTAATAATTCATGAAGACAAATGTATTGAAAATTAAATGAGGTGAAATACCGTGGAACGATTACAAAAGGTTATTGCTCATAGTGGAGTAGCGTCTCGACGAAAAGCTGAGCAATTAATTATAGAGGGTAAAGTAAAGGTCAATGGTGTAGTAGTGAAGGAATTGGGAACAAAGGTCTCTAATTCAGATAGAGTTGAAGTGACAGGGATTCAGATTGAAAGAGAAAACAAAGTATATTATATGCTTTACAAGCCAAGAGGGGTTATTTCGGCTGTGGCTGACGACAAAGAGCGTCAAGTTGTAACGGACTTCTTCCCTGAAATCCAAGAAAGAATCTATCCTGTAGGAAGACTGGACTATGAGACGTCAGGTATTCTTCTTTTAACCAATGACGGAGACTTCGCTAACTCCCTGATGCATCCAAGTAACGAAATTGAAAAAACATACGTAGCAAGATTAAAAGGCATCCCGCCTAAATTTAAAATCAGAGAACTTGAAAAAGGGATTAAACTGGAGGACGGCATGACTGCTCCTGCAAAAGTGAAAGTGTTAAGTATTGATAAGAAACAAGGGAAATCCATCGTAGAAATCACCATTCATGAGGGCAGAAACCGTCAAGTGCGCAGGATGTTCGAAGCGATTGGGTATCCGGTACAAAAGCTGAAACGGGAAAGATATGCATTCCTGTCTCTCCATGGCTTGAACGCAGGAGAAGGAAGAGAACTTACTCCGCATGAAGTGAAACAGCTGAGAACACTGGCTGAAACAGGAAATATCCGATAAAGAATAGGTTGGAAAGTGTCACATATCCTTCATATAATTTACACTATCTCTAAAGTGATAAATGATATAATGGGAAAGGAATTTTACCCTGAAATCCAAGGGATATTTCCCTGCTTATTATGAAGGAATGGACATTACATTATGGCAGGGACTGATCTCATAAGGGTATTCTTATGACATCAGGCCCTTTGCTACTGTAAAGAGAGAAAAATCATTTCCATTCTTGAGAACGATTTCAATATGGGAGGCACACGTACATGAATAAGAAAAAACGCAGATTACTCATCCGGACAATTATTCTCATTGTGCTGACTTCTGCGGTTGCATATACTCTGTATGCAAACTTTACGAAGGATGAAAGAGGGAAATTAAAGGTGGGAGATCAAGCGCCTGACTTTGTATTACAAGATATGGAAGGGAATAAACATCGTTTGTCCGACTATGAGGGCCAAGGGGTATTCCTGAATTTCTGGGGAACATGGTGCAAACCATGTGAAAGAGAGATGCCATATATGAATAATCAATATGAAAAATATAAAGCTCAAGGTGTACACATATTGGCAGTCAATGTGGGAGAATCAGATTTCCTTATCAATCGATTCGTGTCTAAACACGGGTTGGAGTTCCCTATTTTAGTAGACCAAGAAGAGGAAGTTCAAAATGCGTACGGTATAGATCCGTTACCGACTACATTCCTCATTAACCCTCAAGGTGAAATTGAAAAAATCATTACAGGTACGATGTCAGAAAACGATATCATAGAAGATTTAGAGAGCATCAAGCCTTAGCTCAGCAGTTTAACTTGATATAAGGAGTTTTAACATGAAAGAAATCAAATGTGAATGCGGTCATGTAAATCCTAACGGTACCGTTTTATGCGAATCCTGTGGACGGGCTTTAACGGATGAAGCGAAGAATGAGAAGCTTCATGACATGCGTTATGAGGGTAGTGCAAGGCGTTCCCAAACGTATAACAGATCGATTATCGACAAGATTTGGAATTTCTTTTCATCTGTTAAGGTTGGCGTATGGTTAATTGTCATCACACTTATCGCCTCTGCAGTCGGCACGATTTTGCCCCAGGAACAATATATTCCGAATGGACAGCCAGCAAATGAGTACTATGAAGATGTATACGGCTTTTTTGGAGAGTTATATTACACGTTAGGTTTCCATGATTTATATAGTTCATGGTGGTATCTACTATTAATCGCATCGATTGGAGTTTCCCTCGTGATTTGTAGTCTTGACCGGGTAATTCCCCTCTATCGTGCCCTCAAGAATCAACGTGTTTCCAGACATGTTGGTTTCCTGAAGCGCCAACGAATCTATGGGAAAACAGAATTGGTCGACATCAATGACTCTATAAGTAAAATAAAAGAAAAATTAACACAAAAAAAATATAAGATCCGTGAAGAGGACGGCAACATCCTTGCAGAGAAAAATCGTTTTTCTAGATGGGGTCCCTATGTGAATCATATCGGTCTCATCATCTTCCTATTCGGGGGTATGTTAAGATTCGTTCCTGGAATGTATATTGATGAAACCGTGTGGATCCGTGAAGGTGAGACGAGAGCCGTTCCTGGTACGAAACAAGAATATTACTTAGAAAATAAAGGGTTTACGTTAGAGACATACGATAAAGAAAAAGACAAAGAAGTGTTTGGGGAAGCTATTGATAAGAATGGAACCATCGCCAAGAATTTCCAGTCTGACGTGGTACTGTATAAAGAATCCGGAGATAAACTTCCAGGACAAACGGCTGACCGGGAAGTGGAAAAAGAGGATTCGATCAAAGTAAATCATCCTTTGAAATTTGGAAACTTTGCCGTATACCAAACAAGCTACAAGCTGGATGAATTTAAATCAATGTCCTTTACATTTGATAATAAAGGGTCTGGGGAGAGCTTCGGCAAATTCACCGTCGATCTATTCGATCCTCAAGATACCTACGCATTTGAAGAAGGTTATAAAGTAGAATTGATGGGATATTATCCTGATTTCTCTGGATTTAATGAACAAGGGGAGCCGCAAACCAAGTCTCCTTTACCGAATAATCCTGCATTCCTTTTCAAATTGTTCTCGCCTGAGAAGCCCGATGGTGAAGTGAGCTTTGTAGGGATCCAGCAAAACCTGGAACCGCTTGGTGACAATGAATATAAATTGTCATTTGCAGGTGTGGAGACAAGAGATGTATCTGCTTTAACCGTTCATAAGGACCTCACTCTTTGGATCTTAGCCGTTGGTGGAGCCATCTTTATGATAGGTGTCGTACAAGGTGCTTATTGGCACCACCGAAGAATCTGGATCAGGCGGAGTGAAGATGGAGTCATCGTAGCCGGCCATACGAATAAAAACTGGCATGGATTAAAAAATGAAATCAACTTCGTTTTGGAAGGTACTGGAATACAGGAACCTGAAGATCAACAACAAAAGGACGAAGCAAGGAGGAATGAAGATGTCAACGCTAACAATGGCAGCGTGGAGTAGTAATTTACTCTATGTATCCTTCATGATGTATTTGATTGCTACGTTGTTTTTTGGTGGGAGCATTCGCCAAAAAAATACAACTGAAACGAATCAACAAAAGTGGGGATTAATTGGGATAGTTTTAACCCTTATTGGATTTGCCGCTCAAATAGGTTACTTCTTTTTAAGATGGGGAGCAGCAGGACACGCTCCGGTAAGTAATTTGTTTGAATTTACAACCTTTTTCGGAATGATGCTTGTCGGAGCCTTTATCATTCTTTACTTTATGTATAAGACAACGATACTTGGTGTCATTGCGTTACCATTTGCACTTTTGGTGATCGCCTATGCCAGTATGTTTCCTAAAGACATTAGCCCATTGATTCCTGCTCTTCAAAGTGATTGGTTGAAAATCCACGTCACAACTGTTTCAGCAGGGGAAGCGATTTTATCCATCAGTTTTGTGGCAGGGTTAATCTACTTATTGAAATCAGTGCAACATACAAAAGGAAGCAAGCAATCGTTTTGGCTTGAAACCGTCATGTATTCTTTAGTTGTCGTATTAGGGTTTGTAGTGGCATCAACTGCCTTTACCCTGGGGAATTACGAAGCGAACTTTCAATATGTAAATCAAGAAGGGACAGAAGCGGTTTCTGAATACACACTCCCGGCTCTTGTCGGACCGAATGAAGGCCGACTATTAACCGACAACGTAATGGAGCCGCTTGTAGAAATGCCAGCCCTTATTAACGCTAAGAAACTAAATACCGTTATTTGGTCGTTTCTGATTGGAACAGGTATTTATCTACTATTACGTTTAATCTTCAGAAAGCGTATTGCTGCAAAATTACAGCCATTGGTGAAAAATGTGAATCTGGATCTAATGGACGAAATTGGTTATCGCTCCGTTTTAATCGGTTTTCCAGTCTTTACACTTGGCGGACTCATCTTCGCCATGATTTGGGCGCAAATTGCCTGGACGCGATTCTGGGGTTGGGACCCTAAAGAAGTGTGGGCATTAATTACATTCTTATTTTATGCAGCCTTTCTGCACCTACGCCTATCTAAAGGATGGCACGGTGAGAAATCTGCGTGGTTAGCCGTGATCGGGGTTGCCATTATTCTTTTCAACCTGGTGGCCGTTAACCTTATTATCGCAGGGTTGCATTCATATGCTTAAATAATGAACGGGAGGGAGCTGACGATAGTGAGAATGATATTCTCTTTGAGTCAGCTTCTTTTTTCATATAAAATATAGGATAATATGGTTTAATTAGACAAAAGGGGGATATTACCCATGGAGGAAAACATTAGAATTTTAGTTGTTGATGATGAAGACCGGATTCGTAGACTTTTAAAAATGTATCTTGAAAGAGAAAACTATGAAATTGATGAAGCAGAGAATGGAGAAGAAGCATTAGCGCTTTCTCTCGAGAATAATTACGACTGTATCTTACTGGATATCATGATGCCGGGGATGGATGGGATCGAAGTATGTCAGCATCTTCGTGAAAAGAAAGCGACTCCCGTGATCATGCTCACTGCTAAAGGAGAAGAAGTGAACAGAGTGCAAGGGTTCGAAGTTGGAACAGACGACTACATAGTGAAACCTTTTTCTCCTCGCGAAGTGGTTTTGAGAGTGAAAGCGCTATTAAGACGTTCTTCAAAGACGAGCTTTATTCAAACAGACGCGAAGACGAAGGACCTGATCGTTTATCCTCATCTTACCATCGATAATGATGCCCACCGGGTAACTGCTGATGGAAAAGATGTGAACCTGACACCGAAGGAATACGAATTGTTATATTTCCTTGCCAAAGCTCCAGACAAAGTGTTTGACCGTGAGCACCTGCTCAAGGAAGTATGGCATTATGAATTTTTCGGAGACCTGCGCACAGTTGATACTCATGTAAAGCGATTAAGAGAAAAACTGAATAAAGTTTCTGAGATGGCTGCAAAAATGATTGTGACCGTATGGGGAGTAGGATACAAATTCGAGGTAACCAATGAATGAGGCTCTGGCGTAGTGTTGTAGGAAAGCTATGGCTAACGATCCTGCTCTTAGTTTCCTTTGTGTTATTTATCCTTACGATTCTTTTACTGGAATTCTTTCAAAACTATCACGTCGATGTGGTTGAAAAAGAATTAACCCATACGGCTGAAAAAGTGGCGAGGGTCATTCAGAATCATAAAGACTTGGAGCTCGGGATGGAACTGGGTAAAGAAATCATTGATGACCCGATAAACATCATTATCTCCTTAGATCAAAATGAGTCACTTTATTCACAGGATTCTACAGAATTTCAAAAGAATATTCACGACTATATTTCAGAAGATGAACAACTTCAATCAGTGAAAACAAAAGAAATTACCGTCAAGAAAGAGATTGAATTATCCTCGGAAATGTCATCGAACCGTTATGAAAACGTCATTATTGTCGGGACGCCCTTGCATATCAATGAAGAAGATGGAGCTGTGTATCTCTATCAGTCCCTTGGTGTTATTAAAGATACTACTCGTCAAACAACGAAACTGATTTTGCTTGCTGCCGGGATTGCCATTATTTTAACAACCATTTTTGCTTTCTTCCTTTCTACGCGTATCACCGCACCATTAAGGAAAATGCGGGAAGCAGCCTTTGAGGTAGCAAAGGGTAAATTTGATACAAAGGTTCCGATTTTGACGAAGGATGAAATCGGTGAACTTGCAACAGGGTTTAACCAAATGGGTAGGCAGTTAAAGTTTCACATTAACGCACTGAGCCAGGAGAAAGAGCAGCTTTCCTCGATATTAAGCAGTATGGCTGATGGCGTCATCACCTTTAATCGGGACGGCACGATCTTAATTACCAATCCGCCGGCGGATAGATTCCTGCAGCATTGGTATTATGAGCAAAGCGAAAGCAGTGAGGAAGCCATCCCTACTACTGTAAAAGAATTATTACAAAGCGTGGTCGTGACAGAAATGGAACAGACCGGTGAACTGAGTCTGCAAGGACGTTCGTATGTGGTGATTATCAGTCCTCTTTACAACAACAACAACATCAGAGGAGCAGTGGCGGTCGTCCGCGATATGACAGAAGAGCGAAGATTGGATAAGCTTCGGAAAGATTTTATTGCAAATGTATCCCATGAACTCCGTACGCCAATCTCTATGCTTCAAGGATATAGCGAAGCGATCGTTGATGATATTGCTGAAACTGAAGAAGAAAAGAAAGAGATAGCCCGAATTATTTATGATGAATCATTGCGCATGGGCCGTTTGGTCAATGACCTTCTGGATTTGGCTCGTATGGAGGCGGGGCATATCACTCTTAATAAAGACGTAATAGGTATCATGCCTTTCACCGAAAGAGTGACCAATAAATTTATTGGACTGGCCAAAGAAAAAAAGGTCTCCATATTCTTTGAAAGTGATGTAGGGATCAAAAATGAAATTCATATGGACCCGGACAGAATCGAACAAGTATTAACCAATCTTATTGATAATGCTTTAAGACATACTCCTACAGGCGGGGAAGTAACGGTATCCCTGACGGAAAGCAAGGGCGGTTATTTGTTTCACGTAAAAGACACGGGTTCAGGAATTCCTGAAGAAGATCTTCCTTTTGTATTTGAGCGCTTCTATAAAGCAGATAAAGCCAGGACAAGAGGGAAGTCAGGCACAGGTCTTGGCTTAGCAATCGCGAAGAACATTATTGAGTCCCATAAAGGTCATATTCAAGTGCAAAGTAAAGTCGATCAAGGGACAACCTTCACTTTCTTTCTTCCTATTTAGCCAAGAATCGATGGTATCCATAGAAACTTGACGATTTTTCTTGTTACATGGGAAACATTCTTTATTTTTTGGCTGCTCGTAGAAAACGTTGTTGAAAAAGTGATAAAAATAAATAGGAATAACTGGAGAAGTCAACAGGGGGAAAAGCACCCTGTTGGCTTTTTATTTGTAGAGAATCTTGTGAATAAAGTCTTTCCTTTTTACCGGTTAAATACTATATTGATAGTGTGTAACTTTTTCACATAAAAAACGACTAATAAATTGACGGGGAGGGGAACAAGTGGACTCCGTTTTTGAGAAATTATACTCTGATTATCATCAAGATGTATTTCAATTTCTAATATATATGGTACAGAATAAGCAGCAGGCTGAAGACCTGGTGCAGGAAGTATATATCCGGGTGCTTAAATCTCATGAGCGTTTTGAAGGCAAAAGCTCAGAAAGAACATGGCTTTTTTCGATTGCAAAAAATGTAGCCATTGATCATTTTAGAAAACAAAAGAATTGGAAGAATCGAATATTGGATAAATTCGATTGGAGCCGAAACGATGTGACAGACGACGTGGCACTCCCGGAAGAAATTGCCGTTGCGAAGGAAGAAATTAAAGTATTGTACGAGTGCTTAAAACAATGTTCGACGGATTATCGAATGGTGATTATTATGCGATATTTACAAGAACTTTCAATCGCTGAAACATCTGAAGTTTTAGGCTGGACTGAAAGTAAAGTGAAAACGACCCAGCATCGAGCCATCAAATGGTTAAGAATTGAAATGAATCAACGGCTACAAAAGGGGGAAAGAGACATTGAAGCAGTCAGAATGGAAAGATCGTGATATAGAGGACCTTGTCAAAAAGCTTCCTCGAATCAAAGATGATCGAACTCCTCAATCAATTTACGCAAGGATGGAGCGTCAGAACAAAAAGAGATTCTTTGCTTTAAACCGTTTAATTCCAACAGTCGCTGCGCTGGCAGCCATATTCATTATGGTTATGCTTGCTCCAACCGTATTAAATCAATTCAATGAAAATAGTATGGGAAAGTCTGAAATGAAATCCGAATCATCTGGCAGGGACATAACAGTGAAAAAGGCAGAAGAATCAGAGGGAAGTTCCGAAATGGTTCAAGACTCTGACAAGGAGCAAATTACGACTGAAAACGAGAATAATCAGCTAAGTATGGCTGAGTCTGAAAAAAGCCTTAAACCGCTTACAGAAGACAGATTATCTCTATATGAAGAAGACTTGGAAGGAAAGGACTACTATTCCTATGGACTTGTTTCTCCCGAAGCGGTACCTGTTCCCGTCTCGGTAGTCGACGACCCGGCAGAAGATGAAGAAAGCTGGTTGGCCCGACACGAACAACTTGCCGGTGTATTACCTGAAGGAAGCTGGGGAATGGAAGACTTTCTTCCCCTGAAAGGAAAATTCACCCTTGAAGACCGCAAAGTCATCTTCACTCTGGATGCAGATCATTCGTATAGTGGGAGTAGTTCGGTGGAATACGCTTTTTATCATTCTCTACTTTACTCATTTCAACATCAGGATTTAAACGAAGTGGTTCTTCAAGAACAAGACGGGTCAGTTCCGCAATTCAGTTCTACCGGGGAATTCTCAAAAGTCGATCTAACAGAAGAGGTTCATACGGCATATTTTCTATATTCACCAAATGGTAGAGAGCGCTTCCTTGTGCCGGATAACATAAACAGAGGAAATGTCAAAGAGTCCATTCAAGCAATGAAAAGATCCGACAAAAACCTTTTCCAAAGTGTGATTCCGAAAAACATCAATATTAGTGTTTCAGATTCAGATGACTATTTAACCATTAACTTCTTAAATGAATTGGATATTGAAACCTTAGATAAGGACACAGCTCTGGAGATGATAGAAGGTTTATTGCTGACAAGCAAAAGCTCCGGTTATGAAAGGGTTCTATTTGAAAATATTAAGCAGGAAAGCTGGAATGGATTCGAGTTCAACGAACCAATTGAGACACCGATCAGCCCGAATAAGAAAAGCTTAGAAAATTAGATGTGATGGAAAGACTGGAAGCGGGGAAGTAATCCGTTTCTGGTCTTTTTTTATGTGTAACTCCGGCGACTAGAGGCTCGAGGTCATAAGTCAAACATGCCAAAAAGGCAAAGGACGCCTTTTCGGCATGTTCGACTTATGCTTGTCGGGGCTGACCAAGCCGCCTCCGCATTTGTGTCATCCAGCTCCGGCGGCCAGCCCCTCGAGGTCATATGCTAAATTGGCCAAGAAGGCAAAGGACGCCTTCCAGGCCAATTCATCTTATGCTTGTCGGGGCTGACCAAGCCGCCTCCGCTTTTGGGATGTCTAGCTGCGCCTCCTAGTCCCTCGAGGTCACTTTGG
Source organism: uncultured Rossellomorea sp. (assembly GCF_947488365.1). Lineage (NCBI taxonomy): Bacteria > Bacillati > Bacillota > Bacilli > Caryophanales > Bacillaceae > Rossellomorea > uncultured Rossellomorea sp. The sequence continues at coordinate 566,592 of NZ_CANKZT010000001.1, read as the reverse complement.
AAAAATGGCATAAGGCAAAGTACGCCTTTTGCCATTTTCCCAAAGTGCTTGTCGGGCCTGATCAGTCGGCTCCGCATTTCCGTGTATATTTATCTCAAACTTAGACAAACTACTCAAAGGAAAATTATCTCATTCTGTTATGAATATTGAAGGGGGCATGTACATATAGTGGGGAGTGCATGAAATGAAGGTGAGAAGGCAAGAATGGTTTAATGCGTGAAAAGGTAGCGGTAGTGTCGCTTCAGTCGGGAAGAAATAAAGGTATTGCGTCAAATGGGTAAGGAGGACAAGCATGGTTTTGGATTATGTTAGAAGGTTATTAATCGTATTTCTGTTAGCGTTGTGTGTGAGCTTTATGTTCTTTACTGGAAAGATAGCGAAAGCAGAGACGAATGAGATCGCGGAAGAAACGGTATCCTGGACATTTCCAGTTGAAGGGGTGATAACCGACTCGTATGGGACAAGGTCAGGTACACATAAAGGTATGGACATAGGAGGAGATATCGGTTCTCCTGTTTATTCAGTAGCTAAAGGTAAAGTCACTAAATCCTATCTTTCTGCAAGCTACGGCCATGTAGTATTTATTAGGCACGATAACGGATACGAAACCGTTTATGCTCATCTTGAAAACCGGTTTGTAGAAGAAAATCAAGAGGTGGGTCAAGGTGAACAGCTTGGAAGTTTAGGAAACACAGGCAGGTCGACAGGAGCCCACTTGCATTTTGAAGTGCATAGGGGGAAATGGACGATCGATAAGGAGAATGCAATCGATCCCTATATGGTATTTGGACAAGGTCAGGTTGGGCAGCTTGTGTTTGCTCAGGAGAAAGATCCTTTTCAGGCAGTGGATGTTTCCGGAACACCTGAAAGCACCCATGGTGTAAGCTCTGCAGAAGAAGTTCAATCTAATGAAAAACAGGTAAGTCATATCGTACATAAAGGGGAGACCCTCTGGGGGATTTCTCAGCAATACAATATATCTGTGGAGGATATTAAGAGTGCCAATGAGTTAAATGACACCAATTTGGTGGTTAACCAGTCTTTAGACATCCCTCAATCAGCAGGGAGTAGGTATGTAGTGAAACAAGGAGACACCTTATACTCCATTTCAGTCGCACAAGGAATTGATGTGAATGAATTGGTGGCTTGGAACGGATTGGATCTTAAGACGCCTATCTATCCGCAGCAAGTTTTAAAGCTGCAATAATAGATGTGTAAACTTTATAGAATCAGGTTAATCAAATTTATTTCGAATTCGAACTTTTTCCTTCACATAATCCCCATCCTTATGTATAATGAGAATGTATAAAAAAATAAAGATTCGTCTTCGGGGCAGGGTGAAATTCCCTACCGGCGGTGATGAAACATTTGTTTCTAAGCCCGCGAGCCTTTTGGGGCAGGATTTGGTGCGATTCCAAAGCCGACAGTATAGTCTGGATGGGAGGAGATGAGGGTTTATGCCAAAACGTTTAGAAAAAGGGAAGCTAGACGTTTATTCGGGTATGCCTTATCATTCTCCTAGATATACGTATCTAGGGGTTTTTTAATGCTACCTTTGGCTTGAGCTATCTTCGATATGAGATGAGTCTCCTAAAGGAGAGAGGTTTTATGAGAAAAATGAATACGCGCATGTTTGTAACGGTTGGTATGTTAAGTGCCATATCCTATGTGTTGATGTTGTTTAACTTCCCGATTCCACCATTTCCAAAGTTTTTAATGGTAGATTTTAGTGACGTTCCTGCGTTAATTGCAACTGTGACATTAGGTCCTCTGGCAGGGATATTAGTTGAATTATTTAAAAATGTAATTGACTACATTATGACAGGAAGCGATACCGGCGTCCCAATTGGTCATGTAGCCAATTTTATGGCGGGAGTACTTTTAATTCTACCGACATATTATATTTATTCACGCTTTCAATCTAAAAAAGGACTGTTGATTGGTCTCATCACAGGTACTGTGGTCATGAGTATTAGCATGGGGATTCTTAATTATTTTGTGTTCCTGCCTGCTTATAAATACTTTATGAATTTTGAGCTTCCAGCTGAAATAATCATTACAGGAATTGTCCCATTCAACATTTTAAAAGGAATTTTAGTAACAACGGTCTTCATCTTACTATTTGTCCGCCTTCAAGGCTGGTTATCAAGACAGGTAGCCCTGAACAAAGCGGCATAGAGCTAATATAAATCGTAAACCCCTCAATCACAATTGAGGGGTTTTTCTAATATTTTCAATGTAAAAAGAAAAAGCTAAGGAGAATTTCTCCTTAGCTTTTGTGATTACTATTCAAACTTAAGTGCGTCTCCATCAAAAGGTTCGTCAGCTACTTTAATGGAATCAGTAGGACAACCTTCAAATGCATCAATCATATCATCTTCCAATACGTCAGGAACTTCAACCGTTCCTTGGTTATCGTCTAATGTTACAAATGCAATACCTTCATCATCATAGTCGTAAATATCTGGAGCAGCAGCCCCGCACGCTCCACATGCAATGCATGTATCCTTGTCAACGATCGTATATTTTGGCAAAGAAAAAACCTCCCGAGTAAATAATTCTATATAATTCATCATTATACACAATGTAAGTTTGTGAAAAATCACTTAATGTTTATTTTATAGAGGATTGTATAACTTTTCAATAGTTAGGTGGTTTCTTTTTATTTTTATCCTATATATGAAAAACAAAACATGGTTAAACAACAAATTCATGGTACAATATTTGACAATAACCTACATGTTAAGGAGTAGAGAATTGACCTATCTTAATTATGTGATTTTATATTGTCTCTTGCAAATAAATGGAGAGCGTTCAATTTACTCTGTTTTTCATATCTTAAAAGGAAAAAAATCCTCCCAGTCGATCCAGGATGCCCATATCTTTTATTTGCAGCCGTTTTTCCTTTCTTTACCTAAGCTTAAACGAGCGTACTTTAATCAGAAGGTAAAGGAATTAGAGAAAGTGGGGTATGTCATTGTCGACGAAAGTGGGAAAGCGACTGTGACCACTGATGGTATGATTTCTGTCAAAAATGATTTTCAAGGTGACTCATTTCCATCAAATATGAATGGACTCGTTTACGGTGATCAAACGGTTCTGTTTTGGAAAAGATTAAGCCTCCTTGTTCAAGTTCTTTCGAACGGGAAACAGCAGGAAACGCTCTATTTTCCTGTGCAACGCAACAAAAATGTTCAAGATTGGGTGAAGGGCTGCCTAAAAGCGAACCCTAATATCGATAATTTATCTTCCGCTCTATATAAGGAGCTGCACAGCCTGTTAACCAGGCTATCCCAAACCTTGGATCCCAACATCCTTGTTTTCCGCTTAACTGGATACAAGGATTATGGATGGACAGAACTGCAGGTTTCGAAGAAATTAAATATGCATCAAGAAGAATTCCGTTTTAAATTTCTTAATTTAGTACACGGTATGTTATCAGAATTAGAAAAGGAATGTTCAACTTACCCTATACTATATTCCATCGGCTTAAAAAGTGATCAACAGCAAAACCTGACAATTTCTACAAGTAAAACATATGAGTTGTATCAAAAAGGGCATACAATCGAAGAGATCTCACGTATACGTGATTTAAAAATAAACACCATTGAAGATCACGTGATCGAATTAATTTTAACACAGAAAGAATTTACCATTGAGCCGTTTATTTCTCAAGAAGAATATCAGAATGTATTGATGGTGATGAAAGACGCGAAAACCAAAAGGCTGAAACCGATTAAAGAAAAGCTTCCTCATTTATCTTATTTTCAAATTCGGGTAGCGATCGCAAAGGCAGGTGAGAACCGTGAAGTTGCAACAAGAGCTTAAAAAGAGATTTGGCTATTCTTCTTTTAGAAAAGGACAGAAGGAAATCATTCAATCCGTCCTGGATAGACGAGATACGGTGGCGATGCTCCCTACAGGAACCGGTAAGTCTCTGTGCTATCAATTGCCCGGATATCTAATGAGGGGACAAGTGTTAATCGTTTCTCCTCTTCTGTCATTAATGCAGGATCAAGTGGAACAGATGAAAATAATGGGAGAAAAAAGGGTGATCGCACTTAATTCATTTTTACCCTATATGGAGAGAAAAGCGGCTCTTGAGCAATTACATCTATACAAGTTCATCTTCATATCACCAGAAATGGTCATGAATCCCGGTATCATCTCATCCCTTCAAAGATTAGATATATCCCTGTTCGTCACGGATGAAGCTCATTGTATTTCGCAATGGGGTCCTGATTTCAGGCCGGATTACTTGAAGCTGGGAGAGCTTAAAGACAAGCTTGGGAATCCAACCACATTGGCGTTAACGGCCACTGCTACTGAAGAAGTAAGGAAGGACATTAGAGAAGTGCTTCAAATGGATGAAGCAGTAGAAAAAGTCTACTCAGTAGATCGTGAAAATATAGGTTTGTTTGTCGAGAAGGTCACGAATCATAACGAAAAGCTGGATTCCCTTCTAGAATGCATTACAAAATGGGATGGACCGGGAATAATCTATTTTTCAAGTAAACGAATGGCAGAAGACGTTTCTTTTTGGCTAGGGGAGAACGGTGTAACAGGTGTCGCTCATTATCATGGTGGGATGGAGCAGGAAGATCGGATTTTAATTCAGCAGCAATTTCTATCCAACAAGCTAAGAATCATATGTGCCACTTCAGCCTTTGGAATGGGTGTAAATAAAGAAAATATCCGATTTGTCATTCATTTTCATTTCTCTTCAAGTATAGAAGCGTTTCTACAAGAAATCGGAAGAGCTGGACGGGATGGAGAAGGTAGTGTGTCTGTCGTGTTATACTCTGAACAAGACCTTTCGATCCCTTTGCAGCTTATTCAAAGTGAATTACCTGAAGACGCACAGATACAAGGATATGTAAAGGAAGGCAGACAGGGTCAGACAAAAGAGATAGTCGATCTGTTGCAACTGTCAGAGGTTCAATATCGATTTCTTACTTATTATGCAGATGAGCTGACTCAAGGACAGGCACTTAATGATGATAGATTGATAGAAAAAATGAAACAAATACGGAACAATCGTTTACAATACAAGAAGGACAAACTGATTTCAATGATCGAGTGGATACAGGTCAGCTCTTGCAGAAGAGAGAGACTCCTTCATTATTTCGACGAAGTGCTTCAAAAGGAGAATAGTTTCTGCTGCGATCAATGCGGTTATACTCTTAAGGATTTCAAGAGTCAACCTTTTACCGCTGTCGCCCCAATAGAAACATCATGGGAAAAAAGGTTGGAAAAATTATTATTAGGATAAGTGGTAACGATGCAGAAACAAGGGGAAATCATACAACAGCTTACCAAGAAGCAGTTAACATTTCATTTGTATTTTACTCAAATTTTACTATTAACGATTGCCTTGGGATTAGGTATATTTTTATTTGATACATGGTCTGAATTTTGGAAACAGTTCTATATGTCCTCATCTATTTTAACAATTGGACTAACAAGCGGCTTAATTATTGTGGCCATCGACATCATATTAATGAAGCATTTACCGAGTAGATACTACGATGATGGCGGGGTGAATGCACGAATATTTACGAATAGAAGTATTGGAGAAATTGCTTTACTGGCTTTTTTCATTAGCATAAGTGAAGAAATATTATTCAGAGGTGTACTGCAATTTCACTTTGGCTTAATTATTTCAAGCATTATATTTGCTCTCATTCATTTCAGGTATTGGGCTCACTGGTTTTTAATTGTTAATATTGTCCTGCTTAGCTTTTGGATCGGTTTCATTTATGAACAAACAGAGAATTTATTGGTAACAATCATTATGCACTTTGTTATCGATTTCTTACTAGGTTTACACATGCGTAAGAAAGGAAGACAAGGGAGTAAAGAAGGGATGTCTCATGAGTAAAGACCCATATCGAGATCAGGCAGCGAGATTAAAGCAAAAAATTGAACGAGTCCCAGCGGAAGTGCCAGACAAAAAAAGAGAGACTCTCCCAGCCAGAAGTGAGCTGCATAGAGAGAAAAAGAAGAATAAGAACAAATTGAAAATGAAGTATCCATTGATTAGTATGCTGCTCTTATTTTTTATTCTTTTGCCATTGACTGTGTTCAGCATTTATTCTTATTTCGATAATAGAAATGGTCCCCTGGTGGTCATGTCTGAAGATGTGGATGACGTGGAAGAGGTTCGCTACGATCAGGCAGATAGTGATAACGAAGAGAGTGACACAGAGTCTGATCCCAAAAAAGAAGATGAGCCTTCTACAGGTGACAATAAACAAGAATCGGCTAAAGAGGCTGCTTCTTCTAATGCAGGTAAGGAACAACAAGCCCCATCTTCTCCACCCGCTAATCAAGAAACGGTAGAGGAAAAGCCGGAAGTAGAAGTAAAAGAGGAAACAAAGGAAGAACAGCCAATGTACAAGATCGTATATCACACGGTAAAACCTCAGGAAACACTCTTCCGAATTGCGATGAAATACTACAATTCACAATCAGGAGTTGACCGTATCAAAGAGTGGAATCATATTCAAGATAATGAAATTCAGACAGGACAAGTATTGGAAATTCCGTTAGACCAATAAAAAAGCACTCTCCCCACATCAGTTGGGGTGAGTGCCTTTTTTGTCTTCGATTATCATTTACAATTCCTTTGCAACAATTTTTAATAATATTTACATTGATTTATTAGAAGGGTTACAAACTGAAAATATAATAAAGTTGACAGTACTTTTAAGACAAAGAAGGGGTTGGTCTGGTGGACAGAATGATTACGCGATTTCGAAAAGTAGATGATTTGTTGTTTTACAGAATTAATGGCAGTAAACAGCTGTATCGTTCATTCTTCGGTATTGTTACTCATTTGGGAGGAGCGAGGCTTACGGTAGCCTCCATTCTGATCCTGTTTTTCTTGAGCCAGTACTATACATCTATGAAGAAAACCGTAACGGTCGCAATGATCTCATTATGTATCAGTCATATTTTTATGACCATCATTAAGAAATTGGTAAAAAGAATCCGTCCTTATCTATCATTACCAAATGCGATGGTTCACGGCTATGAATTTAAAGACCATTCATTTCCGTCTGGTCACTCAACCGCAATATTTGCCATTTCGATTCCTTTTATGATTCAGTATCCGGCAACGATTCTGATCCTATTTCCATTAAGTTGGTTGGTTGGATATTCAAGAGTAGTTCTGGGGGTCCATTATCCTTCAGATGTACTGGCAGGAGCATTCCTTGCATTTGCTACCACTTTAATGGTTCTATTGTTTATCTGATAAACCCATAGACTTTACAGATTGCACGCAATTACAAAGGGGGAAGTGTACATGCGAGTTGCATTGTTTTCTGATACTTATCATCCTCAAGTGAACGGAGTAGCAAGAACGTTGAAAAGGTTGACGAATCATTATGAGAAAAGAGGGATTGAATACAAAGTTTTTGTTCCCGATCCTCAAGAGAAAAAGGGATCCTACCCAAATGTACACTCCTTCACAAGTTTTCCTTTTTTCTTTTACCCCGAATGCAGAACAGCTATCGCCAATCCTAAAACGATTGAAAAGCAATTGAAAGATTTTTCCCCCACCCTGATTCATGTAACCACACCTCTTACTATGGGCCTGTATGGGGTCCGTGGGGCAAAGAAAATGAATCTTCCCCTTGCAGCCTCTTATCACACCCATTTTGATCTGTATCTGAATTATTACAAAATGATGTGGGTGAACCCATTATTGTGGAAATACATGAAATGGTTTTATTCACAGGCAGATCGCATTTTTGTACCCTCTAATGAAACGAAACTTCATTTAGAAAAGCAGGGTTTTACCGACTTATCCATATGGGGCAGGGGAGTCGATTGTCAAACCTATTCCCCTGAAAGGCGCAGTTCTGAACTAAGGAAGAAATACAATATTGACAAGAAATACATCCTCCTGTATGTTGGCAGGTTGGCGCCTGAAAAGGACTTAGATACACTTGAGAAAACCATTCAGCATCTTCCCCAAAAATTAAAAGATCAGGTTCAGTGGGTTATTGTAGGAGATGGACCCATGAAAAATGAACTTATGGAAAAAACTAAACTGGAAGATGTAGTTTTTACGGGTTATGTAACAGGAGATGAATTGGCGGAAGTGTATGCATCCTCTGACCTGTTCGTTTTCCCCTCTGCTTCAGAGACGTTTGGTAATGTGGTATTGGAAGCGCTCGCATCCGGTTTACCAGCTGTAGTGGCTGATAAAGGGGGAGTGACGAATATCGTTGATCATGATCAAACAGGAAGAATAGCTGAAGCTCATCAATATCCTTCATTTATTCACCATATCGAGGAAATATTACAAGAAGACCGCCTACCCGATATGAAACGAAAAGCTCTTCAAATAGCTGAAGAACAATCCTGGGATACCATCTTTGATCAACTCATTGTGGAATTCCGTGAAATAATCTTTTACCGCAATCAGAGACAAATGTTTGGGTGAAGATACAATTCGTCCTTTCTTATAGATGTGTAAGGGATCTGAAAAAGGTCCTTTTTTTATTCTACTATTCTATCTATATGGACAAGTTCATAAACTATAGGGAAGGGAAGGAGAGGATGGTAATGAATCATGCTGGAAACGATTTTGGCGAATGGACGGATCATGCCACCGGGCAGATGCTACATAATTTAATAGACAAAAAACAAAAGTTCGATAAAGCCAAAGTGATACACCTCTATAGCTTATGGGCAGCACTGTTTGCTTCCTTCTTTTTTCTCTATTATGTGACGAAATTTGTTCTTGGACCTTATTCTTATTCATTTGCAGAGATGTTTTCTGTATTTGTGTCCAGCTCTTTTCATTTATTTATTACCATGCTGTTGGTTGGACTCTGGGGTGCTACGAAAATCTTATATGAAAAAAAAGAGAAAAAAGAAAAAGAATATCATGCATTAAGGTGTGAAATCATTGATCGAAGTAAAGATTTATGGAAAGAAGAAGCGTGGAAAAAAAGGCATCAAGTGTATGAAAAAATGAAAAAAGAATGGGATATTAACTTATTTCATGGAAGTAAGTGAGATAAAATGCAAGCACTAAAAAACGAGTCCATGGGATACTCGTTTTTTGGTGCTTAGTTTTATAGGATTGGCCCATTCTCCCTTTGCTCGATGAAATGAGCCAACTCTACATTCCCATTCATTAAAAGAACACCTTTTTATCTCTTTCGTCCTTAAGTATTTCAACTGCTTCACGGAAGCGTTGGGAGTGTACGATTTCACGCTCCCTTAAAAACCGCAAGCCATCATTTAAATCCGGATCGTCACTCATATTAATGATCCACTGATAGGTAGCCCTTGCTTTCTCTTCAGCTGCGATATCCTCATATAAATCAGCGATCGGATCACCTTTAGCCGCTATATACGATGTAGTAAACGGCACACCCGCAGCATTGTGATAGAAGATCGCTCCATCATGATTGACATAATGAGGGTCAAGTCCAGCGTCCTTCATCTGCTGGGGAGTTGCATCTTTGATTAATTTATAAACCATTGTGGCGATCATTTCCAAGTGAGCAAATTCCTCCGTCCCAATATCCGTTAACAATCCGATGACTTTGTCCGGGATGGTATAGCGTTGATTGAGATACCTCAGGGCAGCGGCAAGTTCTCCATCTGCACCACCATATTGCTCAATCAGAAATTTAGCCAATTTAGGATTGCATGTACTCACTCTAACAGGATATTGAAGCTTTTTCTCATAAACCCACATTGTCATGCACCTCCTTATTTTTTTATACTTGCCATGGCCACGGAGCGTCCTTCCAGTCCCAAGGGTAATTGGAATAGCTATATCCATAGTTGGTCAGAGGACCAAATTCCTTTTCAAATTTCTTTTTAATTTGTTTTCGGGTTTTAATGTACATATTATATTGAGAGATTGCATCATAATCTTCTGGGTGTGTATCGAGATATAGCGTAAGATCGAGAATCACGAAATCAACCGCTTGTAACTCTTCCAGCACTTCATAATAATGGGGGGGAAGCTGTTTCATGTCAGTTTACTCTCCCTTCATCTTTTCATAGGGACTATAGTAGGGATCATAAAACACTTTCCAAAGAGTGCCTTTTTGTAGCGCTTCTTTTGGTGAATATTGCTCCAAGTTGGGAGGCTGAAAACCTAAGTAAAGGTTTGGAGGAGTTGAATAAACCTTACGGGTGATCGGCTTACATGGATCGAATGGACTTACATATGGATAATAAGCTTTATAAAATTCATGCATGATAATCCCTCCTTTAAAGTAAATCCTTCGTAACAACATATGAAATAAATAAATAGAACATGTTAAATAATTAAAATTCATAATTATGAAGGGAAATCCTTTGAAAATGTTGAATACTAAAAAGGTAGGATATTAATAATGAGGTGGTCAAATGTTTGTTAAAAGTGCCATGATACCGAAACACAAATGCTACGTGGTAGATGAAAATGATTCAATCGAAAAGACCCTAACAGTACTGGAGCATCATAAAATTGATGGAGTACCGGTCCTGGCGAATGATGAATATAAAGGGGTAGCAACTCGTTACAATATCTATCAGAGCTTCTTTCTTTCAGGAATGGATAAAGAAGCCTTTCTCAAGGAGAGAAAGGTGCGTGATATTATTGCAGATTCCGACAAATATATAACAGAAAAAGATGTATTTGAAAATGCTTTGGTCGAATTAAAGGATTCCCCGATTCTCCCTGTCGTAGGGGCAAATAAAAAATTCCTTGGCCTGATTACCCGCTTTGATGTACTCGATCAATTCAGAAGTGCATTCGGGATGGACCAGAAGGGAGTCCGCATCGCCTTTTCTTCTGTAGAAACAGAAGGAAGGATTGCCCGCCTTGGGGATATCATTCAGCAGTACTCGGAATCGGTCATATCCCTTGTAACCTTTGATGAAACCGATAAATTATTGCGACGTATCGTACTAAAGGTAGAAAAGAAGGATAATATGGATAAATTCCTTCATAAGTTAGAGAAATCAGGGTTCCGTATCCTGGATATTCAAGAAGATGAATAATTGACGGAAACCCTGTATGAAAAAAAATCCCTCTCATAAGATTTATGGGAGGGATTTTTTTGATCAATCATATTGCTAAACTGCTTATCACGTTTCTTTTAGGGTATCTATACATTAAATGGTTTCCTGCAGCAGAATTGCTTAATAGCTCAGAGTTCATTGTTGAGTTAGTCTTAAATCCTGTACCATTCTTTGCGGCAATGATGGCTTTTATGGTGGGACTGATGGTTCAAGGGAATTTACTTAAATTTGAATTGTATTCTATTCTGAGATTATTAAATGGTAAACTACATAAAGAATTACTCATCATTCCTTTTCATATAGTCATCATCTATTTATTAAGTTGTTTTGGGATGTGGCAAACAATGATTTTTTCCTTTTTATCCATTTTTTATGGTATTATTTCTATAGATTTTCGCCGCCAAGGAGGCCACAATGCTTGAATTTATTATTTTGTTATTAGCAGGGGGAGTCATGCTCCTCTTTTTTATGTCATATGAAGCACGTCGAAATGTTGTTAAAATGGAAAAGGTGAAGCTTACGGACTTTCCTGATGATACGAAGCCGATTTCCCTCTTTTTTATATCAGATATACATAAGCGGGAAGTTTCAGATGAAATTATTGAAGAAGTGAAGGGAAAAACCGATCTTGTCATTATTGGCGGGGATCTTCTAGAAAAAGGAGTCCCATTTTCAAGAGTTGAACGAAATTTAGATAAACTGCTGACTCTAGGTAGGATATATTTTGTCTGGGGCAATAATGATTATGAAGTGGATACAAATCGGCTGAAGGAAATATTCAAACAAAAGGGAATCATTGAAATCGTAAATGATTCAGTTAAAGTGCCGATCCATAACGGAATGATAAACATGATTGGAGTAGACGATGCGAGTACGCAAAGAGCTTCCTACACATCTGCTCTTAAAAGGACAAGACCAGATGAATTTAATCTTTTAGTGAGTCATGACCCGGGACTTGTGAGAGAGGTACGAAAAGAAGAAGGTATTGATTTGATGTTAAGCGGTCATACACACGGTGGACAAATTCGCTTGTTCGGCTGGGGACTGTATAAAAAAGGAAGACTTGAAAAACTCCCGCAGACCACCCTATTAGTAAGTAACGGTTATGGGACCACTGCACTTCCATTACGCTTGGGAGCTCCGGCAGAAACCCATTTGATGATAATCGAAAAAGAATGAAATGAACATTTGTTATTCATTACCTATACAAATTTTACACAAAAGGGTTTCTCGATTATAATTTCAGAGAGAAGAGAATTACTTGGGGGACTATTTATGAGCAATGATAAGAAGTTAGAAGGCAAATACAATATAAAAGCTGTGTCCACAATTTTAGGAATACAACCAGGTACATTAAGGGCATGGGAGAGAAGATATCAGATTATTGCTCCTGTACGAAATGAATCGGGTCACCGTTTATACACTGAACAGCATTTAAATATATTAAAATGGCTGGTTGAAAAGGTCAATCAGGGATTTACCATTAGTCAGGCTGTTGCACTGCTTGACAAACAAGAGCTGGAAGAAAATGAGATCACCTCATCTGAACAAAAGGATCGTACTCAAAGCATCTCAGATGATCTGTTAAAAGCACTCTTAAGCTTTGATGAAACAAAAGCACATGAGTTAATCAACCAGTCGTTTGCTGTTTACACGATCGATAAAGTAGTGATTGATATCCTGGGCAGTTTACTGGTGAGAATCGGAGACCTGTGGGAGAACGGCAAAATCACGACTGCACACGAGCATTTTGCCACATCGATACTCAGATCTCGAATCGGCATCATCATGCACTCGTTTCCACACAACGGCATCTTACCTAAAGTAGTGGCAGTTTGCGGACCTGGAGAATGGCATGAATTAGGATTATTAATCTTTACTCTCTATGTAAGAAGAAAGGGCTTTGAAGTAATCTATTTAGGTTCCAGTATAAAAGAAAATGATATAGACATTGTTCTTGACGAAGTAAATCCTAAGTTTTTATTCTTCTCCTGCACCTTACGAGAAAATGCAGACAACCTGCTGTCTCTAGTCACTACATTAAAAGATGAGCGTGAAGACCTGGAAATCGGGATTGGCGGGTTTGCTGTAGACAACCTCCCAGGAGATAAGAAAGAGCAATTCCAGGAACACATCGTCGGACAATCCAAATCCGATTGGGAACTATGGCTGAAAAGTAAATTATAAGTGGATTATGCACTGTTTTCTGCCCTTTACATAGTATGGTGATAAATCGTCACACTCTAGGGGGTACGAAGATGAAGCTCGAAAGAATTTCTGACAACAAAATAAAATTTTCCATTAGTGTGGAAGAGTTAGAGCAAAAAGGTTTATTTGAACAAGACCAATGGAAAGATTCCTATATGTGGCATGATCTTTTTGAAGATATGCTGGACGAAGTTCAAGGGAAGTTCGGCATTGAAACGCAAATGGAAATCACCGTGGAGATTGAGTCATTCGATGATCAGGAAATTTGTATGATCCTCACGTTAGAGTCAGAAGATGACTTTTCTGATTGGGAAGACGAAAATGGAATCATAAAGTCCATGAATGATCATGATGTGCTCGTCTACTTTGATGATTTCGAGGATGTACTGAACCTCCTTAAACGCATCAACGAATTGAGCAAAGTGAACAATCGTCTTATACAGTTAAGTATTTATTATTATGAAAATAAGTATTACTTACTTATAGAAAACCTACTTGAATGCGATAGCTTTATTTTGGAGGCCATTTGCGCTGAATATGGCCAGCACTCAAAGACTACGAAACATATCCTGATGGAATATGGCCGTGCTGTTTTAATAAAGGATTCCATTGAAAAAATTCTGTTTTATTTTTGATCGTGGTATGTGGTACTGAATCTTCACCCCCTTTAGATATATGGTTTACTATGATTTATAGGATAAATAGGTAAAGTTTTGCACTTTTAGGTTGATTCCTGGAAGTGTTTTTTGTTTTTGAGATGGTTGTTGTGATTTCTTCTCGGCCTGCCCAAGCCGCCTCCGCTTTTCGATGTGTCCAGCTCCGGCGGCTAGAGGCTCGAGGTCATAAGTCAAACCTACCAAAAAGGCAAAAGCGCATTTCCGGCAGGTTCGCCTTATGCTTGTCGCCCCAGGGCGAGCCCCTTCCGCTTTTCGATATGTCCAGCTCCAGGGGCTTGGGGCTCGAGGTCATAAGCCAAGCAACCCAAAAAGGCAAAAAGCGCCTTTCCGGGTTACTCGTCTTATGCTTGTCGGGTCTGCCCAAGCCGCCTCCGCTTTTCGTTTATGATAGCGTTTTCAAAAAAATCTTCTTTTTTTTATTTTCCTTCTTTGCAAGAGGAAATCAAACGTGTATACTATGTCATGAAAGCGGACGAGGTTCCGTTAAACAGTGAAGGATACTGGGAGGTTTACATACATGGTAGCCGAAAAGGGGAAAGAAAATCACCAAGCATCTGATCAACACGATGTACTGAAATCTACACAAACGGTTATTCATCTTGCACTTGATAAATTGGGGTATTCACAAGAAGTATTTGAATTATTAAAAGAACCTGTAAGAATGTTAACAGTTAAAATACCAGTCCGGATGGATGATGGGAAAGTAAAAGTTTTCACGGGATACCGTGCTCAACATAATGATGCAGTTGGACCGACAAAGGGCGGGATCCGTTTTCACCCGAATGTTACAGAGAAAGAAGTGAAAGCACTTTCAATATGGATGAGTTTGAAGTGTGGAATTGTAGACCTTCCGTACGGTGGAGGTAAAGGGGGAATCATTTGTGATCCCCGGGATATGTCATTTAGAGAATTAGAGAGGTTGAGTCGTGGTTATGTACGCGCGATCAGCCAAATTGTAGGGCCTTCTAAAGATATTCCAGCTCCTGATGTTTTCACTAATTCTCAAATCATGGCGTGGATGATGGATGAATACAGCCGAATAGATGAGTACAATTCTCCAGGGTTCATTACAGGGAAACCATTGGTGCTTGGAGGATCTCATGGTCGCGAAACGGCAACCGCGAAGGGCGTGACCATTTGTATCCATGAAGCAGCCAAGAAAAAAGGGATAAAGCTTGAAGGGGCGAGAGTCGTCGTTCAAGGCTTCGGTAATGCTGGAAGCTTCCTTGCAAAGTTTATGCATGACGCAGGAGCAAAGGTGATAGGGATATCTGATGCCTACGGCGGTCTTCATGACGAGGATGGCTTGGATATCGATTATTTGCTGGATCGTCGAGATAGCTTTGGAACGGTTACGAAATTATTTAATAATACGATTACAAATGAAGAACTATTAGAGCTTGATTGTGACATTCTCGTGCCTGCAGCAATTGAGAATCAGATTACAGAAAAAAATGCTCACAATATTCGGGCGAGCATTGTGGTAGAAGCTGCGAACGGCCCGACGACATTAGAAGCGACAAAAATCTTAACAGAGCGAGGGATTTTGTTAGTGCCGGATGTATTAGCTTCATCGGGCGGAGTAACGGTTTCTTACTTTGAATGGGTACAAAATAATCAAGGATACTATTGGTCTGAAGAAGAAGTGGAAGAAAAGCTGGAAAAGATTCTAGTCAACTCCTTTAATAATGTATATGAAACTTCGCAGTCCAGACGAGTCGATATGAGACTTGCGGCTTATATGGTAGGCGTTAGAAAAATGGCAGAAGCATGCCGATTCAGAGGTTGGATTTAATTTCATAAGAACGGGATGAGATGGACGCTATCTCATCTTTTTTTTATTTGTCTTTTTAATAGGCTCTTTTGGCAAAGATTGTTGTTTTCTAGCATAGGACCTGCCAGGGCTCCAACCAGCTTATGCTGGATGGTGAGGGGAACTGCTCCGCTTGCAGTTAGCGTTCGGCCGAGCCTCCTCAGCTTAGCCGAACGGGGTCTCGGCACGACCAAAATCCGCCGGAGTCTACACAGTTCCCCTCACCGTGTATAAGAGTTTTTCGTGACAGAGCTTATTTATGCTAATAAACAATTGAAAGAAACAGTTTGTCCTATACGAGCTAAAATCTACTGTACAATCAGAAAATTGCTGTATTCTAAACGATTATGATATTTATATTAGTCTATAGTAAGAAACTCACACTTAGAAAGTTGATTGGAGCGGAAGGTGCTCGACTCCTGCGGGAATAGCGGGAAAGTTGAGACCCCGCAGGGCAAAGCCTAAGGAGGCTCAACTCACGCCCCGCGGAAAGCGAGCACCTGGAGCGGAAATCAACTAGCACTTTCTCCTATACAATAGCAACAAACTATACGAAAAGAACCTTTTAATAAAAGTATTGAATAGCATTAAATTCAGCTGTTATTACAGATAATATTGAAGGCAGGGATAAAAGATGTGAGTGCTTCCTTTTGACCTAAACACAATCTTATTCCATAATAATTGGGTAGAGAATATTTTAACATCTGAAGTGCACGAACGTAAATCACCATTCAGATAGAGGAATTGAAGGAGTGTCTGAATTTGAAAATGGAAGAATGCATTATTGTGGGTGGAGGACCTTGTGGGTTGTCTGCTGCTATTAGTTTAAAAGAAAAAGGAATCAACCCTTTAATCATTGAAAAAGGGAATATTGTGAATGCCATATATCACTATCCGACTCATCAAACCTTTTTTTCATCAAGTGAGAAGCTTGAAATTGGTGAGGTTCCTTTCGTGATCGAAGAACATAAACCAAGAAGAAATCAGGCGCTCGTGTATTATCGTGAAGTGGCTAAGCGGAAAGAATTAAGAATCAACCGATTCGAAACCGTTCATAAAGTCGAGAAGCAAGGCGACCGTTTTTCGGTTTCCACTTCAAAGGGAACGTATGAAAGTAAGTCGATTGTCATTGCGACTGGCTACTATGATCATCCTAATTTTTTAGAGATTCCAGGAGAGGACTTAGAGAAAGTGTTCCATTATTTTAAAGAAGCACATCCCTTTTTTGACACAGATGTGGTTGTGATCGGAGGGAAGAACTCAGCGGTCGATGCAGCTCTGGAATTGAATAAAGCGGGGGCAAGAGTAACCGTTCTATACCGTGGGAGTGAGTACTCAAAGAGCGTGAAGCCTTGGATTCTCCCTAACTTTGATGCACTTGTCAGAAATGGCGAAGTAACGATGGAATTCAACGCGTGCGTAGAGGGAATTACAGATGACTCTGTCATTTACAATGTAAATGGCGAGAAAAAAGAAATCAAGAATGACTTTGTGTTTGCGATGACAGGTTATCACCCGGATCATAGCTTTTTGACGAAAATGGGGATTGATATTGATAAGGAAACCGGAAGACCTTCCTATCATCCCGAAACGATGGAAACCAATGTAGAGGGCGTCTATATTGCAGGTGTCATAGCTGCTGGGAATAATGCGAATGAAATATTTATTGAAAATGGCCGTTTGCATGGAGGATTAATCTCTGAATCCCTTACCCAAAAGTATAAATGATGAAAAGGAAAGAGGCTCTGATGTGAGCCTCTTTCCTTTCTGTTGGGTATCTATTTAGCCTGGCTGGAGAACAATCTTAATTTTTGAAAATCGTTTCTAATTCTTTAATGTCATTGGTTTGGGAAAGTGCAACCATTAATTTAATTCTCGCCTTTTGTCCGTTTAGACCGTTTGAAAAGATAACCCCTTTTTCTTTCAATTGTTTCCCCCCACCTGAATAGCCGTATATATCCTGAACAATTCCATTAAAGCATCTCGAAACCAAGACAACAGGAATGTTTGCAGCTAACAGCTCATTGATTCCATTGACCGTATCAGGTGGGAGATTTCCTTGTCCCAATGCTTCGATTACAACTCCATCATATTGTAAATCTTTAATGGCTATCAATAAGCCAGAGTCCATTCCAGCATATGCCTTGATCAGCGTCACTCTCTTTGAAATATCACAAACATGATAGTATTCATTTGAAGTAGGCTGGTGATGAAAGAGGACGCCTCTTTTCGTCACAATGCCGATCGGACCATACTGTGGACTTTGAAAGGTAGATACATTGCTTGTGTGAGTTTTGGTCACGTTCTTCGCAGAGTGAATTTCGTCATTCAGGACGACTAAAACCCCTTTGTTCTTGGATTTGTCATCAGCAGCTACCCGAACGGATGAAATGAGGTTATAAAGACCGTCCGCTCCAATTTCATTACTTGATCTCATTGCCCCTGTAACGACTAGGGAGACTGGAAGAGAAAGGGTTAAATCCAGGAAGTAGGCAGTTTCTTCGAGCGTATCTGTTCCGTGGGTAATGACGACACCGTCAAATGATTTTTCCCTATATTTCGTTTCAATGATCTCTTTCAATTGCTGCATGTGCTCTGTTGTAATATGGGGGGAAGGCAGATGAAATGCTTCTAAGACCGTTAAATTTGCTAAATTCGATACGATAGACGTTTGTACCGAAAGGGGATTTTCCTTCCCGGGAGTGACTGCTCCAGTCTGTTCGTCTTCCATCATAGAGATGGTACCGCCTGTATGTATGACCAAAATATCTTTCTTCATCATTCATTCCTCCAACCAAATAAATTCCTGTTTCCATTCCTACATTAACATGATACGATTAAGAAAACAGAAAGAAAAGAGGACTTTTTTATGCTGGTGATTTTATCAGCGGGTATAGCACCAGGATTAGCATTGCTAAGTTACTTTTATTTGCGGGATGAATATGAGGCAGAACCTATTACGCTAGTGTTCAAAACCTTTATGTATGGGGCCCTTATCACCTTTCCTATTATGTTCTTACAATATGTGTTAGAAGTTGAAGGAATCATTGATTCCAATTGGTCGACGGCTTTCATTTCTTCCGGGCTTTTAGAAGAATTCTTCAAATGGTTTATTTTAATGTTTGCGATTTTCCAACATGTTGATTTTAATGAACCATACGACGGCATAATTTATGGTGCAAGTGTGTCACTTGGTTTCGCTACTATTGAAAATATTTTGTATTTGGTTGCAAACGGTGTTGAACATGCATTTGGAAGAGCGATCCTTCCTGTTTCAAGTCATGCCTTGTTCGGTGTCATTATGGGATATTACTTAGGAAAAGCAAAGTTTTCCTCAAGTGAAGAGAGGCATAAGTGGCTATTTATTGCGATATCTGTGCCCATCCTGTTACATGGAACATATAATTACATCTTTTTAGCCGAGAAAAACTGGGTCTATTTTATGGTACCGTTTATGTTTTTCTTATGGTGGCTGGGTTTGAAGAAAGTGAAAAGTGCTCATCGTTTAACAGAAAAGAAATATACACGTACTGAATTCGATAAAGAAATTATCTAAAAGACGCTTTACTATTTGAAGCGTCTTTTTTTACATTGTATTTTCAGATACTCTTATGTACTCCCGGTAACAAAGAACCGCCTTTTTGCTAAGGCGGTCTCATTTAATATTCACTTGTAAGCAGCTGCCAGGTCTGTTTTGGGTGCTTCCTTTCGTTTCACTTCATCAATTTTATTCACGAACATTTGAAACACTTTTCTTTTTTCGTCCAATTCGCGTATGTATTCCTTCAGTTCATTGTACTTTTCTTCAAAAGGCTTATGATACATTTCCCTGATATTTTCGATGATTTCCTCATTCACTGTTGATTGAATGACTTGCTTTGTAATGCCGTACTTATAGGAATACACCTTCAGTTCCTTCTTTATCTCTTCGTAATCAGTATTAATCTGATCCAACACCTCTGAAATATCTTCTTTCCACTCATCTAATGACTTTGCTAAATAGTCCTCCATCATGACCTCCCTTTCAATTCCGGATTTGTTTGAAGTAATCCTCATTCCATTATAACTTCCATTGTTTACATGGCTTTTGCTGACACATTACATTGTCTTATCAAAGTGCTTGTAGCCTCTTAACGAGACGATTCCGCTTATGGGCTTGCTAATTTTTATTATTCACTTGTATAAAATGGGAGCCACTACAAAAACTAGAGTTAATGTTAATTGAAGATATGGAGGTTAAAGCATTATGAATAGTCGTTTCAAATTGATTTCTACTTCAGTCGTCATGGTGCTTATGTTTTCTCTTTTTATGATTTCATCTGAAGGAGAGAAGGCAGACGCTTTTTCTAATCAAGTAATCCAACATGGCGCAACAGGTGAGGATGTAATCGAACTGCAATCCAGACTTCAATATATCGGATACTATAACGGTGATATTGATGGAGTATTTGGGTGGGGCACATATTGGGCTCTAAGAAACTTTCAATATGAGTTCGGACTTCCTATTGATGGATTGGCAGGAGCGAAAACGAAAGAAAAACTGGTGAAAGCCTCAAAGTATAACAAGCAATTTGTAAAAAAACAAATTGAAAAAGGCAACAACTTCACTCATTATGGCGGAACAGATTTAAATAAACAAAAAGGTCCTGGAGGTGGCGGGGCTGGAGGCGGAAAATCCGGTGGAAAAGCAGCTCCTCAAAAGAAGCCTGCTCCAAAACCAACACCCACTCCTTCCAAGCCAACGGCAGTGAATACGCCTAATGGATTTTCACAAAACGACATTCAATTGATGGCAAATGCGGTATATGGAGAAGCCCGGGGTGAACCGTATGAGGGACAAGTTGCGGTAGCAGCGGTAATTCTCAATCGAATTGACAGCTCGGCATTCCCGAATACAGCGGCGGGGGTCATCTTTGAGCCTGGTGCCTTTACAGCCGTAGCAGATGGGCAAATATGGTTAACGCCAAATGAAAAAGCGAAAGAAGCGGTTTTAGATGCCATAAACGGCTGGGATCCTTCTTCAAGTGCTCTCTATTACTTTAACCCTGTGACAGCAACAAGCAAGTGGATTTGGTCACGTCCACAAATTAAGAAAATTGGAAAGCACATATTCTGTAGTTAAAGAGGTGAAGTACATTGCTACGTGTCATTTTAATAACGGTGCTCGTCCTTGGTGTTGCAGGAACCGCATTCTGGGGATACCAAGAGCATCAGGAAAAAAATGCGATATTAATCAATGCTGAAAATAACTATCAAAGAGCGTTCCATGAGTTAACTTATCAAGTGGATCTGGTTCACGATAAAATAGGTTCGACTCTTGCCATGAATTCAAGGAAATCATTGTCTCCGGCACTTGCCGATATATGGAGATTAACTTCTCAGGCGCACAGTGATGTAGGGCAGCTTCCGTTAACGCTGCTGCCGTTTAATAAAACAGAAGAGTTTTTAAGTAATATTGGAGATTTCAGCTACCGAGTAGCAGTGAGGGATTTAGATAAGAATCCTTTAACGGATAAAGAATATAAATCACTTGAAAATTTATATGCACAAAGTGCTGATATTCAGAATCAGTTAAGAAAGGTTCAACATCTGGTTATGGAGAACAACCTGAGATGGATGGATGTGGAGCTTGCTTTGGCGTCAGGGAATGAACAGGCTGATAACACCATTATCGATGGCTTTAAAACCGTTGAAAAAAATGTATCCGGATATGATGAAGCAAATTTTGGTACGACAACATTTGTGAATACTGAGAAGAAAGACCAAAATTTTCAGAAGATAAAAGGGAAAGAGATTTCAAAGGATGAGGCTGTTTCAATCTTAAGAAAATACTCCGGGATAAGTGAAAAGATAGATGCAAAAGTAACGAAGAGCGGAAAAGGCTCTGACTATAAATTTTATAGTGTTACGGTTGAAAAAGGTAAAACACATGCAAGTATGGATATTACTCAAAAAGGTGGATATCCAATCTGGTACATCAACAATCGCGAAGTCCAGGATGCTAAAATCAGCTTAAATAAAGCGGCAGAGAAAGCGACTGCGTTCCTGAAAGATAACGACTTTTCCAATTTAGAACTATTTGAAAGTGCACAGTATGATAACATTGGAATTTTCACATATGTGACAGTCCTGGATGGTGTAAGGATTTATCCGGATTCTGTTAAAATAAAGGTAGCATTGGATAATGGTCAAATCGTCGGGTTTGCTGCCGAAGAATATTTAAAGAATAACCATGACAGAGAGATTGCTGAACCGTCCATTACTCAGGAACAAGCGAAAGAAACGACCAACCCTAACCTTAAAGTAATGGAAGAGCGTCAATCTGTCATTGTGAATGATCTAAATGAAGAAGTACTATGCTACGAATTCTTAGGAATGCTAGGAAAAGATACCTTTAGAATATTCATCAATGCAAACACTGGAGAAGAAGAAAAAGTAGAGAAACTAAGAAAAGCGGAACCGATTTATGAAGAAGTCGTATGAGCAGACAGGGACGGACCTCCGAAATGGAGGTCCGTCCCTGTGTTATTAAATTCAGAACAGAGCTATAAAAAGGTATGGAAAGGGGATGAAAGTCATGCCATAATAAAGATACTTAAACTGAAAGTGGGAGTTTCGGACTATGATAAAAGCAGGTACCACATTGCAGTTGGAACCGATCCATAATGATACATTTGAACGTTATAGGTGCCGGGTCGTTGAGCTTGGCGATGAAGGCATTTATATTGATTACCCCATTCATACGAAAACTGAGAAAGCCATTTTTTTAATTGATGGTACACAGCTTAAAGCCAGTTTCATTGTTAATGAGCAAACGGTACTTATGTTTGAAACAGAAGTAATGGGACGGAAATTATCCAAAATCCCGATGATCCATCTTCACTACCCTGGTGAGGGAGGTTTAGTAAAGATACAAAGAAGGCAGTTTGTTCGTGTTGAAGCCAATACGGATATCTCTTTAAAAATAAATGATCACTATCACCCGACGTTAACAGAGGATATCAGTGCAGGTGGCTGTGCTGTAATGGTGAGACAAGGAATGAACCTTGAAAGTGGTTCTGTGATATCCACTATCATCGTCCTTCCAATGCAAACGGGTGAATGCCAGTATGTAGAGATAGAAGGCAAGGTCATACGGGTTTGGGAAAAAGATCATAAACAAATCGCCAGTATTGAATTTATACATTTATCTGAAAATCAACGACAGCTTATTCTAAGATATTGTTTTGAACGACAGCTAAATTTAAGGAAAAAAGGGTTGCTTGAATAAAAATCCATTATTTACACATACTTTTTCTATGAATAGGAAAAGGGTGAGTACAATTAAATCGGTTGAACGAATAATAATCAAATTAGTCATTATCCATTTTATTTTATTAATAGCAGTCCAATTTGTTTTTCATCAATTAAATATCTTTCCGGAGCTCCACAAGATTGTTTTTTATGAGGGAGTGGAGAAAATGGAATACAGTGAAATAGTCGAAACCTTATCGGGTAAAGCAGGTGATTGATTGCCTGCTCTTTTTTTTGAATAAAGATTCTTTCAACGTGATATAAGATTTATGTTAAAATAGGTAAGAAAATTATTAGGAATTTAAGTAGGTGGATTAGTTGAAGAAATTAAGAATTGCAATCGATGGTCCTGCAGCGGCGGGGAAAAGTACAGTAGCGAAAATTGTAGCAGGTAAATTATCTTATCTTTATATTGATACTGGGGCGATGTACCGTTCATTAACATATAAAGCTTTGAAAATGAATATAGACTTGCATGATGAAAATGAGTTGAAGAATTTATTGTCTCAAACAACAATAAAGCTTGAACCGACTGAAGATGGTCAAATTGTATATTTAGATGGAGAAAATGTGACAGATGAAATCCGTCAGGCTGCCGTTACCAATTCGGTATCTCATGTGGCCGTTCATTCTCAAGTCAGAGAAGAAATGGTGAATAGGCAGCAGCACTTAGCTGAACAAGGTGCTGTTGTAATGGACGGAAGAGATATCGGGACTCATGTGATTCCCGACGCTGAAATTAAAGTATTCTTATTAGCGAGTGTAGAAGAAAGAGCGCAAAGAAGACATGAAGAAAATGTGTCGAAAGGGTTTCCTTCTGACTTGGAACAATTGAAAGAAGACATCGCTCGCCGTGACAAGATTGATTCAGAAAGAGAAGTGGCTCCTCTTAAGAAAGCGGATGACGCAATTGAAATAGACACAACTTCACTGTCCATTTCAGAAGTAGTGGATCAAATTATGTTGCTAGTAGAAAGGAAAGGTTAATGTGAACTTGTATTCCTTTGCAAAAGGACTCGTTAAATCGATTCTTTCCCCGCTGTATCGTATCGAGGTCCAGGGGTTAGAGCACTTCCCGAAAGACGGGGGAGTCCTATTGTGTGCCAATCATATTGATAACTTAGATCCGCCTGTGGTAGGGATTTCAGCTCCCAGACCTGTTTCGTTCATGGCTAAAGAAGAGCTTTTCAGTGTCCCGGTATTAGGTAAGCTATTACCTGATTTACGGGCATTCCCGGTGAAAAGGGGAATGAGTGACCGGGAAGCACTCCGGAAAGGTTTACAGGTTCTTAAACAAGGGGATGTTTTAGGACTGTTCCCTGAGGGTACTAGAAGTAAGACAGGGAAAATTGGTAAGGGATTGGCTGGAGCGGGCTTCTTTGCTCTTCGTTCCGATGCTTACGTTGTACCATGTGCGATCATTGGACCCTATAAGCCCTTCAAGAAATTAAAAGTCGTATTCGGCCCCCCTATTCCTATGGAGGGCATTCGTGAAGAAAGATTAAATGCAGAGAAGACGACCGAGATTATCATGCAGCATATTGAAAAACTAATACACGAGCATCAATAATATGAGCTTTCTCGCTTGACAAAAAGTAGTATTTATTAGAAGTTAGTAGAAAGAATATTTTAAATTGTGAAGTCTCGCAATTATCAAAATCTTTGCAGTCATGGATTAAGGAGGAGTACATAATGGAAGACATGAATGGAATTGAAGTGAAGAATCTTGAAATCGGTGAAAAAGTTAAAGGAACAGTTACTAAGGTTGAAGAGAAACAAGTCTTAGTTGACGTTCAAGATAGCAAAGTGGATGGCATCATTCCAATTAGTGAACTCTCAAGCCTTCATATCGAAAAAGCTTCTGATGTAGTCAGTGAAGGGGATGTACTTGAGTTAATCGTGACGAAAGTTGAAGAAGAACTTCTGGTTCTTTCTAAACGTAAAGTAGATGCTGAAAAAGCATGGGAAGAAATGAAAGTTCGCTTTGAAAATGGCGACGTCTTTGAAGCGGAAGTGAAAGATGTTGTAAAGGGCGGACTTGTAGTTGATCTTGGAGTTAGGGGTTTTGTTCCTGCATCATTAGTGGAAGATTATTATGTTGAGGATTTCTCGGACTATAAGGATAAAACTTTAACGTTTAAGATTGTAGAATTGGATCAGGAGAAAAATCGTCTAATCCTCTCACACCGCGCTGTTGTAGAAGCAGAAAAGCAGCAGCAGAAGAAACAACTTCTTACTGATATTGAATCTGGTGCTGTTCTTGAGGGGACAGTTCAGCGAATTACAGATTTCGGAGCGTTCGTAGACATTGGTGGAGTAGATGGATTGGTTCATATCTCTCAGCTTTCTCACGAACACGTTGAGAAGCCTTCAGACGTAGTAACGGAGGGTCAGAAAGTACAGGTCAAAGTATTAAGCGTTGATCGTGACAACGAACGTATTTCTCTATCCATTAAAGAAACCCTACCTGGACCTTGGAGTAATATTTCTGAAAAAGCACCCAAAGGCAGTGTTCTGGACGGAGTGGTAAAACGCTTAGTATCGTATGGAGCATTTGTAGAAGTGTTACCTGGTGTAGAAGGACTTGTTCACATCTCTCAAATTTCACATAAGCATATCGGTACCCCTCACGAAGTCCTACAGGAAAACCAAGAAGTACAAGTGAAGGTATTGGATGTAAATGAGAATGATCAACGTTTATCTCTAAGCATCAAATCTCTTGAAGAAAAAGAGGAAGAAGTGACTGATTACGAAATGCCTGAGGAAAATACCGGATTCCAATTGGGTGAAATGATTGGTGACAAATTAAAAGATCTTAAGTAATGGTGATGAATTGTGACAAGAGCTCAAAGAAAGCAAGACCACATTAATTACGCTTTATCAACTGGCCAACAACGCAGAACAGGTTTTGATGAAGTTGCTTTTGTCCACCAAAGCTTACCGAATATAGCAGTAGATGACGTTCATCTACAGGCAAAAATTGGCGAACTTAATTGGAGTTCGCCAATTTTCATAAATGCTATGACAGGCGGCGGTGGTGAATCAACTTCTAAAATCAATGAAGAATTAACGATTCTTGCACGGGAAACCGGTCTGGCAATAGCTGTCGGTTCTCAAATGTCTGCACTTAAAGACCCTTCAGAACGAAACACATATAAAGTCGTTCGCCAACATAATCCAAACGGAATGGTTTTTGGGAATTTAGGAAGCGAAGCAACTGTTCAACAGGCAAAAGATGCCGTGGAGATGATTGAAGCCGATGCGCTGCAGATTCACTTAAATGTCATACAAGAATTAACTATGCCTGAGGGAGACAGGGATTTCAGAGGCGCTCTTGAAAGAATACAGGAGATTGCTGGGAGTATTTCAGTACCTGTCATTGTGAAAGAGACGGGTTTTGGTATCAGTAAAGAGGTTGCCGAATCCTTGTCCCACTCAAATATTTCAGCCATCGATGTAGGCGGCTTTGGCGGAACAAACTTCTCGAAAATCGAAAATCAACGAAGAAAACGAATGTTGGAATTTTTCGATGATTGGGGGATTCCTACTGCCATATCGATCGCTGAGACTCATGCAACATCCTTGAAACCAATCCTAGCTTCCGGAGGCATCCAAAATAGTTTAGACATCGTTAAGTCTCTAGGTTTAGGGGCATCTGCTGTAGGGATGGCAGGGGTCATTCTCAAACAGCTTCTGGAATCAGGTCTAAAGGATTCCATTGATGAAGTGAATCAGATTCATACGGATATTCAGTTTCTGATGTGTGCCCTGGGGTGTAGGCGTCTAGAAGATCTTCACAGCGTTCCACTCGTGTTGTCAGGGGATGTGTTTCATTGGCTGGAAGTTAGAGGGTTGAATCCTGCAAGTTATAGCAAAAGAACGTTTAATAAGTAAAAAGAACGAATTCTCTTTTGAGAATTCGTTCTTTTTTTCTTGCGTGAGTTGAGTTGTGAATTTTGGGTATTTTTGTAAAACGGCTGGATTAACCCATAAAACGGCTGGATTTTAGTTCAAATCGGCCTGATTCCTGGCCATTTCCGCTGGATTATCATTCAAAACGGCCGGATTATTTAGAATTTCGGCTGAATTATTGTTTGTCCAAATGATTTCCAGTCAAATACGCTTGTCGGGCCAACCCAGGCTACCTTTCCGTGTGACTTCGTCTTATGCTTGTCGCCTCTATCAAGCCGCCTCCGCTTTTCTTGATGTACAGCTACAGGGGCTTGGGGCTCGAGGTCATAAGCCAAGTCACCCAAAAAGGCAAAGAACGCCTTTCTGGGTGACTCGTCTTATGATTGTCGCCCCAGGGCGAGCCCCTTCCGCTTTTCTTGTTACCTTTGCCCCTTTTTGGCTTCTTCCGGTCCTTGCAGGCTTGTTGCTCCGTTGTAGTGCAGGCCCTGGTCTCGGTCTGATTCTACTCGTTTGCTTTGTTTTAGTTTCTTTTCTTGACGATCTTTACCCATCGTAAACACCTCCCTTTCTTATTTTTTCTTTGAAAAGTTGATTCATACATGAATGAGATACATAAAGATTTTCCATAATGTAGATAATAGGAGGGAGTGAGTGATTGTGGATGGGATCCTGTATTTATGGTTGCTTTGGGGAATTTGGATTTATACGACGTTTATGATGAATAAGGCGCACCCCTATCGTTTTCGCTATTCATTCTTGTGTTTAGTGTTATTATGCGTGTTTCCATATGGTGTAAAAGTAGGTTCTGTGGACGTCGCAGCACCGATTTTTATTATAGGCCTTATTTGTTTCCGTTACTTAAGAATTCTTAGTTTGAGAGAGAAGTTATATATGTATGTAGCTATTCTGACGATGGGAATGCTATATGCAGGCATAGGATTAGTGGCTATTTATGATCCTGTTCTAATGTTTATCGATCGGAACCTTATCATTGCTCTATCGCTTGCTTTCCTGGGTGTTCTTTTCTATGGCTCATCTTCATACGTGCTCCGGATGATCGCTATTGCCGGCAGTAGTATAGTTGGAGAAGTCTTTCTGAGCATTCCGTTAAAGAAGGTAGGATTATTTTATCCTATCGGTGGCCCTGTTTATCTTGATGTCCTGGCTATTTCTACTGGAATCCTTTTAATCATTAAGTTGTTTGGAGAAATTAATCAGTATTTTAACGTCAAAGTACAATCAAACAAAGGGGAAATGAAAAATCTATGAATGAGTATGTATATCCGGTCATCTTCGGAGTAGTTGTGGGGACATTAACCAGAATTTATATGCTGCGTACAGACTATCGCCAATATCCCACTTATTTGCATGGGAAGATTATACATATCGCTCTTGGATTTATTGCTGCTGGCTTAGGCACCATCGCGATTCCTGCTTTACTAGAGGAGAACTTCACGGCGATTACTTTCTTGACCGTTGCTGCGTCTCAATTTCGGGATGTGCGAAATATGGAGAGGAACACATTGACAGAGTTAGATGCATATGAACTTGTCCCTAGAGGGGCTACATACATTGAAGGGATTGCCGTAGCATTTGAAAGCCGTAATTACTTGGTTATTTTCACTTCTCTCTTAGCTACTTTAGCTTATATTGTCTTTAACTTCTATGTAGCGCTGGTGATCAGTGCGATATGTATGGTGATTGCACATAAGCTAATGGCTGGGGGCAGGTTAAAGGATATCGTAACGATTGAATATGTGAAGCCTCATTTTGATGGGGCCGGACTTTACGTTGATAATATTTACATCATGAATATTGGATTAAAGGTAAGACAAGAAGAAATTTTAAAGTATGGAATGGGGTTTGTCCTTTCTCCCAAATCATTCGATGCCAGATCAACGGTAGCGAACCTTGGTCAAAGGCAAGCGATTCTTCATGATATGTCTACTTCGTTGGGGATATTTAAAGATTCAGGCACTCCCGCATTAACGCCACTGGCCAAGAGAGATTTGGACGATGGTCGAATAGGTGTCTTCGTCCTTCCGCAGCGAAAGGATGTAGAGAAAGCCATTGCCATTCTTGGGCAGGTACCGACCTTGGAAAATGCGATAAGAATGCCATCTGAATCAAAGGCGAATCAAGAGGGGAGTAAATTAGAATGAGTACATCTATTCAGAAGTTTATTCTCGCGACGGTTACGACAACCCCTGAAAAGGTTCCAAGTGGAACGAGCGTCTTTTATTGTAAAACAGATGAAGAATTGCAGAAAATCTGTGCAAATTTAGAAGCGATACTGGATGGTATTGCTCATGAACTGGATGAAGGGCTATTTATCATTGTAAAACATTGATTGCCAGTTTATTCTTTTATTGATAAAATAGTTAAGTTAGGGGGGACTGTCCCATAAGGAAACAATACCTTAAGGGCCAGTCCTTCTTATTCATAGTTATAAAGATGATTGAAATGGCTAAAAAGAGGAAATGTAAGAATAGGACAACCTTCTTACAGAAAGGGTGAATAACGTGACAAAACCAGTAGTAGCAATCGTAGGGCGTCCAAACGTTGGGAAGTCCACGATCTTTAATAGAATAGTTGGAGAAAGAATATCCATTGTTGAAGATGTACCTGGTGTAACAAGAGACCGTATATATAGTTCTGCTGAGTGGCTGACTCATGAATTTAACATTATAGATACAGGTGGAATTGAACTGGGAAATGAACCATTCCTGGATCAAATCAGACAGCAGGCTGAAATCGCTATTGATGAGGCGGATGTGATCGTATTCTTAACGAATGGACGTGAAGGAGTAACAGCAGCGGATGAAATCGTAGCGAAAATCCTTTATCGTTCGAAGAAACCGGTCGTACTGGGGATTAATAAGATTGATAACCCTGAAATGAGAGAAATGATTTATGATTTTTACGCCTTGGGATTTGGTGAGCCGTATCCAATTTCTGGTTCACATGGACTTGGTTTAGGAGATCTTCTTGATGAGGTTGTGAAAAACTTCAAACATGAAGAAGAAGAGGATTATGCAGAAGATGTGATCAAGTTTTCATTAATTGGTCGACCAAACGTTGGGAAATCTTCCTTAGTCAATGCTTTATTAGGTGAAGAGCGTGTGATTGTGAGTAACGTTGCTGGAACTACAAGAGATGCGATTGATTCCTCCTACACTTATGATGGACAGGATTATGTCATCATTGATACTGCAGGGATGAGGAAAAAAGGTAAAGTATATGAAACCACTGAAAAATACAGTGTGTTAAGAGCACTTAGAGCAATCGAACGTTCCGATGTCGTCTTATCTGTCATTGATGGAGAAGAAGGGATTATCGAGCAGGATAAGAAAATTGCCGGGTATGCTCATGATGCAGGTCGGGCAGTCGTGATCGTCGTGAACAAATGGGATGCCGTTGAAAAAGACGAGAAAACCATGAATAAATGGGAAAAGAATATCCGCGAACATTTTCAATTCCTTGATTATGCTCCGATCGTTTTCCTGTCTGCTAAAACGAAGAGACGGATCCATACACTACTTCCGATCATTAATATGGCGAGTGAAAATCACGCTCTGCGAGTGCAATCGAGCGTGTTGAATGAAGTGGTCATGGATGCAGTAGCAATGAATCCGACTCCTACAGATAATGGTAAGAGACTCCGGATCTACTATGCGACGCAAGTAGCTGTCAAACCACCGACTTTTGTGGTATTTGTTAATGATCCTGAATTAATGCACTTTTCATACGAACGATTCTTGGAAAATAGAATCCGTGATGCATTTGGATTTGAAGGAACTCCTATTCGTATTATTGCTCGCGCAAGAAAATAATAAGGTGGGTGTAAAAATGAGAAATTCAAAGAAAGTAACTGTCGTTGGAGCAGGAAGCTGGGGTACGGCTCTTGCTATGGTCCTGGCTGATAATGGCTTGGAAGTAAGATTATGGGGACACAAAAAAGAACAGATCGATGAAATTAATACTCAGCATACCAACCAAAAGTACTTGAAAGAGATTAAACTTCCAGAATCTATCAAAGGGTATCACGATCTTAAAGAGTCTTTAGATAGCGTTGATACCATTATCCTGGCTGTTCCAACGAAGGCGATTCGCGGAGTATTAGGGCAGATTCAAGAGGTTCAAAGTGCACCATTAACCGTTGTTCATGTTAGTAAGGGAATTGAACCTGATTCCCTTCTAAGAATCTCAGAGATGATCGAAGATGAAATGGATCCTGCTAAATTACATACAGTGGTGGTACTGTCCGGGCCTAGTCACGCAGAAGAAGTGAGTCTGAGACACCCAACGACCGTGACCGTTTCCTCTAAGGATATGAAGGCAGCTGAAGAGATTCAAGACTTATTTATGAACATGAATTTTCGTGTGTATACGAATCCGGATATGCTCGGGGTTGAAATCGGTGGGGCCTTAAAGAATATCATTGCCCTTGCAGCCGGAATTACAGACGGCTTAGGATATGGAGATAATGCAAAAGCGGCTCTTATTACAAGAGGACTGGCAGAAATAGCCCGTTTAGGAACTAAGATGGGAGCTAACCCATTAACGTTTTCAGGTTTAACCGGTATCGGTGATTTGATCGTTACGTGTACAAGTGTACACTCTAGAAACTGGAGAGCGGGAAACATGCTTGGTAAGGGTCATAACCTTGATGAGGTCCTGGATAATATGGGGATGGTTGTAGAAGGTGTACGGACGACCAAAGCGGCTCACCAGCTGGCAGAAAAGTATGAAGTGAAGATGCCGATTACCAATGCTTTATATGATGTGCTCTTTAATAAGGTAGAAGCGAAAGAAGCGGTTGACCACTTAATGGGTCGTGTCAAGACAAACGAAATGGAAGACCTTGTGAATATTCTCGGTGAGCGGTTAAATTAAGCTGATTCTTTTACCATGGGATGACTTATCATCTTTCAAGGACAATGATATATAAAGAAGTGGAAATTTCTTTCGTAAACATTGAATTAATCTTGGAATAATAGGCATTCGAGGATGCGAACCTTGATACTGTTGCATACACTGTGATGAATATATACAGCTTTGCCTATGGATGGGTAGGTCTCCCTTTGTTTAGAGCAGCTCAAGTATTTTAACATCAAACGATGATGAAATACTTGAGAGGCTCTTTTTTTTTGAAAAGTTCTGCTAAAGGATGTTATCGAGCAGGATAAGTCTCTCTATCGGTTTGTAACAGATTGATGAACAACCATTCTTTTCTAGTCCTTTATAAAAATCTTATGATATAATACATTCGATAACAGGAGGGATGTACTTTGAGTTCGATGATGAAGATGTGGATTTCGTTTGCATCTATGGGATTCATGTTTTTTGCTATATTAACGATCTATTTTAGCCGGTATAAAATCAAACAAAAATTCTTGCGTTTTATAACAGCATTCATGGCCTACATACTGATGATTGCTGGTGGACTTATGATGATCTATATTGTATTTAGTGGACCGACCAATTAGGTTGCTGTCCGATTGAAAGGACGTTTTTAGATTGAAACGCTTAGGTTTAATTGCATTTCTTCTTATTTTTACTATGAGTATTCTTTCTGGATGTATGTACCCTGAGGAAAAGCTTAGTCAGAATCAGATCCCTTATGAAACGCAGGTGAAAGCTGTACAAGATGCGGTAGAAACCTATCAAAAGGACAATGATGGGTTACTTCCAATTAAGACCAGAGATCAGGATACTCCCATTTATCAGAAGTATCCGATTGACTTCAGAAAGCTTTCACCCCAGTACCTAGCAGAGATTCCAGGGAATGCTTTTGAAAACGGTGGGATTTTTCAATATGTGCTGATAAACGTGGAGGAAAATCCTCAAGTCAAGATTTTCGACCTTAGGCTAGCAGAACAAATAAGAGAATTGAAAATCAGAATTGAAGCTCAAGGCTATCCGCCATTTAAAGAAGAAGTAGCCAATAATGTGTATACATTAAATTATAAAGAACTGGGTTATGATGGTGAAGTGTATGTGAATAGCCCTTATTCAAACAAAAATCTTCCCCTTGTCATTAATGGGGATGGTGAAATTTTTGTAGATTACTCAATGGACTTATTTGAACAGATTGAAACCAGTGATAAAGAACTTGAACCTGGTGTGGATATCAGGAATTTACTTGTCGAGGACACCTTTTTTGTTCCGGCATATTCTTTACCCTATACGGTGGATGAAAATAACGAACCTGTCTTTATGACAAAATAGGCATAACCCTTCTCTTACAAAATATATTGTAAGAGAAGGGTTATTATTTTTATGTCATCCTTTATAGGGAAATTTCATCAAAACTAATGATCATAAATGCTCAGACATAATAAATTTTTATACTTTTAATCATAAGGGGGGAAAAATAGCATATTAATAGTCATAAGTCATTGGGACAACATCATAAATATAGAATGTGAGACAGAATACACGGATGAAACATCCCTGGAATATAAGATGGGAGGGAATCTCTTGGAAAGAGTCGATCTATTTAAGGACATTGCCGAAAGAACAGGCGGAGATATCTATTTAGGTGTGGTGGGAGCAGTCAGAACAGGTAAATCAACATTCATCAAGAAGTTCATGGAACTTGTGGTCCTTCCTAACATCGCCAGTGAATCAGAACGTGCAAGAGCGCAGGATGAATTACCTCAAAGCGCTGCAGGCAAGACCATCATGACGACTGAACCGAAGTTTGTTCCGAATCAAGCCATTTCCGTTCACGTGGATGAAGGCCTCGAAGTGAATGTGAGATTGGTAGATTGTGTGGGATATACGGTCCCGGGTGCTAAAGGGTACGAGGATGAAAATGGACCCAGAATGATCAATACACCTTGGTATGAAGAGCCTATTCCGTTCCATGAAGCGGCCGAGATCGGTACGCGTAAAGTCATCCAGGAACATTCCACGATCGGAGTTGTTGTGACAACAGATGGCTCTATCGGTGAAATTGGCAGAGGAGATTACATCCAAGCGGAAGAAAGGGTCATTGAGGAACTGAAAGAAGTGGGTAAACCATTTATCATGGTCATCAACTCGGCAAGACCTCATGCACCTGAGACAGAAGACCTAAGAGTGAAACTTCAGGATAAGTATGACATTCCAGTTTTGGCCATGAGTGTGGAGAGCATGAGGGACTCAGACGTTCTCAACGTGCTTAGAGAAGCACTATTTGAATTCCCGGTACTTGAAGTGAATGTGAACCTTCCAAGCTGGGTCATGGTTCTGAAAGAAGAGCACTGGCTACGACAGAACTATCAGGAAGCCGTGAAAGAAACCGTTAAGGATATTAAACGACTAAGGGACGTAGATCGTGTTGTTCACTACTTCAGTGAATTTGATCATATTGAACGTGCAGGACTTGCTGGAATCGATATGGGTCAAGGGATTGCGGAAATCGACCTGTACGCTCCGGATGAGCTGTACGATGAAGTCCTGAAGGAGATTGTCGGTGTGGAAATTCGCGGAAAAGATCACCTCCTTGAATTAATGCAGGATTTCGCACATGCGAAAGCGGAATACGATCAGATTTCTGACGCATTAAGGATGGTGAAACAGACGGGATATGGAATTGCAGCCCCGTCATTAAATGATATGAGCCTGGATGAGCCGGAAATCATCAGGCAGGGATCCAGGTTTGGAGTCAGCTTAAAAGCAGTAGCACCATCCATACACATGATTAAGGTGGATGTACAGTCTAAGTTTGAACCGATTATAGGTACAGAAAAACAGAGCGAAGAACTAGTGCGCTACTTAATGCAAGATTTTGAAGATGATCCACTTTCCATTTGGAATTCTGACATCTTCGGAAGAAGCTTAAGCTCCATCGTGAGGGAAGGGATTCAAGCGAAGCTATCTTTAATGCCCGAAAATGCAAGGTATAAACTGAAGGATACGCTGGAAAGAATCATAAATGAAGGATCGGGTGGATTAATCGCCATAATCTTATAAATCGTGTGGCCTTCCTCGGAAGGTCTTTTTTTTTGTGGAAAATTGAATGTCATAAAAGATTGGGGACAAAAAAATTGAATGAAATAGGAGAACTTGAACTTCTTGTTTCTTCTATTTCCAAACATGATATTGCTGTGTATATCTAATTTGTGAGCCTGGTTTTTGAAATGAATATTTATGAATTTCTCCTTGATATAATGGGTGTGTAATGACATGGGAATTAGCCTTTTAATACGTATAAACCCTTAATGATAAAGGGTTTGTAGTGTATTTATCCAAAGTAAACAGTAATAGTTAAATTGGTTTATTCAAAAATAAAAAGATCTCGTGAATGTTTAGAGGGTAATCAGGTTGGGAAGTAAGATAGAGTACCTGATGGGTGAGGGTATTAGTTGCAGTCATTGGAAAGAAGTGATAGGTTGAATAGACGGCAAGAATAAAGGGCTAGACAGGGATTCTATTACATTTGTGTTTCAAATAAGAAAAGATTCCCATTATTTCTTGATTTATTCTTGCTAAGGTTAATCTATTGTGATAATCTTTTAACAGAATTGTTGTTGAATATTGATTCAGCAACGTTTTCAAGCGTTTTTTCTACACTTTATGTATAGAATCCGCTAAACTTGTTTACTAATGATATTAAAGTAAATGAATCATGACTGAGACATTTCCTTGGGAGGAGGTGAATGGCATGAACAAGACAGAACTTATCAATGCTGTTGCAGAAGCTGCTGAGCTATCTAAGAAGGACGCTACAAAAGCGGTTGACGCTGTTTTCGATACAATTCAAAACTCACTTGCAAACGGTGATAAAGTACAATTAATCGGATTCGGTAACTTCGAAGTACGTGAGCGTGCAGCCCGTAAAGGTCGCAACCCACAAACAGGTGAAGAGATCGAAATCTCAGCAAGCAAAGTACCTGCTTTCAAACCAGGTAAAGCGCTTAAAGAAGCTGTAAAATAATTACATACTTTGAGCGTATCAGAAAGGCCGCATATTTATGCGGCCTTTTTTGCTTCTCATTTTTAGTATGGTTTCTCCTAACTGAAAATATGCACGAATCATATTCCTTTATAGACTGTTTTATAATATTATAAAACTTCTAAAGCACTAGTCTTTGATGACATTATGGGCTTGTGCTAATATTAACAATGTTACTATTTCTTTAAGTTATTTTAGGAGGACAACATAATGGCACAAGTCAATCACGGCCAAATAGAAGAAGCAGTTCGATTAATTTTAGAAGCTATTGGAGAGAATCCTAATAGAGAAGGTTTATTAGATACGCCTAAACGCGTGGCGAAGATGTATGCAGAAGTATTTTCCGGAATTGATCACGATCCGAAAGAATACTTTGAAACAATATTCAGTGAAGAGCATGAAGAGCTTGTGCTGGTGAAGGAAATTCCTTTTTACTCAATGTGCGAGCATCACTTGGTTCCTTTCTACGGTAAAGCTCATGTTGCGTATATTCCACGAGACGGTCGAGTGGCGGGCTTAAGTAAACTGGCCAGAGCAGTTGAATCTGTTGCGAAACGTCCTCAGCTTCAAGAAAGAATCACGTCCACAGTGGCGGATACCATCATGGAAACCCTGGAGCCCCATGGTGCCATGGTAGTGGTTGAAGCGGAGCATATGTGCATGACAATGAGAGGCGTGAAGAAGCCTGGATCAAGTACAGTGACAACAGCTGTAAGAGGCTCGTTTAAAGATAACTCTCAAGCACGCAGCGAAGTTCTTTCTTTTATAAAGAATTAGGAGTGGGCCAATGACGAATTCAAATGATTATATTGTGATTAAAGCGATTGAAGATGGTGTGAATGTGATCGGGCTGACGAGGGGAACGGATACCCGGTTCCATCATTCTGAAAAGCTTGATAAAGGTGAAGTCATGATTGCTCAGTTTACGGATCATACCTCTGCGATTAAAGTTAGAGGGAAAGCGACCATCGTCACAAGCTACGGTGAAGTAGAAAGTGATAACAAGAAATAATACTCTGAGAATGTTCGTTCCAGAGGAGAACCGGGTGGGACTGACTAAGAAGATGTGACCTTCGTAGTCGTCCCCTTTGTTATACACAGGATTATAAAGGGGCAAGTCGGATTCCCTATTGTTGAAGATTTTATGGTATAATATTTAATGCTGAAATTTTTAGACCGATACATAGTAGAAATGGGGATTATAGGGTATGAAATTCATTGATTGTAACCATCAAGCGAATATCATTCATCAATACATAGAAGAGCAGTTACATCACTCTTATTTAAAGGAATACATCGATCAACCATACATTGATCGGGACCGGATTTATTTCCTGCTCCTTCCTTTTGTAAGTGGGGGACGGACCTTGAATAAAGAAGTTGTACAATGGATTTCGACTGCCATGTTATTGCAGATAGCCCTTGATACCCATGAAAAGGTTACAATCTCTGAGCTTGATCCATTGAAAGAGAGGCAGCTTACGGTTCTTGCAGGAGTATACTTTAGCAGCCTTTATTACAAAATCCTTGCTGACACAGATGATGTGGACCTTATCGCGACATTAGCGAAAGCGATTAAAGAGATTAACGAAAGCAAAATTTCCATCTACAAAGAGGAACATCAAAATCTTGATGAGCTAATGGCAAGCTTAAAGACAAGAGAATCAGCGATCGTTTCAAACTTCTTTCGTTTTTTTGAAGATGACAAATGGAGCATGATTGTTGAGCAAGCCCTTTTATACAAGAAGCTTGTCCAAGAGAGAATTTGTATTGAGCATGCACAGAATACGAGCTTCATAAAAGCGCTGTCGACTTTAACAAACGATTCATGCAGTGAAACACCGTCTTTAAAGCTAACGAAGGAAGAGTCCAGACATTTGCTTTCAAAGCTGGATAAATTAATCGCGTCAACGAAGAAAACAATTCAAACTCAGTTAGAGAACATAGAACCGGTAACACCATATTTTAAAAAGTTGATTGTAGAGCTATTGCCTTATGCTGAGCCTGAACCTATGACCAAACTATATGCGGAAGAAGGGTAAATTGAAATGCAGCAGTCCAAAGAACAAAAAGTCCACGGAGTATTTGAAAAAATATATTCCAATTATGATAAGATGAATTCGGTAATTAGTTTCCAGCAGCATAAAAAGTGGAGAAAAGACACCATGAAACATATGAATGTGAAGCCGGGCTCAAAGGCTCTGGACGTTTGCTGTGGAACCGCGGATTGGACGTTAGCTATAGGAGAAAAAGTCGGAGAAACGGGCAAGGTAGTGGGGCTGGATTTCAGTCAAAATATGCTCTCGATCGGCCGGGAGAAAGTAGAACATTCCCACCTGAACAATATCGAGCTCATTCACGGCAATGCTATGGAGCTGCCATTTGACGATAACACGTTTGATTATGTAACAATCGGGTTCGGCTTACGAAATGTACCCGATTACCTCCATGTTTTGAAAGAAATGAATCGTGTGGTAAAACCTGGTGGAATGGCTGTATGTCTTGAAACCTCTCAACCAACCATGTTCGGATTCAAGCAGATGTATTACTTGTATTTTCGCTTTGTGATGCCGGTGTTTGGAAAGATTTTTGCTAAGAGCTTTACTGAATACTCCTGGTTACAGGAATCGGCAAGAGATTTTCCGGGGATGAAAGAGCTTGCAAAGATGTTTGAAGAAGCCGGATTTAAAGATATACACGTGAAACCCTATAGTGGCGGAGTGGCTGCTATGCATTCAGGCAGAAAGTAAGAAATTCGTAAATTAGGTGGAAAAACTATGAAGCTAAACAGTATGTATTCGTTTCTAAAAACGGATATAGATGAAATTGAAAAGGAACTTGAAGTTGCGATTGAGTCAGAATCACAACTTTTACAAGAGGCGTCCCTTCACCTTCTACAAGCAGGTGGTAAAAGAATCCGACCTGTTTTCGTCTTGCTGTCTGCAAAATTCGGACAATATGATATTAACATTGTGAAAAATGTAGCAGTGGCTTTGGAGTTAATTCATATGGCATCCCTTGTTCACGATGACGTGATTGATGATGCAGAGTTAAGAAGAGGAAAGCCAACGATTAAAGCTCAATGGGACAATCGTATCGCCATGTATACCGGGGATTACATCTTTGCACGCGCTCTTGAGTATATGACGAATATTAAAGCACCTGAAGCGCATCAAATACTTTCTCACACCATTGTTGAAGTGTGTAAGGGTGAAATCGCTCAAATAAAAGATAAATATCGATTTGATCAAAACCTGAGAGATTACCTGCTCAGAATCAAACGTAAAACGGCTCTGCTTATTGCTGTAAGCTGCCAGATTGGTGCTATCTCTTCAGGGGCTCCTGCAGAAATCCATCGACGCCTATATCGCTTTGGTTATAATGTGGGGATGAGCTTTCAGATTACAGATGATATATTAGATCTTACAGCAAGTGAGGAAGAACTTGGAAAGCCTGCTGGCAGTGACCTTTGGCAAGGGAATATCACCCTGCCGATTTTATATGCAATGGAAAAACCTGAACTTAAAACAAAGATTGAAAGAGTGACTGAATATACTTCTCCAGAAGAGATGAAAGAAATCATTTCGTCCATCTTGGCGACCGATGCGATAGATCGATCCCATCAGCTTAGTAGAATGTATTTGGACAGGGCGTTGGAAGATCTGAATCATCTCCCTTACAACCGTGTGAAGAAAACATTAAAAAATATTGCAAACTTTATTGGTAAGAGAAAATATTAAGAAAATTTAAAATGGAAACGTTGCCAAAAACCCCAATCAGTGTTACTATTTTCGTGGGATGTCCTTAGGACTTCTATACATACATATTTAGGAGTGGGGAAGATGGAAAAGACATTTTTAATGGTAAAGCCGGACGGCGTACAAAGAGGGTTAATCGGTGATATCGTATCACGTTTCGAAAAAAAGGGCTTTCAATTAGTTGGAGCAAAGCTTATGAGTATTTCAAATGAGCTAGCTGAAGAGCATTACGGTGAGCACAAGGAAAGACCATTCTTTGGAGAACTTGTTGACTTCATTACTTCTGGACCTGTGTTTGCGATGGTTTGGCAAGGTGAAAACGTCATCACCACAGCTCGTGGAATGATGGGCGCTACAAATCCTAAGGATGCTGCTCTTGGTACAATCCGAGGTGACTACGGCTTAACAGTCGGAAAGAATATCATCCATGGTTCTGACTCTGCTGAAAGCGCTGTTAGAGAAATCGCATTATTCTTTAAAGAAGAGGAACTAATTGAATATTCTAAGTTAATGAATGAGTGGGTTTATTAATCTTCGTACAATATTTAGAAAAGCAAGTCGTTTAAGACGACTTGCTTTTTTTGCTTGTTGGATTAACTTTTCTCATGAATGTTCGATATAGTTAATATAGATATATACTTAAAAGGTGCAAAGAGAGTGAATCCTATGTCCAATGATTATAATGAATTTATACAGGGGATAAAACGCAAAACGGGAATTGATTTATCCCTTTACAAAGAAGCCCAAATGAAGCGGAGATTAACGGCCCTATACGAAAAGAGGGGATACGGAAGTTTTCAAGAGTTCTTCAGTAGCATGACACGGGACAGAGAGGAAATGGAAGAATTCCTGGATCGGATGACGATTAACGTTACAGAGTTCTACCGCAACTACAAGCGGTGGGAAGTACTTGAGAAGAAAATTTTACCGAGACTGTTACGTGAACAGAAAACCCTTAAAGTCTGGAGTGCAGCCTGTTCTACCGGGGAAGAGCCCTACACCCTTGCGATGATGCTGTCAAGGTACATACCCCTTTCTCAAATATGCATCAACGCTACAGACATTGATAAGAATGCGATTCAGCGAGCGAAGAACGGTATCTATCCAGAGCGATCACTAAATGAGGTCCCAAGAGAGATGATAGCCCGATTTTTCACTCAAGAACCTCCCTTTTTTAAACTGAATGAAGAAATTAAGAGAGTCGTTACATTTAAGCAACAGAACCTTTTGGTTGACCCGTTTGAGGAGAACTATGACTTGATCGTTTGCAGAAATGTGTTAATTTATTTTACAGAAGAAGCAAAAAACATCTTATATAAAAAATTCAATGCTTCACTAAAAACTGGCGGCGTACTATTTGTAGGAAGTACAGAACAAATCTTTAACCCTTCTCAATATGGCTTTGAAACA
Organism: uncultured Rossellomorea sp.; assembly: GCF_947488365.1. Classification (NCBI taxonomy): domain Bacteria; kingdom Bacillati; phylum Bacillota; class Bacilli; order Caryophanales; family Bacillaceae; genus Rossellomorea; species uncultured Rossellomorea sp. The sequence continues at coordinate 525,534 of NZ_CANKZT010000001.1, read as the reverse complement.
GAAGACACTTTCTTCTACAAAAAAATATAAAAACGACGATGTAATCTGCATATAGTGGACGGCTGAATTGTTCCTTTCGAGTAACAATTCAGCTAATGCGTTCATATATAGTGGGTTCACATCGTTTTTTAATCTCAGGGAAAGAGATTGTTAGAAAATTTTTAAACTTAAGGACTAGGAAATGACATAAATTCTATGTTATATTGGTACATAATTCTTTAACGAGTTGAAGGGGGAAAGTAAATGAGATACTTAACATCTGGAGAATCACATGGACCACAATTAACGACCATCATTGAAGGGCTGCCTGCTGGAATGCCTTTAGTAGCAGAGGATATCAATGATAACCTGGCAAGAAGGCAAAAAGGGTATGGTCGTGGTCGAAGAATGCAAATCGAAAAAGATCAGGCCTCCATTGTAGGGGGAGTTAGACATGGATATACTCTGGGATCTCCTTTAGGACTGGTTGTGGAGAATAAAGACTGGACTCACTGGACGAAAGTAATGGGTATCGAAGCTCTCGAGCCTGGAGAAGAAGAAGAGGTAAAGAGAAAGATTTCAAGACCAAGACCGGGGCATGCAGATCTCGTTGGTGGCATGAAATATGGACATAGGGACCTGAGGAATGTATTAGAAAGGTCTTCAGCGAGAGAAACGACTGTTAGAGTGGCGGCAGGAGCCGTTGCCAAAAAATTGTTAAAGCTATTAGGTATCGAGGTTGTCGGTCATGTTCTTGAAATAGGTGGTATTAAAGCAGAGAAACTACACTATGATTCTATCAGTGAACTCAAGTATATAACCGAAGAATCTCCGGTAAGATGCCTGGATGAAGAAGCGGCACAAAAAATGATGGACTTAATAGATCAGGCGAAACAAAATGGAGATTCCATTGGTGGGGTTGTGGAAGTCATCGTAGAAGGTATGCCCTCAGGAGTTGGAAGTTACGTTCATTATGACCGCAAGCTTGATGCGAAGATTGCCATGGCAGTGATGAGTATAAACGCATTCAAAGGGGTTGAATTCGGCTTAGGATTTGAAATGGCCCGAAAACCGGGAAGTGAAGTTCACGATGAAATCGCCTGGAGTGAAGAACAAGGGTACTACCGAAAAACAAATCGTTTAGGCGGTTTTGAAGGCGGCATGACGACTGGAATGCCGATCCGTGTAAAAGGTGTCATGAAGCCCATTCCTACCCTATATAAACCATTGCAAAGCGTGGATATTGAAACGAAGGAACCATTTAAAGCAAGCATTGAGAGATCGGATAGCTGTGCGGTACCTGCTGCCAGCGTAGTGGCAGAAGCCGTAGTTGCATGGGAGCTTGCGTCTGCTATTGTAGAACAATTTCACAGTGATCAATTCGATAAGCTTTCTGAAGATATCAATAGACAACGTCAAGAATCAAGGGAGTATTAATGAATGAAACATGTAACCATTCAAACTGCTTCCAAAACGTATGAAGTGAAAATTGGAGTAGAAATGACGAATGAAATTGTTTCTTTTATTAAAAAGTCCTTTCCTGATATTTCTAAGTTATGGATCATTGCTGATAAAGAGGTCTACAAGCTTCATGGAGCAGCTTTCTCAGAGATTTTAAGTCAATCTTATGAAGTGACGATTTATGAGGCTCCTAAAGGCGAACACGCGAAAAGCTTCGCCATTTATGAAGATGCCATCACACATGGGCTGAAAAATCATGTCGATCGAAGGTCGCTGGTGATAGCATTCGGAGGCGGGGCCATCGGTGATCTTGCTGGTTTCGTCGCTTCCACCTATATGAGGGGAATCCCATTCATAGGCGTCCCTACAACGATACTGGCTCATGATAGTGCTGTCGGAGGGAAGGTTGCGATTAATCATCCCCTGGGTAAAAACATGGTAGGGCAGTTTTATCAGCCTGAAGGTGTGTTTTTTGATTTAGATTATTTTACAACTTTACCCAGAACTGAAGTGCTATCAGGATTCTCTGAAGTGATCAAGCATGCTTTTTTATCCGATCGATCCTTTTTACAAGAATTAATGAATTCGTTCCATTCTCCGGAAAAAATGGATAAGGAATTTTTAACAGATTCCCTAATGAAAGGGATTCGTGTAAAAGGGGATATTGTTTCAAAGGACGAAAGAGAGTCGAATATACGAGCTTTTTTAAATTTTGGACATACGTATGGGCACGCTGTTGAAAGTGCCAGCGGCTACGGAAATCGCACACATGGTGAATCGGTAATGATCGGGATGATCTTTGCTCTGTATCTTAGTGAACAGTACTGCGGACTTTCATTTAATCTACAAGAATTTATTAAATGGGTCACTACACTTGGCTACAATCTAAACATTCCGCCTCATATCACATTTGACAAATTATATGAGGGAATGAGACATGATAAGAAATCCCAATATGGAAAACCTGTTTTTGTGTTATTGAAGGATATTGGCGAGCCAGTAATGGTGAAGGTATCTGCCGGGGATTTAAGACGGGCAGATGAGTTTATCCGCCAGTTGTAAAGCCTACTCTGGATATAATTAAACCAGCACTAACAAATAGAGAGTTTTTAATAAAAGGAGAAAAAGGGTGTGGAAGAATGATCAGGGGAGTTCGAGGCGCCACTACAACGGATTGTGATAATGAAAAGGAGGTTCTCCTTTCAACTGAAAGTCTCTTAAAGGAAATGATTTTACATAATAATATTATGGCAGAGGATGTTGCATCTGTATTTATTTCTGCCACGAGTGATATTACGAGCGTATTTCCGGCTAAAGCATTAAGAAGGTTCGAAGAATGGAAATATGTACCCGTTATGTGTATGCAAGAGTTGGATGTCCCGCATGGATTGTCATACTGTATTAGAGTGATGATTCACTATAATACATCAACACCTCAGAAAGACATTCAACATATTTACATGAAAAATGCAGTCAGCTTACGGCCTGACTTGAAAGATAACTAGCCTCTCTTTAATGAAAACGACTGAAAGGAAGTTAAACATGAAGTGGAAATCTCAGATTCAAAATCTTAAAGCATACCAGCCCGGGAAAACGATGGATGATGTGAAAGAACTATTCAATCTTGAGAAAGTAGTGAAGCTTGCTTCAAATGAAAATCCATTTGGATGCTCAAAGAAGGTGGAAACCTTTTTAAAAACAAACGCTTTTTCACATGCCATTTATCCCGACGGCTACGCGAAAGAATTGCGTATGAAGGTGGCTGAACAGCTATCTGTGGGCCCTGGACAATTACTGTTCGGGAATGGTTCAGATGAAGTGATTGAGATCATATCAAGAGCTTTATTAGACGGTGATAAGAGCACGGTGATGGCTACACCGACCTTCCCTCAGTATAAGCACAATGCCATTGTTGAAGGAGCGGAGATAAGGGAAGTTCCCCTTGATCCGGCTGGTAAACATCAGTTAACCAAAATGCTTGCTGAAATTGATGAAACTACCTCAGTCGTTTGGCTTTGTTCACCAAACAATCCAACAGGGGAATATATTCGCAGTGAAGAGCTAATTTCATTTCTGGATGCTGTTCCTGCACATGTATTAGTCGTATTGGATGAAGCCTATTATGAATATGTTGTGGCCGAGGATTACTATGATTCATTGGAATTATTAAAATCGTACCCTCAATTATTAATTACACGTACTTTCTCAAAGGCATACGGATTAGCAGGCTTTAGAGTAGGATTCGGAATTGCGAATGAAGATGTGATTAGGAAATTGGAGCCAATCCGTGAACCGTTTAATAATAATGCTTTAGGTCAAGGAGCCGCTGCCGCAGCCGTTGAAGACCAGGAGTTTATTAGAGAATGCAGGGATCACAATCGTAAAGGGCTGGAACAGTATTACCAGTTCTGCCGGGAACACGGTCTACATTTTATTCCATCACAAGCAAACTTTGTGTTAATCGATTTCGGTGTTAGCGGTGATGATGTGTTTCAATACTTAATGAGCAAAGGGTACATTGTGCGTTCCGGAGAGGCTCTGGGGTATCCTAACTCTGTAAGGGTAACCGTCGGCTCTCATGAACAAAACGAAGAGGTTATTGAAAAAATGAAGGAGTTTTTAGTCCTTCAAAACCGAGTGTAAGAAGGAAAATGATGGTCGGAAGGGCTTCGCTATGTGAGCCCTTTCCGACTTTTTTCAAATCATATGAGGGGGACAATTATGAAAGGGACGGTATTGGTCATTGGCATGGGTTTAATCGGAGGATCATTGGCGCTCTGTATCAAGAGCGAACACCCCGATGCTAAAATCATTGGCCATGATGTTAATCATAAAGAATTAAGGTTGGCGAGGTCACTGGGAATTATCGATGAAATGTCTCTTTCCTTACAGTCTGCTGCTGAAAAAGCGGATCTCATCATCATTTCCACTCCAGTATTTCAAACTGAAAGGATCATTGAGCAATTTCAATCATTCGCCTTGAAAGAAACGGTTTTAATCACCGACACGGGGAGCACGAAAGAACAAATTATGATGTGTTCCGAGCAGCTGACTTCAAAAGGTTTTCAATTTATTGGTGGTCATCCAATGGCGGGTTCTCATAAAAGCGGTGTTGCAGCCGCTAAAAAAATCTTATTTGAAAATGCCTTTTATATGCTGACTCCCAGTCCTGATGCTTCTAACAAAAAAGTGGAAGAGCTTCAAAAGTGGCTGAAAGGTACTAATGCCAAATTTCTGATCGTAGAACCAAAGGAACACGATGAATTAACGGGTACGATTAGTCACTTTCCACATATTGTAGCCGCTTCTCTTGTTCATCAGGCGAAAGAGTCATCTGTACAGCACCCATATTTGCGACGACTGGCTGCTGGCGGTTTCCGTGATATTACACGGATTGCCTCGTCTAACCCGACAATGTGGAAGGATATCACGCTCCAGAACAGAACGGTGTTGCTTTCTCTCCTCGAACAATGGAAATCAGAGATGGATGAGGTAATGACCATCATCGAAGAGAACGATTCACAGAAAATCTTTGATTACTTTAGTGAAGCGAAAACCTTTCGAGATGATCTCCCAATCCTTGAAAAAGGGGCAATTCCTTCGTTCTATGACCTATTTGTTGATGTACCGGATTATCCGGGGGTGATTTCTGAAGTTACAGCTTACCTCGCACATGAAAACATAAGCTTAACAAACATTAGAATCCTGGAAACGAGAGAAGATATTTACGGAGTATTAGTCATTAGCTTTCAAACACTGGAAGATAGAGAAAGAGCTTTAAACTGTTTAAAAGAAAATACGGGCTATGAATTATTCTTAGGATAAAGGGTGATAAGGATGGAAGGAAAGAAGAAATTAATAAACCCCCAAAAAGGCCTTAATGGAGAACTGCAGGTCCCTGGGGATAAATCTATTTCCCACCGGGCTGTTATGTTTGGTTCAGTCGCTGAAGGAAAAACGGTTATACATAATTTTCTTATGGGAGAGGATTGTTTAAGCACAATCGAATGCTTCCGTAAGTTAGGCGTAGACATTAAAGTGACAGAGGAAAAAGTAATTGTCACGGGCGAAGGATGGGATCATTTAACAGAACCACAGGACATCCTGGATGTAGGAAACTCGGGTACCACGACTCGTCTTATCATGGGGATTTTGGCAGGAAGACCATTTCATTCAATCCTTATTGGGGATGACTCGATTGCTAAACGCCCAATGAAAAGAGTGACGGAACCATTAAAGAAGTTTGGAACAATAATAGACGGTCGTTCGGAAGGTAACTATACTCCATTGTCGATTCGGGGGGGTAACCTTAGAGGGATTCAATATACATTGCCTGTAGCCAGTGCACAGGTGAAATCTGCCCTACTATTAGCAGGACTTCAGGCTGAAGGAACAACTGAAATTGTAGAGCCGGAAAAAACGAGAAATCATACGGAAAAAATGATCATCGAATTTGGGGGTCATATCGAGAGGCATGGAGATACAATCAAAGTAAAGGGCGGTCAGGTATTGAAAGGGACTGAAGTCTATGTCCCAGGAGATATTTCTTCAGCAGCCTTCTTTATGGTAGCCGCTGCAATCGTACCTGATAGCAGAGTGCTTCTGAAAAATGTCGGTCTTAACGAAACCCGTGTAGGGATTGTAGAAGTGATGAAGCAAATGGGGGCATCCATAGAAATAATGGAGAGTTCGAAAGATGGAGAACCGATAGGTGATATTCTGGTGGAATCTTCTGATCTTACTGGCATTGAAATTGGGGGTGACCTGATTCCTTCGTTAATTGATGAAATTCCTGTTATCGCTTTGTTAGCTTCCCAGGCAAAGGGGAAGACAACCATTAAGGATGCAGAAGAATTAAAAGTTAAGGAAACAAATCGTATCGATGCCATTGTTCAAGAGCTCGGGAAGCTTGGGGCTGACATTCAAGGAACAGAGGACGGGATGATCATTGAAGGGAAAACGCCATTACATGGCGGTGAGGTCCATTCCTGGGGTGATCACAGGATTGGTATGACACTGGCTGTAGCTTCTTTAATAACGGATTCTGACGTCTATCTTGAAGGAGCGGGTGCAGTGAACATTTCGTATCCAGCATTCTTTGAGCATATAAATCATCTGATAAAGAAATAATGTACAGTAACTCTTTGAGGGAGGTGTTTGGACTGGGGTTTAGTCCTTTCACCTCTCCTTTTATATGAATGCATAGCATGATTTCATCACTTCTTTCATAGCTTGTCTATAAAGGAAGGTGATGGTGATTTGAGTACGTATATTATTGAAAATGCGAATTGGGTAAAAGATTCCAAAGTCACTCAAACTTCTTTGCTGGTTAAAGACGATAAAATATCGGCCATAAGAGACAGCTTTTCTTATTATCGCTACATGAGGATGGATGTTTCATCTTTTATGATGACTCCCGGACTTGTAATGTGTGATTTAGAGGTACCTAAAGGGACGGAATTTCTTTCAATCAAGAATTATTACGTAGATGAATTTATCAATAAAGGGTGTACCACAGTGCTAACGGCATTTGATTTAAAGTACGAATTTGAATTTCAAACTAAATTAAATGAACGCAAAACCTCCTTGTTTAACAGTCCCCTTGACTACACGATAGGGTTAAAAACATCCGCAAATCTTATTACTCCAACGATTATTCGGTCATGCAAAAGACATAAGATTCCTGTCGTCTGGATTAATATAGACGAAATTGAACCATTCAAAGAAATTCGCTGGGGATGGATCAAAGGTTTTTTATATGATTACCCTATTACTTTTGTCCCTTTTTTTACGACAAACATAGACAAAAAAACAAAAATAAAGCATCTTAAAATATGGCAAAATTCGATGAGAATCGAGAAAATCCCTCATCTTTCAAATGAAATTATCCAAAAAGAACCAATGTCATTAGATAAACTGAAGAAAATTGGAATATACCCCCTTAGAGGAAATTTTTTAGTAGGTGGAGAAATAAGTTATAACCTCTATATGAAAGTCGAAGGGGAGGGTGCTGAGCCCTTAGCATTTCAAACCGATCATCATGTGCTAAAATGTACAATGAACAAAGGAAAATATTATTACTTAAATAATAGAGGCTATTTTTATCCCGGGGCGGGTGAAGAACTAATCATTCAAACACCGGGTTACTTTATTTAAATGAATATAAGCTTTTTTATAGAAAGGGATTGACCATGTCATACGCTGAACGAATGTTATCTTCTTTAGAAGAAGGAAAATTGGAAGAAGCACAGAAAGAGTATAAGCAAGCATTGAAATTTGGAAGTCATGAAGAGAAATTCAGCCTGGCTGAAGAATTACACCATTTAGGGTTTCTTGATGAAGCAAAAGAATTGTATGAAAATCTCCTCCAGTACTATCCGGGCGAGGGAGAGCTCCTGATTGAACTTGCAGAAGTGCTGGTGGAAATGGATAACGAAGAAGAAGCAATAGACAAACTGGCAGAATTAGATGAAGAAGATCCAATCTATCCAAGAGCATTGCTTCTCTTGGCAAATTTATATCAAATCCAAGGCTTATTTGAGGTAAGTGAACAAAAGCTTTTACAAGCCAAGAAGTTATTACCCGATGAGCCCGTCATTGATTTTGGCCTGGGGGAATTATATTCTGAAACAGGCAGGTTCCTGGAAGCAATCAGGCACTTTCATACTCTTATCCAGAAAGGGACCAGTGAGATTGGTGGTACAAATGTTCATCAAAGATTAGCGGAAGCTTATAGTGTAGGGGGAGCCTTTGAAGAGGCTTTAACACATTACGAAGAGGCACTTAAAGATCATCTTGAAATAAATACCCTGTTCGGATATGCCTTTACCGCATATCAGGCTGGATTCTACGAAAAAGCCATTGAAAAGTTTGTTTCCGTTAAAGAGTTAGACCCGGAATATCATTCGGTGTATTTATTATTAGCGAGGTCCTATGAACATGAAGAAATGCTGCAGGAAAGCCTTGAAACCATACAAGAAGGCGTAAAGCAGGATGAATACAACAAGGAACTGAATTTGTTTGGTGGGAAGGTTTCCTTGAAGCTTGGATTAGAAAAAGAGGCGGAAGCTTTTTTAAGAGAAGCCTTAGCATTAGATCCTGGTTATGTAGAAGCGGCTTTGGTTATTAATAAATTGTTTTTTACACAGGATCGATTCGATGATGTATTGGAAATTGCCCAGATGCTTACGGTTGAAGGGGAAGAAGAGCCTCAAATCAACTGGGACCTTGCAAAGGCCTATGAAGGGCTTGAACAATATAATCATGCATTAAAACAATACCGTATTGCATATACTTACTTTAAGAATCATCAAGAGTTTTTAATAGAGTACGGACAATTTTTAGTAGAAGAAGGACTCAGAGGTGAAGCGATAGAAGTATATAAACACCTGATTGAAATGGATCCTTCAAATGACGAGTGGCAGGAGTTAATTGAAAGATTACAAGACTAATCGACGTCGGTGGTACAAAGGGATTTGACTGGTGTGTAAGCACATGAGAACACCTTAGAGTTGCTAACGTTTTTAATTGTCAAAAGGAAAACGGACCTTATAAAAGGATTCTGCAGAGGAGGGAAAACCATGACCACCCCTGTTTCTGTCAACGAGAAGAAAGAATTTATTCGCTGGTTTTTAAACCGATATCAACTAAAAAGAAGAGAATGTGTGTGGATACTAAATTACCTGATGAGTCATGATCAATTAATGAAAAAAGTTCATTTTGTGGAAGAATCTCAGTACTGTCCCAGGGGGCTTGTGATGTCCACGCATTGTGTTGAGGATGTGCCATTCCGCTTCTATAAAGAAAATATTATGACAACAGATGCAGAAAAGTCATTTCACGACATTCGTTTAAATAAGGACGAAGATATTTACATTCAATTGAACTTCAGTAAGGCAAACTCAAGTTATCAATTTGCAGCTGTACTTGAAGAAAACCCGTTTATGCCAAAGTATTTATTGATTAATGAAAAAGACAGGATTGTCGCTGAGCAGTTCCTTAAAGACAGTTTGCAAACCTTTCAACGTGACCGTTTGCTAAAGGCCATTGATCAGGCTCTTGATACCGGAGATGAAAAATCCTTTAAGAAGTTAACTCAAGAATTGAATAGCTTAAGCTAAAAGCTCGAATGAAGAGAAAGGTACATCTCTTCATTCGAGCTTTTTTGCAGATGCAAATAAATAGGATGAAGGTTTATGGAGCATACTATTGTAAAAAGTGAAATCGCTTTTAAACGAGTGTTATAAAGTGATATGATGGGAAGTGAAAAATGAAAGACGAAACGAGGGTTTTAAATGAATTGGAACGTAAAAGATATTGAAGTCTTTGAATCTGAAAAAGAATACATAGATACTGCTGTCATTCCGATGGTTCCTGTTGATTTTGGGAAGGATATCAAAGTATCTGCAGCACAATCTGAATTTATCACTCTACTCACCTTTCACCTTGAAAGACAATTTAAAGGTAGAATGATCATGACGCCGGCATTTACGTATGGAATGTCTGCTTCCAGGATGGACGAGGTTTTGAGATTAACCCAGTGGGCCGAGGATTTAAGTGACAGTGGAGTGAAGCATACGTTCTTTCTGACATCGGACAGCGAGTGGAAAAAGGTAGAGGATGACTTGCATGACCGCTTGATTTGGGTGCCCTCCATACCGCTTGAGCATTTAGATGAGCAGTACAAACATTCCATCATGGAAGATCAAGTGAAGCAGCTCTTAAATGTGATTGTACAAAAATGGCAAAAAAATTCATAAAAACTTCACATTGTGTCCATCATTTAGATTAGAGAGTTATTGACCTTGTATAGAGTTTAATATATCATAGTTATGTCCTAGTTTTATATTTGTGCGAAATATGTCCGATGGACTTACCTTACGATAGAGGGGGGAAAAGGATGAGCAAACATCGTGTATCTAGACGTCAATTCCTTAACTATACACTTACGGGTGTAGGCGGTTTCATGGCGGCAGGAATGTTAATGCCGATGGTTCGATTTGCTGTAGATCCAGTATTAAAAACTTCAGCTGCTGGAGAATTTAAAGCGACAAAGCAAAAAGTTTCAGAGTTAACGAATGAACCAGTACGTGTCGATTTCTCTTATGAACAAAAAGATGCGTGGTACACATCAGAAGTAACACAAACTGCATGGGTTTATAAGAACAAAGAAGGAAATGTTGTTGCTCTTTCACCAGTATGTAAGCATCTTGGATGTACTGTTAACTGGGCGGGCGACAAGAGTAACCCAAACAAGTTCTATTGCCCTTGTCATGGTGGTTTGTATGAGAAAAACGGGAAAAATGTTCCTGGTACACCACCGACAGCACCGTTGGATGTATATCCAACAAAAGAAAAAGACGGTATTTTATACCTTGGACAACCTGAACCAAATAAATATGTTAAGTAAGGGGGCGTAATCTGTGCTGAACAAAATCTATGATTGGGTTGACGAGCGTTTGGACATTACGCCTTTGTGGCGCGATATTGCGGATCACGAAGTACCTGAACATGTAAACCCTGCGCATCACTTTTCAGCGTTTGTTTACTGCTTTGGTGGATTAACATTCTTCGTTACCGTAATTCAAATTTTATCTGGGATGTTCCTGACAATGTACTATGTTCCAGATATTAAAAACGCTTGGGAATCTGTGTACTACCTGCAAAATGAAGTTGCATTTGGACAAATTGTCCGTGGAATGCATCACTGGGGAGCTAGTTTGGTTATCGTAATGATGTTCTTACATACACTACGTGTCTTCTTCCAAGGTGCATACAAAAAACCTCGTGAACTGAACTGGGTTGTTGGAGTACTTATTTTCTTCGTAATGTTAGGACTTGGTTTCACTGGTTACTTATTACCGTGGGATATGAAAGCGCTATTCGCTACGAAGGTTGGTATTGAAATCGCAGCTGCTACACCATTTATTGGTGAGCAAGTGAAGATCTTACTCGCAGGAGATTCTTCTATCATTGGTGCACAAACACTAACAAGATTCTTCGCTATTCATGTATTCTTCCTGCCTGCAGCATTGCTTGGACTTATGGGAGCTCACTTCTTGATGATTCGTAAGCAAGGTATTTCAGGACCACTATAAGATACGAACATAAATTAATAAACCTTAAATTAGAAGGAGGGGGACGCTATGCATCGAGGAAAAGGGATGAAGTTTGTAGGGGACTCACGTGTACCTGCAGACAGAAAGCCGAATATTCCTAAAGATTATTCGGAGTTCCCTGGAAAAACAGAGGCTTTCTGGCCAAACTTCTTACTAAAAGAATGGTTAGTTGGAGCTGTTTTCCTAATCGGTTATCTATGTTTAACGGTTGCTCATCCATCACCGTTAGAGCGTGTTGCCGATCCAACAGATACTGGATATATTCCATTACCTGACTGGTATTTCTTATTCTTATACCAATTACTTAAATACACATATGCATCTGGACCTTATAATGTTATTGGAGCGTTCGTTATTCCTGGAATCGCATTTGGAGCGCTTTTACTTGCTCCATTTATCGACGTAGGACCTGAACGTCGCCCAACGAAACGTCCATTCGCAGTAGGATTCATGTTATTGGCACTTGCAGCAACGTATTTCTTAACTTGGGAATCAGTTGTGACTCATGATTGGGAAGCAGCGAAGGAACAAGGTAAGATTCAGGCTGAAGTGGATATTGATAAAGAATCTGAAGGGTATAAAATCTATGCAGACCAGAAAAATGGTTGTATTAACTGTCATGGTGAAAATCTGCAAGGTGGAGCGGGACCTTCTTTAGTTGCAACTGGCCTCTCACCTGAAGAAGTAGCGGATATTGCCAAAAACGGTAAACCACCAGGCATGCCTGCAGGGTTATTTAAAGGATCAGACGAAGAGCTGGATAAACTGGCTGAATTCATCTCTGGTTTAAAAGAATAAATAGTGAAAAAGGGCCGGCTTACGTTGGCTCTTTTTTTTCTACTTGAAAGAGAGGATAAAGTAAATGTTCTGGATCATGTCCATCTTGAAGAACAAAACGTTTCTATGGTTCCTTCTCATTGTGAATTTGTTTGGAACAATATACGGTTATCTATGGTATATCCCTCAACTACGAAATACTCCCTCGCAATTTTTAGTGTTTGTTCCCGACAGCCCGACAGCCAGCCTGTTTTTTTGTTTCGTTCTCGTAGCATTTTTACTGAATCGCAATTGGCCATTATTTGAAGTGTTAGCCATTATCACCCTATTTAAATATGGGATATGGGCCGTGATCATGAATCTGTTAACACTGTGGGTTTCCGGTGATTTACCTTGGGAAGGTTATATGCTCATGGCGTCACATGGTGCAATGGCGGTCCAAGGGATATTGTATTCTTCCTTTTACCGGGTCAAGATATGGCATATTGTTGCAGGTGGAATCTGGACGATCCATAATGACATAATCGATTACGTCTACATGCAGTTTCCTGTTTACTCCAGATTGTATATGTACATACAGCATATTGGATATTTCACTTTCTGGTTAAGTATTGTATCAATCGCAATCGCTTATTACTTTACCCAAAAAACGAAACGATTAAATATTCATACGATGCCATAGTCGTTTTTTGGTCTACTCTTGTCCACCCTTTCATAAACTTTACTAGTAGTTTTAGGGGGGACAAGTATGAAATTTATCCAATTCTTTATCGCGCTGTTCTTTTTTCTCATTTTAATACCTCACCCATTAAATGCAGTAGAGTCGACGTCTCCGATGAACGAGCTTGATGAAGTTGCAGACCAGGCCTTGCAAATGACAAAGGCTGGAAGATATGAAGAAGCGAAACATCTACTGGTTTATTTCTCTGATGAATTTGCGGCTTTGAGTGCCCAACGGTCTTTTTCAATGGATGAGCTTAGAATTCTCACCATCTCACATAATCTGGCAGTGGAGAGTATTAATCAAACCTCTGCTGACATGGAGCAGAAGGTGAACGCCGTTACAAAGTTCCGCCTTGTGATGGATGCTTTAAGCAGTCAATATCAGCCATTGTGGGTCGAAATGGAAGACCCGATAATGGAAGCATTTAATGGAGTGAAGTCGGCAGCGGAAAATGGAAATGTAGATGAATACCATACCACATTGAATATGTTCTTATCGAAATATAATATTATTCAACCAAGTATTAAATTAGATATTCCGATCGAACGCGCTCAAGCACTGGACGCAAGAATTTCTTACTTGGATCATTACCGGCAAGACGTGTTGGAAAGTACGGAAACAATGACCGAATTAACATCCTTGGAAACTGACCTAGAGAAACTGTTTGAGAATAAACAAGAGGATGAAGCAGATCCTTCCCTTTGGTGGGTGATCATATCAACCGGCAGTATCATTGTCTCTACATTATCTTATGTAGGTTGGAGAAAATATAAAGGACAAGGGGAAGCAAAAAAGTCAGAGCGTCAAAAAAATTGACAGCGCGCTTTTAGCACTATAAAATTTAGGTATCTAAACATCTGGAGGTTATTGCGATAATGGCAGGATTTTTAATTTACTTTTTACTCATTGCTCTTATTCCAATCGGAGCTCAAATGCGTGTAAAGAGTACGTTTAAGAAATATTCAAGAGTGGCCACCACCTCAGGTATGACCGGCAGGGAGATGGCTAGAAGGATTCTCGACGACAATGGACTATACAACGTGAAGGTCGTGGAAGGCAGAGGTTTTTTAAGTGACCACTACAATCCGATTACCAAAACGGTTGCATTGTCACCTGATAACTATCATGGACATTCTGTAGCGGGAGCGGCTGTGGCGGCCCATGAAGTCGGACATGCGATTCAAGATGCTGAAAGCTATGCATTTTTACGATTCCGCCATGCTTTGGTTCCAGTTGCTAATATTGGTTCCAATATGTCCTGGATCTTCTTACTGATCGGAATGTTCACTCAAATGACTGGAATGTTCCTACTTGGTATCATTCTGATGGCAGCGGGGGTTGTGTTCCAATTAATCACCCTTCCTGTAGAATTCAACGCTTCTTCCCGGGCGATGAATCAGATCGTTTCACTTGGTCTGATCCGGAATGAAGAAGAACGGCATGCACGTAAAGTATTGAACGCCGCGGCGATGACATATGTAGCTGCTGCTGCAGTTGCGGTTATTGAATTACTTAGACTTGTATTAATCTTTACCGGGATGAATGGTGACGATTGATTCTAAATAAAGAAGAAGCTGGACTCTAGTTTTGAGCCCAGCTTCTTTTTGTCTGAAAATGGATTTAGATGGTTGAATACTTATTAGTCATGCAAAGGATTTTTATCTGCATCTAACGTAAAGCCTTCACCGAGTACGTCGTGCACGACGGTGACGGAGACGAAGGCGTGTGGATCGACGCTCGTGATAATATTTTTGAGCCGGACGATTTCATTTTTACCAACCACGCAGTAGAGCACTTCACGCTCTTGTTTCGTAAACGAACCATGCCCTCTTAAAATGGTTACTCCCCGATCCATTTTTTCATTGATGACGCTCGCGATTTCTTCATGGCTATCGGAAATGATCATGGCTCCTCTGGCTGAGTATGCCCCTTCCTGCATGAAGTCAATGACCCTTGCCGCAACGAATACAGCTACCAGTGTATACATGGCTTCCCTGTATTCCAGGTACGTAATGAGAGATGCCCCAATGACGACGGCGTCAAACATAAACATCGTTTTCCCCATGCTCCATCCTATGTACTTATGGGCGAGTCGAGCGATGATATCAACGCCGCCTGTCGTACCGCCATATCTGAAAATGATGCCAAGACCCACCCCAATAAAGACACCTGCAAACAATGCTGCCAGAAACAGATCGCCTTCGAGGTTGATCCTCATTTGATATCTTTGGAAAATCCATAGAAATACAGAAAGACTAACGGTTCCGATTACAGTATAATAAAAAGCTTTCTTACCGAGAAGCTTCCATCCTAAGAAAAATAGGGGTATATTTAATGCTAGGTTGGAGTAAGACGGATCAATGTCAAATAAAAAATAAAGGATAAGTGTTATTCCGGTAAACCCGCCTTCAGCCAGCTTATTTTGGATATTAAAATGGACAAGACCAAATGCGAATATGGCTGACCCCAACAGGATAAATAGTATATTTTTAAAACGTAATCCCAACATCTTTGATTCCCTCCTTCTCTTCGTATTATCTCGTTGACAGAGACATTATATAAGAAGAGAAACAAACTAGCAATGAAGAGTTTATAAATCAAACGTAATATTTGTCAAACGGCAAGGATTTAGCTAACATGATAGGAGATAATGAAGGAGTGAGGCTTCCTATGGATAATAAAAAATCGATGGAGCAATTACAAAAAGAAGTAGATCAATACATAGGTCAATTTAAAGAGGGATACTTCAGTCCACTAGCAATGATTGCGAGGCTCACTGAGGAACTTGGTGAGCTGGCGAGAGAAGTGAATCATTACTATGGAGAAAAACCTAAAAAGAATTCAGAAGAAGAAAAAACGATTGAGGAAGAACTGGGGGATTTATTGTTTGTTGTCATCTGCTTGGCAAACTCCCTGGATATTAGTCTGGAAGAGGCCCACAATCGTGTAATGCATAAATTTAACACAAGAGATAAAGATCGTTGGACAAGAATCGAAGGTAGGGATGAAGATGGAACAAATTAACATAACCATTGCAGGACCAAGAGGAAGAATGGGGAAAGAAGCTGTTCAGTTAGTTAGAGATACGAAACATTTTACGCTTATTAGTGTGATTGATTATAAGCAAGAAGTAAATATAGATGTACCGGTATACGCCGATATCGAAACATGCTTTCAGGCTCAAACACCACACGTGCTTATCGACCTGACAACTCCAGAGGTGGGTTATCACCATACGAAAACAGCCCTCGAATACGGTGTTAGACCAGTTGTGGGAACGACAGGTTTTTCTACAGAAGAATTAAATGAATTAAAGATCCTGGCAGAATCAAAGTCATTGGGATGTATCATTGCACCTAATTTTGCGATTGGTGCGGTGCTCATGATGAAATTTTCCCAGATGGCCGCTAAATATTTTGACGATGTGGAAATCATTGAATTACATCACGATCAAAAACTGGATGCTCCTTCAGGGACTGCCGTTAAGACAGCCGAAATGATCAGGGAAGTGAGAGAATCGAAGCAGCAGGGGCATCCTGATGAAAAAGAAACACATCCAGGTGCAAGGGGAGCAAATGTTGACGGCATGCACATCCATAGTGTTCGCCTTCCGGGATTGATTGCTCATCAACAGGTGATGTTGGGAGCAGAAGGTCAGACTTTATCGATTCGTCATGACTCTTTTAACAGGGGAAGCTTCATGTCTGGAGTGAAGGTTTCCGTTGATACGGTCATGAAGCTGGATACACTTGTGTACGGGCTGGAAAATATTTTAGATTAAAGGGTGAGTGTTATGAATATCGCATTAATAGCTCATGATAAGAAAAAAGATGATCTGATTCGTTTTGTATTAGCTTATAAGCCGATAATTGAGAAACACGCTCTTTTTGCTACAGGGACAACGGGAAAGAGAATTGGAGAAGAAACGGGATTATCTGTCCATCGTTTCCGGTCAGGTCCCCTGGGAGGAGACCAGGAAATAGGCTCGTATATTGCCAATAATAATATGGATCTTGTTCTGTTTTTTAGAGATCCTTTAACAGCTCAACCCCATGAACCAGATGTATCTGCCCTCATCAGACTGTGTGATGTATATTCAGTCCCATTAGCAACGAATATGGGAACAGCTGAAGTACTGGTGAAAGGGTTGGATAGAGGGGATATCGAGTGGCGAAGTGTGGTAAAGGATAAGGAGGAGTAACGTGGATCAACAAGTTGACATCCTTGCATTCGGAGCTCATGCCGACGATGTGGAGATCGGAATGGGCGGCACCCTTGCAAAATATGCAGCTGAAGGAAAGAAGATTGTGATTTGCGATCTGACAGAGGCAGAACTTTCTTCAAATGGGACGGTTTCTTTACGAAAAGAGGAAGCAAGATCAGCTGCACGCATATTGGGTGCCAGCAAGAGAGAAACCCTGGATATTCCTGATAGGGGAATTTACATAACAGATGAAAATATTCAGAAAGTGGTTAACGTGATCAGAATGCACAAACCGAAAGCGGTATTTGCTCCATATGATCAGGATCGTCATCCTGATCATGGAAATGCGGCACGCTTGATTAAAGAAGGTTTTTTCTCAGCTGGAATTAGGAAGTTCCATTCCGCAAGCCCGGCCCATAAAGCGGATAATCTGTATTTTTATATGATCAACGGTTTTCACAAACCTCAATTTGTAGTGGACATCGAGGCACATATGCATACGAAGATTCGTAGCTTAGAAGCATATTCGAGTCAGTTTACCCAAGGATTTGAAGGAGTGTCTACTCCTTTGACAGAAGGGTACATTGAAGCGGTTGAAGCAAGGGAGCGAATGATGGGGAAAGAAGCCGGATTACGATATGCTGAAGGATTCTTCTCCTATAATACCCTTATATTGCATCATGATTTGTTAGGAGATTAATGGTATGAAAATGAAAATAGGAATTACCTGCTATCCCACCGTTGGTGGCTCAGGCGTAGTAGCTACGGAACTGGGTAAATTATTAGCAGAGAAAGGCCATGAAATTCACTTTATTACCTCGAGCATTCCATTTCGGTTAAATAAAATGTATCACAACATATACTTTCATCAAGTGGAAGTGAGTCAGTATTCAGTTTTTCAATATCCACCTTACGATATAGCACTGGCGAATAAAATGGCAGAAATTATAGAACGTGAGAAACTGGACATTCTTCATGTGCATTATGCGATCCCACATGCAGTCTGTGCCATTTTGGGTAAGCAAATGTCTGGTAAAGATGTAAAGATTGTTACCACCCTGCACGGCACCGATATTACCGTACTTGGTTATGATCCTTCTTTAACAAAAGCGATTCGTTTCGGTATTGAAAAGTCTGATGTGGTCACTGCGGTTTCTTCCGCTTTGGTGAAACAAACCAATGATTTAATCCAACCGGATAAAGAAATTCAAACGGTCTATAATTTCATAGACGAGAGAGTGTATAAGGCGGTAGATTCTCAGCATCTTAGAAATGAATATGGAATTAAAGACTATGAAAAGGTCATTATCCATGTTTCCAACTTTCGCGGCGTGAAAAGGGTAACAGATGTTGTAGCTGCATTCAACCTTATACAAAACGAGATTCCCGCCAAACTTCTCCTTGTTGGGGACGGACCTGAAATGACGGTGATTTGCAAACAGGTGAGAGAACTCGGATTAGAGGATCGAGTCCTGTTCCTTGGAAAACAGGATAATTTAGAAGAACTTTATTCGATTAGTGATATTAAGCTGCTGCTTTCAGAAAAAGAAAGCTTTGGATTGGTAGCCCTGGAGGCAATGGCTTGCGGCGTGCCGAGCATTGGGACGAATGTAGGAGGCATTCCTGAAGTAATTGAGGACGGATACAATGGCTTTATATGTGAAATCGGGAACGTCTCTCAGGTTGCAGAAAAGTCGTTGGAATTACTGACAGATGAGAAGCTTCATAATGAACTCTCGCGGAATGCACTACAAACGGCGAGAACTAAATTTCACTCCAGCAAGATTGTCAAAGAGTATGAACAGATCTACCAAGAGCTTCTATAATAAACAGTCGGAAGGTAAAGATCTGAGTAAAGCAGGTGTAAAAAATGTTACCGTCTATATTTCGAGAAGCCGTACCAGTTTTAAAGAAAATTGAAAGAGCAGGGTTCGAAGCATATTTCGTTGGAGGCTCTGTTAGGGATTACTTGCTGAATAAGCCCATTAATGACGTAGATATCGCGACGTCTGCCTATCCTCAAGAATTAAAGGAGATCTTTCCGAAGACGATTGATATAGGTATTGAACACGGAACCATCCTGGTCATTGATGATGGAAGGGAATATGAAATCACTACATTCAGAACAGAATCTACATATGCTGACTTTAGAAGACCAGATAAGGTGGAATTCATCCGTTCATTAGAAGGGGATCTGGAGCGCCGTGATTTTACGATGAATAGTATCGCAATGGATGGACGGGGTAGGATATTTGATCCTTTTAATGGACGGGAAGACATACATAACGGAATGATCAGAACAGTGGGATCACCGGATTTAAGGTTTACAGAAGACGCCCTTCGTATGATGAGGGGAGTCCGCTTTGTCAGTCAATTAGGCTTCAAGATCGAGTCTGGGACACTGAATGCTTTAAAGGAGCACTCCAAACTGCTAAAGCATATCGCCGTTGAAAGAAAAACGATGGAATTCGAGAAGATCGCCGGAGGTAAATGGAAACGAAAAGCGCTCACCCTCCTTGTTCGTACCAACCTATATACTGAACTCCCTCATTTCACTCAACATAAAGATGCTCTTCAACAGGTTGCGGATCTTCCACAATTAGAAGGCATAAATAAGGACCAAGTATGGTTACTTCTTTTAGCATGCATTGGGGATCCTGATCCCCAGGGATTTCTTAAAGGCTGGAGACTCCCGACGAAAACAGTAAGGGATCGTTCAAATGAGCTTGAAATTCTTCAGTTAAGAAGGAAATCCGGCTGGTCTAAGCCTTTACTTTATCGTGCAGGTTTGGAAGCAGCCATTAACGTTGAGAAAGTCTATGAATGCATAGAATCCACACCGGTTTCTTCTGTAGAAGCGGTGAAGGAAGAATATCATTCTTTAGCGATTACATCGAGACAGCAGCTGGATGTAACAGGAAATGACTTGATGACATGGGCAAACAAAAAGGGTGGTCCATGGATGAAGGAACTTTTGGCTGAAATTGAATCCGCGATTATAACTGGAACAATTAATAACGATAAAGAAGCGATTAGGAGGTGGCTACAGACATGCAATCGACTATAAAGAAGAAACTGCTTCACGCTTTGTCTGAATCGGATCAGGATTTTCTATCCGGACAAGCATTGGCTGAAATAGCAGGATGTTCAAGAACGGCCATTTGGAAGCATATTGAAGAACTTCGTAAAGAAGGTTTTGTGTTAGAAGCCGTAAGAAAAAAAGGATATCGCATTATTGAAACCCCTGATAGTGTGACAGAAAGTAAGATCCGATTGGGATTACAAACGAAAACGTTAGGCAGAGTGATCCACTATGAGGAGTCAGTTCAAAGTACACAGCGCATCGCTCATGTGCTTGCGGGCGACGGAGCTGCAGAGGGTACGTTAGTCATTGCTGACGAACAAACAGCCGGAAGAGGAAGGTTAATGAGAGAGTGGCACTCATCAAAGGGAACGGGAATTTGGATGAGTCTGATCTTAAAACCCCTTCTTCCACCCCAAAAGGCCCCGCAGTTTACGCTCATTACTGCAGTTGCCGTCGTTCAAGCGATCGAAGAAGCAACAGAACTTCATCCCCAAATCAAATGGCCGAATGATATTCTTATTGACGGAAAGAAAGTGACGGGAATATTGACGGAACTGCAAGCGGAATCTGATAAAATAAATTCCATTATCATCGGTATCGGCATGAATGTAAATCACACAAAGGAACACTTTCCTGATGAACTTCAGACGATTGCAACCTCACTGGCCATTGAACAAGGAGATACCCTTTCAAGATCAGAAATTGTTCAAAAGGTGTTAGAACGAATTGAAGCCCTTTATTCTATCTATATGAAAGAAGGTTTTACACCGATCAAGCTGTTATGGGAGAGTTATGCAATCAGTATCGGGAAGAAAATCCGTGCCCGTACCATCAATGGAACGATTGAAGGTAGAGCATTAGGAATAACGGATGAAGGAGTTCTAAAGATTGAAGACACAACAGGAACCGTTCATCAAATTTATTCAGCGGATATTGAAGTGAATATTTAAGGGGAAACGAGGTGGATGCTAAACGATTACTTCCATCTCGTTTTTTTATGGTATAATCTCATTGGGCAGTATCCTTGGAACTGCACCTCTACGCACGTTCAGCTTTTAATACAATTTCTGCCTTGATCCATTGTGGACTGGGACAGAGGGTCGAAACAATGATACTAAACACTTATGATCCTTCTGTCATTTATTCAGAAGGTTTTTTTATTTCTATAATGAAAGTGCTTTCATTTCGTTTCGTCACCTCTGACTGAAAAGAAGGAGGACATTATGAAACAAACAACAGATTTTCTTAAGATGAAGAATAAGAGAGAAAAGATTTCAATGCTTACAGCGTATGATTTTCCAAGTGCCAAGATAGCAGAAGAAGCGGGTATTGATGTCATTCTTGTAGGTGACAGCCTCGGAATGGTGGTATTGGGTTATGACTCAACGGTACCAGTTACAGTTGAAGATATGATACATCATACGAAAGCCGTAAAAAGAGGGGCAAAAAATACCTTTATCGTCACCGATATGCCGTTTATGTCGTACCACTTGTCCAGAGATGAAACTCTTAAAACTGCGGCACAGATTCTTCAACAGGGAGGATCTCACGCTGTGAAGGTTGAGGGGGGAGATCATGTGATCGATCGTATTCATTCCCTAACGAGCGCCGGCATACCCGTTATGGCTCATTTAGGTTTGACCCCTCAATCCGTCGGTGTCCTTGGAGGATATAAAGTACAAGGGAAAACAGCCGACACAGCCAAAAAGTTGATCGATGATGCCATTAAATGTGAACAGGCAGGTGCTTTTTCACTTGTATTAGAGTGTGTACCAAAGCAAATAGCCAAAGAGATTTCAGAAGCATTAACGATACCGAC
This sequence comes from uncultured Rossellomorea sp., assembly GCF_947488365.1. Taxonomy (NCBI): domain Bacteria; kingdom Bacillati; phylum Bacillota; class Bacilli; order Caryophanales; family Bacillaceae; genus Rossellomorea; species uncultured Rossellomorea sp. Next base: position 503,367 of record NZ_CANKZT010000001.1, on the reverse strand, counting down.
GATTGGTATTGGGGCAGGTAGTGAAACCGATGGGCAAGTGTTAGTGTTCCACGATCTTGTAACATACGGAGTGAATCGTGTGCCTAAGTTTGTCAAACAATACAGCAACGCGTCAGAAGTCATTCATAACAGCATAAAAACCTATATAGAAGAAGTTAAAGGGGGTAGCTTCCCGACAGAAGACCATTCCTTTACGATGCGTGATGAAGAATTGGATGCTCTCTATGGTGGAATGAAAAAATGAAAGTGATTACGAAAATACAAGATCTGCAGCGTATGATACAACAAGTAAAGAATTCAGGTTCCTCTATCGGTTATGTTCCTACAATGGGATACCTTCATGAAGGGCACTTGACTCTAGCGGAGGAAGCCAGGAATAATAACGATACTGTCGTGATGAGTATCTTTGTAAACCCCCTGCAGTTCGGTCCGAATGAAGACTTCGACCGCTACCCCCGTAATGTTGAAAGAGATACAGAATTAGCAAAGAATGTTGGGGTTGATATACTCTTTATTCCTGAAGTAGATGAAATGTATAAAGGGGAGCAATCTGTTACCATGAGTGTGATAGAGCGGGTAGAAGTACTGTGCGGACGAAAACGGGAAGGGCATTTTGACGGAGTGGTAACCGTTTTGACTAAATTATTTCACCTTATTCAGCCTACCAGAGCGTATTTCGGACTGAAGGATGCCCAGCAGGTTGCAGTAGTGGAAGGGTTAGTAAGCGATTATTTCTTTCCGGTTGAAATTGTGAGGGTACCAACAGTGAGGGAAGAAGATGGGTTGGCCAAGAGCTCAAGAAATGTCTATCTCTCAAAAGAAGAAAGAAGGGAAGCTCCTTCTCTTTATCAAAGTCTGGAAGAAGCAAAAAATCGTATTGAAGATGGGGAGCGGGATCCCGATTCCATTATTTCTATGATTTCAAAGAACGTCCAAGAAAACACATCCGGGGAAATCGATTATGTGGAAGTGTATTCCTACCCTGAGCTAACGGAACTGACTAGCGTACATGGGGAAATCATTATCGCTCTGGCAGTTCAATTTCAACAGGCCAGATTAATTGATAATATAATCATCAGTGTAGAACCAGAGGAGGATTCAAATGTATAGAACGATGATGAGTGGTAAAATTCACAGAGCGACTGTAACAGAAGCGAACTTGGATTATGTAGGGAGCATTACAATCGATCAGGATATATTAGATGCAGTTGGTATGATGGCGAACGAAAAGGTCCAGATTGTAAACAACAACAATGGAGCCCGCTTGGAAACCTACATTATCCCAGGTGAAAGAGGTAGCGGAGTCATATGTTTGAACGGAGCTGCTGCAAGACTTGTGCAAAAGGGTGATATTGTCATCATCATATCATATAAGATGGTAGCAGAAGAAATGGTCCATGAACATATCCCGAAAGTAGCCATCATGGGAGAAAAGAACCGTATCATAGATATGATCGGAACAGAACCTGAAGCGACTATACTATAAAAGAAATCGGCAAGTCTTCTAATTTGTGAAAAGGAGACTTGCTTTTTTGTTTATGGTACACTTATTTAGAAATCATAAGAGAATGATGTAGGATTTATATAAAGGCAGTGAATAACATGTACCCATTTAAACTGGTTGTTATCGATCTTGAAACAACAGGAAATTCTCCTAAAAAGGGAGAAAAAATCATTCAACTATCAGCGGTTATTATAGAAGGCGGAAAAATCATTGATCAATACACATCATTTGTGTCACCTGGAAAACCGATTCCTGCTTTTATTGAGGAGTTAACGGGGATCAATGATGAAATGGTAAAGGACGCTCCAGCTTTTCATGAAATTGCACCAAAAATACTTGAGTTGCTGGATCATGGCGTTTTTGTTGCTCATAACGTTCAATTTGATCTTTCATTCCTTCAAGCAGAACTGGAAGAGGCAGGCTATAATCCATTTACGGGACCTGCATTTGATACAGTAGAGTTAGCAAAAGTGGCTTTACCATCGGCAGATAGTTTTAAATTGACGGAACTGTCCAATTCATTGGATTTAAGCCATGTAAGGCCTCATCAGGCAGACAGTGATGCCTATGTGACAGCCGAAATTCTTCTATATTTTATTGAAGAATTGTCAAAGCTGCCATTAGTCACACTCGAGAAGCTTTACAAGCTTTCTCATCATTTGAAAAGTGATCTCTCCTTATTGTTTGACAGTATTGTGAGTGAGAAACAAAAACACGTAGAAGACCTTCCACCACAGTTAGAGGTGTATCGAGGACTGGCTCTTCTGAAGAAAGCTGCTTCAATGAAAGATGAATCACCTATTGAAGAGCTCCATTTTGATGAACCCAATATAGAAGAGCATTTAGCAAAGCATGTCCCCTTCTATGAGAAGAGAGAACAGCAAATGGTCATGATGAATGAGATTCAACATGCTTTTCATGAACGCCGCCATGTGGTCATTGAAGCAGGAACAGGGGTTGGGAAGTCACTGGGCTACTTATGGCCTGCGGTCATGTTTGCCAAGACCTCTCATGAAAGAGTGGTCATCAGTACATACACCATCCAATTGCAAGAGCAATTGCTTCATAAAGAAATTAAATTATTGGAAAAAATAAGCCCTATCCCATTCAGAACCGTCCTGCTAAAAGGGAAAAACCATTACATAAACCTGTTTAAGTTTGAACAGTCTCTCCGTGAAAAGGAGTCTCAATATGATGTAGTTCTAACAAAAATGCAGATTTTAGTATGGCTGACACGAACAGAGACCGGTGATATGGATGAACTTAACCTCACATCGGGAGGGCAATTGTTCTGGAATCGTTTAAAACATGATGGCTGGCACCTGCCTCATACAAAGGATCCTTGGATAGGGAAAGATTTCTATCTCTTCGCAAGAAGGAGTGCTCAAGAAGCAGATATCATCATTACGAATCACTCAATGCTTCTGAGTGATATGGTGAATGATAGCAGCATGCTTCCTCCTTATGATTACTTAGTAATAGATGAGGCTCATCATCTGGAGAAGTCAGCAAGACAGCATCTTGGAGTCGTTATGGATTATCTCTCGATTAAGTTTAGTACTTCCCAATTAGGGACACTGGTCCAAAAACAGTTGTTTTATCGTCTGGATCAGCTTATTTCCAGTCACTCAGTTCAAATGAATACACATTCATTTGAATTGGACTCTCGTATTGCCCAGTTTTACGATGACTTAGAAGAGGCCATTGGAGTGTTAACGAGCGTTTTCTATAAGAAAGCCAAAAAGAGAACCGGGGTACAAAAAATACAGCTGAGAATTACGGATGAAATGAAGAAGAGCAGCTACTTTCAACCTGTTCTCATGGCCATGGAACGAGTCGTATCAGGGATGAAGTTTGTAGAAAGAGAGTTCCAGCAGGTACTCGAGACAATCAAGGATAAGAAAATAAAACTCCTTGATAAAGAAAAAGCCTTAATTGAAGAATTCTACAGCTTTTTAGTGGATTTTACAGAGTTGAGAATGAATTTTCAAACGGTATTTTTAAGAGAAATGAACAACCACGTTCTGTGGCTTGATGGAGACACAAGGTCATTACCAAACAGTCTTTCTATTCAAGCTCAACCTGTTACCGTCGATCGCAAGCTTCATGATGAGATTTTTGCCAAAAAGAAAAGTGTGGTCCTGACTTCAGCTACCCTTACCGTCAGCGGGTCTTTCAATTACTTCATAAACGAGATTGGTCTTGTCGACCAGGGGATAAAACAGGTACATCTTACTTCTCCATTTGACTACAATGAAGTTTCAAGATTATTCGTCCCAACAGACGTCCCTGAAATACAGCAAGTTCAAAGCGAAGAATATATTGAAGCAATAAGCTCTCATTTAATAGGGGTGGCACAAGCGACGAAAGGTCGAATGCTCATTTTATTCACCTCTTACGATATGTTAAGGAAAACGTATGAGTTGATGAAAGAAAGTGGTTTATTAGAGGAATATGTATTAATGGCCCAAGGAATCACCTCAGGAAGTCGCACACGACTGACAAAGAATTTCCAGCGATTCGATAAGGCTATTTTATTTGGAACGAGTAGTTTCTGGGAAGGTGTAGACATTCCAGGAGAAGACCTTTCTTGTCTTGCCATGGTCAGACTTCCATTTTCTCCACCAGACGAGCCTGTCAATCAGGCAAAATCAGATATTTTGAAGGCTCAAGGGAAAAATCCATTTTCTTCTCACTCTTTACCTGAAGCCATTATTCGGTTCAAACAAGGGGTAGGAAGGCTGATTAGAAGAAGCAGTGATCGTGGAATCGTAATTGTGTATGACCGCAGAGTAATGACGACAAGGTACGGAAAGGCTTTCCTGCAGTCCATCCCTTCAATGGAAGTAAAAGAAGGGGATTTATTTGATTTGGTTTCATGGATTGAAGATTGGCTCTAAAACAGATTAAACTTCAGTGATAAATTTTACTCTTTAACACAACCTAAAGAGTAGATGTGAAACTGGAGGATTGAAAATGAGAGTAATCTTAACGGCAATGCTATCTTTTCTCCTTGTCATTTCAAATGCCTATGGAATGAAAGTGCCTCAGGTGGATTTACATGTATCACATGAGGAGTATGCGATTAGTTTTCTTCCTGTTATAAAAGGAGAGGTAGCTGTTCTTCATTTAGCTTCTGGGGAAAATTATTTAATCAATACCGGACCTCTTCAGGAGAGAAATCAGTTATATTATTATTTGAATCAAATTCATATTAACAACATCAAGGGAATCATCATCACGGAAAAAAGAGAAGTGCATGAGGATATGATTGCTGAGTTAGGGGAGAAGTACTCTATTGAAGAAATAATAGTGGGCAGATCTCTAGCTAAAGCTATACCGGAAAAAGGATCCTATACCATACACACCATTCAAGAAAATCAGTCTTACTCACTTTCGAAAGAGTTGGCGCTAAATGTAATGCATGAAGGCAATGAGAAACGAGAAGGATTAGACTTTTCCATTACCTTTTATCATCATCGCTTTTTGTGGCTGAGCTCACAAACATTGCATTCTGAAGAGGTTTTACTGACAAAACCCCTAAAGAATGTCAACATTGTGAAAATACCTCTTCATTCTAAATCTGAAAACATGTCCCATAGTCTTCTGAGGCATATCGATCCTCAAACGGCATTGCTTTATCGTTCTAAGGAAAGGCTTCTTAATGGTGAAATGCTCGAAGCGATCAACGAGGCGTGGATTGACCTGTATCTGACAGGCCAGCATGGATTGATTGCCATTAAATTTAATAAGAGAAACTACGAAGTGCTGACTTTTGATCAAGAAGATGGAGTGTTTAAAGAAGATGGCCATACAAACTAACCCCATTAAATAAAGAAGGGCTGACAATTCTGTCAGCCTGAGTGAGTTTGGATTAGTATATAGTTTTTGTGATAACCTCTACCATACTAGCCTTTAATGTTGTTATAATGTGTGTAGAGTTTCTTACTCATAGTGTGGCGAATCGTAATGTCACTATGAGTAGAAAAAAATGTTTTCTAATAAGGGAACACCATTGTAAGCGGGTAAAAGGAGGAACACCATGGAGAGCCGAATTGAAATTCTTTCCACTGTTCGTATCGAATATACGGATAACTTATATAAAGTAGTTGATACACTGAATAGAACCTTAAAAAAAGATGATTATATGTTTGGTTTAGCCTTAGATCCGGAAGATCAGAATCAAGCAGTATTAACAATTTATCGTACATAAAGAGTGATTGTAATGAAAAAATGGATAACGATTATCGCACTATTGTTCATTGTCCTTGGGATAACGGCTTCGGTCGTAATTTATCAAGTTTCCCGGAACCCATTGGATAATCAGGCTGAGAAGGCTCTAAGTCGAGTGAAAGCTGAAACGGCTATCGTCGATGTTGAAAGCACAAGCTTCTACAACGGCTCTAAGTCATATGTTGTGGTGACAGGTAAGGATGATCAAAACGAGAAGCTCGTCGCTTGGATACCCAATAAAAAAGGGGAAATAATTGAGAAAAAATGGGCAGATGGTATTTCAAAAGAACAGGCAATCAATAAACTAAATGATGAAAAGCAGCCGAAAGAATTGTTATCAGTCCGTTTAGGATATGAATCTGTCGGGCCTGTTTGGGAAATTACCTATTTAGATCAACAAGACAATTTAAATTATTTTTACCTGCTGTTTTCTACTGGAGAATGGTGGAGGAAAATAGAAAATTTATAATCAACTCTAGGGGGAATACGTCCATGAAATTTACGTTGGCTGACAGAGTAAGTGCATTAACACCATCAACGACTTTAGCGATTACTGCAAAAGCAAAGGAAATGAAGTCACAAGGAATTGATGTAATCGGGTTAGGTGCAGGGGAACCAGATTTTAATACACCTGAACATATCATCAAAGCTGCGCATGAATCCATGACTGAGGGCCACACCAAATATACTCCATCTGGTGGAATGGCGAAATTAAAAGAAGCCGTCATCCACAAGTTTGAGACAGACCAGAAACTCACGTATGCACCTTCTGAAATCATCGTAACAAGTGGGGCTAAACATGCCCTTTATACATTGTTTCAAGTGCTTTTAAACGAAGGTGATGAGGTCATTATTCCTACTCCTTATTGGGTTAGCTATCCTGAACAAGTGAAGCTTGCCGGAGGAACTCCTGTAATCGTTGAAGGGAAAGAAGAGAATGAGTACAAAATAACTCCACAGCAGTTAAAAGAGACGATAACTCCTAAAACGAAAGCGGTCATCCTTAACACACCTAGTAACCCTACAGGCATGCTATACTCCCCGGAAGAGTTACAAGCGATTGGGGAAGTATGCTTAGAAAACGATGTTCTGATCGTTTCAGACGAAATTTATGAGAAGCTTGTGTATGACGGGAACGCACACACGTCTATTGCTGAATTGTCTCCAGAACTTAAAGAGCAAACAATCGTGATTAACGGGGTGTCAAAATCTCATTCCATGACGGGATGGAGAATTGGGTATGCCGCAGGTAACGAGGCAATCATTAAAGCAATGACCAATCTTGCCAGTCATTCTACCTCAAACCCAACGACGACTTCACAATATGGGACGGTTGCTGCCTATTTAGGAGATCAACAGCCGGTAGAGGATATGAGACAGTCGTTTGAGGAGCGCTTAAACATTGTTTTTGATAAATTAAACAATATTCCAGGGTTTAGTTGTTTAAAACCTCAAGGTGCATTCTATCTGTTCCCGAATGTGTCAGAAGCGGCTAAGAAAACAGGCTACAACAATGTCGACGAATTTACCAAAGCACTACTGGAAGAGGCGAAGGTAGCCGTTATTCCTGGTTCAGGTTTCGGATCGGACAATAATATCCGTCTTTCTTATGCCACAAGTCTTGATGCACTTGAAAAAGCAATTGAGAGAATGCATGAATTTGTTGTTAGGAAAAGTAAATAAAACAAGGGTTTGCAGACCGCGTTCGTTTCGGTCTGCTTTTTACTTAAAATGATCTCGTTTTGCTGTATCTATTGCGACGAGATAACGGTAAATGTATAATAAATAACGATACATAAGCGTCTTAGTTTTTTTGGAGGGAAAAAATCGTGAAAACTACTATATCTCAAGTAAGTAAGTTTGTTGGTGAAGAAGTAACCATTGGTTCTTGGCTTGCGAACAAACGTTCAAGTGGAAAAATTGCATTTCTCCAGCTCCGTGATGGTACTGGGTTCATACAAGGTGTTGTTGTAAAAAGTGAAGTGGAAGAAGAAATCTTTCAAAAAGCAAAATCATTAACGCAAGAAACATCTCTATATGTTACTGGAACGGTTTCTGAAGATTCCCGTTCACCTTTTGGGTACGAATTGCAAGTGAAAAGCGTAGAAGTGATTCATGAAGCAGTTGATTATCCAATTACACCTAAGGAACACGGAACAGAATTCCTGATGGATCATCGTCACCTTTGGCTTCGTTCCCGTAAACAACATGCAGTGATGAAAGTGCGTAACGAAATCATCCGTGCAACATATGAGTTCTTTAATCAAGAAGGATTTGTAAAAGTAGATCCTCCAATTCTGACGGGAAGTGCTCCAGAAGGAACGACCGAGTTATTTGCCACTAAATATTTTGAAGAAGATGCCTACCTTTCTCAGAGTGGTCAGCTTTACATGGAAGCAGCAGCCATGGCATTAGGTAAAGTATTTTCTTTCGGGCCAACATTCAGAGCGGAGAAATCGAAAACTCGTCGTCATTTAATCGAGTTCTGGATGATCGAGCCTGAAATGGCATTCTACGACTTTAAAGATAACCTGGAAGTACAGGAGCAATATGTTTCTTATATCGTTCAATCGGTTCTGGAAAACTGCAAGCTGGAATTAGATCGATTAGGAAGAGATACTTCTAAGTTAGAGCAAATTAAAGCGCCATTCCCACGAATCACCTATGATGATGCCCTTAAACTACTGCATGAAAAAGGGTTCGATGATATCGAGTGGGGAGACGACTTTGGGGCTCCACATGAGACTGCGATAGCTGAAAGCTACGACAAGCCGGTATTTATCACGCATTACCCTACTTCTTTAAAGCCTTTCTATATGCAGCCTGATCCAGACCGCGATGATGTCGTATTGTGTGCTGACCTGATCGCTCCAGAAGGGTATGGGGAGATTATCGGTGGCTCAGAGCGTATCCATGATGCAGAGCTGATGAAGCGTCGCATTGAAGAGCATGAGCTGGCTACGGATGCATACAAGTGGTACTTGGAATTAAGAGAATATGGATCTGTTCCTCATTCAGGATTCGGTCTAGGACTTGAAAGAACAGTGGCTTGGATCAGCGGAGTAGAACACGTAAGGGAAACCATCCCATTCCCGCGTCTACTAAACCGTTTATATCCTTAATTCAAATTTCAAACAAGGAGCTGGCTGTATTGCTTTAAAAGCAATACCGGCCGGTTCTTTTCTTTTTCCATCTTTCTTCTAATTCATAACCATGTCCACATATACTGAAGCATGATATACTAGTGAGTGAGGTGTGCCGAATATGGATTATAAACGATTAATGGTGTCCTGGATCGAAGAGGGAACACTGAACATTCCGCAATTATTATTATCAAATTACAATACATTAGGTTTAAATGAGTCAGAGTTCGTTTTACTGCTGCATATTTATGGTCATTTGGAAAAGGGTAACTATTTTCCAACCCCAGAAGAGCTCTCTGAACCTATGAGCCTTTCTACTGAATACTGTTCGTCTATATTACGAAAGTTAATTCAACAACAATTTCTATCTATTGAAGAGGGATCTTCAACAGATGGAATCCTTTTTGAAAAGTATTCTCTCAATCCATTATGGGAAAAAATGGCTGAGTTCGTGATACAAGATTCTAAAATGAAACAAATGCAGAAATCAATGGAAGAAGAAGCAGACATTTATACCACATTTGAACAAGAATTTGGTCGTCCGCTATCTCCATTAGAATGCGAAACGTTAGCCATGTGGTTGGACCAGGATGATCATAATGCTATTATTATTAAAGCAGCCTTGAGAGAAGCAGTCATATCAGGCAAGCTGAATTTTAGATATATCGATCGTATTCTATTTGAATGGAAGAAAAATGGTGTGAAAACCATTGAAGATGCACGAAACCAAAGTCAACGCTTCCGTTCCCATCAAAAACCCGCAGCTTCAAGTGATTCTACGGCTTCTCCTAAACGAAAATCAGTACCATTTTATAATTGGCTTGAGCAATAAGACGATAGAATGGACTGACTCTCACTTGCTTGAGGGTTGGTCTATTTTTTTGGATAACCTTTTTTAATTGAATATTGTTGATTTAGTAGGACAAGGTGGAGGTATTAAGATACATGCTAAATAAAAAACAAATACAAATATGCTTAGATGAAATGAGGGAAATGTTTCCCGACGCTCACTGTGAGCTCCGTCATGACAATCCATTTGAGCTGGTAATCGCCGTCCTTCTATCGGCACAATGTACTGACGCCCTCGTAAATAAAGTCACAAAAGGCTTATTTGAAAAATACAAACGACCTGAAGATTATCTGGATGTCTCCTTGGAAGAACTTCAACAGGATATACGCTCCATTGGGCTGTACCGGAACAAAGCAAAAAACATTCGAAAACTATGTGAGATTATTCTGACGGAACATGGGGGGAGTGTTCCTGAAATTCATGAAGAATTAGTGAAGCTGCCGGGCGTAGGAAGGAAAACTGCAAATGTAGTAGTATCGGTGGCATTTGGAGTGCCGGCTCTGGCAGTAGATACCCATGTTGAACGTGTAAGTAAGAGACTAGGGATTTGCCGATGGAAGGATAGCGTATTAGAAGTAGAAAAAACGTTAATGAAAAAAATCCCGAAAGAAGAGTGGTCCGAAACTCACCACCGGCTGATTTTCTTTGGAAGATACCATTGTAAAGCTCAATCCCCTCAATGTGACGTTTGCCCGCTGGTCGATTTATGCAGAGAAGGTCAAAAGAGATTAAAGAAAAAGGGTAACATATGAAAGAAACAATCTTGAACATCCCGTCCCAGTTAATTGATCCTTTTTTCTTTCCTGACTCAGAAGTGAGAGTGGATGCTTCTCATATCATACCGGATGAGCCTTTCTTTGCTTATGAAATTCTCTATTTCAATGAGAAGGCTCTAAGTATACTTCCTTGGGTGGATCGTGAATTATTCATAAGTATCATATTAAAGAGTTGGGGAGAAGGGCAGAAGTGTCTTAAAACGTTATTTAAAGAACGTTCAAAGAATACATTACATCCAATGAAAAAAAGTATTTCGCAATTTTATATGCTTTTATACTGGAGTAATTCACTTCCTGTACAATTAAATTCGGACATTTCTCCCATCAATAAACTTTCCATTAAACCGGTAAACGTAGTGGAAAGAATGACGTTCATTAGAAATAATCCAAACCTATTCCATTCATTTATACAGTTATCTCAGCTATTCGAGGAACAACATAAACAATTTGCTAAATCACTGGCTTTAAAACGAGCTAGAGAGAAATAAAAAGGCAACGAGAACATACTCTCGTTGCCTTTTACCTTATTCTTGATCTCTTCTGGATTCTGATTGGGTAGCAGGTGCACCATCCGTGGAGCCAGCTCCAGTACCTGAGCCGTCGCCAGTGCCGTCACCAGTCCCGCCTCCGGTTCCAGTGCCATCACCAGTGCCGTCATCTGTACCTCCGTCACCAGTCCCATCTCCTTCAGGTGGTGGAGTAGTGCCATCCTCGTCACCTGTGTCTTCACCATCACCTGAACCTTCTTCATTCCCATTTCCTTGGCCATTTCCTTGGCCATTTCCTTGGCCGTTTCCATTACCATTGTTATTTCCATTATTGTTATCTTGATTTTCATCGTTGTTTTCATCTTGGTTTTCTTCTTCTTCACCATCAGTAGCCTTGACCTCAACATTAACCGTTGCAGGGTTACTGCGTTGATCTCCTGATATTGCTACAACTTCAAAGGTGAAGGTTCCTTGGGATTGAATGTTTTCGACATTTAATCCTTTCTTATCAGTTGTTGTTAATACTTGTTTCGCTTCACCATTTATTGAAACTGCCACTTCGAATTGAACGTCTTTCTCTTTACCATAATCCCAGGCAAGAGTGATGGTTTGATCCTTCTTATTGAATTTACCTTTCAGATTTGATGGTGCATCAATCTTGTCGAATTCTTGTGAAACCTTAGAAGGTTCTGTTCCACGGACGAATAGTTCAGTGATTACTCGGTCATCTGGCGTGTATTTACTTGGTAGTCTTGCCGGATTGCTTCCTAGTTCAACTTTGGATTCAACTACGCTGTCTGGCTTTTTAAAGTCAGGTGTGTCGACACCCTCGTGAACATAGCTCATCAAGTCACTGACGATGTATTGTGAAACTCTTCTATCTGTAGGTGATAGTGGAATGGAGCGAGTCTTATACCCAGTCCAAACAGCCGCTGTATAGTTTGTGGTATAGCCTACAAACCACGAATCAGGTGCGTCTGTCTTAGCAATTCCGTATTTCTCACGTTCTTCTTGAGAATAGTTCGTCGTACCTGATTTCCCTGCCATCGGTAATCCTGGCACCTTGGCATAAAGCCCTGTACCTCTTGGATGATCAATAACGCTCTGCAGCATATCAGAAATCATATAGGCTGTATATTCCTTCATCGCAGGCTTTGGTTTATTATCATTTTCAATCTCTGTTTCACCATCACGTAACACTACTTTTGTAACCGTATGAGGCTTGTTGTATATTCCTTCATTACCAAATGCGGCATAAGCACCTGCCATTTGTACGGAGTTTACCCCAGGAGAAACTCCACCGATTGAAGCAGATTCATAATAATGATCGAATTTTAATCCTAGACCATTCACAAATTCTTCTGCTTTCTCTGGACCAACTTCCTGAAAAGCTTTTAAAGCAGTTATATTTCGGGAATCCCATAGACCTTCGCGTATGGTGATAGGCCCTTTAAATTGACCGTCATAGTTATTGAGTTCCGTTCCATCTGAATATTTATAAGGCTCATCTTTTAAAATATGATAGGTCGACCATTTTAAATGCTCAATGGCAGGAGCATAGTCTATTAAAGGCTTAATAGTAGATCCGGGCTGACGTTTTGTGTCGATTGCAAAGTTAAATCCACGCTGAACGTTTGGATCCTGTTCTCTGCCGCCGCCAATTGCCCTGATTTCTCCAGTTTTCGTATCCATAAGTGTTACACCCGCCTGCATAGGCTCTTCAGAATTCTCTGGATAACTGAAGCTGGTATTTTCACCTGCTAAAATTTCTTCCAAGCGTTTTTGAGCATTCGGGTCAACGGTTGTATAAACCTTTAAACCGTCTGAAAACAGGTTATAGTCACCCATTTTTTCTACTTCATCAATTACGGCATCTACAAAGGCGGGATATTTGTTTCCGTTTTTCTTTTCGACCTCTTCAGCTGAAACCAATCCTTCTGTGATAGGAAGAGCTTGAGCTTCCTTTTTTTCTTTTTCAGTGATTTTACCGTGCTGTTCCATTAAGGACAGAACGATATTACGTCGTTTTTCAGCTTTTTCAGGGTATTTAAAAGGGTTATAATTGTTTGGACTTTGAGGCAGTCCAGCAATTAAAGCCGCTTCATGAAGCTTGATGTCTTTGATGTCTTTACCGTAGTAATAGTCTGCAGCAGTAGCCATACCATTTATTCCAGCGGACATATACACTTTATTAAAATACATTTCAAAGATTTCTTCTTTTGTATATTCCTGCTCAAGCTTAAGAGCCAACCATGCTTCTTGAGCTTTCCTTTTTAATGTTTTCTCAGGGCTTAAAAAAGAACCCTTGATTACTTGCTGGGTAATCGTTGAAGCACCTTCTGAACCGAAACCGCCTGTTACATTGGCAATGACGGCGCCCCCTAAACGAATCAAGTCAATTCCGTTATGTTTATAGAAACGATTGTCTTCTGTAGCCAGTACCGCATCTTGCATCACCTGAGGGATGTCATCAAAGTTTGCATACTCCCGTTTTTCTTTTCCTACAGTTGTAATCAATTCTCCGTTCATATCATAAATTTCTGATGCAATCGGATCCTTGAGTAATTTTTCATCAAGCTTAGGTGCACTAGACGCATAATATGCAAATAATCCTGCACCAGCAAGCATCCCAATAATACCAATGATAAATAATGATATAATGACGCGTTTAACCATAGAGCCCTTCTTCTTGCTCTTTGTGGATTTCGACTTTTTTTGGGCCAGGCGTTTTTCTTCCCTTGACTTATATTGACCAGCCATATTGTTTCCTCACTTTCAATCTTCAGTGTTTTTAGTATTGTCTAAGATTTAAAATATACTACTGATATTGAGATAAATTATAGATTAACTCATTTTGCATAAACTAAAAATATAACTGATGGACTATTTTTAAATAATCGACCCTGGGATGCAGTCCTAAAGGAATGATGACTCCTTTTTCCTCTAGCTCTTCCCGTTTGATTGATTTTCTTCCTCCATTTATCATGCGGTCCCAATAGTTCCTTAGAGCTTTGTAGGGAAGTAAGAAGACTTCTTCGGAAGCAGAAAACCTTACTAGTACAAAGGTAATACCGTCTTGATTATGGACGTTTTCCATATGCTGAATTTGATGCTCGTGAAAATTTTGAAGTGGAAAGGACGTTTTATTCTTTGTTTCTTTCGCTTCAAAGTCGATATATCTTCCGTTGTACACACCATTATAATCCGTCGTGGAGGGCTGCTTAAAGTATGCTTCCTTAATGACGGCGGCACTTCTGGATGGATAATGTACATCCACTATTTGAACGGGAGTCGGTTTTTTGTGAATGACTGCTTTATGGAACGTTAAATAATATTGGTTCGTTTCATTAATGTCTTCTTCAAGGGTCATACCTCTGTTGCTATAAGATAGTTGTTTCGGTTTGGCCTTCGCTTTTTTTGAGGGTAATGGCGCTTCCACATATTTCTTACCATTAGGATAATGGAATTTCATGGTAATTCACCTCGCAGACTAATCTATATCATAACAGAAACCACTCCAATTTGTGTGAATAATTGATTACAAATCTCCTCAATCTATGGCTATAGGGGAGAGGGGGATAATAAGGATGGATGAAATGAGCAATACTTATCGCTTTTTACCCTATATACCTGAACCTAAACGTACAATCGAGTGGATTCATGAAATCAACCATCTAGTGAATCTGCATAATCAAGATAATATAACAAGAACGATGGCTTATCAAAAATTTTTCCTTCTTCATCCTGAAATAAAATGGTCTTTCCTGGCTTCGATGGTATCAAGAAATGCCGGCTGGAATATGACCGATCTTAAAGGTGATATTTTCACGCGGCTTTTACACCGGGCTACCCTTGATGATCTATTCATGACGTATGAAAGAGCGAACTGGAGCATTTTTCAGGATGCCTTCCCACAACTTCTTCTCTATCATTATTCGACGAGGTATAAGAAGAAAATGTTTCATTTGTTTAAAGAATTTCATATTTCAAGCTTCATGGAAGAAGAATGGAATCGTTACTGGGATGAGAGAAATGACCAAAGATTAGTTCATTCTCTAATTATAAATGAGCAACACCTCATTCAAGAACCAGTCATTGAACATGAGGTTTATAAAAAGAGGGTGTTTGGCTCCTTTCTATTCTTTATAGAAGATCATCTTCATTTCAGCTCCGTTCTATTTCCAACATTAGAGGGTGAGCTTTTAGGTGCGAGTGTCCATGGCTTTAGAAAAATCGAAAACAGAATACTGTTAGGAAAACAATTATTTATGATTTTATTTCATCCTGATTACCATTCATCCTTTCTGAACTTTGCTTTACAAGTAGAGCATACAGGGTCTAGAAACGACTACGAACAGTTCTGTAAAGGAGTCCTCCAAACGAGTACACCCATGCTCCATGAAGTTTATGACGATGTTCCACATCATTGGAAGTCTCATACGGACTGGTCGATTAAAGAGAAAATTAATAAGGATTGGTATAAAGAAAAGGAACTCCCTAATGGAATCGAATTAACAAAATGGTTTTTTCATAAGCAAAGGCAGCTAGAGAAGATGGCGAAAGTAAAAGAGGCGTTAAAAAAGATCTGGAAGAGGAATAGAAAGAAGAAGAGACCAACACCCTAAAATAGTGTTGGTCTCTTCTTGTCATGCATGTCGGGTCTGAACGAGCCGCCTCCGCTTTTTTATGTCGCTGGACGGTTTTCGCCTTCTAGTTTAGGGTTGCCTTTTGAGGCTTTGGTTTGGGCTGAATTTGTAGTTTGCTGTTTGTTTTGTTTGTTTTTTTGATTTTTCATTGGGTTACACCTCCACCTATATTATTTTCTAGTTAATACCTTATTTATTCAGTAAGTGTCGAAACATAATTAACCTCATGTCCATTTAACACTTTCTTTGGCGAAACGCTTCTAGTTTTGTCAAGGGGGAAGGGAACGGTTCATAAAGAGAGAATTACAGTATTAATCCAAAAAAAAGGTGGGAGGATTCACAATGCTTCCAAAACAAGATATTATGTTGAAATTAGCTGAAATTGAAGAAAGTTTGAATCAATTAGAACAAAGTCTGCATGATCGAATCTCAGTTGAAGAGCAAGAAGGAATGAATTCGTTAACGAACCAGATACAGAAAATCGACAGTAAATTGAGCTCAGTGGAGAGAAAAGCGGGATCTAAAACCGTTCTTATGAAAAATAGAGAAAAGTCCTTTGTCTTACAAAAACTTGAATTATCCTATAAGACGTCTTAAACTGAATCTATAAGAAAGTAGCGTTGTGCTACTTTTTATTTTTGTCTACATTTTTACGGAGGGCTTTTTTTGAAAGAATTGAAGCAAGTCACAGGGGAATTGATCGTCCTTGTTGAGCAGATGTTGAAAGAATATAAAGGCAGGCGTGAGTCAGGTGAAAAAGGAGACTTTTACACCGAAGTGAAACCTTTTGCCGATAAAGTAAGGGCGGAGAATGATGCGTGGAAGGAATTGTCCTTGATTTGGATCAAGGAACAAAGGCCAAAACACCTTCATTTCCCTCAAATTTTAAACACGTTCGATAATATTGAAATGCTGTCGGTTCACTGTTTCTTTCCAGAGTCCAGTTACAACCGGTTTATCAGTCATTACCAATCTGTCTCGTATGTACTGCAAACCCAGTTGGATGAATTGAATGAAAAATAAGAGGCTGCCGATGGGCAGCCTCTTTACATTATGGTGTTGGAATTGCTTTTTCTTCTATTGTATTGATCTGCTTCGACAGCTCTTTATAATGATGCAATGAAATCTCATTAGAAATATAAAGTTTTTTGGCCATTGTAAGAAGTTCTTGTTGATCCGTTGCTTGATAATGTTTACTACTTTCATATCTCTTCAGCAGTTCACTCAGGTTCATCTTGATTCCTCCCAATACTTATATTTCATTGCGTTGCATCTACATTTATCCTATCATAGAAAACCCTTTCTTTAAGTTGTAAGAATAGTGTAACTTCCGACATTCTTCTTGTATTTGTCGAAAGATCTTTATGGGTCTTTTCACCATTTATCCAGTTAAAACATAAAGTATAGTAACCAATATTAAGTAAGGGGGCTAAGTATGAATTCTTTCCTTCATTCGAGACAGATGCGTAACTATCATCCAAGTTATCATTCGCAATCAACGTATATGGGACCAGTGATGAACTTTCAAGGACAGGGTGTGCGACCTCCAGAATATGGATCTTTCCAACCTAATTATTATCCTCAACCAGAAGCCCAATACCCTGCATCGGGGTTTCATATGAACCAATATCAACAGATAAACCAGCAGCAAATGAATCCATATTTTGAAAATCCTCTACAGCAGAAAGAATACAATCCGTACCAAATGAAAGCAATGGAGCAACAGGCTTATGCTAATCCATATCCGAAAGCCTCGTTCATGGCTAAACCTCAGTCTGGAGGAGTAAGTTCGATCATGAATTCATTCAAGTCACAGGATGGATCTTTAGATTTCAATAAAATGATGAATACGACAGGACAAATGATGGGGGCAATTAATCAAGTTTCCTCTCTCGTAAAAGGCTTGGGTGGGATATTTAAACTATAGAATGACAAAAATGGGCTGCCGACTTGGCAGCCCATTTTTTCATATGGTAATAGGAAATTTATTCTATAGGTATTCGTTTACCGGATACTTTGTCAACCCTGACAGTCAGCAATCCGTCTTTATGAGAAGCTTTCACATTCTTTTCATTAACTACCCTTGGAAAGGGAATGGTCCTGCTGCTTTTTTTCATGGATTGCTTTCTTCTTACCATTTGATTTTGGTCATTTTCCTCGGAGAACTCTTCTTTATTGGTTACAGAAATCGTAATGTACTGAGGGAACACATCAAGTTGAATCTGCTCTTTCTTAATACCTGGAAGCTGTGCAGTCACGATAAAATAATTATCTGTTTCGGTTAATTCGACCGGGAAAGAACCAAATGGGTTAGATGATGATGTGAAAAATTCATCAATGCTTTGAAGCATTCCTTTCATAGGTCTTTCATGAAAAAACTCGTTCATGGAATGCATCAGGTCACCAAAACCTTTTTTCTCGTTCGACATGGGTATGCTCCTTTCACGCAAAAGTATTCATACTAGTGTATGAATACTTGCAGAATATGTGCATTTGTCCTATATCCCAATATAAGCTCCTCTATGAAAAAAGGTAAAGAAATTTACAGCTTCCTCCACCTTTCGATCCTTCACTTTCTAATGGGATAAGGATGGTAAAGTAATCCTGTTTTTTTTACTTTAGTTTCGAACATAGATTCGGTAAAATGAATAGAAGAGGTGATACCTGTGTTTAAGAAAAACAACCTTGAACAGTTGATCGAACATTTTAAAAAAGACGATGATTTTAATAAGCAGATAGTTCACTGGCATACTATAGAGGAAAAATCAGCTCAATTGGTCGATCTGCCATATGAGATAAATGAAAAAATAAAAAAAGCATTGCAAAAAAGAGGAATTGAAAATCTTTATACCCATCAACATTCCGCTTTTCAGCTGGCAATGGAAGGAAAAAGCTTTACTGCGGTGACTCCTACAGCCTCGGGGAAGACCCTTTGTTATAATCTTCCTGTATTACAATCGATTATGGACAACCCAGATGCACGAGCGTTATATATTTTTCCTACTAAAGCACTGGCACAAGATCAGAAAGCTGAGTTGAACGAAATCATTTCAGAGGCAGAAGCTTCTATAAATAGCTATACATATGACGGTGATACCTCTGCTAATATACGCCAAAAGGTTAGGAAAGCAGGGCATATTGTCATAACGAATCCCGATATGCTCCACTCAGCGATTCTTCCTCATCACACAAAGTGGGTTTCTCTTTTTGAGAATCTAAAGTACGTTATTATCGATGAACTTCATATATATAGGGGGGTTTTTGGTTCCCATGTAAGCAATGTGATCAGGAGATTAAAACGAATTTGCGAGTTTTATGGAGCTTCTCCCATATTCATCTGTACTTCGGCAACGATTGCAAATCCTAAAGAGCTGTCAGAGAACTTGACCGGTACAGAAATGAATTTGATTGATAATAACGGTGCACCCAGTGCCAGAAAGCATTTCGTTTTCTACAATCCCCCTATTGTAAATAAACCGTTGAATATACGCAGGAGTGCGACACTGGAGGTAAGGAGAATTGCTGGTGAGCTATTGAAGAATAAGGTGCAAACCATCATATTCGCCAGAAGCAGGGTGAGAGTGGAAATTATCCTTACCTACTTACAAGAATTAGTGAAGAGCCAATTAGGAGCGAAATCAATCAGAGGGTACCGGGGAGGATATCTTCCAACTCAACGCCGGGAAATTGAAAAAGGCTTACGATCTGGTGAAATCTACGGAGTTGTTAGTACGAACGCTCTTGAATTAGGGGTCGATATCGGACAATTACAAGTATGCATCATGACCGGCTATCCAGGAACGATCGCAAGTGCTTGGCAGCAAGCGGGAAGAGCAGGGAGAAGACATGGGGAATCTCTGGTGATCATGGTAGCAAGCTCAAGCCCATTAGATCAATTCATAATTGAGCATCCGGATTACTTTTTCGAGCAAACGCCTGAAACTGCGAGAATCAACCCGGATAATTTGATTATTCTCATTGATCATATTAAGTGTGCTGCCTATGAGCTTCCCTTTAAAGAAGGTGAACAATTTGGTAAGCACGACATAGAAGATATTTTAGAATTTTTAGTAGAAGAGCGGGTGGTTCATAAGAATGGTGAAAAATGGTATTGGATGAATGATGTATTTCCTGCCCATAACATCAGCCTCCGCTCAGCTTCCCAGGAAAATGTCATCATAATTGATCAAACCGACACCTCAGCCGTTAAAGTAATAGGGGAGATGGACCGTTTCTCCGCCATGACCTTATTGCACGATGAAGCGATTTATTTACATCAAGGGGTTCAATTCCAAGTAGAAGAACTTGATTGGGATGAAAAGAAAGCGTATGTAAGGGAAGTTGATGTGGATTATTTCACAGATGCCAATCTAGCTGTACAATTGAGAGTACTGGAAACAGACAAGCTTCGAACGTCAGAAATGTATGATGTAGCATATGGGGACGTAACTGTTCAAGCAATGGCAACGATTTTCAAGAAAATCAAATTTGATACGCACGAAAATATTGGATCAGGGCCTATCCATCTGCCTGAAGAGGAACTGCATACGAGTTCCAGCTGGGTTTCATTAAAAGATGATGCTTCATTTAGTCAGGAGCGTCTGGAAGAAGGACTTATCGGGGCAGCTCAAAGCTTGAAATCGATTATTCCATTATTTGTTATGTGTGATCCAAGCGATATTTTCGTAGTCCCTCAAATAAAGGCTGCACATAATGAACAGCCTACGATCTTTATTTACGATCGGTACCCCGGGGGAATCGGGTTAAGTGAAAAGGTGTATGAACAGATGGAGAGAATCCTCCTTGAGACATCTAACATGATCGAGAGATGTCCGTGTCAAACTGGCTGTCCTTCGTGTATTGGAACGGATCATTCACTGGACACGGCCAAATTGGATGCATTAAAGCTTCTTCATCTTTTCCTTCAATAAGAGAAGGAGGGAACGAATTGTCTCTTAAAAATAAATTATCAAGAATGAAAAAACATATTATTAGAGAAGACGAGGCTGAAGAGAAGAAAGTTCAGCATTTGGTAATAGAGCAGGAAGCGAGAGATTTCCCATTTATTGATTTATGGAAACAAAATGGTACGGCTGCCTACTATATAGACGGTGATTTTTGTCTGGTCAGGGAGAAACGATATTCAATCGATCATCAGCATGGGGATTACACATTTAAGGATTTTATTAGAGCGGTGGATGCTTGGCAAGACTTTACCGGTGAGCATCCATTGTCTTCTAAAGGTCTTAATCATGAAGAAATGTTTTTCTTCGATACGGAAACGACCGGTTTAGGTGGAGGGGTAGGAAATACGATCTTTTTATTAGGGCATGGGAAAGTGACAGAAACAGAAGTGATCGTTACCCAGCACTTTTTGCCGCAGCCGGGAAGTGAAATACCTCTCTATCACAGTTTTTTAAGTAATGTGGATTATAACACGCTTGTGACGTATAACGGTAAAGCGTTTGATTGGCCTCAAGTAAAGACAAGGCATACCCTCATTAAAGACCATGTACCCAAATTACCTGCATTCGGACATTTTGATCTTTACCATGGATCCAGAAGACTTTTTAAGCACAAGATGGAATCCGTTAAGTTAATTAACGTTGAGCGTAAGATTCTTGGATTTAATAGAGTTGATGATGTTCCGGGTTATTTAGCACCTATGATCTATTTCGATTATATAGAGCGTAAAGATCCAGAAGGTATTTTTAAGGTTATGACCCATAATGAGCTGGATATTTTGTCGTTGATCACTCTTTATACGCATTTAACTTTTCAATTATTGAATGTCCATAAGCAATCAACTGGACATGAGCGGTTCGAAGTCGGCAGGTGGCTTGAATACACGGGAAACAGAAAGATGGCAAAAGAACGTTACCAAGAGATAATAAATGAGAATGATGGTCCGAATTATGAAGCAATGCACCATCTCGCCCTTCAATTCAAAAAAGAGAGAGAAGAGAGTAGGGCGATTGAGTTATGGGAAGAAATGTGGAAAGAAGCCCCTATTTCGATTAGAAAAGTCGTATTACTGGAACTGGCTAAAGTATATGAACACAAAACAAAGAATTTAAAGCTTGCGTTGGATAGATGTGAACAGCTTGAAACCTTGATGTATGAAACCAAAGAGTGGAACAGCGAAAAACACGAAACCTTTATAGGGAAACTTCACCATCGAATGAGCCGATTGACCAGAAAAATAAATAAGAAATCAGACCTTCCAACCTAGTAACACCAAAACTTTTAAAATATACTAAAAAAATGGTTCAATCTCCTTATTTTTATATTGAGAATTTTCAAAAGAAGTTGTAAAATAGTTAATTGTGTTGAAAATATTTAATATTTAGATGGGATGATGAAAATGAACCGGGCAATCTTAATTTTGTTCTTTGTCGTCATTGGTTTAACGGCTTTTGTTTTTACCAATTATCCGGAAACTTTATATAGCTTTATGTAAGATAACGAATTGTTTTCCTAAAAATAGGTATTTTCATTAGTACATGTACCCTCTCCCTTTCATAGGCTATTAGTGTAACGACTAAGAGATGAAAGGAGAGCGTTTCAATGTATAAAAGACCAAGACCTAATCAAGTACTTCCTGCAGTCATGCACCCGACGAAATGTTGTGTGAAGCATACATGCAATACCTATGAGGTGCCACACATTCACCCAACTCACACGACGAATGTAAATAATGTTATGTATCAACATAAACATTATTTCCCGCAAACACAATCACAAGTAGACAGTGTTTCACACCAACATTTTAATTGTGGCGGTGGACCAGGTGGACCAGGTGGACCAGGTGGACCAGGATTTGGACCAGGAGGACCAGGAGGACCAGGATTTGGACCTGTTGGCCCAGGAGGACCGGGATTCGGACCTCGTCCAAGACCACCTTTCGGACCGTATGGCATGGGACGATAATATCCAGAGTGAAGATAACAGAGGGATGCCTCTAAGAGATTAGTTTCAAATGCAGAGTGGCACGTCGTGTTACTCTGCTAAAGTGACTAAGGCTTATTAGAGTCATCTCTTCTTTATGATGGTAAATAGTATATGATATTAAGGATTGTTGACCTGGCATATCGTGAAATATGTTACAATAGAGTGTAAAGGATTGGGGTATACTAAGCTTTAAATAGACATGTTTGCCCCGAAAGTTTACTGAAGGAGTTTTGCATTTGAGTAATGTTGCATGCATAACCGGATATAAATCCTTTGAGTTAGGAATTTTCAAGCAGGATGACAAAGCGGTTTACTACATAAAGCAAGCTCTAAAGAAAGAATTAGTATCTCTATTGAATGAAGAATTAGAATGGATACTCATTAGTGGGCAGCTTGGCGTTGAACTTTGGGGGGCAGAAGTGGTGTTTGAACTTCAAGAAGATTATCCTGATCTTAAACTGGCTATACTGACTCCTTTTTTATCTCAAGAGGAAAACTGGAACGACCAGAATAAAGAATACTATGAACTCATCCTTTCTCAAGCGGATTTTGTCGAATCAATCTCGAAAGAACCCTATAAAAGTCCTCAGCAGTTTCGAAACAAAAATCAATTATTCTTGCAAAAAAGCCAAACGTTGGTGATACTGTATGATGAAGAAAAAGAAGGATCACCTAAGTACTTCTATCAAGAAGCGAAGAAAAAGAAAGAGTCCGATCCATCTTTTGAAATTAGGGCGATTACATTCCATGATCTGCAATGGGTCGTCGAAGAAGAGCAGTGGAAGAATGAGTAGAGGATGCTTTATCACTCATTAACCATTCGGAATTATATGAGCCCCGAATAACAATTACAATTGACAAAATGATGGTTATTTGAAAAAATGATAGTGATAAATATAGAGGTGAAAATAATGATCTCAGATAAAGTGAAATTAACGGCTAAGGATATCCTTGAAAAAGAATTCAAAAGTGGAATGCGGGGATACAAGCAAGAAGACGTAGATAAATTTTTAGATTTGATTATTAAAGATTATGAAACCTTTCATCAAGAAATAGAAGATCTTCAACAAGAGAATCTGCGATTGAAGAAGCAAGTAGAGGGAGCCAGTAAGCAACGGTCCGCTGCTCCAACTCAGCAGACAGGCACAACGAATTTCGATATCCTTAAGCGCTTGTCTAATTTAGAAAAACATGTATTTGGAAACAAATTATACGACTAATATTTCCAGTTGAATTATTAGAAGAACTACAGTATAATTAGATATTGCTGATCCTTAATGGTGTTTGGGTAATCGCTGCAACTTATAGTTGTAGAGGAAAGTCCATGCTCGCACGGTGCTGAGATGCACGTAGTGTTCGTGCCTAGCCAATTCATAAGCTAGGGCAGCTCAAGCTTTGAGTTGACGGCAGGGAAAACACCTAAGTCCCTTGGGATATGGTGTGACTACCTTGAAAGTGCCACAGTGACGAAGTCCTGTTAGAAATGGCAGGAGTGGAACGAGGTAAACCCCACGAGCGAGAAACCCAAAATTAGGTAGGGGAATCCTTTCGGAGGAATTGAACGAAGAGAGGGACAAAGGAGCTTCCTTTGTAGATAGATGATTACCACCCGAGTACGAGACGATAAGTCGCTTGTAGTACAACGGAACAAAACATGGCTTACAGAACACTATTACGGGATAAGAGCAATATGGATTAAATAATGCAAGTGACTGATACATGCAGGTAATACACTGCTTCTTTGTATCAGTCCTTTTTATTTTATGGGAAACAAGACAATACTATTAAATAGAGATACTTAATAACGAGGTGACAATATGAGTACATATACATTAATAGCGACTGCAGCGATGGGGCTGGAAGCGATTGTTGCGAAAGAAGTGAAGGACCTGGGCTACGAATGTCAGGTGGAGAACGGGAAAGTCATCTTCAAAGGGGACGAAACGGCTATCGCAAGAGCCAATATGTGGCTAAGAACTGCTGATAGAATTAAGATACTCGTTGGAGACTTTAAAGCGTACTCCTTTGATGAACTATTTGAGAATACTAAGAAACTGCCGTGGGAGAATTTCCTTCCTGTAGACGCAGAATTCCCTGTGCAGGGGAAATCCGTTAAATCAAAGCTATACAGTGTACCTGATTGCCAGGCCATCGTGAAAAAAGCAATCGTTGAACGATTACGTACAGCATACAAACGTACATCTTGGCTTGACGAAACTGGCCCCTTGTTTAAAATTGAGGTGGCGATCCATAAAGATGTGGCAAGCATCACCCTCGATACCAGTGGACAAGGTCTTCATAAAAGGGGATATCGAATCGGTCAAGGTGAAGCTCCTTTAAAGGAAACGCTGGCTGCAGCACTGATTCAACTAACGTCCTGGAATCCTGATCGTCCATTTGTGGATCCATTCTGCGGGTCAGGTACCATTCCGATCGAAGCGGCATTGATCGGTCAAAACATCGCACCTGGATTTAACCGAGAGTTCTTGTCAGAGCAATGGCCGATGATGCCTGATGATGTATGGGAAAAAACGCGTCTGGAAGCAGAAGATTTGGCTAACTACAACCAGCCCCTTGAAATATTGGGTACTGATATCGATCACCGAATGATAGAGGTGTCGAAAGAGAATGCCCTGGAGGCAGGTCTTGGAGATTTGGTGAAATTTAAACAAATGCAAGTAAGAGACTTCACTTCAGAATTGGAATATGGCATCATTGTCGGAAATCCTCCTTATGGTGAACGTTTAGGTGAACGTAAAGAGGTGGAGAAAATGTATCAAGAAATGGGAAAGGCCTTTGAAAAACTGGAAACCTGGTCGGTATACATGATGACGTCCCATGAAAATTTTGAGCAATGCTATGGAAAGCAAGCAACCAAAAAACGTAAATTGTTCAACGGGTTTATTCGAACGGATTATTATCAATATTGGGGACCTCGTCCTCCGAGAAAAGGGTAAACATTTCAAGTCCAAGAAAAAAAGATAAAGAAGGTCAGAATATCCCCTTCACTTCCTGCGTATAATAGTTCTATCATTTTTAGAGGAGTGAAAGAGGATGGACCATTCTTTCATCGATTACCAAAAAATCTATCAGGCATTACAAAGCTCTATTTCTTCCATTTCAGGTGAAGAAGGAGCAGCCATTCAACCAGACTTACACGAAGCAGCGAAAAACCTGGATCAGGCTTTTCAATATGAATTGTTAAGAAAAAAGAGAATATACGACTGAGTGTATTCTAAAGGAGACTAGGGACATCCATTCAAGTGGTAGATCTACCCTTGATATGGAGCGTCTCTTTTCTTTTGTTAAGGGCATCGGAAAAGCTTTGAATGAAAGGCTCATCTTAAGAGCCACGAATAAATTGCGTTTTTATCTTTTCAATTCGTAAGAATTCTAGTAAATTAGAAATATTGTGTCACGTAGGAGGTCCCCATGAGAAGAAAATTACCATTTGAACTAACCAAGGAGCAATCCTTTTATGAAGCATTATCCGATTGGGTCGGTGATGTATTTTATGATCTATTACCTGAAAAGGGATTTGATTTAAGGGATGAACAGGTATTTATGGCCTTTCAACTTAATCAAGCCTATAAAAATAAGCAAGTCATGTATGCGGAAGCAGGTGTCGGTACGGGCAAAACCCTTGTATACCTCTTATATGCGTTATCCTATGCCAGGTATACAGGAAAACCTGCAATCATTGCATGTGCCGATGAAACACTCATTGAGCAGATTGTGAAAAAAGAGGGGGACATCCAAAAGCTTGAACATGCCCTGGATTTAGACATAGATGTTCGTTTGGCAAAGTCGAGGGAGCAATATCTTTGCATAAAGAAATTAGAAGAAAATGTTTCTCAAAATGAAGTTTATCAAGATATGTGGGAGGAATTGCCGGACTTCGTCCATGACAATTCTTCTATGAGAAGCTTCAGTCATTACGGGGATCGTAAAGAATATGCCGGGTTGTCAGATGAAGAATGGAATCATGTAGGCTGGGACTCCCTTCAGGACTGCATGTCCTGCGTCTATCGCCATCGTTGCGGCCTTACGCTTCACCGTGAACACTATCGGAATGCGGCTGACTTGATCATCTGTTCACATGATTTCTATATGGAGCATATCTGGACCAAGGACAGTAGAAAACGGGAAGGTCAGCTGCCACTTCTGCCGGAAGCAAGCTCAGTCGTCTTTGACGAAGGTCACCTATTGGAATTTGCTTCTCAAAAAGCGATGACTTACAGGATGAGGATGGAGACACTTGAAGGACTATTAGAGAAGCTGTCTTCATCGGATATGAGGGAGGAGACCCTTTATATCATTGAAGATATCATGCTCGACAATGAAAAGTGGTTCGAGCTACTCGAGAAGGAATCCAAAGGGGAGTCAGGCTCCGATAGACAATACATCATTCGTTCAGAAGCCATATTACAGCAGGGCAGGTCTATAACGGAGAAAATCGAAAACCTCTTGAATGAGCTCGTTTTTGAATCTGAAATGTACGTTATGGATGATTATCTTTTAAAGGTAGTGGAAGAATATCTGGAGCAGATCCAGTATTCGTTGAAACTGTTTTTAGATGATGAAAAAGGAATCTACTGGTTGGAAACATCAGAGGAAGAGCACACCTTTGTGGTGATGCCGAGATTAGTCGAGGAAATTCTTAGAGAACAAGTTTTTTCTCAAAATATTCCATTTATTTTTTCTTCGGCAACCCTTTCCTATAATGGAGACTTCTCTTATGTTTCTCAATCGCTTGGGATTGAGACATATGAAAAATTTTCAGTGGAATCACCTTATGATTACGAAGACATGATGAAAGCGTATCTTCCTTCACTGGATGCCGGAGTACATTCCAAAAATCAGTATGTATTTGACAAACTGAAGAGTAATCAAGGGAAATCGTTGGTTCTTTTCACCTCCATGGATGAAATGAATGCATTTAGGTCGTTTCAGATGCAACAGGCTGATCAGGCATGGAATGTAATCTATGAAGGGGACAGAGAGATCAGTGATACGGTAGAGCAGTTCCAGCAGGAAACGTCCACGGTCCTGTGCTCATATCACTTATGGGAAGGATTGGACGTGCCAGGGGAGTCCCTTTCACAGGTCATTATCTACTCGCTTCCATTCCCTCCAAAGGACCCTGTCTTTGATGCGAAACGAAAGCATGCCACTCATTCTATGGAAGAAGTTGATATTCCTTACATGATCCTTCGCTTGAGACAGGGAATCGGACGTCTGATTCGGACGAGTGAAGACAAGGGGAGCATCCATATTCTGATGAATGACGCGGAAACATCACATAGAGAATTGGTAGAATCAGTTTTACCCGTTGGAATTGAAGTGTTGAACGCATAGTCAATAGAAGTTAAAACCGCCTTAATGGGCGGTTTTTTTGTGATATGATAAAATAGATTGAATGTTAAAAAAAGGGGGATTTTAAAAATGAAAGAATCAGTAATAGAGACAAAAGATCAATTTCATGATTATGTTAAAAAAATGTCTGCCTACAACGAAGCACTTGGTTTGATGTTCTGGGATTTACGGACCGGCGCTCCAAAAAATGGTGCAGAGCAGCGGTCAGAAGTCATCGGGATGCT
This sequence comes from uncultured Rossellomorea sp., assembly GCF_947488365.1. Lineage (NCBI taxonomy): Bacteria > Bacillati > Bacillota > Bacilli > Caryophanales > Bacillaceae > Rossellomorea > uncultured Rossellomorea sp. The sequence continues at coordinate 475,176 of NZ_CANKZT010000001.1, read as the reverse complement.
TTCATCTGAGCTGTTTGAAATGTCCACTTCCAATGAAATGGCCGCTTACTTAGCAAAACTCTCTCCAGAAATGGATCAGTTGGATGATATGACACAAAAACTATTAGAAGAGTGTCAAAAAGAGTATGATCGCAATAAAAAAATTCCTGCATCTGAATATAGGGAATACGTCGTGTTACAGTCTAAAGCTGAAGGAATCTGGGAAGAAGCGAAAGAAAAAGCGGATTTTACCATGTTTCAGCCTTATTTAGAAAAGCTTGTATCCTTTACGAAACGCTTTATTGATTATTGGGGCTACGAAGATAACAAATATAATACGCTATTGGATATGTATGAGCCAGGTGTAACGATAGAAGTGTTAGATAAGGTATTTGGCGACCTTCGGGATCAAATTGTTCCACTTGTACATAAAATTTCTGAATCGAAAAATAAGCCACAAACCGATTTCCTTTTCAAACACTTTCCAAAGGCTAAGCAAAAGGCTTTCAGCTTAAAGATCCTTGAACAAATGGGATATGATTTCAACTCTGGAAGACTGGATGAAACGGTACATCCGTTTGCGATTGGTTTAAATCCTGGTGATGTTAGGGTAACAACTAAATATGACGAGAAGGATTGGAGAACAGCCGTATTTGGAACGATTCATGAAGGTGGACATGCCCTTTATGAACAAAACATTTCAAAGGACTTGATGGGCACACCACTATGTACGGGAACGTCCATGGGAATCCATGAGTCTCAATCCCTGTTTTATGAAAATTTTGTAGGGAGAGATCATTCTTTCTGGAAGAAGAATTATTCGCTATTGAAGGATTACTCAACTGGACAGTTTGATTCTGTGGAACTGGACGATTTCTATCGGGGGATTAATGAATCCAAACCTTCGTTAATTCGAATTGAAGCAGATGAATTAACGTACGCTCTACATATCATCATCCGCTATGAAATTGAAAAAGGATTATTTAATGATGAGATTGACGTGAAGGATCTTCCTGAAATCTGGAATCAGAAATATGAAGAGTACTTAGGTATCCGTCCTTCCCATAATGGTGAAGGAGTCCTCCAGGACGTTCATTGGGCCGGTGGAAGCTTCGGTTACTTTCCGTCATACGCATTAGGATATATGTACGCGGCACAGTTTAAGCGTGCCATGTTAAACGATCTTCCTCATTATGAAGAGCTGTTGGAAGAGGGGAATCTTGCTCCCATCAGAGAATGGCTGACCAAGAACGTCCATCAGTGGGGCAAGATGAAGAAACCGCTGGAAATCATCAGGGAAGTTACCGGAGAAGGGCTTAATGCAAGGTACTTGGCCGAGTATTTAACTGAGAAGTATTCAAAGGTATATTCCTTGAATTAACGAATACAATGGAGGCAAAATCATGGAAATTAAAGTTGCATCGCTAGAGGATAAATTGCTGGTAGGAATAGGGTGGACTGGACCGTATGGAAGAGGGTCTGAGATTCCTAGACTGTTTACCAAGTTTCAACAGATGATCCCATCCATTCACCACATCAATGGAGATGAATGCATATACGCACCTTTCCATGACAGAGCGACTGATTTTACGTATTATTGTACCGTAGAGGTTGATCGTGTGGAAAAGCTTCCACCGGGGTTATTGGAACTAACTCTCCCTGCAGGCGATTATGCTCACGCTCTATATGAAGGGCTGTCAACGGAAGTCGAGCAGGCCTACTTTTCGATCTTTAACTGGATTAAGGAAAATGGGTATGAAAAAGACAACTCCAGACTGAGTGTCGAGAAATTTTTGTCTCAGGACAGGGAAATCAACGAAACGGAAGACAAAAGGAAATTAGAGTTGTTTGTTCCAATTAAAGAGAAATAGAAAAGAGGCTGCCGTTATGTGGCAGCCTCTTTTCTTTATATCATTTTGATTTTTTCGCCCCAGGGCAAGCCGCCTCCGCTTTTCTGATTGTCGAGCTCCGGCGGCTTGGGGCTCGAGGTCATAAGCCAAGTAACCCAAAAAGGCAAAGAGCGCCTTTCCGGGTTACTCGTCTTATGCTTGTCGCCCCAGGGCAAGCCGCCTCCGCTTTTCTTTTTACCACAAACGATAGCCCTTGGATGCAGGTGGTGCATTTTGAATCATGTCGATGAATGGAACGGTGTAGGCAACAAGAATGAGAGCTGCTAAGATGGTTAACCAAATTCTCCAGTTTTCAAGGACCATTGGACTCCTCTCGGCCGCTTCCGCTTTTTCACCTACCGGGAATTCTTCTTCTCCTTTAGGTGCGAAGAATGCCAGATTGATAAAGATATATAGAACCAGGATAATCCCGATAAAAAGAATCGTTCCCCCGATCGCTTGTGCGACTTGATATGGAATCCAAGCAAGGGCTTGCGGTGCATCCCCATAAGTCGAAAAAGAAGATCGTCTTGGCGCGCCCAGTAGGCCGACAGCATGCATGGCACCTGACATAATACCCATTCCTACAGACCAAACAATGGCTTGCACGATCGCCAGTTTGTTCATTGCTTTCGTTAAGACGCGTCCCGTTAAATGAGGTACGAGCCAATAGGCAATACCGAAAAACGTTAACACAACGGAAGTTGCCAAAGTTAAGTGGAAGTGGCCCGTAACCCAAATGGTATTATGAACAACCTGGTTCATTTGGTTAGATGCATTGATTAATCCACCTGCTCCCGCAGGGATAAAGGCCACCATGCCGATAAAGGGTACGGTAAAGCGTGCATCTCCCCATGGTAACTTCTTAAACCATCCAAACAATCCGGTAGCTCCTTTGGATCTGCCGTACATTTCAAAGGTAGCGAAAAGAGAAAATGCAGTCATCAAGGAAGGTATGACAACCATAAAGGTAAGAACAACCTGTAGAAACTTCCAATATGCGTCAATTCCAGGTTCCACTAATTGGTGATGGAAACCTACCGGGATAGAGAATAGAAGGAACAAAATAAATGAAAGTCTGGCTAACGAATCTGAAAATATTTTTCCGCCAATGATTTTTGGAATAATGACATACCATGCCATATAGGCAGGCAGCAGCCAAAAATATACAAGGGGATGACCGAAATACCAGAATAATGTTCTGCTTACGAGCACATCTACTCGATCAACGAGGCCAAGAGACCAAGGAAGGAGCTGGAATAAAACCGTTCCTGCCACACCAATGGTGGCGACAATCCATAAGACGGTATTGATGATGGCCATGAATGTTAACAGAGGGCTTGGTAGTCCAGGGTTTTCTTTTCGCCAGCTTACATATTTGATGATCATGCCGGCCCCGCCTAACCAGCTTCCAACAACGACGAAAGTCAAACCTAAGTAAAATATCCAGTGTGCCTGCAGGGGAGCATAGAAAGTATAAAGTACAGTTGCTTCATTTAATAGAATCATAACAGCGGCCATGATTGTACCAAGAAGCATGACCCAGAATCCTAACCAGCCAAACAAGCGCGATTTTCCAGAATAGGTACCGGAAGTTCGGGAAATGGCAGCATGCTGGAATCCAAGGATAAAGAAAGTGGTTAATACCAATCCCAATAATACGCCGTGAACCGTTAAGACCTGGTAATAGCCAATCCCTGCAGGCAAAATGAATTTGCCTGACCTTACCAACACTTGTAATAATCCAGCCAATCCACCTAGAGCCAAGGCAATAAAGCCAACATAAATATGTGCCATCGCCAAAGTAGCATCTTTTTTCTCAATTCTCACAAATCGTTTCATTTTAGTCCACCACCTTGATCATAGATTTCATTGTGTGGTGACCTACCCCACAATATTCATTACATACAACGAGAAATTCTCCTGTTTTGTCAAGGGTTGTTGTATATTCACTAACAAATCCAGGTTCAAGCATCATATTAATGTTTGTTCCTGCCACTTCAAATCCGTGAACAACATCTTTTGTTGTGGCGATGATTTTAAGTGTAGATCCTTTAGGTATTTCAATTTCCCCGGGCGTGTAGAGAAATGCTGATGCGACAAACACTAACTCGTAATCCCAATCCTTCCCTTCTACCTTCTTTAATCCCGGCTCGTTAAAGGGCGAGGTTTTATCCACTTGCTCGGGATTGACGTATGCTTTCGCGCTTGGAGGTTGATGTCCTTGATGAAAAGCACTGATTCCTAAAATAACTAAAAATAAGATAAGAGACCCTGTTCCTAACGTTAACCACCATTTTTCATAGCGATGCATGTGCATGTTAACCACTCCTTCAGAATTAAAAACGATTTAAAAATAGTAAGAATACTCCTAGCCAAGTAAGGACTAAAAAACCACCTAGGAACAGAACCGAAGTAAAAGTTCCTTTTAATGAAGTTGACTCTTCGACCTTAACCTCGGTTTTTTGATGTAATTCCGGTTTCGCCATTTATCTCATTCCTTCCATTCATTGGATGATTGATTTTGTTATCACTATCATAAAGGTGTAAACCCTTATGAATCTGTGATAAATGTCACAGGTTACGTGAAAAATTGTGAAATAAATGTGAAGTCAGAAATAAATAGGTCTTTCAATCGGTTCATTTGTCGGAACGACATGCATAGAGTATAGGAATGAAAATAAAGAGGGAGGAGGATATTTCGTGGAAAAATTTTATTGTAAGCATTGCTGTCAGATCTTTTCCGAGAAAACGGTTTGTCCTCAGTGTCAACTTCATGTAGATTCGAAAATCCACATTCATGTCCAGAACCAGGGGGACAAGAAGAAAACTCGTTAAAGCGTAAACCTTTTAGCAGTCAACATGACTGTGTTAATATATAGAAGATTCAAATAATGGGTAGGGTGGTGTGAAGATGTATTTACCTTCATTTTCATTAAAAGATAAACTGGCTGTTGTCTCTGGTGCCGGTCGTGGAATTGGACGAGCTCTCAGTATAGGTTTAGCAGAATCAGGAGCCGATGTTGTCCTGCTATCAAGGACGAGGGGCGATCTGGAAGAAACGGCCAGTGAAATTGAAAAGCTGGGAAGAAGGGCTTATATAATCCCGACGGATGTGACATCACGGGAAGAGATTCAAAAAGCGATTGCTTACATAGAAGATCAAAAACGTTCCATTGATATTTTAATTAATAATGCAGGAATGAATATTCGTTCCAGCGCCCTTGAGGTTACGGATGAAGAATGGCAAACGATCATGGATACAAATTTGAAATCTGCTTTTATGATGAGTCAGGAAGCAGGTAAACATATGAAGGAGAAGAATCAGGGGAAAATCATTAACATAGCGTCTGTAGCTGGACATGTTGCTTTACGTACAGGGGTTGTGTACGCTTCAACGAAAGCAGCCATGATTCAAATGACGAAGGTATTAGCCATGGAATGGGGAAAATACAATATTAATGTGAATAGTATCGGACCTTGGTATTTTAAAACGCCACTAACAAAAGAGCTATTGCAAAACGAAGAATATGTAAACGATATTTTGGCCGTAACACCCCTAAAGAGAATCGGTGAACTGGAGGAACTTGTAGGCCCTGCTGTTTTCCTTTCCTCGGATGCTTCGAATTATGTTACAGGCCAAACCCTTTTTGTGGACGGTGGAATGACGATTCAAGGTTTTTGAACTTCCGTACAACAAAGAGCTAACTTATTGCGGGTTAGCTCTTTGTATATGGTAAAGTGATTATCGAATCACAATAATCACCAATGGTATTCTTTTCGAATGAAGGCATATTCAGATGAATTTGAAGGACTATACATAATCTTGAATACATGTTTTGTGATTTTTTGGAAATGCTACCCTTACATGGAAGTGTAAGGAGTGTACGTATATGCCGAAAATTGTCTCAGTTGAAACCGAGATTCCCCCTGTGAAGATTACACAAAAAGAAGCGGCAGAATTTGCGAAACAATTGTTTTCGACAAGCTTTAAGAATATCGGACGTCTTCTCACCGTGTTTGAAAATGGTGAAATAGACAGTCGTTATTTCGTAAAAGATCTCGAATGGTTTTCTAGGGAGCATACCTTTCAAGAAAAAAATGATGAATTCATTCACCACGCAGTTGAATTAGGCAGCAAGGCTGTTAAGAAAATCCTATCCAATCATCAGATTACACTGGAGGACATTGATGCGATTTTTACGATTTCAACATCTGGCCTCGCAACACCAAGTCTAGAAGCGAGAATTATGAATCTTCTGCCATTCTCTTCTCATGTTAAACGAATTCCGATTTGGGGATTGGGATGTGCAGGGGGGGCAAGCGGGCTGTCACGGGCCTATGAGTACTGTTTAGCTTTTCCGAAAGCAAATGTTCTCGTCCTTTCCATTGAACTTTGTTCACTCACCTTTCAGCATGGGGATCGCTCAAAGAGCAATTTAATTGGAACGTCTCTTTTTGCGGATGGCGTTGCGTGTGCTGTTGTATGTGGTGATGAAAGCCCATTACTTGAAGGGATTTCCCACCCATTGCCATCCATTTTCGCCACTCAATCGACTCTCTTAGAGGATTCACTGGATGTAATGGGGTGGGAGGTAAAGAATAACGGTTTATATGTAGTGTTTTCAAAAGATATTCCCACACTGGTGAAGAATTGGCTCAGGCCGAATGTTGAGGGATTTATCAATGCAAATGATATCAGCCTTGAAGATATTAAGCATTTTGTGGCACATCCAGGAGGTAAGAAGGTCATTGAAGCCTATCAGGAAGCTTTAGGAATGGATGAAAGCATGACATCTGAATCAATGAAGGTCTTGAAAAACTATGGGAATATGTCATCTGTAACCATCTTGTATGTGCTGAAGGAATTTATGAATAAAGGCTGTGAGCGTGGAGATATAGGCTTGGGTACCGCTTTAGGGCCGGGGTTTAGTTCGGAACTGCTTTTGATGAGGTGGGAATGATGCTCTATTTCATTCTGTTTTTTTTCGTACTGATGATTCAGAGGCTTGTGGAGCTATTCATTGCCAAGTCAAATGAGAAGTGGATGAAGGAACAGGGGGCAAAAGAATATGGACAGGCTCATTATAAAATGATGGTGGCTATCCATATCGCATTCTTTGTTTCGTTGTTAATTGAAGGAGGGATCTTTCATACAGGGGTTAACCCCTATTGGCCAATCCTGTTGGCTGGCTTCATTCTCACTCAGCTCGGGAGAATTTGGGTGATTTCTTCACTGGGGAAGTATTGGAATACAAAAATCATCGTGCTTCCGAAAGCTGAAGTGGTTGCGAAAGGTCCTTATAAATATTTGAAGCATCCTAACTACCTTATTGTGACATTAGAATTCTTGATTGTTCCATTACTCTTTAATGCCTATTGGACCCTGTTTGTCTTTGCATTATTAAATCAATTCATTCTCTCTATTCGCATTCCGCTTGAGGAACATGCACTTCGAGATGAAACGAATTATGAAAGGATTCACCTTCATACAAAGGGCTGGATCCCCCTAATCAAGAAAGAAAAATAATTTTCTTATTGAAAATGATTATCGTTTTTGTTAAGATTCTAATTGAAGATGATAATTATTCTCAATTTTTCTTAACAAAAGGGTGGGGACAAATATGGTATGGTTTCTGATATTGTTTACTGTATTAGCGTATAGCTTCATGATGAAGCATGTTTTATCAAATGTAATGAAGGATTCAGCACAAGAGAAGAAAGTACCATCATACCAGACAAACTCAAAATCTTTTGTTCATTCAAACCTGATCGCAACTGACACAACACGATAAATACATAGTCCCCTTCTTCGGAAGAGGGCTTTTTATTTTGTCTTTTGCCTCTTTTGAAATCCCTGCATATACTAATACCGTTCTCAAATACCCCATGTTGATATGATTTCATAGAGAAATTGAGCTAAATACGATAAAATAAAAACGTTATCATTTTTCTGAAAACAGAAAGGAACTAGTTCAATGAGTCAGATAGAGCATAAAAGTACACAATTACATAATACATTGCAACAACTTACAGCCTACCACGATACTTTCCGTCACAACGGAGACGTAGAGCGGGCCGCAAAGGTAGAAAGATTAGCAGAGAAATTATACAACGATGAACTGATTTTAGCCTTCTGCGGCCACTTTTCGGCTGGAAAGTCTACAATGATTAATCACTTAATGGGGGAAGAAATCCTCCCGTCCAGTCCAATCCCAACCAGTGCGAATCTAGTAAAGGTTCACCATGCATCTACGGATTTTGCGAAAATTCATTATCATGATTCCCAGCCGTTATACTTCAAGGCGCCATATGAGTTCTCCACCATTAAGGACTTTTGTAAAAACGGTGAGGAAGTATACTCTGTAGAAATAGGGCGTAGCAAGAGTGAGATGCCAGAGGGTGTATCGGTTTTAGACACGCCTGGCGTAGACAGTACGGATGATGCCCACAGACTATCAACTGAATCCGCCATTCATCTCGCTGACGCCGTTTTTTACGTAATGGATTATAACCATGTTCAATCTCAGGTGAACTTTGAGTTCACAAAGGAAATGATCCGTCATGGAGTCAAGCTGTATCTCATTGTAAATCAGATTGATAAACACCAGGAAGAAGAATTAACATTCAGCGACTTTAAAGAAAGTGTTGAGAACTCGTTTGCTTCTTGGGGTGTTGTACCCAATGGAACGTTTTTTACAAGTCTAAAAGCTCCGCATCATCCTCATAATGATCTTGAAAAATTAGAGTCATTAATTGAAGAGCAGGTGAAACAGAAAAGTGAACTGATAGAGGACTCTGCAGAATCGGCTATTTCTCAATTACGATCTGAGCATGAGAAGTGGTATGAGGAAGAGCTTGAGAAAATCGAGGAAACAGGGAGAGACCTACTGACAGAGGAGGAGTGGAATAACAAAGACGCTCTTCTTCAAACTGAAAGAAGATTGATTGAAACTTTAGCAAAAAATAACGTAAAAGCGATTAAAGAACATTTTGAGGCAGAAAGAAGAGAAGTCCTTAAAAATGCGTATTTAATGCCGTTTGAAACGAGAGAATTAGCGAAAGATTTTCTGGAAAGCAGACAACCAGACTTTAAGGTAGGTTTTTTATTTTCAAAACAAAAGACAGAAGATGAAAAAGCGATCAGAATTCAGAAGTTTAAAGACGATGTAAATACCCGCATCGAATCTCAATTAGAATGGCATCTGAAGACACTGGGAAAAAACATGGTGAAAGAATACAGTCCTTCATCAGATCAACGAATGAAGTGGGATCAATTATCTCTGGAAGTGGATGAACCATTTCTTATTGATCTAATTAAATCAGGTGCGGGCATAACGAGTGATTACGTTCTACAATACTGTGATGATCTTTCTGAGGAAATAAAGGGGAAAGCCAGAAACTATACAAATGATTTGTTTGGAGACACTTTGAATGAAATTGAAAGCGCGTCTCGAGAAGAGAATTCAGTTTTAGAAGCTGAGCTTAATGAACTCCAAAAGAAAACGGGAGTCATTTATCAGTGGAACACATTATATGAAGAAAAGACCACTCAACTGCGAAAATTAATGAGTATTGAAATCGATCAAATACAGGCAGATTCTATTCTCCAACAATGGATTGTGAATTGGAAGGCAAGGTCGGAAGAGTATATTCTTGCAACTGACATGGAGTTGGATCAAAAAGAGACAATACGACGAACCAGGGAAAAGATTGTGACGGAGCCACGAAAAGAACAACAAGCTTCTATAGGAGGGGTTATCGAACGTTTAGATACGATGACCCATGTATTCAGGAAATACAATGGGTTTTCCAAGACAGCGGATCTATTAGAAGGAAAGAAAGAGCGCCTTTCCAATCAATCCTTCACGATTGCATTATTCGGTGCTTTTAGTGCGGGGAAATCATCATTTGCCAATGCACTATTAGGGAAGAAAATACTTCCTGTGAGCCCAAATCCGACAACTGCTTCGATCAATCGAATCAATCCGGTATCAGAAAGCGGTGAGCATGAGACTGCCCATGTACAAATCAAAACCTACGACCAACTATTTCAAGACATCGTTCATTCTCTTTCCTTTTTCAATCGCAGTGTCTCAACCCTCGATGAAGCAATGGTGATTGTACCTGCTTTAACGAGTGAAGGCAGTGGTAAGGAGAATGTACACCTTTCATTCCTGCAGGCTTTTTATAATGGTTATCCTGCCTTTAAAGAAAGTCTTGGAAAGACAAAAAAGGCCAATCTTGAAGAGTATAGAGGATTTGTAGCGGATGAATCTCAAGCTTGTTTTGTTGAGTCAATCGATCTCTATTTCGATTGTGATATTACAAGGCAGGGAATCACACTCGTCGATACACCAGGAGCAGATTCAATAAACGCAAGACATACAGGAGTAGCATTTGAATATATCAAAAATGCCGATGCGATACTATTTGTGACCTATTACAATCATGCATTTGCCAAGGCAGACCGGGAGTTCCTTATTCAATTGGGGCGAGTGAAGGATACATTTGAATTAGATAAAATGTTCTTTGTCGTAAACGCCATCGATCTTGCAAGTGATGAAGAAGAAAAGAATGAAGTGATTGACTATGTGGAAGCGCAGCTGATTCAATATGGCATTCGTTTTCCGAGGATCTTTGGAGTGTCTTCTCTCCAAGCTCTCAAGGAATCAGGTTCCCACAAGTCAGGAATGGACCTATTTAAGAAGGAATTCCAAACATTTATACAGAATGAATTAGTGAGCATGAGTATTGAGTCCGCTCTTAGTGAGTGGGATAGGGGATTGCAACGGTTTAAACAATATATTCATACGGCGTCAAGTGATAAAGCGTATAAGCAAGTACGCAAACAGGAGCTGAACGACGCGAAGGTAAAGGTTCGCTCACTAATCGATGCTAAATCTGTCCAGCCCCTGGAAATCGAAATGCAGCAAGAATCGAAGGAGCTTGTCTATTATGTAAAACAAAGGGTGTTCTTCCGGGTATCCGACCTTTATAAAGAAGCCTTTCATTCAGGATTATTTCTGCAATACTCCAACCAGTCCCTAGCGATAAGAGAAGGGTTAAAGGAATTTCTATCGAGTATCGGATTTGATTTGGCTCAGGAAATGAGGGCCACTTCTCTTCGCATCCAGCAGTTCATTCATAAACAACTCAACGAACAATGGATCGCCCTTGAAGAATTGATTGAACAGGTGGAGAAAGAACTAGTATTATCTCCACAAGATTACAAAAACGAAAGCACCATTGAATTTGAGAACGCATTTAAACAAATAGAGCTGCGACTATTCGAAGAAGCCTTTTCTTCATTTAAAAATCCAAAGCATTTCTTTGAAAAAGGCGGGAAAAAAATTGTTCAGGAAAAATTGGAAGCACTACTACAAAAACCTGCAGATAGCTATTTAGAACATGAACAGTTACGCATGGAATCATGGGGTGCTTCGTATTTAGAAAGAGAATTCGACATGCTGAAAAAAGAAATGTTGACCCAGGTGATGGAGCAGATCAATTCCAATTTAGACGCTTTAGAGACAGTTCAGGACCTCCACAAACTAAAACAGGATTTGGAGCGTCTCGATCACATTCAAGCTTAAAGAAGAGAAGGAGGAGAAGCGTGGCGAATCCTTATCATTGCTGTGCTACATGTATTCACATTCGAGGAGTTAAAACTGATAAGAAGACCTCCTATTTTTGTTCCCGACTAGGCTATGAAACCAAAACCACTTATCAATTCTCTTGTTGGGAACCGAAAGAGGAAGTACTGACATTAATGAAGAAGAGGGGGATGATATCATGAAGGCAATCGTCGATACTGATTGGTTAAGAGAGCATATTCATGAAGAGAATCTAAGAGTCATTGATAGTCGTTTTTCTCTTGGAAACCCGTCAGAGGGGAGGGAGCGCTACAAAGAGAGTCATATTCCGGGAGCCGTATTTTTCGATTTGGAAAAGGATTTATCAGGATACGTGAAAAAGCATGGAGGGCGTCATCCTCTCCCGAATATGAAGAACTTTTTGCGCAAGGTCGAGGACTCCGGTATTGACAACGATACAACCGTTGTCATTTATGATGAAAAAGAAGGTGCCTTTTCTGGCCGATGCTGGTGGTTGTTCCAATACATCGGACACGAGAAGGTGTATATCTTAAATGGTGGATTTGCTGCTTGGAAAGAGGCTGGAGGGAAAACAGAATCAACCTCACCTGTGTATCCCCCAAAAAGTTATCGGCCAAGCTTTAATGAAGACATTGTAGCTTCTCTGGATGAGGTGAGGAGTATTGCAAGTGGGGATCAGAACATCCCTTTAATTGATTCACGGAGTAGAGAGAGATATTTGGGGCATGAAGAACCTATAGACCGCATTCCAGGTCATATTCCACGGGCCATCAACCTCCCCTGGACAGATGGTGTGAAGGGTGGTTATTTTATTCAAGGAGAAGAGCAGAATGAACGATTCTCTCACCTAAATAAAGCGGAGCAGGTAATTGTCTATTGCGGTTCCGGTGTAACGGCGACTCCGAATTTCATTGCTCTTAAAGAAGCTGGGTTTCATCATGTGAAGCTTTATGTTGGAAGCTACAGTGATTGGGTTTCCTATGAGGATCACAAGGTAGATAAGGAATAAAAGGGATAGCTAATTGGAAAAGGTTCATCACATTTCCAATTAGCTATTTATTTGTATATGTTATACTTTATAAATAAAGTGGCTAAATCGAGAATGAACGATGAGGAGTGTACGATTTGAATAATAAGAATGAGCATTTATTACTTATAGATGGAATGGCACTATTATTTCGATCTTTTTTTGCAACGGCCGTAACGGGTCAATTTATGATGAACTCAAGAGGACTTCCTACTAATGGAGTTCAGGGATTTATGAAGCACTTGTTAATGGCAGCGGATCATGTGAAGCCATCACATATCATTGTCTGCTGGGATATGGGGAGCCAGACATTCCGTAATGAAGTATTCAATGATTATAAATCCAATCGAAATGCACCACCCGTTGAACTGATTCCGCAATTTGATCTTGCAAAAGAGGTGGCAGAAGGTTTTAATCTTTCAAATGTAGGCGTAGTAGGGTATGAAGCAGATGATTGCATCGGTACTCTTGCCAAAATTCATCAAACCGAGCGCAAAGTATCCGTTCTCAGTGGTGACCAGGATCTCCTGCAGCTTTTGGATGACAATATCGATATTATGCTTCTGAAAAAAGGCTTTGGTAACTATCAAACCTATACGAAAGAGATTTTTGTGGAAGAAAGAGGAATTACTCCTCAACAGTTTATTGATGTGAAAGCATTAATGGGTGATACAAGCGATGGGTATCCAGGAGTTAAAGGAATCGGCGAGAAAACAGCTTTAAAGTTGATTCAACAATATAAGGATATTGCAGGTATTCTCGACAACTTGCACGAGTTAACCCCATCTCAACGAAAGAAGATTGAAGTCGATCTGGACATGCTTCATGTTTCAAGAAAGTTAGCCGAGATTCACTGCGAGGTGCCACTATCTGTTTCGGTAGAGGAAGCTCGTTGGAATAACGTAGCTCATGAAACACTCTCCCTTGTGGATGACTTAGAGTTGAAAGTGCTTAGAAGATATCTAGTAGGCTCTAATGTGATGGTTGCCTCAAGTTAACCTTTATTAGGAGTGTCAGGGATCGTTTTTAACCCTGACACTTTTTTAATGATGAAATGCTACTTCTTATTCGCTTTTTTAGCAGCATTTTCTAACTTGCTCTTCGGCTCCATGGCAAATTCAGCATCCTGGGAAATCCCTTGTGGATTTACACTATTAGCACTTTTACCTTTGTTTTTGTTGTTTCCTTTTGTCATGTCAAAACCCCTCCTTTAATGTGGTCATTATTATTTTGGCTATGTTCATTACAAATATCCCATGTGTAGAGAATTTTAGGACAAACTAGAGACAGGGAGGTGTAAGGGTGAATAAAGGGATAGTAACAGCGCTTATTAGTATAGCCCTCGCACAGGGGCTGAAGATTCCTCTGCATTTTTTGAAGAAGAAGGAATGGAAACCTGAGCTGTTTTTCCAGACAGGGGGAATGCCAAGTTCCCATAGTGCAGGGGTTTCCTCTTTAACAACATTCATTGCCTTAAAGAGGGGAGTCAGAACCATTGATTTTGCTCTTTCATTTATCTTTGGTCTCATCGTGATGTACGATGCCCAAGGAATTCGACGACAAACAGGTGAACTGACACTTAAAGTAAACAGTTTGGATGAGCTCGTTAGAAAAGCTCATGAAAAAGAAACGGTGGAATTCGAAGAGAAAAAGCCAAAAAGACTGAAAGAAATGCTGGGACATCAGCCTCAAGAAGTCGTTGGCGGTGCGTTACTCGGCTCATTTATGGGCTACATTGCCTTCCTGTTTTCGAAAAAGGATAGGCAAAAGAAAAAATTTTCTGTAAGATAAGAGATGACAAAGTGGCGATAAGGTGAGGAGAAACGTGAAAAAGACAACAGAAGAATTTCTCATAGATCTTGAAAACAAAGGCTTCAAATTTCAGGAAGACGCAATTGGCTTCATCTATTTCGGAAAAAAATATACAGATGCCCCGGATGAATTGGTCAATAGCGCCATTGAAATCACATTAAAAGCCCAAAAGCAATTCGATAGCAGTTTTTACATGTCCATATTAGAGAGACTCCATTCCCAACAAATCGCATCCCGAAAAGAAGCACTGAGGTGGATGGAGAAACAGGGCTTGGCATAGAAAAGAGACACGGGACCACCAAAAAGGATTGTTTCCTTTTTGGTGGTCTTTCCTAATACTCACCCCATAAAAAAAATAGGAGAGCCGGCAATCGGCCTCCTATTTCACTTCAACTGAATGATTTTTGTTCATTTTTTTTAACATCCATGCGAAGATTGGCAGCTCAGAAAAGAGCATCCCAATAACGATCAATCCGCTTCCTGCAATAGCCAGGGACCCCAATCGTTCTCCGATCCACAAATAGGAACAGATGGCGGCAAAAACAGGCTCCAAGGTGAATATGATCGCCACTCTTGAAGGCGTCGTATATCTTTGAGCATAGGTTTGAGTGATAAATGCCAATAAGGTAGCTAATAAAGAAGTAATCAGTAAAGCGGTGATCACTTCCTTATTGCCCAAAACGCCATTCAGCAGTAAAACCTTTGGGTCTTCAAACATAAATGCACACCCCATGGAGAGGATTCCCACCGTGCATAATTGCACCGTAGTTAAAAGCAGAAGGGAGGCTTTTTGGGTAAAAAAGTCTGTGTAAATAATATGCAGGGCAAATCCAAAAGCACAAATGAATACGTAGGCATCACCAATGTTAAATGCCTGGGAGTGACCAGCCATAAGCAGGTACAGCCCTATGGCGGCCAAGATAGATCCTGTAATAGCTCCTTTAGAAGGAGATCTTTTAAAGAAGATAAATAAAAAGAGTGGAACAATCACCACACTTAACCCTGTAACAAACCCGGCTTTAGAGGGGGTTGTGAAAACCAGGCCCATTGTTTGAAAGGCATATCCGATAAACAAAAAAGCTCCTAAAATGATACCGTACAAAATGGATCGCTTAACAAGCGGAGTTTTTTTGATAAACAGGACCATAGTCAAAGGGATAGCGGCCATTAGAAAACGAATCCCATTAAACATGAATGGGGGAAGGAATTCAATGGCCGATTGAACAACCACGAAGGTAGACCCCCATATAAAAGCAACACCGATCAAGGCGATATCAGCAATCCGAGCCAAACGAATCCTCCTCTAGTTCAGATGAATGGCTTTTCGGGCCAGCTCATCTGCAGCTTTATTTTCTTTACTGGGTATCCACTTTACGAAGAATAGCTCTATTTGCTTCGTCATGCCCAATATATCATGTAGCAACTGTTTATATTGAGTATTCCGAACAAACTCTTTCTCAATCGCATGAACGACTGCTTGAGAATCACTCTTCAGCCACACCGTATCAGCCTGTTTTTCTAAACAGATCTCTAGAGCTTTCTTGCATGCAATGAATTCTGCTTCATGATTATCCATGACTCCTAAAGGGATGGAGTGTTTTTCCACTTTCCCGTTGTTTTTAATAACTATTCCGGCTCCGCTTGGCCCAGGGTTACCAGCGCTTGCTCCATCAATATTCACTTCGATCATATGCGTTCACCTCAAAGTACATCTTTAGATTAATATTATAGTAGCATATAAAAGAGACCGTAGGGAGAACGAATTCTTAATTCATACCTCCAATAAAATAGCCGGGGGAAAACCAGTACACCCGGATTCAAATTACTATTACACATCTTTAGGAAATCGTTTTGCCAAATAACCAAATGGGGTATCAATAATGGATATGATCCATTTGAGGAGATAGGTAGTAATGAATATTTCAAACCAGACATCCACCGGATATTCTCCCAGAAAAGCGATACTTGTGAATACAAGAGTATCCAGAAGCTGACTCACCATTGTACTTCCGTTATTACGAATCCAAAACTGTGAATCTGAAGGGAACTTCCGCTTTAAATACGTAAAGATATACACGTCTGTTAATTGACTCACGAGGTAAGCGACTAAGCTTCCAAGAGCAATTCTTGGAATGATTCCAAAGATCGTAGCGAGAGATTCCTGTGCGAAATCTTCAGGATGTGGTTGAAATACTAATACGAGTTGCATAATAATAGTCATAACAATTAAAGTGAAGAACCCTAGCCACACCGCTTTCTGGGCTTCTTTTTTTCCGTATTTTTCGTTAAGGATGTCCGTTACTAAAAATGCCGTTCCGTACATGGCATTCCCTAAAGTAGCAGTCAAACCGAAAATTTCAATCGTTTTAACGACCTGTAAGTTAGCGAGTATCGTGGATATCCCTATCCATACAAACAGTCCGGTTCGTCCAAACATTCTATACATAATCAATAGTAAAGAGAATGTAATGAAAACGAAGATTAATCCAAACCATATATTAAACATATAAAGTCCTCCTAATGAACATGTGTAAATGAAACAATAGTCCTCATTATACAAATAAACGCAGAAATGAACAATCATATGAAAAAAAAGGAGCGTATGATTATGGAAATGAAACTTAAATTTAAATATGTAAGTAAAACAGCGTCAAATATATGGTTTGAATCAAACTACTTTCCAAGAAAAGAAACATTGATTCATATCGATGATTTGATGAAAACCGGTAGAGTCCATGAACTTGAAATCATAGATGAAATGGGGAATTCGTGGTCAAGAAAGGAATTTATCAAACTGAATCAGGAATTGGAAAAGGAACCAGAAAACATCGTTGTGTATTTCGACGGTGGGTTTGATAAGGAATCCCTCATTGCAGGTGCAGGGATAGTCATCTATTACGATAAAGGTGGGGAATCATTTAGAATTAGAAAAAATGAACTTCTCGAGGAAATGGAAAATAATAATGAAGCTGAATACGCAGCCTTACATATCGCCCTCGGATTACTAGATGAAATCGGCGTGAAAAGCGCACCTTGTACGATTTATGGAGATTCCCAGGTAGTTATAAAACAGTTGGAAGGGGAGTGGCCTTGTTATGAAGAGGGCTTGAGTCGGTGGCTCGATCGTATTGAAGCCCTGATCAAAAAGCTTCGATTGAAAATCACTTGGGTCGTGCTGAACAGAAAAGATAATAAAGAAGCGGATAAGTTGGCCAATCAAGCCTTACAAGGGACAAAGGTACACAGCAACAAACGAATAGAATAATATCGTTCCCTATTATATACTCTATAAATAATAATACACTGTAAGTCCTTGAACAAGCTTAGGAGTGATCACATGAATCGAAAAGAAGTGGTGGATAAAGTGGATGAGCTCATAGACACCTACTGTAGCGACTGCTTACTTAAAGCGCACTTTCGTAAAGAGTATGGTAAAACCTATGCTCATCGTTTTTGTATAGAAAAATGCACCATAGGAGAACAAATTCGAAATTACGGACAAAAATTAAATTGAAAAATAAAGGGCAGCAATTCTTAGGTTCACCTAAGAATTGCTGCCCTTTGGTATGCTATATTGTTCGAACGATTATAATTTAACTACGTTTGCTGCTTGAGGTCCACGATTTCCTTCAACAACGTCAAAAGAAACTTCTTGACCTTCTTCTAATGATTTGAATCCTTCACCTTGAATCGCTGAGAAGTGAACGAATACATCGTCTCCACCTTCAACTTCGATGAATCCAAATCCTTTTTCATTATTGAACCATTTCACTTTACCATTTTGCATTTTCGAATCCTCCTAAATCGTTCAAGCACGTGTGTGCCTCTGAAAAATATTTTTCACGAAATGATTGACTCTCATACGTTGGAAATAAGCATAAAAATCGTACACTTCAATGATGACTTTACTATACAATATGACGATTTTCGAGTCAACATTCCCTCCTATTTTTAGGGTGATTAAAGAATTTGGTTAATATGTATTGACAATTATTGAGTAAGGAAATAAAATTTGCACTAAGGAAACTTTTATTGCACTAAGGAAACTTTTATAGTCTTATAAAAAAGAAATTACTTGTGTAAAAAAAAGTGAACATATATAAGTTTCTTGAATAAGGTAGATGTAGTAGATATCAAAAAACATATGGGTAGAGAGGAGATCAAACATGAAAATAAGATTAATGGCTCTTGTCGGGATGATCATTATTTTAGCGGCAGGACTTATCCTATCAGGCTGTGGAGCAACTACCACTGGGACTAAAAACGATAAAATAGTCGTTACGACAACAATAGGGCAAATAGGGGATGCGGTTAAAAATATTGGAGGAGAGCATGTAGAGGTTCAAAGTTTAATGGGACCTGGTGTAGATCCTCACCTTTACAAAGCTAAACAGTCGGATATTGGTAAGCTTCAGGAAGCAGATATTATTTTCTATAGCGGTCTCCATTTAGAAGGGAAAATGCTTGAGATCTTCGAAAAAATGAACAATGAAAAACCGACTTATGCAATCGCTGATAGTATACCTAAAGATAAACTGCGTAAAGATCAGGCAGATAATACGGCGACAGACCCACATGTGTGGTTCGATATTGATTTATGGAAAATTGCATTGGAGCAAGTGCGGGACGGATTGATTGAGAAAGATCCTGAAAACAAAGAAGACTACATTCGAAATACTGAAAAATACTTTGCGGAATTAGATGAACTGAAAGCATATGCTTCGGAAGAAATGTCTAAGATTCCAGAAGAACAAAGAGTCCTTGTAACAGCTCACGATGCATTTAATTACTTCGGAGCAAAATACGATCTTCAAGTTATGGGATTACAAGGTCTGAGTACAGATGCTGAATATGGTTTAGCAGACGTGCAGTCTCTTGTCAATACATTGGTAGACAGAAACATAAAAGCTGTGTTTGTAGAATCAAGTATCTCTGAAAAATCGATCAACGCTGTTATAGCAGGGGCACAAGATAAAGGCCATGAAGTCGAAAAAGGCGGGGAATTATTCTCAGATGCTATGGGGAAAGAAGGAACAGAAGAAGGGACGTACATCGGTATGTATAAGCATAACGTTGATACAATTGTAGAGGGACTAAAGTAAGTCTAAGGAGGCGATACCATGAATTCAGTTGATATTAAGGGGTTAACCGTTGCGTATCATAGAAAACCGGTTTTAATGGACGTAGAGTTTTCTGTTCCGAAGGGGAGGTTAATCGGAATAGTCGGCCCTAATGGTGCAGGAAAATCCACATTAATTAAAGCCATTCTGGGTTTGATTCCCCGCTCGTCAGGTGATATCAAAATCTTTGAAAAAGCTTATTCCCCTAAGAGCAAATTAGTTGGATATGTCCCTCAGCGTGGATCTGTCGATTGGGATTTCCCTACAAATGCTCTGGATGTCGTATTAATGGGGAGATATGGTCATTTAGGATGGTTTAAGAGACCATCAAAAAAAGATGTTCAATTTGCAATGGAGTGTCTCGATAAAGTAGGTATGACTCAATTTGCATCAAGACAAATAAGTCAGCTATCAGGGGGACAGCAGCAAAGGGTTTTTCTTGCCAGGGCATTGGCTCAGGAAGCGGAAGTCTATTTCATGGATGAACCTTTCGTTGGTGTGGACGCTGCAACGGAAAAAGCGATCATATCTTTATTGAACGAATTAAAGGAACAAGGCAAGACCGTGTTGGTTGTCCATCATGATTTACAAACTGTTACAGAGTACTTTGATTGGACGTTGTTACTGAATAGAAAAACGATCGCATACGGTCCAACGAAAGATGTATTCAGCGTAGAGAATTTACAACTAACCTATGGAGGGAAATTATCTTTCCTGGAAAAGGATCAAATGTTAATTCATCCATAGAAAGAGGTGAATAAGATGAATCATTTATGGCAATCGATTTTAACGGACGGAAATACACAATGGGTATTATTGAGTACCTTATTACTGGGAATTGCAAGCGGAGTTTTAGGCAGCTTTGCTCTACTTAGGAAACAAAGCTTAATTGGGGATGCGGTCGCACATGCAGCATTGCCGGGAATCTGTTTTGCATTTATGTTCATTGGTGAGAAAAATTTCTTTGTACTATTGATTGGTGCTGCTACAACGGGGCTCCTTGCTGCTTACACGATACAACTCATTACGAATACGACGAGAATCAAGGAAGACACGGCTATTTGCTTAGTATTGTCTGTATTCTTTGGATTAGGCATCGTCCTTTTAACAAAAGTTGCTCAAATGCCCACTGGTAACCAAAGCGGCTTGGATGATTTCATCTTTGGGCAGGCAGCCTCCCTGGTGGGGAGAGATGTTCAGCTTATGGGCTTAACGGCAGCGGCTTTAATTATTATTACGTCACTTTTATTCAAAGAATTTAAGGTGAGTACCTTTGATCCTCAATTCGCGAGGGGAATCGGGCTTCCTGTAGGATTTTTGAATTTTCTTTTTGTTTCCTTATTAGTTATTACGGTTGTCATCGGTATTCAAGCAGTAGGTGTCATCCTGATGGCTGCTATGCTGATCACTCCTGCCATATCAGCAAGATACTGGACGGATTCATTGAGGACAATGGTCTTTATTTCTGGTATTGTGGGAGGCTTATCAGGGGCAGTCGGAACGCTGATCAGTACCCTTGGTAAAGGGTTATCGACCGGCCCTTTTATTGTATTGACGGCTACAGTTATTTTTATCGTATCCATGCTGTTCTCTCCGAAGCGCGGATTAATCTCGGTTATTTTGAAAAGGTTGAAAAATGATGATCGACTGGCTATGCGATTCATACTGAAGAAGATGTATGAATCAGGTAAACAAACGATACGTATAAGTCAAATATTTCAACAAAGCAATATTTCTAAATTAAGATTTAACCGGGTAGTGAAGCATTTAATGAAAAAAGGTTACCTGGAACAAGAGGATGGAATAGTGACGATTACAAAATCAGGGCTAATGAAAGCAGAGCAATTCAGCTTTGTTGATGAAATCATGGAACTGAAAGAAATGTACCCCAGTGAGTTGGGTTCACTTGATATTCAGTGGATTGAAAAGGAAGAAAAAGAGACGTTATCAAAAGAGCAACTCACAAAGCTGCAAATGAAAATGTCTGATATTTATATGCAATATCCTTTCTTAAACGTAAAAATGTCAAGCAGAAGAGGGGGGCAAGGATATGAGTTATGAATTATGGATTCTTCTGACTGGTAGTTTAGTAGGTTTATCCTGTGGCATCGTCGGGTGTTTCTTAATCCTGAGAAAGATGTCGATGTTAGCAGATGCAATCAGTCATACCGTGCTCCTCGGATTGGTAATGGCATTCATTGTCAGCCAAAGTATGAATGGGTTTTATATGTTGATCGGTGCAGCAGTGGCTGGATTGTTGACTACCTTTATGGTTCAGTTATTGAATTCCAACGGGATCCAGGAAGATGCTGCAATAGGTGTAGTGTTTACTTCCTTGTTTGCTTTAGGGGTCATCCTCATTTCATTGTTTGCTAAGAATGTTCATTTGGATGTGGAGCATGCCTTAATGGGTGAAATTGCATTCGTTCCTTGGAATACCTTGTCATTGCCGATACTTGGGGACTTACCTAAATCAGTTGTGATGCTGGGATCGGTACTGCTATTGGATATCCTCATCATTTTCCTGCTGTTCAAAGAGTTTAAATTAACCTCTTTTGATCCAAGTATGGCAGCGGCAATCGGCATCCCGGTACTTGGGGTTCATTATATATTAATGGGTCTGGTATCCGTTACGACTGTTTCCGCATTTGATAGCGTAGGTGCGATTCTCGTGGTAGCAATGCTCATTGCCCCTGGTGCGACAGCATATTTACTTACTGATCGATATAAAGTTATGCTGCTATTAAGCGGGGGGATTGGAGTATTCGATAGTATCATCGGATATTACGGGGCTAAGATGTTCGATGTGTCCATTTCCGGTGCAATGGCAGTGGCCGCAGGACTTGTTTTCTTCATCGTATGGATGTTATCACCGAAATACGGGTTGGTATCCAGGATCCTGAATCAACGGTTGACAGAGGAGTAATTTAAAGTGCTTGGGTTGTATTCATTCTGTAGTTATAGTAAACTTTTAATGATATTTATGGAAATTTGGAGGGTACAGAATGCCTACACCAAGTATGGAAGATTATATAGAACAGATTTATATGTTAATTGAGAACAAAGGTTATGCAAGAGTATCAGATATAGCAGAAGCTTTATCTGTTCACCCCTCCTCAGTTACCAAAATGGTGCAGAAGTTAGATAAGGACGATTATCTCATTTACGAGAAATATCGCGGGCTTGTTCTGACTCCAAAAGGAAACAAAGTAGGAAAGCGTTTAGTATATAGGCATGAACTGTTAGAACAATTCCTTCGTGTAATTGGAGTGAAAGAAGAGCATATTTATGAAGATGTTGAAGGAATCGAACACCACCTGAGCTGGGATTCCATTGATCGCATTGGAGATCTCGTTCAATTCTTCGATGAAGAGAAGGACCGGGTAGAAGAACTTCGAACAATTCAAAATCGCTCTGAATGATAATGGGCAAAGCATGACAATTCAAGCCAAAAAGGACTTCATTGCAATAGAATGAAGTCCTTTTTGGCTTGTGGGTCTGAAAAGTTAACCCTCACTCTTAGAAAATGGAAGGATAGTCATTGAAGCTTCCGTCATCGACCGACATACTTGTTAGTTCTACTTCTCCCCATTCATTTTCATTCAGGACTACTCCTTGAAGTAATCCCTCTGAGGCTTCCAGTACAGCTTTACGATAGGAAATAATACGGCCGGAAGAAGTTTGAAAACTGATAATGTTACCATGGTAATTCCGTTGAACCTTAGAAATCTCTTCCATACAACATCACCTTTCTTGTTCAGATATAGAACTAGTATGGACAAAAAAGCCGTAAAAGATAATCCAGATCATCAAATGGTTTACATAATAATATTATGTTAATCAGTTTTTTGACAGAGAACATATATGAAAAGAAGGATTATGGTTAACTGAATGAGAATAAAGAATAATATAGAAAAATATATTGAGGTGTACTTATGAAGAATTCAGAATGGCATACTAGTGCCAGAACGCGCTGGGAAGACAACGCAGATCATTGGCATTCCAAAAGTGTAGAGATGTGGACAACTGGAAGCAGGAAGGCCATTATTCCCTTTTTCACTAAGCATATCGAACGTGGGAGTGCTGTAGCAGACTTAGGATGCGGAGATGGATACGGTTCATTTTTGCTTTTCGACAAAGGCTATGCTGTCACGGGGATGGATTTCTCTGAAAAAATGGTCAAAATTGCAAAGAAACACGAAAGGGACTCATTATCTTTTGTTCAAGGAGACTTGCGTGCTATCCCTTTTCAAGATGAAAAGTTTCAAGCCGTGATGGCGATTAATTCAGTTGAATGGACGGAGGACCCCCTGCATACTCTGAACGAAATTGAACGAATTGTCTCTCCTGACGGGTATATATGCATCGGTCTTTTAGGTCCGACCGCTCACCCCAGGGAAAATGCCTATCCGCGTCTACATGGAGAAGACGTCATCTGCAATACAATGATGCCTTGGGAATTGGAAAAGCTTGCTGCTGAAAAAGGCTGGAAGAAAATTGATGAGGACTGGGTCTACAAAAAAGGAGTAAAGTCTTCATTATCAGAGACGCTTACAAGTGAATTAAAGCAAGCTTTAACGTTTATGACATTGTTTATGTTCCAAAAATAATGAACATGCTCGATTCCATTTCGGGGATCGAGCATGATTTTCTTATTTACTGACTTCATTGACAAGTTCTTTTTTGATGCGCTTATACTCAATCGGATGATGGAACCAGCCTACATAGCTTTTCTCGAGTGATTTGTGATGTGAGAAAACCCAGATCGCTTTAAACGGGAATCTCCTTCCTTTTCGAAAACGTAAATCAATCCATCTTACTTCAAGAGCTTCTTTTCTTTCAATCACTCTTGGATAGACAAAAATTGTACTGGTAATGAAGTTGGAGATATCCTTGTTTTGCTTTGAAATTTCAACCCATGGCTGAGGCGTTTCTTTCTCGAGAACAGAGTCCACCATAAGTTTCCCCCACGTATATCTTCCAAGGATATAATTCTCCTCTCCTTCTATGATCACCTGCCAGGAATAAAGGTCCATATTTGGAATGATCTTTACTCCCTTGGACTTTAGAAAGTGAGTAGTCAACTGATGATAAATATAAGAGCGGGTGGCAAACCTTAATAATATATAAATGAAGAGTAAGAGATAGATGGATAGAAATGTTTTCCCAGGATGAAAGCCTGTGAGAGAAAGAATCATACCGGATATATGTAATGAGAAAATGAAATAGTCAAATAAAGGAATACAATCAATGCTGAACCATTTTTCGGTAAAAGGACGTAATACCTGCGTGCCGTGAAAATTGAGCACATCCGTGATGACGTGTACGATGACAGCTCCCAAGTTCCAAACGAAAAGGTGCTGAAGAAATACTAAGTCCGGATAGTAAAGGGCAAATACTGTTGTGATCAGAAAAGCCCAAAGAGGCAGCATGAATAGAGAATGGGAAAAACCTCTATGAAGCTTATAATATTCACTTTTCCCCTTTAACTTAAAAGCATAATCAAAGTCAGGTGCATTTGAAGACAGTACACAAGAGACATAGACAGGCAATGAATATTCCTTTAGAGAAGGATCCAAGGAAGCTAAAGAAGCGATACCGATACCAAATAGGATGTGTGTGGATGTTTCCAAATCACAATCTCCCTTCAACAAGTGTGTTTTTCCTGTGGTCGTGTCGAAGAATATCCTCTACAATCGTGGTACAGGCATTCTTGTTAAATAATGAGGATACATTTTTCGATAATGAATCTATCGTATTTTTATCATAGAGACATCGATAAATGCTTTCCATAAAGTCTGTTTGATTCGAATAGGTGAGTGCTGCAGTCCTTTTTAATAAATAATTGGCATTCTCATTTTCCTGGCCGGGTGAGGGCTTAAAAATGATGATGGGCAATTTAAAACAAGCGGCTTCCGTCAATGATAAAGCACCGGACTTAGTGATCAGACAATCGGTAAGGGAAAAAAGGTTTTCCACTTTGGAAATATATCCGAAAATGTGGATGTTATCGTTGAATTTAAATTTTTCCAGCTGATTGTATAGCTGATCGTTCCTCCCGCACACAACGGCTACTTGAAGATTGTGATCTTTGGATAGGGACAATAAAAGCGGTTCAATATTCGGAATCAAACCTAGACCTCCCCCCATAATGGTGATGGTCTTCCGTTTTGGGGAAAGTCCAAATTCTTTATAGTTTTTTTTGAGTGTATGATGAAAGCTGGAACGGATAGGTAAACCGCTAATGAAGATTTTCTCTGTCTCTACTCCGTAAGAGATGAGCGTCCTCTTTACGTGATCTGTTGCCACATAGTATTTCTCGATCATGGGATGAATCCACAACGGATGAGCACAGTAGTCTGTAATGACGGTATATGTAGGTATGTTCAAGCTTGAGCGAAGCCTCAGGTATGGTGCAGCATGAAGTGGGAATGTCGTGATAATGCATGACGGTGAGTGGGTTTCAACCAGTTTCATTAGTCGATTTTTTCCTAAATGCTGATAAAAGTAGCTCAATCCTCTAGAGGAAAGTTTATCTGTTCCATAGTAGAATGCTTTATAGAAAGGGGTACCGAATTTGGAAAATCCTTTTTTTAATAAATTCTGGGCCAGGGAGTGCATGGCAGGGTAGGCTTCTCCATATAGATCACAGATATTCACCCGTTTATATCCCTGGCTCCTAAATGTATGAGCCAGAGTTTCAGCAGTTTGAATATGTCCTTCTCCAAAACGTGCGGTCAAGATTAGAATCGACTTTTCTTGCAGCAATCTTATTCCCCCTATAAAAGGCAATAATGGTGGAGATATAAAACATAGTGTAGAATTAAGTAACACTACAATTTAAGATTACTAATGGATTGTAAATGAAGTTTATGAGTAAATAAGATTTTTTGTAAAATTTATAACAAGGGCCAAATTCCCATCACATAATTAGAAGGTGATTTCAAGTGACAACAACCAAGAAAATAGTGAAATCAGATATTGAGATTGCTCAACAATCTACTATGAAACCGATACTAAATATTGCGAAGAAAATCGGTCTCACAGAAGATGATATTGAGCTTTATGGTAAATACAAAGGGAAAATATCCTATGAAGCGATACATAAACTCCAAGACCGTTCCAACGGGAAATTAATCCTTGTAACCTCGATTAACCCAACTCCAGCAGGCGAGGGCAAATCAACGGTTACGGTCGGCCTCGGAGATGCGTTAAATCAGTTAAATAGAAACACCATCATTGCCATGAGGGAACCATCACTAGGTCCAACGATGGGAATCAAAGGAGGAGCAACAGGAGGAGGTTATTCCCAAGTTCTTCCCATGGAGGATATTAACCTTCATTTCACAGGTGATATCCACGCTATAACGACGGCGAATAACGCTTTAGCCGCATTGGTAGATAATCATATCCATCAGGGAAATGAACTGAATATCGATCAAAGAAGGGTCGTATGGAAACGGGCTCTGGACATGAATGACCGTGCCCTTAGACAAATCATCGTTGGTTTAGGTGGACCGGTACAAGGTGTTCCCCGTGAAGACGGATTTGATATTACAGTGGCGTCTGAGATTATGGCTGTTCTCTGTTTATCTCAAAATCTTGAAGAATTAAGAAGAAGGCTTGGACAGATGGTTGTCGCATACAACTTTTCAAAACAACCGGTAACCGTCGAAGATTTAGGAGTTGAAGGTGCGCTGACATTACTGTTAAAGGATGCCCTAAAACCTAATCTCGTTCAAACGATTGAACATTCTCCTGCTCTTATTCATGGCGGACCATTCGCAAACATTGCCCATGGGTGTAATAGTGTCATGGCGACCAAAACGGCTCTTAAGCTGGCTGATTATGTTGTAACGGAATCTGGATTTGGTGCTGATTTAGGAGCCGAGAAGTTTCTGAATATCAAATCTCGAGCTGCAGACATAGCCCCTGATGCCATCGTGCTTGTTGCCACCATTCGTGCTCTGAAGATGCATGGAGGTCAAGGGAAAAGTGATCTTCAAACTGAAAACCTTCAGGCTCTGCAAAAAGGATTATCTAATCTGAAGAAGCATATGGAAACGTTAGATCATTTCAACGTACCTTATGTGATTGCGGTTAATCGATTTGTGACTGATAGTGATGACGAAATCCAGACCCTTATAGAGTGGTGCGAAAACCTGGGAGTACAAGTTTCACTAACCGATGTATGGGCAAAAGGTGGAAAGGGTGGAAGAGACTTAGCCGAAAAGGTATTGGATGAGATAGAAGGGAACACGAAGGAATTTTCTGGTCTATATGAACTTTCTGATTCACTCCAATCTAAAATTGAAACGATTGCGAAAAAGGTTTACGGAGCGAAAGAAGTAGATTACACGGTGAATGCACGAAAGCAGCTCCAGCAGTTTGAAGATCAAGGGTGGGGGGGCCTGCCGGTTTGTATGGCCAAGACCCAATATTCTTTATCAGATGATCCATCTAAACTCGGGCGTCCTGAAGATTTTACAATCACAATCCGAGAGCTTAAGCCGAAGATCGGAGCCGGATTTATAGTTGCATTAACAGGAGAAGTAATGACTATGCCTGGCCTGCCAAAAAATCCGGCAGCATTCGGAATGAATGTGGATGATGACGGCAGGGCTGTAGGGTTATTTTAGTCATTGAGGTTTGAAGGGAGAGGAAAACATGTTTGATCCAACAGCCTTTGATAACTTAAAGGTAGTCTTTGAGGGAGCTGTCTATGATCTTGATTTGACAGGGGAAATCCAAATCCTTGACCGGAAGGATTTATTTGACTTTGCTCACTATGAACGTTGTTATCAAATTCACTATTCTTTACCTTACAAGAAATCCATTTCGATCGAATTTCATTTAAAAGCTGATATGGGTCACTTTCTGGCTGAGAGAAAGATGATGACAGAAAAGAATACAGCAGGTGCAGATATCCTCATCGTCTATAAAGGCGATGAAAAGTTGAAGGAAAGCCGTAAGTTACTTGAGGAAACATGGGGTAAGGATAAAAAGTGGGAATGGAAAGAAGTGATATCCTCTCTTAACCCTCCTGCCTACGAGGGGAATCTGACTTTTAAAAGAGTCATTACAGAAGAAATGGTTGATGATGTTCTTCAAATGATTTCATTTTCAGTAGAAACGTTACAACAACTTGATCGAATAGACTTCTAGTATGAAAGAGAGTTCATAAATATATAGAAAAAGGGGATTTTTACAATGAGAATAGCCTGGATAACAGATAGCACAGCATTTGTTCCGACTCATTCAAGCAGTAAAGAAAATCACATCTATATCGTTCCAATGAATATCCTCTTTGGGGAGAGGGAGTATCAAGACGGAGTAGACTTAACTCCTGAAGAATTGTTCTTCAAATTAAAAGAAGAAAAAGTAGAGGTGAAAACTTCACAACCTTCAATCGGAACGTTTAAAGAGTTGTTTGAAGAATTATCCAAGGACTATGATTATATCTTTTCGATACATGTCTCTTCACATTTTAGCGGTACATATTCATCTGCCCATCAAGCTGCAGAGCTGTTAAAGGAAACACTCCCAAACATTATCTGTATAGATTCGAAGGTCATTTCCAATCCATTGACGGAATTAATCCTATACGGTCAAAGTTTACAACATGAAGGGAAAGCTCCGTTACAAATAAAACAAGCCATTGAAAAACGAATAACTTCTTGTGAAACCTATGTAATGGTAGGCAGCTTAGAGCAACTCCATAAAAGTGGACGGATGAGTGGGCTTTCTTTCTTCCTCGGAAGTGTACTTAATGTAAAGCCTATGCTTGCGATAGAGAATGGTAAACTTGAAGTAAAGGACAAGGTAAGAAGTATTAAAAAAGGATTGACCAGCATGAGCGAGCGGTTAGATCAAGCCCTATCTGCTAAGAGAATAACAAAAGTGTCTGTATTACACGGATTAAATCGGAAAGACGCAATAGAATGGATTGACCAATTGAAAAAAACGTACCCGGAGATAGAATTTGGGGCGTACCCTTTAGGGGCTGTAATTGGGGTTCATGCAGGCGCAAATACAATCGGAATAAGCTGGTTTGAAGAAAACGAAGAGAATTAGGAGAGAAAGGAGTGATGTGAAGAATCATGCATCCACTCCTTTTTATTCTGATGAGAGGGCATTATTTGGTACAATAGAAGAGAAGGTGAGTGCATGGAACGAAAAGAACTGGACAAGTGTGTGGATTTTTTAAAACATGAGTACCTGGGTGAATCTACAGGCCATGATTGGTATCATTTAGATCGTGTACGAAAATCAGCACTCATGATTGCAAGGGAAGAAAATGTATCGAATACATATATAATCGAGCTGGCCGCTTTGCTTCATGATGTGCCGGATGAGAAGTTTGTAGACAAGCAAGAGGGAAAGAAAAGGCTGGATCACATCATATCCCTTCTTGCTCTTTCTGAAAAAGAAAAGGAATTACTGAAAACGATCATCTATTCTATTTCTTATAAAGGTGGTCATGAAGCAGAGTTAACCTCGTTAGATGCAAGAATTGTGCGGGACGCAGACCGTCTGGACGCCATTGGTGCAATCGGGATTGCCAGAACGTTTGCTTATGGTGGAAAGAAGGGTCAACCAATTTACACTCCCGATTCTATTGTAAGGTCGGATATGACCCTGGAGGAGTACAGGAATGGGGATAGTTCCAGTATCCATCATTTTCATGAAAAGTTATTGAAGTTGAAAGACTTAATGTGTACGGAAACGGGAAGGAAACTGGCAGAGGAACGTCATGCTTTCATGCTGCGGTTTTTAGAGCAATTTAATAAAGAATGGACTGGTCAAGAATGAGAATGTTAACAGCTGAGAATCTTTCTAAAACGTATGGAGAGAAAACTCTATTTAAAGATATATCGTTTTCGATTACCGAGAAAGAAAGAGTCGGACTGATCGGGGTGAATGGAACGGGTAAATCAAGCCTGTTGAAACTCATTGCAGGGATGGAAGAATATGATACCGGAGAGCTTTCGAAGCCGGGCGATTATCATATTGCCTACCTTCAGCAAGAGCCTGCTTTTGATGGGGATTTAACCGTGATACAACAAGTGTTTCGTGGTGAAGCAAAAATCATTCAGGCTATGCGGAATTATGAAATGGCCCTTATGGAAATGGAGAACAACTCAGAAAATCCTCGAATACAAGAAGATTTATTTGAAGCTCAGAAGCAAATGGATATCCTTCACGCATGGGATGCAAGTGCAAATGCGAAATCCATTTTAACAAAACTGGGAATTCACGACTTTTCAAAGAAAATGAGCGAGCTGTCAGGTGGGCAAAAAAAGAGAGTGGCGCTGGCGGGCGTCCTGATCGAAACACCGGACTTATTAATCCTGGACGAACCGACCAACCATTTAGACTACCAGTCCATCAAATGGCTGGAAGATTATTTAGGAAAGTATAACGGCTCTGTGTTGCTCGTGACCCATGATCGTTATTTCCTCGATAAGGTAACGAACAGAATCTTCGAATTGGATGGAGGAAACCTTTACTCCTACAAAGGAAATTATGCTTCTTTTATTGAGGCAAAGGCTTCCAGGGAAGAGGTGGAACGCCAATTATCCGAAAAGCAGCAAAATCTTTATCGAAGAGAGCTTGCCTGGATGAGAAGGGGAGCAAAAGCCAGAACCACTAAACAAAAGGCTCGAATTCAACGATTCGAAAACTTAGAGGATACGATGTCTTCAGGTCCCTCAGGCGGCCAGGTTGACATGGCAATCGGAGGAAACCGTCTAGGTAAACAAGTGTTTGAGTTCAAGGATGCTTCAAAAATGTTTGAAGACAAGCGAATTTTAGATGAGTTTTCTTTCCTTATTAAACCTAAAGACCGAATCGGAATCGTAGGTAAAAACGGGAGCGGGAAATCAACATTTCTTAACCTTCTTGCCGGAACCGATGAGCTTACAAGTGGTGATTTACTAAAAGGCCAAACCGTAAAGGTCGCATACTATACTCAAGGTCATGAAGAACTTGATGAGAATATGCGAATGATCGAATATATAAGGGCAGCAGGAGAATATATAACGACGGATAAAGGGGAGCAAATCTCAGTTACTTCCATGTTGGAAAGATTCCTATTTCCAATGAGTACGCATGGTACATTGATCCGCAAGCTTTCCGGAGGAGAAAAACGAAGACTCTTCTTGCTTAAGCTATTAATGTCAAAACCGAATGTCCTTTTGCTTGATGAACCGACGAATGATTTAGATACAGAAACCCTCACCGTTCTCGAGGATTATATAAATGAATTTTCAGGTGTTGTCATAACCGTTTCCCATGACCGCTACTTTCTAGATAAAACAGCTGAGCAATTACTGGTCTTTAATGGAGATGGACAAATCGACTTTTACTTTGGGGAATATACTGAGTACCTGGAAAAGAGCGAAGCGAAAAGTAAGAAGCAGGATCCGGTCAAGAAGCAAGAATCTGCTCCCGTGAAGGAAGAGAAGGAAAAAGAGAAAAAGAGGCTTTCTTACATGGAGAAGAGGGAATGGGACGAAATCGAAGTTAAGATGGCCGACATTGAAAAAAGGATAGAAGAAGCAGATGCTGAGCTGCAAAAGGTCGGCAGTGATTTTGAAAAAGCACAGCAGTTAATGAACGAAAGTCAAAATCTTAACGAGCAATTGGAAAAGCTCATTGAAAGATGGACATACCTTTCCGAATTTGCTGAATAAGTCTCTTCGTTTAAGGCATCATGGATACTATGTTAGAATGGATGGTATAAGAACTGTTTATAGAAAGGGGCATCAAGCTTGAGGATAGTATCGATTGAACCTACTCCAAGTCCTAATACGATGAAAGTTCTTCTTGACCAGGAAATGAAAGCCGGGAAGAGCAATAATTATAAAAAAGATGAAGCGGACGGGGCTCCTCCCGTCATTAAAGATATCCTTGCCATAGACGGTATTAAAGGGGTCTATCATGTTGCCGACTTCTTAGCCGTTGAGCGAAATGCGAAATTCGATTGGCAGGAGCTTCTGCCACAGGTTAGAAAAGCTTTCGGTGAAGATACTCTGGACCAGGAAAATGAATCTCCCATGGAAGAACATTTTGGTGAAGTGAATGTTAGCGTGCAGATGTTCAAGGGAATTCCGATGCAAGTAAAGGTGACAGACGGGGAACAAGAGAAGCGATTTTCACTTCCCGCCCCATTCCTGGAAGCAATCGGTCAGTCTCAAAAAGATGGAGATAATGTCGTCCTTCTCAGAAAGTGGAAAGATTACGGTATTCGGTACGGAGACTTAGATGAGATTGGTAACAATGTGACGGAAGAACTAGTTGCAGCCTATCCTTCTGAAAGGCTGGCAGCACTTGTAGAAGAAGCACAGGAAACAACCGATTCCAAAGGACCTCTCATTTACAAGAAGAAGCAAAAGGTAAGTGTCGCGGACTTTGAAGCGCCGGACTGGCAAACAAGGTATCAGAAGCTGGATGCGATGGAGGATCCGACTTTAGATGACCTGCCTCTGCTCGAGAAAGCCCTGGAGGACGAGAAAGTATCCATTCGCCGATTGGCTATTGTCTATTTGGGAATGATTGAAGATGAAAAAGTTCTTCCTTTGCTGTATAAAGGGTTACATGATAAATCAGTCACAGTAAGGAGAACGGCTGGAGATTGCCTTTCGGACTTAGGTTTTGCAAAAGCCACTCCGGAAATGATTCTAGCCTTAAAGGATAAGAGTAAACTTGTGAGATGGCGTGCTGCCATGTTCATTTATGAAGTAGGGGATGAATCTGCATTGCCTGGCTTACGGGAAGCGGAAAATGACCCAGAATTCGAAGTGAAGCTTCAAGTGAAAATGGCCATCGAACGAATAGAGGGCGGCGAAGAAGCAAAAGGATCTGTTTGGAAACAGATGACCGAAGCACGTCAACAATAATAGTGGGAAAGGGTTGATTATAAATGTCAATGGCTTACGAAGAGTATATGAGGCAGTTAGTTAAACCGATGAGACAAGAACTTACACAAGCAGGCTTCAAAGAATTGGGTACAAAAGAAGAAGTAGAGAATTATATGGAAAATGCAGATGGAACAACCCTGGTCGTTATTAACTCTGTATGCGGGTGTGCAGCGGGACTTGCAAGACCCGCTGCAACGCAATCCGTCATGAATAATGAAAAGACACCTGATCACCTCATTACTGTCTTTGCTGGGCAAGACAAAGAGGCAACAGCCAAAATGAGAGAGTACTTCGAAGGGTACGAACCTTCCTCTCCATCAATGGCTTTACTTAAAGGAAAAAAAGTCGTTCATTTCATCCCGAGGGAAGAAATTGAAGATCATGACATTTCATCGATTATTTCCAATTTATCCACAGCTTTTAACGAAAATTGCTAAAGACCAAAAAGAAACGGGTGACTCTGTCATCCGTTTCTTTTTATGGTAGGATAATTAAAACGAAAGAAAAACCGTAAAACGGTACCATTAAAGGAGAATGTATATAGTGTTTGTCACAACATGCGGGAGAGCGAACCAGGAAGTCATAGAAAAAGCACATAAAACAGCAGAGATACTCGATATTCCCTATATCCCCAGAAAGAAGAGATCGATTTTACACCATATGAATCTGCAAGAGCAAGACTGTTTAGTGATTGGAAAGGAGAGATTAGAACTTCATACAAGAGAAGAAAATAGCGAACCTTTCTTTTTCCATCCCAACTCCGCTTCCTTTAGAATCAAAAGAGTCATGCGCGGGGAGACCGATCCACTCATAGAAGCTTGTGACCTTAAAGAGGGTATGAGTCTATTGGACTGTACGCTGGGTCTTGCTTCAGATAGTATTATCGCCAGCCATATTGTAGGCGAAAAGGGAAGAGTAGTCGGAGTAGAAGCGAATAAGTATATTTCTCATGTCCTACATCACGGCCTTCAGGACTGGGTATCTCCACTCAATGAACTAAATAGTGCAATGAATCGAATCACCGTCATCAACGGACAATTTCAGGAAGTATTAAAGGGTATTCCAAATAATGCATTCGACGTCGTTTACCTTGATCCGATGTTTGAAGAAGCCTTAACAGATTCTCATGGAATTAACCCCATCCGCCAATGGGCCAGCTATACACGCTTAACAAAAGAAGGAATAGAAGAAGCAAAAAGGGTGGCCAAAAAGCGGGTAGTATTAAAAGAACACTTTCAGTCACCGTTATTCAAAGAACTGGGGTTTGACGTGATCAAAAGACCATCAGCCAAATTTCACTTTGGAATCATTCGAGTATAATCTTTTAATTTAGTCTCTCTTCGCGAAGATTGCTAGCTCTGCAGGACTCTGTCAATTGGTGTGTGCTAGATGGTTCGGGGAACTGCTCCGCTTTCCCCGAACGTTCGCCCAGCCTCCTCAGCTTAGCCTAACGGGGTCTCGGCACGCCAGCATTGCGCAGGAGTCTACGCAGTTCCCCTCACCATCGTTACAGAATTTTTGTGACAGATCTTAAAGGTGTGCAAAAAACAATGTAACTAGAAAAAATATTTTTCTTCCTTAAAAAAATCAATACCTCCTCACCTTAATGAGGATGATTGACAAATTTCTTGTTTTTTATGGATTTCTATTAAGGATACATGCTCAGAAAGTTGATTGGAGCGGAAGGAGGCTCACCGCCAGCCCCGCGGAAAGCGAGCATCCTGGAGCGGAAATCAACTATTACTTTCTCCTCTACAATAGCAACAAACTTTACGAAGAGAGCCTTGTGAAAATAACCTTTTTTAAACAATAAAATAGACAGGCATCTTAAGCCTGTCTAATCATCTAAGTATTAATCAGTAAATCCTAGTACAACGAAATAACCTAATAGAAGTAAGTATCCAATATTGATCATAAGTCCTGTATCCATCTAGTTATCCTCCTTACAAAGTATCCTCTTTAATATACTACCACATAAAGATTTTTATATCCTACAAAAAAATGAAACCTTTTTCACTTTTTATCCGTAAGAAATAGTATAATAATAGACGTAATACATAGGAAAGGACGTTATCTATGTCAATCTGGCTCAAAAAGTCGTTTTTTATACTGCTATCCATTCTAACCTTTGGACTTGTTTCTCCTTCACAAGCCTTTCTTAATGAACAAAATCATACTATGGCAAAAGGCAATGGAAAGCCTCCGTCGGTTGAATCTGTTCCAGAGGAAGTACTGGAAGAGGAGTCTTCCATTTCCCGGGAGGATTTCATAGGGATAATGATGGTACAAGCAGAGAAAAATGCTTATGAAAAGTTCGGGTCTAAGATCAGGCCAGTTATTGAAGACGAATTCAAGTCTTTAATCCTTCCTAAAATCGAAAAGGCGATAGCTGATACAGCTATTCAATTTCCAGAAGAAGACTTAACGTCACTTACTATTTCAGAAGTGCCCCAATATGCAAAAACAGAAAAGATTTTTCATATTTATGACCAACGCTCTGGTGAAGATGTCATACGGTTTCATGTAAGAAAAGACCATCCGCCTAAAGATGGCTATTACTTCAATTTTCACTATCATACAGTGCATGATCAATTTCAGGCACATCATGATTTAGGAAGTATATATTGGGATAAAAACACTCCGCCACAATGGATGAGTGTCTCCTGATTTCAACGTCCATATTAGAATAAAGGCAAGTGCGTGAATTATGCGTGCTTGCTTTTTTGTGTCAAATTGAATGGCAGGTATGCCTTATGCTTGTCGGGGCAGAACGAGCCGCCTCTGCTTTAGTTATCATCCAGCTCCGGCGGCTTGCCCCTCGAGGTCATAAGTCAATCTTGCCCTAAAGGCAAAAACCGCCTTTTGTGCAAGCTCGCCTTATGCTTGTCGGGGCAGAACGAGCCGCCTCCGCTTTAGTTATCATCCAGCTCCGGCGGCTAGAGGCTCGAGGTCATAAGTCAAACCTGCCAAAAAGGCAAAGAGCGCCTTTCCGCCAGGTTCGCCTTATGCTTGTCGCCTCTGTCCGAGCCGCCTCCGCTTTAGTTATTGGAAACAATCTCTCCTAAAAACAACTCTATCATTATGTTAAAATAGTAATAACATCATGATACTTTCCTTAGAAGAAAGGAGGGACAATAAGTGAAGCGTATATTCATCATCCTCGCTATTTCGGTTACTCTGGTCATTCTGTGGACCAACTCAAAAGCCGACTACAGTGGAACCCTCTTAAAGCATTCTCCTCTTAAAACACAATTACAACTTCAATCCAGTAAAGAGTTAGAAAATATGGTCCTGTTGCCCCAATCAACCTATGATAAAGCAACTGCAATGGAAATGATTGAGAGATTAGATCGGATTCCAACCCCACTTTTAGAGTCTACGAATTCACAGGATATTAAAATAAGGCTGTTTGTAAAAAAATTAACCGATTTTTCTACCACAAGTCACTTGAAAGGAGTTACCCCAAGAGGGTACACTAATAAAAGTATCACGTGGGATGACGTTCCTGGAATTGGTGGATCGAAGCTAGTTTTAGTCAAAATTGGTCACAGTGAGAAAGGGAAGGGGCATAATTCGTTTAATTTAGAATTGCATGAACTCGCCCACAGTATTGATCGTTATGTCTTAACGGACCTTTATTATGAGCTCGAATTCTTGCCTCTTTGGAAGAGAGAAGCTCCACGGGTATTCCCGAACGAACCCTATTTTCTTCAATACAAAGAAGAATATTTTGCAGAAACATTTGCCATGTATTATTTAAACTCAGAAACTAGAAATCTTCTAAAGAAGAAGGCACCAGCAACATATCAATTTTTTAAAGAACTATAAACTTTTAAAAGGTGTGGTCAGTGTGAAGCAATATTTAGATTTGTGCAAACATGTTCTTGAAAATGGCACGAAGAAAGAAGATCGAACAGGTACAGGCACGATGAGCACGTTCGGTTATCAAATGCGTTTTGATCTAAAGGAAGGTTTCCCTCTTCTTACGACTAAAAAACTGCATGTGAAATCCATTATCCATGAACTCCTTTGGTTTTTAAAAGGGGATACGAACGTTGAATATCTTCAAGAACACGGAGTCCGAATTTGGAATGAATGGGCCGATGAAAACGGAGAGTTAGGTCCTGTATATGGTCATCAATGGAGATCGTGGTCAGGAGCGAATGGTGAAACGATTGACCAAATTACGAATCTGATTGATACGATTAAAAACAATCCAGATTCCAGAAGAATGATCGTAAGTGCGTGGAATGTTGCGGATGTAGATCATATGGCTTTGCCTCCTTGCCACTGCTTATTCCAGTTCTATGTAGCCGATGGCAAATTATCCTGTCAGCTATACCAACGTTCCGCTGATGTTTTCCTCGGCGTTCCTTTTAATATAGCTTCATACGCTCTATTAACAATGATGGTAGCCCAGGTATGTGATCTGGAAGCTGGAGAGTTCGTTCATACTTTCGGTGATGTACATATCTATCAGAATCACCTTGATCAAGTGAACTTACAGCTTTCCAGAGAACCTAGATCATTACCATCATTATCTATTAATCCAGAAGTGAAGGATATTTTTGGATTTAAGTTTGAAGATTTCACCCTTGAAGAATATGATCCACATCCACATATTAAAGGAGCCGTGAGTGTATGATCTCTTTTATTTGGGCAATGGATCAGAATCAACTAATTGGGAAAGACAATGGATTGCCATGGAGGCTTCCTGAAGATCTGAAATACTTCAAGAAAACGACAAATGGACATGGAATCGTCATGGGAAGAAAAACGTTTGATTCCATCGGTATGCCGTTACCAAAAAGGGAGAATGTCATTCTTACAAGAAATACAAGCTTTCAACCGGAAGGCTGTCTCGTCCTGCATTCTGTAGAGGATATCCTGGAATGGGCAGAAGGAAGGGACTCTGAAACCTTTATTATGGGCGGAAGAGAAGTGTACAAGCAGTTCATCCCTCATGTAGATAAGTTGTATGTAACAGAGATTCATCATGAATTTGAAGGCGACACGACCATGCCTTCCATCCCATGGGAGAATTTCACTTGTGTCTCATCTGTTAAAGGATTGAAGGATGAGAAAAATCCTTACGACTATGAATTTAAGGTATATGTACGTAAATAGATGAGAAGATAATAAAAGGGTACTGCCGGGATATCCCGGCAGTACCCTTTTATTGAAAAACATAACCATACTTAAACGTAAAACAAGATACAGAAATACATAAAGCTGCTTCCTGCCAATACGAAAAGATGCCAGATCGCGTGATTGTAAGGCAGTTTGTTCCACACGTAGAAAATGGCTCCGATGGAATACATGATTCCGCCTGCCAGCAACAGTCCGAATCCGGCACCGGTAAGACTGGCATATAATGGTTTTATGGCAATGATGACAAGCCAGCCCATCACAAGGTAAAAGAAGGTGGAAACGACCTGGAAACGTTGAACAAAGTAGCATTTAAATACAATTCCTACAATGGCGAGTCCCCAGACAATCCCAAACAATGTCCATCCCAATGCACCTCTCACACTGATTAGCATAAATGGAGTATAGGTTCCGGCGATCAGGATATAAATAGCCGAATGATCTAAAATGGCAAATAGATTCTTTACTTTTGAAGGCTTAAAGCTGTGTAACAAGGTTGAAAATAAGTATAGAAGAATCATTGAGGAACCGAAGATAGAGAAGCTCACAATATGCCAGGCGGATCCTTCATGTACGGCGAATATGATTAACATCACTAAAGCGGGTATGCTCAAAATTAATCCGATTCCGTGGGTAATGGCGTTTGCAACTTCTTCTTTCCAATTGGAAAAATCGAAATCATATGTCAAAGAAGTCTCATCCTTTCTATAATGCCCTCATTGAACGCTCAATGAGTCAACAATGTATATATTTATGATAATCCTCTTATCGTCATTGTGCAATCATTAACATAGTAAAGGATTAAAGTGCGCCTTTTGGATTAGAAATTCTTCTCATTATGATGTATATTCCTAAGTAAAGAAACGAATGAGGTGACAGTGGTGTGCGGTAGGTTTTCCTTAACGACTCCTTTAGAAGAATTAGTAAGACAATACTTAATTGATGAATTCCTTGAAGAATGGCAGCCTCGATACAATATTGCCCCATCACAAAAAGTTCTTTCCCTTATATCACATAAGGGCAAGCGCAGAGCGGGAGAGATAACGTGGGGGCTCGTTCCTCATTGGGCAGAACGGAAGAAGTGGAAACCGTTGATCAATGCCCGCAGTGAAACCTTATTGGAGAAACCCAGCTTCAAATCCCTTGTCCATTCGAAAAGAATGGTGATATTTGCAGATGGTTTCTATGAATGGAAGAAGGAGAACACACAAAAGGTTCCTGTGAGATTTCAATTAAAAGAGGATGAGCCATTTGTATTTGCCGGGTTATGGGATCGTAATGGGGAGGGGGCAACCTCTACGATTCTTACAACAGAAGCTAACTCACTTGTAAAACCGGTTCATGAACGAATGCCTGTTATACTCACGAATCGTGAGGCCATTGAAAAATGGCTGAATACGGACGATTATTCATTTGAGGAAGCGTCCTCGGTTTTAAAACCGCTTCAGAAAGACGGAATGAAAGGGTACCAGGTATCCAATTTCGTTAATTCACCCAAACACGATTCGGTTGAATGCATACTGCCTGTTTCTTAAGAGATCTTTAGAAAAAATATTAGTATTTTTGCATGATTAGACATTTTATGCGCCGTGAAATGGGGTATAATAAGAGTATAAACGGGTGAAAAAGAGGATTGATACTTTGCTGACAAAAACCATTGAGTTCAAATCAACGGATGGACGGAAGGTCAAAATCTTGGAAGTTCCTGTCATGAAGGAAGATAGCCCACTTTATCTAAGGGTAAATCTTAGGCTGAATCAATTTATTTCAAAGATTGTCAATCAGAATCGGCATAAGACCATCTTCAGCTTTAGAGAATATTTAAAGAGAACGACGAAATGGTCAGAGTATGAAGAAATTTATCAATCAGAAGAGTTAAAGAATAATGCATAATTCTAAAAGGGGCAGGTCCTTTAGCGTGAAGGTTACGTTGGGCCTCTCCTTTTTATTTGGGAATTATAACATCTAGATAGATTGCAACGTGAAGAAATCCCTGCTATCTATTTAAATCCGTAGCATTTAACGATATAATACTATTGATATGGGAGATAGGATGTGGCAAAAATGACCAAAATAAATATTGTAACAGACTCGACGGTGGATTTATCCGATGAGGTCGTAAAAGAACTTGATATTCATGTAGTTCCTCTATCCATTTCAATCGATGGAGAAACGTACTTAGATAGAGTTGATCTTTCGCCTTTAAGCTTTCTTGAGAAAATGAAAGCTTCAAAGGAATTACCCAAAAGTTCGCAGCCACCAGCAGGAACATTCGTTGAACTTTATGATGAACTAGGAAAAGATGGTTCGAAAGTTTTGTCCATACATATGACAGGTGGAATGAGTGGAACTGTCCGCTCAGCGGAATCGGCTGCTGAAATGTCTTCATCAGATGTTACAGTTGTGGATTCACGTTTCATTTCCAAAGGACTGGCTTTCCAGGTAATTGAAGCTGCAAAGCTTGCAAAAGAAGGTAAATCCCTTGAAGAAATCCTTGGAGCCATAGAAGAAATTCGTCAAAATACAAATTTATTTGTTGTTGTTGATACACTTGAAAACCTGGCAAAAGGCGGAAGAATCGGAAAGGGACGGGCAATGATTGGTTCCTTGCTTAACATTAAACCTATCGCTTCTTTAGAAGGTGGCGAGTATACTCCCGTAGCCAAGGTCCGTAGCCATACACAAGTGGTCAAATACTTAACAACACATTTCTTGGAAGACGTTAAAGGCAAAACGATACGGGGTGTAGGACTTGTTCATGCAGATGGACTGGAGCTGGCTCAAAATCTTAAGGCTAAGATCATTGAAAAAACAGGTTACGACCAAATCGATATCGTTCCGACAACACCAATCATCAGTACGCACACTGGAATTGGTGCAATAGGATTTATGTATTACACGGATTGATTTATTACGATAAGACGAAAGGGGATTTTTCCTTTCGTCTTTTTTTATATAAAAAAAAAGACAGCAGAAGATTCTCCTGTCTGTATTCATCATGAGGGCATCGGCGTCGGAGTAGGCTTAGCGTACCCTTCTTTATATTGTTCATCAATAAAGTTCCTAATTTGTTTGATGGACTCACCATTCTTGTATTTCACAATGGACTCTGCCGCAATTTCCAAACATACCTGACATCTTGTACCGTGATCATCCCAAACCACTTTTTCACCTTTTATTTCGTAAACAAAGCAATTCAGGTTGCTCTCATGTCCAGCTGAATCACCGCAACCGCAATAACAAGGGATATATTGTAACAGCTCAGGATTTTTAGCAGCCGAAGAATAAATAAGCTTCATATTGTCATCTTTATCGTTAAGGAAAGAGGGAAGTGTATCAACAGAAGCGGTTTCTTCACGGATATCTCCATTAGCGGCTGTATGATCATGGTGAGCTTCCTCTTCCTGATTACTTGAACAACCGGTGATAATGCCTAATAAACCTATAACAAGTGTGAAATATAATAAGAGATTTTTCTTCATACGTTCACCTTTCCTATTAGTTTGTACATGTATTGTACCATTTTTAAAAAGCAGGTACGTACCATTTCTTGAAGATTTTATGTATCTTCTTGCGTCCTCATAACCAAATCAATCATATCATAGAAATATAATAGGTAAGAAAGCTCAGTCTACTCTTCAAGGTATTGGTCAAATGGCATGACGATTCTTCCTATGCAGTAAATAAATGAAAGGAAGTGTCCGAATTTGTATGATAAGAAGAAGGTATTGGTGATTTCAGACTTTGGAATCGATGATATTGTCGCTGTATTGTATGCTTACTATAGTGATACGATTGAAATAGTAGGAATTGTTTCTGACTATGGAAATGTCTCTAAAGAGAGTGCGTTGAATAACGTCAAATACCTTCAAGGCCTCACCGGGATAACCGATATCCCTGTCATCAGGGGAGCGGTCTCTGCTTTAACCGGTGCACAACCTCAATTCTATCCCGAGGTTCATGGGATATCCGGGTTAGGACCCATCATCCCTGAACAAATAGAACTTGATAGCTATGAAATCAGTGAGAATTTCTATGAAATCAATGCACTAATTGATAAGTATGCAGGAGAATTATTTATATTCTCTGCCGGACGTTTAACTTCCTTAGCAACAGCCTTTGTCCTATATCCAGAAACAATGAAAAAAGTGAAAGAATTCTATGTAATGGGAGGGGCATTTCACGTACCAGGAAATGTAACCCCGACTGCAGAAGCGAATTTTTTTGGAGATCCTTATGCAGCGAATATCCTGATTCAACTCGCACCCAAAAAAATCCACCTCATTCCTTTAGATGTAACGATGTATGCACTCATAACACCTTCCATGATTGATTCCCTTCATGAATATTATTTAAAATCAAATGACAAAGTCGGGCAGATCATTAAGCCGATGGTGGATTATTATTATGACTTCTACAAGAAGACTTACCCTGATATATCCGGGAGTCCCCTGCACGATCTATTGGTTATATGGGCTCTTGCCGATGGGGAAAAAATGATATTTGAAGAGGTACCCATCCGGGTTGCCGTCAATACGGGATGTACTTTTGGTCAGAGCATAGGAGATTTTAGACAATCAAAGGAAAAAGCACCATGGCGGGTTCATAAAATCGCGAAGCAGTTCAACTATGGACAGTTTATAACAGAAGTATTCGCTACATTCAAATCAGGTTCCAGCCGTCAGTTCATTAAAGAAGACAAATGAGTCACATGAATTTACATGTTGATAATGTTTTGTTTACAAAGGTTTCATGACTAAACAAGCGTGATATAATAATATTAAAGTGCAAGCGAGGTGACGTATATGAAAAAATTAACGATTCTCATGCTTGCTTTTGTTTTTTTCCTGTCAGGCTGTTCGTTAGAAGATGCTGCTAAGCATATTACAAGAGAAGTATCCATGTGGGATAAAGATAATCCGAACGAAACCTTCATACCGCAAAATTTAAAAGTTGTTTCCGTGGGAGATTCACTAACTCAAGGTGTAGGAGACAGTACGAAAAAAGGTGGATATGTACCTTACTTAGAGGAACATCTGGAATCATTAGATGGAGTAAAAGACGCCCAATTTCATAACTACGGGGTAAGAGGGAACCGTACCGACCAATTATTAAAAAGATTGAAAAAGGAAGATGTGAAAGAATCGATTGAACAATCCGATTTAGTCATGATCACGATTGGCGGAAACGATGTTATGAAAATTTTCCGTGAAAATTTATCACACTTGAAGTTAGATGTGTTTCAAGAAGAGAAACGACAATACCAATTGCGGTTACAAGAGATTATCGAGACGATCAGGAGCTATAACCCAAATGCAGGAATCGTTCTTACAGGGTTATATAATCCATTTAATACATGGTTTTCTGATATAGAAGAAGTCAACCAGGTGATTCATGATTGGAATGATGCCAGCCAGGAGGTTCTTTCAGATTATGATAAAACCTTATTCGTTAAGATAGAGGACTTATTTATTGATGCAGGTGATACTTTGTTATATGAAGACTACTTTCATCCAAATGATGAAGGATATAAAATGATAGCAGATCGTATGTTTATAAACCTGACAAACGGGAAAACATTAGCAACATTGACAGATAGAACAGATTCTGTAGAGGAAGAGGAGCAGCCGTCATGAAGAACAAATGGAAGGTTGGTTTTTTTGTTCTTTTAGGTGTGGTATTAATAGGATTAGCCATCATTGTTTCAATGATCTTTATGCCGATAAAAGACGATACATTGCCTAAGAACAACGAAAATCCCAACCAGGAAGTAGGATTTAACGTTAATACTAATAAGAAAGATCTTAATCTCATTATTGAGCATTATATTGAAAAAGAAGGAATGAAGGGACCTGTTGATTATAATGTTCAATTAAAAGATGATGTGGAATTAAAAGGGTCTGTACCCGTTTTCACTTCAAACATTGATTTTAAATTGGATTTCGAACCAAAAGCATTAGAAAATGGAGATATTTTATTGAAACAGAAATCAATCTCTGTAGGATCACTGAATCTGCCGGTTTCCTATGTAATGAAAGTGATGAGAGATTCATATAACTTTCCAGACTGGGTGAAAATTCAACCCAATGATGAATTAATATACGTTTCATTACAGGAAATGGAACTGAAAAGTGATATAAAAGTAAGAGCAAATGAATTTAATCTGAAGGATGATACTATTTCTTTCCGATTATTAGTCCCTGTGGACCGTGCTCAATAAAGGAAGGTGGCCTCCTATTGGAAGCCACCTTTTTCTTACGAGACAATCAGTGATTGAACCCGAAAGATGGATATTATTACC
Source organism: uncultured Rossellomorea sp. (assembly GCF_947488365.1). NCBI lineage: Bacteria > Bacillati > Bacillota > Bacilli > Caryophanales > Bacillaceae > Rossellomorea > uncultured Rossellomorea sp. The sequence continues at coordinate 430,361 of NZ_CANKZT010000001.1, read as the reverse complement.
CTTTTAATAGTATGGCCTCAAGCTGCGGTGTTCCGTTGGCTAATCCAACAGCTACTATAGTGTATGCTTGATTAGGGTTTAATTTTACATTTGGGATACTCAGGACGCTGTTTTTGCTTCCTGCCACCCTTGCCTCAAGATTGACCGTCATTGGAGTTAATCCAAGGTATTCAGTAGCTTGTTTGAAGGAGACATTTGGAAAAACAACATCTCCGCCTTTTACTGCAATATCAACTGCAGGTGCGTCTGGCGAAAGATGAATGAATTTGACCTTTGTTTCCCCATTTGGAACCGTTGGATCATCAATAAATGGCAACAGTTGCAGTTTATTAAGGGTACCTACAGCTGCAAGTGTATAAATCTTACCTGGATCAATTTTCACTTTTTTACTTATTACAGTCGTCACACTTGTACCGGCTGGATAAACATCAATATGATATTTACCAGCCGGTAATGTTAAATAGTCACTTACATCTTTAAAGGCCACATCTCGTAAAACGCGTTTTGCATTTACATACACATCTACATTAGGTGCATCAGGTACTGCATGTAATACGCGAACATACGAAGGCTGGGTGGATGTAGTCATATCAGCGCGCTGTGCTTGCAAAGCCAGCCTCATGTATTTTAAATGTTTTTGATAGTAATGAATATGCATGGATGGATCTGAGTATTTATAATAATCGGATAATAAGTCATACATCGCTGCTTTATTCAAATAATCGTGTTGGCTCATCCGTTATCTCTCCTTTTTCTTTATTAACACAATAGATTATGCGAAAGAGAAAAAAATGGTGAAAGAACCTATTTTTTGAATAAATCAGAAATATTTCTTGCGTTATAGAAGAAAATAATGGATAATTAAATTAATAATTGAGAAAGTGGGTGATGACATATGAACTTATTATTGATTTGTTATACAAGTAAACTAAATACGCTTCAAAATGGTTCTGCGCGTCAACTCACTTTTAACGGGATAATCTGATTTTTTTCATTCTTTCAATCTTGAAAAAATCCGTTGGCGTGCAGAACTGCGCATCGGATTTTTTTAATTTTGGGAGGAACTGAATTGAATAATAGAGAAGAAGTATTTGAAATGATGAAACACTTTGAGGAAGAAGGATATATGTTAGGAAGAGTTGTGACCGAGCAGAAGGGTGCCTTCATGGTTATGACCAAAACAGGAGATCTATTAAGTAAAATATCCGGGAAGCTCAGGTTCCAAACGGTTAAACGTGAAGATCTTCCAGCAGTAGGTGATTGGGTTCTCCTGAGCGAAGAAGGAGCAATCATTGAAAAGGTCCTGACGAGAACAAGTAAATTTTCAAGAAAAAAAGCAGGAGAAGAAGCGGAAGAGCAAATCATTGCCACGAATATAGATACCGTTTTCATTCTTTCTTCGTTAAATGATGATTTAAACAGTAAACGGGTGGAGAGATATTTACTTCTATGTTGGGAAAGCGGGGCAAATCCCGTTGTCGTTCTTACCAAATCTGATACATGTGAGGATATTGAAGAGAAAAAGAGAGAAGTTGAAAGCAAATTGCTGGGGGTTAAAGTATTAGCCATAAGTTCTGTAAATCATGAGGGAATTGAGGAACTGCAGCCCTATCTGGAAAAGGGGAAAACGGTCGCCCTTGTCGGTTCTTCAGGAGTGGGTAAGTCCACCCTAACCAACCTCTTAGTAGGAGACGACGTCCAGAAGACGAAACAAATTAGGGAATCCGATGATAAGGGGCGCCATACGACAACGCATAGAGAGTTATTCTTATTGGGCAATGGTTCTTCCATCATTGATACGCCAGGCATGAGAGAAATCCAACTTTGGCAGGGGCAAGAAGGATTATCCACGCAATATAACGAGATCGAGGAGTTGGCACTGCAATGCCGATTCACCGATTGCCGTCATGTGGATGAACCTGGTTGCAAGATTAGAGAAGCGATTGCCGAGGATTCCCTTTCCGAGGAACGATTTGAACATTATCAGAAATTGCAAAGGGAAATCGCCTACATGGAGAGAAAAGGGAATAAGCGATTGGAATCTTTGGAACGTAAGAAGTGGAAGAATATCGGTAAACAAAGAAAACTTAAATAATGGATTAAGGATTGACCCCGGGGTCAATCCTTTTTTTTATTTCTAAAGTTCTTTTTAATAAGATGTTGTTTTTTAGGTAGATGTTGTGAAATCAACCACCTCCCTCCTGATTAAATTCCAACAACGTCTAAGGAAACAGCTATGTTTGTATTTCTTAAGCAATTGAACAAGCTTTAAATTTTACCTTTATAACTTAAATGCGTTAAAATCTCATACAAAGGGAATAGTGAAAGAGAATGAAGTGGAAAGGATGATGAGCATGTCAGAAGCTTCGAAATATCAGAAAGCTACATTTGCTGGTGGTTGTTTTTGGTGTATGGTAAAACCGTTCGATGAACAGCCCGGAATCGGTAGTGTCATATCAGGTTATACGGGAGGAACCGTTCCGAATCCAACCTATAAAGAAGTATGCTCTGAAACGACAGGTCACTATGAGGCCGTTCAAATTGAATACGATGCTTCCCTGTTTCCTTACGAGAAACTATTAGAAGTGTATTGGCAACAAATCGACCCAACCGATCCCGGTGGGCAATTCTTTGACCGTGGACATTCGTATAAAACGGTGATTTTCTACCATAACGAAGAGCAAAAGAGGATGGCAGAGAAATCTAAAAAGGAGCTTGCAGAATCAGGTAAGTTTCAAAAGCCGATTGCAACACAGATTTTACCTGCGGATAAATTTTATCCTGCAGAGGAGTATCATCAGGATTATTACAAAAAGAACCCTGCCCATTATAATCGATACAGCAGAGGATCTGGAAGAGTAGCGTTTATTGAAAATCATTGGGGGGAAAAGAATGAGTAAAGAAGATTTAACGAAAAAGTTAACTCCTGAACAATATGATGTCACGCAAAACAACGGGACAGAGCCACCATTTAGAAATGAGTATTGGAATACGTTCGAAGATGGAATCTATGTAGATATCGTATCAGGTAAACCGCTCTTTAGCTCTAAAGACAAGTATGATGCCGGTTGTGGCTGGCCAAGTTTCACGAAGCCAATTGATGAAGAGGAAATTTCAGAAAAAGAAGATCGAAGTCATTTTATGGTGAGAACGGAAGTGAGAAGTACGGAAGCAGACTCTCACCTGGGTCATGTATTTAATGATGGACCTGGACCAACGAAGCTCCGGTACTGCATCAATTCAGCAGCTTTACGATTCGTCCCGGTAGAAAAGCTCGAAGAAGAAGGATATGGGAAGTACAAAAAAATATTTTAAAATAATGAATTGTTGTGAAACCCTTCACATATGTGCTAAAATAGACTTCTCATGTTTACAATGAGCTACATATGTGTATATAAAATATAATTAGGAAGGTGAATGATTATGTTAAAGAAGCTTTTTGGAAAAAAAGAAGAAGCGCCTAAAACCGTTAATGCAGTTGCACCTTTAACGGGTACATTAAAATCACTTGAAGATGTTCCAGACCCGGTTTTTTCTCAGAAGATGATGGGAGATGGAATTGCAATCGACCCGACAGAAGGTAAAGTCGTTTCACCTGTAGACGGCGAAATCATGCAGCTTTTCCCAACAAAGCACGCAGTGGGTATCAAAGCGAAAAACGGTGCTGAAATTCTTATCCACATCGGTCTTGAAACAGTATCAATGAACGGTGAAGGCTTTGAAGCACATGTTTCAGAAGGGTCAAAAGTGAGTATGGGAGATCCATTAATTACGTTTGACTTAAATCTAGTGAAAGAAAAAGCAAAAAGTACCATCACGCCAATCATCTTAACAAACGGCGATGACATGGATGAGCTCGTAAAAAAAGAGTTAACTTCTGTGATAGCAGGACAAGATGAGGTATTAGAGATTTCATCTAAATAATGAAGCATGAAGAGACCGGCATGTTTGCCGGTCTCTTTTTTGAGGAATGGACATCCGGACCTGATAACGTTCTTATCTAATCAGCTTAACAGCTATTTCTCCTTCTTCGTCGTCATTCCACCCGACAAGATAAACTTCATCGCTTCTTCAGATTTAATATCAAGTATTTCAATATCAGTTTTAGGAATCAAAAAAGTGACTCCGGCTACTTGGAAGGTTTGGGGTACGTATACTGCAACGTGATCTTGCAGGTCATTATGCAGGTCTGCAAGGTTCTCTGTTGTGATAAAGCCCATGCATTTCATCGTTGTGCCAGGCATTTTGATGAGTGCCACTTTGGAAAAGGATTTCTTTTCTCCTAAGAAGGAGTGGATGGTATCCTTTATTACCGAGTAAATCGTTTTGACAAAGGGGATCTTGTGTAATAGAACGTCTACTATTCGAATGATCGTACCTGTGAAAAACTTGGTTGATAGCCAGCCAAGAACGGTCAAGAGAATGATGGTGGCGAAAAGTCCGATACCAGGAATATAATTTTCATCGAGGTATGGTTTTAATACATTGCCTAATAAACCGTCTAGAAATAGAAACATTTTATATACAACATAGGCGACCAGGCCAATTGGGACTATTGTAAGAACACCATTAATAAACGACTTTAAAAACCATTTCATGCTGTCACTTCTCCAATCTTCGGTTAAAACCTACCCCTATTATATAGAAAGGTTATAGTGCAGAAAAGGTGTGTCCCTAAATAAAATAGGCGAATACACAAACCTTTTCTAGGTAGATGACATACAGTGTATTGTAAATAAATATTTCATGAGGAGTGATAGGTATGAACTATGGTTATGGTTGTGATCCATGTTATCAAGGTGGATATGCTTATCCAGTTGCCGGTTACAATAATTTTGCGTTGATAGTTGTGTTATTCATCCTGTTAATTATTATTGGAGCCGTTTGTTTCTGCGGGAAGTGATTCATGGTTTAGAAGTGAATCACGAAAATAAAAGGGAGCTGTCACTTCGACAGCTCCCTTTTAGTCTTAAATTTTAAAACTTGAAATGAGTTCTTTTAATTTTTCCGCTTGTTGGGAAAGCTCTGAGGCGCTAGCTGTTACTTGTTCCATCGCAGCTGATCCTTCCTCAGATGCAGCAGCAGTGGTTTCTGTGTTAGAAGCAGTCGCTTCAGCAATTTCATTGACCAGGGCAAATGAAGTAGCGACTTCTTGACTGAGATTAAGGGTTTCCTGGATATGACCAACCATTTCTTCCACGACAACCGTTGTTTTAGTAGTTTGGCTTAGAATATCTTCAAGGGAGGCGTTTGTTTCATTTGTCATTTCAACCCCTGCGATTACCTCTTTCACTCCATCAGAGTTCTGTTTCATGATGACATTCACTTCTTCTTGAATACTGTGTACGATTTCGGTTACACCTTTCGCCGCTTGTCGGGATTGTTCCGCGAGTTTTCTGACTTCATCCGCCACCACGGCAAAGCCTCTTCCATGTTCCCCGGCGCGTGCTGCTTCAATAGCTGCATTCAATGCAAGTAGATTGGTTTGTTCTGCAATGTCAGTAATGGTTCCGATAATGGTCGTAATTTGTGAAGAACGCTGTCCTAACGCTTCTACGGTTTCACTTGTATTGGACATGGTTTCTTCAATACTCAGCATTTTTGATGAAGAAGCTTGAACGGTTTTTCCGCCCCTTTCAGCAACTGCTCTCATATCACGAGCGGTTTCTTTTACCATCTCTGCTTGATTGAATAAGAAACGGGCGGCTTCTTCCAAGCTATTCATTTTGTCTAATGAAGTAGACATTCGACTTGTTGTCTGATCGCTTCCAGCCGCAATTTCGGTAGATGTTTCTGCAATGGAAGTTATCGTGCGTGACGTTTCTTCGGCTGAAGCAAGAAGCTCCTGACTGCTGGCTGAGACGTTTTCCGCCATTTCAGAAACCTGTTTCACAAGGATCGCGATTCCTGCAATGAGTTGATTCGTATCAGATGCGAGGTCTGCCAGCTCATCTTTGGATTTTACATGAATTCGTTTTGTTAAATCTCCACCTGCGTTCGCAATTTCTAAAATAGAACGACTGATCTTCTTTGTGTTCATTTTAATTGTATGAGATAAGATGACTCCGAAGAAAATAGCTAATATAACCGCGAATGCTGATAAGCCAATGGTCACGATCTTGGATAGGTAAACTTGTTGATTTAGAGATTCAATACGATTGTTCAGATCTTTTTGTTGGTCGACTACGATCATATCTACATATGAACGGATTCCATCCAGGTATTTCTTACCAGTACCCGATTCAACAAGGGTAGCTGCTTCCTCGAGCCCTTTATCCTTTCTTGTCTCGATTACCCGATCAACAAATTGCATCCAAAATCCATATTGAGCTTCGATCTTATCCAATTTATCAAGCTGTTTCTGATCATCCTGTAATAGAGTAGTCAACTCTTCAAAATGACTCTCTACCTCACCTTTACCATTTTGATAGGGTGCTAGAAATCCTGTTGCACCTGTAATGACAAAACCTTGTTCCCCAATTTCAATTTCATTTAATACCTTTGATAGATCTTTTACTTTTGTATCAACCTGCATATCGTATGTAATTAACGTGTTGATTTCTTTTTCCAGCTTCAGCATATTGAAGTAAGAGGTAGAGGCAAGGACTAAAAGGACAATTGTCAATAACCCGAATGACAGAACCACTTTTCCCCTGATTGTCCGAAAATAAGAGAAGACCCCTTTGCTTCTACTAGAACCTTCTTTCTTAATTCTCTTTCTTTTTGTATGTTTTTCTTTTGTCTTCTTCACCATTTCCCCTCCTGAAGATAAGTAAAAAGTAGCATCTAAGGATGAACTTACCATTATTTTATACATATAGACCTAATTTATCTAGTCACTCCATAAACTTTTTGTCGAATTTTTGAGAATTTTAGTATATTTCAACCAATAAAATATGGCTAAAAGAAAAAAAGCTATCACTTTTTACCAAGCCTTTGACGTTTAACAAAAATTCATCTGTATTATTCTTTTTTCTTAAAGGAAAGAAAGATTCCGCTTTTCATACATATGAATAATGGTAGGGAAATCTTTATGTGCAACCAGATGAGCGAATCGAAAGAGAGTACGAATCTGATTCTTTCAGGAGGGGGATTATGCCTCATTCGCATTTAATAAAACCACTGATTGGTGAACACTATCCGACAATTGATTATGGAAAAGGTGTCTATTTGTATGATACCGATGGACGGGAGTATATGGATGCTTGTTCTGGAGCGGTTACTGCAAATGTAGGACATGGCATGGAAGAAATTCTTCAATCTATTGTGAATCAAGGAAATAAAGTAGCATTTGTGTATCGTTCTCAATTCAGTAATCAGCCAGCTGAGGATTTAGCGACATTCCTTCATGAGAAGACAGGTTATCCATGGAGTTTCTTCGTGAATAGTGGTTCTGAGGCTGTGGAGACGGCCATCAAGATTGCTATTCAGCATTGGCAGGAACAGGGGAAACCGATGAAAAGAAAAATTTTATCCAGATGGCTGAGTTACCATGGTATCACTTTCGGTGCTTTATCTGCTTCAGGTCACCCAACCAGAAGAGAACGATTTGACTCCTACTTAGGAGACTGGCCAACAATTGAGCCTCCTTATTGTGCTCACTGTCCTTTTGGAAAAACACATCCATCATGTGATCTTGCGTGTGCTTCTCAATTAGAAACGATGATTAGCAGAATAGGAGCCGACAATATTGCTGCATTTATGGCGGAACCGATCATCGGTGCCGCAGGTGGGGCGATCACTCCCCCAAAAGGTTATTATGAACGGATCAAAGCAATCTGTGAGAGACATGATATTTTGTTTATTTCAGATGAAGTGATGACCGGATGTGGTCGGACTGGGACTTTTTTAGCTTTAGAGCAGTGGAAAGTGAAAGCCGATATTGTAGCGATAGGTAAAGGGTTAAGCGCCGGATATGCCCCTATCGCTGCGACCCTCATTTCCGACAACATAATGGAGCCGATATTGAATGGGTCGAAAGTTATTATGAGCGGTCATACATTCAGTGGGAATCCAATGTCTGCAACAGCAGCACTTGCTGTTCTGAAACTGATTGATTCAGAAAAGATGATTGAAGGTGTCGATCATAAAGGAACATACTTGAAAAATCTAATAGCAAAATTAAAAACTGAATTTTCCTTTGTGCAAGATGTGCGAGGAAAAGGACTCATGTTGGGAATAGAGCTGAGTTCCCTTGGAGCACCTTTTACTTCTTATATTGTTCAAGCGGGGGTTGAATGTGGGATTTTGTTATATCCCGCAGCGGCGGGGATAGATGGAAGGAAGGGCTCCGCCATTATGGTTGCTCCCCCATTAAACAGTTCAAAAAGGGAACTTGAGGAAATGGTTAAAAGACTCAGAAGAACCTTTCAACTAGTAGAAGAGAATTGGAAGGAGATCTAAATATGCCCGGTCTTCACAATAAAAGAAGCAGTTATGAAAATATAAAACAATTTTTTTATGATGGAATGACTTTGATGTTCGGAGGATTCGGAGGGGTGGGATCCCCTCCTACTATAAGTAAGCATTTATTGGATTGGGGAACTCAGGAAATCACGATTATAGGAAATGATACAGGTTTTCCCCATATCGGTATTGGACAATTAGTAGCCCAAAACAGAGTAAAGAAAGTGATTGCTTCCCATATCGGATCTAACCCGATTGCTGGTCGTTTAATGAGTGAAGGGAAGCTTGAGGTGGAATTCTCTCCTCAGGGAATATTGGCAGAGAGAATTCGGGCAGGGGGAGTCGGGTTGAAAGGAATCGTAACCGAAATCGGCGTGGATGATCCATATTTAAATAAAGGAAAACCCATACTGGAGATAGATGGAAACCGCTTCTTATATGAAACCGCCCTCGTTGCTGAAGTTGGGGTTGTGTATGCCAAAAAAGCCGACACATTTGGCAATCTTATTTATGATAAAAGTGCCAGAAATACGAATCCACTTGTGGCTATGGCCGCGGATATTACGATTGTGGAGGCAGAAGAAATTGTGAATGTGGGTGAATTAGATCCTGAGGAAATTGTCACGTCGGGTGTTTTTGTAGATCATATTGTTTTGTCTAAAGGAGTCGACTGGAAATGGGCATGGGAAACGAATTGAAGGATAGGTTAGCCAAACGTGCGGCTTTAGAAGTGAAAGAGCATATGATTGTTAATTTGGGAATCGGAATACCCTCCCTTGTTCCGAATCATCTTACCCCGGGGTTTCCTGTTGTATTTCAATCGGAAAACGGAATTATTGGAATGGGGCCTGCACCGGGGGAAGGGAAAGAGGATGAAAACTTGTGTAATGCAGGAGGATTCCCAGTCTCATTAATGAAGGGAGGCTGTTATACAGATAGCTCCATCGCATTTGCCATGATTCGCCGGGGCAAGATTGACCTTACGATCCTAGGCTCGCTGCAAGTCAGTGAGAAGGGAGATCTTGCAAACTGGATTATCCCCGGCAAAAAGGTACCGGGAATGGGGGGCGCAACCGAACTTGCGTCAAAAGCAAATAAAGTCATTGTACTCATGACCCATTTAGATAAAAATGGTGAGAGCAAACTCGTGCGGGAATGTACGCTCCCATTGACGGCCAGGTCTTGTGTCTCCATGATTATTACGGACCGGTCTGTCTTCACAATTGAGAATGATCAATTGATATTGTGTGAAATATTCAGTCCCTACACACTTCAAGATATTAAGGAGACAACAGATGCCCGTTTCACATTAAGCTCTTGCTTAAAATATTTACGTTAAAAGGAGGGCCCCATTTGGAAACTCATCGTCTCATCAGGGAAATAATAGAAGAAAAAAAGAAAAGGACCACCAGGCTTCTGCAAAGATTAGTCCAAGAGGATAGTGTAAGAGGAAATGAATCAAAAGCGCAGGCAATCGTAATAGAGAAGTGCCGTAAACTTGGTTTAGAGTTGGATATTTGGGAGGTGAACGAAAACGATGTAAAGGATCATCCCTTTTACCGGTGCGATCGAAAGGAATTCAAAGGAAACCCGAACGTGGTCGGGGTACTGAAAGGCCAGGGTGGTGGAAAGAGTCTTCTGCTAAATGGACACATTGATGTTGTACCAGAAGGTGACAGGAAGGATTGGACATATGATCCATATGGTGGTTTGATCAAAGACGGAAAGCTTTATGGACGCGGGGCAACGGATATGAAGGGAGGAACTGTCGCTTTACTACTCGCTATTGAGGTTGTGAAGGAGTTAAAAATTCCCCTCAAAGGTGATATTATCTTTCAGAGTGTGATTGAAGAGGAAAGTGGTGGAACTGGTACCCTCGCTGCATTGGTAAGAGGGTACAAAGCAGATGGTGCAATTATTCCCGAACCTACCAATATGAAGATTTTTCCTAAGCAGCAAGGTTCCATGTGGTTTCGTCTTAGAGTAAAAGGGAAATCTGCCCATGGAGGAACCAGATACGAAGGGGTAAGCGCCATAGATAAAGCATACACAGTGATTAACTCTCTTCAGCAACTGGAAGAATCTCGAAATCAGAAGGTGGATGATCCTTTATATAGCAATATTCCTATTCCGTTACCGATTAACATCGGTAAAATAGAAAGTGGGAAATGGCCATCTTCCGTACCTGATTTGGCTGTAATTGAAGGAAGGGTGGGGGTTGGTCCGTGGGAAACCCTGCAAGAAGTAGAAAAGGAGGTTGAAGCTGTAATCTCAAGCCTGAAAGAGGTTGATTCATGGTTTGATCATCATCCAGTGGAGATTGAATGGTTTGGTGGCAGGTGGCAGCCGGGCGATCTTTCTCGTGATCATGAAATCGTGGAGAAACTTTGTTGTCATGCCAAAGAAGTATTGGGAATCACTCCAATCATTGAAGCTTCTCCTTGGGGAACGGATGGAGGAATCCTTTCTCAGGGAGGGAATATTCCGGTTGTCGTATTTGGTCCTGGTACAACCGAGGTGGCTCATGACGCAGACGAATACATTGAATTGGATAGAATCTACCAAACTGCTGAAATTCTTACCTTATTTATTATAGATTGGTGCAATAAACAGTCATAATTTTCTTTTTTAAGGGGTATAGGATAACAAATAGAAACCTTTCGGGGGCCTCAATGTAATCCCTTAAACTTCATAACCTCCACAGAAGGAACAACTCACTTGATTAAAGACAGAGGTTGTTCCTTTTTTGTGTTGGTTTGTTTCATAACTTATCCTTTCATTTCATATGTTGGTTAAAAAGGGGCTTATAAGAATGCAAACATACGAATTTATAAAACAACCGAAGCTGGAAGCTGCCATTTACAAGGATGGCTACAACAGGCGACTGCGGGTGGATGAGTTTAGAGGGAATCCAGGATTGTTATGGGAGTATGTTAAGAGAGAAACTGAGTCCAACCTTTATGAAAAGGTGATTGTGAAAGCAAGATGGAATCAATCTCTCTTTTTTTTGGAAAAAGGCTTCATCTTGGAGGGGGGGGTAAACGCTTACTTCAATGGTGATAAGGCTTTATTTATGAGTAAGTTTTTAACGAATGAAAGAAGAAACAGTTCGTACTGGAGCAAAGAAGACGACATTCTCCAATCGGTTCAACAGCTTGATAGGCAAGCGCTTGTAAGTTCTGAAACGATTTCTGTCGCCACTGAGGAGAATGCAGTGCAATTAGCCGATCTGTATCAGGAAGTATTTAAGCTTTATCCTGTACCATTGCACAATCCCGACTATGTGAAAGAGTCAATGAAAAGTGGGACAATCTTTGTTTATATCGAGGAGGAAGGAAGAATCATCAGTGCTGCTTCTGCTGATGTGTCTTTATCCTGCAAGAATGCCGAATTGACGGATTGTGCTACACGCACTTCCTATCGAAAGGGAGGATATATGAAACATCTGATACGAAAGTTAGAAGGTGAATTACTGGATAGGGACATTTTCTGCGCCTATACGATTGCAAGAGCACTTTCATTTGGTATGAATGCAGTATTCCATCAGCTTGGGTATCGATATGGGGGAAGACTGGCGAATAATTGCATCATCTTCGACAAAATGGAAGATATGAACCTATGGGAAAAAGATCTAAGTGAAATGTAAATGGATAAAAACCAATTGTGGTTTTAATTCATAGGCTAATGTATAGCTCTGTTCCTGGTGGAAAGATACTTTTGGAAAGTTGGTGGAGTAGATGAAAATGAATCTCTATAAACCAAAGAGCGATTGGAAGGATATTGAGCTTTGGAAAGACGTGACAGATGAACAATGGAATAATTGGTTATGGCAGCTGACCAACACTATCAGAACCCTTGATGACTTGAAGAAAGTGGTGAACCTGACGCCTGAGGAAGAGGAAGGTGTAAAGATTTCGACTAAAACAATCCCTCTTAATATTACACCTTATTATGCATGGTTAATGAATGAAGATGACCCTCGCTGCCCTATTCGGATGCAATCCGTTCCGATTGGTCAGGAAATCCACAAAACGAAGTATGACCTGGAGGATCCTTTACATGAGGATGAAGATTCCCCTGTTCCCGGATTGACGCACAGGTACCCGGACAGGGTGTTATTTCTCGTGACTAATCAGTGCTCGATGTACTGCCGTTACTGCACGAGAAGAAGGTTTTCAGGACAAATTGGAATGGGTGTACCAAAGAAGCAGCTTGATGCAGCCATTGAATATATTCGAGAGACTCCGAGTGTAAGAGACGTACTGTTATCGGGAGGCGATGGTCTACTGATTAATGATCAGATTCTTGAATACGTCTTAAAGAATTTAAGGGAGATTCCACATGTCGAGATCATCCGGATTGGAACGAGGGCGCCCGTAGTGTTTCCACAGCGGATTACTGAAAACCTTTGTAATATCTTAAAGAAATATCATCCAGTGTGGTTAAATACCCACTTTAATACATCAATCGAAATTACGGAAGAGTCCAAGAAAGCGTGTGAGATGCTCGTAAATGCAGGGGTTCCTGTAGGGAATCAAGCGGTTATTCTCGCTGGTATAAACGACAGTGTTCCAATCATGAAGAAGCTCATGCACGATCTTGTTAAGATTCGCGTACGTCCGTACTATATTTATCAATGTGATTTATCAGAAGGAATCGGCCACTTCCGCGCACCGGTTTCCAAGGGATTGGAGATTATTGAAGGTTTACGGGGACATACTTCCGGCTATGCCGTACCGACCTTCGTGCTGGATGCTCCTGGTGGTGGAGGGAAGATTTCCCTGCAACCTAATTACCTTATTTCTCAAAGTGCTTCGAAAGTGGTTGTACGTAATTTCGAAGGAGTCATCTCCACCTATCCGGAACCGGAAGAATACGTAGCAGGCAGAGCAGATGACTACTTTAAAGAAGTGTATCACGATGAAGAGATTAAAGAACCTTCGATTGGAATTGCCGGCTTGATGAATCAAACCCATTCTTCTCTCACCCCGAGTGGGCTTAAGCGTTTGGAACGTAGAAAGGAATACCAGGAAAACCCCGATCACAATTCCCTTAAGGACTTTAGAGGAAAGAGAGACCAGCTTAAGGAAAAGAAGCACAAAGCTATGCTAACGAAAATGAATCAGGATAAAAATGATGATAAGGAAGAAACCATCAATGGATAAAAAGAATACAAAAGTATGTGAATGGTGTGAAGAGAAGACGGCTCATGAGGATCAATCCAGCGTGTATTGGGAGCTTCCAGATGGCACAAGAGCGATTCAAATCGCAAATGTTCCGAGCGTGAGCTGCAGCCATTGTGGAATGGAGTACCAGGATGAAGGGGTCATCAATGAAATAGAAGACCAGCTTATGCTGGTCGACACGAAATTAATCGATAAAGTGATCGCTTATACTGATTTAATGCAACTTCCCCGATTACTAAAGAAAAATTACTTTCGATTTTAATGGGGATAAAGCTATAGAGCCTTAATATGTCACAACAAAGCAAACACTTTACGAATCCATCTACTTCGGCTATCCTTTTAGAAAAGAAGAACAAAGGTAGGTGGAGCAGATGAGAAAATCCTTTTATCATTATTTAATGAAGTATAGGCAACCTACTGCCAAGGATGAAATAACTCAATTCGCAAATTCAGCTTATGATGATCACAGCTTTCCTAAACAATCACAACAATACCATGAAATCAGCTCCTACCTCGAAATGAATGGGCACTATCTTGAAAGTATGTCCATTTTCGATATGGCATGGGACTATTATCAGTTAGAAGAAAAAGATTAACGTGAATACCTTAAAGCTTCCGGACCGACGTTTGTTTTACACTTATGTCGGTCCTTTTTTTCCTCAAGTAGCATGGTCACTCAATCCTCTTTTTGTTGATAGCTACAAAGCCTAAATATAAATTTAATAGTTACAGTGCCTGACAAGCATAGACGATTCCTATTCCAAAGAAAAAAGAGAGTAAGGGATTTCGTGTATACCGATATGGTTGTTACTGCATATCATATAAAAAAGGCGATTAAGGGTGAGGGGAGAATGAAGAAACGAAAAGAGCCTAGATTCAGAGTTGGGGAAACAGTAGTCGTAACAATCTATGGTACAGTCGGGAAAATAACCGACATTAAAAAGCTCGATGGTGAGTTTTTATATGAGGTAAATGAAAGTGAAGGCCTATTCAAGGAGAAAGCATTAGAATTGCTTGATTCTTATGATGGATACATTTTTGAACAGGAACAGATTGATATTGAATATAAATTTCTATTTGGAGATCTTGTAATTGTCAAGGGTTATGAAGAGGATCTCTTTAAAGTGGTAGGATTTCGGACGGAAATATGGCGTTATAAGGACGATGCCTGGGAAGACGTTATTTATGAGTTAATGAGAATTACAGATGGTGAGTGGTTAGAAGCAGACGAAGATGAAATCACCCTGGTTGCAGATGAAGAGCAAGCAGAGGCATTTATAAAGAAATATGGATTCGTATTTCCACAAAAAAAAGAAGGCAAAACAAAATCGCTTCATTCACCTGCTTACCCGAAGCCAAGTTGGATTGATCAGCTCTTAGATCATTATAATGATTACAAAACCCTGTATCTTCTCTTTCAAGATACTAAATATAAGAATAAGATGGACTATGTGTTAGAACAATTAAAAACTCACACGAGCTCTATCGTTAAAGAGAAGGAATAAGCCACATGATGTAAAGAAACACTGGAACACTAACGATTAAGAATGTTAACAATACGCCTCGAAGAATCCATTGCATTCCAGAAACGATCATTCCTTCACCATTTTCTAAATCTTTTAACATCGTTTTTGTTTTTTTAGTGAATGTGCTTAACATCGAATCGCTCCTCTATCTTTGATGATAAAGTCTATGCTTGTCTTTAAAGTCTTATGAAAACTTTTTTCTCCTAGCATAACTCGGAGAGTGTTGTCATAAATTGAGAATCAAAGGGGGCGATCACATGCGGGAGATAGAAGTCTTTATCGACACTGAGGAAATTGCAGAGTTCTTTATGAAAGAACTCGTTCAAAGAGGGTATGTACCATCAGAAGATGAGCTGGAAGAAATAGCGGATATCACATTCGAGTATCTGATTGCCAAATGTATCATTGATGAAGAATGGGAAGAAGATGTTTAGGATCTTTTCAACCATCGAAATGAAAATCACGTCGTAAGGAATGTCCTTTAATATATTGGGGATTAACTCTTAAGTGTCTGTCATGTTTTTCGAAACATGCAGGCACTTTATTTTGAGTTAATCCCGCTTTAGATTAACCAGGAATGAGGTCAACGTTTTCCACTTTTTTGTCATGGAAAAATGACCGGGTACCATCATCGTCAACAACGGCTCCATCACTTCAATTGACTGGTCCGTAAACCAGTCAGTCGAAGAGAGTGTCAAAGGAGGGATGTTATCCCAGGCAGAACACAGTGTTGGACTATACAGCCGAGTTTTTTTGTTTTTTTTCGAATAAACATGAGGCCAGTAATCTGCTCTTGATCCGCTATGTGAATGGTTAATCGCAAAGGAATAAGATGTAGGAAAGACAGTGTCATGAAATAATATACTGTATAATTTCTTGCCTAACACAATCCTTCGCTTTACCTGCTCAAAGTGAGATACCGAAAGCCCTGCAAGAGAGCAGGGGGAATGTTTTCCATATGGAAAGAGAATGGAAGCAAATTCTAAACGGTCCTGCAAGAGAAAAAGCCACTCTTCTACTCCAATAGGTTTTTTCATTTCTGTTAATATTCTCTTTTGAATCATATGCTGCTCATTCATGATGAGTCCAATGGTTAAAACTTGTTCATTACCGGTAGTAAGAAAGTCATTCCAGATATTCATCATGAAAATGGAAACGTTGAATTTTTTTAGGAGGTGAAAGGAAGAATGTCCCGTTCTTTTCCATTGTTCATATAGTAATAATTGAGGGTAGGCATCATGAAAGATGGCTGCATTACATAGCTCGAGAAATGAGAATAACGCTTTTTGATCATTATTGTCCAATACATATGAGAGCAGATTGTTTCGAATGTCTGTCATATGATAACCAGCATTTCTTGATACCATATGAGCAAGAAAAGACCAGTGGATTTCAGGGTGTTTCTTGAAAAAGTCAAGATAACATGCGGTTCTTGTTACGTTATTAAGGTTAGCATTCTTTACTTTGTTCACAATCAGTTCATACAGTTCTTGATCCTGAGGGAAGTAGACCAGGGGAGTAGGGCTTTCGGTTGCATTGTAGAGCTTACATATATACCCCTCGTTCAGAAGAGGTCTCGTGTGGTCATTGCTCCCGGTCTTGATCAGGTTTAAAATCTTTTGAATCGGTGAAGAGGTCAAGTGATCACGCTCCACTAATATATTTTATGGAATTGAAACTAATTTCAAAATGAAACGTATATAGTAATACAAGTGAAAATGAATCATTTTAGGGAGGTTTGTTTATGTTAAGAAAAATAATCAAAGGTTTGTTAAGTTCGAAACATCATCGATATAGCTCCAGTGATGCGTGGAGAAAGTATAAATCACCTAAACATAAACACTTTGGACATCAACATTATAAGAAGCATAAAAGTAAAAGCTTTTTTTCCAGCTTTTTTAGCAGCTGATGGAATGAGAGGAATGTGATATGATACACACTCTTTTTCGCAGACTGATCGATGGTTTTGAACAGACGTGGAAACCGGGAGAAAACATCAATGGCTTCCATATCATCCGATTAGTTGGAAAAGGAAGCTATGGTACCACTTACTTGGTTATCAACCATTCGAATGGAAAAGAAGCCATTTTAAAAAGAATACGCCCTTACAAAAAGTTATTTTCTAATCACGTCCAATATGTTCAAAATGAAATGAATGCACTACAAACTTTATCTCATCCTCAGTTTCCATCCGTATATGCAGCAGGTGAGTATGGAAAGACTCCTTATTTCATTATGGAAAAAATGAACGGTCAAACATTTGAGGAGTTAATTTTTATAGAAGGAAAAACCTACTCCGAAGAAGAATCACTAAAGTTAGGTGTACAATTAGTTACCTTGGTTCAATGGATTCATGAAAAGGGATACGTTCATAGAGATTTAAGGATCCCTAATATTCTATTGGATCATGGGACTCTTCAAATAATAGACTTTGGCCTTGCTTGTGAAATGAATACAACATCAGAGACTATTCCAGAGAAACATAAGGATTATATGAGGGATAAGTCTGTGAAGAGTGATTTCTACGCAATCGGACATTTTCTGTTGTTTTTACTGTATTCTTCTTACGAACCGACGATGAGAAAGGAAAGAAGTTGGGAAGCAGAACTGGCCATTCATCATAATACCAGGATGTTGATTCGAAGACTTCTACAAATTGATTTAGGGTTCAGGGACGCTGCGGAGCTCATTGTGGAATTATCCAGAGTGATTCACACATTACAAGAAAGATAATAGAGGAGGAATTTAACATGTCTTTTTTTAACAAAGTATTTGCGTCAATTGGAATTGGAGCAGCGACAGTAGATACAAAATTAGAAAAATCAAGCTATCAAGCAGGGGAAACAGCAAAGGGTATAGTAGAAATAACCGGAGGGAGCGCAGATCAAAACATCGATGCTATTTATTTAACTCTCTTTACTACATATATTCGAGAATCAGACGACAAGAAGTACACTGATTATGCTCCTATTCAAAAAGTACAGATATCCGAGCCTTTTACCATTGGCGAAAATGAAAAGAAAGAGTTTCCTTTTACCTTTACCTTACCATTTGAAACCCCAATCACATATGGGAATACAAGGGTGTGGGTAGCCACGGGTTTAGACATTAAAAATGCAGTAGATCCCAAAGACAAAGATTATATTGAAATCGTGCCGAATGAATTGACGAATGCTGTGCTTACATCTGTTCAGGAACTTGGCTTCAGAATTCGTAAGGTTGAATGTGAGCAAGCACCACGTCGCTACAGAGGTCGCTACCCATTCATACAGGAATTTGAATTCGTACCGGTAAATGGTCCGTACCAACGAAAATTAGATGAACTTGAAGTGATGTTCATGAATCAATCGGAAGAACAATTGGATCTTCTTTTAGAAGTGGATCGACGTGCAAGAGGGTTAGGCGGATTTTTAGCGGAAGCTCTTGAAATGGACGAATCCATGGTGAAAATGACGATAAGAAAGTCGGACATTCCTGTTCTTTCATCAAAACTGCGAGAAGTGATTAATAAATTCGCTTAATCCGATCGATTCGACAAAGATTCTTATGTTTCCATGAAGGATTCGACAAGGTCTATGTGTAATAGTATGAGTACAACTTAATGACGGAGGGGTGCTCATGCCTTTACTTGAAAAAATCATTCGTCCTAAGCTTTTGAGATCGACCTATGACATGACCATTTTCCAAACTCCTAAGTATGGAGAGAACAAAGGCTATGAAAAGGTATATCGAATCTCTGTTGAAGCTAATAATCATGAAGAAGCCCTATATGAAACGTTCAGAACATTTAACGTACCAGACCTAGTTCCTAAAGATTATCAAGGCAGGTACATTGCTACACGTGATATCATTTTTATTGACGAAGGACGGAGAGGTCATTATTATTATCGCCTTCAGTCAAATGGGTGGAAAAGAGTGAACCGGATCGTGATCCATTAAATAAGCAGGCGTAACACAAAAAGGAAAGAATCATCCATGTCGGTAAGATTCTTTCCTTTATTTTATGGAGAATTTTTATATGTGATTGCCCGGGCCGTTTTTTCGATTCTGGGCTGAATTTTCTTTGCCATGTGCATTGTGTTCAGCATCTAGTGCTTCTTTGGAAATATGGTTATTTTTCTTAGGAGCATTGATTCTGTTTCGGTGTTTTTTACCCATTCAAATTTTCCTCCCCGTTATGATTTAAGTCTTTCAGTTCTTGAAGAGTTAGGTTGTGTCCCGGAACGGGTAGAAGGGTTTGTTTCATTTGCATGCTGTACTGCTTGCTTTAGTTTCTTACTCATTTTTTCTTTAGTCATGTGGATCCCTCCTTCTGACGTTAGTTTGACCCCATGCTCCGCTTTCTATCCTTCCATTTTCATTCGTTGCATAAGAAATAAAAAAGGATTACAATGGTGTTTCAACAGTCTAGTTAGGAGGAAAAGTAAATTGAGTATACATATTAATGCAAAAGAAAATGAAATAGCAGAAACGGTTTTATTACCAGGAGATCCCCTTAGAGCAAAGTACATTGCAGAAACATTTCTGGAAAATCCAACCTGCTATAACGAAGTCCGTAATATGTTTGGATACACAGGAACATATAAAGGGAAAAGGATTTCCGTTCAAGGAACAGGAATGGGTGTTCCGTCCATTTCCATTTATATTAACGAATTAATGCAAAGCTATAACGTCCAAAACCTAATCCGTGTCGGTACTTGTGGGGCTATCCAAAAGGATGTTAAAGTTCGTGATGTCATACTGGCTATGACCTCATCAACTGATTCTCAAATGAACAAATTAACATTTAACGGTATTGACTATGCACCGACAGCTAACTTCGATTTACTTAAAAGGGCATATGATGCCGGAGTGGAAAAAGGCCTTAACTTAAAGGTAGGAAATGTGTTTACTGCCGACATGTTCTACAATGACAATGCCGAGCATGAAAAATGGGCTCAATATGGAATTCTGGCAATTGAAATGGAAACATCGGCTCTATACACATTAGCAGCTAAATATGGACGTAATGCACTATCCGTTCTGACAGTTAGTGATCATATTTTAACAGGTGAAGAAACGACTGCAGAAGAGCGTCAAACAACATTTAATGAAATGATTGAAGTTGCTTTGGAAGCTGCTATTGGGGAGTAGATCCATCTATTATCAAAAGAAACTGCTTACATTCCCATCTCCGGGTTTATAAGCAGTTTTTCATTTTATGAAGTTTATCCTGCTTACAGAAAACCTGATACATGGTAAGATTAAGGATGGAACTATTATAGAGAAACTAGGTGAAAGTATGAAAAAGATCATCTTCGTAACTGCTGCTTCCTTGATTATCTTATCGGGATGTTCGCAAGTACAAGATTGGTCAGAGGATTTATTTGGCCAAAAACAGCAAGAAACGAAAAAAGAGGAACCGAAGCAACAAATTCCACAAGATCAGCCGGATGGACAAACGGAAGAAGAACAACCTGCTCCTTCAGAGGAAGAAGCAGTTCCTCCAGAACTACAATTAGAGTCCCAATACTTCAATGAAGTGAAAGTAGTGGACGGAAAACAAATAATACAAAATCCCTCCAACCTTTTAGCTCTTGTGAATAAGGAATACGCATTAAATGAATACAAACCAACTGATTTGGTCCGCCCAAATGTTCCGTTCGTATTTGGTAATCAAGAACTAGAAAAGGCATATCTTCGTAAAGAAGCGGCAGAGCAGCTGGAGAAAATGTTCGCTGAGGCTAAAGCACATGGTGTTATGCTGACAGCTATTTCAGGCTATCGTTCGTATGAATATCAAAAAATGCTGCTGGAAAGAGAAATTGCTCAGTTCGGAGAAGAAAAAGCCGTAATGGCCGTAGCACCGCCGGGACAAAGTGAGCATCAATCAGGTTTAGCAATGGATATCTCGAGTCAAAGCAATAACTTCCAGGTAAACATTGAATTTGCCGATACGAAGGAAGGCAAGTGGCTTGCTGAGAACGCCTATAAATATGGGTTCATCCTCCGTTATCCGGAAGATAAGGTTTCGATTACACAGTATCAATATGAGCCTTGGCATTTTAGATATGTAGGTAAGGATGCAGCTAAAGTCATTCATGAAAACGATTGGTCTTTAGAAGAGTATTTTAACAATGTGAAAAAGATTTAATGATTTTGAAGGGTCAGGAGCTTTGGGTTTCTGACCCTTTTGGTGTTTGTCATATGTAATATTGCCTTTAAGGAAACTCGCCGCTGCCCACCCCCTCTCCGCTTTTGTTCTGTTTTCTCACTTTCTTACATACAACAATAATAGGGGCTGTCCAATTTGAGGTGAGCGGGTGAAACGGATGTTGAGAACTTTTAGCATTATTATTATAGGAAGTGTGTTTGTAGGGATCGGAATTGATCTTTTTTTCGTGCCTCACCATTTCCTGGATGGGGGAATGATTGGGGTTGGACTAATTGCCCATTATTGGTTTGGTTTTAAGCCGGGACTTACGATCATCCTTTTGAGTGTTCCATTATATATGCTGGCTTTTTTCGTGGACAGAAAGCTTTTCTATAATAGTATCCATGGCCTCTGGTTATCCTCATTAATGATAGACTTTTTTTATCAATGGAAAAATATTTTCACTTTGCCTCCCCTTATGAGCGCCTTTTTAGGTGGGACCTTCGTTGGAATCGGAATCGGACTAATGCTAAAAGGAAACTCTGCAACAGGCGGTTCCGACTTACTAGCTCAATTGATCGGAAAAAACTTCCACTTTAATGTGGGGAAATTAATCTTTGTCTTTGATAGCATAGTGCTGGTAGTTGGCTGGCCGATCATCGGTATGGAGTCTTTCTTATATTCTTTATTTGCTGTCAGTACAGTAGGTTTTTTTACAACGATTTTGACACATCATAATCATGACAATGGATTTTCCTTTCGTTAATATTAAAAAGCTGATAGAATAAAGAAGTTATGAGCTTATGATTGCTAAAGATAGATGTTTCATGATATTGTAGACGATAAATTCACACAAGATACATAGCAACGAAAGTGGTGGAAGCTTTGGAACAAGATAAGACGGATCAGTCACAACAAGAAACCCATTCAAATTTTATAAAAATTAAGAAGTTTAAATTTGTTATGCTCCTGTTCTTCCTTGTATTTGCAACGGCAGGAATTACAACATTTGCACTGGCATTCGGAGATGAAAAAGCGGTCAATGTAGGGGTTACAGAACGTTCAGAATTTCAAAAACTTTATGAAGCCTATGATAAGTTAAATGAGAATTATTATAAAGATCTTGATCAGGACACTTTAGTAAATGGTGCTATTAATGGAATGCTTGATAGCGTCGGTGATCCTTATTCTGATTATATGAATGTCGAAGAAGCAGAAAAGTTCCAGGAAAGCATCTCCTCTTCATTTGAGGGGATTGGTGCAGAAATACAGGAGAAAGAAGGATATATATCCATCGTTTCTCCAATAAAAGGTTCACCGGCAGAGAAAGCTGGTTTGCAACCGAATGATACAATCACTAAAGTGGATGACAAAAGTATTCAAGGAATGTCTGTAACCGATGCGGTTCTCCTCATTCGTGGAGAAAAAGGGACAAAGGTTACACTTACCATTCAGCGACCAGGGCAGGATAAGCCAATGCAAGTTACCATCACCAGAGATGAGATTCCAATTGAAACCGTTTATGCAGAAATGAAAGAAAATGGTGTAGCTGAAATCCAAATTACGAGCTTTTCAGAGAATACGTATAAAGAATTAACTGAAGCATTAAATGAGATGAACGATAAAGGCATGAAAAAACTTGTTCTTGATTTAAGACAGAATCCAGGTGGATTACTGGATCAAGCTGTGAAAATCTCTAACTTGTTTGTACCGGAAGGCGAAGTTCTATTCCAAGTAGAAGACAGCAACGGGAAAGTGGAAAAGTATGTTTCCGAATCCGGGCAGAAAATAGGCGTGCCAACAGCCGTTCTCGTTGATGGAGGAAGCGCAAGTGCTGCAGAAATCTTAGCAGCCGCTGTAAGTGAGTCAAACGATATTCCTCTTGTTGGAACAAAAACCTTTGGTAAGGGAACGGTTCAAACAGCCGAAACCTTTAAAGATGGTTCTAACATGAAATTCACAACGGCTAAGTGGTTAACACCTGATGGCAATTGGATACATGAAAAAGGAATCACACCTGATATTGAAGCGAAAATGCCAGATTATGCACAGCTTCCATATATCAATCCGGATAAAGAACTTAAAGAATCAGACTTATCGGATCAGGTAAAAACAGCAGAGCAAATGCTCAATGCTCTCGACCTGAATCCAGGAAACGTTGATGGATATTACGATGAGGACACAACAAAAGCGGTTAAGCAGTTCCAGGAAAAGAATGAACTAGAGGTAACTGGAACGTTAAATGCTGAGACGACGGTTAAGCTTATGTCCAATCTCCGAGATAAACTAAAAGAAAACGATCCGCAAGTGAAAAGAGCGATTGAAGAATTAAACAAAAATAATTAAGTAGAAGATCTCAGGTGAAAGCACCTGAGATCTTTTTTTGGCTATTGGTTTCTTCTTACTCGTATAGAATATATGAGATGTACCAACAATGAGAGTATATATGAGGTGATCTTATGAAAAAAACAGCATTACTATTGGCTCTATTATTTTCTGTATTCATTGTTGTAAGTTGTTCGCCTTTCTGGGGTGGGAGCGAACAACCGGTACCAAAAGAAGAAGTTCAATCGCAAAAGCGTTTCTTAGATGAAAATAATGAATCGATTTTTCCTTTAGTCCTTCAGGAAAAAAAATCTCCTGTTAATGTCCTTCTAATCGGTTCAGATCAACGAAAAAACGAACCTGCCCGTGCAGATGTTTTAATGGTTGCTCAATATACGCCACAATCGACATCCATTAAGATTGTTTCCATCATGAGGGATACATTCGTAAACATCCCTGGATTTGAAAAGAGCAAAATTAATCATGCGTATACGTGGGGGGGAGAAGAGCTCCTGGCCGAAACGATAAAAAATAATTTCAACATAGATATTCACCATTCCGTGAAAGTGAATTTTAATGATTTCATAAACATGATGGATCTCGTTTTTCCAGAAGGGGTCGGGGTTACAGTGTCAGAACCGATGATCAAGTATTGGAAATGGGCGAAGGATCCCGGGAAGCAAGTATTAAAAGGAGAAGAAATCTTACAATATGTGAGGTTTAGGGGAGACATAAAAAGCGATTTTGGACGAGTGGAGCGGCAGCAGGAAATCATGGCTTTGGCAGAAAAAAGTCTTATGGAGCAAATGCAGTCCGGAGAAGGAATTACAACCGTTGTTTCCCTAATGAGAGAAGGTTTAAAAAACGTAGAAACCTCTACGCCTATTAGTGAAGTGATAAAGTATGGTATGTCATTAATGCTGAAACCCGTGAATCGTGTGGACACACTTCGTGTACCGGTAGAAGGAAGTTTTACTGACCTTTCGACTGTAAATGCAGGACTGGTTTTAGATATGGACGAACAAAAGAATCAAGAAGCTATCAGGGATTTTCTAAATACAGTTGAGTGATTTACCAAGAATGAAACTCAGAAGAATCCAGGTCAAGAAAGGTTTCTATCTTTTTCATTTTTCTTACAATTAAATCGTGTAGATATTTTTTGAACTTCAAATCCTCAGTTTGATTATGTTCCAGATGCAGGATTTTAAGATGTTCCAGATGCTCTTTTAATGTACGCTCATCACTATCAGATCCACCGGACTGGACTTTGCGAAGAATCACGTCCACCAACTTTTCGTGTGTAGCTTCAATTGTCTTCGTCCCTTGTCTCGCATATATGGCCCCATACCTTAATTCACCTCTGGTCACAATAGAAGTATAGGGAACATAACGCGGATCATAATCAATGATAAGAACCTGAAATCGTTTTAAGTCCAACAATGGATGGATACCTTTAGAGAAAATGAAATCCTCCGTCCTGTATCGTAAATATTTAGGAAGCAGATGCTGCAGTTTATTATCAACATCTGCTTTATCTAAAAATTCCTCATCCGTCAATCCCTTTAATTCTAACGATCCATCATCATATTGCATCACTCCTACAATTATGCATCCGCCTCCCGTATTGGAGATAGCGAGGATATGCTTCGCCATTTTTGTGAATTCAATCCAATCTGATTTGAAATCAACGTAATCTGTTTCGCCCGTATTATGAAGTAACAGATCCTTCAACGTTTCATGAGAAGGATTCTTCAAAAAGTCCCTAAGTTTAAGCGGAACAATCTTCTCGTAGTACAATGACAACCCCACCTTTAAAGTTTTAACTGTTTATAATTTCGGCTGCAATGAAGCAGCTATTATTGAAAGCTACAAGATACAAGGGACATCCAGAGATAATCCTTTAGTGTCGCGGTTCCTGTCTATTCATTCTATGCGTGTAAAAATAAGAAATCGCTTTTTTACTAAAGAATCTTCATCCTCTATTCTCCCTTTTACATAAATAGTTGGTGTGGATGCTTTGGTTCGTTGTGTTCATAAGCACTTTCTAATAGAATATGTATAGGATCTATAGAGAGGAAGATTAAATGAAGAAAGATGTTTATATACTATCCGGATTTCTTGGAAGTGGAAAAACGACGTTACTAAAAGGATTGCTGGAGTCCTTAAAGGATCAAAATAAAAAACCGGCTGTCTTAATGAATGAACTGGGAAGTGTCTCCATTGATAGTGATGAAGTTGAAAAAGATACGGCTTTAAGAGAGTTGCTTGATGGATGTATTTGCTGCACCATTTCAGAAAAGCTGGAGTCTCAGCTTCAGGAATTGTTAATGAACGAGGATTTCGATGTATTAGTGATAGAAACGACAGGAGCAGCACATCCTGTTGAGGTGGTCGATTCCATCCTTTCTCCTCTGTTTGCCGATCAATTCGAATTTAGAGGGATTGTTACTGTGGTGGATGGTTTACAGTGGAGAAACAGGGATGATTTTAGTCCAGCTGTTTTACATCTGATGAGAGAACAGATTCGTCATGCTCAATATATTGTCGCGAATAAAACGGATTTGCTTTCAGAAATGGAGCAAGGGACATTCTCATATGACCTTCAGCAAATTAACCCCAATGCTAAGGTATATTTAACGAACTATTCAAAGGTGTCGATGAAAGATTTATTCACTTTGAAAGCTGATCACAGGAGCGGTTCCTATGAGAAAGCATCCATCGGTGAACATTTATCCTTACAAGCGATCGTATATTCCTTTGATGGAACAGTGAGAGGAGAAGCATTTGAGGAATGGGTGAAAAACCAACCTGATGGCATTTACAGAATGAAGGGTTATGTTCCATTACAGGGACGCAAAAATCCAACCTTGTTTCAATATTCATATGGCATGCCGCTGTTCATGCCTGGAGATATGAAGTACCCAACCAATTTTGTCATAATTGGAGAAAACTTACATAAATCAGAAATAATACGTTCTTTGCAGGAGATAGACATAACGGAATAACCTAAGGTGAGGAGAAACGTTATATGGTGTTTCTATTGTTTAGTATAGAACTAATCTTATTTATCAGTGGAATGTATGGTTTAAGCATGTATGAAACGAAACTGCAATTCGTTATCTTTATTGGATTAATTGGGTTCAGTGTGATTATGTTTATAACAACGATCGTGTACTATCAGCGGAAAAAACATAAAAGGGATAGAGCTTATGACTGTTGGGACTGTGCAATTTATTCCCCTGACTGCATTCCTTCTCCACGCTTAGGAAAGAAATTTGATTGTGATTCACCGGACTGTGATTGCACACCGGACTGCAGTCCATAGGAGGGGAAGGAAGTGAAAGCCATCCTTACATTATCCTTTATGCCCTGTCACAGAATACGAGAACGCTCACTCGTCGTCAGGGGGAAGCAATTTCCCTTATGCTTTCGCTGTATGGGAATTCTCTTGGGAATCCTAATCGGGATCCCGTTCGTTTGGTTGTATTTCCCTTTGGTAACATTCGTTCATTTGCTTTATGTGGGGATGCTCATCTTCCCCCTACTGGCAGATGGATACACCCAGAAGTGGAACTGGAGAACCAGTACGAATCCGTTACGGTTGCTGACCGGTCTCCTATGTGGGATCGGACTATCGATCAGTATCATTTTATTCTCCAAGATGGGAGTCAGAACCGTCATGATCTTGACTGGTTCATAACCATTGACAGATTAGAAGAAAATGTTTAAACTATAATAGTTAACTTAGTGAACTATTTATTTAGTGCAAGAAGTGAGAAAGGTCGATTTTAGTGGGAAAAGAAATGTACGAGTTAGAGGGATTATTCCGATCCGTTTTTAGAATGATGAAATCAGATATTCGAACCATCTTTGGTGAGTTCATTTCCAATGGAGAATTTCGGGTACTTCAGCTCATTAGCGAGAATGGGGCATTGAAATCCTCGGAAATATCCAAACGTATGGAAGTATCGGCAAGTCACATCACTTCCATTACGGATACATTAGTAGAAAAAGGCTATATCACAAGAATGCGGTCTAACGAAGATCGTAGAGTAGTAGAGTTAGCTCTGACACCTCAGGGCGTTGATATGCTGGCTAAATGTGAAGAAAAAAAGACTCAATACTTTCAGGAACTATTTGTGAAATTTGATAAAGAAGAGATTAACCACCTGATTGAACTGTTTGAAAAGCTATTAGCATCGAATCGCAAGTAATAAGTGTAAGCATGAGGGAGCAAGGGTTGACCGGAATGGGTCATCCCTTCTATTATGCTTAATTACTTAAGTAAGTGAATTATTCTTATCATAAATATTAAGGGAGACTTAAAAATGGAGCACTTAGAACATCGAAAAAAAGTAATGATCATGATAGCCATCATGTCAGCCATGTTATTTGCGGCATTGAATCAAACGATAGTGGGGACCGCATTACCAAGAATCATTTCTGAGATTGGTGGGCTTGACTACTATAGCTGGGTTTTTACAATCTTTATGTTAACCAGTTCGGTAACGGCCATCTTAGTAGGGAAATTATCAGATATGTATGGAAGAAAGCCATTCATCCTACTAGGTATTGGTGTGTTTATGATTGGTTCATTCTTGAATGGACTTTCATCATCAATCCTTCAATTAATCATTTTCAGAGGAATTCAAGGTTTTGGAGCGGGTATGATCATGTCTACTGCGTTTACGGCCGTCGGGGACTTATTCTCTCCAAGGGAACGAGGGAAATGGCAGGGATTAATGAGCAGTGTATTTGGTCTGGCAAGTGTGTTCGGTCCAACATTAGGTGGCTGGATTGTTGATAATGCAGACTGGCACTGGGTATTCTGGGTGTTCCTTCCTGTTGGTTTCATTGCCTTTGGAATGATTTATAAAATGTTCCCTTCACAGAAACCAAATAGAGGATTGAAAGTGGACTACTTAGGTTCCATTATGCTTACTCTGACGATTATTCCATTATTATTGGCCTTTACGTGGGGTGGAAATGATTATGAGTGGGTTTCCCTTCCGATTATAGGTTTACTGTCAGCAACGGTGGTATCTTTTGTCTTATTTATCATTACGGAAAAGAGAGCAAGCAATCCTGTACTTCCACTTCAATTGTTCAAAAATAAAATTTTCACATTATCAAATATCATTGGATTTATCCTGGGAGCAGGAATGTTTGGAGCCATCATGTATATGCCGTTCTTTATTCAAGGGGTCATGGGGACATCTGCCACTAAGTCGGGCTTGGTGATGATGCCGATGACATTAAGTATGGTGATCGCGAGTACAGTTGGTGGACAGATCATCACGAAGACAGGCAGATATAAATTTCTAGCCCTAATCGGTTTGTTCGTAATGAGTGCTGGAATGATACTTTTATCCTTTATGGATACGAACACAACCAATACAACGGCTCTAATCAATATTATTATAGTAGGAACAGGTCTTGGGCTGAGCTTCCCGGTGTTCACTTTAACCGTTCAAAACGCTGTTCAGCATAAGTTCCTTGGTGTGGCTACCGCTGCCACTCAATTATTCAGACAAATCGGCGGTACGATTGGTGTAGCCATCATGGGTACCGTGATGAATACTTCCATGTCTTCAAAGATGACTGAGAAAATGTCAGATGTGAAAGACTCACCTCTACTTACGAATCCTGAAACATCAGGAGTGCTGAAGCAGCTTCAGGATCCTCAAAACATTATGAATGGTGAGAAATTAAAAGAATTACAATCAACATTACCGAAAGAATTCCAAGGGATATACGCAACCATTCTCGAAGGTGTGAGAGAGGCGTTAAGTTTCGCTTTAACGAATGTCTTCTTTATCGGTGCTATCATTCTTCTCTTTGGTTTTGTATTAACGTTCTTTATGGAAGAAATCCCTTTACGTATGTCGAATAAAGATGTAACAGAAGAAGAAAAAGAAACTAAGCTTAAAGAAGCATCCAATCATTAATTGGCATGAGCACTAAATACAAAAAGGGTGACCGGATAGATCTGTCGGAGAGACAGAGTCATCCAGTTACCCTTTTTGTATGCCTTACATTGTACTTTCTCCAAACTTCTTAAACGTCATTTCATCCTCTACTAAACCGCAAGCGGCACATTGAACTTTTAAATCAGGTCCATTGTATGCAAGATGAAAGGGCTCGAGCTGCCCTTCTTCATAACTCTGAACAACTTCTCCAGAGGCAGGATCAAGTTTCACACTCTGAGATACTTGTTGTATAATATTAAATCGAGTGCGATTTGTTTTACAGCTGGGACAGCGATAGGGTGTAGTCATGTACATCACCTTTCTTCGTTTTTTTCTAGTATGCTTTATGATTTAACTTTTTATGTAAAGGTTGTTTGGATATGACATTAGAATCTTTCGATGTATTATTAGAAGCCTACAGGCAGATCTGGAAAAACCGATTGTTAATAAGTGAAGGTGTTTCTTCAGAAAATATCCTGAAGGAAGCGATTAAACGTGAACTAATGGACGGCAATAGTCATCCAAGAGTGCGTAAATCAAAAGAAGAAAAATACCTCTCAGCTACGAAGAGAATTATTGAATCGGACCTGACGAGTGAAGAGAAAGTTGCTTTAATAAAGCTACATCTTGAAATGGTCTTACGATTGTTTGAAGATACATATTAACATTTAAATGCTGTGTTATAGCAAATTAGGACAAGTGATAGACATTAGTCATCCCATTCTGAGCATTTTTCTTCCTTGTATACCTGCGTAGGTATATAATGATGATTAGATTATTAAAAAGGATGATGCCAGTATGCTAGTAATTAGCTTAATTCTCTTTAGTGTACTTTCTTATATGATGTATTATCGATATTTCCCTGTGAGAACAAAACAATGGTCTTCTCTTGAGGTAACTTCCCGACATGTAGTCGTTGATGTCCGGGATTATCAGGATTCCTCTAAAGAAGATTGCGCTAACATTATAGCGATCCCGTGTGGATATATAGGAAGGCACTCACACGATATCCCTAATGGTCCTATCGTGGTAATGGGGAGTAATCTTATAGAATGCAATGTGGGCGTTAGACAACTAAAACGTCTTGGGTTTCAGGTCAAAGGATATATTATTGTTGAATCTGACAAAAAATGCAAAGAATACCTATCTTTAGGGTGAAATCGCGCTTTCTGTGAAATGTAACTGTAACATCCGTTACAAAATTGGGTCTGCTCAAAAGCTGTCAATACTGATATACAGGTAATAATTAGTTTCCTGAGCTAAATAATACAACCATTGGAAATGTAAGTAAATCATTTCAAATATACTTTCTCCCTACTAGAATCAATGATTACTATAGTACTATAGGAAAATTGTCTTTCATAATAGAACAATTGATATCTAGTTACCAAGATCTCCCGTAAATGTAACAAAAACGGGGTGGTATGATGAATGTGCAGCAAGAAAAACACATTCACTAAGGAGGAATTCATTTTTATGAACAAGAAAATGATGGTTTCAACAGCAACAGCATTTACACTATTAGCAGCACCATTCGCAGCAGGAAAAGCTGGGGCTGAAGCACCATGTCCAACTCCAGATAAGGTTTCACAACAGGTGAACACTTTTAAATATAATGGTAATCAAGAAGATTTAAATAAATTTGTACAAGATACTCTATCAAAATTTCAAATTGATGGTAAGAATATTAATGTACAAGAGCTGTTAAAAGGACAAGCTCCTCAAGCCCAGGCTGCACCAGCGCCAGCTAAGGAAGCACCGAAAGCTGAAGCACCAAAAGCAGAGGCACCAGCACCAGCACCAGCTCCTGAAAAACAAGAAGCACCAAAAGCAGAAGCTCCTGCTCCTGCACCTGCAGCAAACGAACAGAAACAACAACCAGAACAAAAGGTAAGTGAAGAAACAGGTCAATTAAGTCAATACGAGCAGAAAGTAGTGGAGTTAACGAACCAAGAGCGTGCAAAGCAAGGTCTTCCAGCGCTTAAAGTAGATACTGAGTTAAGCAAAGTTGCACGTGAAAAGTCTCGTGATATGCAAGCGAATAACTACTTCTCTCATGATAGCCCGACTTATGGTTCACCATTCGACATGATGAAGCAGTTCGGCATTCAATACAGCTCTGCCGGTGAAAACATCGCTATGGGTCAACCTACTCCAGAAGAAGTAGTACAAGCATGGATGGACAGTGATGGTCACCGTAAAAATATCTTAAGCTCTAACTACACTCACATCGGTGTAGGACATGTAGAAAACGGTAACTACTGGACTCAACAGTTCATTGGTAAATAATATAACACAATCATGAAAGCAGCCTCTCTTATGGAGAGGTTGTTTTTTTTGTGTACGAAAAAGGATGAAGCCCGTTTAGGTTATTTTAATCTTATCAAAATAAAATATACAAAAAATGGGGCTATTGTCGAATATGAATGCATTATTAAAGAGCTTACATTTGCAATTCAACATAATCATTCTTACTATTGAAGTATAACGAGTACGTGGAGTGAACTTGATGAAAGAAAAAGTTGTGTTTATAACGGGAGGATCGAAGGGGATCGGTCGGCGAACGGTAGAGGAATTCTCGAAACAAGGATATACCGTTATCATTAACTACAGACAAAATGATCAAATTGTTGAGAATCTGGTTTCCCATTTGATGGGGAAATATAACAATAAATTAATAGCCATCAAGGGTGATATTTCTGTACCTGAAGAATGTGAGCGAATGGTAACAGAAATTCTGAATGAAGTGGAAAGTGTCGATATCTTAATTCATAATGCAGGTCCCTACGTGAAAGAGCGGAAGTCATTTACTGACTATTCCCCAGAAGAATGGAACTACATAGTAAACGGAAATTTAAATAGTGTTTTCTACTTATCAAGGTTGATTATTCCTAAAATGAGGGAAAAGAAATGGGGAAGAATTATCACGTTTGGATATGATCGAGTTGAAACATCACCAGGCTGGATCTATCGTTCCGCGTTTGCGGCATCAAAAGCAGGACTTGCTTCCTTTACGAAAACCATATCTATCGAAGAAGCGCGTAATGGAATAACGGCGAACATGGTCTGCCCCGGGGACATCGTTGGGGAATGGAAAGAAGAAGAGATTCATAAAGCGAAAGAACATCATGATTCTAACACACCGGTGGGGCGTCCTGGAACGGGTGAAGACCTTTCGAGAATCATTTCTTTTCTATGTCAGGAAGAATCCGATTTTATTACCGGTTCCATTATTCCTGTTACAGGGGGCAAGGATGTGCTTGGAAAGGTATTTCGTCAGTGAAGGAGTAAATAGACACAGCAGAAAAAAATCTGCCATGTCTAATGGATTTAAATGATGTGTTTATTGTTTTATAAGACTATATTGCTTTCTATACTTATTCTGAATGAATAGGAGCCTGGCTGATAACGTGATGGCTCCTGCAGTTAAGCCGGATGTCAGGCCGAGCCAATACCCGTACGGACCAAAGGCAGTGTAGTTGGCTAGAACATAACCAAGCGGTAATCCAATCACCCAGTAGGATATGAGTGCCATCATAAAGGTGATATTGACATCCTTGTATCCTCTGAGCGCCCCTTGTACTGGAGCCTGAATGGCATCTGATAGCTGGAAGAACACAGCATACAATAAAAAATGAGCCGTTAATTCCAATACATATGCATCATCTGAATAGAGGTACGAGATTTCTGATCGGAACACGAGCAAAATCACACCATATATGACTGCCAATAGTAATGCAAAGCTTACCCCCATCCAGCTATAAATCTTTGCATCCCGCAGCCTTTTCGCTCCCACCTCAAACCCTACAACGATGGTTAATGCCATGGAAATACTGAGCGGGATCATATAGAGAAAGGATGCAAAATTGATCGCTGCTTGATGAGCTGCTATCACGACTGTATCATAATTGCTCATCAATAAAGTAACAGCAGAAAAGATGCTTACTTCAAAGAAAATAGATAGACCGATCGGCACCCCAATTTGAAAGAGCTCTTTCCATTTAGAGAGGTCAGGTTTATGGATGGTTTTGAAGATAAAGTATTGATTAAATGGTCTTTTTGTATGCACAACCCAAAAAGCAATGAGTGTAATGACCCAATAGGTGATAGCTGAAGCATAACCAGCGCCGACTCCTCCTAATGCAGGGAAACCGAGTTTTCCAAATATCAATAAATAATTAAATACGACATTTATCGGAAGGGAAAGCAATGTAATAAACATGGTGACCCTTGTCATTCCCAGGGCATCAATAAATGATCTCAGTACATTGTAGATGAATAATGGAATCATCCCGAATGAAAGGGCAATGAGATAATCTTTAGCAACAGTACGGACCTGTGTTTCAATATTCATTCCATTCAGAATTGGATTAAGAACGAATGCACCGACAATCATCACGAAAAGTGATAGAGCAATGGCTGCATATACACCTTGAAGCACAGTGTGGGGAACATCTTTCTTATTTCCTCCTCCTATTAATTGAGCGACGATTGGGGTAACCGCTAGAAGGATGCCGCTTAACCCTGTAAATACCGGTACCCAAAGGGAGGAACCTATGGCAACACCGGCCAGGTCTATCGGAGAATACTTTCCTGACATGATGGTGTCGAAAAAATTCATTGCAAACATTCCCAACTGGGTGACCAGAATGGGAATGAGTATAATGGATAATTGTTTGATTTTATCCTTGACTAAATGGGTTTCTCTCATAAAATGAACTCCTTTGAATAACTCCCTTGAGCTTTTGATAAATTCACTATCATACTGTATCACATTTTAGAGAGACAGAGAGTTAAATATGCATTTAAACATTGCACTCTTATATAATTGATGTTGAAAAGAAAGAGCATGTGGGAGAGGAAGATAATGACTAAAGAATGGCAGGACTGGATTTGGATCGTATTTCTTATATGGTACGGAGTGGGGATTATCCTTGTTTCTCTTGATTGGCTTCCTCCATCCCTTCAATGGGCGAATGCCGTTTTCTTATATTTGGCCGGTTTTTTGGCTATTCTTTATGCAATGAAGAAATTCGGAGGACAAATCGGGGCCATCATCGCGTTGTGTATTATGCTGCTTACGATTTTTGCAGAGTCATTAGGCGTTCATTATGGTCTGATATTTGGCTCTTATCATTATGAAAAAGACTTTGGTTTTCAGCTGGTTGGCGTACCCATCACCATAGGCTTTGCCTGGGTCATGGTGATCTTCACGAGTATGGCACACTATGAATTCCTGCTATCCCGAAGAAAGACTGTAATGGCAGCGTTTATCTATAGCACAGTTACGTCCATTTTAGCGGTGACGATGGACCTGATTATTGATCCGGTGGCTTTTAAAGGCCGGGAATACTGGATATGGGATGAGGAAGGGATGTATTATGATATTCCAACTCAAAATTTCTTAGGCTGGTTTTTTGTTTCGTTCTTCATTCAATTTTTCCTGTACTATTTGATAAAACACGAGGGTGTTTCTTCACATTGGAGCTCGCGGATGAGACGGTTGTATTACCTCGTGATCTTTATGTTTATCGTGACGGCAATCGTGGAAGGGCTTTGGCTGGCTGTTTGGGTTACGCTTGCATTTTACGGTGTGTCTCTCTTACTTAGAAAACGATTGGAGAAGGTAGTATGATCGAACCGAAAAAAAGCAGGAGATTTCAACGCCTCTTGGCCCACTACCTTACCTATCAGCTGAAGAAACATTTTTATCGTGTTTGGATCGATGATCACAGGGAGTCTGGAAAATCTCCTTCCGGTCACTTGATACTCGCAAACCATTCAAGCTGGTGGGACGGATTGATGGTCTTTTACTTGAATCATTATGTTGTAAAAGAAGACAGCTACGCCATGATGAGTCAGAAAGGGATGGAAGATTTCTCTTTTTTCCGTAAAATCGGGGCATTCTCAGTAAACCCCGACTCACCCAAAGATTTGGTCTCTTCCTTAAAGTTTGCTGAGAAGTGCCTGCAAGAGAAGAAAACTGTCTGGATCTTTCCGCAGGGCAAGGAAGAGCATCTTGAGAAGAGGCCTATTTCATTTATGAGTGGTCCAAGCTTCTTAAGTGAACGTAATCCCGAAATAAAGGTATCGTTGGTCACGTTCTACTACACATTTCGTCATGATCAAAGGCCTGAATTATTTATCAGAATCTGTGATGAGGGAGTAGATCACAATAAGCATTATTCAAGAAAAGAGCTTACAGACAGTCTAAGGACTGTTATGGAAAAAAGGATCGAGTCCCTAAAGTCCGATATCATAAATGAAGATATTTCAAGCTTTGAATTATTACTAAAAGGTTTTCCTACGAATAGTGAATGGTTGAGCTTTTGGAAAAGAAGGAAGTAGAGGTGTAAAGACATTGAATTATTTTATCTTCATCACGTTCATGTTTGTTCTGGTCACGTTCATCAATCTACTCTTTTTACCGAAGCTTTCTCGTAAATTGTCTTCGAATGAACTTGTTTCTGTACTTGTTCCTATGAGGAATGAAGAAAGAAATGTGGAAGGTTTAATTGAAAGTATTAAGAAGATTGCCCATTCGCCTGTTGAATTTATCATATTAGATGATGGCTCAACGGATCGTACCCCTGAACTCCTATTCCAATTAACCAAAGGGGATTCCCGCTTTAAAATCATCAACGGAAAGCCACTCCCAAAAGGATGGGTGGGGAAGGTCCATGCATGCAAGGAGCTGGGTCAGCATGCCCGAGGAACATATTATTTATTCCTTGATGCAGATGTCAGGGTGTCCCCGTCCATCATTGAGAAAGTATTGTTCCAGATGAACCAATACAATGCAGGGCTTGTAACGGGATTTCCGCAATTTCCCATACCTACTTTACTCAGTAAGATGCTGGTTCCCTTTCAACACTTCCTGGTATACTTTCATTTACCCATTGCAGTTGCCAATCATACGACGAATAAAGCATTTACCGCTGCTCACGGGGCCTTTATGTTTTTTAAGAAGGAAGCGTATGAAGAGTGCGGTGGTCATGAAGCAGTGAAATCGTCTTTATTAGAAGATGTGCATATTGCGAGGGAAGTGAAAGAAAAGGGTTGGAAGGTAACAATCGTCAACAATACATATGACGTGACATGCCATATGTATGATACCAATAAGGAAGTATGGGAGGGTTTCTTAAAAAATATTTATATAGGATTAGGGAGAACTCCAATTTCCGTTTTTCTGCTTTCCCTTTTTTACTTCGTATTTTACATATTGCCCCTTCCCCTGTTCCTATATGGATTAATGGCAGGGGAATGGAGCTATTGTGTTCCGCTGGTTGCGATATGGGTACAAACCCTCATGATTGATATTGCATCCAATCAATCCAGGTGGCATTTTCTTATCATGCCGATTGCTTCTATAAGCTTTATCATCATTATGTGGGCTTCGATGCTGCGAGGAATGAAGAAACAGGGATACGCTTGGAAGGGGAGGACCTATTCATGAAGGATATCGTCATTATTGGAGGTGGATTAGGGGGATTGTCCGCAGGTATTTCTCTCCAAAGTAAAGGCTATAATGTAACGATCATAGAAGAGAACCTTCATCCTGGAGGGAAAATGATGCCTGTTGAAATCGAGGAGTATACCTTTGATTTTGGACCTAATACCATTACCATGCCTGAAGTATTTCAATCGGTGATCAATGATGCAGGAGGAGACTCTTCTCATTATTTTCAGTTTGAAAGGCTTGTAAAACATACAAAAAATGTCTTTCACAATGGGAGAATTCTATATCAATCAGCGGACCCGGAGGAAATGATTACGGAACTTGAAAAACTCGATCCGTACGGGGCATCTCATTACAAAGAGTATTTAAGGGAAGTGGAAAAGCTATACACATTAGCCGAGCGGGGATTTTTCTATCGGGTTTTTGGTTCATGGCGGGATTACCTCGCACCGCAGCTATCCTACAGCTTTATGAAGGTCCGTCCCTTTGAAAAGATGGATCATTTTCACCGAAGGTTCTTTCAGGATGAAGATGTGTTGAAAGTGTTTAATCGTTATGCGACATATATTGGATCTTCACCATATGAGTGCCCGGCGACCTTCTCGTTGATCGGCCATCTCGAGATGAAAGAAGGGGTGTATTATACGATAGGTGGAAACCCAGAGATTGCAAAAGGCTTCTACCGATTCTTTGAAGAACTGGGAGGCAAGGTTCATCTGGGCATAAGAATAAAAGAGATTATAGTGGAGGAAAAAAGAGCAGTGGGGGTTGTAACAGAAAATGGTGAAACGGTACCTGCCCATGATGTAATTGTGAATGGGGATTTTATCACGGCTACGAAGAATCTTATTGAAGAGAAAGAGCGACCAAGCCATCCTGATAGGAAGCTGGACTCCTATGAACCTTCCATTTCCGCTTTTGTCATTTTGGCAGGGTTACGAGCCTACCAGGATTCCGTTCATCATCACCAAGTGTATTTCACAGAAGATTATCAAAAGGAGTTCTCGCAAATTTTCATGAAGAAAGAGCTGCCCAGTGACCCGACCATCTATATTAGCCATTCAGCTGCCACAGATCCTAACATCACCAAGGGAAGTAATTTATTTATTCTTGTGAATGCTCCAGCCGTCGAGGTGACTGATGAACAAGCCGAGGCGTATAAAGAGAAGATTTATCAGAAATTAGAAGAAAAGGGGCTGCCAATTCGGAACTCATTAGAAGTAGAGAGGGTATTCACGCCGAATACGATCAAACACAAATTCTCTGCCTATAAAGGCTCCCTTTATGGCCTGGCTTCCCACCGGATGACAGAAGCGTTTCTTCGCCCTTCCAACGTTAGCAAGGACATTGAACACCTCTTCTATGTTGGAGGAACGACTCATCCGGGTGGAGGATCTCCAATGGTTACAATCAGCGGAAGAAATGTAGCCAATTATATATTGAAAAGAGATAAGGTCTTATCTAATTAAATTAAATCATTACAACGTTCAACACGTTTGTTGCAGAGATTGAAAGGGTTCCGGTTGACGGAGCCTATTCTTTTGTCAAATTTTCGTAGTTCTATCCTCCAGACATTTTTGGTAAAGTGTATAATGATGAAAGATAAGGTTAGTAGAAAATCAAGTTAGGAGTTTATACATATGAGTAAACGCATTTTATTTACAGGCGGCGGATCAGCAGGCCACGTTACGGTTAATACAGCATTGATTCCACACTTTGAAAAAGAAGGATGGAAGATAACGTATATAGGATCAGAAGACGGAATCGAAAAGGAAATCATAACAGAACAATTTCCCCATATTCCTTATGAAAGCATCTCAAGCGGAAAGCTCCGAAGGTATTTTTCATGGAAAAACTTTTCAGATCCATTTCGAGTGATGAAAGGTGTGTTTGATGCTTTAAACGTCATTCGTAAGACGAAACCAGACATCATCTTTTCAAAAGGGGGATTTGTTTCCGTTCCCGTCGTCATGGCTGCTAAGATTGCAAAGGTTCCTGTAGCGATTCATGAATCGGATGTAACACCGGGACTTGCGAACAAATTAGCGGTTCCTTTTGCCACCAAAATCTTCACCACTTTTCCTGAAACGGTTCAATCACTTCCAAGTGATAAATCATTATGTGCAGGAGCGATCATTCGTGAAGAGCTGTTTACAGGAGATGCAAGTGAAGGAAAACGTTTAACCGGGTATTATGAAGATAAGCCTGTATTGATGATTATGGGTGGAAGTCTTGGTGCAAGAAAAATTAACGAAGCGGTAAGAGGGAACCTGAATGAACTCCTTTCCCATTTCCAAATCATCCACATTTGTGGGAAGGGGAATATCGAAGAAACCTATACCCAAAAAGGGTACCGGCAATATGAATTCATAAAAGGTGATCTTCCTCACTATTTAGCGATGACGGATTATGTGATCTCACGTGCAGGATCTAATTCGATCTTTGAATTTCTTGCGTTGAAAAAACCAATGTTACTGATCCCCCTATCAAGAGAAGCGAGCCGTGGAGATCAAATCCTAAACGCTAACAGCTTCGTAAAGCATGGTTATGCATTAAAACTTGAAGAAGAAGAGCTGACCGAAGAGAGCTTCCTCAAGAAAGTTAATGAGTTAAAGGAAAACAGAGATACCTATATCCACAACATGGAAAAAAGTCAAAAAGCCTATACCATACAAGACATGTATGAGGAACTTTCATCAATGTCCCGATAATAAGTCATGGTACCCTCCTTTAAGCATATAGTATATAAATGGTTGAAGGGGAGAAGGACAATGGCTTATCAATTTTCAAAAGGGTGGTACCTTCAGGAGCTTAAAAAGATGGGAATCAGTCATCATCCGTTAGAAAAAAGAAAATTGGAAAACTATAAAACCTATGTTGTAAGAAATCTGTATTTCGAGAAAGTAGCGAAAAAGAAATAAAAAATGGGAGCTGCCTGTTAGTGTGTGCTTATCTTTTGGAATGAAGATAAGCTGTCAACTATCAGCAGCTCCTTTTTTTGTGAGCTATAATAATTTTTCTGCGATGATATCGTTCGTTTTCTCGCTGAATCTCTGAGAGGATAAGTCTTCATTCTTGTTCATGAATTTATTTTCGATAAGGGATTGATACCAATAAATAATGATAGAATAGCTGATCGTAAGCATGTACATATAATGGTTCTTCATCCGTTTTAATTTATATATGCCTTTATTCTCGAAAAATGAGGTAAGGGGATAGGCAAATATATAATTAATGGAGAGGTTTAAGAGCATATAGAGTGGAAAGGATCTATAGGTTAATCTGAAAACCCAAAGTGTAGCAGAAAGGAACGGACCCAGAATAAACGATAAATCACCAAGCAATTTTTCTTGTTTGCTTCCTCGAATCTCCCAAAACTTTAGAACCGAGTTACATAATGTGATGGTTGTTAGAATGAAGCTCACTAAAATCGCAGAGGGAGAAAAGCGTATGATGGTTTCCTTCTTGAGAAACAGCAGGCTTCCCCAAGATAGTACGACTAAAATAATTCGAATAGGCATTGTGAAAGCCCTCCTATAAACCTTTTTCTTCACTATATCTTTCCCGGATGTAACTTGAATTTATGTATGAAGAAAGAGAGGGGGAACTTATATGGATTGTTTTTTAAAACAAAAAACCGATTTCCTCATAGGGAAATCGGTTTTTATCCTAAGCTTCCAAAGCTTGATCTTCTTCTTGGGAAGGTTGAAGCTGATATAAATAAAGTGTGTATAAGTCTTTGGGGATTTCATATAAATCATATACCTCTTCTTGAGC
This sequence comes from uncultured Rossellomorea sp., assembly GCF_947488365.1. Taxonomy (NCBI): domain Bacteria; kingdom Bacillati; phylum Bacillota; class Bacilli; order Caryophanales; family Bacillaceae; genus Rossellomorea; species uncultured Rossellomorea sp. The sequence continues at coordinate 389,580 of NZ_CANKZT010000001.1, read as the reverse complement.
ATTTAATTGTTCGTAAAGAGATTTTCTTGTTTCGTTCGCTTTTAGTACATATGGAAGTTTTTCTGCTGCTTTTTGGGAGCGGGTATTCACTTTGCGGATTCTCATGAATATGGTTTCCATTCCTAATTCGAAGAAAAGTTCAGCGAAGAATGCATCTTTGGCTGGTTGATTGTATCCTTTTCCATGATAGGGTTTGCCAATCCAGGTTCCCAGGAACCCAGCATTTTCTTGAATATCAAATAAGTTTATCGTTCCGATCGGGTTGCCCCATTCGTCCAAAATCGTACGGGAAATGAGTTCTCCACGCTCCTCAGCTTCAATCGTTTGTTTCGTTAAGAAGAGAAGCTCCTCATAGGAATGAGCTTTTTGACGCACGAAAGGGAAGACATCCGGGTGCACCATCAGGTCATAGAGCTCATGACACTCATGTAATTCACGTTTCTTGATCATAGTAGACCCTCCTTGAGGGCAGTCTACTTGCGTACGATCCCACCCTCGAAATTTTTAAATGGTAACTAAAAAATTTCGGGGTGGGAATCGAACCCACTAAGACCAGTCAAGAAACTGGTGGCGCACCTTTTGCCTTCCCTTCATTACAGTCGCTCAATATAAGAATTGATCACGTCTTTGTAACCGGAAATATATTATCCATTTGTATCATATACGAAATATCTCAAAAAGGAAATAGGTAAAATGCTAAATTTTGATGAAAATTTTTAACAAATTTCTACACACTTTGATAAGCGACTTCTCCATTCACCAAGGTTACAATCGGCTTGGCCATAAAATGAAATGGATGGTGGCTCCATAGTACTAAATCGGCATCCTTGTTTACCTCTATACTACCGATGCGGTCAGATACACCAAGGTTTCTGGCAGGGAGGATGGTGATTCCCTCAAGGGCTTTATGTTCGTCCAGCCCTTCCCGAACAGCGATAGCCGCGCACATATTTAAGTACTGAATCGGAGTGTACGGGTGGTCGGTCGTAATGGACACTTCGACACCAGCTTCCGTCAATTTTTGATACGTGATCCAGCTTTTGTTTTTTAGCTCTACTTTGGATCTTCTTGTAAAGGTTGGCCCTACTGAAACCTTTAAATTTTTACCATAAAATTCTTCAGAAATGAGATGACCTTCTGTACAATGCTCGATGCGTAAATCCAAATTGAACTCGTCGGCAAACCGGACCGCAGACAGGATATCATCTGCACGGTGAGCGTGTATCCGAACAGGGATTTCACGTTTTAATGCAGATACTAAAGGTGCAACTCTGAGATCTTCGGGTTGATCACAATATTTGGCTGAGAAAAATGCTTCTCTAAGCATTCCCATAATGCCCATTCTCGTAATGGAATCGTTGTTTCCATTACTATGAATCCGTTTCGGGTTCTCCCCAAGGGCGATTTTCAATCCGGACGTTTCCTTAATCAGCATCGATCGAATCGTTGATCCATAGGTTTTGATCACAGAAGTCGTTCCACCGATTACATTTGCGCTCCCAGGCATGACATTAACTGTTGTGACACCGTACTTCAGAGCATCTTTAAAACCGGGATCTAATGGATATACGCCGTCAAAAGCCCTGATATGAGGCGTCATTGGCTCAATGGTTTCATTGGCATCATTTCCTGCCCAACCGGTGCCTTCGTCATACAACCCTAAGTGGGTATGGGAGTCGATGAAGCCCGGGAAGAGAAATTTCCCCTGGCAATCATACACTGAAGCATCGGTGAAGGCCTCTATGCTTTGTGAGTGAATCTGTTTGATTTTTCCGTCTTCTATGAGTACAGAACCTTTTTGAATGGGCTTGGATGTGATGGGGTATATGGTTGCGTTCTTTAATAGTATCGAATTCATAGGTAATCCTTTCGTGGGTCTTTATTCCTTCTTATTTTAAACAATTTCATGGAAAAAAAGAAGTTAATCCTTCCTTTTGTTTCTCCAATAGGAAAAAAATAGATAGAGAACTGTTCCAACTACTGCAATGAAACTCAAAGGCTTAATATAGCGTACTCCGATTACTTCAATGTGCTCCCAGTGAGTACCCAGCTCCATCCCGATGACCATAAACAATAATGTCCAGGGAAGCATGGCTGCAAAGGTATAAAGACTAAAAGTAGAAAGAGGCATTCGGGTGATGCCAGCCGGAATACTAATGGCGTGACGGACAATCGGAATAAATCGAGCGGTGAAAATGACGATGGTACCATGCTTATCAAACCACGTTTCAGCAGCCGTCAAATGCTTTTGCTGAATAAGTAGATACCTTCCATATTTTTCAAAGAAGGGGCGGCCACCATAGTAGCCAAGCCAATAGAGAAATAGTTGTGCAAGTGTGCCCCCGATGACCCCGCTAAGGAACGCTCCAATGAAGGAGAGTTTACCGGCATTCACCATAAAGCCTGCATAGCTTAATACAAGCTCGCTTGGAATCACTTCTATCATGAGTGCAAGTGCGATTCCCGCGTAACCCAAATCAGTTAATTGTGTCAAGATTTGTACGATCGATTCATGGTTCATCGTGTTCCTCCTACATAATCCCAGAGTATTGAAGAAAGAGAATCAAGAGCCCCAGAGCCCACACATAGTAGGAGAAAATTTTAAGGGAGTGCTTTTTCAAAAAATTAACCATCGTAAGGATAGCAAAGTATCCGAATACTGCGGCACTTACTGTTCCGATGGCTAAACTTGAAAAAGAGATCGCTTCAACAGTTCCTCCCATCATTTCTTTCCCTTGTAGCACGATTCCACCAAGTATGGCTGGGGTAGATAGAAGGAAGGAAAAATAAGCCGCCGTTTCCCTGTCAAGCTTCCTGAATAAGCCTGCCGCAATGGTTAATCCTGACCTTGATAACGCCGGGAAGATGGCTGCTGCTTGAAAGCTCCCGATCACCACTGCATCTGTGTAAGAAAGGTCATCGAGTTTTTTATAGCCATTTCTCACTCCATCTGCAAAATACATAATACATCCCGTTGCAAGAAACTCCCATCCGATCGTGGAACCCGTCTTTGAGATTGAGTCAAAGAAATCTTCGAACAAAAAGCCCACGATCACAGCCGGGATGGTCCCAATGATGAGTATCCATGATAATTTACTAAAGGGGTGCCTCAACATGTAGAGAAGTTCCTTTTGATACACAACAAGAACTGCGATCAACGTTCCGATATGAAGCATCGTATCCAAGAAAAGTCCAGCTTCCTGGAGTCCAAAGGTAAGCCTTCCGAGATAAAGGTGACCTGTGCTTGAGATTGGAAGGAACTCTGTTAAACCTTGTATGATTCCCAGAATAAAGGCTTCAAATTTATTCAAATCCATCACTACCTTTCTGCAAGTCCACTAAGGACAAACTCCTCTACTTAACGTATATTCCATCCTTTCACGTTTCATGAGGACTGTCCGGAAGTTTGCAGAATTTCTCTTTAAGGGTTCTCAAAAAAAAAATACATGATTAGATGAAACTTTCTGACAGAGTGCACGTAAGTATAGAGGAGGATAGAATCTAACAGTCTGTTTACTCTTGTTTAGGGTGAGCGGTGAAAAGGAGGAATTTCAATATGCCGACGAAAGATGAAAGAATGATGGCAGCTCTTATTTATATATTAAGCTTCTTCACAGCATTCATTGGTCCATTGATCATCTGGCTTATTAAAAAGGATGAATCAGAGTTTGTGGACTTTCATGGAAAGGAATACTTCAACTTTCTTATTTCATATGCCGTTTATGGTTTGGTAAGTACCATTTTGATGGTGGTGCTGATTGGATTTGTTCTGGCTCCTGTCGTGGGTGTCCTGGCCTTGATCTTTACGATATTGGGAGCGATCAGAGCCTATGAGGGAGAGCATTATAGAATTCCGACGGTCTTTCGATTACTTAAATAAGCAGCTGGGAACTCATGAGCATTCATGGGTTCTTTTTTTCTGTTCCATTAAGGCTCTTCTCATAAACTTTGTTGCTCTTAAAAAAGCGAGTAGTGGTTGATTTCCGCTCCAGGTGCTCGCTTTCCGCGGGGCGTGAGTTGAGACTCCTCGGGCATTGCCCTGCGGGGTCTCAACTTTCCCGCAATTCCCGCAGGAGTCGAGCACCTTCCGCTCCAATCAACTTTCTCAGTATGTTTTTTTAATAAAATCTAATTTAAATCAACAAACTTTTAGCAAGTTACCTCTTTAATGGTCGCGTACTAGAAATTCTGTTTTCTATTAGTTTGTTTTTGTCACCTTTTAGCTCTGTCATGAAATCCTCTTATAGATGGGGAGGGGAACTGCGTAGACTCCTGCGGAAGAACGGGCGTGCCGAGACCCCGTTCGGCTAAGCTGAGGAGGCTCGGCCGAACGTCCGCGGAAAGCGAAGCGGTTCCCCTCACCTTCCAGCACACACTAATGGACAGAGCCTAAGCATACCCTCTGATAATAAATAACAGTATTTGCGAAAAGAAATGAGCCTTCATTAAAGTGAATTTTAGAAATAAAGTGTTGACAAAAATATCGGAATATTGATAGTTTTATAAAAATGTCTTTCCGTTTAGAAGGATAGGTTTGTCCCCGAAAGGAGCGTATCAAAATGACGAGGGTGGATAATAAAGAGAGAGTGCTTAGGCTGATGGGTATATTGAGTGAAGAAACCGATGAGGATCATGAGTTGAGTTTGGATGATATCATTAACCGTTTTAAGCAGATGTTTGGCCCTGAGGTGAAATTGAACAAAAATTCATTAAAAGATGATCTTGAGCATCTTATCAGAAATAATTTCGATGTCACCATAAACCAGGAAAAAGAAGGGCTGCCTAAATATTATAGTCATCAGTATCGCCTGTTCGAGCTATATGAACTTCGCATGCTCATCGATGCAGTCGTTTCCGCCAAATTTATATCAAAGAAGGAAACGAGACAGCTGACTGGAAAAATAAAGAGGCTCACAAGTCTTCATCAAGGGAAAAAGCTGCATAATGAAATTCAAATCGATTCCTCCATTAAAAGTGAAAGTCCCTATATTCGTCTCGCTATCCATGATATTCATGAAGCAATAGCAGAACGTAGAATGATTACGTTCCAATATGGTCGATACGATGTGAAGAAACAGTTTAATTTGAGTCATGAAGGAAAGCTTTATAAGGTGAAGCCCTATGCCCTTGCATGGGCAAATGATTTCTACTATCTGATTGCCTATTATTTTGAAGCAGACGAAATCCGCCACTACCGTGTGGATCGATTAAGGAATGTAGAACCCCTTTCTGAAACCTTTCCATATCAACCCTTTGATGTATCTAAGTATGTACAATCCACCTTTCATATGTTTGCAGGTGATGAAGAATGGATTAAAGTTTCATTTCAAAACCACCTCATCAATGTGATCATCGATAAGTTCGGAAAGGATGTAGATATTCAAAGAGATGGTGAAGACCATTTTATTCTAACTACAAAAGCCCGTGTCAGTAGTGGACTAGTGAACTGGATCTTAAATTTTGGCAGTCAGGCGAGAGTCATATCTCCGCCTTCACTAGTCGAAACCGTCAAAACGGAAGTTTCTAAGCTGCATTCTTTATATCATTCGGGATAAAGGAGCACTGATTCTCTTTGCTTTTAGAGGGTCAGTGCTTTTTGCGGTTTTTAGCCTCTAAAATTTCTTGAAAAAATATTAAACGAATTTCTTCTTTCTCCGTCTTATCATTGAAAAACAAAAGGAGGAATTGAAGATGAACGAATTACAAGAAGTATTTCAGTCAATAAATTGGGGACTTATTGCTCCTGTCATCCTTATTCAACTCATACTCATGGTGGTTGCGGTGATTGATGTGATCCGGATTCAAGCAACGAATGGTCCTAAATGGCTATGGGTTCTCATTATCTTGTTTATCAACATTATCGGGCCGGTCGTATATTTCATTTTTGGAAGGAGGCATGATGGATGAATGTAATAGAAGTATGTTCTTTAGAAAAGAAGTATAGGGAAAAGCTGGCCGTAAAGAACCTTACCTTTCAATTAAAACAAGGTCGTTGTACAGCTCTTCTTGGTCCCAATGGAGCAGGGAAAACCACTACAATAAATATGCTAGCAGGGCTAATTACACCTACTGATGGATCAATTTCAACAAGCGTAACCTCTAAAGATATACGGCAAATGATCGGCTACCTGCCCCAATATCCTTCCTTTTTTGAATGGATGACAGGAAAAGAATTTCTCACCTTTTCCGGTGAAATAGCCGGTTTAACGAGGGAAACATCTCAAAATCGAGGTGAAGAACTTTTAGAGCTAGTCGGTTTGCTGGAAGGAAAGAATCGAAGAATTGGCCAGTATTCAGGTGGGATGAAGCAGCGATTGGGGATAGCTCAAGCCCTTATTCATCAGCCAAAGCTCCTAATCCTTGATGAACCGGTATCTGCCTTAGATCCTTTCGGGAGAAGAGAAGTGCTGGAGCTGTTGAAAATGTTAAAAAAGGAAACGACGATCCTTTTTTCTACACATATTTTAAATGATGCAGAACAAGTATGCGAGGATGTGTTGTTTTTGCACGAGGGAGTCCTGATCGAACAAGGACCCCTGGAAGAGATAAAGGCAAGGCATCAAACAACAAGACTAAATCTGTATTTTAAAGAAGGAAGCGAAAAATATAAACCGTATCTGCTGCAAAAAGATTGGGTTCATCATCTTATCTCAGATGGAGATCGACTATCCTTTGAAGTAAGTGAACTGGAAAGGGATAGAGCGAGAATCTTTTCTATGATCTCAGAACACCAATGGGGGGTAACTAAATTTGAAACAAGTGAACAGAGCCTGGAGGAATTGTTCATGGAGGTGATCAAAAAATGAAAATATTCTGGGTTTTATTAAGAAAAGAAATGCGGGAACTAACACGGAATTATAAAATGATCTGGATGCCAATCGTATTCATTTTATTTGGGTTAACAGAACCTTTAACGGCATTTTATTTACCAGACATTATTAATTCAGTAGGAGATCTGCCGGAAGGAACGGTCATCAGTATTCCAACGCCATCATCTGGAGAAGTGTTATTATCGACTATCAGCAAGTTTAGTACCTTTGGCGTCCTCATCATCGTATTAGGATTTATGGGAATGATCGCAGGAGAGAGAAAGAGCGGAAATGCTATTATGGTATTGGTGAAGCCCGTCTCCTACACAGCTTATATTTATTCCAAATGGTTGGCTGCATTTGTTCTGGTGTGGGTCTCTTATGGTCTTGGGATGATATCCAGCTGGTATTATATTCAGGTATTATTTAACGGGATTGGTTTTACAGCATTCGTACATGGCTTCCTCGTCTACGGCTTGTGGCTTACCTTTATCTTAACACTGGTCGTCTTCTTTAGTAGTTTAGTAAAAACGCCTGGCCCGGCAGGATTCTTTACGATCGGGATCGCCATATTCTTAACCTTTGTGTCAGGGTACATGACAAGAACCTTAAAGTGGTCCCCAGGTCAGCTACCCAGCTATGTAAATGAAATCATCCTTCATAGCACGTGGCCGGATCACCTGACAGGGACCATTATTCTCACTACAATCTTTTGCCTGGCCATCCTGCTCATATCACCACCTATCTATAAGAAAAAAGATTTGATCTGACCAAACAGAGCTCCATTTTTAGAGGGACGGACCTCAAGTAAAAGGATTACCTTATTTTATGTCGAATGATGGTAATAGAAGGGAGTGGGCTGCATGATAGAACTTCAATACACCCATAAAGTTAACAAATTGATTCAAAACGCTCATATGATTGCCGAAAGGAATCATCATACAAGCATTCAAAGCATGGATTTCTTTTTAGGAGCGGCTCACGTAAAAGAAGGTACTCTCAGGGAGATGTATCACCTTATGGAACCCTTTATGGAACAGATAGAAAACATATCTACTATCATTCCTTCAGAGCCACCTGATACAGAGCGAATTGATTGCTTTTCCATTCCTTTATCAACACACGCAAGAAAGGTATGGAACACATCGATTGGAGTCATGAAACGATACAATCAAACGTTTTTAAATGAAGGTCATATTATTAAAGCGTTTTACGCCCATCTTCCAGAACACCCTCAATTGCAAAAAGAACTCAATGCAATCCCTCATGAAAGGATTATCCGATCTGTTACTACAGCCCGGGATTTGACGGTTTATTTATTGAACAAAGATTGGAAATATGAAGTAAACCCTGCTGTCCAAGTTAGCCCTGTACAGGGTGAAGATGAAAAAGAGTTATTGGTATGGGTAGAGGAGCATTTCGGAGGATCGTGGTCAAAAACGTTGTTAAAAGCCTTTCAATCATCAGGGGAATGCATCCCGATTTTCAAAGCGGAAGAAGAAGGTGAATTAATTGGATTCGCAGCCTTTGATGCCTATAAAAATAAAAAAGGAATTTACGGACCGATGGGGGTTCTCCCACACACCCGTCATAAAGGAGTGGGAAAAGCACTCCTTTATAATGCATTACAGTGCATGCAAGAGAAAGGGTATATGTATGCCGTTTTAAAAGAAGCTGGACCCATTGAATTTTATGAAAAAATGTGTAACGCTAAACTTATTCCTGTGGAGAATGATGAATGAGAGACCGAGTCGGAATCATCAAGAATGAAATCATTAAGTGGCTTAATCAGTGAGCAAGTTAGTACACATTCTTACTAATTTGTGGGAAAATATAGTCATTTATTCGATACCGGTGACGAAAACTCTTGCATCTTTAGGGAGGTAGACAAGAAGATGATGATTGAAAAGACAGGCCTCGTTCTCGAAGGTGGAGGAATGAGAGGGATATACACGGCAGGAGCACTGGAATACTTCCTGGAAAAAGGCATTGAATTTCCTTATGTGATCGGAGTATCTGCGGGTGCATGTAATGCAGCATCCTATTTATCTAAGCAAAATGGACGCAATAAAAAGGTGAATGTAGACTTTATACGTGACCCGAAATATTTATCTTGGCGAAACTATTGGAAAACAGGAGAGTTATTTGGAATGGATTATGTGTTTGATGAAATTCCGAATAAGCTGGTCCCTTTCGATTATGAAGCTTTTCACTCTAATTCAACGGAATTTATTGTCGGTACCACAGATTGTCATACCGGAAAACCGGCGTATTTCTCAAGAAGAGACTATGGGGAAGAGCTTCTTACGATTATCCGTGCGTCAAGTTCCCTGCCATTCGTCGCTCCGATCGTGGAGTTTGAATCCCGTCATCTTCTCGATGGAGGAATAAGTGACCCAGTTCCCATCGAAAAAGCTGAGCAGGACGGATTTAAGAAAAATATAGTCATTCTAACTAGAAACAGTGGCTATTATAAAAAGCCTTCACGCTTTTCTTTTCTTGTGAAAAGAAAGTATCCTCAATACCCTGAATTACATAAAACGATGTTGAACCGTTACTTGCTTTACAATCACACAATCAAAGAACTAGAAAGGAGAGAAAAGAATGGGGATGTGCTGATTATCCAACCCCAACATCCATTAAAAGTAAGCCGTATTGAAAAAAATCCACAAAAGCTGGACGAATTGTACTGGCAAGGCTATCACGATGCAGAGTCAAAAGATAAAAAAATAATGGAATGGAATCGCTCAGCCACTCCAGTGCACTCATAACATATAAGCCAACGAAAGACAGAAAGTCTTCTCATCTCTTATTTGAAGGTTCTGCAAGCGTTGGCTTTTTCTATTTGAATGGTCTATTTAAGGTATTTTCACATACATATGATAGAGATTCCTTGAAAGGACGAGCATTTCATGAACCTCTATCAAATCTACAAAAATGAACAATATACGTTGCTTTATCGCAGTATCATGTATTTTCTTATAGGTGTAGGAATGCTGATGGTGACTCAACAATTATATTATTTCCCCCTGTTAATCTTTATACCTGCGTTTTCAAATCTATATCTCAGCTTTAGTATGAAGAAGGAACTAAAGAAAGCGAACCGACTATTTTATGAGAAAATCCCTGTTTCCCAGCATGCATTAATCGGGGTTCAAACGAAAGAGGGTTCATATTACTTAAAAACGAATGGATGGTCAGAATACTTTATTCAAAGAATGTCCTTGATCAACAATCCAAAACATTACATGTTTCACCGGCAAAATAAACACCCGATGGCAATTTTTCAATGGAGCAGAACCTTGAAAATTGATCAGCGAGGAGCCCGAAAGATTTTTCACTTGAAATATCAGAGCTCTACTGCTATCGAATGGCGAAGTGACGAGGGTGACACAATTATCATTTATAAAGGAAACAAAAGATGGATATTGAATTATAATAAAAAAAATTATTTGTCCTTACAAAAAGGATATCTTCCTCAAAGTGTCCAACAGCTATTCGACTATCACCATAGCTATGTTTCATTTTATGAAGCATATAGCGAAGAACTTGATTGGCTTCTTATTTTCCTATGGTATGTAGACAGCGATTATTTTCTTACCACATAGTAATCCTTTTTCCCCAGATGGGAATGCTAAATAGGAATGTTCGTGGAGGTGAGATGATGAATGCCGATTACAAACCATGTTTAACGGCTTTGCAACGATGTCTGGAAGCATGTAATGTATGCTATCATGCATCCCTTAAGGAAGAAAAAGCGATGATGATGTGCATAGAGCTGGACCGGGAATGCGCAGATATATGTTCGTATACTATTAATGCCATGCAGCGAAGCAGTAAGTTTGTTCAACAAATTCTGGTCGTCTGTGCAGAAATCTGTGATGCGTGCGGAACAGAATGCAATTCTTATGATCAGCAACATTGTAAGGACTGCGCTAAAGCCTGTTTTGAATGTGCGGAAGAATGCAGGAAGCTATTAGCATAATAAATGTAGAGATGCTTCTATTTAATAGAGGCATTCTTTTTTATTTTTGTAGCATTTCCTTAGTGCTCGCAGGCAGAAATAGAGAGATGTTTCTAATATATATTCAAAAAATAAATACAAAAATAAGTTTTTAGAGCTCCTTACATGATTTCATTTAGGAAACTATGATAGAATAATGATAATCGAATAGGTTTCCTTCGGGGCAGGGTGAAATTCCCTACCGGCGGTGATGAGCGCATGCTCTTAGTCCGTGACCCGGCTAATGAAAATTAGACGGTGGATTTGGTGAAATTCCAAAGCCGACAGTGATAGTCTGGATGGGAGAAGGAACGGCAGTATTTACTTGATGCAGGCGCGAGAAGTCTACCTTTTTTATGGGGATTATGTTTCCGAAAAAAAGAAATCATGTGAATACTTTATTCAGTCATGCCAACTTCCCCCAAGTAAAAAATTACTTGGGGTTTATTTATTTTTGAATAATATTAAACGAGAAGGGAGGTAAAACGTTTGAACGATTCACAATATATGAAGCTTGCCCTCTCTATGGCAAAGACCACCCAAGGTCAAACATCACCAAATCCTGCCGTTGGAGCGGTTGTGGTAAATAATGGAGAAGTCGTTGGGGTGGGTGCGCACCTCAAAGCAGGAGAAGCTCACGCAGAGGTTCATGCCATAAAGATGGCAGGAGACAAGGCGAAGGGAAGCGACGTATATGTTACGCTGGAACCATGTTCTCATTACGGGAAAACACCTCCCTGTTCAGAGCTTCTGATTTCAAGCGGAGTGAGGCGGGTCCATATTGCAAGTACAGATCCAAATCCCCTTGTCGCGGGAAGAGGAATTCAACAGTTGAGGGATGCTGGCATAGAAGTAATGGTAGGAGAGCTTGAAGAAGAAGCCATCGAACTAAATAAGCACTTTTTCCATTTCATTCAATACGGCACGCCTTATATAACCCTTAAGACAGCTGTTACATTAGACGGGAAAACAGCTTCAGCTTCAGGAGATAGCAAATGGATTACCTCAGAAGCTTCACGCACAGATGTCCACTATGATCGTCACCGGCATGACGCGATATTAGTAGGAGTCAATACCGTTATTCAGGACAACCCACACCTTACCACCCGTTTGCCCCAAGGTGGAAAAAACCCCATTCGAATTATATTAGATACCTTTTTACGAACACCTCTCCACTCCCATGTAGTGGAGGACTCAGAAAGCAGGACGCTCATCTTCACGGGCAGTACTGTCAACGAAGAACAGAAGAAGCCCTATATGGAATCAGGCTGTGAAATCATCACCCTTTCAGAGGAAAGGATAGACATTCACACAGTGTTAAAAGAACTGGGTGCCCGGAATATCGGATCCCTCTATGTAGAAGGTGGATCTACTATTCACTCCTCCTTTTTAAAGGAAAAAGTCTTTCAGGAATTGGTTATGTATATGTCTCCCAAGCTTGTAGGCGGAAGCTCTGCCTTCACCAGTTTTGGAGGGGAAGGTTTCCCGACCATTGCAGAAGGTCTTGAAATGGAGATTAAGAGTCTTGAACGAGTAGGAAAGGACATTAAAATTGTTGCTATGCCTAAGAGTTAACCTTTATTGAAAGGAGGAGAAAGGGATGTTTACTGGAATCATTGAAGAAATCGGGTCAATTGAACGCATGAAAAAATCCTCCTCATCCATGGAACTGACGATAACAGCGGGCCGCGTTCTGGAAGACGTTCATATTGGAGATAGCATCAGTGTGAATGGTGTCTGTTTAACCGTTACTTCATTCACCTCCAGGCAATTTCAAGTGGACGTGATGCCTGAAACCTTTGAAGGTACAACGCTGCGAAACCTTTCCCATGGTTCTAAAGTCAACCTGGAAAGAGCGATGGCTGCAAACGGTCGTTTCGGAGGGCATTTCGTTAATGGGCATGTCGATGGAGTAGGGACGATTGTTAGAGTAGAGAAAGTTGAAAATGCCTGGTATATGGACATTTCCATTCCGGAAAATCAGAGTCATTTATTTATCATGAAGGGCTCTGTCGCAATAGACGGCACTTCCCTTACGGTGTTTGATGTGAAAAATAATACCATTACGATTTCGTTGATCCCACAAACGAGAGGTGACACGGTTCTTGGTGAAAAGAAAGTAGGGGACCGTGTCAACATTGAATGTGACGTAATGGCGAAATATTTTCATCGTTTCTATGAAGCAAAGGAACAAACTAAGAGTACTTCAAGCGGCATCAGCTATGATTTTTTAACTCAAAATGGTTTCGCTGACTAATAGGAGGGGTTGCCCCATGTTTAATAAGATTGAAGAAGCTCTGGAAGATTTACAAGCTGGTAAAGTCGTCATCGTTGTTGATGACGAAAACCGTGAGAATGAGGGAGACTTTATTGCCCTGGCGGATAAAGCGACTCCTGAAGTCATTAATTTTATGGCTAAAGAAGGAAGAGGCTTAATTTGTGCCCCTATAACAGAAGAGATTGCACAAAAACTAAAGCTTGCACCGATGACGATGTCTAATACGGATCCTCATGGAACGGCCTTTACCATTTCTGTCGATCATAAATCAGCTACTACTGGAATTAGTGCATTTGAGAGATCGACCACCATACAGGAATTATTGAACCCGGTCTCAATGCCAGAGGACTTTAAAAGACCCGGTCACGTATTTCCCCTTGTCGCCAAAAAAGGCGGAGTACTAAAACGGGCAGGACACACAGAAGCCGCCATCGATTTGGCTGTTCTGTCAGGTGCACAACCATCAGGCGTCATTTGTGAAATCATGAATGAAGACGGCACGATGGCAAGAGTACCTGAATTAATGAAACTGGCTGATAGATGGGATCTTAAAATCATCTCTATTGAAGATCTGATCAGGTACAGACGTAAAAAAGAAAAGCTTGTGACGAGAGAAGTGGAAATTGAACTTCCAACCGAATTCGGAAACTTCAAGGCAGTTGCTTACACAGAAAACCTTACAGGAAAAGAACATATCGCACTTGTGAAAGGAGAGTTGACCGAGGGTGAAGATGTACTCGTTCGCGTTCACTCAGAATGCCTGACAGGTGATGTATTCGGTTCCAATCGCTGTGATTGTGGACCGCAGCTTGCCACAGCACTTACCCAGATTGAAGAGCATGGAAAAGGTGTACTGCTTTATATGAGACAAGAAGGCCGTGGGATTGGTTTAATCAACAAATTGAAGGCCTATAAGCTACAGGAAGAAGGCTATGACACCGTTGAAGCTAATCAAAAACTGGGCTTTGGTGATGACTTGAGGGAATATGGAATCGGAGCACAGATACTGAGAGATTTAGGCATAACAAAGATGCGTCTACTGACCAATAATCCTAGAAAAATTGCCGGAATCAACGGGTACGGATTAGAAATCACAGATCGAGTGCCGATTCAAATGCCGGCGAAATTCGAAAATGAAAAGTATTTAAAAACAAAGCATGCTAAGCTGGGACATTTACTTAAATTTTAGGAGGAATATACAATGAAAACAATTTATGAAGGTAATTTAGTCGGATCAGGGTTAAGGGTTGCCATTGTCGTTTCACGTTTCAATGAGTTCATCACATCAAAGCTTCTGGGTGGGGCGGAAGATGCATTAAAGCGCCACGGAGTTGAAGAAGGAAATGTTTCTGTCACTTGGGTTCCAGGTGCATTTGAAATTCCTATGATAGCCAAAAAACTTGCTCGTTCAGGGAAATATGATGCCGTTGTTACACTTGGAACGGTCATCCGCGGAGCAACCGCTCATTTTGAATACGTAAGCGGAGAAGTTGCAAAAGGAGTGGCCAATCTAAGCCTGCAGGAGGATGTACCTGTCATCTTCGGAGTCTTAACAACTGACACAATCGAGCAGGCCATCGAAAGAGCCGGCACAAAAGCAGGAAACAAGGGATGGGAAGCAGCGGTATCAGCCATTGAAATGGCCAATTTGATTCGTGAGATAGATAAGTAAAAATTTTCAACCAGGCCAAGCCTCCATTTTGGGGGCTTGGCTTTCTACGAGGGCCGGACCTGAGGAATATGTGGATAAATTTGTAAAACGGCTGGATTAATCTCCAAAACGGCCGGATTTTTTGTGATTTCGGCCGGATTATTTCAAAAAACGGCCGGATTATTCACAAAAGCGGCTGGATTCTGTTCCAATTCGGCCGGATTCCAGAAACTACGGAGTCAGTTATGCGGACTGGCCGAATTGGATGAACTTGTAAAACGGCTGAATTCCTGGTGACTTTGGCTGGATAAGTCCCGATAACGGCCGGATTTTTCACAAAAGCCGCCGGATTCCTTCACATTTCGGCCGAATCCCTGATCGTGATACCAACCAAAAACCCCGCCGTCTGTATCCATCAAAATACATATTGGCAAACGTCAGACCTTTTGCTAGAATAGTATTTTGTGGCTCCCCCTATTATGGGAGGAGCGGGTAGGGAGAGGGCAGTTTTATAGGAAGATTATAATATGAAAGCACGTGGAGGTATTTTTCAATTAAAGAATCACGGTACCACGATGAAGCAGGAGATGATGGCTGGAGCAATCGGTTATTTCACGATTGTGTACATCATCGCTGTGAATGCTTTAATTCTTTCTGAAGCTGGAATTCCATTTGAAGGAGCGGTCATGGCAACCATTCTTGCCTCCTTCGTTGGGTGTTTGGTGATGGCCTTTTGGGCGAATGCACCGATCCTTCTGGTTCCAGGCATGGGAATTAATGCGATGTTTACGTTTACACTCGTAAAATCATCCGGCTTAACGTGGCAGGAAGCTCTTGCTGTAGTAGTGATTTCAGGAATACTCTTTATGATCATTGCATTTACAAAGCTTTCAAAAGTATTATCAGAAGCCATACCCAAAACATTAAAGGAAGCAATCACAGTAGGATTAGGAATGTTTCTAATGTTTATCGGTCTTGAAAAAGGCGGTCTTATCCAAAGAGGAGACAGTGCCATTATCATGATTGGTGATTTTGGGGAACTAAAAGTGCTGGCGACGGTGCTGACTTTCCTGGTGACAATATTTTTGTTTGTTCGAAATGTGAAAGGTCAATTTTTATGGAGTATTGCCTTCGGGACAATGCTGGGATTCATCTTTGGAATCGAGCCATCCATTCAATCAAGCTCTTTCCAATTGAGTGAATACAGTCAGGTTTTCGGTCAAATTTCCTTTAGTGCCATTATGGAAATACCGTTTTGGATTGCGGTTTTTTCCGTTACAATGGTGCTGGTATTTGAGAACATCGGTCTTGTTCATGGACATACGGATATGATCGATCAACCTCATAAATACTCTAAGGCGTTTCAAGCGAATGCTTTTTCTGCCTTTACATCAGGGTTCTTCGGAACGAGTCCTACAGTTTCGACGGTGGAAAGTGCTGCCGCCATGACAGCGGGTGGCCGAACAGGATTAACATCTTTGACTACTGGAGTATTATTTTTAGGATCCGTATTATTTATTCCGTATTTGAAGTGGATTCCAGACCATGCCATCGCTCCAATTCTGATCATCATTGGCGGTTTAATGATTCAAAATATACGACATATGGATCTTCGTGATTTAACAGAGGCATTTCCTGCAATCTTCATTATTGCAATGATTCCGTTTACGTACAGTATTGCTGACGGAATTGCCATCGGTTTTATTCTTTATCCCATTTTGAAGTTGGCTACGGGTAAAGCGAGAGAAGTATCCATTCCTCTATATATTATTGCTGCATTGTTCCTTATGAACTTCTTTGTTCATTCGATTCATTAAAGCGGTAAAGAACTCAAGTAGAATTGCACATCATAGCGATCTTAATCACATGTGATGGTCAGTCTGCTTGAGTTTTTTTATTGGAAAATTGTAAGTGGCCACCACAAAGCCTTAAATCATGAAGTAGCAGGAATAAGCTAATTACCATACAGGTTTATATTCCCCTGGGGACAGGTATCTTCTTTGAGGCTTAATATACCTCTTCAATTCAACAATGATTAAACGCTGGATATGCTTAGAAGTTATCTGTCTAGCTACATCTGCAGGAAATGGATAGATTCCGATCTGATTGAAACGCACACGAAAGAGACCTTCATGTACAAGGTCTTTTTTGTCATTCAGAATGTGGGCCAATACCGTCACAACCCGTGATTGGTATTCGTCACACACCTCTTCAACCTTTTGAACTTGAAACCGAAAAGTATACTCATCCTTCATGAACATCACCCATCTCATTGTCTCTAAATGGACGAAACAATTCAACTTTTAAGTTGTCTAAACGTCACATAATGGGTAGTACTTTCAATAAAATAGGGTGAGATGATTGCTAAAAGAGCTTGTTTGTGGCAAGCTAAGACTATTAAGAATAGTTTACTAGTAAATTACCGTGGAGGGATTCACGATGAACTTGAATCTAATTAAATGTCATGGCTCAGGAAATGATTTTTTATTGATTGATGAAATGACGAATGGATACGAATTTACAGAAGAAGCGAGACAAAATCTTGCCCTTTCGCTATGTGATCGAAAGTCGGGTCTTGGAGCAGATGGGATCCTTTTCGTGCTTTCGAGTGAACATTGCGATGCGCAAATGAGGGTATTCAATGCAGATGGTTCTGAAGCATCCATGTGCGGGAATGGCCTTAGGTGTGTGGGACGATATGTATGTGAGCTTCTCGACAAAACAACGATTGTGATTCAAACGATGAAAGCGGATCTCCGTGTTTCAGCTCAAGAGGCTATTTATGAAAATATCCCAACATATAATGTTGAAATCTCGCCTGTATTATTTGAATTGGATAAATTACCGATGAATATGGATCGTGAGACATTAGTGGATGAGAGTATTCCTGAAATTTCAGATCGATTAACGTTTACTGCCTTAGCGGTGCCCAATCCTCATTTGATCAGTGTGGTTAACACAGAACATATACTTTCAAATGAGCAGAAGACGATTGCTGAAACGGTGAATGGCCCTAATAATTTCTTTCCTGATGGTGTGAACGTGAGCTTTGTTCATCCATTAGAGGAAGGTGCCATCTATGTTAGAACCTTCGAAAGAGGAGTGGGCTTTACAAATGCATGTGGAACGGCTATGTCTGCTTCCAGTCTTGTAACGTGCTTACTCAACCAGAATGAGTTTGGTAAGGAAATTGATGTTTATAACAATGGTGGAAAAGTACGTGTGGTGGTGAACCGATTAAGTGAAGGGCAATACAATATGGAGTTGATCGGAAATGCAACGTATCTGTATCAATCTCAAATTGAATTGTCTATCTCACATCCGGAAAGCTTCCGTGAATTATCCAGACAGGATTTTACTGAAGAAGGAACATATGAACTTCTCCAAAATCATGCGAAAACAATTGTTGATAGTAAAGTGTTTATGAGTGCCTAAATGAACAAAAGTCTGAGCTTGTATGAGCGCAGGAGGGGGTGATCCAAAAGCTAAGCTTTTGGGTCACCTTTTTCTTTGTCGTTGGATTGCTGTCTCAAAAAATGAATCACGTTATCAAAGGGCTGGAGGTCTTTTACCCATTCGAATTTAGCAAAGGGACAACCCATCTGCATGAATCTCCGCAAAACAACATCTATTGTAAAGTGTTCTGGATGAAGGTCCTCATTTACTTCATGCCACCAAAGGGGAGTCGCGACTAAAGCATCTTCATTCCCCCTTAAGGAATATGGCGCAATGATGGTTTTACCTTCTCCGTGCTGAATGTAGTCCACGTATAATCTGCCTTTTCGATTCTTTTTTAAACGCTCTATCGTAAAATCATCTGGATAATTGGTAACAAGGTAGTGAGCGATGAATTCTGTAAACAAACCGGTGTCTTTCCAGGTGTATCCAGGCGGTAGGGGAATATACACTTGCAGTCCCTTATTTCCTGACGTTTTCACAAAACTATAAAGGTTGAGTCGGTCGAATATTTCTTTCATTATGGTAGCCGCTTTAACCGCCATGGAGAATTGATCCCTGCTTGGAGGATCTAAGTCAAAGACCACTTCATTGACAGATGTATCCTTTGTTCTTTGGAAAGGAATGTGAAATTCTAATGCAAGCTGATTTCCAAGCCAGATCAATGTTTCCAGGTTATTGCATACCGTATAGTCGATGTTGTCCTCCTTGTAAGTTTCAATAAATGAAGGGGCATAATCAGGCGTGTTCTTTTGATAAAATGATTCACCAAAGATCCCGTGTGGAAAACGAATACATGTCAATGGCCTATCTTTCAAGAAAGGCAAAATAGCGACGGACATTTTCCGAAGGTACCGAACGTAATCAAGCTTAGTCATTGAGACTTTCTGAAACAATTCTTTATTTGGATGAGTGATTTCAACCCGACGCGGAAGGGATGCTTCGTCCAGCTTGAATTGCTCCATTGTGCAGGATTCAGGGGCAATGGAGAATAGAAATTTATGAAAATGTGGTTCTCTCAGTTGCCCCTCATACCAATTTAAATATGAAATTTCCACAGTTATAGCCGGGTCTATGTAATGAAGGGAATGCTTTTTCTTCGTACTATTCTTTTTAATCATTGCTTTTAGTGTTTTTTTCTCCTCTTGAGAGAGACCAAAATGAAATAAGCCAACAGGCATTATCTGTTCGTTATCGAATACCCCAATGTGAAAATAATCGTTCGTTTCATCCATCGCAGTGATGAAACACTGACAGTTCTTCCAATTCTTGATTTTTATCCAGCTAGTACTTCGTTTTCCCGCTTCCCATTTACTATGTTTCCTCTTGGCGATGACCCCCTCAGCTTCCTCCTTCTCTACTAGTTCCCATATTTCTCGCCGATCCTTAAAATAGGGGACCATTTGAAGGGTAGATGGGTGAGAAGGAGTAGGTTCTAACGGTAATTGAAAAAGAGTAAATGCTTCTTTCAATTTTTCTTTCCTTGAAAGGTAAGGTTGTTGGGCAAATGATTTTTTCTCATATTGAAGTAAGTCAAATGCCACAAATTTAACAGGCCTCTGTGTCGCCGCAAGTTGGATCTTTTGCTTGTTTCGCATTCTGCCTCTTACTTGCAGCTCAAAGAATTCACTGCTGCAGGAGGAGCGTAATAGCACAACCTCCCCATCCAATATGAGAGGGGTGGGAAAGTTATTTTCATTGAGTAATGCGTTAATCTGTTCTTCAATTTCCGGGAAGTGTGGAAGCAATTCTTTCCCGTTTCGACTTAGTAAGCTTATCTTATTCTGAGAATGGATGGAGAGAATGGCGCGAAATCCATCATATTTCACTTCATAAACCCAATCCCCCTCTCTAGGGAGCTCATCATATAAGGTAGGAAGCATCGGTTTCATATCTATTCCCCTAAGATTTTTAGTATTAGTGTGACCAATGGATGCTGTTTTATTTCCAAATGTTTAAAGGAATTAAGAAAGTATGACAACTAAATGATAAAGATAAGGGATTAGTTTAAGTAAAGGAGGGTATTGATATATGCATACGATTTGGAAAGGCTCTATCAGTTTTGGACTTGTGAACATCCCCATTAAACTTCATTCTGCTACAGAAGATCGAGATATAAAGCTGCGATCCCTTCATAAAGAGTGTCACACACCAATTAAATATGAAAAGGTATGTCCAGCTTGTGAAAAAGAAATCGACCATGATGACATTGTAAAAGGGTATGAAGTGACGAAGGGGAAATTTGTCGTTCTTGAAGAAGAGGAATTGAAGGAATTGAAGGAAGCGAACGGGGATAAAGCTGTGGAAATAGTAGATTTTATCAAAATGGAGGAAATCGACCCGATATTCTTTGATCGAAGTTATTTCGTTTCACCTAATGATGGAGGGAAAAAAGCTTATTCATTATTACGAAAAGCCCTTCAGGAATCAGGGAAAGTAGGTATCGCCAAAATCACGATGAGATCGAAAGAACAACTCTCGATTGTTCGGGTGTATGAAAATACTCTCGTAATGGAAACCATTCATTATCCGGATGAAGTAAGAGGCACCGGTGATGTACCGAATGTTCCGGAAGAAGATGAAATAACGAGCAAAGAATTAGAAACAGCGACGATGCTGATTGATCAATTAACCACTGAATTTCAACCGGAGAACTATAAAGATCAATACCGTGAACGCTTAAGTCAATTGATTGAATCGAAGCAAACCGGAGAAAAGGTCGTAACAGCGAAAGAAAAAGAGCCTAGGGAAAATGTGACAGATTTAATGGCCGCACTTCAGGCCTCTATTGATTCATCCAAGCCGAAAAAGGCGAAGAAGCAAACTAAAAAGAAAGCAACGTCCAAGAAAAAAGCTCAATAGAACATAAGTCGTTAGTAAAGAGAGGGACAAGTTTTGGAGGAGAAACATATAAAACAAGGAGTATTCATTGCGATATCACTCATTTGTTTGATTGCATTTACATGGGGATTCGTCACCATAGTCGAGGAATGGAAAGAAAATGAAATCGCACAATTTGACAATGGTGTTTTTGAAATTGTAAGAGGGTTCATCTCCCCGAAGTTAACAACCTTTATGACGTCGATTACCTTTTTGGGCGGGGTGAAAGGAATCACGATTTTTGCAATCAGTGTGGTGGTCATACTTTTGTATCTCAAGAAGTATCCACTCGCTCTGTTTGTAGCGACAACCATCACTACAGGGGCAGGATTTAATTGGCTGCTAAAATGGATTTTCAAACGTGAACGACCTGATATTGAAGCACTGATCGAGCAAGGCGGTTATAGCTTTCCAAGTGGTCATTCCATGAGTTCCTTTATTTTCTACGGGACCCTTGCATTCATATTGTTTCGGGCATTAGATTATAAACGGTATAAGTGGGCAAGTGTCATTGCTGTCAGCTTCCTTGTACTACTGATTGGGCTTAGCCGAGTATATTTAGGAGTCCATTATCCAAGTGACATCCTTGGAGGGTTCACTGCTGGAGGTGCATGGTTGACTCTATGTATCGTCATTTATGCTTATTTCTATAATCGAAAACATTGGAAAGAACGTGAGAATTAAAGTGGAATCCTGCTCGGTTGAGGGGGTATTTGCTTTTTTTAGGGGTTGGTATTGTAGTCTGACGAATATCAAACAAAGGGCTCAGAAATTCTTCTGAGCCCTTGTTTCCTATGATATTATTCAAATTCCCGACAAATCAAAACAAATTAAAAATATATGGTCCAATAGAAGTGGCATATAGAAGAATGTAAATACCCATGAAATAGAATACTCCACCAAAAGTACCCCAGTCAGGGTCTCTCCCAAATTTCCATAGGAGTGCAGTAATGGAGCTGATTACGAGTAATAGTACATACTGACTTCCTGAAAACATCAGGTATTCGGGTGCAGCAAAGTAGAAGTAATCGCCCATCGCTTTAGTGATGAAGGTTAGCGGCATTACTAAAAATATAATGATGGAGGCATATTCAACCCAGTTGATCTCTTCCTTCTCAAATATATTCGGTTTAAAAATATAAAGCAGAATTAAAAGAAATAAGGAAGGTAGTACCCAATAGAATGAAACCATGATCGTGATTAAACTGCTGAATATCATAAGTACGGAATTGTTAACGGCTTCTTTGACACTTCGTTTCGACCATTCAGTGCTTTTGGAGATAACCTGTGCATCCTGCGAAGCACCAAATAACTCATACGTATCCCCATCATAATCCAACCAGACAATGCTATACTTCGTAAGTTGATGTGGAGAATACGTAAAATGTTTTGTTGTACTGACTGGAGCCGCTATTAATTGATTAGAGTCACTGAAAGGTGCTACATATAGACTAATCGCATTATTATCCCCAACCCGATGACCTTCAGATGTGAAGAGAATGGATTTTTCCCCATTAATGGAAAGAAGTTGTGCGGTTCTTGGACTTTGAAGTTTGGCCCCTGATATTTTGTTCGTAAAATCAATTTTTGTGGGCTTCAAAATTGAAGATCCTATTTCATCTATCGGTGTTTGCAGCTTGAAAATCTTATATGACAATGTTCCCTGGGCTCGCATCTCTTCATTATAAAGAAGAGTTAATTGATTGCTTTCGGTGGCAAAGGTTAATCCATTAATATGATGATTCGTTGCTGTGTTAACAATTGCAAATGGATCCTTCACTACTTGTAACGTATCATCCATATAGTACAGGTGAGAGTGACCGTCATCTTGTCTAACCTGTACTACGGCACTGCCATTATTTCCAATATAGACGTCCAGTATTTCATTAGAAAAGCTGAAAACTTCTGTCACTAATGAATCAGCGGGGTTAAGAGAAAAAAGGTTCTCTTTATTCCAGAAGTACACAGATTTCAATGCAGTGCTGATACCTGTTGCTTCTTCAGCAATCGTCGTTACTTCATTACGCTCTGTAGAGATTAACTTGTCATCCTTGATCTGAATGACTTTTGTTCCGTCTGTCCAAAAAGGATGGCCCCGTGTAACGCTGGTGTTTAGCGTTGTTTCTTTGGTAGAATCCAATGATCCTTCGAAAGTTAGCCCTGTAATTTTTCCTTTGCTGGCCAAGAAGAGTCCTTCACTTCCATTAAAGATGACAGGGCGTTCTTCAGAATTGTAGTTTAATGGAATGGATCTGCTCCAGTCAGGCTGTGGTTGTTGTTTTACTTGTAAAAGCTGGTGGAGAAATAATGCTCCTATAAACATAACGATTAAAACTAAAGGTATTCCAAATGATTTGAATTTTTCTTTCAAACGTATCCCCCTCGATTCTCTATCACTATCACATGAGCTCAATTTAGAATTTTACCACAATTCACATTTTGAGGCACCAAATATTTCCTTCATTAAATAAAAGTTTTATGTTGACAATTATTATTAGAGGGATTACAATGATATTGAAAATCATTCTCATTTGAACAAAAGAGTTTCCCCCTCTTTCTATAGAGAATGGTTCATGAAAAACCCCCTTTATTAGATATAAAAAGACAGACCCGAAGCAGATGCTTCGGGTCTGTCTTTTCTATTGCATTTCATTTCTTCCTGTCGTAAATTGTTTA
This sequence comes from uncultured Rossellomorea sp., assembly GCF_947488365.1. Classification (NCBI taxonomy): domain Bacteria; kingdom Bacillati; phylum Bacillota; class Bacilli; order Caryophanales; family Bacillaceae; genus Rossellomorea; species uncultured Rossellomorea sp. The sequence goes on along the minus strand of NZ_CANKZT010000001.1, from coordinate 365,827 downwards.
AGATGTGTATTTTAAGGAGGGATAAAAGTAAGTGGATCATAAAGAGGATAAACGGTTCAGGGTTGCTGGTCACGAGGCACTGATAGGAATAGCACTTGTTCTTATAAATTTCTTATGGTGGTATGGTTTTGCATTCGGGTTAGGTGGTCAACCGGTTTCAGATTACGATTGGATCCTCGGGATGCCTGAGTGGTTTTTTTACAGCTGCATCGTTGGCTTCTTTCTTATGGTATTGTTAGTGATTATCGTCGTAAAATACATGCTTACTGACATTCCGTTTGACGATGAGGAGGATAAGCATGAATAGTATGGCATTGATTCCCTTATTTGCTTTTTTAATCTTGATTTTTGTTGTGGGAATTTATTCTGCCAGAAAAGTGAGTAGAGCAGATTCCTTCGTCCAGGAATACTTCTTGGGAAGCCGTCAGCTTGGCGGATTTATTTTGGCAATGACCATGATCGCTACTTATGGAAGTGCCAGTAGTTTCATCGGAGGACCAGGCGCAGCTTATACATATGGTTTATCGTGGGTTCTTTTAGCCATGTCACAGGTTGTAACAGGATACTTTGTTCTCCTTATACTTGGGAAAAAGTTCGCGATTATGGCAAGGAAATACAAGGCCGTTACATTGATCGATTATCTACAAGGCAGATATGGCAGTAATAAGATTACCATTCTATCGGCCATTAGTATCATCCTCTTTTTATTCTCAGCGATGATTGCTCAATGGGTAGGGGGGGCACGTCTCATTGAATCATTAACCGGTTTATCCTACGAGAGTGCTCTTTTCCTGTTTGCGGTATCGGTTCTGGTTTATGTTATTATCGGTGGCTTTCGTGCGGTTGCCATCACGGATGCGATTCAGGGGGTGGTCATGCTTGGTGGGACGATTATTCTATTGATTGCCACTATCATCGCGGGAGGTGGCATGGAGAACATCATGATGGGATTGAAAGCGGAAAATCCTAATCTATTAAGTCCTCATGGCCATGATGGAGAACTAAGTGCCCGCTATATTTCTTCTTTCTGGATTTTAGTGGGTGTGGGTGTTGTCGGATTGCCTCAGGTGGCAGTCAGAGCCATGAGCTATAAGAATTCCAGGTCCTTGCACAGAGCACTTATCATCGGAACCATTGTGGTCGGTTCCATTATGCTTGGTATGCACTTAATTGGTGTGCTTGCAAGGGTCGTGGTCCCGGGAATAGAAATAGCTGATAAAGTCATGCCCCTTCTCGCTTTAGAAGTTCTTCCACCATGGCTTGCCGGAATTGTCCTGGCGGCTCCGATGGCGGCGATCATGTCGACAGTGGATTCGTTATTATTGATTGTATCCTCGGCTATTGTGAAAGATGTGTACATGAATTTCATCAATAAAGATGCAAAGGAAAAACAAGTCAAAAGGATTAGCTTTTGGGTGACGAGTATAACGGGTATTCTTGTTTTTCTTATGGCGCTCAGTCCTCCTGAATTAATTATCTGGCTTAATTTATTTTCATTTGGAGGCCTTGAAGCTGTTTTTATTTGGCCGATTGTTTTAGGTTTATATTGGAAAAAGGGAAATGCACAAGGTGCCGTTGCTTCAATGCTATCAGGACTGGTAGCGTACATCTTATTTCACAGTTTCGCACCTAATTATCTGGATATGCACACGGTGATTTTCCCAATTATCATTTCATTTTTCATGTATGTGCTCGTTTCCCTGTTTACTCAAGCACATTATCGTCAAGATGGATGGGTTTAACCCATCCATTTTTGTATTTATCGAGGGAAAAGAGTACGTTATAGAAAGAATCAATGAATTGGGTGAAGAATCTTGAAAAATTCTGTTGTCATAATAGGCGGAGGAATCGGTGGTCTGACCGCAGCTTCACTCCTTGGAAGTGCTGATTACAATGTACAGATTCTTGAGGCTTCCAGGGAATGGGGAGGATGCGCCGGTAAATTCCAGAGAGGAAAAGCCTTATTTCCTGTAGGGGCAACTCTTGGAATGGGGTTTGAAAAAGGAGGTATCCATCAGCGTATTTTTCACTATTTAGGGATAGAACCCCCTGTGTCTCTAATGCTTGATCAGGTTATGAATATTCATCTTCCAGACAAAACCTTTATATTCTACCGAGATAGGGAAACACATGTGAATGAGTTGAAGAAAGCGTATCCAGAAATATCAGAGGAGCTGAGCTCTTTTTATGAAGAAGTGTACAGGATTGCTACAGAAATACGAAAACTGATGGTCGCGTTGCCGATACTTCCACCTAAAACGATGAAGGACTGGATGGAGCTTACGTTTAGTTTGAAACCCGGATCTCTGATGCTACTTCCTGCCTTTCAAAAAACAATGATCGACTTATTAGAAAAACACGGAATCCACGAACACTCTTCATTTAAGCATTTTATCGATGGACAACTGATAGATAGCATGCAGGTGACCAGCGATCAGTGTACTTTATTGCTGGGGTGCTTGGCTATGGATATGTACCACGAAGGAGCATTCTATCTGGAAGGTGGATTATTCCAAATAGCCCATTGCCTTGTCCGGTTTTCAGAATCTGTAGGAGTTAAAACGACTTTAGGGAGAAAGGTGGTTAGCATCGATCGTGATCATCACGAAAAAGAATGGATAATCCTTGATCATAGGGGTAATGAATATCGTGCAAACCATATTGTATGCAACGTCCCGGTGCAATCTTTAAAAAATCTATTTGCCCCACAATATACACCAAAACTTGAAAACTATTTAAAAGGAAAAGAGAATGAAGATATTTGGGGCACCATGTCCCTTTACATGTTACTGAAAGAAGAATTACTCCCAGAGTCCTATCCTTTGTTTTCTCAAATTTGTGCAAGCCCAAATGGGAATATGTCAGAAGGGGATCATCTCTTCTTATCGCTATCCCATCCAAATGATCGTCAGCGTGCCCCGGAAGGATTCCGTACCTTAACGGTATCAACCCATACTAAATTAGAAAAATGGGAAACCAAAGAAAAATACGATTCTTACAAGGAGAATCTTAAAGAGAAAATGATCAATTCCATTGAGTTAGTCATTCCTACTATAAGAGATAGTCTTGTAAATCTTTACCCTGGGGCACCTAAAGCCTGGGAACGATTTACTGGACGGCCTGGGGGAATTGTCGGTGGATTTCCTCAATCTAATGGTCATGCTCTCTTCAATAGTCTTTCCCACAGGGCTCCCTTGAAAAATGTATGGGTATGCGGTGACTCAGTCTTTCCAGGTGCAGGGACCATCGGTGTATCTGTAAGTGCTTACCATGTATATCACTCCATTACAGGCAGAAAACTTCAGAAGTAAGGAGGAACCTCGACTACTTATGTCGAATTCTGGGAATGGGGTGATAATATGTATAAGGTGATCCAGTATAAAGACCCGAAAGTTTTCCAAGATAAGGTCTATTCCCTTTTAATGGAAGATGAAGCAGCGAATAACCTGCCTTTGGGTTTGTTGAACACGATGAAAACGAGTGACAAATATAAAGATCCGCTTCTTCTTTTAGTGGAAAGTGAGGTCGGGGCGGTGGTTGGATCCTTCATCATGACCCCTCCTCATTACCTTGTCAGTACACTTAAGGTGGAGAAAGTAGGAATTCAGGGAATAGCCGAACAGCTCATAGCGTTCTGCGAGAATACCAATATCACCATTCCCGGTTTTGTTGCTGAGAAAGAAACCGCACTTCAATTGACTCATGCATGGTGTCACGTTATGGGAGAGAGTTTCAATGTCCGTATGAGGCAACGTGTTTACCAATTGAATAAGGTGAATGATATTCCTTTAAGTGATGGGAAAATGGTTCCCGTACGGAAGGGCCAGGAGGAACTTTTAGCCCGATGGCTCCTTGGATTTATCGAGGATACAGAAGTGCTACCCATGTCGGGTGAAGAGGCTCTTGAAAGGGCGAAAGATATGATTGAAAATGAACCATATGTGTACTTTTGGGAAGTGGACGGAAGGCCTGTTTCCATGGCACGGGGGGCAAGGAGAACGGAAAACGGCATTACCGTTAATTTTGTATACACCCCTTCAGAATACAGGAAAAAAGGATACGCGTCTTCTGTTGTAGCAGAACTGAGCCGTCTATTGTTGAAGGACCACTCCTTTTGTTCGCTCTATACGGACCTGGATAATCCCACCTCCAACAAGATTTATATGGAAATCGGCTATAAGCCCGTGTGCGATTCGATGATGATTTCCGTTGTGTGAACCTTTTGATGCATATCGGAATATTATTTCATATAAATAGTTGACATTGTGAAGGAATGCTATTAGTATAATAAACAATTAATTAAATGAGCGAATGGCTTTGACGAAGAGGAGTACCTCTGATCGACACTTAAGAGAGCTGGTGGTTGGTGAGAACCAGTGTGAACGATCTTTGGGAATGGACTTCTGAGCCTCCAAACCGAAACTTCAGGGAGTAGGCTTTGGCGAATGTCTTATCGTTATAAAAGACGCGTATTAAAGCAAACCGCTTCGATACGATAAAGTGGACTGTTCAGGCAGTCAACAAAGGTGGCACCACGGGTATCTCGTCCTTTACATGATGTAAATGGATCGAGATGCCCTTTTTTTATAACTGAATAATGATAAATCGTTGAGTAAGAGGAGTACATTCAAGTGATGCATGACAGAGAGCTGAGGATGGTGAGACCTTGGCATGATAGCTTGTCTGGAATGGACTTATGAGTGATGATCTGAATGGAAGTAGGATCGTACGGAATTCCACCGTTAAATGGATAGAGTATCGGGTTATTCATTCCCTGTACTTGAAGCAAGAGGGGATACATCAAAGTATCCCAACTAGAGGTGGCACCGCGGTCAGCATCGTCCTCTATGAACAGATCTTTCTGTTCATAGGGGACTTTTTTATTTTAAGCGGAACATTGAATTGGAGGCATGAAATGATGAAACAGCAAGCATTGGATTATGTGGTGAAAGAATTAAACGGAGACATCTTTACACCCATCTCACTTTTTCAATCGTTAAAAGGTAAGAAGAAATTTTTATTGGAGAGCTCATTGAAGCATGAACAATCCGGTCGGTATTCATTTGTTGGGAGTGATCCATTTCTAGAGTGTAAAGCATACGGAAATACCGTACAGTTAAAAAAATCATCTACAAATGAAGTTGATGAAAGAGTGGGGGATCCCATTCAAATCATACAAAACCTTATTCCTTCCCACAAACTAAAAAGTGCGCCTTTTCCTTTTACAGGTGGGGGGATTGGATATCTGGGATATGACGTTATTCGACTCTACGAAGACATCGGTGTAACTCCTCAAGATGAATTGGAAATGCCGGATATTCATCTCATGTTTTATGAAAAAGTCATTGTGTTTGATCATCTGGAACACAAAGTATTTATTGTCGTCATGAATGAGTGGACAGAGGATCAGACAGGAGATCTGGATAAAAAGGTGAAGGAAGTCGAGGCTGAGCTGAGCAATGTGTATTTGAAAACTCATAAAAAGAATCTGGATCGCCTTTCTTTCCATGCCCAAACCTCAAAAGATGAATTCATGGTAAAAGTGGAGGAGGCAAAGCGATCCATAGGAGAAGGTGAGATATTTCAAGTCGTCCTCTCTCAAAGACTTAAGGCGTCCTTTTCCGGTGATCCATTTTCATTCTATAGAAGCTTGAGGAAATCTAACCCGTCCCCTTACATGTTCTTCATTGATTTCGAGGATTATGTCGTAATGGGTGCATCACCAGAAAGCTTGCTGAAAGTTCAAGGGAGGGAAATCACCACGAATCCAATTGCAGGAACGCGAAGAAGGGGAGAAACACTTGACCTGGACAGGGAGCTCGAGAAGGAATTACTTACAGATGAAAAAGAAATCGCTGAACATCGAATGCTGGTTGACTTAGGAAGAAATGATTTAGGGAGAGTTTGTGAGATCGGCTCGATTTACCTTTCAAAGTATTTAACGATTGAGAGATATAAATATGTCATGCACATCGTTTCGGAAGTAAAGGGTGAATTAAAAGAAGAAGTGAAACCACTGGAAGCATTAACAAATTGCTTGCCGGCAGGTACCGTCAGCGGAGCGCCGAAAATCAGGGCGATGCAAATCATCAATGAACTTGAAACCACAAAGCGCGGCGTGTACTCAGGTGCCGTCGGGTATATCGGGGTGAACGGGAATTTGGATTTTGCCCTCGCCATCCGGACGATGGTTCTTAAGGATAAAACGGCATACGTTCAAGCCGGTGCCGGGATTGTTTATGATTCAGACCCAGCCAGTGAATATGAAGAAACCATGAATAAAGCAAAATCATTATTGGAGGTGACAGGATGATCCTTCTTATTGATAACTATGATTCCTTTACGTATAACCTGTATCAATATATAGAAGAGCTCGGTGAAGAAGTAATCGTGAAACGGAATGATGCTATTTCATTAGAAGAAATCAAGGAATTGAATCCTGCGGGAATCATTCTATCACCAGGTCCAGGGAAACCAGAAAATGCAGGCATTTGCATCTCGATTATACAGAATCTTCACGCTAGTGTGCCGATTTTCGGGGTTTGTTTAGGGCATCAGGCTATCGGGGCCGCATTCGGGGCAACCATCGAAGTCGCTGAGAAAGTCATGCACGGAAAAACATCCCTTATTAAACACGACGGCAGCGGAGTATTCGAGTATCTGCCGCAACCATTAGAAGTGATGAGATATCATTCCCTGGTGATTAAGAATGGGACCCTGCCGACACAATTAGAGGCTGTCGCATTGTCCATGGATGATAGAGAAATCATGGCGATAAAGCATATGAAGTATCCAATGTACGGGGTTCAATTTCATCCGGAATCCATTGGTACGAAAACAGGAAAGAAAATCATTCAAAACTTTTTAGTTCATATGAGAAAGGAGAATAACCGTGAAACCTTATCTACAGAAGCTATCTAGCGGTCATTCATTAGAGAAAGAAGATATGAGAAGAGCAGTAGAAGAATTGTTCATTGAAGAAACAACGGATAGTCAAATCGCCTGTTTCCTGACCTTATTAAAAACGAAGGGGGAAACAGTAGATGAAATTACCGCTCTTGTTGAAGTTTTAAGGGAGAAAGCGATGCCGATTAAAAGCACATTAACTGGAATATTAGATAACTGCGGAACAGGTGGAGACGGATCACAGAGCTTTAATATCAGTACAACGAGTGCATTTGTTCTTGCCGGTGCCGGGGTGAAGGTTGCGAAACATGGTAACAGAAGTATTTCCAGTAAAACCGGTAGTGCAGATGTGTTAGAACATTTAGGAGTAGCACTCGATTTTCAACCACATGAGGTTGAAAGTTTACTGAATGAAACCAATATTGCTTTTCTATTTGCACCCCATATTCACTCAGGTTTAAAAAAGGTAATGAAGGTACGGAAAGAATTAAAGATTCCTACCATCTTTAATCTCATTGGACCGTTAACCAATCCGGTTCATCTGGAAACACAGCTCCTAGGGGTATATAGAAGAGATAAATTAGAAACAATGGCGCATGTTTTACATGAATTAGGCAGAAAACGGGCGATTGTCCTTAATGGGGCTGATTACATGGATGAAGCCTCATTAGCAGGAGAAAATCATCTCGTACTGCTGGATCAAGGGGAAATTACTTCACTTACATTAACAGGAGAAGATGTCGGCCTTCCTTGTTATTCCCTGGAAGAGATACGTGGAGGGGACGCTGGAGACAATGCCATTATTTTAGAAGATGTGTTAAATGGGAAGAAAGGGGCTTACACTGATACGGTCTTATTCAATACAGGAATCGGCCTGTTCGCTCATGGCAAAGCGGCAACATTTGCAGAAGGTGTAAAGCTTGCCAGAGAAAGTATAGAAAGCGGTCGTGCAAAAGAAAAGCTCCACTCATTGGTTCGTTATAGTCAACAACGTCGAAAGCAGGTGATTTAATTGTCTACCATTCTACACACCATTCTTGAAAAAAAGAAAGAGGAAGTTAAAGAGTTAAAGAATGCAGGTTATGAACCCTATTATTATAAGGGTGCTCCCGATCATTCCTTATATGAAGCATTAAAAACAGCATCCAGATTACAAGTGATTGCTGAAATTAAGCGGGCATCTCCATCAAAAGGAGATATCCGAACAGAAGTGAATCCTGTGATTCAAGCAAAGAAGTATGAAGAAGCGGGAGCATGTGCCATATCGGTATTAACCGATGCTCCTTTCTTTAAAGGAAGTATGGAGGATCTCGCGAATGTTCGTAAAGCAGTCTCCCTCCCCATTCTTTGTAAAGACTTTATTATCGATGAAATACAGATAGATCGTGCAAAAGACGCCGGGGCAAATGTCATTCTTCTAATAGTGGCTGCCCTGGATAATAATAGATTACAGGAATTATATTCTTATGCAACGAAGCTTGAACTGGAAGTTCTGGTGGAAGTTCATAATGAAGAAGAAATGAATGTTGCAATCGAATTAGGGGCAACCATAATTGGTGTGAATAATCGCAACCTGAAAACCTTTGAAGTAAATCTGCTTATCACAGAAACTCTTGGCTCCATGGTAAATGGAACAGATATCGTGTTCATAAGTGAAAGTGGAATAAGAAATGAAGCAGACTGTCATCAAGTCGTAATCGCAGGTGCGGATGGAGTCCTCGTCGGAGAGTCGTTAATGAGAAGTGATGACCCTGCAACTAAGCTTGCCTCCTTACAAGTAAGAAAAGGTGTGGTGAAATGACCAAAGTAAAGGTGTGTGGAATTAGAAGACAAGAAGAGGCTCTGTGGGCACTTGAAGCTGGAGCTGATGCGATAGGATTCGTGTTCGCAGATAGTAAAAGAAAAATTGACGCGGAATCAGCAGCACTAATAAGTGCTTCACTGCCTTCGAATGTATTAAAAATTGGCGTGTTTGTAAATGAGGCTAAAGAGAAGATGGAGGAAATATCCAGAACAGTAAATCTAGATTACGTACAGCTTCATGGAGATGAATCAGTCCAGTTTTGTAATAGTCTCAATATTCCTTTTATCAAGGCGATTTCGATAAAGGAAAAAGAAGACTTAGATGGGATCGAATTCTTTGGCGGAGAGATGATTTTGGTGGATAGCGGAAAGGGGCCTCATCGTGGAGGGAATGGGACGACGTTTAATTGGGATTATGTCCATGAACTAAACATCCCTCAACACTTGCTCCTTGCCGGTGGATTGAATCTGGATAATGTTCGGGAGGCGATCACAAAGGTCCGTCCCTATATGGTGGATGTTTCAAGTGGTGTGGAGACGGATGGGAAGAAGGATAGAAGAAAGATAGAATCATTTATTCAAGAGGCGAAGTCGGTATAACGATTGATTAAATCAATGAATGGAGGAATTGAGATGATATACGCACAACCAGATCAAAAAGGGTTATTCGGGCAATTCGGGGGAAGGTTCGTTCCGGAATCATTGATGAAGGCTGTTCAAGAATTGGAAGAGGCTTATGATGAAGCCTCTAAGGATGAAGAATTCCAAGTGAAACTTCAAAACTACTTAAAGGATTATGTAGGAAGAGAAAACCCACTCTACTTTGCTGAAAATCTAAGCAAACAGGTAGGGGGAGCGAAAATCTATTTAAAACGTGAGGATCTCAATCATACGGGTGCTCACAAAATCAATAATACAATCGGTCAGGCCCTGCTTGCAGAACGGATGGGCAAAAGAAAAATCGTGGCGGAAACAGGGGCAGGGCAGCACGGTGTGGCGACGGCAACGGTATGCGCTCTATTAAACCTGGATTGCGTCATTTTTATGGGGGAGCAAGACATTCGCAGACAGAAGCTCAACGTATTCAGAATGGAGTTAATGGGAGCGAAAGTGGTGAGTGTCACCCAGGGAAGTGCCACATTAAAAGATGCAGTCAATGAAGCTCTGCGCTACTGGGTAGCGAATGTAGAGGACACACACTACATTATTGGCTCCGTTTTGGGACCACACCCATTTCCTAAAATGGTACGGGATTTTCAAAGTGTGATCGGGAAAGAAACAAAGCGACAATTCTTCGAAAAAGAAAAATGCCTGCCAAAGGCCATCGTCGCTTGTGTTGGAGGCGGCAGCAATGCCATCGGAATGTTTCACCCGTTCATTGATGATAGAGAAGTTGACTTATACGGTGTGGAAGCGGCTGGAAGCGGGATTGAAACCGACAAACATGCAGCCACATTAACAAAGGGGTCCGTCGGGATTCTTCATGGCAGTATGATGTATCTGCTGCAAAATGATGAAGGGCAGATTCAAGAAGCCCACTCGGTTTCAGCAGGCCTTGATTACCCTGGTGTCGGTCCGGAACATAGCTACTTGAAAGATATTGATAGAGTGGAATATTCGTCGATCTCAGACGTGGAAGCATTAGCGGCATTTAAGCAATTATCCCAGACAGAGGGGATTATACCAGCACTGGAAAGCTCACATGCAGTCGCCTATGCGGTGAAGTTAGCTGAAAATATGTCAACAGAAGAATCGGTTGTCATCTGTTTGTCAGGTAGAGGAGATAAAGATGTGGAACAAGTGAAAGAGTTGCTGGGAGGTAGTCAACATGGGTAAAACATTTCTTGAAAACACGTTTAAAGCTGAACTGGATAAAGGAAATAAACTGTTCATTCCTTACGTGATGGCAGGGGATGGGGGGATAGAGTCCTTGATATCGACTTTGAAAATGCTCGAAGAAAGAGGAGCGACGGCCATTGAAGTCGGGATCCCGTTCTCGGATCCCGTTGCCGACGGACCGACCATCCAAGAGGCGGGGAAGCGGGCCCTGGAAAATGGGACGACACTACAAAAGGTTTTTGAAGTGTTAAAGGAAAGCAGAAAGGAAATTGGCATTCCGTTAGTCTTTATGACATATATTAACCCCATCTACAAATATGGAGTGGAGCGTTTCTTTCGGGATTGTAAGGATGCAGGGGTGGACGGTGTGATCATTCCTGATCTGCCACTTGAACATCATGAATTGGTTAGGGGACCATCTCAAGAAAATGGTATCGCCCTTATTCAATTAGCAACGCTTACGAGTCCGTTAGAGAGAATTCAGAAATTAGCTTCCGTTACTGAAGGTTTCCTTTATGCTGTTACGATTAATGGTATTACAGGAACGAGAGAAGGGTTTGGCAACGATATTTCAGATCACCTAAATAAATTGAAAGAAAACAGTCCGGTCCCAGTACTTGCGGGGTTTGGAATATCCACTCCTGAACATGTGCGTACCATGAGTAAGTACTGTGATGGAGTAGTCGTTGGAAGCAAAATAATCGATTTGATCCAGCATGAATCGTTTGAGGAAATAAAAGAATTAATCAGTGCTTCAAAGGCTAAAGCATTACATTTGTAAAGATTACTGAATTATTCGTAAATAAATGAACGCCTAGATTAACAGATTCTAAATGTGTGTTAAATAAAGGTAAATAGCCTTCTTTTTCCTCGTGAAATCAGTATGATAGAGATGTAGTTGAACAAAGCATCATAACAGGAGGCTATTAAAATGAAAAGTATGAAAAAGTGGTTATTAATGTTAATGACAGCTCTATCAGTAGTAACATTTGCAGCCGGATGCAGCAGTGACACAGAGGAAGACACAGGAACTGAAACGGAAGAAAACATGGAAGAAGAAAGCAACACTGAAGAAAGCAACACGGAAGAGTAAAATGGGTACAGTCAGTCCTAAGTGGGCTGGCTGTTTTATTTTCAGATCAGAAATACGAAGATTAAGGTTGTATTGTACTACTATTTCAATTAATCTGACAATATAAGACATAATTGATAGAGAGGTCAGACGGATGACGATTCCAAATCGATTAAAAATAGGAGATACGATTGGGATTTGTTCCCCATCTTCTCCAGTCGCTGCTCATTGCCCTAAAAGATTGAAAAGGGGGATTGAAGAGCTTAAGAGGTTGGGCTTTAACGTGAAAGTAGCGCCAAACACGTTGAAAATACAAGAGTATATGGCTGGTACCGTTGAGGAAAGAGTGGAGGACCTGCATAATCTCTTCGGGGATAAGAATGTAAAAGCCATCATCACCACAATAGGAGGAACCTGTTCTCATCAACTTCTGGATCATCTTGATTTCTCATTAATCCAAAATAATCCAAAAGTTTTTCTCGGCTTCAGTGACATAACCGCTCTCCACATGGCAATTTATCAAATTACCGGCCTCACAACATATCTTGGACCTGCCGTTCTGCCTCAGTTTGGGGAATATGGAGGAGTACTAACATACACAAAGGAACACTTTTTCCAATCACTCGTTCAAGGAGAAAGAGTAGATTACTCTGCCTCTCCATCCTATGTAATGGAACATTTATGGTGGGACGAAGAAGACAATCGTTTAAGAGAACAAGTTGAAAATAAGGGACCTCGTGTAGTCAAAGAAGGAAGAGCAGAAGGGAAAATCATTGCAGCCAATATGGGAACCATGCTCCTTCTCGCAGGAACAGAATACTTTCCGGATCTCGATGGTGCCATCTTATGTATTGAAGATGATCCAGAGGAAACCCCGTCGTCAATTGATCGATATTTAACTCAACTCAGACACATGGGGGTATATTCTAAAATTAAAGGTCTTGTCATTGGACGCTTTCATGATCACGTTAGCTTCAAAGAAAATCAACTGGCCGGCATTTTATCCCGTGTAACAGAGGGGTATGAAATCCCAGTCGTTACGGACCTGGATTTCGGTCATACTGATCCTATGTTTATCCTTCCAAACGGAATCCGAGCCCGGCTTGAAGTTCACGGAAATCAAATTGACTTTCACCTGGTGGAAAAGCCGGCTACATAAGGAGGAGTTCATATGATTCAAAGAAAGCTGAATACAGTGTTTATTCCCGTGTTTAATCTAAAGGAGTCTGTGGATTGGTACGGAAAAGTGCTAGGTTTTGAAATCGATCCCGTGCAGTATAAGGAGATTGGGGAGCTTCCCGTATATACTTTTCAGATGGGGGAAACATCCCTAACTTTAGAAGAGGAAAAAGGATTCACTCCACCTGTTTCTAATGTTCCCATCTGCAATTTCCATACGACTCAAATTGAAAAAGTAAGAGAAGACTTTCACGAAAAGAAAGTCACATTTGAATCAGGGATCATCACGTTTCCAGACTTTTCATATTTTAACTTTAGGGATATTAACGGGAATTTATTAATGATTTGCACGGGTTAAAGAGGATTGAATATATGTAAACGGTATAGGAAAAAACCTCCTATAGGAATTGATTTTCTTCAGGAGGTTCTTGTTTATGCAAATCTACTTCACACCCTTCACACATACCGTTAAAGCGGGTTTAACATTTTTATAAGAAAGAGTGATATCTTTAAAGCCAGCTTCATGCAAAGCTTCAGAAATACTTTCACCATAGTGTTTCGCCCGGCTATCCCTTTCTTCATCCCCGCGTGGTTGAACGGTGATGAGAAGGGTGCCGCCCTTTTTAAGCATATTATATAAATGTGAAAGGGATTTTTCCTGGTCCTTCCATAGTGGATAGTTATTGACGGAAAAAATCCGATCGTACTCAACATTGTTCAATTCAAATTGACTGATATCATGAAGAAATAACCGAACTCTTCCATTCTCAATGGCTTTTTCATTCTTATTCTGTGCAGCATTCTTCATTGTGTCAGAAATATCAACCCCATCCACAAGCGATTTAGGGAAATGACTTGAAATGCGATGAATACAATATCCGGGCCCATAGCCTACTTCCAAAATATGATCGCCATCTTTAATCGACAATTGCTTAATGGACCAATTATTTATTTTTCTATTATCGAATTCCATTACTTTTCCGGCAAACCAGCCGAGTAATCCATTAGGACGCTTGAATTGCTTTTGTAATGAAAACAACAGGGCATCACCTCTTTTGATGAAATCTGGCCTAATAAAATAGTATCGTCTATTCACCTTTCCACTAATACACACAAATAAAACCTTTAAAGAAATGTTGCAATTTTTTAAAAAAGTGGCATAATATAAACAAATCTAACTTGCGTTGATGAGAAGAGTCCATAGATGAGTCCTTTATCAGAGAGCTTCGGTAGCTGAAAAGAAGCAGGGTAACTCGTTATGGAAAATGGTCTCGGAGCATTCTACTCGAACCGTTTTGGTGTAGGGTAGGACGGGAGTGGGCATCCGTTATCCATGTCACGGTATAAGAGCTTTTTTATGCTCCGTACTTGCTGAGATAGACTTGTGTGAGCAAGCTATAAACTAAGGTGGTACCACGAGTTCAGCCCCTCGTCCTTAGATGTCGATCGATATCTAAGGACGAGGGGTTTTTTATATTGTTCAGGAGGAGGAAAAGGTCATGACTATATTTATTGGTGGCGCTTGGCCATACGCGAATGGGTCGTTACATTTAGGTCACATCGCAGCCCTATTGCCAGGGGACATAATTGCACGGTATTACCGACTAAAAGGAGAGGATGTTCTCTACGTGTCAGGAAGTGACTGTAATGGGACCCCCATTGGTATTAGGGCCAGACAGGAAGGAACAAGTATTGAAGAGGTCGCGAATCGATATCACAACGAATTCCTGGAGTGTTTCCACGCCTTAGGTTTTAGCTATGATGAGTATACAAGAACTGATCACTCACATCATCATGAAGAAGTTCGAAGCATCTTTACCACCCTTTATCAACGGGGCTGGCTTTATGAAAAAGAAGTGGAGCAAACGTATTGTGAGCATGATCATCAATTTCTGCCTGATCGGTTTGTGGAAGGAGTCTGTCCCGTTTGTGGTTCGAGGGCAAGAGGTGATCAGTGTGATCAATGCTCGACGGTTTTAGACCCTACTGATTTAATGGATAAAACCTGCAAGCTCTGTGGTCATGAACCGGTGCTGAAAACGACAAAGCATTTATATTTCTCCCTTTCTAAATTGCAGGAGCCTCTTCAACAATTACTGATGGATAACGGCACAGGGTGGAGAGATAATGCCCTTCAGCTCACAAAACGCTATTTAAAGGAAGGCTTGCATGACCGGCCGGTGACAAGGGATTTAGAGAATGGTGTGCAAGTCCCGATTCAAGGTTTTCAAGATAAGAAAATATATGTTTGGATAGAAGCAGTGAGTGGCTACTTGAGTGCTTCAAAAAAGTGGGCGAGGGAGCATCAGCGTGAGTGGAGGGACTTTTGGCAGGAGGAAACCACGTCCTATTATGTTCATGGAAAAGATAATATCCCTTTTCATAGTATTATCTGGCCGGCCATTCTTATAGGAATTGGCGAAAGGAATCTACCTGACTATATTGTTTCAAATGAATACTTGACGCTTGAGAAAAAGAAAATTTCAACGAGTGGGAATTGGGCTGTTTGGGTGAAGGATCTCCTAAACGAGTATCATCCAGATTCCATTCGGTATTTTCTCACCATTAATGCACCGGAAAAGAGAGATGCAGATTTCTCCTGGAGAGAATTCATTTATAGTCATAACAGTGAACTGCTGGGAGCTCTGGGGAATCTGGTTCAACGCACGTTAAAATTTTATGGGAAAGAATTTGGTCATAACGTTTCGCTTTCTAGTGTACCTAATGTTGTTAAGGATAAAATAGAAGAAACATTTTATTCTGTTGGCCAATCGATTGAGGACGGTAACACTCGACAGGGAATTGAAATAGCATTCGAATTCATTCGATGGTCGAATAAGCGTTTTGATGAATTGAAACCGTGGAATGTATTAAAAGAGGATAGGGAAAAAGGAAGAAAGATATTAGAGGAATTCCTGTACCTATTATGTAATTTAAGGAATCTCATTCAACCGTTCCTCCCCTTCACTTCTTCAAAATTAACTGGTCAACTGGGGTTGAGCGGGCAATCCGTATGGGCGCCGGTAGGTTTGCCGATAGAAATCGGCATTGAAGCGACAACACCATTGTTTAACCGAATTGACCTTGATCAAATTGAGATAGAACGGAAACAATTGAAAGAAAAAGCACAGTGAAGCCAAAAGGAGTATGAGATGAAGATTATAGTTGTGTCCGATACCCACATGCCTAAAAAAAGGAGAGGGCTTCCGGAAATTCTGAAGGAAGATCTCAGGAAAAATGATTTAATCATCCATGCCGGAGACTTTCAAACATTCGATGTTTATAAAGAGTTTATGGAGTACGGAGAACTGATTGCCGTTGTCGGAAATGTCGACAATGCAGATCTTCGGGCTCTTCTTCCCCAAAAAAGAATCATCCAGAAACAAGGACTGAAAATCGGCGTGGTGCACGGAGACGGGAAGGGGAAAACTACGGAGAAAAGAGCTCTTGAAGCGTTCGAATCTGATGAGGTAGACTTGATCGTCTTTGGTCATTCACATATCCCATACTCCCGCTATATGAAAGGGAGACTGTTGTTTAATCCTGGTTCTCCCACGGATAAACGAAAACTTCCTTACTTCTCCCATGGTGTTTTGACCATTGAAGATACGTGGAAAATAGAACATAAATTTTACCGCTAAAAAAGCACAGGGGTCTGAACCTCTGTGCTTTACTCGTTAATATGGCTTATATCTTATAAAGAAAACTGGTAGTAATCCTGATTATAGAAGGTTTGAAAACCACTTGATTCATAAAGCTTAAGTGCATTCCTGTTTGTAGCAGCTACATCCAGGTAAATATCGCTGGTCCACTGGGATTCCTTCATCACGACTTGAGACAGGGCATTTCTACCGATGCCTTTTCCCTGATGGGAGGGATGGATAGCAAATCCATAAATAAAGCTTCGATTGTCCACTCGTTGGATTCTAATCTTCCCTACGGTTGCTCCATTATAGACAATCATTAAATTGCCTTCCCCTGATTCTTCAAGCAATCTCTTGGTATAGGATTCAGCATCAGACCTTACAACATGAAAGCATTTTTCATCAAGGTCAATGATTGTTTCTAAATCCTTTTCAGAAGCATTCCGTAATTGAAGATCAGTGTTGTTTAGGGACAAGGTTTTATTATTCCACTTCATTTCATATTCTGTAAAATCATAAGAGGCTTTTATTTTTTCAATAAATTCCTTCCCAGATGCCGAAGAACCGGGAGAATTCAGTAAGAGTTTTTGAACAGACCGTGACCTTAGTGATTGGATGGCTTCCTGGAATAGTTCTCTAAATAGTTGTTGTTTACGGTAATCCGGGTGAATCATCCCACATAATTCATAAGTTTCTCCAAAGCCGTACAACCCTAAAAACCCAATCAGTTGCTCCTCTTTGTAAAGAAGAAAATCATCCAGGCTGTTTGTTCGGTTTTTAAGCATATCCCAGTTCAGTTTTAATTTTATCTCTTCGTGCTTTTCGCAGACGATCTGCAGGCTTTTAATGTCTTGAAGCTGTTTTGAAGTAAGCATGTTTCATCCCCAATTATTCATAATGTAAAGAATTCACTTACTAAATTTTATGAAAATTCCTTCATTTAGACAAGAGGGTTTTTAAAAAAGAGCCATGTATTTTAAAATATGGCCCCTTCTTATTCTTTTTCTTGTATTCGCTGAATCACTTCATGCAACTCATCCGGCTTTAAAAATTCAAGAGGTGAGAAGCCTTTTTCAAACATGACGGACTCGCTTTCGATCATCAGTACATATCGACCGTTCACTTTCGCCAGATGAATGCTATCACCAAAGTCGGAAAGAAGAGCTTTAACAGAGACATGATCAAGTTTCACCTTCAGTTCGACTTCTGGTGACTGCTCGACGATTTGGGAGGTGGCTTCTACCACTTGTTCAGTTGTGAACCTTTCCTGAAGCTCACGCTTTGGACTGATTGCCCATTCTTCCACCGCTTCTTCAAATTCAACCCGTTCGTCGCTTTCTTCAGCATACGTTTCGGAAATATGTTCCTTCACCATCCCGTACACTTGGGATTTCACGATTTCCGGCATTGACTTTTCATATTCCACCCATTTTAAGAAATCTTCAAAGTATCTGGCGTGTGATGCTTGATGGATTTTGATTTCGGCAGAGTCCATCATGCCTTCCTCAGGCATATAGGGGTATTGGATGGATTTCATGTTTTTCGTCGTAATCGCCATTTCGACATTGTGAATCAGAGTCGCTTCATCGGTTATGGTGGCAACCTTTGGTTCAAAATCACATTTCATGATGAACACAAAAGGATCGTCGAAGAATTTCGTCAGCTTGGCTGTGGCAACGAGGAAAGCACCACCGCGGATAGCACTTGCTTCTATGTACATTTGAACGATTTGATCACAGGCTTCTCGAAAGTCCTCTTTGTTTTCTGCAAACCGGGTGCGGTGAAATAAATTATAATTTGGATTGGAAGTCAGTTCATGACCCGGTTCCACTACAAAGCGTCCAATTTTGGTTGGAGCAGATTCAGACTTTGAATGTCGATCTACCTTCCGTTTTACAATCTTGGTTAGTTCCCCATCTAAAAAATTTTTTAACGGGCTCTCCTCATATTCGGCTCCGGTTAATGTTTGAAAATGCTTATGTCGTTTATCGGCTTCTTCCCCTTTGCCCTCTACCTGTATTAAGTAAAAGGAAAGGTTTTGAATAGTAAAATCCATGTTTTGTTCTCCTGACCTAAATAGATTCGTTTTACATGTAATCATCTATACATTCATTGTTACAGTATAGAAAAGCTGAAAAGGTTCGTCAATTGGCTTATGAAAGTTCTTTCTGGTGAGATACTACTTGTTAAGTATTAAGTATAGGTGGTGTGAAATGTTGGGGGATCAATCATTTTTTTCATTAGTGAAGAAAGGAAACAAGTCATCGTTTTTCGCTATGGTGGGGAACGGAATTCTGGCGATTGCAAAGGGGATAGCCTACTTCATCAGTGGAAGTGGAGCAATGTTTGCCTCGGCGATGCATTCCTTAGCTGATGCAGTGAACCAAGGCTTTGTATTTATAGGAAGTGTTCTTTCAGAAAAACAACCAACGGAGAAATTCCCGACAGGATTTGGAAGAGTCATCAATCTTTTCTGCATGGTTGCGGTTATCGTTGTTTCCATCATGGCCTATGAAACCATAAGAGAAGGGATTCATTTACTAAAACATCCCGCTCTGGTAAAGGGCATTTGGCTGAATGTGTCGGTATTACTATTGAATATCCTTATCGATGGTGCCATTCTCTATAAAGTAATGAGGGAAATCGGACAGGAAGCAAGAGCTGAAAGCACGGGGTTGGGAATTTTCTCAGGAGCGTTTAAAAACGTAAAGCGTGCTTCACCACCGACAAGGCTCGTTTTTTATGAGGATTTGGTCGCTGTTTCAGGGGCTATCTTAGCTCTGATTGCCGTATTGGTGTCCTATTTCTCTGCCTATCAGCTACTGGATGGGATCGTCACCATTGTGATTGGTTTCCTCATGGTTGGAGTCGCCTTCAGAGTCGGTTATGACAACATGGTCGGTCTGATAGGAGTGGCTGCTCCAAAGGAAGTCGAGGACCGAATCGCAAGTGCGATCTTTGAGCACGAAGCAGTAATCGATATCTACAAACTAAGGATCACTCAGGAAGGTCGATACTATCATGTTGAATCGTATCTTGAACTGAAAAGAGGATTACCCCTTTCGGAAGCAGATGATATTAAATTCTCTGTTCAAGAAAAATTGATGAGTGATCCGGATATTGCGGACGTAACGTTGGGGATCATCGAAGACGATGGAATTCAGGGATGGAAAGGAAATAATTCGGAGAAACAATAAGAAACAAAGCATCCTGCCGATAAGTTCAGCAGGATGTTTATTTTTTTGGATTTGAGGCAATGAATTAAGATCGGGACAGATGATCTCCAATTGGAAAAACAGCTTCTAAGAGTTAGTGTTATGGATAGATAGCCAAGTGGGGAAACGTATAGTTTGGTCTTGCTACTTGTTCATACTATAATAAAGAAAATCATAGAATAGATTATCTAAACAAGGGGGGATAGTATGGATGTGAATGAGATACTGCAGCTATTCAAAGAAAGAACACCGAAAGTACTTGGAAGTGAAACATTTTCTGAATATGCTATTCTACTTCCTTTGATTGAGGTTAACGGCCAAACGCATGTTTTATTTGAAGTTCGTTCCTTAAATATGAGAAGACAACCAGGGGAAATTTGTTTTCCCGGGGGGCGGATCGATCGAAGTGATTCAGATGAGAAATCGGCAGCTATTCGTGAGACATCAGAAGAACTGGGGATTCATACGGATACCATTACGGATGTGTATCCACTCGATTATATCGTGTCTCCTTTTGGGACGATCATTTATCCATTTGTAGGTAAGATAAATGTATCCTTGAAAGAATTAAAACCGAATCAAGCTGAGGTGGAAGAAATCTTTACTACACCATTAACCTATCTTCAGGAAAAGGAACCGGACTTGTAT
This sequence comes from uncultured Rossellomorea sp., assembly GCF_947488365.1. Taxonomy (NCBI): domain Bacteria; kingdom Bacillati; phylum Bacillota; class Bacilli; order Caryophanales; family Bacillaceae; genus Rossellomorea; species uncultured Rossellomorea sp. The sequence continues at coordinate 345,521 of NZ_CANKZT010000001.1, read as the reverse complement.
AATATCAAGTTCAAGATGGAGCCGGAAGAGAGCTTTCCTTTCAAACGAATCCCGGGTGGAGAAAATTACAACTGGCAAGCAAGAAATATGAAAGAACATTTTTACTACTATGAAGACAAGGTCATATGGGGGCTGACAGCCAGAGTTCTTCATCATTTTGTGAAACTTCTTTCGTGAATAGTCTGATCAATAAGCTGTAATCTAAAACTATCTAAAAGTAGAAGTAGAAAAAAAATCAACCACTACTCGCTTTTTCAAAAGCAACAAAGTTTACGAGAACAGCATTTTTCTAAAAAGAAATTCTACAATTACCCATACGGATTGACATTCGTTTTCAATTAATACTTTTTTCGATAGGGCAACATGTCGGAGAAAGTATTTTTGTTTGTAAATATGTAGCAAATTGAAGTGTTTGTAATGGTTTAAATGGAGGTAAAGACAAGTAAGCAAAAGATGATGAAAAGAAGGAGAGGGGAAATAACTATGATTATTCGTGCTAAGTGCTGGAGAATGTTAAGTGTACAGGAAAAATTGTTTATCCTTAAAGCTGTCTGTAATAAGCATCTCAAAAAGTAATGAATAGGAATTCTTTTTATGCTATTTATTGAAAATTCAAATTCCCTTATGCTCGTGAAGTCATCAAGCCGATGTATATAACTGAATTCTATCCCGTTCATCTAAGATTCCTTTGCTCCTCTATTAGTAATGATTGATCTATCAATATCTTAACAATTGTCCGGTTGTATTATTGGAGGTATTCGATTGGTGGTAAGATCAAACAGAAATAATGAAGATACAACAAAGCTATATCAATAATCAGTACACTCTGTGTAGTATAAATAAGAGTGGACTTGGCGACTTTGATCCAGCCACCAAGTGATTTTTCGTTTTATTATTAAAAAATGGATAGCTATGTCCTTTCACTACCGGCCTTCAAGTTTCTTGGAGAATATATATCTAACCTCAATACGTCCCCTGAGACTTCTATTTCAATTATACATTTTACATAAAGTCCCCTATTATTATATTCCATTTCTCTTTCATGAAAAATTAGGACGAAAAGTGCCGGAAACAATTGTTTCTGGCACTTTTCATTTAACATTTGGTAAAATAATTGTGTACATACATATAAGGAGGACACTTTAGTGAAAGGATCAAAAGTAGTAATCATAGCCGGAATACTTATGGCCGTTCTATTGAGTGCATGTAACCGGAATGCTGCTGAAATGGTCGTGAATGGTGGAGTGACAATAGATGAAAAGGCCAATACGATTACATTAACAGGAGTACTAACAGACAAAGCACTTGAACCGAATACTCCATTTCAAACCCGTTTCTTCCTACAGGGAACCACGATAAAAAACGCCCTGGGAACCGATCTGATTTATACAGATGAGGAGTTAAAGAGCCGTAAACAGGGAGAATCACCAAAAGAGTTTGAGGTTAAGAAAACAGTAGACATAAAAAAACCGGAAGAGATCGATAAGCTGATAAGTGAAATAAAGGATAAAGACAGAGAAGCCGTAACGATTGAGGTAGTTAATGATAACGGTCGAATTGATGAACGCGTTCTTCATAAGGTAAAAAAGGAGTAGGATTGTAATGTCCTGCTCCTTTTTATATATTGATTATCTAGTATTGATCGGTCTTTTTAAAGCATACAAATCATCTTCGAAAAGAAGCATCTTATCCATCAATACATCTTTAGAATCCATTACTCCTTGATTATAGAGGTAGGGTCCAATCTCTTTCATAAAGAAATCAAACCAATTTTCAGCACCTAAATCCCCGATTTCATCCCCGGTCTGCTCATAATAAAACGTCTGAATCCGTTCAATCATTGCGTCTTTCTGTTCTTTTGGTATCTTCGTAAACATGATAAGTTTTCCTCCTATTGTTTCTTTCCATCGTAACATAAGCGGAAAGATGACAGGTATGAATCCGCGACATCGTGGGATCTCTTCATTACATGGTAGGAGGGCCAATAGTGAAAGACTAGTTTAGCAGAAAGAAATCTATTACATCATATAAATTTGTATAATTGTGGCAAACTAACTCCTGACAGGAAAAGTTCCTGTACATTTATATATAAACAAAAGGAGAATGCGAATGTGGCAGGAGTTTAAAAAGTTTGCCGTAAAAGGAAATGTTATAGATCTTGCAGTGGCGGTCATTATAGGTGCTGCTTTTGGTAAAATAGTCAAATCCCTGGTGGATGACATCATCATGCCCCTTCTTGGTATATTACTTGGCGGCATCAGCTTTACGAACTTAAAAGTTACAGTAGGAGATGCAGTCATTACATATGGCGTGTTCCTGCAAAACGTAGTGGATTTCTTCCTCATAGCCCTCGTCATATTCTTTATTATACGGCTATATAAGAAAATGGAACGCAAAGAAGAGGTCAAAGCGGAAGTGAAGGTCGATCAGAAGGAAGAGCTGCTTAAAGAGATACGTGATTTATTGAAGGATCCCCAGCGCTGTCCTAAATAAATGAATAATCGACAAAATAAACAAGGAGATTCCCATTATTTATCCAATATATAGTAATAGAAGAATAAGAGGGGGAGAAACAATGGAAATCAACTCAATGTATTTAATTAAAGAAAAAAATGGAATGAAGAAAGACTTTTCTTTACTCCTTTCAATGATGGATTATGCACGTTTCACTTCTATAAGAGAAGTGGAGGACTTACCGGTGGAAATGCTTGACTACCGATGTCACGATGAAGCAAATTCAATCGGGATGCTTCTTGCCCATTTTGATGCAGTTGAAAAAATATATCAGGTGCTTACTTTCGAAAATTTAAGTGATGATGAAATCGAGGAATACGCAATGACATTGGAACCTGCCTTAAGCTTAGGCAGTAATTCAGCCGAATTGATTAATGGAAATAGAGTCGACTTTTACCTTGAGAACTTGCAGATGACCAGGAACAAAACGGTGGATCAGTTCAAACAACTGGATGAGGATTGGCTATATGAAGAAACGGACTGGTGGTATGGTGAAAAAGGAAATAACTTCTTTAAATGGTTTCATGTATTTGAAGATGAAATCAATCATAGGGGACAAATACGTATGATCAAAAAACTCTATGCAAAAGAACACAATATTTCAAAGGTGGACTAAATCCTTGTTCGCATTTTACAAAAAGACCCATTCAAATTCTTGAGTTTTGCATGAGATTCTGTTATAGTAAAGATAGTTATTTTTGTTCGGTTAATATGCATGATTGAAGAACATTCGTCTTGAATCTTAATCAGAGCAGGAATATAAATATTTTTATGTGCAACTGCACTAGGAGGTACTTGTTTTATGTTACAAGGTAAAGTTAAATGGTTTAACGCTGAAAAAGGTTTCGGTTTCATCGAAGTTGAAGGTCAAGACGATGTTTTCGTTCACTTCTCTGCTATCCAAGGTGAAGGATACAAATCATTAGAAGAAGGTCAAGACGTTACATTTGAAATCGTTGAAGGTGCTCGTGGACCACAAGCAGCTAACGTTCAAAAGTAATTCAATTGAAAAAACTCCAAACAGAGTACGTCAGCTGACGTACTCTGTTTTTTTGCGCCTGCATACATTCAGTGGATACTCGACTCTTATCAGTAGTCCCCTATGCTGGTCTTTCCCAAATAACTCTGGTAATGTACAGTTAAACGATATTTAATATACTGGAGTGCTGAATTGTGTGGAAAAACGCTAAGAAATTTTTTGTTTTTATTGGAGTTTTTATAGGAAGTAACATCATTTTAAGTCTTCTTGCTGGTCTGATACTAACAAATTTGTATCATGGCAATGGATATATTGGGTCTCCCGTTATTGGAACCTTACTAAATGTTGCAGCCGCAATACTTGCGGTTTTTGTTGCGTACAAACCGTTTAAAAAGAAAAATCAGGCTTAACCTGGCAGAAGGCATCCTGTCAATCCCTCCCTTCATATAACGAATATTTTACACCTTACTTCTGTATATGTGCACACTTAATGCCAGCAAGAATAAGCTAATCACACTAACCTTTCCGGAACAATCCGGGGAGGTTTTTCTATGCTCAAGATGAAGTGATTCATAGAATTAAGGCGCGGACCTAATAGAAAGAGACTAGTCAGTCTTGACTAGTCTCTTGGTAAGTATTTAATTGTGTCACTATGATATTATTTATTTTGTTGGTTTTGGTTTTGTTGTTTAGCAGCTTTTCTAGCTCTTTCAGCAGCGTTTTGCTCTTGAGCAAATTCTGCTTCATTTTTTTGTTGTTGTGGTTTTTTATTGTTGTTGTTAGTCATGTTTATCACCTCCGTCTACTATAATGTGCCCCGAAATGAAATAAAGATACATGAAAAATCAATATAAAAGTGGGAATTTTACATATGCAGATTTAGAGTGAGGGACGGACCTTGAAAAGGTCCGTCCCTCACTTTCCAGTTACTTACTAGTTTAGCTCTTGGAAATGGGGGGTAATAATAAGTTTGTGCATTTATTTTCTTTACATACCTATTTCTACATGCTAGAGCTACATCTACGAATTAAGGGGGAAGTCATTTGAAAAATTTCACACCAATGTTTTGGATTGCGATTACAATCGGCATCATTTTTGTGGCTTGGGGGGTTATTTTTCCTCAGGCATTGATTGATATCATGACCAATACTCAAGGAGTTCTTCTAGACAAATTTGGCTGGTTTTATCAATTTTCAGCTTCATTCTTTTTCCTCATCGCGATCTTCTTTGCATTTAGTAAATATGGAAAGATTCGATTAGGGAGGGACACTGACAGGCCAGAATATTCCACATTGACATGGTTTGCTATGCTCTTTAGTGCAGGAATGGGAATCGGATTGCTTTTTTATGGGGTCTCGGAACCAGTTTCTCATTATTCCACGCCACCATATGGGGAAGGTGGGACCATTGAATCCGCTAAAATCGGATTACGCTATACATATCTTCATTGGGGATTCCATGCCTGGGCCATTTATGCGGTCGTAGCATTGGCCCTTGCCTATTATAAATTCAGGAAGGACATGCCAGGACTTATGAGTGCCACGTTATATCCTGTCATTGGAGATAGAGTGAAAGGTCCCATAGGGTATTTTGTTGATATTGTCGCTGTGTTTGCCACGATTTTCGGTGTGGCGATTTCACTTGGGATTGGTGCACAACAAATTAACAGTGGACTCAATTACCTAATGGGAACCCCGATTGACTTTAAAGTCCAGTTGATCATCATGGGAGTAGCAACGGTGCTATTTATTACTTCTGCTGCTTCTGGTTTATCAAAAGGAATTAAATATTTGAGCAATGCCAATATGGTATTGGCGGTCTTGTTATTCATTGTCTTTCTCATCGCAGGTCCTACGCAATTTGTCCTGGAATTGTTTTTGACCACTTTTGGGAGCTACGTTCAAAATCTGCCTAGTATGGGGTTACGCTTTTCACCCTTTAATGTGGAGAATAATCAATGGGTGAAGGATTGGACGATTTTTTATTGGGCATGGTGGATCTCATGGACACCGTTCGTGGGAACTTTCATTGCGAGGGTGTCAAAAGGAAGGACTGTGCGGGAGTTCATAATCGCCGTCATCATTGTGCCTACAATCGTATGTTCTCTATGGTTTGGTGTATTCGGTGGAACAGGTTTATATTACGACTTTGTTCAAGGTGTAGATGTAGCGGGTCAAAGTTTGGAGACGGCACTATTCTATGTGTATGATCAAATGCCTCTAAGTGGTGTGCTATCGATTATTTCCCTAATCTTGATCATTACTTTCTTTGTGACGTCCGCCGACTCCGCAACATTTGTACTGGGGATGCAAACGTCTAATGGAAGTTTGAACCCTCCATTTTTTGTGAAGTTCAGCTGGGGGATCGTACTAGCTGCCATTGCGGCAATCTTGATGGGGACTGGCGGCATCAGCGGATTGCAAGCCGCCACCATCATCACAGCCTTACCATTAGGCATTATCTTATTTGTCATGACATATGGATTAATTCTTTCATTCCAAAAAGAAATGAAAATGAAAAAGAAAAAAACGTCAGGTGTTGGTAAGTGATTTTATTAACAGGATAAGAAGTAAGCGAAGACCCTCTATTTCGTATAGAGGGTCTTTCGATAGGATTTTTTTCTTGATTTAAAAAAATGTACGCTAAGTTCAATGATTTTGATAGGATTAAGTTACTTATCGAAAAATTTTGAATAGAGGGAGAGTGTGAATTCAATGAAACAGATTATCGCAATGGGTGGAGGAGGATTTTCGATGGAGCCTGAGAACCTGCTTTTAGATCAATATATTTTAAATCAGGCTGGGGAATCAAATCCAAAGGTTTGTTTTTTGCCTACGGCCAGTGGAGATGCTGAAGGGTATATAGAGCGATTTTACAATGCTTTTCACTCGCTTCCGTGTGAGCCTTCCCATTTATCACTATTCAAATTGCCAACCAAAGATTTAGAGAGATTCTTTCTTGATAAGGACATTATCTATGTGGGTGGAGGCAATACAAAGAGTATGCTTGCTCTATGGAGAGAGTGGAAGATTGATTCGATCCTCAAGAAAGCTTGGGAATCAGGGACGGTTCTTGCAGGTTTGAGCGCAGGCTCGATTTGTTGGTTTGAAGAAGGAATTACTGATTCCTATGGAGAAGACTTAGAAACGATTAAAGGATTGGGTTTCGTAAAGGGAAGTCATTCCCCGCATTATGATGGTGAAGAAAAACGGCGTCCCCTTTATCATTCGTTTATTGATAAGGGGAAACTACAAGCCGGCTATGGAGTGGATGATGGTGCCGCTTTGCATTTTAAGGATGAAAGTCTTTACAAAGTAGTGAGTTCAAGAGTCCAAGCTTCCGCCTATTGGGTTGAAAAGAGAGAGGGTGATATGTATGAAACGGTTTTATCGACAGAATATCTGAAAAGATTATAAAAAAAACCGGGTTTAAAATGGAGGGGAAAAATGATGATTCACATTCGTTTTATTTCAGCTACTGATACATATAGGATCAGACAACAGATCTTAAGGCCAACTCAATCGATAGAGGAGTGTCAGTATGAAGGGGATTTAGCCCAAAGTTCCTTTCACATAGGTGCTTTCGATGAAGACGTACTGATCAGTATTGCTTCCTATTATCAGGAAGCACTAAAGGATTTGAACGGAAATCTGCCTTACCGTTTAAGAGGAATGGCCACCCTTCCAGATTATAGAGGGAAAGGCGTTGGAAAGGAGCTCATTGCATACAGTGAAGATGTTCTAAAAGGAAAAGGGTGTGAAATGTGGTGGTGCAATGCCAGAATTTCAGCTGGTCCATATTATGAGAAATTGGGCTTAACTCAATTGGGGGAAGTATTTGAAATAGAACCAATCGGGCCTCATGTGATTATGTATAAACAGATGTGATCGTTGGAGTAGGGAAACATGGAAAATGACATAACTGCACTTTCAGATTCTTCCGATTCAACAACCACGTTTAAATCACTTCAAAAATAAACAACCGGGCAAGCCCGGTTGTCTCTTTATTTTCATTCTTGAATCGCAGATCTTCTCAGTTTAATGAACTTCACTAAATTTAATACTATGGTTTTTGTTACAGCGTAAAAAGGAACGGCTAAGATCATTCCAAGAATACCCGCTAAGTTTCCTGCCACCAGCAATAGAATGATAATCGTCGCTGGATGAGTATCCAGACGCTTTCCTAAAATAAGGGGTGAAAGGAGGTTCCCTTCTATTTGCTGAGCGATTGTTACAACCACCACGACCAATATGGCCTTAGTCGGGGAATCGAACAAGGCTACTATAATAGCCGGCGCAGCACCGATAAACGGTCCGATAAAAGGAATGATATTGGTGACTGCACCTATTAATGCCATAACCAAAGCATATGGCAGACCAATGATCAAATACCCGATAAAAGTAAGGGTCCCTACAAATGAAGCAACCGTTAATTGTCCTTGTATGTAGGCAGCAAGTGTATCACTCGTATCCTTTAACGTGTTGATTCCTTCTTCCCGGTAGGCAGGAGGAAGGAATTTTGAAATGGCCTTAGGAAATTTATGGCCGTCTTTAAACATAAAGAATAGTAGAAAAGGTACGGTTACAATCAGTATCGTAATACTGGTCAGAACACTGACTAATCCTTTAAGTGCAGTGGTGATATTATCCGGTAATGTATTGGCGAAATCCACTAACTGATTTTCCACATCTTTAAGTGATACGTAATCTTGACTCATCATCCATTTGAATTGTTGAGTTTCAGATAAGTATTCGATAAAATTCCTCGTTTGTCTTGCATACTCAGGAAGTTCATTGAACAGCCCTGTTATTTGCTTTGAGAGAATAGGAGCGATATTTCCTATAATTAACACCATCACACCAACGATAGCAGCGTAAAGCACGATAATGGCGATGGTTCTCGGCAGTCTTGCTTTCTCCAGGAGATTGACTAATGGATTTAATAAAAAATACAGAAATCCTGAAATGATAATGGGGAAAAATAATGTTGAAGCAAATACGACAATCGGTTCAAATAAAAATGAAATCTTAGTTGAAACATAAATAATGGTAAGAATAATAAGAATTTGTAAGCTCCACGAATACATCTTTTTCTTGGTCAAGCTATTCACCTCTACCTATCGACTTGTTTGTGTGAATAAGTATATCAAAAACAGAAAGGAAAACCCTACTAATATATAAAGGGAAGGAGAATTATTTTTGAGAAGGATCATATTAGACGATCTTAGGTGTATAGAAAGAGAAGAGGAGATTAAGATATTGTATGCTGTCGAAGCTGGAAGTCGAGCATGGGGGTATCATATAGATGACAGCGATTATGATGTCCGGTTTATATATATACGAGAGACAACCGCGTATCTAAATCTTCAACAGACAAAGGACGTAATTGTAAAATCTACACACCATGCCATTGAATTCGGGGGATGGGACCTGAGTAAAGCTCTCAAACTTCTTCGTAAATCAAACCCATCTCTATTGGAGTGGTTAACAGATGAAAATGTGTATATTGAGCACCCGACCATAGAAAAAATCAGGAAGCTGCGAGATCAGACTTTTTCTCCAGACCGCTGTTTAATTCATTACTATCACATGACAAAACGCAATATGGAGAAATGTTTGAAGGATGATCCAAACGGTACGAAGAAATGGATGACCATCATCAGGCCGTGGCTTGCTTGTAAGTGGATTATGAAGTATCAAACGTTTCCACCAAATGGGATCAACCAAATGATTGACCACCTTAATATGTATGAAGATATAAAGAATACGATTATTTCCATGGTGACCTCAAGAGTTAAAGGGAAAGAGGCCCATCACCTAAAGCATATGGAAGAGTATCTAAAAGAAGATTTACTAAAAATGGACCGAGCTCTGGAGAATTTACATAGCGATCACTCCTATCAATGGGGAGGTATAAATGAAACATTCATATCCATATTAGAAGAGGTATGGGGTATGCAAATAGACGGGAAGAAACGTTAATACGAGCCATGGGCATGCATAATGGCACCTTCTTTGGGAAGCATAGAAAAAAAGATTCTTACTGAAGGTGCTAATATGAGTTCGTTTAATAAAAGGAAAAGAAGAATACCAAAACAGCTGCTTTCAGAAAAAGAAGAAGTAGTGCCTGAATTTCTCACTTTAGAAGAGAAAATCACTTATTTTCGAAACGGTCTATTTAATACAGATGATCTGAAAATAAGAGAATTAACCTTCAATAGTAAAATATTGACCATTATGTTTATTGATTCTGTCATTGATAATAGGAGCTTACAGACGTATATTATCAAGCCTATATTAGAAAAAGGTTCCGGCGATATATGTGATGTCGTAAGTACTAATAGTATTAAAGAAACATTGTATTTAGATGAGGCACTCAGTGCAATGGTGGATGGACACTGTCTTTTACTTGCGGAAGACAGTGAAATCCTGACCTTTATCAGTATGCCTAAGATTCTTAATAATCGATATGAACCAGTAAATGAAAAGGTGATTAGGGGATCACATCAAGGATTCAGTGAAAATATCACAGAAAATGTGCATCTCATAAGAGAGAGAGTTTCAAATCCGAAATTGACTGTGAAATACTCAAGCATAGGAAAAACAACGAGAACAAAGTACGCTTTAGTTTTTTTATCTCATTTAACAAATCCTGAATTGTTGAAAACGATTGAGAACCGGATCAATTTTGTTCAAACAGATTCGATTCAGTCCCCCGGATACTTTGAGGAATTTTTAGAAGATCATTCATATTCTCCATTTCCTCAGTTTTTAAATACGGAAAGACCGGATCGTGTAGTCGGAAATCTAATGGAAGGCAGAATTGCACTGGTAATGGAAGGAAGCCCTACCGTTTTACTCTTGCCTGTGAATTTTTTTTCCTTCTTTCAAACATCGGAGGACTATAATAATCGGGCATTTATCGGTTCATTTATACGATTCATTCGATTAATCAGTTTTATTGCAACCCTTTGTTTACCCGCATTTTATATTGCCGTCATTTCGTATAATTATGAAATCATTCCAGTCGAAATTATTTTTTCGATTAAAAGCTCCCTTGAATATGTTCCATTTCCTCCATTGATTGAAGCAGCCATTATGCAATTGACCTTGGAATTACTTCGTGAAGCTGCGATACGATTACCGAATCCCATCGCTCAAACCATTGGGGTAGTAGGGGGACTTGTAATTGGGACGGCAGTTGTTGAAGCAAATTTGGTTTCAAATACGATGGTTATCGTAGTTGCGATTACAGCTATATCTTCCTTTGTTATTCCATCTAATGAAATGAGTACTTCCGTTAGAATATTAGGATTTCCGCTAATGATTTTTGCTGCATTATTCGGAGTTCTCGGAATCGTAATCGGGTTGATGTTGCTGTTAATACATATGTCGACGCTCAAATCATTAGGTCAATATTATTTATATCCTGTTGCACCTTTGGATTTCAAGTCACTTAAAGACACCTTTATCCGTGTACCCATTTGGCTGATGAAAGAAAGACCAAAGGATTTGAAGCCGCAGTATAAGTGGAAGACGACGGATCCCCGAGGATGGGAAAAAAATGAAGAATCAGACTAATCTCTCGTCCATACAATTGATGTTATTCATTATTCAAACTCAAATTGGTGTAGGGGTTCTTGGCCTTCCATTCAGCGTATTCTCCATTTCTAAAGGTGATGCTTGGATTTCAGTATTACTGGCCGGTATTGTTGTTCAATTGCTAATAACGACTTTGTGGGTCTTGGGCAGAAGATTCCCCGCTAAGTCACTTTTCCAATACTCAATACAGCTGGTAGGAAAAGCAGGAGGGACATTCATTAATGTTTCCTATGTGTTTTATGGATTGCTTGTAACCAGCCTTATTTTAATGTATTCAACTGCCATCATTAAAACGTGGGTACTTACCCTGACACCCAAATGGATTATAATGTTTCTATTAATGGGAACAGCCATCTATTTAGGGAAGGAATTACTACCTGACATTTGCAATGTGTATGTTGTTGTTTCAGTGCTGATTTTCTTTCTGATCTTGATATCCATCGTTGTATTGATCATTTACCCTGTTGATTGGAGGTATTTGCTTCCAATCGGACAATCAGGTAGGATCAATATTCTCAAAGGGATAAAAGAAGCCTATTTTTCAATGCTTGGTTTTGAATTGCTTTTGTTTCTTTTTCCTTATTTTCAGCATAATGGGGAACGGTCCGTCTTATTCTCAGCATCAATGGCCAATCTCTCTGTGACATTGATCTATACCTTTCTTACCATTGTCAGCCTAATAACGTTCAGTCCAGAGGAATTAGTCATTGTTCCTCAGCCGGTTCTATACTATGTGAAATCCCTGTATTTGCAAGTTGTCGAAAGAATTGATTTGGTGTTTGTTTCACTTTGGGTAGTAAGTGTTATTACTTCTTTAACCAGTTATCTTTTCTTATCGACGGAGGGAATAACCCATTCTTTCATGCGAATCAAGCGCATCAAACGTTCTGTCATAACCATTTTCTTTGGCAGTTTATCTTTTATCATTGCCTTAATTCCCAATAAAGAAGCAGAAATGGAGTTGTACAACAAATGGGTGATTAATACCTCCTATCTCTTCATACTTGTCATTCCATTTCTTTTATTAGGAATTTCTTTTGTTTTCAAGAAAAAGGAAAGAGGAGAGAACGCATGAGGAAAAAGTGCATTTTAGTATCCGTCCTACTTATCATTAACCTTTGTTTGACAGGGTGTTGGGATCAACGATTACTGAAAAACGGAAGGCTCGTTTTCTCCTCTTCTTTTGATATGGTTGATGAGGATACCATAAGAGCGACTGCCATCATTCGTGACTTTAAGGATCGAACCCCTACTAATGTGGTGGTACAAGGTGAGGGGAAAACGATTCGTGAAACAAGAATGAGTATGGATAGGAAAATTTCCGGAGTGTTTGAACCTTCAAAAAACCGGGTGTTTTTATTGGGGGAAGAATTAGCTAAAAAAGATATCTATAAATTTTTAGATATATTCTATCGTGATCCCAATAGCTCCATTTCTGCTAAATTGGCCGTGGTGGAAGGAAATGGGGGAGAGATCCTCACTAAGTTGAGTGAGAAAAATGTGTTGATATCTGAATTTATTATTGAATTACTAACAAGCGCAGAAGTCACTACAGGAGTTCCTAAACAGAATTTACAAACCGTCTGTACCATTATGTTTGATGAAGGAAAAGATTTCGCACTTCCTCTCATTAAAATGAAAAATGGAGAAGTTGTTTTAGATGGAATAGGTATTTTTCATAAGAATTCACTTACGGGTACTCTATCATTTAAAGAATCATCTCTATATCTGCTTATGAATAATCAAAAAGCAAAATCAACTCGGTTTGTTTCAAAAATAGATAATGATAAAAAAATGAGCATTGACAATTATATTACGTACAATGTTTCTAAATCTAAATCAAAGCTTAAAATTGTATCTGACACACCTGAAAATATTCAGGTGGAAATCGACATGAAAATGGATATTTCAATCGCAGAGTACCCTCAGGACAAATTAACTGATAAGAGTGAACTCAAAAGACTGAATAAAGAAATATCAAAGCATTTAACAAAAGATGCTCAAAAAATGATTGAAAAAATTCAAATTGCCAACTCAGATTTATTTGGAATCGGAAGAGAGTTGATTGCTTTTCATCCAAAGACATGGGAAAAAATTAATTGGGAAGAAACATACCCCTCCATTACCATTGTCCCGACTATAAAAGTGGATATTGTAGGACACGGGATTATTAATTAACCAGTACCTTTCATTAATTAAAAAGTGTCCAGCCTTTGAGAGCTCTTTTCCTCAAAGGCTGGACACTTTTAGTTCGGTCATGAAACAATCTTTAATCCAATAATACTTCCAATAATGCATGTTATAAAAAACAACCTCTTCAAATCCTTTGTTTCCTTGAAAAAGATCATCCCGATGATAACCGCTCCTGCAGAACCAATCCCGGTCCAAATTCCATATCCCGTACTCACAGGAATGTCAAGTAGAGAAAGAGACAATAAATAAAAGCTCAGAGCTCCTGCAGCAAAACTTATGATGGAAGGGGCCAGTTTCTTGTAACCTTCAGAGAGCTTCATAAACGTTACCATGACAACCTCCGAAAATCCTGCAAATATGAGAAATATCCATGCCATCAGTATGACCTCCCTGTATGTTGCTCCTCTTTATCACTCATTTTTAGACCGATCACTCCGAAAATGAGTAGTGTGATAAAAGCAACTTTCATGATGCTAATCCCATCATTTAGAAACACCATTCCAACTACAGCAGTACCTGCTGCCCCAATACCGGTGAAGACCGCATATGCAGTTCCAATCGGCAATAATTTCATGGAATTAGAGAAAAAATAAAAACTGATTAAGATTAGAACAGCAGTGACAATACTTGGGACAGGTTTTGTAAATCCCTCTGAAAGGGATAACCCAGTAGCCCAGCCAATCTCCAGTATTCCACCAATAATAACGTATATCCAACCCATGATGCTACACTCCTTTACGACTTGAAATACCTAATTCATAAACCTTCCAAGCCGATTCAATTCGTTGTCTGAAAATTTCTTCAGTATAATAATGATGCTCTAAAAAAACACCATCTACTAAACATAAAAAGGAGGCAATGAATTCATCTTCCTTGATTTCACTGAACAGTTTTTGTTTTTGGCCTTCCTGGTAAATTGATACCAAAATTGCTGTTGTCACCTGTTCAAAATAAATGAATTGTTTTTGAATAAGATCTTTAAAAACTTCTGGGGGAAAGAATGTGACTCTTTTCCATAATAGTGCTTCTTTAGTTGTCACTAATCGTTGACAAAATAAGTCAAAGAGTGTTCTTATATTCGTTAGCGGTTCTTGAGGATCCATTTTTTCTTCTGCGCTCTTATAGGCCGTTACTTCCGACACACTTAAATCCTCAATTACTTCCATAAATAAATCCTCTTTGCTTCGGAAATGGTTGTAGATAGATGGTTTTTTAATGCCCACCGCAGTTGCAATTTCCGTTAACGAGGTATCCTCATACCCTTTTTGACCAAATAAATCCAATGCCACATCTTTGATGAGTTGTTTATTGTCATTCTTCAAATTCATTCACCTTCTTTTTTAACTAACTAACGGTCGTTAGTTTTATTCTATAACCATTTTTAAATAAATGCAAGAAGGGAAAAATAATCCACTTTTCTTCAAAACGATCGAATGTATGTCAGATTCCTTACATATAATCATCTGTTGATTTTATATGGAAGGAAAGGGATACTCATGATGGGCTTAAGGGCTAAATTTGTAATACTCATTATGTTACTTGTTCTTCTGTTGGGGCTCTTTACTCTGAAGCTGGTGGTTATCAGTCTCGAAGATTGGGTAATGATTGAGGAAAAGTATTTTCCGGTGAATAATAGAAAAGGAGCGGAAGGAATTAAATCAGGTGAGATTATAGATGTAAACAGCAGCGATCCGTCATGCTCGATGAAATTTGATAACGGGCACACCTATAAGCTGGATTGTGATCAATATTTAGATTTTAAAATAGGAGAGAAGGTTAAAATAGTTTCTGTTGAAAATGATTATGTGAAACTAAGAAGGAAGTAAATATTACTGAGGTACATTCCTTCGCATGGTAAAATAACAGGTAAATAAATGATAAAAAGGGATGATTAGACAAATGAATAAGCGTGATCTCGTTCAATATTTCATTGTTAATAAGGAACTGAATATGTCTAAAGGAAAAACGGCAGCGCAAGTGGCCCATGCTGCTACTCTTAGTACACTTACGATGATGTCATCTGTTTCACCTTTTCAAAATCGACAAGCAGACTTTGTAGAATGGGTGCAAACAGGTATGAAAAAAATTGTTCTAAAGGGAAAAGCCGGAGAGCTGGAGAAATTAGAGGGTGATGGATATTTCAGTATTCACGATAGCGGGTTAACTGAAATTAAAGAGGGATCTTTAACAGTAGTGGCACTTCCGCCAATGGAAAAGTTTGAAGCAAAAGAGATTGTCGGGCACTTAACACTATTAAAAAACTAGAGTTGAAGAAGGAGGTATTTCATTGTTTTCTAAAGTGGATACAGTCCATATATGTATAAAAGATTTAAAAAAGTCTACCCAATGGTATGTAGAGGTGTTGGGGTTTGAGCAAGTTTTTGATTCGGGAAAGTATGTTGTGTTCCAAATAGGTCAAGGAGGCTCTACTCTAACGGTTCAAGAGGGAGAGGTACGTCCCTCATCCGTCAAGCCGATTCTCTTTTCTGATGCGTTGGAAGAGACTAGGTTAAAGCTTGTGGAAAGGGACGTCAAGGTTGGAGAGATAAAAGAAGATGGAGAGGTTACGTTTTTTGAGTTCTGGGATTTAGATGGAAATGGTTTTGAGGCTTGTCAGTATATAACGGACTAATTCGGTCTGTGTTTCACGTTAGCAGATTCATTTCAGTGAGGAGATTGATCAATGGGTTACATAGAAGCATTAAGGGCAATGGTTGGTACGCGCCCTCTTATTTTAGTCGGATCGGTGGTCATTATTTTGAATGACAGAAAGGAAGTGCTTCTGCAGCAAAGGAGATTTCCGAATGGCTCATGGGGACTGCCTGGTGGATTGATGGAATTGGCAGAATCAACGGAAGAGACGGCGAGAAGAGAAGTGAAGGAAGAGACGAATCTGACATTAGGTAAGTTGAATTTGTTAAACGTATATTCAGGTGCGGATCAATACATTAAAGCTGAAAATGGAGATGAGTTTTATGTAGTCACCACAGCCTACTTTTCAAATGATTACGATGGAGAAATGAAAGCAGAACACTCTGAATCCATTCAACTAAAGTTTTATAATCTAGAAGAATTACCTTCAACGATGGTGAGAAGTCATCTGCGTATGCTTAATGACTTCAAACAACATGAATGCATAGCCAAGGGTGAGAAGTGTTGTTAAAAAGGAAATATGGCACACGAGAGGGATGGTCTCGTATAGTGGAAAGAGAGGTTTCTGTTAAGTACACATCTACTGGTGAACTGGAAGGATATCTCTCCCTTATAAAATTCGACAGGGTAGCTCACCCTCTATATGTACAATATGAGGGTGACTCCATATGTATTGTAGATGATGGCTATTCATGGCTTCAATTCTTTCCTGATCACCGGCATTTTTCTATTACTACTATGTTAAAAGAAGATCAATCAGTTATTCAGTGGTATATCGATATAACGAAAGAAAATGGATATGATTCAACTAGGGGACCCTGGATGGATGATTTGTTTTTGGATCTTATTATTCTTCCAGGAGGGAAACTGATAGAAAAAGATCAACAAGAATTAGAAGAGGCGTATCTTAATAAAATAATCTGTGAAAAGGATTATAGGTTGGCAAAGTCTGAGTTTCATCAATTGATCCATCGAATTAAAAACAATGAATTAAACATAGAGAAATTGACCGAAGAACATTTAACATGTTTCAATAAAATTAAATAAAGGTGTAGGGTGTTTTCTGATGGATTATTATTTTAGGACAATTATAATTTCAGCTCTGATAACTCCTCTTCATAATGATTGGAAGGGGATTTGCAAGACTCCTGCGGAAAAACGGGTGAGAAAATAGCCCGCAGAGAAGCGAGGAGGCTTGGTCGTTCATCCGCGGAAAGGGAGCGGATTCCCTTCCAATCAAGCAGTATTCTAATTGAACAGTGGGACAGCACTCGCTTTAAATCAATAGTAACAATGACTTAGATAACAGTTAATTTAAAAAAGGCTTGGTGGATATTAGAACATTTCAAGATGGAAAAAAAGCTGGTCAGACACTATCTGATCAGCTTTTTTAAATGATTTATTCTATAGAGATAAGCGTTTATTTTAAAGTATCTAGATACGCATAGTATGCGGCTAGTTTTTCATTGTTGTTGGCAGCTTTACCGTTACCCTTTAAAGATTTACCTATTGCGAAAAATTCTTTATGAACAGGTAGAACGTGAACGGTAACAGCTGGACGCCCTCTATGCCTGAAATCCTTAGGTACGTGAAGCATAGAAAATCGTTTCATTGGAATGCCTCCTTTAAGGAGAAAGCTATTCTACCTATCTATTATTATTTAAGTAGAATCAATAGTTTTTTAACCATAACATAGTGCATCATTTTATTCAACTTTCTGATTATTATATACAATTTAATAAAGTTTATGTTGATATAAAAATATTTAAGAGAACCCCCAAAAATTAAATCATTCATTCGTATTCTATGGTAAGAATGGTAATGAGAATTATTGACATTCTGATCTAAAACACAACTTGGGGGGTATTTAAAAGTATGAATATTGATGATGTACTAGAAGATACCGTAGAACTTGGACAAGAGGATATAAATCGCCCAATCTATCGCGTTGACATTGATAAAATTCTAGATTTGACGAGTGATATGTAAGAAACACTTTACTATAAAATGAAAAGGCAAGCCCTTGGGCTTGCCTTTTCATTATGCTCGCATTAATAATAGAATGCTTATGCTTGTCGCCTCTGGTCAAGCCGCCTCCGCTTTTTTTTCATCCAGCTCCGGCGGCTAGAGGCTCGAGGTCATAAGCCAGGACTACCAAAAAGGCAAAGAACGCCTTTCCGGTAGTCCCGTCTTATGCTTGTCGCCTCTGGTCAAGCCGCCTCCGCTTTTGGTTTCATCCAGCTCCGGCGGCTAGAGGCTCGAGGTCATAAGCCAGGACTACCAAAAAGGCAAAGAACGCCTTTCCGGTAGTCCCGTCTTATGCTTGTCGCCTCTGGTCAAGCCGCCTCCGCTTTTGGTTTAGTCATGTCTCTTGTGTTTGTTTAGTAATTCTTTTAGCAGATTAATGATGGTAGCACGTTCGCTTTTGTTAAATGTTTGAGTCCAGCCTGAAATTAGCATATCTTCTTCAGGCGATAAGTCTCGCTGTAAACCGTCAACAAATACTTCTTTTATTTCGTCTTGACCATATTGTGGATTGATAGGTTCATGTCTCATCGAAATACCTCCTTCATACTTCTTTTACATTTTCCCCGTGCAAATTAATCCAAACATCTAAACTCTCTGATCGGGAAAAAATGGTTATGTAATGACGCGGTTAAGGAAAGGATATAGAGAAAAGATAAAGGAGAAATCAATGTCGCTTCCTCTCTTTATTTCCATATTAATCATCCTGATTTATATTGTGATCTTCATGCAAAAAAAGCTTTCATTCACCGCAAATTCCATACAGTTCATGTTGTTATCGATTGTTTCAACGAATTATATTACGATTATGACTAACAAGCTGGAATGGATTAGGGCTTCAGAGGATGTCACTCAATTCATTAGCTTACTGATAAACCGGGAATGTATTTTCCCATTGATTGGAATTATCATGATAAATGGCTACTTGAATTACAGATCAAGAACTCATAAAATCATATTCTTCTTAAGCCTTTTATTTTTTATCACTATTTTGGATGTCCTTCATATTCACTTTAAAACGCTTGATTATCCTCAATGGAGCCTATTAAATACAACCATCATTAACATAATATATTTATTCATTTGTATTGGGATAGGAAAGGGGCTTTATCATATGCAGAAGAAGGAGGGGAAAAATAGTGGACAGAATATATGAAAGATCATTTGATTTAAACGAGTGGTTTATCATCATTAGTCTACTTGCTCTCCTTATAGTAATATGGATTACTCCAAAAATATTCCCATTCCTGGAAGGGCTAAGTTACTTTATTTATGGCATAGCAATAGGGATGTTTTATGACCATACGATCAGTATTCCACCTTGGGATTTTTACGATGTGAATGATAGTTCAGCTTACCAGGCGATCGATTTTATTAGTTATATCATGTATGGTCCTTACAGTTATTTTTTTATATACATCTATAAAAAATTAAAGATAAGAGGGGTCATGAATCTTGCTTATTTATTGGTTTGGACATCTTTTTCTCTTTTGATGGAATGGTTCACGTTAAAGATTGGCTTTTTTCATTTCGATAAAGGATATGAAATGTATTGGTCCATTCCAATATACATGGCGGTTCAAAGTATTCAACTATTATTTCACCATAGAATAAAGAGGGTAACGAATGGATAGAAGTAACAAAAAACCAGAAACCATGCTGCAAATGGCTTCTGGTCTTATATTAAAGAGGAAGAACCACTTCATATTGAGTGAATCCGATGTCTTCAAGGGCTTGTTTTAAGCTTGAGCTTGTTTTTAAGTCGTCGAAGGTAATGCCGAGGTTCCCTAAAGTATGGGCAAATTCAGGTCGGATACCTGTCAATACCGATTGTACTCCCATCATCTTTAAAGCGTTGATGATTTGGTAAATATTATGAGAAACCATGGTGTCCATGATTGCCACACCGGATATGTCAATAAATAAATAGTCCAATTCTAGTTCAGAGCTTTTCTTTAGAGCCGTTTCCATAATAGACGTGGCTCTATGAGTGTCAATTTCCCCAATGAGAGGAAGAATCGCAATTTTATCTGCAATCGGCACAATCGGTGCCGAAAGTTCATCCATAGCAGTATGAATAAGAGCTAGCTGATCTTTTTGCTGCTTTACAAATAACTCATTTAAAAGATAAGCAATTTCATCCAGTAATGGGTTAATCTTTTTGTTTACTTGCAGCATAAGAGAGGCTGTTATTTGATTATCGCTGATCTGTTTAGTGAAAATATCCCAAATAGTAGTCCGGAATGCTGATAGTGTTTTTAGCGATTCATTTAGTGGAATGCCTTTTTCAAGTGCTATTTTTCCTACCTTCTGTGTCCACTCGCTTATCTTAATGAGAGAATCTTTTTGCTCTTCTTGTAAAGATTCTCCCAGCATTTGAATTAATTCAATTCTCCATTCCGTGACTTGCTCCATTTTCACTCCAGAAAACTTAAGTTGTTCAGAATACCGTTTTTCCTGATATTCAATTACGCCCTGAGCAATATCGGATTTATGTGAAACAATTTCTTGTCCTAGATACACTAATTCATCTCTCATTCTCCTCAGCCAACTCCTTATACTGCTTATTTATTTAAAACTTTCGAAATAGTCTCTATTAATGGTAATATAGTATATCATAAATTCTATTAGAATTATAGCTTTCAATAGAAGGAGTAAATGAAATGACTCATATATGTTTAGTACGCCATGGTCAAACTGATTGGAATCTTAATGGGAAATTACAAGGTCAGACGGATATTCCATTAAATGAAACAGGAAAGCTTCAAGCAGAAGAATGCAGAGAATTTCTAGAGAAATCACATTGGGATGTTCTGATTACTACTTCTTTGGTGAGAGCCAGGAAAACGGCAGACATTATTAATGAAGCCTTGGAATTGCCGATTGTTGAGATGGACCATTTCAAAGAACGTTATTTTGGAGATGGGGAGGGGATGTCCCGTGAAGAAAGAGAAAAGCAATATCCTGATTTTATCTTTCCGAATATGGAATCGTACGAAGTGTTGATCGATAGGATCCAGGAGGGACTGAGAGAGATTCATGATCAGTTTCCTGACCAGAATGTATTGCTGGTTGCTCACGGTGCGGTCATCAGTGCAATATTGCGAGAGTTTCATAAAGAGGAGGTAGGTGTGAACCACGTGAAACTATTTAACGGCTGCCTGACCAATCTCCATTTCACAAATAAACGATGGAATGTCCATTCTTATAATGAAGTAGGTCATTTATCGGAGCATGAATAAAGATGTGAGTGAGAACGGGAGCGTTTACCTCCTCAGAGTGATGTAAAGAATTCTACTATAATTAGATGTGAATGGTGTGATCTAATGGCGATTATTTTGTTTGATGGTATATGTAATTTCTGTAATAGTAGCGTACAGTTTATTATAAATCGTGATCCAAAGGGACTCTTTCAATTTGCTTCCTTACAAAGTGAAATTGGTCAAGAATTATTAAAGAAGCATAAGATTCCTCAAACGACAGATAGCTTCGTTTTAATCGACGATCATAAATCGTATGTTGAATCAACTGCCGCTTTAAAGGTGTGCTCTCATTTAACATGGCCATGGAAGCTTTTCGGCGTGTTTAAGATCATTCCCAAGCCCCTAAGGGACAGGGTATACAGGTGGATTGCCGCAAATAGATACAAATGGTTCGGAAAACAAGAATCCTGTATGCTGCCTTCGCAAAACATGAAAGACCGTTTTATAGAATAGAAAGACTCGAGGAAACGTCCTCGAGTCTTTTCGTTCTATAGGATTTATCATTAATGTCGTCATCATGCTTGGAGGTTAGAGTCCTATGCTTATCGCTATTTTTCAAGCCGATTCGCTTTAGTATGATTATTGACTTTGAATCGTTTTAACCGAAACTTTTCTTCTTGAACGCGGTCCATCAAATTCACAAAGGTAAATACCTTGCCAGGTTCCCAGAAGAAGTTCACCATTAGTGACGATGATTGTTTGAGAGTGGCCGACCGTACTCGTCTTTAAATGGGCGGCTGTGTTTCCTTCTCCATGAAGATCCAGAGTATGTTCCCATGGATATACCTCATCTAATCGACGTAGAAAATCTGTTTTTACATCAGGATCGGCATTTTCATTCACCGTGATTCCGGCTGTTGTGTGCAAGGATTGAACCACCACAAGACCTTCCTTCATTTCTGCGTTGGTGATGATGTCTTGGACATATGTGGTAATATCAATCATTTCATCGCGCTTTTTTGTATCGATTGTAAGAGTTTTTATCATAACAATGACCCTTTCTATGTAAGTCTTATTCTCTACATTCCACCAAATGGCTTGTTCAAAACCAGCCGTTCTCTTTATCAATATGGTGCTGGCTATAAAGTGGTATTACACTGATTACATTGGAAACATCCTGTTCATTTATTTCCTCGATAACGATTTCTTTTACTTCTGTATGGAAACTTTCACTCCAATTTCTATATTCTTTTAAGGCGCGATGGAATTCTTCTTTTAAATCAATCCTCCCCAATGTGATATGAGGAATGTACGTAAAAGAGGGGTTACGAAAAGGTGTTAGTACTCCTTTATACAGTTCATCATGTGAATGAATGATGGAATCATTCCCTCTTTTTACATTAAGACATAAATATTCACCAGAGGACCCTGTTATTTCTTTTAATAGCAGGCTGAATGGTTGCAATCGATTAGCAATGCTTTGTACATGTGATATGATTTCACTGTTAGATAAATTTGAAGTGAAAGGGAAAACGAGTGTAATGTGGGGAGGGATTTTATCCCATAATGGGTCGTGTGTTGTTCTGATCCTTTGGATTTCTTCTACTGATTCAAGTTGTGGGAAAATATGAATGGCTCGTTTCATCACATAATCCTCCATTTTGTTAACAGGATTCTTCTTGATCTCTTATGAATATGTGCTTTTTACGCTCGAAAGAAGCTCTGTAGCACTTTCCGTCTTTTGTCTTGTATAGAGCTTTATACACTTTTTCTTTATTATCTGTTGTATGAGTTTGAATGATGCCAATGATGGTAGAATCGGGAGCTACAGTTTGTAGAGATGTTTCAATGCTTGAATGCAAAAGGAACCGCTGATAGCCATATAGAATAATAACGCAAGCAACAAGTAAGAT
Organism: uncultured Rossellomorea sp.; assembly: GCF_947488365.1. Classification (NCBI taxonomy): domain Bacteria; kingdom Bacillati; phylum Bacillota; class Bacilli; order Caryophanales; family Bacillaceae; genus Rossellomorea; species uncultured Rossellomorea sp. Next base: position 322,441 of record NZ_CANKZT010000001.1, on the reverse strand, counting down.
GAACATCCAGCGGAATCCTTCCAGTAGTAACGTCTTATTCATCAGAAAATACTCCTATCTTCTAAAGCATATATTCGACTTAAGGAATGAAAAAGGGCAGTACAGCCCTTTTAGAATTCAACTTAACTTTTTATATAACCTTTTAGCAAGGTTTAACGCAGCTGTGTTGTCACCATGAAGACAAATGGTATCTGCTTTAATTGACAATACCTCACCATCTGTGGAAACTACCTCTTGTTTCTCCACCATTCGTAATACTTGCTTCTCCACTTCGTTTTCATCATGCAGTACGGCATTGGGAAGTGATCGTGGAGTAAGTGAACCGTCAGATTGATAGGTTCGATCGGCAAATACTTCATGAGCGACACGCAACCCTATTTCTTCTCCTGCTTTTGTCAGCTCACTTTGGGAAAGGCCGAATAAAGTTAATCCGGGGTCAAGGTCGTATACGGCTTTAGCAATCGAGGTTGCCAGATCGGAATCCTTCGCTGCCATATTATAAAGTGCACCATGAGGCTTTACGTGAGATAACATGCCTCCCTGTGCCTTGACGAAAGCGAGGAGGGCGCCAATCTGATATTGTACAAGGGCATATGCTTCTTCAGGGGTTACATGCATCATTCTTCTTCCAAACCCTTGAAGGTCAGGTAATCCAGGGTGAGCACCAATCTTTAGGTTGTGATTTAATGCATTTGTAACGGTTTGTTTCATTACGAGGGGATCCCCTGCATGGAATCCGCATGCGACATTGACGGAGGAAACGAATTTCATCATTTCTTCATCTTGTCCTATTGTATATGTACCAAAACTTTCTCCTAAATCACAGTTTAAATCGATTTTCATTTTTCCATCCTTTCATCCTTTAGAATGAATTGTAACATTCTGAATTCTTATCTATCATACCATAAATTTAATCTGGATGCTTTTCTGATAGAGTAGAGGAGGATTAAGGGAGAAAATGATTTTCTCATCAAATTTTAATCTTGTTCTAATAGATTTCACTTTTTCACCCGATACAATGAATCTTGCTTATGAATAAGGATTTATCACTCCCTAAACAAAAAGAAAGTGGGGTAGCTTTCTTTTTGTTTAAATCTTTATTATGTAAGACCCATTCTAATTTCTTTCCTTTGGAGACAAAAGTTTTGCTGAAGCTTTTGTCTTCTTTTTGTGTATTTTTAGACAATGGTTATAATGAAGGGGAATAGACAATGGTTATAATGAAGGGGAAGGAGGGGTCAAATGGATCTTGTATTTAAACAAAACCAAAACGTTTTTAATTACAGGGTAGTGGCCATCTGGGTAGAACAGGACCATATTTTATTACATAAGCAAGTGGAAGACAATTACTGGTCGTTGCCCGGTGGAAGAGTCGTCATGGGAGAAGCATCACAGGAAAGTTTAAAGAGGGAAATGCAAGAGGAACTAGGAGTTGAAATTATTATAGAACAATTGATCATGGTGAACGAAAATTTCTTTCCATATAAAGAATGGGATTTCCATGAAATTGGATTTTACTATAAAGTGAAAGCTAAAGACAGGGCAATTTTTCAAAAGGATCCCTTTCATGGGCTGGAAGGGGAGCGTTTATTATACAAGTGGATTCCAATTGAAGAACTTTCTGAAGTACAATTATATCCTCAAGAGGTTAAAGATATGTTATTACATCAACCAAATGAAACAATCCATATTGTGTCAAAGAAGTGAATTAAGTGGAAGGCAGAGAAGAACTTCTCCACCCTTTAGACTATGTAGTACTACTTACTGTGAATGAGTCAGTTTTAACTTTACTCTATGAAACAACGATTTCATCTTTCCTTCGCTTCTTTTCGCATTGGGGTGATGATCAATTACTTTTGTACGTAGAAAATAATTAATGCCTTCTTCAGCCAGAATGAGAAGTACAAAAAGAGAAACAATCACGATTATCCAAGTCATATATATTCCTCCCTTACTATCCCTTTCATGTTTATGGATATATCTACCACATTATGAATCGTAATAAACATGTTGTGTCGTAAAGAACGAGCTTTCTTTATTCTACTCAGCAGATGTAGGAATGCAATTGAAAAAAACGGAGCCTGCATTCAGCTCCGTTTTTTCTTTCATCCATCAAGGAATGAACCCTTAAGCCTTTTTAGTTGAGACAGCTTGCGGGGGAGTTTCCGGAACCTTAATGAAAAGCATTCCAACCAGGCTGGAAAATAGACTTAGAACTATGAAAATGATAAAGGTACTCAAAGGTTCAATCAATGCTACTATAGGAGGCCCTAAAGCGACACCTGTAAACCTCATTGAACTGTAAATAGAGGTGATGGTTCCACGATGCTCTTTTTCAATTCCTTCTGTAATAAGTGCATCCAAACAAGGAAGGGCTGCGCCCATTCCAATTCCCGCAATCGAAAAAATACTCAATATAACCCATTTTCCTTCAGTGAAGATTAATGGAAGGAATGCAACCGAAGTCATAAGGGAACCAAAGACGATGACCCACTTCATCTTCTCTTTACTCTTACCAATCACTTTCCCAGTTATGTAGGAGGTAAGACATAAGAAAAGGAGTGGAACCGCTAAATATAGTCCCTTCATCACTCCGTTTATTCCATAAGCTTGCTCTAATCTGGTTGATAAATAATATAAAAAGCCAAATAAGGTAAACATGGAAATGATTCCAATGATGAAGATGCCGAAAATCCATTTCTTTTCCTTCCCAAGGACGATTACCACCGCATGAACAAATTCCTTAATCGATTGTTCCGCTTCTTCTCCTTTTTTTGGTGGAACTTTCACAAATACGACAATCAGAAGAATCGAAAGAATTGAAAATACAGGTATGGAAAAGAATGGGATAAACCAGATCCATGCAGCAAATAACGCTCCGAGTATCGGGCTTAGCACCTTGCCGAAAGTATTGGATGTTTCGATTAAACCCAATCCCTTGGTGATTTGATCATCATCCTCATACAGGTCTCCTACTGTAGGAATGACGACTGGGAAGGCTCCGGCTGCTCCAATTCCTTGAACAATCCTTCCTACAATAACAAAAATATAGGCGTTCGAACCGTAAATTGAAGCAAATCCACAAATGAGGCCACCGATTCCTGCAATGATCAAGCTGGGTATCAGAATATTTTTCCTTCCGAAACGATCGGATAAGTAACCGGCAATTGGAATACAAAGAATGGCAATAATAGAGTAAACGGTAATGATTAAGCTTGATTGAAACCCCGTAATGTTTAGCTCCTTTTCTAATTGAGGAAGGACAGGGATCAACATGGAATTCCCGAGTGTCATAACTAAAGGAATAGAGGATAACGCCAGTAGATCTAATTTTTTCTTGCTTTCCATTTCGTGCACCTCATTCTTATTTATACACGTTTATTTTCTTCAACAAGAGCATTTTCATACTACCTATTTATTTCATTATAATAATATTATGTAAACTGATTGCGTCTTTTTTTCTCTAACTAAAAACTTACCTTTTTCTCACTCAATTTTAATGAAAGAGGAGGAAAATGGCAGTATTGATAAAAGGGAGGTAAGAACCATGTGGATTCGAATAATTCCTATTTTATTTTTCAGTTTTACTGCCATTACTTTAATGACGTATCAAGGTATTGAAATCTTTCAAGCGCTTAATGATTATATTTTTAGCAAAAGTAAAATAAAATAAGTGATATTAAGCATTTAGAGCAGGTGATTTATGTGAAAAGAATTTTAGTCATAGAAGATGAAAAAAATCTCTCTCGGTTCATTGAACTGGAACTTAAATATGAAGGATATGAAGTGGGGCTTGCCTATGATGGAAGAGGGGGGTTAGAGAAAGGTATAAACGAGGATTGGGACATCATTTTATTAGATCTAATGCTGCCGAATTTAAACGGACTTGAGGTTTGCAGAAGAATACGGCAAGTGAAAGCTATTCCGATCCTCATGATCACGGCAAGGGATAGTGTAATGGATCGTGTATCAGGATTGGACAGTGGTGCCGATGATTATATCGTAAAGCCTTTTGCTATTGAAGAACTGTTAGCGAGATTGAGGGCCGTATTTAGACGAGCAGGAAATGAAGAAGCAGCTTCAGCTCAAACAACGTATCATTACCGTGATATCACCGTTCAAAAGGAGTCACGGCAAGTATTTAAGCTTGAACATGAAATCGAGGTTACGAAAAGGGAGTATGACCTTTTACTCGCCTTTTTGGAAAATAAAAATATTGTTTTGACCCGTGAAGTCCTTCTCAATAAAGTGTGGGGGTATGATACCGAGGTTGAAACGAACGTAGTGGATGTTTATGTAAGATACCTACGAAATAAAATTGATTCGCCTGACGAAGATAGCTATATCCAAACTGTACGTGGTACCGGGTATGTGATGAGGACATGAATACATTCATGAATCGATTTAAGCCCTCTTCTCTTAAAGTGAAGTGGGCATTAGCCGCTGGTTCAGCCATATTCCTTGCCTTTTTCTTATTTAGTTTTTTTCAATATCATGCAATCAATAAATGGATGGTGGATGAAGAAGAAAATAACTTTAGTCGTGTGCTGGATGAAATTACGGTGTTTTTTAAACAAAAAGGGCCAAATATACAGCTGCAGGACATTTATGATAGCAGGGATTTGATGAAGCAAATAGCTGAAAAAGACCAGACTATTCGTATTTTAGATCGTCAGGGGAATCAAGTATCGGAAATTCAAGGTGAAAATGAATGGGCTTTTTACGTTCCTTTTCAACCCGTCAGAGAAAAGACAGTTACACTTATTGAATCTGAGGGAAAACAAATGCTTATTGGGAGATCTCCGATAAGATCTAGTCAATTCAACGGATATATTGAAATCATCCAGCCTTTAAACCGGTATGAAAAGATCATGAAGAACCTGTTCTGGATGATGACCATCACCGGGGTATTAGCGCTCTTGATCAGTGCAATTATCGGCTATTTCATGGCTAGAAGCTTTGTACGTCCACTAAATAAGCTTTCTGAAACAATGAGATCGATTGAAAGGAAAGGATTTCATGAAAGAGTGGAGATTGTAAAGGCCCATGATGAAATCAGTGACCTATCGCAAATTTTCAATAAGATGATGAGCCAAATTGAGAAATCGTTTCAGCAGCAACAGCAATTTGTTGAAGATGCATCGCATGAATTAAGAACGCCCATTCAGGTATTAGAAGGACACCTGGCTCTTTTGAACAGGTGGGGAAAAAAAGATCCAACGATACTGGAAGAATCTTTACAGGTGTCATTGGAAGAACTTGAAAGAGTGAAAAGGCTTATAGGTGAACTATTAGAACTTTCCAGGGCGGATCGGGAGAAATTCGATCTGCAAAACGCTCGGGCCAATGCACAAAAAGTAGTTGAAAAGACAATTAGAGATTTTAAATTTTTACATCAAGAACACACTTTTTCCTGCTTGTATGAGTTGGATAACGACGCTGCGGTATCTATTATGCCAAGGCATCTTGAACAAATCATGATCATCCTGTTAGATAATGCCGTGAAATACTCTGAGATGGATTCAAACATTGAGATAAAATTAATGGATCGTGAAGAAGAAGTGATGATCGAGGTGAAAGACGAAGGGATCGGTATTCCAGAAGAAGATCTTCCAAAAATCTTTGACCGGTTCTACCGTGTGGATAAGGCTAGAAGTCGTGAAAAAGGCGGGTATGGCTTGGGGTTAGCGATTGCATCAAAGCTTATTCAAAATTACGACGGTGAAATTAAAGCCTTAAGGAACGAACCTGCAGGTACCATTGTGCGACTGTCTCTTAAGTACGCTAATTAAATGTATTCTACATGTCAAGACGTCTCAATATTTATCTGAGACGTCTATTTCTGTATATTGCATGTCGATGCTTTTAGGTATTTTCAGTTCTAATATGCCGTCCTTGAATTGAGCCACTGCGCCTTTTTTCTTCACTAGACAAGGGAGTGTGATGACCTGTCTTTCCCCATTCTCCGGGATGTTCTCGATAATGGCCTGATTCGACGTATGGTATATTTTCAATTGCTTCATCCACTCTTCATTTGGAACGTGAAAGCGGATGTAAATATCCTCAAAGGATTCAAAAACATTTGCAGGTATTGAAGTAGAAGAAGGAGAAGCCTGCCCCCCCTGAGATTTCTGCCCTTGATTACCAATCGGATTCATAAAGGATTGCGCCCCGTTCATCAAATCATTCGGATTCATCATACTCTCCCATCCGCCCGGGAACATCTTTTTCATCATACCTTGTATATAGGAATCCATTTCTTTCGGATTCATCTGGTTCATTTGATCTTTCATTTCTTTATTGAAAGGGAATAAACTCCACGGGAACATGTGAACCACCTCGCTTTAATCTATATAGGCCAACCGCCATGATTGTTATATTCTATGCAATGCATAGGCGAAAAGTTCCTCTGCTTGAAGGAGAAGAATGGAAAAAGTAATAAAGCCCTGGGATGAATTTTCAACTCATAAGATCTATCTATCATTCTGAAAAACTTATAATATATAAAAATTAATGAAAAATAACAAAAAATATTTGGTTTTTTTTAGTAACAGTAGTAAGATGGTTTATGAAAAAAGTACCCTCATAACAGGGATACAAGAAGGTGAAAGAGAAAGCGCTTAATAAAATATTATTTCAGAATAGTCGATTATCAAAAAGGTTTTCGTGCAATTTATTATGGGAATATAAGTAATAACCTTAAAAATGAAGGGGAAAACAAAATTTTGAGAAATTTGTCATTAAGACTTTATCTTACTACTGCACAGTGATAAAATGTCCTTGTAAGCGTTTTAATGTGTTAAAAATTACTATTCTTGCATAATGAAACACAGCTTAAAAATTGTAAGAATACATGATACCCAAATTATACTAACTGGCAAAATAGTTGGAGGTTTTTCACAATGAAAAAACAATCGGCAAAAGGGGAACCGTGGCAATCGTTTTACGGACCGAACCTGGGCTATGTAATGGAGGTTTATGAACAATTCTTGGAGGATCCATCTGACGTGGATCCTGAATTGAAAGAATTATTCGAACAATGGGGCCCTCCTACAGCTGAAGACGTACAAGTAATCGCAAGCGCTCAGCATGGGGATACATCATTCACTTTACCAGCACAACCTACTGCGTTAAGCAAAATGGTAGCTGCAGTTAAATTGGCAGATAATATTCGTACATATGGTCATTTAGCTGCGGATATTAATCCCCTTAATGACCGAAACAAAGACACAAGAAGAATTGAACTGGCTGAATTTAATTTATCTGAAGAGGATTTAAAGCAGATACCTGTTGATTTCTTATGCCCGAATGCACCTTCTCACATAAAGGATGGTTTGCAGGCAATCAATCACTTAAGACAGGTCTATACTAAAAAATTGGCATTTGAATATGCTCATGTTCATGAGCTTGAAGAAAAGAATTGGTTAAGAGAAAAGATTGAATCAGAATCCTATTTCACTCCACTTTCAAAGGATAAGAAACTTGCGTTATTAAAACGACTTGCCGAAGTGGATGGATTTGAAAAATATGTTCACCGTACGTTTGTTGGTCAGAAGCGTTTCTCCATTGAAGGACTGGATTCTATGGTACCTTTACTGGATGAAATGGTTCGTTATTCAGTTGAATCAGGTGCTAAAACAGTCAATATCGGTATGGCACACCGAGGTCGCTTAAACGTGCTGGCCCATGTCATCGGTAAACCGTATGAAATGATTTTTGCGGAATTCCAACATGCTCCAAGTAAGGATCTGATTCCTTCAGAAGGCTCGATTGGAATTACATTCGGATGGACAGGTGATGTTAAGTATCATTTAGGTGCTGATCGTGAAATCTCACCTCTACAGTCGTCAACAGCGAGAGCACGTGTCACTCTGGCGAATAACCCAAGTCACTTAGAGGTTGTGAGCCCCATTGTTGCTGGTTACACACGTGCTGCACAAGAAGTTCGTGAAGATAGAGGTTATCCAGAACAATCACCGGAATCTTCCTATGCTATCATGATTCACGGAGATGCTGCCTTCCCTGGACAAGGTGTTGTAGCTGAAACATTAAATATGAGCCAATTACGAGGATATAATACGGGTGGATCCATTCACCTCATTGCGAACAATATGATCGGTTTCACGACTGAAAGCCGTGATTCACGTTCTACTAAATATGCATCTGATACTGCCAAAGGCTTTGAAGTGCCGATTGTCCATGTCAATGCAGATGATCCTGAAGCTTGTCTTGCGGCAGCGGTGCTCGCCTATGAATATCGTAAAACCTTTGGAAAAGACTTTGTCATTGATTTGATCGGCTACCGTCGTTTTGGTCATAACGAAATGGATGAACCGATGGTGACGAATCCATTAATGTACTCTGTCATTCAAAACCATCCTAACGTCAAGAAGCTTTATGCTGAAAAATTAATCTCAGAAGGAATCCTTACAGAAGCAGATGTAGAGAAAATGGATAACGACATCGAAGAAGCATTAAAAGCGGCTTACGATAAAGTGCCGGCTAAAGACGATGATCCTGATACCGTCCTTGCCCCACCTGAATATGTAGCAAATGGCTTACCGGATATTAATACGAGTGTCGATTTTAATAAGCTTGAAGGTTTAAACAGTGAACTGCTTCAATGGCCAGAAGGATTTAATGTGTTCAAGAAATTAGAGCGCATCCTAAAGAGACGAAGTCAGGTGTTTGAAGGGAAAGGGAAAATTGACTGGGCCCATGCTGAGACGTTGGCGTTTGCCTCTATCTTGAAGGATGGTACGCCGATTCGATTAACGGGACAGGATTCAGAGCGTGGTACATTTGCTCAACGCCACCTTGTTCTTCATGATGAAAAATCCGGTGAAGAATACATTCCTTTACACAATCTGAATGACAGTCATGCTTCGTTTGTTGTTCTTAATAGTCCTCTTACTGAAACGGCTGTTGTTGGATATGAGTATGGGTACAATGTGTTTGCACCTGAGACGTTGGTTCTTTGGGAGGCACAATTTGGAGACTTCTCCAATATGGCACAGGTGATGTTCGATCAATTCATTTCAGCCGGTCGTGCAAAATGGGGTCAAAAAACCGGCCTGGTCATGCTCCTGCCTCATGGATATGAAGGTCAAGGTCCAGAACACTCAAGTGCTCGCCTAGAACGATTCCTGCAACTGGGTGGAGAATATAACTGGACGGTTGCCAACTGTTCTACAGCTGGTCAATACTTCCATATTCTTAGACGTCAGGCTGCCATTTTACAAAAAGACGAAGTAAGGCCACTAGTAATCATGACGCCGAAAAGTTTGCTCCGAAATCAATTCGCAGCTGTCACAGCCGAGGAATTAGCCCATGGAGAATTCCATTCAGTCCTGGAACAAAAGGGTCTTGGAGAGAACCAGGATACTGTTGAACGGGTTGTACTGTGCAGCGGGAAAATTGCGATTGATTTAGAAGAGAAGCTTCAAGATATCGATGATAAAGATTGGTTACACATTCTTAGAGTAGAAGAAATTTATCCTTTCCCTAAAGGTGATATATCAGCCATTCTGGAAAGATATTCAAACCTTAAAGAAATTGTATGGATTCAAGAAGAACCTAAGAATATGGGAGCATGGACATTTGCAGAATCACGGCTCCGTGACATTGCACCTGAGGGTGTTGAGGTGCATTATGTCGGCCGTCGCAGACGTTCAAGTCCATCAGAAGGTGAACCAACAGTACACAAAAAAGAGCAATCACGAATTATAAATGAAGCGTTAACTCGATAAGAAAGAGGAGGACATCACAGTGGCAGAAATTAAAGTTCCAGAATTAGCAGAATCAATTACAGAAGGTACAATTGCTCAATGGTTGAAACAACCAGGGGATTATGTGGAAAAGGGTGAGTACATCGTTGAGCTGGAAACAGATAAAGTAAATGTTGAAGTCATTTCAGAAGAAGCAGGTACGATACAAGAACTGAAAGCTGATGAAGGCGATACGGTTGAAGTCGGTCAAGTTATTGCCATTGTTGGTGCAGGAGGGGAAGCTCCAGCAACTCCTGAAACTCAGGAAAATGCATCTGCTCCTAAGCAAGAAGAGAAAGAAGAGAAGAAAACTGAAGTTGCGCCAGCCAAAGAGGACAAGAAGAATCGTCCAATCGCTTCTCCTGCGGCTCGCAAATTGGCACGTGAAAAAGGCATCGACCTTTCCGATGTGCCAACAGATCCATTAGGACGTGTTCGTAAGCAGGACATTGAAGCCTATAGCAACAAACCTGCTGCTGCTCCTTCTAAACCTGCTGCGGAAGAGAAGAAGGCACCTTCTAAGAAAGATGATGGAAAGCCAGTGGTTCGTGAGAAGATGTCCCGCCGTCGTCAAACAATTGCGAAACGCTTGGTAGAGGTTCAGCAAACAGCTGCAATGCTTACAACGTTTAATGAAATTGATATGAGTAAAGTAATGGAATTACGTAAACGTAAAAAGGATAAATTCTTTGATGACCATGATGTAAGGCTCGGTTTCATGAGTTTCTTTACAAAAGCAGTCGTAGCAGCCCTTAAGAAATTCCCATACGTGAACGCTGAAATTGATGGGGATGAAATCGTTCTTAAGAAATTCTATGATGTCGGCGTAGCCGTGTCTACGGATGATGGATTGGTTGTCCCGGTCGTACGCGATTGTGAGCGAAAGAACTTTGCAGAAATCGAAGGGGAAATTATGGAACTGGCTACTAAGGCCAGAAACAACAAATTATCTCTTGGGGATCTGCAAGGTGGTTCATTCACGATTACAAATGGTGGGGTATTCGGTTCATTACTATCTACTCCAATTTTAAATGGACCGCAAGTTGGTATTTTAGGGATGCATAAGATTCAACTTCGCCCAGTGGCCATTGATAAAGATACAATGGAAAATCGTCCGATGATGTACATTGCTTTATCATATGATCATAGAATCATTGATGGAAAAGAAGCGGTTGGATTCCTTGCAATGGTGAAAGATTTACTTGAGAATCCAGAAGACTTACTGCTTGAAGGTTAAGTAGTCCTGATTGAATAAGAATAGATGAATGTTTTGCTGATTCATATATCCATTAATGGGTTGTGGATCAGCTTTTTTTTTCACCTTTTTTTACTAAGAGAATAAAATATGGATAACTAAAATAAAGTTTCCTAAAGGAAACTCTGGGACATGAATAAGGAGGGAAGGTGTAACGATGAAGAACTTCAATTCAAAAAAAGTGATTCAGTATTCGTATCTTTTTCATAAATTGGGATTGTTGGATAATGAACAATTCAAACAAATTGAGGAATACCATGGATCCAAGTATAAGAAGCACAGTTAATGTCTGTTTCAAAAATGAAAAAAGACAGACTCAAGTGAAGATGAGTCTGTCGTAATAATCGCATCTCAGGGGGTGAGATAAGCTAGTATTCTTTTTTTATTCTCATTGTCAAGATTTCCTAAAAGGTTTCAATCCTCGGTTACGAATTTCTTTCTTAAGAAGTAAAATCCAGTCTTGATCATTCCCTTGCTTCTCAGCATCACGATAAGCTGCAACCAACTGTTCATTACTTAAGATTTTCATGACCAACCTCCCAGGAATGTGTAAAATATAGAATTTTCTATATTTTCTATTTATTCTACATAGAAAATACTCATTTGAAAAGGGTTTTTTCATAATTTACGTCTAAAGTAGTATTTTTAGTTATTATGTAGAAAAAGGTTTAGAGAAGATGTTTTTTGTCTATATAAAGTGGTTGGACATTTCAGTTCTTGTTGAAACTTGTCATCTAACTATCTCCATTGGCTATTTACCTTTAAGTATTAAAAGTCAGAAGAAAATCACGATTAATTAGTTTGAAAATTTTAATTTTTGTGATAATATTACACGCATAAGGAACTGAAATTTTAACCTCTTTGACTACATATACTGAAATGTTCCAGGCTTAACATGAATACAGATAAAGGGGGATATTCATTTGTCGGAGATTTTACATGCAACTGTAGGTGAATTACTCGAAGAAAAAGCTCGTTTACAGCCTGAGGTTGAAGCGGTTGTCTACGCAGACAGAGGATTAAGATGGTCCTATCATGAATTTAACCAACAGTGCAGGCAAGCTGCAAAAGGGTTTATGAATCTTGGTATCAATAAAGGAGATCATATCGCGATATGGGCTTCTAACACTCCTGAGTGGTTAGTAAGTCAGTTTTCGACGGGGAAAATGGGAGCTGTACTAGTAACCGTAAATACTAATTATCGTACTGCTGAATTAGAATATTTATTAAAGCAATCTGACAGTAAAACGATTATTTTGATGGAAGAGTTCAGAGGTGCTTCCTATATAGATATGTTGTATGAGATTTGTCCTGAGTTGAAAACGTCTAAGCCCGGAGAATTAGAGAGCTCAAAACTTCCTTATTTGAAAAATGTTATTGTCTTAGGGGAGAATGCATATCCAGGTACATATAGCTGGCAGGATATTATGGATAGAGGGAATGATGTTGAGGAAGGTGAGTTGGATGAAAGACTTTCAAGCCTTTCCCCCGATGATGCCATCAATATGCAATACACGTCAGGAACGACAGGATTTCCTAAAGGAGTCATGCTTACCCATTCTAATATCGTAAACAATGGTTATAATATTGCCGGGTGCATGAGATTGACGAACAAAGACCGTTTATGTATTCCTGTTCCATTTTTCCATTGCTTCGGATGTGTATTGGGTACACTTGCATGTGTATCTGTTGGGGCTACTATGGTTCCACTTCAGGAATTCGATCCGAAGCAGGTTCTCCAAACGGTGCAGGATGAAAAATGTACAGGCCTTCATGGGGTGCCAACCATGTTTATTTCCGAGTTAAACCTCCCAGACTTTGGTCAATACGATCTTTCCCATTTGCGTACTGGAATTATGGCCGGTAGTAACTGTCCGATTGAAGTAATGAAGGGCGTCATGGACAAAATGGGGGCAGATGAGATAACCATCGCCTATGGTCAGACCGAATCTTCCCCTGTCATTACGCAGACGCGCACCCATGACCCGATTGAATTAAAGGTGGAAACGGTTGGAAAAGCCTTGCCAAATGTAGAGGTGAAGATTGTTGAGCCTGGATCGAGCCGGGAAGTTCCCCATGGTGTTCAGGGGGAGTTATGTACGCGTGGGTATCATGTCATGAAAGGGTACTATAAGAATGAAGAGGCTACAAGGCTTGCAATAGATCATGAAGGTTGGCTGCATACTGGTGACTTAGCGGTCATGGATGAACACGGCTATTGTAGGATTACAGGAAGATTAAAAGACATGATCATTCGAGGCGGTGAGAATATTTATCCGAGAGAAATTGAAGAATTTCTTTATTCCCATCCAAAGGTATTGGATGTTCAAGTCATTGGAATTCCTGATGAAGTCTATGGTGAAGAAGTTATGGCCTGGATTATTTTGAAGGAAGGACAAACCGCAACACCAGAAGAGATCAGAGAATATTGTAGAGGGAAGATATCCCGTCATAAAATTCCAAGGTACATCGAGTTCACTGATTCCTACCCAATGACAGCTTCAGGGAAAATTCAAAAGTTTCGCTTAAGAGAGCAGGCGAAAGAAGCAGCCCTGCCTAAAAGTAATTAACAAATTGAAAACGCTTCCTCGAAAAGGACATTCCCAATTCTTCGGGAATGTCCTTTTCATGCGGAAATAAAAAGTATAATAGAGTATCAGATAACTGAAATTTCAGAGACTCTTTGCTAAAATAAAAGAAGAGACTCATAAATATATTAACAATAATATGATTATGTAAACAATTGGAGGGTCATCTGTGTACGTTTTTGTTTATGGGACGTTAAGAAAACACGAAATCAATCATTTTCTATTAAAGGAAGCCATATTGATTAGGGAACAAGCTTGGGTGGAAGGTGTTCTTTACGATACTAAAAGAGGATATCCCGCACTGAAAGAAGGCAACGGGAACACTTATGGCGAATTATATAAAATCGACTCCAGTATATTATCACCGGTGGATGAATTGGAGGATTTCATCGAAGAACGAGAAGACAACCTTTATATACGTAAGCTTAAACTTGTACAATCGGATAATGGACCGCAGGAAGCTTTTGTTTATTATTCTGAAAATGAAGAATTGTTCCAAGAAGAAATTCCTTCAGGAGATTGGAAAGTACATCAGTTTCTAAATGAAAAGCCTGATAGGATCCTTTATTTTGCCTATGGTTCGTGCATGGATGATGAGCGGTTTAAATTAGCGCAGGTAGATCACCATTTTAAAGACTGTCTGGGTGCAGGGGTTCTAGAAGGATATTCTATGAAGTATCTCTTTAGAGTACATGATGGTGGCCGGGGAGACATCATTGAGGATGGAGGGACGATGGAAGGGGTAGTATATGAGCTCCCTCAACAAGCAGTGGAATACTTGTTCACTAGAGAAGGGGTAGCACCTGGATGGTATAGAGCAGCTTTCATCGACATACAAATTGGTGGGAGGCTTTACAAGGATGTATTAACCTTTATTGTCAAAGATAAGTGTCAGGAAGCCTGTCCCCCAGATCATTATGCAAAAGAGATTCTACGTGGCAGCAGGCCACATGTAAGCAAGTCTTATCATGAAAAGTTACAGCAGCAATTAGTTGGAATAGGGATGACAGAAGAGCAGGTGCAGAATCTTCTTAACGAAGAAGAATAGATGCACGAAAGAGTTTCGGGAGGTGAAGTCATGAAGATAAGTGATGATCTATTATTTACAGCAATAGAATCCCATCACTGGGACTATCCAGATCGATTGATACCGAGTGAAGTGGATAGTTTACACAGTGATGGAATCGTTGCAATTAAAAATAAACAGTTGAAAAATGTATTTGCTAATAAGGTACCTAAATTCATTGTGAATAATATGAATGAACTTCAGGTGAAATGGAAGGTGATTGAAGAGTTTTATGGTAAGGAATCCTTTAGTATGTGGATCAGGGAACCACTTATCGATCAGGAAGAGGAATTCCTCCTATCACACGATGGTCTTCTGGAAGAGCGTTATGAGGGGTTGATATTTAATCTAAAACAGGGTCATTTCATCCCTTCACCTGCTCATAAAGTCATTACTGTTGAAAGTGACCTTCACATTCATGATCTTGTCGAAATCAGTTCCTCCATATGGGGTTATCGGGAAGAAGACAAGCCGGTCATCTTTAAACAAAGAAAAGAGTTTATGAGCAAATGGGGACCGGATGGTGGGTTCACATTAGCTTACAATAAGAAGGGGCATCCTGTTGGATACGGAAATTATCGGTTCAGCCGTGATCATGAAGTCCTTTACCTCAATGGAGGAGGGGTGCTCCAAGAAGCAAGGCATGGAGGCGTTTATTCTTCATTAGTCGCCCATCGATTGGAAATGGCAAAACGAGCGCAATGTCGGTTTGTAACCTGTCAGGCGAGAGTCGGTCACTCTGCCCCCATTCTCAAGAGGTTGGGCTTTCAAGCGTTTTCAACCTATCAATATTGGGTAGTGAATAGAAAAGCGCAGGCAGATTTGATAAGTGAGAAAAAATAGTCGCTTTGTGTGAAATGGGGTGGTACGATGGATGTTTTACTTCAATTGGTCGATCAATTTGGATATATCGCCATGTTTCTTTTTAGCTGGATTGTTTTTTTAGGATTACCGGTACCCAACGAACTCGCTGCTGCACTATCGGGATATTTATCTGAATGGAGAAATTTCAACCCTTATACCTCCTTTTTCTTTATGTATAGTGGATTGATCTCTTATGGAATCTTCGCCTTTTTAAACGGCCGATATTTCGGAACAAAATTAATTTCTCGATTTATGAAGGGAGATAAATCAAGGAAACTCATTGACAATGGTGAAAAATGGATAAATAAGTATGGTCCCTTTGCCATTTCGTTTAGCTATTTCATACCAGGCATCCGATTATTCATGCCTTATATTGCCGGAACGTCCAAAGGGATTTCTTTCATGAAGTTTCTCTTATATGCTCTTCCGTCTGCATTCGTTTGGGGATTTGTGTATTTTCAGATTGGGAGGTATTTTCCAAAAAGTTTTCAGGGATTACTGGAAGAAGTGAGCGTGAAGGCAGGAATCGTTTTTTCCATGTTATTCATCGGGGTGATCGTGTACAGTATTGTCTTTACCTTGAAAAAAACCCCTGATACCTCGAAATGGAAAAAGGTACGTTATCGAAAATAAGAAAAGACTGATCAAAGATGACATCTCCTTTAATCAGTCTATTTATCTTGTTCATCCTTAATAATAGTAAAATACTTCCCAAATACACCCAATGCCTTAATTGTGGTTCTTGAGCCATTTTCATCCTCGTATATTTTCCCGATTGTGTTAAATAGCAAGTAACCGTTTTTAATATTTGAGCCTGTTTCTATCAAAGTTGAATAAGTATTCCCCTCAAGTTTCTTTGTACAAGTTATAGATTCATGACATTCAATATTGTATTCATCTAGAAGCCATAAATAAAATTGTTCTTCATTAGGCCGGTTGGTGCTCATGTAAAAAACCATCAAAACAAAAGCAAAAATACCCATTCTTTTTAATCCGCTTTTCACCATCTTAATCGAACCTCTCCTGCAAATTCCTCCTATAATATACCATATTTTCTTGTTGAAAGTAATAGTCTCACATAAAAACTGATAAATGAGATAGTAGTTGAACTTATAGCTCTGTAAGAATATACTATTAGCATAGTACATTTCAAAAAGGAGGTTATTGTATTGATTCACAAAACCTGGACGGAAAATAATACCGGAAAAAAGGTAAAATGTGTACATACGGATGCGAAGAAATATACAGTTGAAAATGTTTTAACCATTGGTAAAGAATACGATGTGAAAAACGAATCTGAAGAGTATTATTTCGTCATCGATGAAAGTGGGAAAATGGGAGGCTTCTACAAAGAGTACTTTGAAGAGGTGTAAGCCACTTCTTTCTGGCTGGTTTCTTTTTAATGTGGAGAAACCGGCTTTTTTGATGGCTATTAAAATATGGTGCAAATGGGGATAAGAGAATGAAACACTCATTTAGTAAGCGAATCATTTCTATGGAGGACCAACCATCTCTCATTAACCTATTCAAGAGTTATGAAAGGGAAGTATATGGAGAGGTTCAAACGAGTGAAGCTGATATTCAAGAAATGATAGAATCCATTCCTGAAGCTGACCGAAGAGGGCTTTGGGATGGAGGAGATTTAGTAGCTATCTCTATTCTTACTGAAAAAGATCACCGTTTACCTTCGTTAATCCTTGCCCTTCCTAACGATCATATGGAGCTTTATATAGGTGAGTTGGCAGAAGAGCTTTTTACATCAGCCAGGAGAAAGAAAGAAACGAATTCAGACTCAAAAACCATTATCCTATCTGCGAATCTTGAAAAAGAGAAAAAGGCCTTTGAGAAATCTGGCTTTACACCAACTCGTTACTGGTTTCAGATGAAAAAAGACCTAGAAGATCTATCTGCTGCAACAGTTTCTCCACCTTATTGTATTTCTGGTTTCAATCCCGATACCGAAGCTGAGAGTCTTTATAAAATGTTTGAAGAGGTCTTCTCAGACCATTTTGATTATCACCCCTCCAGCCTGGATGAATTTAAGAAGCGTTTTCTTCGTCCTTCATTTGATCCCACTCTCTGGTTTGTACTAAGAGAAGAAAACAACCTTGTAGGTTTTGCCTTTTGCACGGTTAACGCTGAAACAAAATTAGGTGAAATCACCCATTTAGGGATTCGCAAAAAGTGGCGTCGCAAAGGGCTCGCCCACTATTTGCTCTATTATGTTTTTTCAAAATTGAAAGAGAAGGGAATGACAACTGTAGCTCTTTCAGTCGACAGTGATAGCTATACAGATGCAACCATCGTTTATCAAAAAGCTGGAATGTACGTATATCGGGGGTTTACTCGATATGATCTAGAAGTTTAGAAGCTGAAAAACACCCGGTTAAGGGTGTTTTTTTTATTTTGGAATATTAATTGGTTACTTAACCAGAACTAAGATAAAAGCTTTGAAAACAAAATTAGGCAGAGCCTTTGCAGTGTAAGCGTTATTACATGTAGAATGTCTAGTATGTGAAATGGAAAGGAAGTCATAAAATGAATGTTGAACGTTTATTACCAGAATCGGTTACACATATAATAAATGAGAGGAAACAATTATTCTCTTCTACTGAGCATTCTCCTTTGATCGGAGAAGGTGGATATACAGCTAGTGAAGACTATATTATTGAAGATAGTATCATCTCTCTGTCATTAGGGAAAAATCTTCTCCTTAAGGGACCCACTGGTTCAGGGAAAACGAAGCTATCTGATACCTTGTCTTCCATCTTCTCTCAACCGATGCACAGTATAAACTGCTCGGTTGATTTAGATGCAGAAGCGTTATTAGGTTATAAAACAATCAGCGAACAAGATGGGAGAAGCGCCATTGAATTCATCGAGGGACCTGTTATTCAAGCGATGAAAAATGGTCATCTCCTCTATATTGATGAAATTAATATGGCCAAGCCTGAAACGCTGCCGATCTTAAATGGTGTGTTGGATTACCGCAGAAGTATAACAAATCCATTTACAGGAGAGGTCGTTAAAGCCGCCCCTTCATTCGGTGTAATAGCAGCCATTAATGAAGGATATGTAGGTACAGTCCCGTTGAATGAAGCGTTAAAAAATCGCTTTGTCGTAGTCGATGTGCCATATATAGAAGGGGAAACATTAAAGACTGTGATTGAAAGTCAAAGCAAGCTGTCCGATTCTAAGCTTATTACTCAATTTGTAGACTTGTCTTCGGATTTATTGGTTCAAGTGAAAAACGGCCAAATTTCAGAGGAAGCGGCTTCCATACGTGCCCTATTGGATGCCTGTGATTTAGCCGTGTACTTGCCTGCAAAAAGGGCTATACAACGCGGAATCGTTGATAAACTGGAAGATGAACGAGAAAAAGCGGCTATTGAAAATATAGCTGAAACCTTATTTGAATGAGGGACTTGTAATGCATCGATTTATTCAATTTAATGATGAAACCATAGACTCTTTTTTAGTAATGGAAATGGCTGATTTGACGAAAACACTTTCCAAAAATGCCGATATGAACTTGAAATACGGACCGTTTTCTTATCTGGATTATAAAGAAGGAACGGTTTATGTCAGTCATTTTTGGGATCACCGAAAAAAAGAAGAAGAAGTACATGGATTGAAAAGTGATATTTATTTAAGGACGATCGGTAATCTTCATGAAACCACAAACGATGATGTTATCGATTATATTGAGAAGGTGAAAGCAACTTCTGTTCCCCGGTTTGCCAAGCAGTTATTTGTCATTGGTGAAGAAGCTCGCTTAGAGGAAATCTGTAAATCAAAGCGTCCAGGAACTAAGAAGTCTTTTGAGACGAGAAGAAAATTATATCGCCAGCACTTCGAAGCACAGCTTAAAGTAAACATTATGAAAAGTGTTTTTACAGATGCATTATTTAATTCAATATTCCTTCTTCTCCATGCACAATCTCCATTAGAGGAACCTGTTAGGATAAATGAGGATATTGATTTAGCAATGCCCTTTTTGCACCGGCAAATCACCCGCTTCTTTGAAACCCGTAACACCAAAGATGTGGTAAGAATTTGCTTGGAAATGGTAGAAGTAATAGATGAGATTGTTAAAAAAGATATGTTAAATGAATACTTCCATTTGCCTGAAGATGTGTATAACTCGGAGGAATTGATTACTGAAACATTTGACGATTTAAAAAGAAAAGATCCCCTTGCTAATCAGGATGTGTTGGAAGAAGAGAGCACAGGGGAGGAAGAAGTGATAGATGAAGAATTCCGAACTTGGCACCGGGAAACGAGTGACAAAGGGGAGTCATTCCTTCAGTTTGACTTAGATCAAGGGTCTCAATCCGATCTTATGGGCGAAGGTGTCCGTGAAGGAGATGATGGAGACCAGGCAATGGCTATGGTACAGGGCTCAGCTAAAGAAACGGAGCAGGAGCAGTACCAAAATGTGAAAGCGCAGGAGCAAGAAAGAGATGAACTTGGAGGTGGAAAAGCTGAGTATGGAAAGGACAATCGCTTTGCTGTACCTCACTTTATTTCACCAACCATTCCTACTCCTGAAGACAAGCACTTGTATAACCTTAACAAAGGGATAATTGCTCCTTATCAAAAGAAGCTTCAGAAAATGATCGAGAAAACATTGGAGCATAAGCGGATCCAGCCTAGAAGTGATTTGCACTTCGGCAGGCTGAACAAAAAGTTATTGCGCTTTATCACAGACGATAACCCAAGACTTTTCTATAAAAAGCAAAACCCTTCATCTGAAATAGATGCTGTTTTCTCATTATTGGTAGATTGTTCAGGTTCGATGTATGACAAAATGGATCAAACGAAGCAGGGGATTACGTTATTTCATGAATCATTAAAATCGGTTCGTGTACCACATGAGGTAGTCGGCTTCTGGGAAGATACGAACAGGGCGACAAAGACCAGTCAACCAAATTATATGAATCCTGTACTGGATTTCTATTCATCCTTAAAACCTAACAGTGGTTCAGAGATCATGCAGCTACAGCCTGAAGAAGATAATAGGGATGGCTTTGCCATCCGTTTAATGACAGAACGGATTCTGAAACGGAACGAAAAACAGAAATTCCTTCTTGTCTTTTCAGATGGTGAGCCGGCAGCGATGGATTATGAGCAGAACGGGATCGTTGATACTCATGAAGCTGTTTTAGATGCAAGAAAGCAAGGGATTGAAGTCATCAACGTCTTTTTAGCGAACGGTGAGATAGATGAGGGGCAAAGAAAAACCATTCAGAACATATATGGGAATTACAGCATTCTTGTTTCAGATGTAGAAGAACTCCCTGAAGTGTTATTTCCTTTATTGCGAAAGCTTCTGTACAAAAGTATTTAGATGAAAAGAAGACGATTGTATGGTAAAACATGTAGTCGTCTTTTTTTGGTGCGGAGGAATTCAAATCAGTCCTGAGGCTGAAACAAAATCAATCATCCATCTCATTCGAATTCCCTTTACCTGCAATATACTGAAAGTAATAAAATTAAAGGGGTGGATAAGATGAACAATATTTCTGATATGAATGCCGCGATCCATGATTACCACAGGATAAATCACATTTTGAATCTAAAAGGATGGAAGCAAGGAAAAAACACCACGAAACAATATACCCCTCCATGGTTTAGAAAGAATCTGTAAATGAAAAAATGCGTTAAGTTCAAAAAAAAGAGGAAAAAAATGTATAATAGAAGAATGACCATGCTTACTTTAGCGTAGATGGTCATTCTTTTTTATTGGGTAAAAAAGCATACAATTGTGAGTCATATTCATGCCGAAGGGAAGATTACAAATAAAGAGATGAGGAAAAAATGATAAAGAAAGGGAGGTCACGGTGATTATGCATGAGTTAGATATGCACCATATTTTTGAACTGGGACTTATTTTAGTGATGATCGCAGCAGGCATCACGGCGATTGCCAAGAAATTCAAACAGCCATATCCAATTGCCCTTGTCATTGTAGGTGCCCTTATCGGGTTATTCAATATACCGGTACTGGAGCCCCTCAAGGATTTTATCACTGAAGGAGAAGTATTTAATTTTGTCATTATCACATTATTTCTACCAGCGCTCTTGGGTGAAGCAGCTTTGAAGCTGCCTTTCACCCATCTGCGTGCGAACAAGGAGCCGATTATTGCCTTGGCTTTTGGAGGAACATTCATTTCGTTCTTAATTATCGGCTTTTCAGCGTATTACTTCTTTGACTTTCCCATTCCGGCAGCATTTGTTTTTGGGGCATTGATGAGTGCGACAGACCCTGTCAGTGTACTATCCATATTCAAGAGTGTAGGAGTTAAGAAGAGGTTGGCGGTTGTCATTGAAGGCGAAAGTTTATTTAATGACGGTTTAGCCGTTGTATTGTTCAATATATCGGCTTATTATTTACTATCCTATATTGATGCTGGCTGGGCCGGACTTGGGAGTGGTGTCTGGGAGTTCATCCGGGTAGTATCCCTGGGTGTCATTATTGGAAGTTCCCTCGGTTATGCATTTTCCGTTTTAACGAAGTACTTCGATGACTATCCGTTGGAAATTATATTTAGTGTGATTTTGTTTTATGGTTCATTTCTCCTTGCAGAGAGCGTCCATGCTTCAGGTGTTATCGCTGTCGTAATTGCAGCTCTTATTTTCGGTAATTATGGCGGGAAAATCGGTATGAGCCCTACAACCAAATTGAACATTAATAGTTTTTGGGATGTAGCCGCGTTATTGGCCAATTCCCTCGTGTTCTTAATGGTCGGCCTTGAAATAACAAGGATTGACCTAGTTGAGAAATGGCCGTATATTTTTGCAGCCATTGTATTAGTACTCGTGGCACGAAGTATTGCAGTCTATACAAGTTTATCTCTCATCGGGAACTTCCCTCACAAATGGAAGCATATTTTGAATTGGGGTGGCTTGAAAGGATCGTTATCAATCGCCTTGGTCCTCAGCCTTCCGAGAGATTTTCCAGGAAGAGAAGACGTCTTAATTCTTGGATTTAGTGTGGTATTATTCAGCCTTGTCATCCAAGGATTAACAATCAAACCATTGATCAATGTATTAGGGATTAAACCGAAAGAAGAGGGACATGTGGAATTTGAAAAATTGCTCAGCCAGCTCCACAGATATGAAACAGCCATTGGAGAAATCCATCGCGTTAAACAAAAGCTTTATATTACAGACCCTGTATCAAATGAGCTTATCGATATGTATACCAAAAGAATTGACATGTTAAAAGCTCAATTGGATGATTTATTCAAAAGAAATCCAGTAATAAAAGCAGATCAGCTAACGACACTGAGAAAACACGCGCTATACGCCGAATATGAGGCGGTTGCGAAACTGGAAAAAGAAGAAATCATCACAAGCTCCATCGCGGAAAAGGAGTATGATGCAATAACGGATAGCATTGTTCACAATGAGGAGAAATAGCAGAAGGTGTTGGTTTGGGCTCATAATATATAAATAAAAAAGTAAAAGAGGGGCCAAATCGGCTCCTCTTTCACTTTCTGATTTCAATAAGTTTTTGTTTTAAGTCGTGTTCCATCGAGACCATTTCCTGCTCTGCCTGCTGACGTTTCTGGCGTCCTTCTGCTTGTATGGCCAAGGTTTCTTCAATGGTGGAAATAAGGTTTTCTTGTGTTTTCTTTAACGTTTCAATATCAATGATTCCTCGTTCATTTTCTTTTGCTGTTTCAATGCTATTCGTTTTAAGCATCTCTGAGTTTTTTAGAAGGAGTTCATTGGTCGTACGTGAAACCTGTTTCTGAGCGGCTACAGCCTTTTGCTGATTCAAAAGAGTCAGGGCTATGGCAATTTGATTCTTCCAAAGAGGAATGGCTGTGAGTACTGATGCCTGTATTTTTTCTGCCAGTGCCTGGTTCGTATTTTGAATTAAGCGTATTTGAGGGGCAGACTGAATGGTCATTTGTCTACTCAGCTTTAAATCATGAATACGCTTATCCAATCGATCTAGAAACTGCATCGTATCATTGACTTCCTGATAAATCAACTCGTCATCCGTTTCTTCCGCTTTCTTGCGTAATGAAGGAAGCAGTGTATGTTGAATCTCTTCACGTTTAATTTCAGCTGCTGCAATGTACATATTCAGTGCTTGGAAATAGTCTTTATTTTTTTCATACAAAGTTTCCAACAACCGGTTATCATCGAGTAAGGTTTTTTTGGAGTGCTCAAGTCTGACTGAAATCCGATCAATTTGGGATCCAATCTTTTGATACTTAGAAAGAACCTCCTGCAGAGAAGAAGAAACCTTTCGAAATAGTTTCTTAAACACACCTTTTTGTTTAGTATTCAGCTCATCAGGATTCATTTGCTCGAGCTTCTTCATTAAATCACTTAAGACATCCCCGATCGGCCCAATATCCCGTTTCTGGACATGATCAAGCATTGAGTGAGAAAAATTCGATAATTGTGATTGAGCGGCTGTTCCGTATTTTAGAATGGCTTCATAGTCTTTATAGTCGATCTGAGCGGCCAGTTGCTTTGCTTTTTCCTGTTGTTCTTTAGGTAATCGGTCAAGTAGCAAAGGAGATTGCTCTTTGACGGCCTGAACTTCCTCCCCAAACGGGTTGGAAAGCAGCAAATCCAGTTCAGATTGTTCATTTCGATGCTCCATCATAAAACCTCCGAAATTTATTTTAATTCTTTTTTATTAGATAGATGTTGATTGGCAAAGTTTAGTTCAAACTTTAATGTATCCATATCATTAGCCAATACATTTTGCAGGTCTTTTTCCAATGACCCTGTCAAAACATCCAGAGTCGTACGTGTTTGTTGTAGTGATAAGAATGTTTCTTTGTTTTTGCCGGGTTGAGCAGCAAGAAACGTATATTTTTCGGTGATTTCAACAACGGAATCCAGGTGATAGAAGAAAAATGATTCAGCTGAAAAGAATCTTTTTGGCTCTTTCTTTACGAGTTGATAAATTCTTCTGCTCAATCGGTTCAGTTCCAGAATTTGTTTGAAGGCTCCCAGAGATCTGACCTTCAATTGTTGTTTTTGAAGGCGGTTAACTTTTTCTTTCGCCTCTTTTAAATTCTTGTTAATATATCGAAATTCCTGTGAGGAAAGGCCATTTTTATTTAGCCACCATCTCTTTTGCAGCCCCTTTACAACAAAGAAAAAGAGAATCCCTGTACCGAGGCTTGATAAGAATGTTAGAGGGAATCCTAAGTCAAATAGGAGTAAGTAGGCGATAAAACTACTGGTCCCTATACTGAATGAGATGACGGTTCGTACTAAAAATTGAAGAAATGTATTCATTTCATCTACCCCTTAATAAAGATGCTTAGTTTAAATACGATTAAATGTGCAAAAAGGTTTCATATCATACTCTTATTTTATTGTAATTGAAGGTGAAATGGAAATTTTGTCCCCTTTTTATCTATACAGGCCGAAATGGATGACAGGAATTTACATCATTCTTTCAATTTCTTAACATTTCTCACATTCATGATTAAAAGAAATATATTTTTGGTAGAATGGGTTAGTACATTGACAAGACAGGTGTGTGGATATATGAAAAAATGGTTCATTGTGCTGATCTTCTTCTGCTTTTCTACATCTATCGTATCAGCTCAAGAAAATAATGTAAAAAAACCTAAAGATTTATTTAGCGATTCGGCTATTATTATAGATTCTAAAACAAAGAGTGTTTTGTATTCTGAAAACTCCAATAAACGAATGAATCCTGCAAGTATCACCAAAATAGCAACAGCTATTTATGCCATTGAGCATGCGAATCTCAATGATCAAGTCGAAATCAGTGAGAAGGCAAGTAATACGGAAGGATCCACAGTGTATTTGGAAGCCGGAGAGAAAGTGTCCTTGAAGCAGCTGCTTCAAGGACTGATGGTTAACTCCGGAAATGATGCAGCGGTGGCCATCGCTGAGCATACGGAAGGGTCCGTACAGCAGTTTGCGAATAAATTAAACGTCTATTTAAAGGAGGAGGCAGGTGTAGAGAATACACACTTTGAGAATCCTCATGGACTGTACGGGGAGAATCACTATACCACGGCATATGACATGGCCTTGATTACAAGCTACGCCTTAAAGAACAAACAATTTCAAGAGTTATTTAGTTTAAAGTCCATCGATTGGTCGACTGAGGGGTGGAATACAACTCTTTATAATCATCACAAAATGGTGAAAGGAGAGCTTCTCTATCCTGAAGTGACCGGAGGGAAGAACGGGTTTATCAATGAATCCCAGCATACCCTTGTTACTTCAGCTGAAAATGAAGACCTTTCTATAGTAGTTGTTACGATGAAGGCTCAGTCAAAAAGAGCCATTTATTCAGATACCACAAAGCTACTTGATTATGGACTAAGTAACTTCATTCGAAGCTATATTCCAAAGGAAACAGCCTTTCAATATGAGGATACATCCTTTCTGCTTAAAGAGAATTTCCAATATACTCAGCCTGCGAATGGAAAATTTACTGAGGCCCTGGATCGTAATGGCGTTTTAACCCTTTATAACGAAGATAAAGAAAAAATAGTTTCAACCAAGCTGAATCCTGTGATGAACTCTTCTGTAAAACACAAAAACGCAGTTGCTTCAACAGAAAGTACAGGAGTGTTTTACGGAGATGAATTACGTCAACAAACTCTGTTTTATCCGTTATTTATTTACATGATCCTGCTGTTCATTGTGGGAATATCCATTTTCAGAAAAGGATCTGTCAATAAATAATCCTATCCATCATTTATAATTGTAAAAAAGGGAGCTTGAGGGCTCCCTTTTTTCATTGACTTTCTTGTTTTTCTAAAGATGGTTGATGATGATAAAGAATCTTACCAATCAGCGTTTGTAATATGAGGAATGCCCCTCCTATAGTCCAATACAGTGGTAAGGCAGCTGGCGCATTAACTGAAAAAATAAAGATCATAATGGGTGAAAGGTAACTCATTATTTTCATTTGGGCAAGCTGTTCTGCAGGAACATTCATCAAGGATACCCGAGCTTGGGCTAAATACACAACACCAGCGATGATGGCCATTATATAGTCCGGCTGTCCCAAATTAAACCATAGAAAGGAGTGGCTTGCAATTTCAGATGATGACCGAATCGCATAGTATAACCCAATCAATATGGGGGTTTGAATGAATAAGGGTAAACATCCCATATTAAGAGGATTCACTCCATGTTTTTGGTAAAGCAACATCATTTCTTGCTGAAGCTTCTTCTGTTCATCTTTATTTTTCGCTTCTTTTATGTTCTTTTGGATTTGCGTCATCTCCGGTTTGATTAATGCCATTTTTCCTTTCATATCCTGTTGATTCTTATACGTTTTAAGCATAAAAGGAAGAAGAACGAGACGAATAAGAAGGGTAATGACAATGATCGCAAGACCAAAGTTTCCACCCAGGAAGGTACCTATTTCATGGATGAGAAACGAAAATGGGTTAACAAGATAGTCGTGAAAGAACGCTCCTTCAGTTGTTGCACTTTGACACCCTGTTAGAGTGAATAGTGACAAGAGCATGATGAATGAAATTTTTCTCAATGATAATTCCTCCTCTGTATAAATGCTTGCTGGTTATAAGCAAACAGAAGAGGATTCTTCGTCATTATCGGTATGGTAGAATTGAAATTTCATGCATGTAATGAACCGGATCCCGATAGGAATAATTTCATTAGCTGCAACGCACTTTGCGATAAAATTTTGTCCTTCAACTTTCTTATCATAGGGTCGTACGTAAAGATGAAATGTGCCAGGTAAGTGCTCCCAAATCAAAGCGAAGATAAATAGTAATACTATACTAAAATGTAATGGACTTAAGTAAAAATCTAATAAGTCTTGTATAATGATAAATGTCAATGGAGAAGACTCCTTTAATTTACTGATCAATATAATTGTTAAAGCATTAACTCTGTTCCAGTTAAAGTATACTCCCAAATGGAAAAAGAAACTATGGTAATTGTATATACGAAATTGTGAACAATAGGTTTCACCAAAAAATAATCATAAAAAATAGGGATGTTATACAGAATGAAATATTTACTAGTGGGGATCGGTGGAGCGTTGGGAAGTTTTTGCAGGTGGGGAATCAGTTATCTCTGGACCATTCAAAATGGGCTACCGTTCGCGACACTAACGGCGAATCTCCTGGGAAGCTTTCTATTAGCCTTTTTCTATTGTCGATGGTCTTCTAAATATGAAAAATCGTATTTACTTATTGCAACAGGGTTCCTGGGCTCTTTTACAACTTTTTCGACACTTAGTATCGAGTTGGTCACCTTTTTCTTGCAAGAGCAATGGGGCATGATTTTCTTATATATGACCATTACTTCTTTTGGAGGGATGCTTTTTGCATGTTTGGGCTTTGTCTCTGGAAGGAAAGGGAGGGTGATCGGTCATGGGAGTTAGCATTTTGTTGATCGCATTAGGGGGGAGTGTTGGGGCAATCGGACGGTTTATAGTTGCGAACGTCGTTAAGCGATGCAGTAGTTCGCGATTTCCGAAAGCGACTCTGTTGGTTAATGGAGTTGGCTCTTTACTTTTGGGACTTCTGGTTGGAAGAGGTGCTGAAGAGAATGTTATGTTTTTTTTCGGGATCGGAGTGTGTGGAGCATTTACTACCTTTTCAACCTTAAACTGGGAGATATTGAGACTTCTCCAGGAAAATACAAAAATGGGTCTGTTTTATTTCTTCGCAAGTTATCTCATTGGGGTCGTATTGGGAGCGGCAGGGTATGCAATGGGCATGGCATTGTAATAGGATGCCATGCCCAAGATCCCCAAGTGGCTAACTTCCATGTTAGAGTACCCACAATTCATACATTAATCAACTACTATATACGCGATCATTGGACCGTTACGATCAATGGTCTCATGTGTTTCACAAATCAGTCTATACGTCCCCTCTTTTGAAAACGACACATTTACAACGGTTTCTTCCCCTTTTTTCACTGTACCTTTAATATCGGTTCCCTCGATATAGAACGGGTGTTCCATACCGTTAACACCATAAATGCGCAATTCCACAGGATGATCTTTTTCAACTACAATCGTACCCGGATCCCATCGATAAGCTTCTATTTCTTTTCCCCCAGGTGTTTCTGATTTGAATTCCCCTGTGACAAGCTGAATGACTTGTTTCTCACCCGTATTATCTGATAATGAAACGGTAGGATAGGAGTTTTTAGAGGATAATGTCCATATCGTTCCGACTGTAATGATCATAATTGTAACCAACACGGCGATGATGGAGCCTTTCTTCAAAACAATAAAATTCAAATGTTTTTCCTCCCTTTTATAACTTGCTTTGATCAACATAGGTCTTTTCTAATAATCGTATGCTTGTACATGGGGGGACTTGTCAATAATTTAGAGTAGCATGATTTAAATATTTTTCTTTCGTTCATATTTTATGTACAATTTGGTCATGGAAAAAAGGAGGGTGAAGCATTGAATAATATATGGAGAGTCATGACAACAAAAAGTGATGCAGAGCCTTGGTGGTTTTTTGAAGGCTGGGAAAAAGATATTGTTCAAGAGTGGACGTTTAATAACAGGGATGAAGCAATCGAAAGGTTTCTTGAGGAAATGAGGAGCCTTAGTAAAAGCCATCGTAAGTCAAAAAGTAAGAGGATGCACTCAATTGCGTTTTGGGACCCAGGTGAAATGTTTTTTTGTGAAGCGTGTGACGATGATCTGCAGGTCTATTACGGATTGATTATTTTCGAAAATGGCCAACCGATGGAAATCAAGAGTGAGTCCGTCATCAACGAAATTACAGATCGAGTTACAGAGGAATAAAATAATAGGTCCATCTTTATTGGATGGACCCTAAGGTTTAATCAATCACTCCTGTTCGTATGATTTTATTTTCTACTTTCACATGAAAAGAAGCATCCTTGTACAGCTTATCCCACTTTTCCCTCGATAAATCTTCGTTCCCCCTTATACTTTTATACTCCATACCAAATCCAATCGGATCAGTGCCTTCCTCTTGAAGCATCAAGATAATTTCTTTAATGTTCTTTTCGATATAATCCCCAATCTCATCTTCAAGTAAGCTTAACGCTTTTGGGTCTGACAACTTCATTTCTTCAGACATTTCAAGTAAACGTGATTCGATATTCAATTTCACTTCAAAGGTTGGTGTTGCTTTTTTCTTTGTTTTTATCTTATGGGATGATTCGATACTATCAATCATAATATAAACCTTATCATTTTCTTGTCCAAGATGAGGACTTGTCAAGTAAGGTTTGAACTTTTCTAATGGCAGTTCCACTTCGACGCTACCGGCATCGTAATCTTCCATAAGAGATCGAATAAAAAAAATCTTGTCTTTTTTTATCTCTTTAATGAATTTATCCCGTGTAAATAATGCGAAGCCATCTATTCCAACCTTCCCGTCTGATGCCTTTAGCAATGGCAGCATGGGGTCTTTGCCAACACTGCCGTAATCAGTGACGAATTCTTGAAGTGTCGGTGAAACAAGTGTCTCCGATTCAACATTTTGCCTGACCAAGTTATATAAGTACGTCCCCATATTCGAAGGTCTTTCCGTCATTTGATAATTCAGGATTTGTTCGGCAGTCGTATCAGCAATTGTTAAGTACACCATATTCCCAATGGAAGAATCCCTTTCCAACGTATCAACTAAGTGGGAAATCCCTTTTTCCGCAAGCTCCCTTCCGTAAACAGTAATCCTTAACTGACCGGAAACAAGCTTATGATCGGTTTCTAAATTCTGCGACAGACGGATTCCTTTACTGGTCTTAGATTTACTAATCAGTACCTTTTCAACGTCCTGCATTGCCGGGTTAAACTGATACAGGACCATTGTGCCGGTTATTTTCTCGTCTTCAGCCTGATCATATCCAACGGCTGTAATCAATCCCAGCTTTTCTAAATATTTTGACTCCACACAGCTGCTTAAGAAACAAGTACAAAGACAAAGCAGAAGAAGCATGATGGTTTTAATCATACATCTACACCCTTTTCTTTCTTACTAATGTATTTCAATTTAACCAGTATGAATAAGAGGCAGGGATAGACAAGGGAAAGAATAAAACTGGAGGTCCCAACTTTGTCTGTAATGACATTCATCGTGAGACGATCCTGCACGCATAGGGATAATAGCCATAGCAGGATGGCGAAAAGGTAAATGGATTTTTTTTGAGAAACATTAAATACTCTTTTCATTCCTCTTGAAGCTGTCCAAAAATAGAGACAAATGTTTGGAAGGATGACCAGCATCCAGAAAGAGACGGCAATGAATTCAAATCGCTCCAAGTTTGGGATCCTCAATATCTTGAACATGGACAGGACTGGCCAGATGGTCTTTAAAAGGGCATCTTCTGAGAAAAACCCGATACTGACAACGGTCACAATCGTAAAGAGAAAAGTGGAATATCCTGCACCAATCAGGCCATATTTTAGTACTTTTTTCTTTTCCTTGATGTAAGGGTACACAAATAACACCAATTCAAAGCCAATAAGGGTAAAGCTTGATTTATATATACCCATCATTATTTCTTTGGGGGAAGATGTTAAAACAGGTAGAAGATGATTGAAGTCCAGATATTTAATAGGGGTGTAGATCATAAAGATTAACCAGAAGGCAAAGATGAGCCCTAAAAAGGCAATACCGACCACAACCCGGATCCCCCCCAACACACTATAAACCATTAAAAAAATCAATAACCCCATCAAGAGCCATGTAGGCATTTTAGGGAATATCCATGCCTGGACCATCTCGATATAGTTCATTAAAATCACGTATGTGACACTGAGATAATATCCAATATAAAGAACGTTAATTCCTTTGCTGATCCATTTACCATAAATGTCCATATGGATACCGTACAAATCGGTACTGTCGTATGTTTCAAGCGTTTTTACCATGAGAAATAGAACGAACGAAACGAGAATTCCAGCTAATAGAACAGAAATCCATGCGTCCCTGTTTGCCTCCATGTAAATGACCCTGGGTAGTCCTGCAATTCCGACTCCGGTTTGGGCTGTGTGTACGATAAACATTATCAAGAAGGCATTAAACATTAACCGTTCCTTTGGATTCACATTAATATTCATACATTTCATCCTTTACTCATCAACGTCTTTCTTCTCTTTTGCTTTCTTCTCAGGGATTCTTCCCTGATCTATGGGGTGGTTGGAAATCGGACGTTGGACTAAATACTGATAAGGTAAGCGGAATAGACTGTATTTGAAGTCTGCAAACCTAAATGGGTAAATGGGTGATAGATAAGGTCTGCCCAATGTTGTCACTTTCAATAAGTGAATGAGAATAAAACAGAAGCAAAACATGATTCCCACACCCCCGTATAACCCCGCCATGATGATGATCGGGAAACGGATGATTCTCACGGCTGTACCGATTGCATAACTCGGAGCAGTGAACGAACCCAAAGCGGATATCGCGATGATAATAATCAAAATGTTACTCGTGAATCCTGCTTGCACTGACGCTTGACCGATGACGATACCACCTACGATCCCCATGGTTTGCCCAACCTTTGTTGGTAATCTAGCTCCCGCCTCTCTCAGGAGCTCAATGATGAATTCCAATAAAATTGCCTCGAACACGGGAGGAAATGGAACGTTAGATCTTGACTGTCCCAGAGAAACAAGGAGAGCAGAGGGAATGACCTCGTAATGAAACGTCAAGACCGCCACATATGCCGGTGTTAAAAGAATCGAGAAAAAAATGGCGACAAAGCGAATCAATCTTAAAAACGTACCCATATTCCATCTCATATAAATGTCTTCCGTGGATTCAAAGAAATTCATAAACGTGGATGGTCCGATGATCGCTGTAGGACTGCGATCGACAAGTAAACAGATCTTTCCATGAAGAAGTGAGATGCTACAGCGGTCCGGCAGCTCAGTCGTTATAAATTGCGGGAAGAATGTAAATGAATTATCTTCTATCATTTGAGCGAGCACTGTGGAATCCACTATACTATCGACTTCAATTTCCGTAATACGCTGTCTAAACGTATTTACGTTCTCTTCTTCCGCAATGTCCTTTATGTATACCATTTGAACTTTTTTCTTCGCTCTTGATCCAATCATGAAGGTTTCCACGCATAGTTTAGGATCGTTAATATTAGAACGAATTAAATTCAAATTCTTCGTAATGGATTCTGTAAAAGAAATTTTAGGACCAAACACAAGGGATTCTGTTTCAGCTTTTTCCAAGGCCCTTGTTCCTTTATCAGCTACATCCGCTAAAATTCCGTGAGTATCGCCTTGTTTAAAAATATAGGCCGTTCCATTTACTAAGTTGTCTATAACGTCGTTAATTTGATTCGTCTGTGTAAGTTTCGCAATATTAATCGTATCTTGGATGACATGATAATTAAGCTCTCCTGAAGTTTCCTCAAGTGGTCTGATAATACTATCCTGCATCGATGTTGTATTGATCAGGTCATCAAAGTAAACCACGGCGAGTTTCTGTTCGCCGATCGTAATGATTCTAAAAACTAAATCCTCACTATTGCTAACCAAGGTGAGTACTTCTTTGTGAAACGTTTCTATATCAAAGCTATGGGGGGACCCGTTATCAATATCCTTTTTTACTTCTCTCCGTCTAAACACAGAATTCAACACCCTAAACCTTAATTTATTGATTAGACTTCCCATGAATCCTTTTCTTAATCACATGATGGCGTAAAATCCATGTAATGAAATGAGGAAAATCCATACATAAATCGTGAATGATTTGGGCAAGGTAGGAGTGGAGGTGAAGCAGATGAGCAACAAGAAAAAAGATCCATCAAAAGCTGTCCTGGGTTCTTCTCAAGTGGAGGGACAAGGTACGACCAACCAGGAATTACCGGGTGGAGTAAAGGCTCCTTCTTCTAGAAGCAGAAAGAAAAAATGACGAAGGATCTTTATCCTTCCTTCATTACATATGAGGCGATTGTTCCGTTTACTAAGGAGTTCATATATTAAATTGGAGTCAAGTATGGTATAATGGAAACAATCGTAGAAATTGTTCCGATTAAACTGGCTACACCTAACTGACCACATACTATCTGCAGCATAAATTACCACAATCATTATTTTCCTGTTAGAAGCATAGCAAGGAAATCCTACTTACCTTAAAGGAGGACGTTCAATGGCTTTTGGTCGTAGAAATCAAGTTGAAGAAGAAATTAAAACAGAGGAAACAAAGATTTGGGCTTGTTCCGCTGAAGATTGTAAAGGCTGGATGAGAGATAACTTCAAAAGTGAAGATACACCTAAGTGTCCGCTTTGTAAAGAAGATATGGTGACATCTACCAAGGTATTACAAGTTGTAGACAATCCACATCCTACAATGAAATCATCCTAATGGATCGTAAGGAACCAATCATTTGATTGGTTCTTTTTTCTTGACCGGGCTTTACTGACCTCATCCCATGAAGTGTTTTTAAAAAAATTATTAAACTCTTTTTTTACATTTGAATAGTATGTAATGTATTTATGTATTAAAGGAGGGAGCACCATGTCTAACAAGAAAGAGAAGGAAGTCAAGAGTACTTCTACTGAGAGTAAAGAAAATGTATGGGAAAGCTTTTGGAAGCTGTCAAAGCCTGTTGAAGTAAATAAAGAAGAAAAAACAGTTAAGTGGTTTTAAGTTAATGGCAAGGTTGTGCATTACGTGTATGTATACGAATGTACAGCCTTTTGTTTGAAAAATCGGAGCTTTCTATTGGCACGTTCCTCGTTCTGGAATACAATAAAGGAATACGAATAATTTTCTTGGAGGGGAAAAATGTGATCGTAGAAGCACAACAAGTATTAAAACAATACTTTGGTTATGATGAATTTAGAGATGGACAAGCAAGTATTATCGAATACATACTTGATGGAAAAAACACTGTAGGAATTATGCCAACAGGAGGGGGGAAATCGCTCTGTTACCAAATTCCCGCTTTAATGCTTGGTGGAGTAACATTGGTTATCTCTCCACTCATATCTTTAATGAAAGACCAGGTGGATTCGTTAATTCATCAGGGGATTCCAGCAACCTATATTAATAGTACATTATCGAATAATGAAGTAGAGACAAGAATGGAAGAGATTTCTTTAGGTGAATACAAGCTCGTTTATATTGCTCCTGAAAGATTAGAATCATTTGGGTTTATCCGTTTCCTCAATTCATTACCCATACCCCTTGTAGCTGTTGACGAGGCGCATTGTTTATCCCAATGGGGTCATGATTTCAGACCAAGCTATTTGGGGATTTATAACGCTGTTAATCAACTACAATCAAATCCCACCATTCTTGCATTGACCGCTACTGCAACTCCACAAGTACAAGCTGATATCCTTCATCATTTACACATTCCGGATCAATATAAAGTATTAACTGGTTTTCAACGGACGAATTTGTTCTTCCAAGTTGTAAAAGGTGAAGATCGAAAGCGTTGGGTAGAAAGGTATGTACAAAAGAATCATCAGCATTCCGGCATCATTTATTGTGCCACCCGGAAGGAAGTTGAAAACCTTTATATGTATCTTGAGAAAAAGGGATTTTCCGTCGGGAAATATCATGGCGGATTGTCTGATACAGTTAGGCAGGAACAGCAGGAAGCCTTTCTGAATGATTCCATTACCATCATGATTGCAACCAATGCATTTGGTATGGGGATCAATAAATCAAATGTACGCTTTGTGATTCATTATCAAATTCCCAAGAATATGGAGGGATATTATCAAGAGGCTGGCAGGGCAGGCCGTGATGGAGTGGACAGCGAATGTGTCTTATTATTTTCACCTCAGGATATCCAGACTCAGCGGTATATCATTGACCAGAATATCGTAAATGAGGAATTACATGATAATGAGATGCAGAAATTACGTGAAATGGTTGACTTTGTCCATACAGAAGCATGCCTGCAGAACTACATTTTAGCGTATTTTGGTGAACTTGTAGTGGAAGCATGCGGTCATTGCAGCAATTGCTTGGATGATAGGGAGTCTGAGGATGTAACGAGAGAGGCACAAATGGTATTATCCTGTATGATACGAATGAATGAACGATTTGGAACCTCACTCATCAGCGGTGTACTAACGGGGTCAAAGAACAAAAAGATCCTGGAATGGGGATTCGACCGGCTTTCCACATATGGATTAATGAAGGAGCAATCTCAGAAGGATGTCGGTCTGTTCATCGATTATTTGATTTCAGAGGGCGTCATACAAGTCGAGGGTGGAAGCTTTCCTATCCTGAAAGTTTCATCTAAAGGCAAAGAGGTGTTAATGGGGGAAAGATGCGTAACTAGAAAGGTACAGCCTACTGTTTCGGCCATCAACCTTAAAGAAGATGGATTGTTCCAGACCTTGCGAACACTCCGGAAATCGATTGCGGATTCAGAAGGAGTACCACCTTTCGTTATTTTCTCCGATAAGTCGCTTCAAGACATGTGTGTGAAGTTGCCGAAAACATCAGAAGAATTTCTGCAGGTTAGCGGAGTAGGTGAAAACAAGCTGAATCGGTATGGAGAAATTTTCATAAACGAAATTTCCGTTTTTTTACGTGAGAATCCCGAACATCAAGTTGAGGTCGTCAAGCCTTCGCGATCACGGAAGACAAGTCAGTCTGACAAAGCGTCCCATTTAATCAGTTATGAATTGTTCAAAGATAACATGGATATAAAGAAAATTGCGAAAGAGCGGGGAATGAGTACGGCAACGATCGAAAATCATATCATCCGTTCCTATCAGGAAGGCATCAGGCAAGACTGGTCTATCCTTTTTACAGAAGAAGAAGAAGAACTTATTGAGGATGCAGTCTCGAAAGTAGGGGCAGGCCTCTTAAAGCCCATTAAAGAAGAATTACCGAAAAAAATAAGCTATTTTCAGATTAAAGGATACTTGGTAAAACATGGACAATATCAGTTATGAGAATAAGGACTAAATAGAAAAAGCAGGTGCCATCCGGCTACCTGCTTTTTTCTGGTATACATTAAGCTTTCATAGAAGCTTTCATTTCAAGAAATTCATCGTACGTAGTTTCTTTATCAATTACACCATCTTCGGTGATCTCGATAATACGATTAGCGATGGTCTGGATGAACTGGTGGTCATGAGATGCAAAAATCATGGCGCCCTTGAAGTTAATCAATCCATTATTTAATGCCGTGATGGATTCTAGATCCAAGTGGTTTGTTGGTTCATCCAATAGAAGAACATTAGATCCACTCAGCATCATTTTTGATAACATACAGCGAACTTTTTCTCCTCCGGAAAGGACACTTGGCTTCTTCAATACTTCTTCACCTGAGAACAGCATACGACCCAAGAAACCGCGGAGGAATGTTTCGCTCTCATCTTCCGGTGAGTATTGACGTAACCAATCCACAAGGGAAGGTTCATTTCCTTCAAAGTACTTGGAGTTTTCATTCGGGAAGTAAGCTTGAGATGTCGTCACTCCCCACTTGAATGTGCCGCTATCCGGCTCCATTTCACCTGCTAGTATTTTGAAAAGAGTCGTTTTGGCAATTTCGTTTGCTCCGACAAGTGCGATTTTGTCTTCTTTATTCAAGATAAAGGAAACATTGTTTAAGACCTTTACTCCGTCAACCGTTTTTGTAAGACCTTCAACACGTAGAACATCGTTCCCGATTTCACGCTCTGGCTTGAATTGTACATATGGATAACGACGTGAGCTTGGCTTGATGTCATCCAATGAAATTTTCTCTAACGATTTTTTCCGGGAAGTGGCTTGTTTTGATTTAGATGCGTTCGCACTGAATCTGGCAACGAAAGCCTGAAGCTCTTTGATTTTTTCTTCCTTCTTCTTATTCTGATCCTGAGCCATTTTAAGTGCTAATTGACTGGACTCATACCAGAAATCATAGTTCCCGACATAAACTTGGATCTTTCCAAAGTCAAGGTCAGCAATATGTGTACATACTTTGTTTAGGAAGTGACGGTCATGCGATACAACGATGACTGTGTTCTCAAAGTTAATTAAAAAGTCTTCTAACCACTGAATCGCTTGAATGTCCAAGTGGTTGGTAGGCTCATCCAGTAAAAGAACATCCGGCTTGCCGAATAGTGCTTGTGCTAATAATACTTTTACTTTTTCTCCACCTGTTAGTTCGGACATTTGTTTCGTGTGGAGATCTTCGTTGATTCCTAAGCCTTTTAGTAGGATAGCAGCTTCTGATTCAGCTTCCCAACCGTTAAGCTCAGCAAATTCACCTTCTAATTCTGCAGCTCTCATACCGTCTTCATCAGAGAAATCTTCTTTCATGTAGATGGCATCTTTTTCCTGCATCACTTCATATAAACGGGAATGCCCCATAATGACAACTTTTAGCACTTCATATTCTTCATATTCGAAGTGATCCTGCTTTAATACAGCAAGTCGCTCGCCTGAACCCATCGACACGTGGCCGGTCTGCGCTTCGATTTCTCCTGAAAGAATCTTTAAAAATGTTGATTTACCAGCACCGTTTGCCCCGATAAGTCCGTAGCAATTCCCTGGATTAAACTTTATATTCACGTCTTCGAATAGCTTTCTATCACCAAAACGTAAGCTTACATCTGATACTTGAATCATGTGTGATATACCTCCTAATACTCAATCTAAAAGATTATAACACGCTAGTATGCTAAAAAGATAGAGTATTGGGCTGAACAGTTATAAATTAACCTGCTATTTACATAAGCAGATGAAGGATTTGGAATGGAGGGAAGGGAGCTGAGGTTGGGGTGGGTGGTAGCACTATTTATTAGGAGAAGCAGTTGGTTATTC
The DNA here is from genome assembly GCF_947488365.1 of uncultured Rossellomorea sp. Lineage (NCBI taxonomy): Bacteria > Bacillati > Bacillota > Bacilli > Caryophanales > Bacillaceae > Rossellomorea > uncultured Rossellomorea sp. The sequence continues at coordinate 284,154 of NZ_CANKZT010000001.1, read as the reverse complement.
TGTTTGAGATGATTTTTGGCTCATTCGAGGGAAACGTATGTTTCCCTCGCCTTTCAGCAAAGCTGAAAGGTCGCCAAGTGATAAAGATGCCCTGGCAAAAATGCATTTTTGCCAGGGCATCTTTATCACTTGGCGGAAATGAGCCAAAAATCAATGCTATATATTAGCAGATGCTCTTGAAATGCTCAATCCCTTCCATTGTTTGTTGTGCTATGATAACAAAATAAAAAAAGATAGGTGATGAGAGCGAATGATGAAATTTGTGAAGCGGGTGAGATTTCTTTTTAATGTTCGCAGGTCGGTGCCGTTTTTGGTTGATTTTTTTCGGTCTAATGAGGTTTCGTTATTTAAGAAGGTATTCTCGATTGGGCTGGTGGCGGGATATTTCTGGCTTCCGTTTGATTTGATTCCCGATGTTTTTATTTTGTTTGGTATTGTTGATGATTTGGCAGTGTTTGCGTTTGTTCTTCAGCTTATCGTGAAGATGGCTCCTGAAGAGTTACAGCATCGATACGAGTTAAAGAAATGACGCAGAGCATCACTATGGATGGGCTTCTATCATAGTCTGTAAAAGGCAATGCTTTAGGAGGAGATGTATGATGTACAATCAATATCCATATTACTTTGAAAATCATGACGAGCGTCAAATCGATCGACAGTTGAGAAGGGATATACAAAAAGCCATTAATGATGAGTTCAAAGCTATTTCTTACTATACACAGCTGGCTGAACTTGCCCCGAATGATACAGCCAAACAAGCGATCCTGGGAATAAGACAAGATGAGATCCGTCATTTTAATGGATTTACACAATCGTATTTACAACTGACCGGTCGCTACCCTTCCATTAATTTAGTCAATCCAAGAGACCTTCCTTCGAATTACCGGCAAGGAATAAGAGAAAGCATTAAAGATGAAAGTGAAACGGTATCCTTTTATTTATCCATTTCAAACCGGCTTACCGAGCCAAGAGCCAAACGTAGATTCATGAGGGCTGCATATGATGAACAGCGTCATGCAGAAATACTAAGGAACCTATAAATGATAAGAACCGAAAGTAGCCAAAAAATGGGCAGCTGCTTTCGGTTTTTTCTTTTGATTTTTACTGCTGTATCCATTACACTATAATTACAATAATTCCAATAAGGAAGGTATGGATTAAAAGTGGATACATTCAATTCAATACCAAAACCGCTCGTTCAATTAAATCAATGGTTTATCGTTACATCTGTTGCCTTTTCATGGGTATTTCAAATAGATTTCTTCTTAGTACTTCCATTCCTGGTGGGATTGACGTCTGTACTATTCAAGTTCAATCCTGTCATAAAAACAGGGAGGCATTTCTTAAAGAAAGAATTGTCATCCTATCCAGCTGAAGACGCTGATCAACAGCAATTTAATAATATCATTGCCGTGAGCTGCCTGGGAGCAGCTATCATTAGTACTCTAGCTGGATGGAGTACAGGCTTTTATATTTTCTCAGGAATGGTATTCTTGGCAGCATCAATTGCTCTTGCAGGATTCTGTATCGGTTGCTTTATTCGTTTTCAATGGAAAAGGTTCCAATATAAACGGTCTATGCAATAGCCTATTGACAATGGATCCCATACATCGTAAACTAATCATGAATTTAATTACTGTATATTAAGGGAGTATGTTATATGTTAGGTGTCGTTCTTAACTAACCGTGAAATGAATACGGACATTTTGTAGGCAGTGGCCTTAAAATTAGGCTATTGATTAATGCTTATTTAGTTATGCCTTCAAAGTGTAGTTAAGAACAATGGTCATAGCATACTCAAACCTTTATTAGGAGAGCTGTGTCTTTGTGCACAGCTCTTTTTGTGCACAATGCGGGAAATCAATGTAGTCGTTTCTAACTTCGAGTTTTGAACGATACACGTTTTGCCTAAGCACAAGCTGCTATTACGGGGTAATTAGTATACGAGTGAAGGAAGACCACAATGGACATTGTTCGTTGTGGTCTATTTTTGTATATGGAGGAGAAAACATTGAACGAAAAAACGTTTCAAACATTAGAATTTAACTCAGTGAAAGAGGAGCTAACCCGATTTGCTCTGACAGAAGAAGGAAAAACAGTACTGATGAATATGATTCCCACAACAAACATCCGCCAGATTGATATGCGTTTAGATGAAGTAACAGAAGCCGTTAGAATCCTGGAGAAGAGTGCCAGTATCCCGATTCATGCACTGGACGGAGTAGAAAACATTATAGCTAATCTAAATAAAGGAGTACCTTTAAGGCCGGATCAGCTTACAAACCTGTATTATTTTCTGGATGCATGTAAAAAGCTGAAAAAATATATGCAGGATAAACAGTGGGTGGCACCGAGGGTATCTTCTTATGTCTATTCCATTGAAGATATCCCTGAAATTGGGGAAGAAATCAATCGATGCATCCGAAATGGTAGAGTAGATGATTACGCAAGTAAAGAGTTACTGCGGATTAGAAAGCAAGTTGGGATTCAAGAGGACCGCTTAAAGGATAAAATCCAATCGATTGTAAAGTCGGCCAAGTATAAATCGTTCCTTCAAGAATCGATTGTGAGCCAGAGGAACGGCAGATACGTCCTCCCGATCAAGAAAGAATACAGGGGGAAAATGAAAGGTGCGGTACTCGATACTTCTGCTTCCGGGTCAACCTTATACATTGAACCAGAGGAATTATGCAATCAGCAGGACCAACTATTGTTTTATAAACTGGAGGAAGACCGTGAAGTCGAGAATATCCTTTGGACATTAACAGGATTGGTTCAATTATATGAACCACAATTAAAACTGGCGATTGAAACAATGGTACATTATGATGTATTATTCGCAAAAGCGAAATATAGCCGTTCAATTGATGGTGTGAGCCCCATGGTAAATGAAGATCATCAAATACATTTGATAAATGCAGTTCATCCCCTGCTTGGAAAACAGGCAGTACCATTATCCATTCAGATGGGTGAGGGCTTTCATGCATTAGTCATAACCGGTCCCAATACTGGAGGTAAGACGGTCGCCATCAAAACGGTGGGCCTTCTTACACTCATGACCCAATGCGGCCTTCATATTCCGGCAGAAAAGGGCAGTGCAATCAGTATTTATCAAGATATTCTTTTAGATATAGGGGATGGTCAAAGCCTTCAGCAAAATTTAAGTACATTCAGCTCCCATATTAAAAATATTATCGATATTTTAAAGGGTACAAATGATCGAACTCTGGTTCTGTTAGATGAGCTCGGTTCAGGTACTGATCCCTTGGAAGGAATGGGTCTGGCCACAGCCATCCTGAAACAATTATATGAGAAGGGCGCAACGATCCTCGCCACTACTCATTATAGTGAAATAAAACATTTTGCAGAAGAACACGAGGGATTTATGAATGGAAGTATGGAATTTAATATCGACACATTGCAACCAACGTATCGATTGATTGTAGGGGAAGGAGGCGAAAGTCAAGCATTTTCCATTGCGTTGAAACTGGGAATGCACCCTGAGATCATTGAAAAAGCACATGAAATTACGTATAGAGAAAAGAAAAGCTATAGCCTTGGAGAAATTGATTATCATGCGAAGAAGGAAATGGAGAAGCAGGTTATTGTAAACAAATACAAAAAAAGGCTTCATAGAAAACCCAATTCATTAAAGAGAAACAGTTCAGTTCGATTATTTCACAAAGGAGATAATGTGAAAATTTCGCCGATTGGAGAATTCGGGATAGTGTATGAAGGACCTGATGAAATGGGGGATTACATGGTTCAAATAAAAGGAGAAAAAAGAAGTTTTAATCATAAACGATTGGAGTTATATGTGTCAGCCCAGGAATTATATCCCGATGACTATGACTTTGATATTATTTTTAACAGCAAAGAAAATCGTAAGAAAGATAAACAGATGAGTAAAGGCTTTGTTGAAGGATTAACCATAGATCATGAATGATCATAAAGACGTACTGAAGCACTGGCTCCAGTACGTCTTTTCAGTTTGGCTTAAAAGGCTGGCCAAAGTATCTACGATATATGGGTTAATATATAGGAAAGGATTATACCAAATGAAGATAGGAATCCGACAATAGGTCCTCCTTCTTCAAACGCCTCAGGCAGCATCGTAGAAGAAACCATGGCCAATAATCCGCCTGCACCAAAAGCGCCTATTATGTAAGAGATGCTTTCTGAGGCATCTTGTAAAAATACATACCCGAGCAAGGAGCTAAGGGAGGAGAGAACGACTACACTCCCCCAGAGGGTGAGAATTTTACGAGTACTATAATGATCAAGCCTGAACCCGATGCTGCTTGATAGTGATTCAGGAAAATTACTGATGAAAATGGCGATGATAAATACCCATTGTATTGATTGGTCTCCTATAAAGCTGACTCCAATAATGATGGATTCGGGTATTGCATCCATGATGGTTCCCACATAAATGGCTAATCCAGAATGACCATGGGGATTCTTCTTTGACCTCTTCCTTTCACTTCCACCTTTTTTGGAAATAAAGATTTCGAAAAGAGTGAATATGAGTGCCCCCAGCAAGAACATGGATGTGAGATGGTAAAGGTTCGCTTTGCCTTCTGCCTCACTTAGTAGATCAAAGGTGGCAGAACCTATGATCAACCCCGTTCCTAATGCCATAATATAGGCGACGATTCGTTTTGATATGTGCAAATAAATCCCCATAATAGCCCCGATTAGTAGGGATAAACTTGCAATCCCTCCCCATAAAGCAGCCTGGAACATTTCTCCACCTCCATAAACCTTCTTCATATCAAGTTTTCCCTTATTGTGTGATGAATTAAACACTGGACCATCACTGAATAGTTTTAATGAGCTGTGGGGATAGTAAGGTTGAATAATATTTAGGAGGTAGTCAAAATGAAAAAATATCTATTGATTTCCCTTTTGGGAATAATGTTCATTGGTACCGCAGCTGGTTGTGGTATGGGGGATAACATGAACGAAGAAGGCCAAGAAATGAATAATCGGAATTTGGAAAAAGTGAACTACAAAAATGATCAGGCAAATCGTGATTATGTAAATAATCGTGAGTATGTAAATGACGGAACAATGAGAGAGAATTATTCAATGGCCGATAAAGAGGCGAATAAGGTGGCTAGTCTTAATGAGGTCAAAAGCGCTTATGTTATGACAACCGATCAAAACGCGTATGTAGCAGTGGCACTTGAAGATAATATGAATGGAAAAGTTTCAAAGGACTTGGAGAAAAAGATCTCAGATCAAGTGAAAAGTCAAAACGGAAATATAAATAATGTTTACATTTCAACAAATCCTGATTTCACTGATCGTATGCGAGATTATGCAAACAAAGCAGAGAATGGGAAACCCATTGAGGGACTAGGTGAAGAGATTGCAGAAATGCTGAGACGAGTATTTCCGAACAGAGGCTAATCCTAATGGTTAAAAGTCGAACATTGCTTCGGCTTTTTTTATTTGCCTGTAGGAAATGGAAAAGGAATTCAGTATAATATTTAGAGTAACGAAATAATAAGAAGGAGTGACAATATTTGACTCAACCTGCTGTAAAGCCCATGCAGAATCCTACCATTTACGGTATTCTATTAGCCATCAGTTCCGGTCATTTTATCAATGATACGTTACAGGCAGTTGTTCCAGCCATGTTTCCGATCATTGAGAAATCCTTACAGCTGAGTTATACCCAAATTGGCTGGATCGCATTTTCACTCAATATGACTTCTTCATTGTTGCAGCCGGTATTCGGTTATTATGCGGATATGCGTTCAAAACCTTATTTACTTCCATTAGGAATGCTGTCAAGCTTAATAGGTTTAGTGGGCTTTGCATTATCCGGTCATTTTATCTGGATTATTCTATCTGTGTTATTTATCGGGTTCGGCTCGGCCATCTTTCATCCTGAAGGTTCCAGGGTAGCGTATATGGCAGCCGGAAATCGCAGGGGCCTGGCTCAATCGATTTATCAAGTTGGTGGGAATACAGGGCAGTCACTTGCTCCATTGATTACGGCATTTATATTTGTTCCATTTGGCCAAAAAGGGGCCCTGTGGTTTTCCGTTGTAGCAATCTTAGGGGTCATCGTTTTATTTCATGTATCCAATTGGTACTCTGAACAATTACGTTCTAATGAAAAGATGAAACGTCATAACAAGAAAAGCGCGAAGAAGATCCCGATTCATCCTAGAATTAAATGGGCAATGGTATTAGTTGTGTTTTTAGTGTTTGCCCGTTCGTGGTATGGAGCTGGATTATCAAATTACTACCAGTTTTATTTAATTGAAGATTACGGTCTTTCAATTAAAGAAGCTCAAGCATACATTTTTGTATTTATGTTTGCTGGAGTACTGGGAACCTTTTTGGGAGGGCCGCTTGCAGACCGTTTTGGAAAAAGGAATATCATTTTCTTTTCAATGTTAGGTGCTGCGCCGTTAACCCTTGCATTACCTTACTTATCTTTAAGTATTGTCTATCCATTTATCTTTTGCATCGGATTTATCTTGTCTTCAAGCTTTAGTGTAATCGTTGTCTATGCACAAGAACTTTTGCCACAAAAGATTGGAATGGTGTCAGGACTAACCGTTGGACTTGCCTTTGGAATGGGAGCTGTAGGTGCAGTCATTTTCGGGGGATTGGCAGATCTATACACCATTCGTTTCGTCATGATACTTTGCAGCTTTCTCCCACTACTGGGGATGATGACGTTCCTGCTTCCTTCCGACGAAACGGTACGGAGTTTTCATAAATATCTATAGAAAGAAAATAGAGAGTGATTGCAAAGTTGATAGTCCAGCAATCACTCTCTTAATTTTAAGAAAAAGCAAAGTAAACAATGAATAATGCACAAAGTATGTACATGATCGGATGAACGTCTTTCCATTTTTTTAACGAGATCATCGCTAGTGGATAAAGGACAAATCCTAAGGCAATCCCGGTTGCAACACTGAAGGTTAAGGGCATCATAATGATTGTTACAAATGTAGGAATAACGATTTCCAATCGGCTCCAGTTAATATGCCTTACCTCGGTAGCCATTAAAGCACCGACAATAATCAATGCTGGAGCTGTCACCTCAGGAGTAATAACAGATAATATAGGAGAAAAGAAGAGAGCAATAGAGAAACAGAATGCAATCACTATAGAAGTGAATCCCGTTCTGCCTCCAACGGCTACTCCTGCAGAGGATTCTACAAAGGAGGCTGTCGTTGAAGTCCCAAAGATCGCTCCCGCCACTCCTGAAGTGGAATCAGCTAAAAGAGCTCTACCTGCATTCGGAATCTTATTATCTTTCATTATACCTGCTTGGCTGGCAACAGCAATCAATGCCCCTGCAGTGTCAAAAAATGCTACAAATAGGAATGTGAAGATCACCGCCATGATTTCAAGGGTGAAAATGTCACCTAAATGAGTAAAAACAACTCCAAATGTAGGCTCTAAGCTAGGAACCTTCCCAATAATGGAGTGAGGCACCTCAATCTTCCCAGTAATCATACCCAGGACGGTGGTTGCCACCATTCCGTAAAATATTCCTCCTCGAATGCCTCTGACTAACATCATCAATGTAATAACGAATCCAAAGACTGCAAGAAGTGTAGTAGGAGAAGAAAGGTTTCCGATAGAGACAAAGGTTTCTGGGTTGGCAACCACAAGTCCGGCATTTTTAAATCCTATAAACGCTACGAAGAAACCAATTCCACCTGCAATCGCATATTTTAAATCCTGTGGAATGACATTGATGATTTTCTCGCGTATTTTCATGACACTTAGGATCATAAATATGATGCCTGCAACAAATACTCCTGTCAGTGCAATTTCCCATGGAACACCCATTCCTATGCATACTGAAAAGGTGAAGAAAGAGTTAAGTCCCATGCTGGGGGCAATACCTATCGGGAAGTTTGCAAGTAATCCAATTAGAAGGGACCCTACAATCGCCGACAGGGCAGTAGCCGTAAATAAAGCGCCTTTATCCATTCCCGCCTGGCTAAGAATGATTGGATTGACGACAAGAATATAGGCCATTGAAAGGAAGGTCGTTACCCCTGCTAATGTTTCTTTTCTATAAGTTGTTTCTCTTTCAGCAAATTGAAAGAATGTTTTCATGTGTTATAACCCTCCAAGAAGATAAAATAAAAAAACTCTGGTTCAAAATCAACCAGAGTTATATCCACAGGATAAAATAATTGTTAAAGAATTACTTTATTCTTGTAGACAAGCCATTTAAGGTAGCTGGTAGAAACGTTCAAGCCGTATTCTTGAACTTATACAAGGTGTATGAGATTTTGTTATAATTGAATTAGAAGCATCATATCAAGTCACTTTCATCAGGTCAATGGAAGTAAAAAATGTTCGTGAATTCATTATTTTCTAAATTGATGGTTTATTATAAAGATCGCCGCATGTACTATACATAATCATCTAAAAAAGCTATATTTAGTGAATACAAACGTTGAATAGAGAGAACTTAAGTAAATACTTAATTGAAATAGGAGGAAATAGAATAATGTCTTCTTTAAAACCAGGTACGGTAGTGGATTTATTCGTTGATCATGAAGTACCGTATGGTTTCTTTCTAACGAATGAAATAGATCGTGTGTTACTGCACCATTCTGAAATTACAGAAGAAATTCAAGAAGGAGATACTGTGAAGGTATTTCTTTATCATGATAAGGATGTTCGTCTGACAGCGACAATGCGTATCCCTAAAGTACAAGTAGGTGCTTACGGATGGGCTGAGGTAGTGGATAAACGGGAGGATTTAGGCGTTTTCGTTAACATTGGCTTGCCTAAAGATATTTTAGTGTCAGCAGATGATCTTCCTAAATTCCTTGAACTTTGGCCAAACCCGGGCGATCAGTTGTTTTTAACATTGAATCGTGATAAGCAGGATCGTTTATACGGACGATTAGCCACTGAAAATATCATTGAACAGGTATCTAGAAGAGCATCTGCAGAAATGATGAACGCAAAAGTGCAAGGAAGAGTATATCGACTGCTGAGAGTCGGAACGTTCTTCTTATCCGAACAAGGATATCGATGCTTCGTTCACGAGAATGAACGCAAAGCGGAGCCAAGACTGGGAGAGCTGGTTGAAGGAAGAGTCATCGACGTTAAGGATGACGGGAACTTAAATGTATCGTTCTTACCGTTAAAGCAGGACAAGATGTTGGATGATGCAGAAGTCATTCTTGAGTATCTGGAAGAAAGAAATGGAGCCATTCCTTTTTGGGATAAGAGCCAGCCGGATGACATCAAAGACCGCTTTAATATGAGCAAAGCTTCTTTCAAACGAGCCCTTGGGAAACTCATGAAGGAAGGCCGGGTTTATCAAGAAGAAGGCTGGACGTACTTGAAAAAGCAATAAAAATAGCGAGGAGGCTCCGGCTGAGAGTGTGGCCCCTCTTTTGTATTATGATTCTATTTGATTCACATTTTGCTGGCCTTTCTGTACACTTACGGATTTAATAGGCAGGAGCGTACCGATTAATGCGATAAAGGCACATCCAATCAATACAGAGGAATATCCTGTCACTGCAATTGTGGATAACACTCCAAACACTGCAAGGTCCAAGCCGGAATCTACAATGGATAGCAATGAGATCGTTGTCGCCCTGATCCCGGATGGAATCAAATCATTGCTTAATTGAGAGTATATCGGATAACGGATGGCTCGAACGAGTCTTAATACGAAAAAAGATCCAAGAACAATCCATAAAGAAGAACCGAATATGGCGGATAATAGTAACCCAACTACCGCTAACAAACCAGATACACTCATAAGCTTCACCCTCGAAACTTTTGCAGTCATCCATCCAATGGAATTAGAAGCAAGAAAACCCATGACTGCCGAAATGGCATAAAAAACTCCAATTAGATAAACAGGCAACCCTGCCTCCTTCATCAAGGGCTGATCAAAGTATTGATATACAGCACCTGCAGGAATGAAGACCAATGTTACGTTTAGAAACATCAGCAAAAGCTCCGGTGCTTGACGAATCACGAGCAGACCGCTTTTAATTTGAGAAAAAGGATTCTCTTTTTTGAAGGAGTCCATAGTGGGCTGCTTAATTCTGAAGACGAAGAAAACCTCTATTAAATGGAACGCCAAGCCTAAGGTAATGAGTAGATTAAATTGGCTGTCAGCTAAATCTTTAGCTAAATAAGAGCCGAACATAACCGCAATCAACATACTGATAAATGTGGCAGATTGAATTTTGCCCATTGCATGATCCATGCGATTTTCTTCATTGGATTCTTTGAGTGAGTCATAGATAAGTGCCTCATCAGCCCCGGAAAAAAAGGTCACGCTAAACCCATTTATAAAGCTGTACAGGAAAAACACCCATGGCTCATAGGCGAATAAAAGCAGCGCAATACTAAGGATTTTAAGAATAGATCCAAATAAAAAGGAATACTTTGCCCCAAACCGATCAGCAAACATTCCAGTTGGCACTTCTCCAATTAATACAGCTCCACTCCAAAACATGAGTAAAATCAAAATTTGGGAAGAAGATAATCCTCTTTCAAAATAGAATAAAGTTAAGACTGGTTGAAGAAAACTGATCGTACCAAAAAAAGAAATCCAAAATAGCATCCGGATATTATGGGATGCAATCGTTTGTTTGTTCATTCATGTCTCCTACTTCCTTTTGTTGTACTATATGTCCCGGAAGAAGGAGCGTCGTTTCATGTATAAGGATCCTAAACGTTCACTCCTTCTTGAAATGAAAGTGTTTTGAACGTTTTTTGCATGTTATTTCCCCCTCGTCATTGATGCAATTAGTTTAGCATAATGATGAGAAAAAGAAGAGACTATTTGTTCGACAAATTTCTGCATAATGGTTTTATTGAAGAAGGAGGGAATTAGAGAAGGGAACCGAGCAAATCGGGCGATTTATGGCTTATTGTAGTGGAGGACTTCCTCGGTTCTTATTCTTAAAATGTACAAATTTTTATAAATTTATGCACTATTTGAAAAATGGTTAAAAGTCGGGGTATTAGTCTCCCCTGGTGGCCCCGATTCCTCAGGTGGAGCATATTGGACCATTATCTGGACAATTCTCATTCGATTGTAGCGCTGCACCAAGATAAGTGGGAGATTAAATAGAATTCCATATAAAAACATCACCCAGGACACAACGCCATTATTTAGAATATAAAAGAATGGTGCCGGTATCATTTGCAGCCAGTGAGATCATTCGGCACGTTTCAATTCGTTAAGGAAGGCCACTCTACCCTGATGAGAAGATAGCCCGATTTCATTCTTATTCACTCCTCCCCGAAACCATCCTCCTGCATCGGGTATATGCTTCTTCCATTTTTTGATCCTTATAAACCTATACATTCCGCCACCCGCTTCCATTTCCAATGGTTGGAAGAGGGTGGACAATTTCTGGAGTTGGTGTGGGGTCAATCTGGAAGCCATATAGGAAACAAAGAAATGAATACTTACCCATGCGACAACATTCAGAAGGATGATCATTTCATTTTTTCATCCTTCCCTTTTTCTATATAAACATATCGATCCTTCCACTTCGTGTTTTTCGTGAAAAATGTAGTCAAAACGGAGTGGGAAAAAGTCACAATAAAAAATAGAATATGGATTGGAAATAAGAGCGTATCAAAAACGGTGAAATTCCCTATCCTACTAATTATGAAATACAAGTAAACACTTAAAAAAATGTACTGAATCATATAAATATATGGGTTTGTCCATACCATTACCGGCGAATGAATGATTAAAGAAGTGAAAGCGGCAATCCACAAAGAAGAAAGTCCCAATAATATGATATTTGTCGATTTTGCCCCGGAAGCGAAACTCTTCGACCATCCTTGCATTAACTCACGTAAACCGTTCCCATACATTCTCATGGAAATCGCATTACTTCCGCTGACTGCTTCTACTGATTCTCCACATTTTTTAGCGTGTCGACTTAAGGCAAAATGCTCCACCATTTCTCCTTTGATTGCTTCGTGGCCACCGATTCGACGATATACATCTCTTGAACACAGGAAGCACTGACCAAAGCCACCGGAAGGGTTGAACAACCCGGAAAGGAGATGGGTGACACCGGTTGAGGCGAAAACCATTAAATGAAAAATCATGGATAATGCCTCATATCCACTATTCATCCGATGATAAGGGTGAATGCTCAGAACTCCCTGACATTGCTGTTGTTGATAAGTCTCGCATATTCTAAGCAGTCCTGCTTGCTCAAACCATGTGTCAGAATCAACAAACAATAAGAATTCACCCTTTGATGCTTTCATCCCATTCCAACAAGCCCAGGATTTCCCGTTCCATCCACTTGGCAGAGGGAGTGGATCGATGACTGTTGCTCCGTATCCTTCAGCTATTTCCTTCGTTCGATCCTTTGATCCATCATTCACAACGATCACTTCTACGGGCTGAATAAATTGCTTCTGAATACTGGATAATAGATTTCCAATCGTCTGCTCTTCATTTCTTGCAGGAATGATGATGGAGCATTTTTTCACGAGAAAACTATTCCTTACATGAATGGACTTTTTGACGGTAGGAATTCTAGTGAAAAGGAAAACGGTAAGAATAACAGTCCCTAACCAAATATACATTTTTTCACCCTCTAATCTATTGATTTGTATCGACATTTTAACCATTTTCGTTAAAGGTGATACGTTTATTCATCAGGATTGGATGTTTTGTGCTGAATTCTCTTGCATCAATTCATGTTAAATTTGGTTTGAAATCCTACAAAATGGGCACAATGGAAAGCTGAATAGACGATTCAGTCGAAAACGATCTTTCTCGTTAGGAGGAAATGAAATGAAGAAGAAAGTAATAGTAGTAGGAGGCGGCTTGGGAGGTATGTCAACAGCCATCCGTCTTGCCTCAGAAGGATATGACGTTACGATTGTTGAAAAAGGGGAAAGACTTGGCGGAAAATTAAATAAAAGAAAAGGAAAAGGCTTTTCTTTCGATACAGGACCTTCCATCCTTACGATGCCATGGGTACTGGAGAAAGTATTTGCTCATGCGGACCGTGATCTTAATGATTATGTAGATATCATCAGAGTGGATCCGGGCTGGAGGACATTTTTTGAAGATGGAAGGGTCCTTGATGTTTCTTCGGATCTCCCGACCATGTTAGAAGAAATGAAGAAGACATCCACAGAGGATGCGAATAACTTCTTTAACTATTTAAGCTACTGTGGAAAAATGTATGAACTTACAATGAAAAGTTTCTATAAAAAGAGCATCAATGGCTTGCAAGACTTGCGCACGATGCATCCGGTCAAAGAATTACTGCAAATGGATCCAATGAAATCCATGGATGCTGCAAATCGTAAATTCATTAAAGACAAGCATCTACAGCAGCTATTTAACTTCCTTATCATGTACGTAGGGTCTTCGCCTTACCATGCACCAGCCATCATGTCACAGCTTACCCATGTTCAGTTAGGTCTTGGAGTCCATTACGTAAAAGGCGGAATGTACAAAATTGCTGAGGCAATGGCCAAGGTGTTGGAGGAACTCAATGTAGAGGTCCGCTTAAATTGTGAAGTTGAAGATATACTTACATCAGGCAGCCGTGCTGAAGGAGTCCGAACAAAAATTGGAGAAGAGCTGATGGCGGACATCGTTGTATCCAACTTAGAGGCCATTCCTTGCTACAAATCCCTCTTAGCTGATTATCATGAATCTTCTAAGGAAGTCGATGAATTAAGCAAATTTGCTCCAACGGTTTCAGGACTGGTGCTGCTACTCGGGGTAGATCGTAAATATGATCACCTCGCTCACCATAATTTCTTTTTCAGTAAGGATCCAAAAAAAGAATTCAGACAGATCTTCGATGAGCAAAAGCTTTCTGACGATCCGACGATTTACATCGGCATCTCGTCGAAATCGGATTCCACACAGGCTCCTGAAGGGAAAGAAAACATGTTTGTGTTAACACATGTGCCTCCATTAAAAGAGGGGGAAGATTGGGCACAATACAAAGAATCTTATCGCCTCAAAGTCCTGGATAAGCTTGAGAAAATGGGCGTAACCAATTTAAGGGATCATATAGAATACGAATATACCTTCACTCCAAACGACATTCAAACCCTTTATGGGGCGAATGGTGGATCGATCTATGGTACTGTCACAGACCGGAAGCTTAACGGCGGTTTCAAGATTCCGAACAAGAGCAGAGTGCTCTCTAATATGTATTTTGTTGGAGGTTCAACCCATCCGGGTGGAGGTGTGCCAATGGTCACGCTTTCTGGACAACTTACGGCGGAATTGATCTTAGATGAACAAGTGAAGGTAAACCGTTTTATAGGATAAAAAAAATATAAGGTGATGGTTTGATGCATGATTACCATCACCTTATATTTTCATTTTCATTCAGAACTATGATTATCCACCGTATCAGAATTATTCACTTTCGCCTCGTCTTCAGCTGGATAGGGATCAAAGAAGTTCACCAGTTTCCCTGGCCCTTCATATCCAACGACTTGCTCTTTATCTTCTTTAACGTGATCATTTTTCTTCATATAAAAACTCCTTTCTGCCAATTAGTTTGGCGAAAGGAGTTTTTTTCATTCTCGGGGAATGATACATTTTTTTAAAGCCCTTAAGCTTTTGGGTTATCCCAATGACTCTCAATAAATTCGTCACGACCGGATTTCGCCCGGTCTTGTTTATATTCATCGGGATTCTTTTTGTAGAACTTTTGATGATATTCTTCTGCCTGGTAGAAGGTTGAGGCAGGTAGGATCTTTGTGACGATTGGATTTTTGAATCGTCCACTTTCTTCTATTTCTTTCTTCGAGTTTTCTGCTAATTGTTTTTGATGATCATTGTGATAGAAAATAGCTGTGCGATACTGGTCACCGCGATCATGGAATTGTCCTCCGTCATCAGTCGGATCAATTTGCGGCCAGTATAGTTCTAATAATCTTTCATAGGGAAAGAGAGCAGGGTCGAAGGTAATTTGAACAGCTTCATAATGTCCGCTGTTACCGGCTTTGATATCCTGATAGGTAGGGTTTTCAAGATGGCCCCCTGAATAACCTGATACGACGTCAATAATACCCGGTAGTTCATCAAATGGTTTTACCATACACCAAAAACAACCCCCGGCAAAAGTAGCGAACTCTTTCTTTTCATTCATTGCGAAAACCTCCTATACATATGCCACTCTAAAGTAGTAAAGCAATAGCTTGAAAAAGATTCTATCATGAAAGGGAGGAAGCGACAATCAATTAGCATCAAAGCTTCTTTGCCTATATGGTTTACTATAAGTGGGCAATTGATAAATCACATAAGCCAAAGCTCTTTTCCTATTCTATAGCCCAGGCATCAACATGCATTATAGAGGTAGATTCAATCATTCTGCAAATTTCCACAAATTCATAAAAATCAATTCACTAACGATGATAACTTGTGTATAATTCATGTGAACGGAACAATTACATATGATACGAGATTAGGTGAAGCCGAAGTTTCGGTAGCAAACTTTTAGCTTCATAATAGGGAAGTTGGTGTAATTCCAACGCGGTCCCGCCACTGTAAATGGAAGTGCGCTGTATGAATGCCACTGTACTAATAGGTATGGGAAGGTGCAGCAAACATTGACCATGAGCCAGGAGACCTGCCTAATGTCTTTCGCACCAAATCTACGCGGATAGAAAGGTGTAATGTGCATGTTTGACGGTATGGAAGCCATTTTTGCATCTTACACAACATCTCTAGTCCCACTAGAGGTGTTTTTTTGTCTGACAATAAGTTCAATTCACAGGGGGAAAAAACATGAAACACTTCAAAATCATTTTCGCACTATTATTATCTTTAGGGATCCTCTCAGCATGCGGTGCTGATGGTGAAAATGTAGAAAAGGGAAAAGGTAATGGAGAAGTCACTAAGGGACAATCTGATTTCCCTTTGTCGGTAAGCGACGCTCTTAGTAATAAAGTTACGCTGGAAGAGCAACCTAAGCATATTGTTTCATTGATTCCAAGCAACACAGAAATCTTATTCGAGTTAGGGTTGAATAAGGAAATTGTGGGGGTTTCAGATTTTGATAATTATCCAAAA
Source organism: uncultured Rossellomorea sp. (assembly GCF_947488365.1). Classification (NCBI taxonomy): domain Bacteria; kingdom Bacillati; phylum Bacillota; class Bacilli; order Caryophanales; family Bacillaceae; genus Rossellomorea; species uncultured Rossellomorea sp. Next base: position 268,094 of record NZ_CANKZT010000001.1, on the reverse strand, counting down.
GAAGCGGCGGAGAAAGAAAAAATAGGTGGAATGGAATTTAACGTTGAGAAGATTATCAGTCTGAATCCGGATTTGGTTCTCGCTCATGAGTCCACTGCTGTTTCGGCAGAAGAGGGGTTAGAACAGCTTCGAGGTGCAGGGGTAAAGGTATATATCGTACGTGATGCCAATAACTTTGAGGAAGTATACACCACGATGGAAAACATCGGCACATTGGTTGGCAAGAAAGATGAAGCTGAATCCATCATTTCGGAGATGAAAGCTGATCTAGAATCCATTAAGGAAAAAGTCAGTGGTGTCTCCGAAAAGAAAAAAGTGTATATAGAGGTGTCACCTTCGCCTGACATATATTCTACAGGTAAAAATACATTCATCGATCAAATGCTATCACTTGTAAATGCCGAAAATGTGATGAGTGATCAAGAGGGATGGATCCAAGTAAACCAGGAAGCAGTCATCGCATCAAATCCAGACATCATCATTACAACATATGGTTACTACAGCGAAAATCCTAAAGAACAAGTGATGGGCCGGGAAGGATGGAAAGACGTGAGTGCTGTGAAAAATGAGGAAGTTCATGACGTACATTCTGACCTGGTCACACGTACTGGCCCAAGACTGGTTGAAGGAGTAGAGGAAATTGCAAAGTCGATCTATCCGGAGTTATTTACAGAATAAAATATGGATAACATACGGATTGGCAGTATCGTTTTTACTATTCGCTCTTCTTGCCGGTATATCGATTGGAACCATTCCGGTGCCGCCGAAGGACATTTTGTACATCGTCGGAGCTAAATGGTTAGGATACCATTTACCAGAAGAGATTGATCCGATGTTTACAAACATTGTCTTTTCAATTAGATTACCCAGAGTATTATTGGCACTTTTGGTTGGAAGCTCCTTAGCAATCGCAGGAGCTTCTTTTCAAGGACTTTTGCGCAACCCGCTGGCGGATCCGTATACATTGGGTGTGTCTTCAGGAGCATCAGTCGGAGCTGTTATTACATTGTTTTTTAATTGGAGCATTCCGTTCATTGGTAAGTTTACGCTTCCTTTTCTCAGTATTCTTTGTTCGATTATTACCGTGTTCCTCGTATTATGGTTTGCGCAAAAAGTTGAAAGAACAATGAAGGTAGAAACAATCATATTAACAGGAATTATTTTCAGCTCTTTTTTAGGGTCCTTTATTTCCTTAATGATCGCCCTAACTGGAGAAGAATTAAGGCAAATCATTGGTTGGCTTCTTGGAAGTGTATCCATGAGAGGGTGGGATTACATTGCGATTATATTCCCGTTTTTCCTTGTTGGAGTGATTTTGTTGTTTTTTAATAGCAAGGAACTGAATGGCATGAGTTTTGGTGAAGAACAAGCCCATCATATCGGGATATCCGTACAAAAGAGAAAACTTCTCATCTTAATTGCAGGAAGTATCCTGACAGGAGCGGCTGTCGCCGTTTCAGGTACGATCGGATTTGTTGGTCTTGTGGTCCCTCATTTTCTACGGAGGATGGTAGGGCATGATCATAAGCATTTACTTCCTTTGTCTATCATAGTAGGCGGAGGCTTTCTCGTTCTGGCGGATCTTATCTCGAGAACCATCATTGCACCGACAGAACTTCCAATCGGAGTGATAACATCCCTAATCGGTGCCCCCATGTTTGCTTATATTCTCCTAAAGAAAAGAGGTCTTTCATCATGATTGATATAAACGGGGTGACTGTTGGATACAACGATAAAAAAATCGTGGAAGACATGAATTTTCATATAGATAAAGGAGAATTCTTTGGGATTCTTGGACCTAACGGCAGTGGAAAGACGACGCTGTTAAAAGCCATGACGGGTCTGCTTCCATTAATGGATGGAACCATCACGTTAAAAGGAAAAAAACTGCATCATTTTTCTTCAAGGGATTTAGCAACACAGTTAGCGGTACTTCCTCAGATATCGACAGAATCCTTCTCCTATGAAGTGAGGGAAACGGTTATGCTTGGGAGATATGCTCACCAGAAAGGTTTTTTTAAAGGAACGACTGAACGTGATGTTGAAATCGTAGAGAGGGTAATGAACCAAACGGGCATTACGTCCTTTCAGCACCGCTACCTTCATGAATTGTCAGGGGGAGAGCGGCAGCGGGTGTTCCTAGCACAGGCTCTGGCTCAGGAACCACAGGTCCTGTTGCTTGATGAACCTACTAATCATCTTGATCTATCGTATCAGAAATCACTATTGGATTTAATCAAGAATCAAACGGTACACGAAAAATTAACGGTAATCGCGATCTTTCATGATTTAAATTTAGCAAGTTTATACTGTGATCGCTTACTTCTCTTAGACAAAGGAAGAACCAAACTTCTCCACCACCCGGAAGAGGTTCTGAAAGAGAAACATATAGAAGAGGTGTATCATACAAAGGTTCAAAAACAGGCTCATCCTTTAGTGGCAAAACCTCAAATGGTAATCGTTCCTGAGGAGAGTGCGACAGAGAACTTTGTGTTAGATGAAAGTTACCTAAACGTGAAGGGAGAATACATACATTTCTCTGCCCCTTATCCATTAAAATGCATGTCCTCAGGGATTATTGGTGCAGGAATAGGCTGGTACAAGCACTTTATCAATCGTAAAGTCCCTGCAGATTATGACTGCCCGGATTATCAAGAGGATATGAAAGAATTTCTTGTTCAAAGGAACCTGGATCCCTCATTGTCTGTAGGCATGATGACGGCTCTTCCTTTAAATAATATGGTATGTGATCATTTCGAAGTTCAGGGGCATTCCATATTCGTTGTGGTGACAGCAGGTATCGGGAATGCGATTGATATCTCTACAAGTTATCAATTTGATATAGATACAAGGCCAGGCACGATTAATATGTGGGTGTTCCTAAATGGGAATCTATCAGATGAAGCATATATTGAAGCCCTTGTAACTTCAACAGAAGCGAAAGTGAGAGCCCTTCACGACATGAATGTGAGGGACAGACGAACAGGTCAGCTTGCAACCGGGACACCGACCGACAGTATTTTGATTGCCTCCAGTCAAAAAGGTGAGCTGGAACCCTTTGCCGGGCCGATTACGCCGATAGGGAAGTTGATTGGGCGCGGTGTGTATGAGGTAACGAAAAAAGCCATTCAACGCTATTTGGATCAAACATAGTAGAATTATTTCAACGACAGGGTGATTGTGGAGAGGGGGAGTCGACTTGGGAACCCTATATTTTATTACCGGAGGGGTTAGAAGTGGCAAAAGCTCTTTTGCTGAAAAATGGGCAATAGAGATGAAAAAGTCAAACGTTCCATTGGTCTATCTTGCTTGTGGTGTGAACACTGACAGGGAGATGGAGCAAAGAATCTTGAAACACCAGCAGGACCGGCAAGCGTCTGCTGGTGAATGGAGGACGATTGAATGTCCCGATTCGATTGAATGGATAGTCAACCACATACCTCAACACTCCGTTGTTCTGTTAGACTGCCTCACGACTCTTTTAACAAATGAGATGTATGGTAATGGAGATGGGAAAAGTCAGAATATAGAAGAGAAAATCTATCAGTCTATCATACAGTTACTAAATAGAGTAAATGTACTGATCCTGGTTAGTAATGAATTGGTTTCTGACCTTCCAATTGATTCAAACGATCTTCTTACTTTCCAGAAACGACTTGGTGCATTACATATAAGAATGGTGAAGAAAGCATGTGTGGCGATTGAAATGACGGCGGGAATCCCTATTGTGAAAAAGAGGGGTCACAATGAGGAAGGACGGTTGCCTCATGATCCTATTTAAAAGCTTTCTCCTGAACCTGCAGTTTTTTACAATTCTGCCGATTCGAAAAGAATTCTCAATAGGGAATAGGGAAATGAAATGGATGGTCCGTACATTTCCACTGCTGGGTTTATTTGTAGGTGCGATTCTTCTAGGAGGATATGTTTTTTTGAATGCTTTTACCCACATAAGCTCTTTAGGAATATCATTCTATATTTGGGTAATGCCAATCGTATTAACGGGTGGTATCCATTTAGATGGTTATATGGATGCAAGTGATGCCTTTTTTTCCTATAGAGATAGGGAGAAGCGATTAGACATCATGAAAGACCCGAGGGTAGGTGCCTTTGGCGTTTTGTCACTGGCGGTATTGCTTTCATCACGGTTTTTATTTATTTATGAAACCATCCTTCAAACCCATTCCACTATTTTGATTGGTATGGTCCTTGTGTCGATTCCCTTTTTAAGTCGAATGATGATGGGGGCGGGTCTAATTCTTATCCCTCCAGCCCAGGCGTCAGGAATGGGATACGGTTTCAGTAAGAATGTGACGGGTTATGATCTTATTTGGATTGTTTCTGGTTTATTACTGGGTGGAGTCGGCAGCTACTTTTTAAATTGCTTTTATTTTTATGCTTTATTTACCCTGGTGACGTTTGCTTTATTCTGCTTTGTTTATTCTAGATCCATCAAATGGTTTGGCGGTATGACCGGCGATACAATCGGGGGCAGTGTAGAGGGGGTGGAGTTGTTTTTATGGATGACTATATGGTTATTGCATGTATTCGCCATGGTTTAACAGAGGAAAATGAGAAAGGGAAATACCTCGGCTGGACCAATTCCAGTTTATCTCGAAAAGGAATCGAATTACTTAAAAGTCGAAATACTTTTTTTCAAGAGTATGAACGATGCTTTTCGAGTGATCTAAACCGCTGTTTAGAAACCGCTCATTTTCTGTTTCCTCATGCTCCATTGATCTCTTCATCCCTTTTAAGAGAGATACACTTTGGAGGCTGGGAAGGTTTAACCTATGAGAGCTTAAAGGATGACGATGTTTATCAAGAATGGTTAATGGACCCATCCATTTCTCCACCAAATGGAGAAGGGATAGAACAATTTGGAAAACGAGTCGATTTAGCCTGGGCACAGATCGTAGCTCAGATAGAAGAGCACAATGGAAAGAGGTACGCCGTTATTACTCATGGCGGAGTCATTCGACACCTATTAACTTCTTTATCTCCCAGACATGTTCACAGAACGTTTTGGGAGTGGAAGGTCAACCATGGAGAAGGGTATGAAATGGTATGGAAGACAGAAAGTGATTGGAGGAATCAAACATGTACTTCGTTACGGGAGGTTCCTTTAATGGGAAAAGCATATGGGTGAAAAACCATTTTAATCTTAAAGAAACTGATACAACCTGGATTCCATTATTTAGTGGAGAAAGGTTTCATTTGGATGATATCAACTTTTCAAACTCTGTCATCGTAATAGAGGGACTTGAGTATGGGATTCGATCAACTATTTTAAATAATGAGCCTGAAGTCAGAAAGTCTTATGCAATTCTGATGCAAACCTTACAACAGTGGGAAGAAGAAGACCCTGATCGCAGAGTGATCTGGATAGGTTCAGAGGTCGGGAAAGGAATTGTCCCGATGGAAAAGCTGTCCAGGGAATGGCGGGATATGACAGGATGGGTTTATCAAGATCTGGCGAAAATTTCTCGAGAAGTATGGCTGGTTTGGTACGGGCTTGCTACATCATTAAAAGGATAAAGGAGAGGGTAGGTATGCAGCTTTACACAAGAACTGGTGATAAAGGTCAGACGAGTTTAATCGGTGGAAGAGTAGATAAAGATGATATTCGTGTCGAAGCATATGGTACATTAGATGAAGTCAATTCATTCGTTGGACAAGCCATTTCTGAACTTCATGATGAGCGTTTTACAGATTTGTTAGAGGATCTTGAGACGATTCAGCATGAGCTCTTTGATTGCGGAGGTGATCTATCCAACGTTTCTAAAAATAAAACGATCAAGCTTCAGTCCCAATCCGTCCAGGCGTTGGAAGAGAAGATTGATCGCTTCACTAAGGAAGCGCCCCCTCTGGAAAAATTCATTTTACCAGGTGGTGTGAAAGCCTCTTCAAGTATTCATATTGCGAGAACGGTTACAAGAAGAGCAGAGAGAATCATGGTTTCGCTTTCAAAAACGGACGAGGACTTTCCCATTGTGACATTGCAGTATATCAATCGATTATCCGACTACTTTTTTGCCTTAGCACGTGTGATCAATTTTCGTTGTAATGTAAAAGATGTTGAATATATTCGCAGCGCAAACGTATTTTCAACAGGTAAAGTTCAGAAAAAAAATGAATAGTAATCTAAGGACTCTTTTAATACTTTCCTTGTTTATGGCTTTTTCTGCGATCGGTGGAATGGTAAAGATACCTGCTGTAATTGGGACCATTGCTTTAGATAGTATGCCTGCACTATTAATTGCATCCCTTTACAATCGGAGATGGGGTGCAATCGTTGCAGGGGGAGGACACTTGCTATCAAGCTTATACGTTGGATTCCCGCTGGGACCGCTTCATGTCCTCATTGCTATTGAAATGGCCTTCTTCGTATGGATATTTGGATATGTGTTTTTGAAGGGTAAACGTGTACTTGCAGCCATCCTGTTTCTTATAGGAAACGGGGTACTGGCAGGGATTCCATTTATATTTATCCTGAGTCCTTCTTTTTATTACACCATTGTTCCATCCTTATTATTGGCCAGTTTCATTAATTTGACGATTGCCCACTTCCTGTACCCTCCTCTTGTTTCAAGAATTAGAAGGGGAGAAATCGCATGATTCAACATCGGGATGTTATATCCATATCGATCTCAGATGAAGAAGAGCTGATCCTGGCATCAGATTGCAGCGGAGGGATTGGAAGCAAAAAAGGGGATGCGGTCATTGCTGAACCGGAGACTGTGGGGTATTACTGCTTTCGTGTAGCAGCGATGGAATGCTTATCCGTGGGAGCAACCCTAAAAGCTGTTCAAGTATTGAACTTTACGAGTAATTCTGCATGGGAGAGTTATTATAGTGGTGTCAAGAAAGGTTTGAGTGAATTAAACATAGAGGATATTCCCATAACGGGAAGCTCTGAATCGAATATCGTTCTACATCAATCTGCTCTTGGAGTTACTTGTATTGGGATGAGAAAAAAAGAGAGACCTTTTACCTCTTGTCATAACCTTGCTCATGCCCTTATCGGAACGCCATTAGTAGGAAATGAAGTAATCACAAATGTTGCGTCTGTTGCCCCTCTATCCCTGTTCATGGACTGTATACACCACCCTTCCATCATCGATATTCTGCCAGTGGGCTCCAAAGGCGTTTTTCATGAACTTTCTCTCTTATTGGGGAAGCCTTTAAAAAGAGAGGGTGTTACCTCTATTCAAGACTTGTATAAATCTAGCGGACCTTCTACTTCATTTATCATTTCTTACAAGAAAGAGGATGAACATGATGTACGAGAACTTACCGGGAGGCATTTTCATTCACTACATTTATCATGCTAGGAACAAATAAATACTTTTTAGGATATTTATGATAAAATATACTTTCAAATGGTATGGAGAAATATGTTAGTTTATCCAGCATTCTGCGATTGTCAATTGTATTTGGATAGAGTACTATTTCATACTATCATCAGTAATTCATGAATGTCATAAAAGTAGGTGAAGAAATGGATTCACGATTAGATCGCAAGAGTAGAAAGAAAAAACGAGGAAGAAAAGTGATATTGGTATTATTATTACTTATCTTTAGCGTGCTCGGTTATGCTGCTTATCAATTTTATAGTGGATATAAAATGGCTGGAAACGACCAGCTTCAAGGAGATTATAAATTTAACGGAGTCAAAGATGAAAACGGTAAGGTTAATGTTTTGTTATTAGGAGTCGATAGCAGGGGCGAGGAAAAATCAAGAACCGACACGATGATGCTCGCACAGATTGATCCAAAAACAAATGAAACCAAACTTGTTTCCTTTATGAGAGATATCTATGTTGAAATACCCGGATATAAAAACTACAAGCTGAATACAGCTTTTTATTTAGGTGGACCCGAATTACTCAGGAAAACCATCAAACACAATTTTGACATTGATATACAATATTTTATGGTGGTCGACTTTAAGGGGTTTGAACAATCCGTTGATATACTTGCTCCTGAAGGTATTGAAATGGATGTTGAAAAGGCGATGTCAGAAAACATCGGTGTTTCCCTCCAGCCGGGTGTCCAAAATTTAAATGGGAAAGAATTATTAGGATATGCCAGGTTCCGTGCTGATGCAGAGGGGGACTTTGGAAGGGTTGAAAGACAGCAAAAAGTCATTAACGCTCTTAAAGATGAGGTACTCTCAATAGGCGGCGTCACAAAACTTCCGAAAATGGCAGGATCCATTCAACCCTATATTAAGACGAATATGAGTAAGCTAGATCAGATTTCCATCGCAAAGGATATCTTGTTGAGTAACACGAGTGATATGGATAAGCTCACCATTCCAGTTGAAGGTAGTTATGGTTTTGGAAGCTATAGCGGTGTAGGATCAGTACTTGAAATCGATTTTGAAGAAAACACCAAAGCACTAAAAGACTTCCTAAATGGAAAAAGCTCGGATGAAGCTGCAACTGAATGAATTCGTAAAGCCCGTTAAGCTGGTAAATGGCTTAACGGGTTTTTTTGTACAAATGGAAGAAAGAATACGTTCCTAACAGTCTTCATCATAAAAAATATTGATGCCAATTCAAGTGGAGGCAGAATTTGAAATTCTGATTATACGCTCTCTGAGCCAATATATGGCCTTTAGAAGGAATCTGACTAACATAAATGGTGATGATAACGCTTCCACTAGCTATTTCGGCCAATTCCTTACTACTTCCTATATTGCCCTTGATATCATTTACCAGCATGTTACGATAATAAACGTTGTGAACAAAACACACGCCAACAAAGGTTTTTAGAGACATGAACCAGGAAATTTAACAACAAACAATCCTTTATATTAATACTAAATTTAAAAATGAATGCACGATTAAAAACCAAACAGAAAATATACGAACAGGAGTGGATATGATTGTTAAAACATAAAACGATTGCTTTTTTAGGTGCAGGAAATATGGCTGAAGCTATGATTTCAGGAACTGTACAAAGTGGAAAAATCCCATCCGGACAAATTATTGTTTCAAATCGAAGCAATCAAGGAAGACTTCAGGAAATGAAAGCCAAATACGATATAACAGCTTTAACAAAAGATGATCTACCCTTTAATGAAATAGATATTCTTATTCTGGCGATGAAACCGAAGGATATTGATAAAGCATTAGATTCCATTAATCACTTAGTAAGGAACGATACGGTGATTATGTCAGTGCTTGCAGGAATCACCACTTCTCATATGGAAGAGCAACTACCAGCAGGGCAGCCTGTTATCCGGGTCATGCCAAATACGTCAAGTATGTTGAAAGAATCTGCTACAGCCATAAGTGCAGGGCGTTTTACTTCTAGAGAAGACATGGAGAATGCAGAAGAATTATTATCAAGCATCGGAGAAGTTTTCGTTATCGAAGAAAGCCAAATGGACATTTTCACTGGAATTGCCGGTAGTGGTCCAGCATACTTCTATTATTTAATGGAACACATTGAAAAGACGGGTGCTGAAGCAGGATTAGACCCTAAATTAGCTCGTAAAATCGGAGCTCAAACCATTTTCGGCGCAGCTAAAATGATGCTTGAGCGAGAAGAATCACCAACTCAACTTAGAGAAAATGTAACATCCCCAAATGGTACTACAGCTGCAGGACTTGATGCATTAGCAGAGTTCGGCGGAGGTAAGGCTATCTCAGAAGCTGTCAAGGGAGCAGAAAAACGTTCGAAAGAAATCAGCTCATCCTTACAGTCCAAACAATTAGTAACTAGCTAAAACAAACATCGACTATTAAACACCCCATATAAACATTACCAACCAAACAAGAAATACAAGTCCGTCCCTACACACATAAAGAGGGGCGAGGGACGGACCTTTTTACTAGGAGTGATTGAATGTCCCAAAATAATCAGAAGAAACGTATCGTAATTAAGATTGGAAGTAGTTCATTAACAAGCTTGCATGGAGAAATGAGTCGCAGGAAGCTGGAGCGACTTGTTGATGAAGTTGTTCGATTAAAGGATGACGGTCATGAAGTATTGCTTGTTTCATCAGGAGCCGTCGCTGCGGGCTATCGTAAATTAGGATGCTTAACACGCCCAAGCTCTCTTCCCGAGAAGCAGGCAGCAGCAGCTATTGGCCAAGGACTATTGATTGAAGCGTATTCTGATCTGTTAATCTCCAACGGATACGTGGCTTCTCAAATTCTGATCACTCGTAGTGATTTTTCTGATGAAGACCGATACAACAATGCAAGAAACACAATCAATGTTCTTCTTGAACGAGGGATTATTCCGATTGTAAATGAAAATGATACCGTAACGATCGACCGATTGAAATTTGGAGATAATGATACACTATCTGCTAAAGTTGCGGCATTAGTGGATGCTGATCAACTCATCATTCTATCTGACATTGATGGATTATATGATTCTGATCCACGCAAAAATCCAGATGCTGAACTGTTAGAAAGCGTAACGGAAATTACTGAAGATATCGAAGACATGGCAGGAGAGCCTGGAAGTTCTGTAGGAACAGGTGGAATGAGATCCAAAATCGATGCATTTAAGATCACAATGGCTTCTGGAATTCCTGCGTTTCTAGGTAAATCAGGCAACTCAAATGTTATTTACGATGCTGTCCAACATACTGCTAAAGGAACGTACTTTGAATCTGCAGAAGATTCCGTAAACCTTGATTCCAAAAAGCAGTGGATTGCGTTCAACTCAGGTCCCGAAGGTGAAATCACCATCGACTCAGATGCGAAAGAACGTATTCTGGAACAAAAAGAAAGTTTAACAATTGATGATATTTATACTGTAAAAGGCCGATTTAATAAAGGTGCAGTCGTGCGAATCCTTGATAATCGAAATGAAGAAATTGGTTTGGGAATGGTAAATTTCCGTTCAGGACAACTGAAAAATCCTACAGACATCAAAGCGGATCAAATCGCAGTCGAAATTGACCAACTAGTATGTCATGTCGATTTACCCATTCCAGTAGGAGTATAAAAGAAGGAGTTTGTCTCCTTCTTCCCCTGCACAATCCGGTCGAATTCTTTTTCAAAAAAACAGGAGGTATTTGATGACTTTAACTATAGAAAAAACGGATGTAAAAAAACAAGCGATACTAGCAAAGAAAGCTTCTAAAACATTAAGTATGCTGACTACCGACCAAAAAAATAAAGCCCTTCATATCCTTGCCGATCATTTAGAGGAGAATTACGAATCTATACTAAAACAAAATGAAAAAGACCTTGAAAGAGGGAAAGAAAAGGGCTTCGAAGCTGCATTTATGGATCGTTTATCACTTTCTAAAGAACGTGTTGAAGATTTCGCAAGTGGTCTCCGTCAAGTAGCTGACTTGGAAGATCCCACTGGAAAAGTGGTATCCGATTGGACTCTTGAAAATCAACTGCAAGTTCAAAAAGTAACGGTTCCACTTGGTGTCATTGGAATGATTTATGAAGCACGTCCTAATGTAACGGTTGATGCAACCGGATTAGCACTAAAATCCGGCAATGCCATTGTCCTGAAAGGTGGGTCAAATGCCATTACCTCGAACAAAGCAATTGTGGACGTCATGCATGAAGCACTTGAGAAAACGGATATTCCTAAAGATGCAGTACAATTCATTAATACAACCGATCGAGATGCAACAAGTGAGTTATTCACGATGAAAGAGCATATTGATGTGCTGATTCCCCGCGGTGGAGGTGCATTAATCAATGCTGTCGTTAATAATGCAACTGTACCTGTCCTTGAGACTGGCGTAGGAAACTGTCATATCTATATTGACAAAGAAGCTCAAGTGGATAAAGCATTAAACATCATCATCAATGCAAAAACAGACCGTCCAGCGGTATGTAATGCAGCTGAAACCGTCATCCTGCATGAAGACTGGTTTAAAGAAAATAAGGGTGCATTTGTAGAAAAGCTTAAAGAACACAATGTATCTATTCACGGAGATGAAAAAGTAGTCGAAGCGATTGAAGATGCGAAGCTTGCTGGAGAAGAAGATTGGGCAAATGAATATCTAAGTCTGGATATTGCCGTGAAGATTGTACCTTCTTTGGATGAAGCAGTCGATCACATCGAACAATATGGTACAAAGCATTCAGAAGCCATTGTCACGGAAAACACAGAAACAGCGAAGAAATTCATGATGCTCGTGGATGCAGCCGCTCTCTATCATAATGCTTCCACTCGTTTCACTGATGGAGGAGCGTTAGGATTTGGTGCTGAAATTGGAATCTCTACACAGAAACTTCATGCTAGAGGACCAATGGGGCTACCAGCTTTAACAACCGTTAAGTATATGATGCATGGAACCGGACAAATTCGATAATAAACATGCAAAACGCTTGAGGAAATGTTCTCAAGCGTTTTTTCTCTTTTATCAGGGGAAGAAATCTTATCAGAACCCGGAGCTTGTCTCCTCCAATATAAACTCATTCAATCCCCGTATCGTGTGGACTTCTTGCTGATAACAGATTTTTAATAGTTCTTCAAAGATTTCGGCGGTCATGATCGCATCATTTAGAGCATGATGACGGGTCCGTGAGTCGATGTCAAATTTCTTTACAAGGGCGTCCAGGTAACAATCGTCCCGTTCCAGTAATCCATTTGCAAGTGAAAAGGAGTCAACATATTCCGGATTAAATGATGGTAGCTGCCACTTGTAAATGCGTTTCTGAAGAAAATTTATGTCAAAACTAGCAGGATGGGCAACAAGGATGGTACCTTTGCTGAACTCTAAAAATCGCTGCAACCCAATCGGCAGTGTAACTCCGTTTAAAAAATCTTTTCTTCTTAGACCAGTAAATCGTTTCGTATCCCTTGACACCGTTTGAAGGGGATTTATGACCTGATAGAACGTGTCATTTCGCTGGACTTTACCTTCCTTGACCTTTACGGCTCCGATTGAGATGATTTCATCTCCCACCTCCGGAAAAAAGCCCGTTGTCTCAAGGTCGAAAATGGTAAAGTCACAATCGAATAAATGCTTTTGTTGAAGCGTGGGTTTTTCCTCTTCAAACTCTTTTAGGGCACGAGATAATTTATGGTAGGAAAGCTTTTCTTTTTCCCGTTTCACTTGAAAGCGAAAGAAAAATTGCTGCCATAAATAATATTTCAGAATGCGGTAACCCACATTAATTCCAATATCATTCATTAAACCACCCGGTTCCTATTAAAACTAATTTCCATCACTTGTTGAAGTCGATTAGCAATTTGGATGGATTCTTTTAATTTCTGACGATCATCTTTTGAAAGAGTACGTACATCAATATCGTTACTTAATGTCTTTCCTTCTTTAAGTTCAAGAAGGTTTTGCTTAGTACGCAGAGTGAGAAGGATATGCATAGCTGTTTTAACATTTTCTGCATCCCTGGGATGAAACGCCTGCATATTTTTCAATGCGTGAACACGTTTAATTGTATTGACTTCCTTGATTCCGTACTTTACAGAATGAATACGTATCATATTGACGATCTGCAAAAGACCTGACTTCTTAATATTAAATAAATGATTTCTGGGTTTCAGGTTCACGCGTCCCAAAGGACCGACAGGAAGCTTGAAGCGAAGGGCATCTTTTCTTAATAGTTGCTGCATATTAAGAGATCGTTTCGATTTTTCCGCTAAATAATTTCGGATTTCTTCAGCGATGGAGTAATCACCGTAAATCGGACGAAAATCATAAAACATTGTAATGTTTTGGACTTCCTGTGCATCTATTTCGTAAAGCCATTCATCAATCGCTTTTTTCCAATCGGTATAGGAACGTTTCCATTTTTGTTCCTTCGCCATGATCCCGCCAGTACATTCAGGAAAACCGCATGCTGCCAGCTTTAAATTGAGTTTTTCAGTAAATGCCTGGAAATACAAATCAACCTTCTTGAGATCGGATAAGTGATTATAATCATCGAGTATGATTCCATTATCCTGATCCGTATGAAAGCCTTGCTCACTCCTGCCTTGACTGCCCATGACGATAAAACAATAATTGATAGGCGCAGATCCGAATCCTTCCTTACGCATTTCTTTTTCAGTTAATTGAATGATTTTTCGGTGCAGGCGATCATTATAGTTTGAGATCACTTCGCAAATATCGTAGCCAAAACTATCCTGAAGGAGTAGATCTTGAATGAACTGTTGAAAAGTCTTACTTTTCACAGTTGCCAGTTCTACCAGTTCGTCGTTCGTAATGGCTTTTTGGATTTTATACGAAAGATCCAAATAATTTGAATCCTGAATATTGAGAAATGAAGTACTGGTCAGAACTCCCACAACTTCATCGTTGCGGATAATTGGGACAAAGTCGACTTCTTCATGCTTGAAATAAGAAAGGGCTTCATAGGCAAAGGATTCATCACGAATCCAAAACGGTTTTTTCTTCATCCAATCTTTTACTGATTCACTGATACTTGGGTTTGTAATATAAGACAGGATTTCTCGTTGGGTGAGAATGCCTTGCATTTTCTTCTCTTGGTCTACTACCACTAAACCATATGTATCTTCTTCTTTCATCTTTCTTGCTGCGTCCAAAACAGTGGCATTGCCGTCAATGAAAGTGGGGCGATCCATTAGCGTATGGACTTTGGTACGAAACAGGCTGATATTTTCGTCGTCGGTATCAGTGGCAGACTTCGCTTTTATTTCATCGTACAAAGTTTTCATGCGATTTCCGATACTTTCAAAGATGATTTTTGAAAAGTCATTGTTCTTGGTCATAACCTCCAAGAGCCGGGCCTTCTGAATACGGAAGACGGTGCAATTCTCAATTGCCTGTACGGAAAAGGTCATTTCACCGCTCGTGAGCATAATCATGATCCCGATCAAGTCCCCAGGATAATAGAATCGGAGGGAATACTGCTTGCCACTTGATCGATGCAGAACGTTTTTCGCAAGTCCCGAGACAAGGAAATATATATCCAGTTCTTCTACTGTTTCATCTTCATGAAAAAGGAATTCACCTTTTTTGAAGGTAGTGTATTTAGAACCGGAAATAATGTAATCTAACTGTTCTGTGGTTAGAACATCAAAGGGATAGTGATCTCGTATAATGTGTAATAGTTCCTGCTGGTTCATCGAATACCTCCCATTCTCATTAGTTCCATAGTACTTTACCATAGAATTCCCTATTTTGAAAACGATAAAACAGGCTCGATACTTACATAAAACACCCAGATGCTATAGCTTTATATGTTTATAGTTCTTGGTTATTCTTGCTGAACGAATGGGAAAAGAAAATGGTGTCCCGTCCTTACAGGAACAAAGGGGACTTACTTATTAGTGACAATTAATTCAGCAGCTTCCATTAAGTTAGTAAACATGTAATCGGCGTTATATAGAGGGGAGGGCCCGTCTGCAAGTAAGATAGTAGTGCATCCCGCTTTGCGGCCAGCTTCAATATCTACATCGCGATCACCTACCATATATGATCGGGCAGTATCTAAATCGTACTTTTTGGCTAAGTCCAAAATCATCCCAGCTTCAGGCTTTCTGCATTCACAACCCTCGTGTGGCTTGTGAGTACAACAAGAAACTTCTTGAATGAATCCACCAGCCTTTTCAATTTCCTTCACCATATAATCGTGTATGGAATCAAGTTGTTCATGAGAGAGATATCCTAACCCAACTCCACCCTGGTTGGTGACGACGAAAATCAGAAAGTTGGAGTCAGTCAATAATTTAATCGCTTCAAGAACTCCCTGCAGGAAATAAAATTGATCTGATGTATTAACAAATGTCACTCTCTCGGTTTTTACCTCATTGATTACTCCATCACGATCGAGAAAAACAGCTTTTTTCATCAGCAAACCTCCTCATTCGATCTTTTTCTCTAAAATATCCTTATTGTGTGTCGCTTTTTGCGGTTTCCGAGGAAATAATGACAGAGTATTCTGTCATTTATGGAAAGCAATGAACGTATACTTATCAATGAAATCTTACCACAGATTCTTTACAAAAATAAATAAGGGGAGTAGGACTTATCCTACAGATAAACAAACAGGAATAGGGACGGACCTTTGAAAGGTCCGTCCCTATCTATTATAGTTTTTGAATAAAAGCGACTTTAAGGTAATCACTCTGTTTGTATTGACTGAGGGTTTTAAAGTCTTCTGGCAGAGTGTACTCTTCAAGTATTTTGTATTTACCATTGGTTTCTTTAAAGGCTGCTTCAATAAAGCTTTTGAATTTTTTCATATTAAATGTACTGCAATTAGTGGATGCCACAATGGTACCGTTTTTTTCAGTAATGGCAATCGCTTCCTTTAACAAATCTTTATAATCCTTTGCAGCACTGAATGTATGTTTCTTTGAGCGGGCAAAGCTTGGTGGATCAAGAATCACAAGATCAAAGGAGAGTTCTTTTTTTACGGCATATTTAAAGTACTTAAAGACATCTTCCACAATGATGTTTTGTGCTTCATAATCAATCCCGTTTATACTGAATTGTTCAATCGTTTTGCTTAGACTGCGATTAGCAAGGTCTACACTGGTGGTCAGAGATGCACCACCGAGTGCAGCGAAAACAGAAAATGCTCCTGTGTAAGAGAACGTATTTAATACCCGTTTTCCTTCAGAATAAGAGTCGCGAATTCGTTTGCGCACTTCACGTTGATCAAGGAAAACCCCTACCATGGCCCCGTCATTTAAATAGATGGCAAATTGAACGCCATTTTCTTTGACGAGAAGGGGGAATGAAGGACGGTTTCCTTCAACGAAATCATCTTCATCCACATATTTCCCTTCCTGTGCAAACCGCTTTTTTTGATAAATCCCTTTGAAATCCGTTAATTCTCTTAACGATTGCATAACCTCTTCGTGGAATGAATAGGCTCCTTTTGAATACCATTGAACGAGATAGTATCCATCAAAGTAGTCAATGGTGATGCCCCCGAAACCATCTCCTTCACCATTAAATACCCGAAATGCTGTAGTATCTTCACTATAGAAGAAGTGAAGTCGTTGATTGATTGCAGCTTGAAGTTTTTTAAAGATAAAGTCTTTATCAATTTCTTCTTGTTCTTTCCAGCTCAGAAGCCAGCCGATCCCTTTGTTCTGAATTCCGAAGTAGCCTTTTGCAATAAAGGTATTCTTATTGTCAACAAGCTTAAAAATTTCTCCGTCTTCTACATGCTCAATTGATGATGTCACATTTTCTTTATTTATGAGGGGAAAACCTTTCTGGAATTGTTGTATGTATTTAGGGTTTGCTTTAATGATTCTTTCTTTTGTCATTCTACTCATCCTAACCTTGAGGTTTAGTCTTGTGTAGTATAGAACGTAAAAGAATTTTACGCAACTGCACAGAAAAAAACTTCCGTATCAGAATAGAAACTCTATTTGAGTACGGAAGTGAAAATTTCCCTTATTTACTCCATAGGTAATCTCCAACAAGACGGTCTACTTTAATCGTTTCATGTAAGCCGCTATGAGAAATAGATGGATCATAAACGATCTTGGATTGAAAATGACTTTCTTCAAATAGTGATTGACTGCCCATAGCACTTTGAACATTTACCACATCATCACCTGATCCTGCGATGGATAATACATGTATATAGGAAGGGATTAAATGGCGATTCATAAATAAATCTTTCAATGCCCGTGATTCTGGTTTTAAGTCAATAACAGCTGCGCCTGTATTAATCTGGTCATAAGATTCCTTGGTAACGCCAAGGAAAGGTGTAGCAATCGTAATAAATTTATGGGTCTTCGGAACAAATGAGTTATCCCTTGTATTTAGAATATATTTAGTTGAAGCAAGCCCACCCATGGAGTGTCCTACGATATTTACGTTTGAAACGTCAAATTGGTGGTACAAGAGCTTCATTGCATTCTCTAACCAAATTGCTTGCTTCTCTAATGATGCACGGTTATCTTCAAAGATGACTTGAACGAGAGGAGGTGAAGTGGGATTTGTGGAAAGAGATCCTTTATACACTACACTGCCATTCTCAGATACATAAATCTCCAACGTTTTTTGACCCCAGCCATGCTGGTTTTCAAATCGTTCTAACATCGTTCTGAAAGAATTGTATGTACCTTTGTACCCGTGTACAAAGACGGTAGGATATTTTTCTTCAGCTGTTAAAGGCTTTTCACTGGATTGTACATTTGTAGTGCGAAATATGATATATAAAGTGAAGAAAGTGAAGATTATGCCACTCCACAAAAACGAATGTTTATGATTGATTGACAAGGAAACCGCTCCTTTAAAAAGGTATACTTCTATTGTAAAGTATTCGTGAAGTATTGAATATGTTAATAAAGAAATTTATTTGTCATATTATATGTAACTTTTACCAATAATGCGGCAGTATTTAAATGTGTACGTCCTAATGTCGTATGTGGAAGTCGAAATTGTATGATGACATTAAAAAAAGGCTTAAATGAAGCATTTAAGCCTTAACCTTATTCTCCCTTGGAAATCAAAATTTTAAACCCAATCACCAGCTTTGAAAATAGGTTCGATCGTCCCGTCTTCCTTTTGGCCGTCGATATCTAACTGATCCGATCCTATCATGAAATCTACATGTATCATGCTTTCGTTAAAACCTACTTCCCGTAACTGTTCAGCCGTCATACTATTACCATCTTCTACACAGACGGATAAGGCTCTCCCCAGCGCTATATGACAAGAAGCATTTTCATCAAAAAGTGTGTTATTGAAGACAATGTTTGTATTAGAAATAGGGGAGTTGTGGGGAACTAATGCCACTTCTCCTAAATAGGAAGACCCTTCATCTGTTTGTAGTAGATTTTTTAAGGTTTCATACCCTTCCTCGGCTGTGAAATCTACGACTTTTCCCTCTTTAAACGTTAGTGAAAAGTTCTTAATTAACGTACCGCTATAGTTAAGTGGCTTCGTGCTTGAAACTACCCCGTTCACACCATGTTTAACCGGAATTGTAAACACTTCTTCCGTTGGTAGATTAGGAACAAAGGGAATTCCCTGATCATTTGTGAACTGGGCACTGATCCATTTCGTTTGAGGATGGAATTCAATTGTAAGATCTGTTCCAGGTCCTTTATAATGAAGCTTTTTATAATTGTTTTGGTTTAAACGGTCGGCGTTCTTATTGAGGTTACTAATATGTGTTTCCCATAAGGCAACTGTATTCTCTTTATCTGTTCTTGTTGTATAAAAAATGTTTTCCCATAGTTTATCAATTGCTTCTTCTTGAGAAAGTTCCGGGAAAACGGTATGAGCCCATTCGACTGTAGGGAACGCAGCTATTAACCAGCTTATTTTCCCCCCGCCTATATATGCAGAAAAATCTTTCATGGCTTCCGCTGATGTTCTATTTAATATAGCAACCCTTTTAGCATTTGTATCTCTTAATAGGGAAGGATTTGGTGCTGCCAAATTCAGGAGAGCCACATTATTTTCTGCCATCTCGATATATCCTTTTGCTTTCCAATCAGGAAACACTCTCAATCCTTCCTCAGAAGAATTCTCTAAGCGGATTTTCTTTAACTCTTCATCGTAGAAGTCCGTTAATACATTTAAAACCCCGGCTTCATATGCCTTCTCAGTAACAAGGCGAACAAACTTGTACGCTGTAACAGGTGCGGAGATCAATAGTTCCTGATCCTTTTGCAGGTTTAGTCCTACCTGTACGATTAAATCTGCATATCTCTCTAATTTTTTTTCAAATGCATGATTCATCTGAAATCCCCCTTAATATGTATTCAATACTAACTATATCTCTTTATTCAGAAAATTTCATTGATAATGTTTATGAAGTACTTAATGAAGAGATGGAATTGAGTTGACTAGGTCCTGAGGAAGTACGGGCGTGCCGAGACCATTGAAGCGAAACTGAGTAGGCTCGGCCGAACGCTAGCTGCCAGCGGGGCAGTTCCCCCCACCATCCAGCACACGCTAATTGACAGGGCCTTGCAGAGCGTATGTTAAAAAGCAACAATCTTTTGCAAAAAAAGCGAAATAAAAATAGAAAAAGGACTGGCCCGGATTAGGCTAGTCCTGTATTATTTTATAGTTTACTAGAGAATGGCGGGAACTCTTCTTCATTGCCATTGATTACGACAATACCGGAGAGTGCCATAGCAGTCAGGCTGGTGATTAGTAATAACTTTTTCAACTTTTTCATCATTTCACCTCCTATAAAGTTAACATTTCTTCATAAATGACATTCGCTTCATTTAGATGAAATGCTGCATGTTTATATTTTCTAATCCCCTGGTAATACTGACCAAGGAATTTAGAATACTCAGCATATAATAGATGGGAGCCGCTCTTTTTAAAAAAGGGCAGTGTATACTCCTTCATAAACGTTTCAAAACCTTGTGGGAAATCATTTAAAGCAAACTGATAATAAGATAATTGATAGAATTTATCCGGGTACTTTTGTTTAGAGCAAAGATGTAATCCTTTAGGTAACCAGAAACGCACCTCTGAAAATTGGTTTTTTTTATAATATTCTTTGACCAGAGAGAGAATGGAGTATAACTTTCCTTCTTCGTCTGAATCTTTCAATTCAATGCTTCGCAAATAATGCTGAATGGCTTCTTCACTCTTATTCATAAATGATTTCAAATACCCTAGGTTCTGCTCCACCTTGGAATTTAATGACGTATAGTTTATGGAATGTGAAATGAAATTGGCCCACTCATAATGCTTCATTGCTTCTTCACTATAACGTATACGCCGATAGCAAATCCCTAAAATCAAATGTACCTCAGCGCATCTTTTCTGGTAGTAGACGCCCTGGAAAATGGAAAGTGCCTTCTCTCCATAAAAGATTGCTAAACGGTACGTGCCTAAGCGGGTCAAGACTAAGCTGAATAAATAATATAAATCTGCCCGTTCCTCTTCATTAATCACATTACCAAGTACATAGTAGGTTTCAGCTTCTTTCAGTTCTCCTTGGGCTTTATCGTACTCTTCAATCAAATAATAGTAATTCCCTTTGTATTTGTGATAATAGAATTTAAGCGTATCTGAGAGTTCTTTATAATTGGCTTGGATCTGTATCATATGCTCAAAAGCTTTCTGAAGGCTCCCTTTAATTAAATGGACACGGAAGCAAAGGATCTTATGGAATAAATGAGGAGTGAGGTCATCCGATTGTTCAAGTTCCTTCTTAATGACCTTATTGATGGACTCAGCTTCCTCTGTTTTATTCCACAGCAATGCATGGTTCCAGTTTTCTAGAAGCTTGTTCAAATGGTTTGGGTTATCAAGCAGATTATTTACACCTAATCGCTCACAGAGCAGATTAATTATGTCATTTGACGGAGAAACTTGATTGTTTTCCAGTTTGGAAAGATATGATACGGAAATAATCCCTTTTGATAAATCTTCTTGTGTTAAATTCCGTTTAAGTCTGTGAAAGCGGATTTTAGAACCGATTGTCATATGATCCTTCTCCTCTGACTGGGCTTTAATAACTCATTACTTTCATGTAAATGAGCTATTAAAATAGTAACATATTAAAAGGATGAATGTTTTGAATATTCCTATAATTATATTTTTTATGGGTATTTTGTATGGTGTTTCATTCCTGATTCTGATATTGAGGGAACATGCAGAATGAAATGTGAGAAACTTTTCCTCTTTCCAGTGGGGTGAGGCAGATATTGGGGTGGAGTGGAAGGGGAGGAGACCCTTCCACCATTTTTCCTATTCTTTGTGATTCAGTTGTTTACCGTGATGTGGATGTGGATGCCATCTCATCATGTAGTCATTTTCTTTCAATTTTTGATACTTAGCTTCCATCATTTTAAGTACGTTGTCTCCCTGTTCTTTTGAGAAGACGCCATATTCTACATATTTGTTCACAAGTTCTTTTTTGGTTGAATACATTTGTTCATGCAACTTGGCAAGCTCCGTTTTTTGTTCTTCAGTAAGGTTTACCTTAGGCGTTTGTGGCTCACCTTCTGCTGCTGCAAATGTACCGACAGTAAGACTAATCATGAAGACAGCTAAAATAGATGTGACCATTTTTTTCATATTATTCACTCCTTTCCAATGTTTCTCTCATATTCTTTGCCGAATACTCGCAGAATATGTAGGAATAGACGAATATGAAGGGTACATGATAGGGTAAAGATAATTAGGTATAGGAAAGGTGGCTGAAAAATGATTAAACAATTTTTGTCCAGTATAGGGATAGGACATGTAAAAGTGGATACAATTGTGCACAAAACTGAAATTTCTCCTGGGGATTCGATTGAAGGGGAAGTCGTTTTAGTCGGGGGAATGGCCGATCAGCCTATTAATGAAATTCAGTTATTGCTTTTAGAGAAATATGAGGAGGATAAAAAAGATAGTGATTTTTCCTATCATGAAAAAGATTTGGACACGATTATCCTAGATAAGATCGGTACAATCCGTGCGGGTGAAGAAAAGAGAATCTCTTTTATATTTCCTACATCTTCCGATCATCCCAAAACATCGGATTCCAACAAAACCATATTAAGAACCACAGTAGACATACCCCAAGCGGTAGATCCCACAGATGAAGATAGCATATACGTCGTATAACCTTAAGGCAGATTCTATTATTGAATCTGTCTTTTTATTTAGTTCTAAGACCGAATAAGAGTAAATGTTCTCATTGAAATCCATAAAAACCCAATGTAAAATGTAGTAAGCGTATACATTCTAAAAATTCAGATATTTCAATGTATACAACTTATAATAAAAAGGAGGAATTTGATGGGTGGAATATGGTTGGCGGTAATAGGAGGGCTTGTTTTTTTAGTTGGGTATAAATATTATTCCAAGCTTATTGCTGAGCGGGTGTACCGTCTGGATCCCAATTATGTGACGCCGGCACACCAATATAAAGATGGTGTCGATTTCGTCCCAACGAATAAGTTTGTTCTGTGGGGTCACCATTTTACTTCTGTAGCGGGGGCGGCTCCGATTGTAGGACCTGCAATCGCCGTTTACTGGGGATGGCTTCCAGCATTTCTTTGGGTCATATTAGGAACAGTATTTGCAGCCGGGGTGCATGATTTTGGAACGTTGGTTCTTTCAGTTCGAAATAAAGGACAATCCGTCGGTTCATTAGCCAATAAGTTAATAGGGAAAAGAGCAAAAGTACTTTTTCTATTTATTATTTTAATTCTTGTGTTGATGGTGAACGCAGTTTTTGCCTGGGTAATTGCAAATCTGTTCATTACTTTCCCTGCTAGTGTCATTTCGGTGTTCATTCAGATTCCATTAGCAGTTTGGATTGGGTATTCGGTTTATAAGCGAAATGGCAGCATGTTGCTACCTTCAATCGTAGCACTGGCAGTCATGTATGCATCAGCTGTCATTGCCAGCCGGGTTGGATTTTTGCAAATAGATTTAGTTCGTTATTTCGGTGGTCAAGAGGCCACATCATTGTTTGGCTTGAGTTCAACAAGCATGGCTTTCCTGGTGTGGATCGTCATTCTGATGATTTATGTCTACATAGCTTCAACTCTACCTGTTTGGAAGCTATTGCAGCCACGTGATTATATCAACTCCCATCAATTAATTGTTGGTTTAGGATTGTTATATCTTGGCCTCCTGTTTACAAATCCTGAAATTACAGCACCAATGACGAACGGAGCTGCAGATGTTTCCTGGTTCCCGTTACTATTTATCACAATTGCCTGCGGTGCGATTTCCGGGTTTCACGGCCTGGTTTCTTCTGGTACATCGTCAAAACAGTTGGACAAAGAAACGGATGCACGCTTTGTAGGATATTTAGGTGCTGTTGGGGAGGGGGCACTGGCATTGATTGCGATCATTGCATGTATAACATTTTTCCCGAACGTGGAAGAATTCCAAGCCACTTACAGCGGTTTTGCTGCAGCAAGTGGTGCCGGTTTGGGTGTCTTCATTCAAGGAGCCGGACAACTTGCTACAGGTGTTGGAATTCCGGCGGATATCGCAGCTACGATTGTTTCAGTGATCATTGTGAGCTTCGCAGCAACAACATTGGACTCCTCTGTTCGACTGATGCGTTATATCATTGCCGAGTTGGGAGAAGAGTACAACGTAAATCCTTTAACAAATGCTCATGTTGCAACGACGATTGCCGTCGTTTCAAGTGCAGCCTTAACTTTATTACCTCAAGGCCCTAAAGGATTCGGGTCAGGTGGATACCTGCTATGGCCGCTTTTTGGTACTTCGAATCAATTGCTTGCAGGAATCAGTTTACTTCTCATTACCATCTGGCTAAAGCGTCAAGGAAGGAATTATATAGCTACCTTAATTCCAATGGTATTCCTTATGTTCATGACCTTATGGGCGATGATTAACCAAGTCGTGTTTGAATGGTCAGGTGTCGGTGAATCAGAAGGGAATATGCTGCTCTTTATCTTTGGAAGTATCATTCTGATTTTCACCTTGTGGATCCTTATTACTGCTGCATCTTCACTGTCTAAAAAGGGAGATGACCCTTCACAGTTCTCTGCTTAGTTATAAGATAAGGGTGACTCGTGCTCGAGTCCCCTTTTTCTACATCCTTTTGAAGGAGGGATTATGTATGGTAGAAGTCCTAATGATTCGCTCAGAGCTTGAAGTAGGCATGGGGTGATGTGGTGGAGTAAGTGGTGACAGGTTCATCACAATGAAACATGATTTCTCTCATCATCATCACGAAAGAAGTTCCCTTGGAAAACTTTATTGTGAAACAAGTGAAAAATATCGGGAGGCCGTGTCCATTCTATACTGCGACCCTAGAAATCTCTTGGCCATCATCTATTATTTGGTGAGGCAGGTGAGAAGAAAGCATATACCTCTATATAAAGCTTTTTTTTACCTTCTCTTCTCAATTAAAAGACAAGCTATTTTCATTAATGGTCATTATCTACAAGATAATCTAAATTATCATGCCACATTACAGAGACATCTTTAAGGAGGGGAGCACGAATGGATTCGTCTATGAAAGAAAAGTTCAAAAGAATCATACAGCTTTACGATGACATGATTCGCCTTCCTCATAAAACGGAAATTGCAAGGGAATTAAGAGATGAGGATGATTTATTCTTATTATTGCTCTATTCAGATATGCTAGGCCTGCCGAATCCCGTTTTTTATTACACATTGGAACTTTATCCGTATATAATAGAGAAATTTCATGATTGGCATTTAAGAATGGGAATGGAGCACTCACCCTTGGATGGCATCAGATGTTGTTGAAGTAAAGTGAGGGGGATATGTACATGAATGAATTACAACACCAGAAAATTCTTTTTGTAGGAGGAAAAGGAGGAGTAGGAAAATCAACATCTGCCTCTGCTTTAGCCGTAATGTTTGCGAATATGGGGAAGAAGACGTTAATCATTTCAACGGATCCTGCTCATAATTTAGGTGATATCTTCCATCAAGAGATCATGGAATATAAAACGCCATTACTTGAAAATCTATGGGGAATAGAAATAAACCCACACATCGAAACACAGCGATATATCAACGGAGTGAAACGGAATTTAAAGGGAATGGTTAAATCAAAAATGGTGAATGAGGTACACCGTCAAATTGATATGGCTGCCTCGGCACCCGGGGCAGAAGAAGCTGCATTATTTGATCGGATGGTTTCCATCATTCTCGAAGAAGGAAATGAGTTCGATAAAATCATCTTTGACACAGCCCCTACAGGCCACACAATCCGACTATTATCCCTTCCCGAATTGATGGGAGTATGGATGGACGGGATGCTTGAAAGGCGAAAGAAAACAAATAAGAATTATTCACAACTATTAAATGATGGGGAGCCGGTCGAAGATCCCATTTATGATGTGCTGCAAAGGCGTCGTGAAAAGTTCTCAAAAGTACGGGGGATTCTTCTGGATCAAAAAAGAACAGGATTCATTTTCGTACTCATTCCCGAAAGGCTCCCGATACTTGAAACTGAGAAGGCCATTGAAATGATGTCCAATTACGGATTGAATATAGGGGGACTGATCATAAATAAGATCCTGCCCATTCAGGCGGATGGAGAGTTCTTGGAAAAAAGGAAAGAGCAGGAAAAGCTATATTTAAAGATGATGATGGAGAAGTTTACAAACCAAACGTTATATCGGATTCCACTACTAGAAGAAGATATCTGTTCAATCCGGCATCTTGAAAATTTTGTAGACCATCTACAAAAAGAAGTTTTTTTAGGTGAACGAAGCATTTAGCATACATATGAACTCTTCAACCAATGACCGTTAGGCTATTTCCTCTAACGGTCATTTTTATTTTTCAGAAGGGATAAATCATTTTTTGTCGAAAGAGTGTAATGAAAACATTGGAATAAGGGAGTGATACCCATGAGGAATAGTGACATGAAGCATTTACCGGGAATTCTCCCGTTGAAGAAAAGAGAAGAAACACAGAATCGTTGGCTATTTCACCGACTTAATACCCTTTTACCTTCGTTAATGAAAAAACATAATCTAGATATGTGGATTATTGCGGGCAGGGAGTATAATGAAGATCCTGTCCTGAAGACGCTTTATCCATCATCAATAGACAGTTCAAGAAGATTGACGATCCTGGTGTTCTTCCTCGACGGAAATCAACAGGTAAAAAGATGGGTACTGCACCCCAATCCGAACTTTGAGCCGTTTTATGAACGGGTATGGAATCCCGAAGATTGTGATCAATGGGAGTGCCTCAAACGACTAGTAGAAGATCATGACCCTGATACAATTGCGTTAAACTATTCCACTACCTTTGCCGCAGGGGATGGTTTAAGTCATTCGTTTTACCAACATTTGGGGATGTTACTAGATGAGTACACTCATAAATTTGTATCTGCCCAACACATCATAGTTGATTGGCTATCAATGAGGACATCGAAAGAACTCATCGCCTATCCTTCAATAGCGGAGCTGGCGCGGCAAATAGCAGCAGAAGCTTTATCGGGAGCGGTGATTCATCCAGGTATCACAACGACTGAAGATGTAGTCGATTGGATAAGGCAACGCGTCTTGGATTTAGGAATGGAAACGTCATTTTACCCTACGGTCGATTTACAAAGAAAAGGTGCTGATATGGATCGATTAGAGGGGGAAATCATACGATGTGGAGACATTGTCCATTTGGATTTTGGTATTCGTTATCTTGGTTTAGCGACAGACACTCAGCAGCTTGCTTACGTTCTCTATCCAGGCGAAGAAAACGCTCCTGAAGGAATTCAATCAGCGTTACAGTCAGCCTTAAGGTTTGAGGATATTGTATCAGAAGAAATGAGAGTGGGTAGAACAGGAAACGAAGTGTTTCAGCGGGTAATGAAAAAGGCAAGCGATGAGGGGATTGAGGCGATGCTTTATTCTCACCCCTTAGGAAACCACTGTCATGAAGCAGGGGCCATAATGGGATTATATGATCAACAAAGAGATATCCCGATAAAAGGCGACCTGCCACTAACAGCAAATACCTGCTATGCTATGGAGTTCAACATCAAGCAATACATTCCTGAATGGAATCAGATTGTGCCGATCTATCTGGAGGAACCTGTCGCTATTATTCAAAATCGAGTCGAATACATGGCAAAAAGGCAAGTGTCCTTTTATCTTATATAATGAAGGGAATGGATGATAGGTTATTGACTAAGGAGCTTGAGTACAGTGAGAATCGTACTCAAGTTCTTTTTTCATTGTGGCTGCATGGCCTGTCATTCCGAAACGATCATAATAATTTCTACAATCATCCATTCCCTTTAATAAAATTGTTGATTATTCCTTGACTTTATACCTAACGGGGTATATTATTGTAATTGTAGCAAGAAACAACAAGCCAACAGGAGGTGTCTTTATGGAATACAATTCACAAGTTCAGAATCGAATTAAACGTGTTGAAGGGCAGCTCCGTGGAATCGTAAGAATGATGGAGCAAGGGGAAGATTGTAAAGACGTTATTACACAACTTTCCGCAGCAAAAACAGCTCTTGACCGTTCCGTAGGCTTAATTGTCAGTATGAATCTTGTTGAATGCGTAAGGGATTCACAAGAGACTGGTGAAAATACGGAAGACCTTGTAAAAGAAGCTGTGAATTTATTAGTTAAGAGTCGATAAAGAAAAGAGTTGACATCTTTTTTTATATCATATAATATACCCTTATGGGTATTAAAAACAATCATTCTTAGGAGGAATTATTAATGAACGCAGATAAAGTACTAGATGCTAAAGGATTAGCTTGTCCAATGCCGATTGTGAAAACAAGAAAGGCAATAAAAGAAATTGAAGCTGGTCAAATTTTAGAGGTTCAAACAACGGATAAAGGAGCTAAAAGTGACCTGACAGCCTGGGCTAAATCTACAGGACATGAATTGCTCGATTCAAATGAAGAAAATGATGTATTTACATTCTGGATTAAAAAAGTTTAAATTTTTTTAAGGGGATCAATACCCCTTACAGTAAATAGGAGGAGATACAATGACTGAAAGAAAAACAACCAATATTATTCTCTTTAGTGGAGATTACGATAAAGCGATGGCTGCATATATCATTGCGAACGGGGCTGCAGCTTATGATCATGACGTAACCATTTTCCATACATTCTGGGGACTGAATGCTTTAAGAAAAGAAGAGATGGTGCCTGTGAAAAAAGGATTTATGGAGAAAATATTTGGGGGGATGATGCCTCGTGGTGCAGATAAACTAGGATTATCAAACATGAATTTCATGGGCATGGGCCCTAAAATGATCAAAGGTGTTATGAAGAAGCATAATGCTATGCCTTTACCTGATTTAATTGATATGGCAAGGGAACAAGAAATCAAATTGGTTGCGTGTACCATGACAATGGATTTATTAGGATTACACAAAGACGAATTATTAGAGGAAATCGAGTATGCTGGAGTAGCTGCGTATTTAGCGGATGCTGAAAATGGTAACGTGAACCTATTCATCTAATTTTTTTTGCAATGAAATATACCCTATAAGGTAATTGGAGGTTTTATATATGAACACGATTGAATCAAATTTCGTATTGGATGCAAAGGGATTAGCTTGTCCAATGCCGATTGTAAAAACAAAAAAGGCCATGAATAACCTGGAAGCAGGCCAAGTGATTGAAGTTCAGGCAACAGACAAAGGATCAATGGCCGATCTTCAAGCGTGGGCAAAAAGTTCCGGGCACGATTATCTCGGAACCATTGAAGAAGGAGATGTTCTGAAACATTTTGTCCGCAAATCAAGCGGGGAAGAGACTGTAGAGCGTAAACATGAGTCAGTAACAGATAATGAAACATTGTCTACTAAACTAGGCGATGAAAATATCGTCGTACTGGATGTCCGTGAAAAGGCCGAATATGCATTCAAACATATTCCAGGCTCGATTTCAATGCCACTTGGAGAACTGGAAACCCGAG
This sequence comes from uncultured Rossellomorea sp., assembly GCF_947488365.1. NCBI lineage: Bacteria > Bacillati > Bacillota > Bacilli > Caryophanales > Bacillaceae > Rossellomorea > uncultured Rossellomorea sp. The sequence goes on along the minus strand of NZ_CANKZT010000001.1, from coordinate 238,814 downwards.
TGGATGAACTTAATAAAGACAAGGATATTTATGTAGTATGCCGTACAGGAAACAGAAGCGACATGGCGGCGCAACTATTAGCTGAAAAAGGGTTTCTTAATGTAATCAATGTAGTTCCAGGTATGATCGATTGGACTGGAGACGTTGAATCGAACGTGAAGTAAGAAGATACCACAAATACAGGGAGGTTAAATGAATGGCAGTTAAACCAATGAATTCAAAAGAAGTAGCACAAAAAGTAATGAAAAAAGAAGATTTATTCATTTTAGATGTACGTAATGAAGATGCCTTTGAAGATTGGAAAATTGAAGGTGAAAAATTTGAATATCTGAACATCCCATACTTCGATCTTTTAGATGGTGTAGAAGAAATAATGAATCAACTTCCAACGGATAAAGACGTTCTTGTCGTGTGTGCGAAAGAAGGTTCTTCTATGATGGTAGCGGAAATGCTTTCAGATGAAGGGAAAGATGTTTCTTACCTTGAAGGCGGCATGAAAGCTTGGAGCGAACATTTGGAGCCTGTCAGAGTGGGTGAATTAACAAATGGCGGGGAGCTTTATCAATTTGTTCGTTTAGGTAAAGGTTGTCTATCCTATATGGTCGTGTCAAATGGTGAAGCAGCGATCGTCGATGCTACTCGTATGACTGATATCTTTATCGATTTCGCAAAAGAAAAAGGCGCAACGATTACAAATGTATTCGATACTCACTTGCATGCCGATCATATTTCTGGAGGACGTAACATTGCAGAAGCAACAAATGCTACCTATTGGTTACCTCCTAAAGATGCTGAAGAAGTTACCTTTGAGTATGCAGCACTTGAAGACGGGAATAAAGTCGTGATTGGAAATACAACGATAGATATCACAGCTCTCTACTCACCGGGGCATACAATCGGTTCAACGTCATTTGTCACTGATGGAAAGTATTTATTATCAGGTGACATTCTATTTGTGGACAGTATCGGACGTCCGGATCTTGCCGGGAAAGCAGAAGATTGGGTAGCAGATCTTAGAGAAAGTCTATACAAACGATATAAAGACCTTTCTATGGAGCTTACCGTTTTACCGGCTCATTTTATGATTATTGAGGAATTGAATGAAGATGGATCTGTAGGTGAAAAGCTGGGAACATTATTTGCAAAAAACCATGGTTTAAATATCGAGAGCGAAGAAGAATTCAGAAAGCTGGTATCTGAAAACCTTCCACCTCAGCCAAACGCGTATCAAGAAATTCGTGAAACAAACATGGGTAAAGTAACTCCGGATGAAGAGAAACAGCGTGAGATGGAAATTGGACCAAACCGTTGTGCTGTTCGTTAATCTATCGTACAAATCTAAACAAATAATCAAAATGGGAACCTGCTAAAGAGGTTCCTGTTTTACTAGAAGAGGAGGAACTATACGATGGAATTGGCCTTTATTATTACGATCTTTCTAATCGGATTTGTCGGCTCTTATATATCAGGAATGGTAGGTATCGGGGGGAGCATTATTAAATATCCCATGCTCCTTTATATTCCACCAATGCTTGGAGTAGCAACATTCACTGCACACGAAGTTTCAGGTATTAGCGCAGTTCAAGTATTCTTTGCCACACTTGGTGGGGTTTGGGCTTACCGTAAAGGAGGCTATCTTAATAAAACTCTTATCACATACATGGGAGTGAGTATTTTAATCGGTAGCTTCATTGGCGGGTACGGATCTAAATTCATGAGTGAAGCTGGAATAAATATTGTGTATGGAATACTTGCATTAATTGCAGCTATCATGATGTTCATCCCAAAAAAAGGAATAGATGATGTAAAACTCGAGGACGTTACATTTAACAAATGGTTATCTGCAACACTAGCTTTGATCGTTGGTATTGGAGCAGGCATCGTTGGTGCTGCCGGAGCTTTCCTGTTGGTTCCGATCATGCTTGTTGTTCTTAAAATTCCGACAAGAATGACAATTGCCTCATCCCTGGCAATTACGTTGATATCTTCAATTGGATCAACGATTGGTAAGATATCGACGGGTCAAGTGGACTATTTACCCGCTATGATCATGGTGGTAGCTAGTTTGATTGCATCTCCACTGGGCGCTATGGCAGGAAAGAAAATGAATACAAAGATTCTTCAAATGATTTTAGCCGTTTTAATCCTGGCTACAGCGATTAAAATCTGGCTCGATATACTATAAAACTATTTAAGCTTAGTTCTTATTTACATTGCATCTTCGCTTTAAAAGAAGATTTGTTGTGAACAGAACTAAGCTCTTTTTTGTGTTGTAGATCCGTGGTTGTTATAATATTTAACAAAAAGTCATTGTAACTTTCATCTGGTATTGTGCGTCTAATCAATTGCTAGAAATAAGACTCTGGATGGATGAACATATTCAATGACACTAGTACAATGGATGAATGGAACAGCTCTATTATCCATCCAACATGAAAAGGGAGAATGATTTATGAAAAAATTGATTGGTATTGCCTTACTGTTTTCACTAATGGTGGGCCTCATTCAGCCGGCATCGGCGGCAGATAATGATAAAGAAAGCATTAATGAAAAATTCGGATTACCTATCGTCGTTTATGGAGAAACACTTACTAATGAACAAAAGAAAGAGGTTCAGGCTCAATTAGGAATTGAAGAGGGGACAGAAGTAGAAGAGTTTATGGCAACAGGCGAAGACTTGGTGAAGTATATTGACGGTGAAAACCGAAATGCCCGTATGTTCTCCTCTGCCATGATTACACGAAAAGATAAAGGTGAAGGTTTAAAGGTTAATATTGTGACGCCCGGGAATATCACGGAAGTGACGAATTCTATGTATTCTAATGCTCTTTTAACTGCGGGGGTTGAGAACGCAGTAGTAGATGTAGCTTCTCCTGTAAAGGTAAGCGGACACTCTGCATTGGTGGGAATCTATAAAGCGTATGATGTCAGTGGGGAGAAGCTTGATACAGTCCGCATGGAGGTAGCCAACGAGGAGTTAACCGTAGCGACAGAACTTGCTAAAGAAGCCGGGATTGATAAGGAAGAGGTTAGCGAACTGTTAACTGAAATCAAGAAGGAAATAGCCGAACAAGATCCAGCTACGAAAGAAGAAGTTGAAAAAATCGTCGAAGAAAAGCTCCAAACCCTGAACATCGAGCTCAGCCCGGAGGATCGCCAGCTATTAATCGACCTGTTTGAAAAAATGAGGTCACTTGATATAAATTTTGATAATGTTCAACAACAATTGGACGACTTAACGAAAGATATCCAAACTACCATTAAAGACATTGTGAATGATGAAGGTTTTGGTCAAAAAGTGTCGGACTTCTTTACCGGCTTGTTAGAGGCCATCGCTAATTTCTTTAAGTCAATAAAAAATCTATTTGGGTGATGGACTATTTGTATGCAGCATAACGAGAAGACTGAGTCAGCACGTGACTCAGTCTTTTTCGTTATATTTCAAGCAAAGGGAACCTTAGATACACTGTTGTTCCTTTGCCTTCTTCACTATCTATTGACAAAGAACCTTGATGTTTATGCATGATTTCTTTCGCTATTGATAAACCGAGACCGTATCCTCCCGTATTCCTGGTTCTCGACAAATCCGATCGGAAAAATCTTTCCCCGATTTGAGACAAAGATTCTGCTGGAATCCCAATTCCGGCATCTTCGATTTTCACCACAGCCATTCCATCTTCCTCATAGGATTGAATGATTATCCGACTCTGTTCAGGAGAATATTTCAATGCATTATCAAAAATATTATAAAACACCTGCATAACCCGGTTGGGATCCCCATTAATGATCGATTCTTCATTTAACTGATGTTGCACATCAATTTTTTTGTTTTCGGCATGAGGCTGAATGAGTGTTAAAGAATCCATTATGAACTGAGAGAGAACAATCGGTTCAATATCTAAAGAAAAAGAGGCATCCTCCAATTTATTTAATTCCAGTAGCTCTGTAATTAATTTCTGCATCCGTATCGTTTCTTTTTGAATCAGGTGCAGGCTTTCTTCCATTTCTTCAGGATTCGTTTGTACCCTGTCAGTCAATGCCTTTGCATATCCTCCAATATAAGTAAGGGGGGTCCTTAATTCATGCGCAACATTCGAAAGAAACTGACGTTTTCGTTCTTCTTGATGTTGAAGTGAGTCGACCATACTATTGAATGTTAGTGCAAGCTCCGCCATTTCATCTTTAGAGGTGACATTGAGCCTGTCCGAAAAATCCCCTTTGGCTACTTTATTCGAAAACAGCTGCATTTCCCGGACAGGTTTAAATAATGACCCTAAAGAAGATTGAATGATTAGGAACAGTACAAAATAAAACATTACCCCAGTGAGGACCAATATAGGAATCCCCTTGCTAAAGACCTCCGTCATTTCAGCCAGGGGGATATAAATAAGTAAATACCCCATTAATCTTTCTTCATTCATTAGAGGAAAGATCGCTCCAATCACATTCCGATCAAACTCTTCTACATATCCTTCTTTCATTACCCGATGACCTTTGATCAATTCACTTTTGTCATCGTTATTGATGAGAGGCTTTTGGTCAATAAGATAGGGGAAACTTTTTGTTAAGTCGTCAAGGTTCTCGACAACAGACACTTCATAAGGGGAAATTACGTTATACCAAAGAATTTTATCCCTTACACTTCCGCTTACGTCACCGTAGTGATAGTGAGCAGCTGTTCTTTGTCCTTGATAAAGCAGTGACTCCTTAACCGTGCCAATATATAAATCTTTGTAGAGAAAATGAATAAAAAGAAAGGAAAAGACAATGGTTAAAAATAAGCTGCTTAATAATAGAAGAGAAACTTTTTTATTGAGAGTCAGGTTTGCGTTTTTCAAGCTGATCCCTCGAACTTATAGCCAAGGCCCCACACGGTTTCAATCAAATGGCCGTAGCTCTTTAATTTAAGTCGTAATGTTTTAATATGGGTGTCGACTGTACGATCACTGCCTTCATAGTCACTTCCCCAGATTTGATCGAGAAGCTGGTCCCTCTTATACACCCTGCCTTGATTACGGGCAAGGAACAAAAAAAGTTCATATTCCTTTAAGGTCAATCGAGGTGAAAGTTCACCAACGGATACAGTTCTGGATGCTAAATTAAATGACACTGGCCCATACCGCTCAATCATCGACTGTTGACTGGATTGAGTTCCGTAAGATCTTCTCAGAATCGTTTCGATTCGTGCAACAAGTTCTTCGGCGTTAAACGGTTTAACCATATAATCGTCACTTCCCAGCTTAAGTCCCTTCACCTTGTCTAAATCATCGCCCTTTGCAGAAAGGAAGATAAAGGGGATTTGACTGGTTTCCCTAACCTCTTTTAGCAACTGATAACCATCCATGAAGGGCATCATAATATCCACAACCATGATATCCACATGTGTTTTCTTCAGTTGATCAAGAGCAGCGAGACCATTCTCTGCTTCTAAACAGAAATAATGATCCCTTTTTAAATATAGTTTGATTAGCTGTCTCATTTCAGGTTCATCATCTACAATTAAGACATTCCATTTTTTCAACGTAAATCACTCCCGTCCATTAACATAGGCAATTGCTGAGTTTTATTATAGTCGCAATTAGTGAATTTTTTATGATATAAGGTTTATTTCCACATATCTTCAGTTTTCACCATTTTAGCATGAAATACAGGAAGGGATTAAGAAATGGATTCCTTCATTTGTCCACTACTTTTCCCCTGGGCAGGGACATCTGCCCTTCCCCTTTTCCCATTTATTAATAGGCTAATAAAGAGGAGTGACGAAGATGTATGAGAGGGGAACCACAGACAGAAAAAATTTATTGAACATGTTTAATTCCGGCTCAGGATTTCCGAATAATGGGACTGGATTTAATTACGGCAGTGGAAATGGCTATCAGGGATATGGACCTTGGGCAGATTACCAAGATCAAGTGGCGGGTTTCGGAGGATATGCGCCATATAGTGGGTATGGACCACAAGGGTATCCGCCACCAGGGTTTCCACAGCAAAGTTTCGGTCCATCACCTTACGTGCCAGGAAGCGGCTATGGATATGGTATAAATCCAATCGGTGCAGGATTAATTGGTCTAGGATTAGGGTTTCTTGGAGGGCAAATCGTGAACAGCCCATTTAAAGGCCCACATAAACGTTACTATTATTATCTATAAATAAGTAAACCGACTCTAAGGTCAGAGTCGGTTTTTCTATGAAGATGTTCTATAAGGGGATAGGGGTCTAATAAGTTGCACTTGACTTAATACCTATCGGGGTATATTATATAGATATAAAGTGAATGCTTTGGCAATCACGAGCTAAATAAAAAAGGTGAGGTGCTTATTTTGGAGTTTATAGGATTAACCTTATTGGCTGTACTTATTTTTCTTTATTTGAGAATGAAAAAACCAGGTGAAAATATCAACCAAATTTCAACGAATGAATTAAAACCATTGCTGGGGGATACCTCCAAGCAGTTTATTGATGTACGAACACCAGGAGAATTCAAACATAATCACATTGCCCAATTTAAAAATATGCCATTACAATCTTTACAACAAAACGCTCACACACTATCAAAAGACAAAGAAACCATCGTGATCTGTCAAAGCGGAATGAGAAGTGCCAATGCATGCAAGGTGCTTAATCAGCAAGGGTTCACATCTGTTACAAATGGTAAGGGTGGAATGAATTCCTGGTCCAATTAATGAGGTTCTATTTTTAGACTTTGTTTTTACAGAATAAGAAGGGTTTTTTATTACAAGGTGAACGATAATCTTAATTCTAAATGAAAAGCAAGTGCGTTATAAGAAAACAATTTTAAATAAAGAGAGGGAATGTAAATGAAAACAATCTCACCAAATGAAGTGATTGAACGATTGTCAGCTGGAGAACCCTTAAATATCATTGATGTTCGAGAGGTTGCAGAGGTGCAAACCGGGAAAATTCCAACTAGTATTCACCTTCCGTTAGGACTACTGGAATTTCGCATGAATGAATTAGATAAGAAGAAAGAGTACATTGTGGTTTGTCAATCCGGTGGTAGAAGTAGTCAAGCTGTAAGGTTTCTCGACTATCAAGGATTCAACGTAATCAATATGAATGGTGGAATGCTCGCATGGGAAGGGAAAGTTGAATAATTCTTTCCTTTTATTCTCTGATTTTCATCAAAGTATGGTGAATATTCAATTCTGTAATACCCCAATAGGTTTAAAATGTGGGAAATAGGATAATTTATTTTCGATGGGATGAAAATAGGATAAGGGAGGAATTCATAATATGACAACTACAGTAAATCAATTGACTGCAAAGGAACTTACTAAAAAGATACTTAATGGAGACAGGATGTTTATTCTGGACGTCCGCCCGAAAGATGCCTTTGATGATTGGAAGGTTGAGGGCAAGAATGTAAAAATTATTAACAAGCCTTTTTCCGAATTGAAAGACAACCTTCAATCTATTCAATCTACACTACCGAATGATGAAGCCATTTATGTTATTTGTGCCAAGGGAAATTCCTCGACGAAAACGGCAGAAATGCTTGTTGATGCCGGGATGGACAACATTTATTCCGTTGAAGGAGGCATGCAGGCTTGGAGTGAATATTTAGAGCCTGTTAAAATAGGTGATATTTCAGGCGGTGCACTTTATCAATTTGTCCGGATCGGGAAAGGATGTTTATCCTATGCCATCATCTCAAATGGAGAAGCGGCTTTCGTTGACCCCAGCCGACTGCTAGAACCTTATAAGGAATTTATTCAAGATCATAAAGTTTCCGTTCAAGCTGTACTTGATACACATCTGCATGCTGATCACATTTCGGGCGGTAAAACTTTGAGCAATGAATACAATACTCCTTATTATTTACCACCTAAAGATGCAGAGGAAGTTCAGTACGAATATGAAGAATTAAACGATGATACTGTCATTAAAGTGGGCGACACAACCATTAAAGCTGTATACTCACCTGGACATACGATAGGAAGCACTTCCTTTATTGTAGATCACCACTATTTGCTAACAGGAGATATTCTATTTATTGATTCAATAGGTAGACCTGATTTAGCCGGGAAAGCAGAAGATTGGGTAGGGGACTTGAGAAAAACATTGTATTCCAGATACAAAAACCTTGAGGATCAGTTAACTGTATTACCTGCACACTTTATGACGATAGACGAGATGAATGAAGATGGATCAGTCTCACATCTTCTAAGTGATCTATATAAGGAAAATCACGGTTTGAATATTGAAGATGAAAAAGAGTTTAGAAAAACGGTCACAGAAAATCTTCCACCTCAACCGAATAGCTATGAAAAAATTCGTGAAACCAACATGGGTAAAATGGATCCTGAAGAAGATGAAAAACGGGAAATGGAAACAGGACCAAACCGGTGTGCTGTCAGATAACAAGAAAGCTATCCTTAACTTCTAGCTGGCCAGCTGGATAAAAACCATAATGTTTAAAATAAAGGATAAGCAACTAATATACAAATCATCCCCCGAATTAGAGGGGGATGATTGCATGGAATGGAAGAACCAGGGAAGTGGAAATCATGAATGAAACCAATGAATCAAAATATATTCAGCAGCACTTAGCAAACGAACGAACGTTTCTGGCATGGATTCGAACAGCCATTGCCATCATAGGGATCGGTTTCTTAACAACAAGCTTGCATTATAACTCGCTTCAAGGGGATGCGGTCCAAGATCGAATCGCCGTTGCCATCAGTGCTATCGCTCTCATCATTGGATTAGTTATCATTATTGGATCAACTGTTAACTATTATAGGACGAGAAAGCATATAAACACACAAACATTTGTGTCCGCAGATGCCATTATTAAGATGATGGCCATTGTTGCAACTGTTGTTCTTCTATTTGTAACGGTTTATTTTTTTACACTGAATTAAAAAGAGCTGAACGAGGGAGGAGATTCAATCCCCGCGTTCAGCTTTTATTTAATCTTGTTTCTTCTCATTATAATATTGAACCGATGTCATGGCTCCTTCACTCACCATGGAATTGTCTTCGATATTGGCGGGATCCGGATTACCGCCTTTTTCTACAGGTAAATCTTCTTTTCTTCTCTTTTTGAATTTCGTAACCAATCCTTCTTTTACATTATGCAGCTGATTACGCTTCTCTTTTGATGACAGAATCCATCCTAATGAACCAGCCGTAACTGTCGCACCCACAAGTAAGCTTTTATTTACTTTCATTTTTTCTCCTCCTACCAATAATAGAGTTTGTTTAGTATGCTCTTTATTTTCCCGGCGTACATGAATTTAAACATCGGGGGTTGAATCAAATAAATCCAGGAGTGGACATTTTTAGAGTTCTAGTTAAAAATATACATAGAAGAAATGCAAAGGGAGGATGAAGTAAATGAAGGAATTAACGAAGGAAAGCGTCATTGGATTTATTGGAACAGGTGTGATGGGACAAAGCATGGCTGGGCATCTACTCGATTCTGGTTTTCCGATGGTCGTTTACAATCGCACGAAAGAGAAAGCATTAAAGCTTATACAAAACGGTGCAAAATGGGCTGACACTCCAAAGGAAGTTGCTGAAGTTTCGGATATAGTCATTACGATCGTGGGCTATCCATCTGATGTAGATGAAATTTACCTTGGTGAAAGTGGAATTCTTCATCACTTGAAACAGGGTTCGATTGCCATCGATATGACCACATCATCTCCAAGATTAGCAGAGGAAATCTACACATATGGGGTTGATAAAGGGGTTTTCACATTAGATGCCCCTGTTTCCGGGGGAGACATAGGAGCAAAAGAAGCAAGGCTTTCTATCATGGTAGGAGGAGACAAAGAACCATTCGAAACTGTAAAGCCTCTATTAGACCTTCTAGGTACAAATGTTGTATATCAAGGAAAAGCAGGGGCGGGGCAGCATACGAAGATGTGTAACCAAATCACGATTGCTTCTAACATGATGGGAGTCAGTGAAGCCCTTCTTTATGCCAAGAAATCAGGCTTGGATCCTAATAATGTTCTTAAGAGTATCACGTCCGGGGCAGCAGGAAGTTGGTCCTTAATTAATCTGGTACCACGAATGATCAAGGAAGACTATGCTCCTGGTTTTTATGTAAAGCATTTTATCAAAGATCTTAAGATTGCCCTGGATTCAGCCAAGGAAATGGACATTAAGACACCTGGGTTAGAGTTAGCCCTTTCACTATATGAAGATTTGGCTCTTAAAGGTGAGGAGAACAGCGGTACTCAAGCTCTTATTAAATTATTGGAAGCATAAAAAATAAAGCCGTCTCATCGACAGGGACGGCTTTTTATATTTTTCCAATGAAGTCAGGATCTTTCTGAATTCCGGATTGGTTCGGCAGCCAATTGGCAGGAACGCCCGCTCCTGTTTTTCTTCCAAATTGTATACCTTCCAGTACTCTCAATATTTCATACGTATTACGCCCAACCTCAGGCGGATAGATCATTTTAGATGTAATGATGCCTTCAGGGTCGATGATAATGGTGGCTCTAAACGTAGCACCAGCACGCTCATTTAATACCCGATAAGCTTTACTTATTTGATGATTTCGATCACTCACTAACGGAAATTGCACTTTAGATGCGGACGGGGATACTTCAGTGAAAACTTTGTGGGCGTAAACACTGTCTGTACTTATCCCGAGAACTTCAGCTTGCAGTGCTTGAAATTTAGGGTGAATAGCAGCGACCGCTGCCAGCTCAGTTGGTCAAACGAAGGTGAAATCGCTGGAATAAAAAAACAGAATAACCCATTTGCCCCGATACGATTCTAAGTTAACGGTGTTTATTTTCTTTTGTGCGTTATCATACGCCTCAGCAATAAAGAGAGGGGCAGGATCATTGGTTTGTGCACAAAACGGTAAGGTACAATCTTCACTTCTCACCGCACGATTAAATGAATAGTGGGGGTTATACATTGGATCACCCCTTTCACAAAAAGTACTATCAACATATGCCAGGTCATGACTTTATATGATTGGATAAGCGGTTCTTTTCCATTTCATACTTCTTTTTAAAATGGGGATAATAGGAGAGTGTTGTTACAATTTTGAAGGTTAGGTGATTCCTTTGAGAAAAAATTCAAGTAAGCAATTTTCGAAACTTATATACACAATTGGTTCTATCATGACCATGGTTGCCTTCCTTGTATCATATTTCCAAACGAAAACAATCATTCAAGCAATTAAGAAGTATAGTCCGTATAATTAAGGTTGATTGGTTGCAATATTTAGATATAACTTAGACAATGATAGTGAAGAAAAGTGAGGAGGGGTCCTGTTGAGGTTAACGGGGAAAAAAGTCATTCAATTAGTAAGTGCAGATTTCGAAGATCTTGAACTGTGGTATCCAGTATTGCGTTTGCGGGAAGAAGGAGCAACTGTACATATTGTCGGAGAAAATGCCGATCAAGAATTTATCGGAAAGTACGGAGTTCCGATTGTTTCAGAATATGCGTTTAAAGACATCAATCCTGAAGACTATGATGCCATGCTGGTACCGGGTGGGTGGTCTCCCGATAAGCTGCGCCGCTATGAAGATGTCATCTCGATGGTGCAAATCATGGATAGGAGTAAGAAACCGATCGGTCAAATCTGTCATGCGGGATGGGTATTGATTTCAGCCAAAATTCTTCAAGGTGTAAAAGTCACAAGTACACCGGGAATAAAAGATGACATGGAAAACGCTGGGGCAACCTGGGTGAACGAACCGGTCGTCACTGATGGTCATATCGTTTCAAGCCGCAGACCGCCCGATTTACCAGACTATATGAGAAAATTCATTGAAGTGATGTCAAAATAAATACAATATAAAAAGGATTGGCCAAGAAAAACTGTGTTTGTGTTTCAGTTTCACATGGACCAGTCCTTTTTCTTCCCTATTTCTTTTTTTCTCTTTTATTACGATCGTTCACCCTTGAGAAAAACGTCTGTTTAACAGATTGATGGGTCGTAATCGCTGCACCCGTTGCGATGAACCCATTGGCAATTCCATTAAAATCAAATCCCAAAGTCCAACTACTGGCAGCAACCCCCACCAGCAACAAAATCCAGATAATCAACCAATCCGGAATGTGAGGAGTCCTCTTCAATGCGTACCCTAAAACCCATAACATTGGAACAAGTACGGTGACTTGGGGGTCAATGGAAATCCCGCTTAATAAATTTTCAATCATAAGTTTCACTCCCTAAAATGAAAAATGACTTCTTTAAAGCTTATTCGAACAAAGTAGTATTTCATGACAACCTGTGCTCGAAGTTTTTAGGGAAAGTGAATACAGCAAGCATTAACATAAAAATAACAAAAATGGTAAGTTCAATAAAGTGCATCCTGATTAAAACAAACCTTTAAAGTGACATTAGAATTGTTCAATGATATTATATTGATTGACCTATTATAAAAAAGGAGCTGTTAATAATGGCGAAAAAAGGATACATACAATTTCAGACAGGTGAAAAAATCGAATTTGATCTATTTCCAAATGAAGCACCTGGAACAGTGGCAAATTTCGAAAAATTAGCAAACGAAGGTTTCTACAACGGTTTAAGCTTCCACCGTGTCATCCCTGGTTTCGTAAGCCAAGGCGGATGCCCTAATGGAAATGGTATGGGTGGTCCTGGTTACACAATCAAATGTGAAACAGAAGGAAATCCACATAAACATGAAGAAGGTTCATTATCCATGGCCCACGCGGGTAAAGATACTGGAGGAAGTCAGTTCTTCATCGTTCATGAGCCACAGCCTCATCTAAACGGCGTTCATACCGTCTTCGGAAAAGTGACTTCAGGAATCGACATCGCTAAATCAATGAAAAACGGCGACGTTATGGAGAAAATGGAAGTATACGACGCGTAATGAAAGAGGGACGGACCTTGGTCCGATGCTTTAATTAACGAGTACCTGTTGCTGGTAAAGAAAAACAATAGTTGAAATGTTATTCATGATGATGTATTATACTAATACAGGCTGCGTTGTACGTAATCATAACGAAGTTTTAACCTTTAAACTGTAATAGGGAGTTTTACATCGAAGTTGGAATGTCAAGCCTCCACGATTTGAGGACGACAGGAAACCTTCTGCAAACACCCACTTTGAGGAGTGGTGGTTTAAAACTTTCTTATATCAAATTACGGCAAATGTGGCTCCTTACATTAGTATCTCAAGCCAGTTCCCAATCGGGGGCTGGCTTTTTCATATCTATAAAAAGTTTTGTTGTGATTAATTAAAATGCCAAATAAAAAAGACCGAACCCCTAATAGGAATTCAGTCTGTAAGTTTTGTATCGAGGCCCCTCCCGTCCGTACATGGTTAAGTGTCCCGCAACAAGCGAATGTTCGGGAGAGGCAAGAATATTATAACACGCTATTAGTCTAAATAGCAAAACGGTCTATCACAGCACACCAATACGTGTTAGATAACGGTCAATGTCATTAAAATCATTCACTTCAATAAAGGAAGTATTGTTTTCCTTTAAAATAGCCTGGAGTGCTTTCATCGCAAAGGTTACATCGGCTACTTTTGCTGGATGGCTATCAGGTTCACTATCACCTGCAAAATAGATGGTTTCATACTCTTTTTTAAGGTCAGTAAGTACCTTTGATTTGTCAATTCCATATCTTTCAGAGTGATGGGGATGCCCGGGATCAATATTCATATGTACATTCTTCTCTTTGTAGTACCCTTCATTTGAATACACTTTAACATTCGTAATTTCATGCTGTTGTAGAATATGATGAATATAGTAATCAGTGCCTGCACTTAATATATAGAAGTCTCCACCTTGAGCCTGCACTTTACGGATGAAGGAAGGGACGTATTCATCTATTTCGAGAGAATGGATGTCATCAATAATCTGATTTTCTTCTTGATTGATGGATGTGAAAACCTGACTCAAGAATTCGATATCCTTTATTTCGCCTGACTTCCATTGTTTGTATAAATCTTGTCCCTCTACAAAGTATTTCTCCAGTATAAGATGATAAAAATCCTTCTTAGAGATCGTTCCGTCAAAGTCAGAAACAAATGCCCAATTTTTCATACCGAATCCTCCTCGTAACTAATCTAGTCGATTGTAGCATGTTTAAAGAGGCAGATGGAAGTAAAGGGAAAGGGGTTAACGGTAATTTGATTATGTAAATTGTAATGAGCTACATATAGAATCACCTCACAATAGAGTGAGGTGACGAGTATTTATTTCTTCAGGCTGCTTAAAAATCCCTTCAGTACTTCTGGTGTTCGTTTGACTTCTTGAATCGTGCTGGTGATAGTCGTTTTTTTGTATTCTATATCTCCCTGAATCTCCCCTTGAGTTTCTTGAAGCTGGTTCGCTTCAGTAGAAATTTTGTCCATTCTGGTTTGAATGCTTGCCACCGTTTGATTCATATCATTTATTACGGGTCGGGTCGTATTTACTGTTTTCATTAGTGCGACTCCCAACATCACTAAAGAAATCACCATCAACCCAATACTTGCATAGACAATCCACATGTTAAATTCACCTCAATAAATGTTGTTTCTAGTTATATTCCCTAAAAGCCTTGAAAAAAACGCGTGAAAATTATTTTCTATTGCTGGTTTACTAATTGCCGCATAGCTAGTAATCTAACATATAAGTCAACATAAACGAAAGAGGGGGAGAAGAAGATGATCAAAGCCATCATGTTTGATTTGGATGACACATTATTATGGGACTCCAAAAGTATTGAAGAAGCGTTTAAAGCAACTTGCCGTTATGCAGAGACGAAAGTGGGGGTAGATTCGAAAAGCCTAGAGCTTAGTGTTAGAGATGCTGCGAGAAAGTTGTATGAAACCTATGATACATATGAGTTTACACAAAATATCGGTATTAATCCCTTTGAAGGACTTTGGGGAGACTTTCTGGATGAGCATGATGAAGGCTTCCTTAAGATGAAAGAAATCGTTCCTACATACCGCAAAAAGGCTTGGACGTCTGGGTTGCAATCTTTAGGCATTACGGATGTAGAGCTTGGTGCGGAATTATCCGAGCGATTTCGTAAAGAAAGAAAGGATAGACCTTACGTGTATGAAGATACCTTTCGTGTATTAAATGAAGTGAAGGGGAATTTTCAACTATTGTTATTAACGAATGGCTCTCCCCATTTACAGAATACAAAACTTGATAAGACTCCTGAACTTGTGCCTTACTTTGAAGAAATTATCATCTCAGGAAATATCGGTAAAGGAAAACCAGATTCCGCGATGTTCCTTCATGCATTAGAGAGGCTTAAGCTTCAAAAGGACGAAGTGATCATGGTAGGAGATAATTTAAATACAGACATACTTGGGGCCTCTAGACTAGGAATAAAAACGGTTTGGATTAATCGCGGTCAGAAAACAGTTCAAGATCTTGTACCTGATTATGAAATTAAAGAGCTCTATGAAGTACTCGAAATCGTAAATAATATGGAATAAGAGGCTTCGTAGCGAAGCTTCTTTTTTTGTCTACTCCAATCAGTCATAATACCATCAACCCCTTCATACTATTCACGGATATCTCATTTAATAAGGAGGGGGTCACTCTGATGGTACGGGGAATTCATCATGTTAACGTACATGCTTCACAATCACATGTATGGGAATTCATTCGTGATATGAATGCATGGGCTCCTCTTGTTCATGGATACAAGGAGCATTCCATTGTTTCTGACGTTCAATCGACGTGGAAATTCACCATTCATTATGGGGTGGTGAGCAAAAAGGTTCATGTGAAAGTACTTATTACAGATTGGAAGGAACCATCTCATGTGAAGTTTATATTAAGGGGGATCAATCAAAAGTTTACTGGTGTAGGCTTTTTTAAAGCTGAAAAAGTAAACTCTTCCAATACGGCTATGACTGGATGTTTAAAGATTGAATCCTCAAGTTCACTGGCTAAAATCCTTGAATCTACATTTGATAAAATGGTCCAAGAGCTCACAAGGGAGCTAACTGAAGCGGTTGGAGAAGCAATCGAGAGAGAAGTGACCTAAAATGCAGGCCCTTATCAATGGGGCCATGTATACTTCTGGTTCAATTTATCCGCATTCAGGGGCAGCTTCTATGCTATAATGAACTATTTGTAAGCATGAGAATTGTTAGATCGAGAAGAAATACATACACTATAAAGTACATATTAAGATAATTTGTAAAACGTATAAAGGGGTCTTACCGTGCAAAACCTTCACATACTTAGAGAAGAAGCCATAGAGGAAACAAAACGAAAAATAGAAGATGATATCACACTTTACTTAGAGAAACATGAAAATTGTCCTTCATTCAGGGAGTATGTTAGTGAAAGAAGTGCCTTCTTTCACCAAATCTGGACGAATATCTGGCTTAACAAAGTAACCAACGATGTTCTTAGGAGCCATAAAAAAGCCTTTTTAAGAAAGAAAGGCTATGATATCGAGGGGACAGATAAGAAACTGATAAACAAATTATTTCGCAATGAAATTAGAGATTTTGAGCCATTTCATATTTTGAACTGGTTAAACGAAAATCCACCTTCAGCAGACGCGTGGAAAGGGCGCCATCAACATGTAAGAGAAAATTATCTGAAAAAAATTGAAGAAAAAAAACAGGCAGCACTCCAAAAAGATATCCAAAAAGAAATCATCTCCTTCATAAACACTCAAATGGAAGAGTTTGAGCTACATTGGTATGTGGAGTTACGGTATTTATTTGCAAAGAAATTTATACATGATTTAGGAACAAAAACAAAATTCCGACATACGGAACCATATATGCTGGAAGAAAAACTGGAAGATGAAGGGAAATTCACCAGTGATTCCTTTACAACGGTATCTGACTTTCTTAAGGAATTTACCGGCTCCATTCACAAGAAGAGCGAGAACTGGGATGGGCATGTGTGGGAATATGAAACCTATTTCTATCCATACGAACGATTCGTATTCTATTATTCAGAGCAAGTTGTATATCGCTCTCTTCTTGATCAAATGCCGGAAAAATTATTGACGGATTACGTTAAAATATTCGGTCAACATTTATCAGAAGAACGCTTGAGCAGACTTAGTCACCATTTTCTCCTGACGTTGAAATCAACCTTTTTCACCATGATTCAAGAGGAGTATGTCGTGGATTTATTCAAACTTATAGAATATCCATTTGATGAGAAAATGCACCTTTCCATTTACGAAAGAGACATAAAAGAGCGGGAGAAGAGAAAGGCTGCTGAGTTAGCGGAGTTAAAACGGAAGCTAGAAGAAGAGCAGCGAATGCTGGAAGATATATTCGGAAGGGAGTACAGTCCTTCATTTCGGGGTGATATCAAGTATATTCTCCACATTGGGGAAACCAATACAGGGAAAACCCATCATGCCATCAGCCGGATGAAAGAAGCTGATAGCGGCATGTATTTGGCCCCACTCAGACTTCTGGCACTGGAGGTATTTGATACATTAAATGCTGATGGAGTACCTTGTAATCTGAAAACAGGAGAAGAGGAAAAAGAGGTTTTTAATGCAAAACATACTTCCTCCACAGTTGAAATGTTTCGTGAAAAAGACGAATATGAAGTGATTGTTATTGACGAAGCTCAAATGCTGGCCGATCAGGATAGAGGTTTCTCTTGGTACCGTGCCATTACGAAAGCGAGGGCTAAAGAGGTCCATATCATCGGGAGTGAAAACGTTCGAGAGCTGCTTTTGGAATTAGTCGGAGAAGGGAACATCGAGGTTCATAATTATAAAAGAGAAATTCCACTGCAAGTCGAATCAAAAGAATTTCAACTGCGGCATGCGAAAAAAGGGGATGCTCTCGTTTGCTTTTCCCGGAAGAAAGTATTAGATACAGCTTCAAGGTTGCAAAATAATGGTCATAAAGTGAGCATGATCTACGGTAGCATGCCTCCTGAAACAAGAAAGAGACAAATGATGCAATTCATTAAAGGGAAAACGAACATGATTGTAGCAACAGATGCAATTGGAATGGGTTTAAATTTACCGATACGAAGAATCGTATTCCTGGAAACCGATAAATTTGACGGAACGAGAAGGAGAAGGCTGACATCCCAGGAAGTAAAGCAGATTGCAGGCCGTGCTGGTAGAAAAGGTCTTTATAATGAAGGGAAAGTCGCTTTCACAAAGGATATTAAAGTGATGAAAGAACTTTTGGATCAGCCCGATCGCTCTCTCGAAACATTCGCCATCGCACCGACAAGTGGTGTGTTTGAACGTTTTCAACGCTATTACCATGACCTTGACACGTTTTTCTATTTATGGGAGAAATTCAAAAGTCCTTACGGAACAGAGAAAGCTACTCTATACGAAGAAAAAGAGCTATATGAATTAATCCGTGGGACCGATATTGAGGCGAAGCTAACATTAAATGATCTGTACGGTTTTTTACATCTTCCCTTTTCGAAAAAAGAGGCTCAGTTAACTGAGCAGTGGTTAGAGTGTATGTACGCCATTGTACACGGAGAAGAATTACCGGAACCAGCTATTAAGAATAAAAACCTGGAACAAAAAGAGGTTTCCTATAAGGCTGTTGGTCTGCATCTCTTGTTCTTATATCGTTTAGGTAGACAAACAGAGGCATATTACTGGGAGCGAATTCGAAGTGAAATCGCTGATGGAGTACACGAAAGTCTCAGAACAGAGGTCACCAGTATGACTCAAACGTGTAAACAATGTGGAAAGAAACTCCCTCCAAACTTTGGGTTTCCTATATGTGATCGGTGCCATGCAGCCAGAGTAAAAAGAAGAACGAGAAGAAGGCCTCCTTATTCGAATTCATGAGCAAATCATAAGGAGGAATGCATGATTTATGATACGATCAGATATGAATTGAAAATGTAAATAGAGGTGTATAGGATGAAAATTGAAATTTGGTCAGATTATGTATGTCCATTTTGTTATATAGGAAAACGCCATTTAGAAGAAGCGCTTCAACAATTCCCTCAAAGAGATCAAGTTGACATTGTGTTTAAAAGCTTTGAGCTAGATCCCAATGCGCCAGTCCATACAGAAATGAGTATTCAAGAAATTCTTTCAAAAAAGTATGGTACGTCTCTTGAACAAGCAAAAAACATGACAGACAGCATGTCGCAGCAAGCGGCAACCGTTGGTCTGGATTTTCGTTTTGATACCAGTATTCCGACGAATACTTTCGACGCCCATCGCCTGACAAAATATGCGGAAACGAAGGGGAAGGAAGCAGAGCTTACTGAAATACTGTTACACGCTCACTTTACTCTTTCAAAGCATATTGGTGACAAGGAAACTCTGTTAGGATTAGCGAAACAAGCCGGATTAGAGGAAATAGAATCAAAAGCTGTTTTAGAAGGCAGTGACTTCTCTCAAGATGTCCGAACTGATGAAGAACAAGCAAGACAAATTGGAGTACAAGGTGTACCATTCTTTGTGATTAACCGTAAATACGCTATTTCAGGTGCTCAGCCAAGTGACGTTTTCTTGAATTCCATCCAAAAAGTTTGGGAGGAGGAAAATGAAGCTTCACCACTACAACCTCTTGGAGCTGAGGGGATGGCTTGTGATGAAAATGGATGCGATGTTCCACCATCTAAATCGTAATCCAAAGAGACATTAAATAGTAAGTAAAAAGCAAGTGAGGGATGCTCACTTGCTTTTTTACTGGGTATGAATTTTTTTGCTATTTACTATAAAAGTTCTCTGTGAAATATGGCTGTTCTTTTTCGTTAAATGCGACTCCTACGCCTAGATGTTCATAATGAGGTTGCAGGATGTTTTCCCTGTGACCTTTTGAGTTCATTAATCCTTCATGTGCGTGGATTGAACTTAATTGACCGTAGGCCAAATTTTCGCCTGCGGTACGGAAGGATACCTGATCTTCTTCCATACGGTCAAATGGGGATTCACCTTCCAAATTCGTATGACTGAAGTAGTCCTGCTCTGCCATATCCAGACTATGTTTTCTAGCAGTGTCTCTAACTTGATCATCCCATGAGAGAACATTAAACCCTTTTTCGACACGTGTAGCATTTGTTAAATCGAAAAGCTGGAATTCAAATCCTTCTTTCAACTCGTTACTTGCTTCTGAATAGAAATTCTTCTTACTTGCTTCCAGGCTTTCATCGATTATTTGTATGGCCGTGACGGTGTCATTTTCATGCTTGTCATAGAACACGGTTACGTAGCTTCCATCCACTTGATAGACTTCCTGTTCACCATTGTTTTGGAGCTGATATAGAGTCAATCCTTTTCGGATATTTGAGAGTGGTTCACCGAGTTCATTCTGAACCACCTCTTTGGATACCCCCATTTCGATACCTGATGAGGAGGAAAGGAGGTCTTGATTGGTGTAAAGGCCGTTAACCCGGTTATTTTCATCATAAGAAACCATTAAGAAATTACGGTAGTTTTCGTGATATGCATTCCAGGAAACACCGTATTCATTAGTGGATTTTCTCTTGGCCACTCCCAGCTCCTGTTCAAGTTTATCTTTTGAATCTCCCATTACAATATTATAGATAGAAAAGGTTTGATCACTTGGTACTGTTAAAGCAGGTTTTTCTACAGGGTTCTCATCCTTTGTATCAGAGGGATCTTCGAGATCTCTAAATGACTCGTCCAACTTTATGAGCAGAAGGTTTACTTCGTTGTAAAGTTGATCGAAGGTGTCTTTCACTTTAGGACTGTTCTTTATTTCTTCAATTTTTGTGAGCACAGAATTGAATTCTGTTGCTTCCACTTTGTCTTCCCATGCGGGTTTTGATATATAGGCAAAAGCAACTATCATAATAATAAAAAACAATCGTCTCAATTGCTAACACTCCATTCTATCTTCCATTGTATCCAAATTTAGAAATAAGTAAAAAGGGAAATGCTTATTCACTATGTTTAGTACCCATTTTCAACCATCTTCAATCAAAAGAACCTGTTTTAGTATGGTTGGCTCTGGGTAAGATAAAAGCATAGGCAGGCACGACAAACTTACATATAAGGGGAAATTCACAATGAAATTATCTCATGAAGAACGGATTCAACTACATGAATTTAATAACTTAACGAAGTCATTGAGTTTTAATATGTACGATATTTGCTATACTAAGACCCGTGAAGAACGTGAAGCGTATATTGAATATATCGATGAACAATACAATGCTGATCGGTTAACAAAAATCCTGACACATGTATCGGATATTATTGGCGCACACGTCTTGAACGTTTCTAAGCAGGATTATGTCCCGCAGGGAGCTAGTGTGACAATCCTGGTTTCTGAAGGGCCGATAGTTGAAGTGCCTACGGAACATTTTGATGAATCTCCGGGACCACTACCATCCACAGTTACGATGCACCTTGATAAGAGCCATATCACGGTTCATACGTATCCAGAGTATCATCCTCACGAAGGGATTTCTACTTTCCGGGCAGATATAGATGTCTCTACTTGCGGGGAAATTTCTCCACTTAAGGCGTTGAATTATCTTATTCACTCCTTCGACACAGACATCATGACGATGGATTATCGGGTGAGAGGATTTACACGTGATATCAACGGACGAAAATTATTTATCGATCATGATATTAATTCAATTCAGAATTACATACCAGAGGAAATCAAAGATGAATATCACATGATCGATGTAAATGTGTATCCTCAGAATATTTTTCATACAAAATGTAAGTTGAAAGAATTTGATTTAAATAACTATTTATTCGGCTATACAAAAGATAAACTGGATGAAAGCGAAATGGATGAAATTACAGATAAAGTGAAAATGGAAATGGATGAAATTTTTTACGGTAAGAACATTCCTAAGCCATGAAAATGGGGAGACACACTTCGTCACGAGCAGATTCGTGACGGAATGTGTTTTTTTAATGAAATCTCATTATTGCGAAAATAGAATTAGAGAAGGGAAATGCATCTGTCTTGAAGAATAGGTAAATATGCTTGAAATTAGAAGGGGGAACAAGGAATGAATTCACATGAAATTGAGTATAAATTGCATGGGGACGATATGCAGTTTGTTGAAATAGAATTGGATCCAGGAGAAAGTGCCGTAGCCGAAGCTGGTGGAATGATGATGATGGAAGACGGCATAGAGATGGAAACGATCTTTGGAGATGGTTCCAAGGGTAGCGGGACCGGGGGGTTTTTAGGAAAGCTTGTTGGTGCAGGGAAGCGTGTATTAACGGGTGAAAGCTTGTTCATGACCGTATTCACCAATGAGGGGAGGGGTAAAAAGCATGTATCATTCGCTGCCCCTTATCCAGGAAAAATCATCCCGGTTGATCTAAGTGAATTAGGCGGTAAAGTTGTTTGTCAAAAGGATGCCTTTCTATGTGCAGCAAAAGGAGTTTCTGTTGGGATCGATTTTCAAAAGAAATTAGGAACAGGCTTCTTCGGCGGTGAAGGATTTATTATGCAGAAGCTTGAGGGCGACGGATTAGCCTTTCTTCATGCAGGAGGTACGATCTATAGAAAAGAACTTCAACCTGGCGAAATGTTACGGGTAGATACGGGTTGCTTAGTGGCCATGACGAAAGATGTGGACTACAATATCGAGTACGTCGGAAAGATTAAATCTGCCTTCCTTGGAGGAGAAGGATTGTTTTTTGCTACAGTCCGTGGACCTGGAACTGTCTGGATTCAGTCACTTCCATTCAGTCGTTTAGCTGAAAGAATTTATGCAAGTGCTCCCCAGGGCGGAGGTCGTTCGACTGGTGAGGGAAGTTTACTTGGTGGAATCGGTGATTTTCTAAACGGAGACGATTGATTTAGTGCTATACATAAAAAGCATTTCCATTCGTGGAAGTGTTTTTTTATTTTCAAACGTTTCCGCTTTTCGCTTCGTCCAGCTCCAGCGGCGGGAGGCGACAAGCCGCTCCCGCTTTTGCAGTGGGTATTCACCTATTTAGACCCCACATCATATGTTTAAATATATGATGCGAAAGGGTGATTTCATGAAAGGAAAGGTTCGTCATTATTATGCTGGGGGAAATACGGCTAAAGGCTTTTACAGTCTATATGATTCGGTGTTAAATGGATTAGAGCGGATTTATATCCTTAAGGGTGGTCCCGGGACCGGTAAATCCTCATTGATGAAGTCGGTTGGAGAACGATTTGAAGGTAAAGGGTTAGAGGTTGATTATTTACATTGCGCTTCCGATAATCACTCAATCGATGGCGTTCTACTCCCGGAATTTGGGGTTGGCATTGTGGATGGGACGGCTCCTCATATTATAGAACCGAAAGCACCCGGCGTTATTGAAGAATATGTGAATTTAGGAGCGGCATGGGACTCAAATAAACTTTTGCCGCACAAAGAGGAAATCCTTGGCTTAAACGATAAAATCGGCTCATTCTTTCAGAAAGCATACGATACCTTTGCCGCATCCCTGAGTGCCCATGATGACATAGAAGAAATCTACATTTCCAACATGAACTTCCCAAAAGCGAATGAATTAGCAGATGAGTTAATTTCACTCTTCTTTGATAATAAGAGTCTTTCTAAACCCTCTACTGTCAAACATCGGTTCTTAGGTGCCGCTACTCCTGATGGGGCAGTTGACTACATTCAGAATTTAACAGAGGATGTCGGTAAGCGCTACTTCATCAAAGGGCGTGCAGGATCCGGAAAGTCAACGATGTTAAAGAAAATTGCTTCTGCTGGAGAAGAGAAGGGTTATGACGTAGAGGTTTATCATTGTGGATTTGACCCTAATAGTCTTGATATGTTGATCATTAGAGAAAAAGGAATCGCTATTTTCGATAGTACAGCACCACATGAATATTTTCCTGACCGGGAATCTGATGAAATCATCGATATGTATGAACGATGCATCACCCAAGGGACAGATGAAAAATATGCTGCCGATATAGAACGAACGACAAAAGCTTATAAGGATAAAATGAAAGAAGCAATCTCATATCTTAAAGAAGCTAAGTGTCTTCGTGAACAACTTGAATCCATCTATATAAGAGCAATGGACTTTTCAAAGGTGAATACGATTAGAGAAGAAATCTTTCAGGAAATAAATGAGTTAATAAAGAAGTAGTATATGAGTGAACACGCGAACGCGATGATCTTTAGGTGATCGCGTTTTTATTTAGGTGATTAGCTTGAAGGATTCGAAATGGGGATCCTTTTTGTTCTTGCTTTTTTACCACGAAACCTTCACTATTAATAGACAAGTCAAATCTCGCTTTAAGAAAGTAGGAATGATCATTGAATTCGTTTGCAAGTCTGGGACTATCAAAAGGTCTTCAGAAAACCTTAGCTACTACCGGTATAAATAAACCGACACTCATACAAGAAAAAGTAATCCCGGCCCTCATGGAGGGAAAAGATGTCATGGCCAAGGCTCAAACCGGGACTGGTAAAACCTTTGCTTACGTTTTACCTATTTTAGAGAAAAGTAAATCAAACACCCATCACGTTCAGAGTTTAATTATTACACCTACACGTGAACTGGCTATTCAAGTAACAGGCGAAATAAGAAAGCTCACCAGAAAAAACAAAGGATTTAGCGTTCTCTCCGTTTATGGTGGTAAAAGTCATGAAGAGGAAATTGAGGAACTGGAAAAGAATGTAACTATTGTGGTTGGAACTCCAGGGCGGCTATTGGATCATCAGAAAAGAGGGAATCTCGATCTATCACATCTTATGTTTTTGGTCATTGACGAAGCTGATCAACTTCTGCAAATAGGTTTTCTAAATAAAGTTGAAGAAATTTTAAGGAAAACTCCGGCTCAACGTCAAACGATGTTATTTTCTGCGACGATCCCTGCTGACATCAAAAAATTGGGTCGCAAATATATGAAAACTCCACAATTTATCGAGGTGGCGGAGGCTGAAAAATCTACTTCCATTAATCAATTTGCCATTTTTACAGTGGATCGGGCCAAGCAAGACACAGTCATTCAATTAATAGAGTCATTTCAACCAAGTAAATCCATCGTTTTTTGCAGAACGAAACGACGGGTGACGAAATTATATCAAGTGCTGAAATCAAAAGGATATAAAGTGGCTGAACTTCATGGGGATATCCCACAAGAAAAGCGTGAAGTTGTAATGGAACAATTTAGGAACGGTGACGTACCAATGTTAGTTGCGACTGACGTTGCTTCCAGGGGATTGGATATTGAGGGAGTCACTCACGTATTTAATTATGACATGCCTGAGAAAGCCGAGACCTACATTCACCGAATTGGAAGAACCGGGAGAGCGGGTGAAACAGGCTTAGCTTATACACTTTATTCTTCTGAAGAAAGAAGCCTTCTGGACGGAATTGAAACAGAGCTGAATTGTCGCATTCAAAAGCAAAATCTAGGGAATACCATTTCTCTAAAAACAAAAACAGCCTCTAAGAAAAAAGGAGAAAAAAGACAAGGTAAAAGGAAAAGCAAGGAACTGGAATCCCGGACAAGAGGGAAGGACAAGTTCAAAGATAAACAAATGACGAGCAGGAAGTCCTCTAACTCACCAGAACAAAAACCTTCAAAACATTCAGAGGGGACAGCAAGAGTAACGAAGCCGGACTTAACAGGGAGAAGAACAGGAAAAAAATCTTCTTCTAAAACATATAATCAAAAAAATAAACGATAAAACCATGCACACGCATGGTTTTTATTGTGTCAAAATTCTAAGGGGGAGCTGAAGTTATACCAGAATAATATCGCATAATCAAATATGTTATATCAGTATAATGAATGTCTTTCGTCGGTTTTATGGTAGGATAATAAAGGGTATTGCTATGAGTAAAGGAGTTAAATAGATTAATATGAAATTAGTATCATGGAATGTAAATGGAATTAGAGCGTGTGTGAAAAAAGGATTTTTAGATTATTTTCAACATATGGACGCAGATATTTTTTGCCTTCAAGAAACAAAGCTTCAAGAAGGGCAAATCTCATTAGAGTTAGAGGGCTACCATCAATATTGGAACTATGCGATGCGAAAGGGATATTCAGGAACGTCCATATTCACTAAAAAGGAACCACTCGCTGTCTCATATGGTTTCAATGATGACCAGATAGAGCCAGAGGGAAGGATCATTACATGTGAGTTTGATTCTTTTTATTTGGTGAATGTTTATACCCCTAATTCAAAGAGGGATCTGTCAAGATTGGGTGAACGTCTGGAGTGGGAGGATACTTTAAGGATGTATCTTCTTGATTTGGATCAACATAAACCTGTTGTTCTATGTGGGGACCTGAATGTCGCACATACCGAAATAGATTTGAAAAATGACAAATCAAATCGAGGGAATTCAGGCTTTACAGATGAAGAGCGCGGGAAAATGACGATGCTGCTCCAGAAAGGTTTTGTGGATAGCTTTCGATATTTACATCCAGAAAAGGATGATGCCTTTAGTTGGTGGTCTTATATGAGTAAAGTGCGTGAACGGAATATTGGGTGGAGAATTGATTACTTTATTGTGTCCAATCGTTTATCCCCTGCAATAAAGAGTGCGGAAATCCATTCTGAAATCCTGGGAAGTGATCACTGTCCTGTATACTTAGAGTTAGAGTAGTACATACAAGAAGTAGGCAAATTACATTTACGGAGGGTAAAGGATGTTACGAAAAAGATTGCTGCAGTATATTGAAGAATCAAAAGGCACCGTTTCTTTATTTCAACAGGAAAAAGAATATGCAGTAAAGCATGGATTGTTGCTGGATGCTCGCGATATCTCTACTCCAGAGTCGGGTTCACGTTATCAAGATGCTTATATCGAGCGCTGTAATAAGGAAACAGAAGATCTAATCAAAAATGAACCTGTCACATTTCTTGATCAGCCTATCAGCTACTTAAAAGAACATAAGAACGAGTTCATCTTCCTCGAATCAAATTGGTTTGATGTGATTGGAGTGGATGCTGTTTCATTGGAAGTGGATGATGTGTTCGGAACGTATGATGCGATGCTGGGATTGAAGCTCCAAAAAAAATATCGTACACACATTGTCCAGTATTTAGAAGGAAGGCTTCAAGGAGAAACGTCGTATGACTTATTGTTTAATGGGGAAGATGGATTATGGGATCTAAACATCACATTAAACGATCACCCGGATTTTCATGAAGGTTTATCGATGCTTGCTGTATATGAGCTCATATATGATTTCCTTTTTCTTCTCCTTCAAACGGTGGATGAGGCTTAAAGTAATATGTGAATAAAAATAGAGGGACGGACCTTGTTAAGGTCCGTCCCTTTAATGGTTATCCTTTATTTCCAGGACGCTTGCTGATTTCTTCTGTTACGACATGGGCAAGGTCATCATTGCCGAATAGGGAGAGGACACCCAGTAAAGTCGTGTCGGGAATTTCTTCCGATTCTTCTTTAGGGACCGTTAAGTCAATTCCTTGCAATAAGGCGGGATTTTCCCCTTGATTAGGGTAGGCTTTCTGATAAAGGATTGCAGGGTCAAGGTCGTGATTCACACACCATTGCGCAAACACAAGGATCATCATATGCTCGTCCTTTTGATAATTTTCAATGATTTTTTCTTGCATCTCTTTAGAATTCATTGCATTCTCTCCTTAAACTTCGTATCTACTTCTATTATAACGAAGTTTGGGGAGCAAACCCATTCATTTACTTATGAGGCTGAATAGAGGAATACGTTTTTAAAATCCACCGGTTTAGGTGTATAATAGAATGATGAAAGAAACTTGTTTCACATTGAAAGGAAGTTAAAAAATGAACATTACAAGTCATAGTGCCGAGGAACTGAAAGATCCTACCGGTATTCTAAATGGAGATCGATATGAAGTTATTCTTGATATTGAAGTACCCGAGGATGATGAGCTTTACAGAGAACAGGGTATTTACATAAAAGTCATTTTTGTTCGAGACGAGAACGGTTCCAGGATTGTGCAGTCGACCATTGTAGAAAGAAACACTGAAACGTATCTTGATTTTGAATTAGAAGAAGATGAAGAAAGTCTCATTCTTTCATATTGCGAGGAAAATATCGGCTAATCGATATAAGCTGCACCCTCTACATTCGTAAACAAACGAATGTAGAGGTTTTTTTATTGGTTCATTTATTACCTCACCATAAACATCCAATTTTAACCCTTTCTTTCTAATATGATTGATAATTCAGAGATTTCAGAGTTGGCATGGAAATTGCATAATAATTAATTGAAAGGCTCTATTCGTAAAGTTTGTTGCTATTGTAGAGAAGAAAGTAATAGTTGATTTCCGCTACAGGATGCTCGCTTTCCGCGGGGCTGGCGGTGAGCCTCCTCGGCAAGCCTCCGGGGTCTCACCTGTCCAGCTATTCCCGCAGGAGTCGAGCATCCTTCCGCTCCAATCAACTTTCTAAGCATGTATCCTTCATAGAAATCTATAATAACAAGAATTTTAGCAAGCAATCTCATTTAAGGTAAAAGAGATTGAATTTCATTTTAAGGAAGAAGGATTATTTTTTTCTAGTTACATTGTTTTCTTACACACCTTGAAGCTCTGTCATGAAAATACTGTTTAAGATGGTGAGGGGAACTGCGCAGACTCCTGCGGAAGTACGGACGTGTCGAGACCCCGGAAGCGAAGCAGTTCCCCTCACCATCCGGCATAAACCTGGTTGACAGAGCCCTGGTAGATTCTATGCTCGAAAACAACAATCTTTGCGAAAAGAGCCAATTGAAAATAGATTAATAGAAGGGAGAAATGTTGATGAATGGTTATTGGGGTAAAGCGAAGAAACTATTCATTATTATGACTGTATTTACAGTTATAATCAGCTTGGCAACTTCCAGTGTATTTGCCAAGGAAAACGAGAGCAGCATCAAGGGGAATCTAGTGATTGTCGGAGGAGCTTTAGGTAGCAGCAACTCGGCTGTTTACGAAGAGTTCATTAAACTATCAGGGGGGGAAAAGAAAGCGAAAATAGGAATCATTCCTTCTGCTTCAGGCTCTCTGAAGTCATCAAATCAATTTAAGAAAGATTTGATGTCGTATGGAGTAGATGAAAAATCAATTGAAATCCTTCCTCTATCTGCTCACGATTTCTCAGGCACAGAGGAAGACGAAAGTAAATGGAAAAATAATGCTCAAAAGAAAGAAATAACAGAAAAAATCAAGAAGATGACAGGAATTTGGTTTGTCGGAGGAGATCAACTTAAGATCACAGACACATTGGTTAAGGAAAATGGGAAAAACACGAAAGCTTTAGATGAAATTTGGAATGTTTACCGGGAAGGAGCCGTTCTTGGTGGGACAAGCGCCGGAGCAGCCATCATGAGTGATGTGATGATTACGGGTGGTGACAGTTTAGGAGGTCTTCGTCAAGAGTTCATAACGGAAGACGTATCCAATCGAGATGAAGAATATGCACCTGTGTATATCGAAAAAGGGCTTGGATTCTTCCAATGGGGGATTGTGGATCAACATTTTAATGAAAGATCTCGTCTTGGCCGACTAGTAGCTACAGCCATCCATTACGAAACAAACAAACATCACTTCGCCTATGGAATTGATGAAGATACGGCGATGGTGGTTAACAACGAAAAACAAACGATTTCAGTATTAGGAAGAAGTAACATCACGGTAATAGATGTAGCACAATCAACTTCCACTGGAAAAGAAATAAAGAACGTTGATCTTAGTTATCTATCTCCTGGTGATGAACTTAATGTCAAAACGAAGGAATTTACGATGAGCGGGGATAAGGTTGAAACAAAAGGCTATGAATATTATAACTTTAAGCCTCTTGCAGCTACGGGTGTTCTATCATCCTATGGGACACTCCCGCAATACCTGTCGTATTCCCTAGTGGACAATGAAGCAGTAAGTGAGGTACATAGTTACCTTTATGATAGTAAAGGAAATGGTTTTGAGCTCGGATTCAAACAGACAGATGAAACAAACGGATATTGGGGTTATCAGGATGGTCAAAAGGATTCTTACTCTTTATTGCATGTGAAGATGGATATCTCTCCAGTATCGGTCCGCTTTAATGAGAAAGACCGTCTGACACAAGAATATAGGGAGTCAACATTAGAAGTACCTGAGAATTCTTTTGATCCTGAAACAAAGGGAAGTTTGGTGATCGTCGGGGGAGCTTTAGGGAGCAGCAATGAAGAAGTGTACCATGAATTTATTAATCGTACTGGGGAAAATGGGAAAATAGGGATTATCCCTGCAGCAAGTTCCAGTTTGAAATCATCAAAAGCATTTAAAGAGGATCTTTCCTCATATGGTGTTCCGACAGAAAGAATCGACATTCTTCCTATATCTAATCATGACTTTAAAGGGACGGGAGAAGACGAGTCCCAGTGGGCAGATAATAAGAATAACCCGGATTTGGCAGAAAGGATTCTAGAGTATGATGCCATTTGGTTTGTAGGTGGTGATCAAACGGATATCACTCGATCCCTATTAAACGAAGATGGATCGAAGTCAATGGCTCTTGAAAGCATTTGGGAAATCTATCGTAATGGAGCCGTTCTTGGCGGTACAAGTGCAGGAGCTGCAATCATGAGCGATGTGATGATCGCAGGTGGAGGAAGCTACGAGACTCTATCAAAAGGATTTACAGATATGTATGACGGGATGTCTCAACAAGAAGGTGGACCTGGATATCTTGAGAAGGGATTAGGGTTCTTCCCGTATGGTATTGTGGATCAGCACTTTGATAAAAAAGCACGATTGGGGCGTTTAATTGCAACCAATGCTGAACATGGAGAAGAAAATGAATTCGCCTATGGCATCGATGAAGATACGGCGATGATAGTGGATAACGAAGCGAAAACCATTGAAGTAAAAGGTAGAGGCGGCGTTTCCGTAGTAGATTTGAGTCAGTCAAATCTATCACAATCATCGCATACGTATAAAAATATTCAATTATCATGGATTACCTCTGGAGATCAATTAAATTTAAATACAAATGCATATACGATCAGTGATCATAAGGTTTCAACAAAAGACTATGAATATTACGAATATAAAGCTGCTCCCCATACAGGAGTATTAACGCCGCACCCTTCTCTTGCAAACTATTTAAGCTATAGCCTTCTTGATAACTTTGGCCAGGATGAAGTGAAGAGCTATAGTTTTTCTGAAGATGAAGGCTTCGAACTGACTTTCAAAAAGGGAGATCAAACGGAAGGCTTTTGGGGTTATAAAGATGGAAACAAAGATGATTACTCATATCTCAATGTGAAAATGGATATCGTACCAGTAAAAATCTCGATTGAAAACAAATAGAATTGAACGGAAAGCCTGGGCGGATTGACGCTCAGGCTTTTTCAAAGTGAATCAACTTTTCTTAGGTCATTTGCCAGTATATTTGATTGGTAGCATCTGATATACTAGTGATAACAAAGTGCTAGCAGTTGCTAACAGATAGATAGAAAAGGAGGGCGAACCTTGTCAGATCAAGGAAGAATGCAGCTTAATGTAAGGGTTGATACGGAAACATCAAAGAAATTGGATGAAATCGTTGAATACTATCAGCAAAACACGAAGATTGGAAGAGTTTACAAAGGCGATGTGTTAACTGATATCATCCATAAATCCTACGAGGTCATGCAGAAGCAAAAAGCGATTCAAAATCGGAAATATTAATATTTTTCTGTCTTGGGATTCATATGATCAACTCCTCTAATAGATAATGAAAATTCAGCCACTCGGTATGAAAATATGGGATAATTCATGTAATAATATAGGAGACATGTTTAAAATAATGAAAGTAAAAGAGGTCCTCATCGTGCAAATGCCGAAAAAGTTAATCAATATTCAAAAAGGGTCCGGAATTTCCCCGTACATATGGAGCATCATCAGCATCCTGCCATTTTATTTTATCTTTCAGTCCTCCTCTACGATCGAAATTGTTGTAGGGATTTCCTTGACCATCATGTTCTTTATTTCTTTACGATTTGCTTTTATTTCAAAGGACTGGCCGGTTTATTTATGGACATCAATTTTAATTGCGATATCCATTACCATGACTATTCAATTTAATTTTATCTACTTTGCTTTTTATATTGCCTATTATAATGGGAATATAAAAAACCGGGTGGCGTTTTTAACCCTTTATATTATCCACCTTGTGTTAACGACGGCATCGATCAATTATAATTTTGTTATACAGGATGAATTATTTTTATCTCAATTTCCTTTTATTCTGATCATTTGGATAAGCGTCATTCTGTTACCGTTTAATATTTATAATCGAAATAAACAGGTGCAGCTCGAAGATCAGTTGGAAGATGCTAATAAACGTATTTCAGACTTGGTCAAGCAGGAAGAACGCCAGAGGATTGCCCGTGATCTACACGATACTTTGGGTCAAAAGCTTTCTCTCATCGGTTTGAAAAGCGATCTGGCCAGAAAATTGGTGTACAAGGATCCAGAGCAGGCCCGGAGTGAATTAAAGGATGTTCAGCAGACGGCACGAACCGCTTTGAGTGAAGTAAGGACAATGGTTTCACAAATGAGGGGTATTCGATTAAAGGACGAAATCGTCCGGATCAAACAGCTATTAAAGGCAGCGGAAATTGATTTCGTGATGGATGATGAAGTCATGCTGCCCCAAGCATCACTCTTTCTGGAAAATATCTTGAGCATGTGCCTAAAAGAAGCCGTGACGAATGTTGTCAAACATAGTAAGGCTTCATACTGTGAGCTCATCATTGAAGAGTCGGATAAAGAGATGACCATTGTGGTGAAGGATGATGGTGTAGGAATCGGAGGAGATTACACACAGTCTAAAGGCAGCGGTTTAATCGGGATGAGAGAACGCTTGGAATTTGTAAATGGAAGTTTAGACATCCTTACAGAGAATGGGACCATCTTGATTATGAGAGTGCCGAAAGTGATTAAGCAGACAGACAGGGAGGGAATGGAATGATTCGAATTGTTATCGCGGAAGATCAGCGAATGTTATTAGGTGCCTTAGGCTCGTTACTTAGCTTAGAGGATGATATGGAAGTGGTGGGAAAGGCGGGCAATGGAGAAGAAGCCATTGCCCTCGTCCACGAGCTGCAGCCGGATATTTGTATCATGGATATTGAAATGCCTAAAAAGACCGGTCTTGAAGCAGCAGAGGAGTTAAAAGGCGAAAATTGCAAAGTGATTATCCTGACAACCTTTGCCAGGTCCGGTTATTTCCAGCGTGCATTAAAAGGGGGAGTGAAGGGTTATTTGTTAAAGGACAGCCCAAGTGAAGAACTGGCGAACTCGATTCGCCTTGTGATGGAGGGTAAACGTATTTATGCACCAGAGCTCATGGACGATGTGTATAGTGAAGAGAATCCTTTGACAGACCGTGAAAAGGAAGTGTTGGAGCTGGTTGCTGACGGGAAAAACACGAAGGAGATAGCCGATGAGCTTAGCCTGAAAACGGGTACCGTCCGAAACTATATCTCTACCATACTCGACAAGCTTGAAGTTAAAAATCGAATCGAAGCCATCACTCAATCAAAAGAAAAAGGATGGTTTAAATGATGGGCAGGGAGGGACTTCCAACATGGAAGCCCCTCCCTACTTTAATTGTAATGATTGTCATCCCATAATCCATTTTTGTATATTTATACATTTGTAGTATGCAGTTAATATTGCTGTAAAGAGCTTTATTCTTAAAGGAATTTCATTAAAATTTTTAAAGTGGGTATCCTTTGCTGTGATTGGTTTTGTAGGGGAAGGGCGAATGGAAAATTGATGAAAGGTTTTCTTTTTGGTGTTGACAAGCAAAAGAATCATGGTACGATAGCATCGAATACAAAATTTCATAGGACGATCCACTAGGGGTGCCTTATTAAAGGCTGAGATTAAAGTATGACTTTAAGACCCTTTGAACCTGATCTGGTTGAGACCAGCGTAGGGAAGTGGTGTTTGACGGTCGCGTAGAATCGTAATCTTACATTCTGATCTCAAGCCACTTTCTGTATGCTGCATGCATAATGGGAAGTGGCTTTTTTGTTGCCCAGTTCGGGTCGTCTGGAAAAGGAGAAAGATATTATGTCATTTTCAACGTACTTAAGAAACGAAGTAAACGAAATTTGGGAAGCGAGCTTTCAACATCCTTTCGTTAAAGGGATTGGTGAGGGAACCCTCCCCCTTGAAAACTTCAGGTATTACATCCTGCAAGATGCCTATTACCTATCCCACTTTTCAAAGGTGCAGGCACTTGGGGCAGCCAAAGCAACAGACTTACATACTACCTCTAGAATGGCAACACACGCTGTTGGGACAAATGAAGCAGAGCTTTCACTTCATGAAAATTTCTCAAATCGATTAGGGATCACGGAAGAAGAAAAACAGCAGTTCGAACCTGCTCCTACGGCTTATGCGTACACGTCACATATGTATCGGTCCGCTCAGTATGGGGGGCTCGCAGATATTCTGGCGGCAATACTCCCCTGCTACTGGTTGTATTATGAGATCGGTGAACGCTTGAAATCATGTACACCTGAGGAGGCCATTTATCAGGAGTGGATCGCAGCTTATGGGGGAGAATGGTTTCGGGAGTTAGTGGAAGAACAGATTCAGCGACTGGATGGATTGGCAGCAACGATGACAGAAACAGACAAGGAAAGAATGAAAGAGAATTTCATTTTGAGCAGCATTTATGAATTCCAATTTTGGGAAATGGCATACACACTCGAGAAATGGCCGTTTCAGTCTTCTTTAGTCAAAGAAGGTAAAGTACATGTCTAAATTAAAGCTGACGGACATTTTAGTAACGGTCGTGATCTCCATAGGTTTTGGAATTATATATAAGCTTTGGGGACCGGTTTATAACCTGTTAAAGCCATTTGGATTGCATGCGGATCAACTGATCTATGGCATGTGGTTCATGGCGGCAACCGTGGCTTTTTTAATCATTAGGAAACCTGGTGTCGCACTTCTGGCAGAAATTGCAGCATCTTCAGGGGAATTTCTCATGGGAAGTGAATGGGGCCTCGAGGTACTCCTATTCGGTCTTATTCAAGGATTGTTTGCAGAGTTGATTTTCCTTATCACCCGCTATAAGCGTTATGATGTCATCATCATTTGTGCAGCAGCTGTGGGCTCAGCAATTGGCTCAATCCTGATGGACTACTTTAAGGGATACATGGGAGACCTGGTTCTGTGGAATTTATCACTTTTTATTGGTGCCAGATTAATAGGATCCATCGTGATAGCAGGCATAGGAGCCTTTTATCTCGTTAAGGCTCTGGAGAAAACGGGGGTAACCAGTTTAGTCAGAAATGCAGAGCAAAAAGATTATGACGCGTTGAATCAGTAAAGGAGGGAAGGACGATGCATGTTGAAAATCTGCGCCTTACATTCTCCGGTTCAGAGGAACTGATGTTTAAAGACGTAAGCCTTTCAATAGAAGATGGGGAAAAGGTATTGCTATTAGGACCGTCGGGATGTGGCAAATCCACACTCCTCCAGGTTTTTTCCGGTGTGATACCCCATTCGATAGATGTGCCGATGAAAGCTGACTCGATTGAACGTCCTGAATCCTTCGGGTATGTCTTTCAAGATCCGGACGCTCAATTTTGTATGCCCTATGTAGATGAGGAAATTGCCTTTGTTTTGGAGAACAACCAGATTCCAAGAGACGAAATGCCAGAGATTATTAAAGAACTGTTAGAGAAGGTGAATTTAAGTCTGATGGATTCCCATACGAAAATCTCCTCTCTATCTGGGGGGATGAAGCAAAAATTAGCCATTGCCTCTGCCCTTGCGCTCCATCCCCATACGCTATTTCTGGATGAGCCTACAGCCATGTTAGATGAAGAGAGTACAAAATCTGTATGGGAAACAGTGAAAACGACATGCAAAGATAAAACGTTACTTATCGTTGAGCATAAGCTTGGGCACGTACTGGATATCATAGATCGTATTATTCTTTTCGATGCTAGTGGAAGAATAGTGGCTGATGGTCCAAAGACTCACATTTTATCAAATTTTAAGGAAACAATGAAAACAGTTGGGGTATGGTATCCGGAAGCGTGGAAAGATTATCTTTCTTCCCACCTCCCGGAGAAGGCTGCCCCGTTTGGAAAAACGAATTTAAAGCTAGAGAACTTCAAAGGGTATGTACAAAAAGAATTGAAAATCCACCTTGAAAATGCCGTCAGCCTTGAAGGTGAATGGATTGCAATCACCGGAAAGAACGGAGCAGGTAAATCAACATTACTCCACAGTCTCATGAAATTCATCCAAACGACCGGGACGTATGAATTATATGGGAGACAGGTAAAAGGAAAGAATGCTCCCGAGGAATGTACGTTTGTTTTTCAAAATCCCGAG
This sequence comes from uncultured Rossellomorea sp., assembly GCF_947488365.1. Lineage (NCBI taxonomy): Bacteria > Bacillati > Bacillota > Bacilli > Caryophanales > Bacillaceae > Rossellomorea > uncultured Rossellomorea sp. The sequence goes on along the minus strand of NZ_CANKZT010000001.1, from coordinate 202,627 downwards.
TTTCAGTTTGTAACACACAGTGTGTTTGATGAAGTTGCGTATTCCTTTCGGCGGGGGAAAGTGGATGAAGGGATAGTGGAGGAAAAAGTGCATGCAATTTTAAAGCGATTTAAGCTTGATCCATACAAACAACATCATCCCTATCATTTATCAATGGGGCAAAAGCGCAGATTAAGCGTCGCAGCGTCCCTTGTCAGGAATAAAGATCTTCTATTATTGGACGAACCGACCTTTGGCCAGGATTCCCAAAATACGTTTGCGTTACTTGAGATGCTTCAAGGCTACCAAAAGGAAGGAACTACCATTTTGATGGTGACACATGATGAAAATATTATTACTCACTTTGCATCCAGAGTATGGGTAATTGAAAAGGGGCGTCTCACCCAGGATTTCCATAATGAGATCGCAGGTAGTAAAGCAATATGAATATAGAACTCGAGCATAGAGAAACCTGGCTTCATCAAATAAATCCCAGCTTCAAGCTAATGACCTTGATCGGGCTTTTTGTATTCCTGCTTTTTATTCATTATCTTAACTGGTTGTTATATTTGAGCTTACTCTTTTTTCTCCTGTTATGGGTGTTCTCGGGATATTCATATAGAACGGTCAGTTTAATGATTTTACCCTTTTTCCTTGTTTTCATCTCTACTGCTTCATCAATGGTTTTATTTGGGAAAGGTGAAACAACATGGATGAAATTTGGATGGATCCACATTACCGAAGAGAGTTTTTATCGGGGGATCCATGTTGGATTGCGTACCATCGTATTCGCTATATTGGGATTATTATTTGCTCTTACAACGAGACCGGTGAAGCTTTTCTACTCCCTTATGCAGCAGCTGAGATTAAAACCTAAGTATGCGTATAGTTTTATGGCAGGATTCAGATTAATACCCATTATGATTGAAGAATTCTTCACGATACGAAACGCCATGAAAGTCAGGGGAGTTGAGGAAATGAAAGGAATAAAGCACGTATTCCATAAAATGAAATCGTATTCCATTCCCCTGCTTGCCCAAAGCATCAGAAGAGCTCACAGAATTGCCGTGGCTATGGAGACAAAAGGTTTTAAAGAAAGTGGGAAACGAACCTATTACTACAGAGTAACCTTCTCGAGATATGATGGATATTTCTTGGGGAGCATTCTCTTCATGATTGTGCTCAGTTATTATTTTTCTACCCATCTACCTATTTTTCCGGCGGGAGATGTTCGCTATGGGAATTGAAACGAGAAAACAATTACATGTGATTTCAACAGGAAAACAATCAGTGGAAGAATTGGTGGAAATCTCGAAGTCCATATATCCATACTTCGACGTGCTCCACCTTCGCGAAAAGCAGTGGACGGGGAAAGAATGGACTGTGGCCATTGACCGTTTAGTAAAAGCAGGAGTCCCATTAACGAAATTATGTGTCAATGACCGGGCAGACATTGCCATTATGAAGCATGCAAGAGGGGTGCAGCTTGGCCATCAAAGTGCGGATATCAGCTTAGTGAAAAGTGCTTTTCCTTCCTTACAAATAGGTGCTTCTGTACATTCCCTGGAAGAAGCGCAACAGGCGATGGATAGCGGAGCGGATTATCTACTCTATGGAAATATCTATGCTACCTCTTCGAAGCCAGGAAAGACTGGTGTGGGGGTAGCAAGCTTAGAAAAAATGGTTCAATCAATCCCTCTTCCTATTATCGGTATCGGTGGTATCACACCTAAACGCGTAGGAGAAATCATGCAAACTGGAGCAAAAGGGGTAGCGGTTTTATCAGGCATTTTCCTTTCAAAGGATCCGATTGATTCAGCACGATCCTATTATAAAGAATTACATATGGAGGTGTGGTAGCTTGGTAAAGCAGTATGACGTCATGATTGTGGGTGGAGGAGTAATTGGCTGCTCCATTGCGTATCAGTTATCCAAAAGAGGAAAGAAAGTTCTCCTGATTGAGAGGAATCAATTGGCGGGAAAAGCGTCGAAAGCCGCTGCAGGCATGCTTGGTGTTCAAACGGAATTACATGGGGGGAGTCCTCTGTATCATTTAGCGATGGCCAGTCGAAATATGTATTCTACTCTAGCTGAGGAACTCAAAGAAATTAGCGGAATGGACATTGAGTATGTAGAAAATGGAATGATTAAACTAGCGAAAACAGAGGAAGAAGCCCAGGACTTACTGGAAGTTGCATCTATAGCAGCAAAGGAGGAACAGGTTGAATGGTTATCTCCTAGTAGCCTATCTATCTACGAACCTCATCTATCAAAGGATGTGGCTGGTGGTTTGTATATTCCAAAAGATGGGAATGTCTCAGCCCTAAAGCTTTCACAAGCGTTAGGTTTAGCAGCATCGAGATTAGGTGCAGAAATGAAAGAATTTACGGACGTTTATGATTTTATAATAGAAGGAAGCAGGGTTACGGGGATTCAAACATCTATTGGTCCCTTTTACGCAGACGAAACGATCGTAGCGGGAGGTGCTTGGAGTCAATCTCTACTGAAACAGCTGAATATGACTTTCAATACGTATCCAGTCAAAGGAGAATGCTTTTCAGTTAAAGTATCCCGCAAAGTAGTAGAGCGTACAATTTTCACGGATGACTGCTACATTGTTCCGAAGATTGGTGGAAGGCTTTTGATAGGAGCAACAGAGAAGCCGCATACGTTTGATGAAACCATTTCCGTAAATGGTTTGTTGAACCTCATGCAGCTGGCGACAAGCATTCTGCCTGATCTAGCTTACGCAGAGTGGGAAAAGGCTTGGGCGGGTATACGACCACACACTCATCATGGATTACCATTTATGGGGAGAAGTGAGGAATGGGAAGGCCTTTCCATTGCAACGGGGCATTATCGTAATGGTATTCTCCTCGCACCAATATCAGGAGTGATGATGGCAGACATTATTGAAGGTAGGGATACTCATTCAAAAGATGAATACCAGAGGAGTTGAGAAAGTGGAATTACGGATAAATGGACAGGTGGTCACGGTACCAGACACAATTTCGACTATAGCAGATTTAATTCACTATTTTAAATTTGAAAATCGAGTGATTATAGTTGAGCAGAATCAAAACATTCTTGAAAAAGATGAGCATGAAAAGGCTGAACTGAATAAGGGCGATACAATTGAGCTAATCCAATTTGTAGGAGGCGGTTGAAATGTTAAAAATCGGAAAGTACACATTCCATTCAAGACTATTACTGGGGACGGGAAAATATCCTGATTTTGATATTCAGAAAAGAGCTGTCGAGATTTCCGGTGCAGAAATTCTTACATTCACGGTAAGGCGTATGAATATTTTTGAGCCTAGTCAACCTAATTTCTTAGAAAAGCTGAATCTTGAAAACTATTCATTGTTACCGAATACAGCAGGGGCAAAATGTGCTAAGGAAGCGGTTCGACATGCGAAATTAGCGAGAGCTTCAGGGCTTTGTGACATGATTAAAGTGGAAGTGATCGGATGTGATAAAACGCTGCTTCCCGACCCCGTTGAGACACTGAAAGCAACGGAGGAATTAATAAAAGAAGGCTTTACAGTGCTTCCATATACGTCGGATGATGTGGTTCTTGCCAGAAGATTAGAAGAATTAGGTGCTCACGCCATTATGCCTGGTGCGTCGCCCATCGGATCAGGGCAAGGAATCATCAATCCAGTCAATCTTCGCTTCATTATTGAACAAGCCAAGGTACCTGTCATTGTGGATGCCGGAATTGGTTCTCCTGCAGATGCGGCTTTTGCAATGGAAATAGGGGCAGATGCGGTATTACTTAATACAGCCGTTTCTTCGGCTACCGACCCTGTCAAAATGGCTAATGCCATGAGGCTAGCCATTGAAGCCGGCCGATTCGGATATGAAGCTGGTAGAATTCCGAAGAAACGTTATGCATCAGCAAGCAGCCCGTTGGAGGGGATGAGTGTTTGATGGAAGATAGATATTCAAGACAAACATTGTTTACTCCCATTGGAACAGCGGGGCAGAATCGAATAAGGGATAAACATGTGTTAGTCATCGGGGCTGGAGCACTGGGAACTGGAATCGCGGAAGCACTTGTCCGCGCTGGCATCGGGAAACTTACAATCGTAGATCGTGATTATGTGGAGTGGAGCAACCTTCAACGTCAGCAGCTGTACAACGAGCGGGATGCAAGGAATCGTCTCCCGAAAGCGATAGCAGCCAAAAAAAGACTTCAAGCGATTAATTCAACAGTTGAAATCGAAGGACATATCCTGGACGCCATGCCTGAGGAGATGTCATGGCTTGCCCGTGGGGTGGATCTTATCCTCGATGCCACGGATAACTTTGATACGAGAATGATCATTAATGACGTATCACAAAAATATTCCATTCCCTGGATCTATGGAGCTTGTGTAGGAAGTTATGGTATCTCATTAACCATTCTTCCTGGAATCACTCCATGCCTTCAATGTTTAATCGAGCGTGTTCCGATAGGAGGTTTAACCTGCGATACAGCGGGAATCATCAGTCCTGCTGTATCCATGGTTGTTGCATACCAATCAACCGAGGCATTAAAACTTTTAGTGGGAGACATTGAAGCCCTGAGTCATAAGGTGGTTTCCTTTGATTTATGGAAAAATGAGCATACTTCAATGGATGTGAGGAAGTTGAAAAGAGGAAGTTGCCCTTCATGTGGAGACCAACGAACATATCCAGGTCTCCAGTATGAAAATCAAACAAAAACAGCTGTCCTCTGTGGGAGAGACTCTGTTCAAATACGTCCTTCTTCAACCAAAGAGGTTGATCTCGTTAAAATAGCTAAATCTTTTCACAATAAAGGGAAGCAAGTGGACACAAATCCGTATTTGGTTTCTTTCAGTGTTGAAGCCTATAGAATCGTACTTTTCAAAGATGGGCGGGCTATCATTCACGGAACAAAAGATATTAGTGAAGCAAAATCAGTTTATCACCGTTACTTAGGTTGAAAGGAGGAAAACAGCATGATTCAAAAAGCATTGACGATTGCTGGATCTGATAGCGGGGGCGGAGCAGGAATTCAAGCAGATCTTAAAACGTTTCAGGAACTGAAAGTGTATGGAATGTCTGCGATCACTGCGGTTACTGCACAAAATACAAGAGGAGTACAAGGAGTGTATCCATTATCGCCAGAGGCTGTCATTGAACAACTGACATCCATTGCTGAAGATTTATCACCTCAAGCGATTAAAACAGGCATGTTAGTGAATGCAGATATCATTTCTAGTGTTGCCGACTTTGTCCTTTCACGCTCCTGGGATATGCTTGTTGTGGATCCAGTGATGATTGCAAAAGGTGGCGCATCTTTATTGGAAGAAGAATCCATATATGCCCTCACCCAATTATTGTTCCCGCTTGCTTATGTGATCACCCCGAATATTCCAGAAGCGGAGGCGTTGACAGGTATAGACATTCTGAATGATGTTGAACGTAAGAAAGCGGCGGAGGTATTGTTCCAAATGGGACCAAAACATGTGGTGATTAAAGGTGGGCATCAATCTCATGCTCAATCTGTACAAGCGACTGACATACTCTTTGATGGAAAGAGATTTTATGAGTTTAGCAGTCCGAGAGTCTTCACACCACATACACATGGAACAGGGTGTACATTCTCTGCTGTGATTACAGCACAATTGGCAAAAGGACATACGGTCTATGATTCTGTCCAAACTGCCAAACAATTTATAACTGCCGCGATCAGTGACTCCCTGGGAATTGGGAGTGAACACGGCCCGACGAATCATTGGGCGTACCATGCAGGTATGAATGTATGAATCTCAGAGAAAGTCTGCAATTATACTTTGTGATGGGAAGCCATAATTGTGAGAAGCATCCGGCACTTGTATTAGAAGAAGCCCTTTTAGGCGGAGTTACCATGTTTCAGTTTCGTGAAAAAGGTATGGAAGGTTTAGAAGGTGATGCGAAAGTTGAGCTGGCACATGAGCTACAGCGTTTATGTCGTCAACACGGTGTTCCTTTTATCGTGAATGATGATGTGGAGCTGGCGTTATTAATGAACGCAGATGGAGTACATATAGGTCAGGAGGATGAACCTATCGAAAAAGTCCGTCGGAAAATAGGGAATAGAATACTTGGTGTCTCCTCACATGACGTGATTGAAGCCAGGTTAGCTGTGGAGTCCGGGGCAGACTATCTTGGAGTCGGTCCAATGTTTCCTACCAATACAAAGAATGATTGCAGAGAGGTCCGTGGCCCAAAAATCATCCAGTCAATAAGAACATATGGGATCGATATCCCCCTTGTCGGGATTGGAGGCATTCATGACAGTAATGCTTCTCAAGTATTGGAAGCAGGTGCGGACGGTGTCGCAGTCATTTCTGCGATTTCAAAACATCCCTTTCGCACGGAAAACTTATCCCAAGTTGTCCAACAAAAGCTTTTACGATCGTAAGCGATCCACAATAAAAAATTAAACCACTATAGCAACATATCTCCCACTCCCTCATCATACTATACAGTAGACCTCGGTCTAACTTGTATTATCATCAACGATAAGAGGGAGGGGTAAGAATGAATGTCTGGTTTGTTTTGTTAAACATTTTGGTGTTTCTTGTTCTCATTGGTGTATTACTTTATATGCAAAGGAAAAATGTTTCATTTTCAAAACGGGTGTTTACCGCTCTGGGGCTGGGAATTTTATTTGGTCTTGGATTACAGTGGGTATATGAAGCAGGGGATGAAAATGTCACACAATCGATCGAATGGTTTAACATCGTCGGAACCGGCTATATTAAACTTCTGCAAATGATTGTCATGCCATTAGTGTTCGTGTCCATAATATCAGCCTTCACTAAATTAAAACGGTCGCATAATTTAGGGAAGATCTCCGTGCTGATCATTGGATTGCTGGTAGGCACAACAGCCGTTGCTGCTGCTGTCGGAATTGCTACGACCGTGGCTTTTGACTTGGAAGCGATCCAGATTGATCAAGGAGATGCAGAAACGGCAAGGGGTGTTCAATTAGAGGAGAGAGCAACAGCTTTAGAAGGCCAGAGTTATCCTCAAAAAATTCTCGAGCTTTTACCTGCGAATCCGTTCCTGGACTTGACGGGACAAAGAGCAACCTCAACGATCGCTGTCGTAATTTTCGCAGCTTTCATCGGTATCGCTTACTTGGGGGCTCAGCGCAAAGAGCCTGAGGCTGCTGAATTTTTCAAGAAGATCGTTGATTCCGTCTATGCTGTAGTGATGAGAATCGTGACTTTGGTGTTACGACTCACTCCATTCGGTGTGTTGGCCATCATGGCTAAAACAGTGGCATTGAGTAATTTTGATAGTATCATGAAGCTTGGAGAATTTGTTGGAGCGTCTTATGTGGCCTTGATTATCATGTTTGCCATTCACTTAATCATGCTTACTCTTCTTGGCTTAAATCCGGTCACTTACATGAAAAAAGTTTTTCCTGTATTGGCATTTGCTTTTACGTCGAGATCCAGTGCCGGAACACTTCCACTTAACATTCAGACACAAAAGAATAAATTGGGTGTTTCAGAAGGGATTGCCAACTTCTCAGGATCATTCGGGTTATCCATCGGTCAGAACGGTTGTGCAGGTGTGTATCCTGCCATGCTTGCAGTGATGATTGCACCGACTGTCGGGATTAATCCATTAACCCCTTCCTTTATTCTTACGCTCATCGTAGTGGTGGCCATCAGCTCCTTCGGTGTTGCTGGCGTTGGAGGCGGAGCTACGTTTGCTGCTATCCTTGTTCTATCCGCCTTGGATCTTCCAGTAGCGTTAGCGGGGCTATTAATTTCTGTTGAACCTTTGATTGATATGGGGCGAACAGCAGTTAATGTGAGTGGTGCAATGACATCTGGAATCATAACAAGTAAAGTGACAGGGGATTTGGATAACGAAACGTACAACAAAGAAATCATTGAAGCAGAAGCTTAAAAAAGAGGGCTGGCTCATTCAAATATGAGTCAGTTTTTCTTTTGTATGAAAATTAATTTATCTATTTCCAGTCATTATGATTGAAAATTCAGACTATATTCATTACTATAGAATTAAACATACCGACCGGTTAGTATCTAAGGTGTGTGAATGAAATGCTGTAAAAGATGAGGAGGCACGACCATGCATGTGAATGAATTATTTGATTTATCAGGTAAAGTTGCCCTTGTGACTGGAGGAGGCAGGGGGCTCGGAAAACAAATCGCGACAGGGTTTGCTGAGGCGGGGGCAAACGTTGTAGTATGCTCGAGAAACGTTGAAGCATGTGAAGACGTGAAGAAGGAATTAGAAGAAATTGGTGTCCAATCACTGGCATTGAAATGTGATGTCACTAATCCTGAAGATGTACAGCACGTTGTAGATGAAACGAAGAAGGTTTTCGGCCGCATTGATATTTTAGTGAATAACAGTGGTGCATCCTGGGGGGCACCTGCAGAAGAAATGCCTCTTGACGCTTGGCATAAAGTGATCAATGTGAATGTAAACGGTACTTTTATTATGTCACAGGCCGTGGGGAAATTAATGCTCGAGCAACAGGGAGGAAAAATCATTAATATTGCTTCCGTAGCAGGTCTTCAAGGTACAGACCCACGTTATATGGATGCCATTGGCTATAGCACCAGTAAAGCAGCGGTCATCAATTTCACGAAGGATCTAGCCGTGAAATGGGGATCCCGCGGAATTCATGTGAATGCAATTGCACCGGGATTCTTTCCAACAAAAATGTCAAAAGGAATTCTATCTCATGCAGGGGAAGCCATTTTAAACGGAACACCATTAAATCGATTCGGTACCGAAGATGATTTAAAAGGAGCGGCACTTTTCCTGGCGGCTCGTGCATCTGACTTTGTCACTGGTTCAGTTCTCGTCGTGGATGGTGGATCCTCAGCGATGTAACCAAGTGGGAAGTATTACATGTGGTGGTTAAGAAAGGATGGATGTAATGGATTTCTCCTATTCTCCAAAAGTACAAGAATATCAAAATAAAATATCCCGTTTTATGGAAGAATACGTGTACCCGAACGAATCCCTCTATGAAAATCAGCTCAATCAGCATGAAACCCGCTGGAGTGGGGTTCCTACAATCATGGAAGAATTAAAAGCTGAAGCGAAGAAACAAGGATTATGGAACCTATTTCTTCCTCAAAGCGAATATGGGGCAGGGCTCAATAATGTAGAATACGCCCCTCTTTGTGAAATCATGGGGAGATCTCTGATCGGCCCTGAAGTGTTTAATTGCAATGCTCCTGATACAGGAAATATGGAAGTGTTGGAACGTTATGGGACGCCCACTCAAAAACAACAATATCTTATCCCACTTCTAAATGGTGATATCCGTTCGTGTTTCTCTATGACTGAGCCTGATGTCGCGTCTTCCGATGCAACGAATATAAAGGCGAGTATCATCCGGGATGGAGACGAATACATCATTAACGCGAAGAAATGGTGGTCATCTGGCGCCGGTGACCCTCGGTGCAGCTTTTCAATTTTGATGGGAAAAACGGATCCAGAAGCGAGTCGTCATGAACAGCAATCAATGATTATCATCCCACTTAATACACCGGGTGTGAAAATTGAGCGTATGCTTCCTGTGTTCGGTTACGATCATGCCCCTCATGGTCATGGAGAAATCACCTTTACCGAAGTGAGAGTCCCTCTAGAAAATATGATCTGGGGTGAAGGAAAAGGTTTCGCTATTGCACAAGGAAGATTAGGACCGGGGCGAATCCATCATTGTATGAGATTAATCGGGGCAGCAGAGCGGGCACTTGAAGAATTATGTAAGCGTGTTCAGGATCGTGATGCATTTGGAATGGCGTTGGCAAATCAGGGGGTCGTAAGAGAATGGATTGCGAATTCAAGAATTGAAATCGAACAAGCCCGACTTCTCACAATGAAAGCAGCCTACATGATGGATACAGTCGGCAATAAAGCAGCGAAACAGGAAATCGCCATGATTAAAGTGGTGGCTCCTTCCATGGCTTTACGTGTGATTGACCGGGCCATTCAAGCGTTCGGGGCAGCAGGAGTATCGGATGACTACACGTTGGCAGCTCAATGGGCAAATGCCCGTACACTGCGCCTTGCTGATGGACCTGATGAAGTACACCGCGCCCAATTGGCAAAATTGGAATTGAGAAAACACGAAAAAGCTTCTCCTGTAGAGAGCTAGGAAGAGAGTTGGATGATGATGAGATTACAAGGGAAAGTTTCCGTTATTACAGGTGGGGGCGGAGGAATTGGGCGCGCTACAGCACTAAGGTTCTCAAAAGAAGGTGCTGCTGTGGTAGTAGCAGATCTGGATGATGCAAGTGGTGAAGAAACGGTCAGACTCATTCACGAAAAAAAAGGAAGTGCACTCTTTGTCAAGACGAATGTGCGGGAAAGTGAAAGCATTCAATCCCTCGTACAAACAACGGTAGAACATTTCGGAGGTTTCGATATCCTTATCAATAATGCAGGAATCGGACAGTCGGAAGTCAGGAGTATTGATCTGGACGAAAACGAATGGGATGCCGTATTGGATACAAACCTAAAGAGCATTTTTCTGGGAATGAAGTATGCCATACCTGAATTGATGAAAAAAGATGGTGTAATTGTGAATGTATCGAGCCTTCTCGGTTTAAAGGGCCGCAAATACGTGTCAGCCTACAATTCGGCAAAAGGTGGTGTCATCCTACTGACACAAAATGCTGCCCTGGAATATGGAAAGGATAATATTCGAGTGAATGCAGTAGCGCCTGGGGTTATTGATACGAACATCATCAATGGTTGGAAGAAAGATGAGAAGAAATGGTCGGCGATCTCTCAATCAAATGCTCTAAGACGGATTGGAAATCCAGAAGAAGTCGCATCAGCGATTCTGTTTTTAGCTTCTGATGAGGCTTCCTTTATAACCGGTGCCACACTATCTGTTGATGGTGGAGGATTAATCTTTTAAGGTACATTCAGAATTAGTATATGAGTAATCTGAAATGGAAGGAATGATTTTATGACAACTAAATCTTGGCTCAGTCATTACCCTTTAGCGTATGAGACTGAAATTCCTGCGGTGGATTTTTCAATACCAGAAATGCTTCGACATACCGTTTCTTCATTCCCGGATCATCCATGTATCAGCTTTTATCAAAAACGGATCACGTATGGTGAACTTCAAGGTGCCGTCTCCATGCTTGCTTCATCCTTTCAACATATTGGATTGAAGAAAGGAGACAGGGTGGCGATCATGCTCCCGAACTGTCCGCAATATGTGATCTCTTATTATGGAATCCTTACATTCGGGGGAATTGTCACACAGGTGAATCCGATGTCAGTTGAAAGGGAATTAATCCATCTGCTAAATGACTCGGGAGCTGAGACAATCGTCGTATTGGACCGTTTTTATCCTATGGTTAAATCTATACAACAGGAAACAGAGATCAAGACGATTATCGTAGTCAGCCTCCAGAAGGAATACAGTGCTTCAGACTACTCCTTTGATGAATTTTTAAGGGTGGGGGATGGTAAAGTATCGCCCGTGTCGATAAATCCTGAAGAAGACGTGGCAGTCCTTCAATATACAGGTGGGACAACCGGTGCATCCAAGGGAGTTATGCTCACTCATAAAAACATTCTTTCAAATGTCATTCAGAGTCAACTTTTCTTTAAAGAGAGCATCGAAAGAGGAAAAGAGAGAAGCCTGAGTGTGATTCCGTTTTTTCATGTGTTTGGGATGAATTCCTGTATGAACTTTGCGGTCTATTCGGCCAATGAAATGATCTTGCTCCCCAGGTTTGAATTGACCGAAGTATTAACAACGATTAAAAACGAACAGCCTACACTGTTCCCAGGTGTGCCGACGATGTACGTGGCAATCACCAATCATCCACAGGCAGAAGAGTACGGAATTGATTCTATAAAGATTTGTAATAGCGGAAGTGCCCCGATGCCAGTAGAGTTATTGAATCAATTCGAGAAGAAAACAGGAGCGAAAATATTAGAGGGATACGGTTTATCAGAGGCTTCACCAACGACTCATTGCAACCCAGCTTTTGCAGAAAGAAAGCCGGGAACCGTCGGAATCGGCTTTCCATCCACAGACTATAAGGTAGTCGATTTAGCGACTGGTACTAAGGAGGTTCCTTTAGGGGATGTGGGCGAACTCATAATTAAAGGCCCTCAAGTCATGAAAGGCTACTGGAATTTACCTGAAGAGACTGCCCACGCCCTTCGAGATGGCTGGCTTTACACAGGGGACATCGCCCGGATGGATGATGAAGGGTATGTATCAATAGTAGACCGAAAGAAGGATATGATCATTGCATCAGGATACAATGTGTATCCGAGGGAAGTCGAGGAAGTCATTTACGAGCACCCAAGCGTACAGGAAGCTGTTGTAATCGGAGTCCCGGACTCTTATAGAGGAGAAACCGTTAAGGCAGTGGTCGTCTTAAAGTCAGGGGAAAAGGCATCTGAAGGAGAATTGGTTCGATTCTGTCAGGAGAATATGTCTTCATTCAAGGTACCAAGAATCATCGAGTTCCGTGATGAGCTTCCTAAGACGAGTGTTGGGAAAATATTAAGAAGAGCTCTGCGTGAAAGCGTGAGGTAATATGATATAATTCAGGTGATATTTGCAGATTGAGAGGATTTCAGATGAAAGAAAAACTTACAGAACATGCTGTACGCTTATTTGATGAGAAGGGGTTTACTGTTACTTCCATCCAGGACATCGTAGAATCCATTGGTGTAACGAAAGGAACATTCTATTACTACTTTTCCAGTAAGGAAGAGCTGTTAAGGGAAATTCACATGAGCTATATTGATGGCTTATTATCTAAACAGGAAAGAGTTCTTGGGGATGACCGGAAGAGCTACATGGAAAAACTATATGATATTGTCCATCTTTCCATTCTGGACATTAAAGAGCAAGGGGGCAGTGCCAAAGTATTTTTTAGAGAAATGAGGCACTTGAGCAAGGAAAGTCTGGAGGCAATTGAGCCTAAGCGGGATATGTATCGATATAATATTGAAACTCTCCTGAAAGAAGGTAGGAAGAACGGGGACTTTCATGAGGTCTTTGACGTATCGATTGTAGCTTTTGGAATTCTCGGAATGATGAATTGGAGCTACCAATGGTATAAACCTGATGGTGCGAAATCCGATCATGAAATTGCCCGGACTTTTGTCGATATGGTATTAAAAGGGATTGAGTCATAGTAAATGGGAAATCATCTACAGGATTTCCTTTCGAATTAACATACCGACTGGTTAGTATTTATGGAAGGAGAGGGCGTGCAAATGGAAACCATCATGGTAACGAGTAGATTTTGCGAAACGGATGCATTAGGTCATATCAACAATACAACTTATTTTGTTTATTTAGAAGAAGCAAGAATTAGATTCTTTCAAGCTCTCGGATTTGATATGGATGTGAAAGACTGGCGATTTATTCTGGCTTCAACCAAATGTGACTTTATATCCCAAGGATATTTTAATCAAGAGCTGAAGATCACCACCTATCTATCAAAAATTGGATCAAAGAGCTTTCAATTAGAGCATGATATCTTATGTGCGAACACCCATCAATTGATAGCAAAGGGAAATGCGGTGATCGTTTATTTTGATTTTCTTGAGCAGCAAAGCAAAATGATCCCTGAGTTGTTAAAAGAGCAGTTAAGCATTCATCTTCAATCAGAAAAGACTGAATATTCTTAATTAGGGAGGGGTAACATGACTGAAAAAACAGGATATGAAACGGTAGCGGTGCGACAAGGAGAAGAACTGAATGTAACCAATTTAAAATACTTCTTGAATGAGCATTTCCCTAACTTCATTCAAGAAGACCTATCCATAAGGCAATTTTCTGCGGGACACTCAAATCTGACGTATTTATTAAAAATGGGTGAATGGGAAGGTGTTCTGAGACGGCCTCCCTTGGGACCCGTGGCTCCAAAAGCTCATGATATGAAAAGAGAATTTAGGATTCTTTCAGAAATTCAACCACTATTCGGGGTTACACCGGAGCCGTATGTATTCTCTGATGATGAAAGGATCGTAGGCAGCCCATTTTTTATCATGGAGCGAAAAAGGGGTGAAGTATTTGATACTTCCTTTCCCTCGCATCTCCATGTAACCCCAGATGTCTGCAGGAGAATATCGGAGGAAATGGTTTCTAAACTGGTGGAACTTCATTCCATTGATCACAGTAAAACAACTCTTAATGAAATCAGTAAGCCCGAACATTTTATGGAAAGACAAGTACACGGGTGGATCAATCGTTACGAGCGTGCCAAAACAAGTGAAATTGGTGAAGTAGATCAGCTGACACACTGGTTGATAAAGAATGTACCAGGAAATGCTGAATCGACAATCATTCATTATGATTATAAATTAAACAATGCCATGTTTTCTTCTGACATGAAATCCATGGTGGGGTTATTTGACTGGGAGATGGCGACCGTTGGCGATCCCCTTGCAGATTTAGGTGTCGCTATGGGGTATTGGATACAGAATGATGATCCCGAGTTATTAAAGTTCGGTCTTGGAAAGCCTCCGGTAACGATCATGGACGGTTTTTACAGCAGAAGGCAATTTATCGAAGAGTATGCCAGGAAAAGCGGCAGGGACGTGAACCATATCCATTTTTATTTATCTTTTGCTTACTTTAAGCTCGCAGTCATTGTGCAACAAATCTATTACCGCTTTAAGATGGGGCAAACCAGGGATCCACGATTTTCTCAATTTGATCGGTTTGCGGAATCTTTAATCACCCTTGGAAATCAAGCTGCATTCGAGCGCCAGGAATAAAGACAAGGAGATGATCGAAACGATGAAAACCTCTTTACTAATTGAAACCACTGACCGGGTGCTTACATTGACATTAAACAGACCGGATAGCTTGAATTCCTTTGATGAGAGCATGCTTACGGGAATCGTCGAAGCACTCCAGCAAGCAGAACATAATGAGGAAATTAGAGCCATTGTGATTCGCGGTGCCGGGAGGGCCTTTTCTGCAGGCGGCGACGTGAAAACAATGGGGAGCGCCACATCAACAGAAGTCTATGAACATATCGGGATATTAAATACATGCATTAAAGCGATTAAGGAAATAGATAAACCGGTCATCGCCTCGGTACACGGCTTTGCAGCAGGTGCCGGATTTAATCTGGCCCTCTCCTGCGATTTGATTATCGCTTCAGAAGATAGTCAATTTGCTTTAAGCTTCTCTAAAGTAGGTCTTATATCCGATGGCGGAGGTTCGTATTTTCTTCCACGCATCATCGGTCCTCATTTAGCGAAAGAATTCTTCTTTTCAGCAGAACCTGTGGCTGTAAGAAGAATGTATGACTTAGGTGTGGTAAACCGTATTGTCCCTTCTGAAAGACTTGAAGAGGAAACAACTGATTGGGCTCAGGAATTAGCCTTGGGTCCAAGTAAAGCATATGGAATGATGAAGAAAATGATTGATCGTTCATTCACCACATCATTGAATGAAATACTTGAACAAGAACGAATCACACAAACAATGATGATTTCAACTGAAGATCATGCTGAGGGAGTTTCAGCATTTAAAGAAAAAAGAAGACCATCTTTTTCAGGGAAATAGGAGGGATTAGGATGAAAGCCATTCAGTTTAAAGAGTTTGGAAGCCCTAATGTATTAGAGAATGTGGATATAAATGTTCCGGTGCCTCAAGGTAGAGAAGTCCTTATCGAAGTTCATGCATCTGCAGTCAATTATGCTGATACAGCAAGACGGGAAGGGCAATATGTGGTAAAAACCCCACTCCCATATATTCCGGGTTCTGAAGTGGCGGGAATCGTCACTGAAGTGGGAGAAGATGTGACGAGAGTAAGAAAGGGAGACCGGGTTGTAGCCATGATGGATTCCGGAGGTTATGCAGAATTTGCCCTGACAGATGAGCGTTCGGTGATCCCCCTCCCATATGGATTGGATTTCAAAGAAGCTGCCGCCATCCCTGTTCAGGGTTTAAGTGCCTATCATATTTTGAAAACATTGGGAAGAGTGCAACAGGGAGAAGCCGTCCTCATTCATGCAGCTGCTGGTGGCGTTGGCCTGCTTGCCGTCCAACTGGCAAAACGTTTTGGAGCAGGTAAGGTGATTGCCACGGCCAGTACAGAGGAAAAGTTACGTCTTGCTGGGGAAATGGGGGCAGACGTATTAGTCAACTACACTCAGGATGGCTGGGAAGCAGACGTCTTAGAAGCAACAAATGGAAAGGGCGTAAATCTGGCATTGGAGATGGCTGGCGGTGACATTTTCTATAAAACGTTAAAATGTCTCGACTATTTCGGAAGAATGGTCATTTACGGAGTAGCAAGCGGGGAGCAGAGCAGATTTTATCCTTCTTCATTGATGGCAAAGAATCAATCTGTTATCGGGTTCTTCCTCCCTCCTCTCATGAGAGATTCCGAACTTACCCAGAAAACCCTTCATGAAATCTTTCATTACGTCGCGTCCGGGGAATTGAAAGTAACGGTTGGTCATGTGTTTCCTTTAGAAGAAGCAGCAAAGGTTCATTCACTCATGCAGGCAAGAAAAACGGTAGGAAAGGTAATCCTGCAACCAAAATTCTAGGACTTTATAGGGGGGAACCGGTATGAACTTACGGTTATCAGATGAACAAAGGATGATTCAAAAAACCATCCGTAAATTTGTTGAGAAAGAACTTATACCTTTAGAAAATGAAGTGCTAAGAAATGAACGGGAAGGAAAACCAAGTCTTTCCCCGGAAAAAAGAAATGAGCTACAGTTAAAAGCAAAGGAAGCAGGGTTCTGGGGGATCAATACACCAGAAGAGTACGGCGGAGCGGATCTCGGGCAAATGATGATGGCCATTGTATATATGGAAATCTCCAAAACCTTTGTGCCTTTCAGTTTCGGTGGTTATGCAGACAACATCCTATACTATGCCAACGAAGAACAGAAAAAGAACTATTTGATCCCCACTATAAACGGAGAGAAAAAGTCCTGCTTCGCCATGACGGAACCGGGAGCTGGATCCGATACTCAAAACATTCGGATGACCGCAGTGAAGGATGGAAATGAGTGGGTGTTAAATGGTGAAAAAACCTTTATTACGGGCGGAAATGAAGCAGACTTTGTCATGGTCATGGCGGTGACCGATAAGGAAAAGCATCGGCGAACGGGTCGGGACGGAGTAACCTGTTTTATTGCCGATCGTAGGATGGGATGGACATCTGAATACATTCATACCATGGGGGAATGGGGACCGGCCAGTCTGTTTTTTGATGACGTGCGGGTGCCTGAAGAAAATATTCTGGGTGAAATTGATGGTGGCTACAATCTTGGCCTGGAATGGATCGGGTTCGCACGGTGGATTGTAGGGGCACAAGCGGTAGGAGCAGCGGAACGCTTACTTCAAATGGCGATTGACTATTCAAAGGAAAGGGAGACATTTGGAAAGCCAATCGCGGATAGACAAGCGATTCAATGGAAGATCGCTGACTCTGCCGTGGAAATTGAAGCTGCCAGATGGCTTGTGCTAAATGCAGCATTCACGCTGGATCAAGGAGAAGATAATCGCCATGTTGCATCGATTGCCAAGCTGTACGGATCGAATATGGGCAATCGGGTAGTGGATCGGGTCCTTCAAATTCACGGAGGGATGGGCTACACAAGAGAGCTTCCCATCGAACGCTGGTATCGTGAAGCAAGATTGTGGCGGATTTATGATGGTACTGATGAAATTCAAAAACTGATCATTTCACGGAATCTATTAAAAGGGCATGTAAAAGTGGGCCAATTTGTTTAAAGGAATAGGGAGGTAATGTGAATGGGTGATAGATTTAGAGGAAAAGTAGCTTTAGTAACAGGCGGGAGCCGGGGGATCGGTAAAGCGATTGCAAAGCTCTTTGCAGAAGAAGGGGCAATGGTTGCCATCATTGACGTGAATGAAGAGGCACTTTTGGAAATCAGCGAGGAATTGAAAAAGTATGAAATATATACAAAAGTTGCGAATGTAATAGAATCCCGGGAAGTAGAAGAGGCCATAAACGAAGTCTATGAAACTTTCGGCTCCGTTGATATTGTCATCAACAATGCAGGAGTCATCAGAGACAATTTGCTATTTAAAATGACCGATAACGATTGGCAAACGGTCATGGATGTGCATTTGAAAGGATCATTTAACGTAGCAAAGGCAGCGCAAGGTCATATGGTGAAGAACAGGTATGGCCGTATTATTAATATCTCGTCTACCTCTGCACTCGGTAACCGCGGACAGGCAAATTACGCTACCGCTAAAGCAGGTCTTCAAGGTTTAACGAAAACTCTGGCAATAGAGCTTGGACCTCTGGGCATTACGACCAATGCAGTCGCCCCCGGATTCATCGAAACGGAAATGACTAGAGAAACGGCGAAGCGGATCGGAATACCCTTTGAACAACTGGTGGAAGCGAGTCTTCAAGGAATTCCTGTAGGAAGGAGCGGGCAGCCGGAAGATATAGCGAATGCAGTGGCGTTTTTTGCGGATGAAAGCTCGTCATTCGTTAACGGTCAAGTCCTATACGTAGCTGGCGGGCCGAAAGCCTAAAGGGAGAAAGAGGTGAAGGATATGTTTGAATCTTATATTGGTAAACGCTCAACTTCCGTAGAAAATTGTGTGGAAAAAGGAGCGGTCCGTAAGTTTGCCGAAGCCATTGGAGATCTCAATCCCATTTATGTTGATAAAGAAGCAGGAAAGAGATCCAGGTTCAGGGGGAATATCCCTCCCCCCACTTTTCCCAGAGTGTTCGACTATGGAACGATTGAAGGTTTTCATTTACCGAACGTCGGGTTAATTCATGGTGAACAATCTTTTCACTATGAAAGACCACTGAAGGTCGGGGAATGTATTCAGTGTTACACGAAAATAAAAGATTACTATGAACGGAAAGGATCGGGTGGAACACTTGGTTTTCTTGTAATAGAAGACATCGGTGAAGATTCAGGAGGGAAAAGGGTTTTCACTTCCGAAGCGATTGTCATTATCACTGAAGCGGTTAAAGAGAGGTTGGGAATATGACTAAACTATCATCCTTTAATATAGGTGAAATCCTTCCCCTTGTTGAGTTAGGTCCAGTCTCGAGAATCGACTTAATCAAATATGCAGGAGCCTCGGGGGATTATAACCCCATTCATACGATCGATGAGGAGGCGCATAAACTGGGTCTTCCAGGAGTCATTGCTCATGGCATGTGGACGATGGGCAATGTCTCCAAGCTTTTTAGTGATCTTTATGAAGAAGGATATATCAAAGAGTACACCGTCCGGTTTAAAGGGATGGTTTTATTGAACGATGTCATTACATTGATTGCAGAAGTATCAGAAAAACAGGATGATCTCATACATTTTAAAGTTTTTGCGGTCAACCAGGACCAGAAAAAAGTGATCGAGGGTAAATTAATCTTTCAATTATTTTGATCACTCAGGTGAAAATAGTGTCCTATAGCGTTAATAAAGCGAATAGAAATAAAGAGAATGAAGGCTTTGCAAGAAAAATAAGCCAAAAGACATAAATCCGATAGAGAAACTCGGGTTGACTTCCTTGTAGAATATGATATTATTTAGAATATTAAAATTAATAACTCTTATCCAGAGTGGTGGAGGGATCTGGCCCTGCGAAGCCCAGCAACCTACGTTATGTAAGGTGCTAATTCCAGCAAAATGTGAAGTCATTTTGGAAGATAAGGTATCCTTACCTGAACAACTTTCCAAAATGGAGGGTTGTTTTTTTTCATTCATGTTTTTCTGGATAAGATAAAAATTGGGGGAATCATGTGACTAAAGAAAAAAATCAAGAAGCAGATTATGATGTGGTAGTCGAAAAGATCACTTCGATGTTGAAGACGATGAGTTTTGGATCGATTACAATTGTGGTTCAGGACGGTAAAGTCATTCAATTGGAGAAAAACGAGAAAGTGCGAATTAAATAAGCTGACTAGACAAACTAGAGGCGCATAACACAGATAAAGGAAATTCCTATATCTTGTTATCGCCTCTTTTTGTTTGGATGAGCGGGAAAGGGGTGTATCATGTTAACCTATCAAACTTGGAAAAAACCATCCATCAATTTTGAAATTGATCCGGTCTATAAAGGAGCGCTTAACGTCCTTGAGTGGACGTATGATCATTATGGTGAAAGTGTCGTATATGCATGCAGTTTTGGCATTGAAGGGATTGTATTAATCGATCTCCTAACCAAAGTGCAACCGAAAGCAGCCATAGTATTTCTTGATACAGGTGTTCATTTCAAGGAAACCTATGAAACGATTGAAAAGGTGAAGGAGAAGTATCCTGGTATCACCATTCATATGAAAAAGCCTGAATTAACGCTCCAAGAGCAAGCAGGAACATATGGAGATAAGTTGTGGGAGAGAAACCCCAATCAATGCTGTCAAATTCGAAAGCTTGACCCTTTAAAAGATTCCTTATCCAAAGGGAATGCTTGGATCTCAGGATTAAGAAGAGAACAATCACCTACAAGAAGTCAGGTTGAATTCATCAATAAGGATGACAAGTTTCAATCAGTTAAGATTTGTCCATTGATTCACTGGACGTGGAAGGAGATTTGGAGGTATGTCCATAAGCATAACCTATCCTATAATCCACTTCATGATCAGGGGTATCCAAGTATCGGATGCTTCCATTGTACAACACCATCCATAGACATCAATGATCTTCGCTCCGGTAGATGGAAAGGAAAAGGGAAAACCGAATGCGGTCTTCATTAAAAAGAGGTGACATTCTTTGCTTGAAACATTCGCCCTGATCATAAGCTTGTTCTTCGCTATGAACATTGGTGCCAGCGGAGCGGCAGCATCGATGGGGGTTGCGTATGGTGCAGGAGCAATAAAAAACATCAGGAATTCATTATGGATCTGCGCTGCAGGTGTCCTGAGTGGTGCTGTTCTTGGTGGTGGAGAAGTAGTTAAAACCATTAGTTCAGGGATTATCCCGCAGCATGTACTCTCCATCAAAATCGTGGTCATCATTTTGTTATCCGCCACCATATCCTTGTTCCTTGCAAATGTGATAGGGATCCCGCTGTCTACAAGTGAAGTAACGGTAGGAGCGGTTGTAGGAGTTGGAGTCGCATATCAAGTTCTATATGTGAAATCACTTTTAACAATCATGTCATTCTGGGTGATTGTCCCGGTCATTGCCTTCGGGATTACATGGGTATTCGGTATATGTTTAGTAAAACTTGAAAAGCGTGGTTTCCATTTTGAAAAAAGGTGGCTTGCGTACCTTTTGATTATCGCCGGATTCTTTGAAGCGTTTTCGGCAGGGATGAATAATGTAGCCAACGCCGTCGGTCCATTAGTGGGTGCGGGTTTAATGTCTCCTTCTCGGGGGATTTGGCTGGGTGGCTTATTCGTTGCCCTCGGAGCTATCATACTGGGGAAAAAAGTAGTGGAAACAAACGGGAAAAAAATTACACACTATTCAAAAGCCGAAGGAATCCTCATTTCTTCTACAGGAGCGATCCTTGTGATGGTGAGCTCACTGTATGGATTACCGATTCCGCTTACTCAGGTTACTTCGTCCTCGATCATAGGCCTCGGGATGGCGAAGAACGGCAAACATATGCTGCAAAAGAAAATTGTCAAAAAAATCGTCAAAATATGGGTGGTCTCTCCCCTGATTTCACTTAGTATTTCATATTTTTTAGTAAAGCTCGTGATCGATAGCGATCTATATTCGATTGTGGTTCCAATAAGCGTCATTATCGCAACTGTGGGAGCACTATCCCTCATGCGAGTGATCAATGAAGAAAGGCGATCCGTTCACGAAGACGGAGGCGGAATTTAATCTTAATTCCGATTAAAACAATATGTTAAGGAGGATAAATGATGAGTTTACAGCCCCACGGAGGAACGCTTGTTCAATCATATTTACCAGAAGAGCCCTATGAGGATATTCTCCATGAGATCCCGTTAGACGAAACCGCGTTAAGTGATTTGGAACTTATTGGAATAGGTGCATACAGCCCTATAAATGGATTCTTGACTGAAGTTGATTATCAACATGTAGTAGAAAGTTTACGTTTGCGAAACGGCAGCGTGTGGAGCATCCCGATTACCTTGCCCATTGCAAAAGAAAAAGCAGGAGACGTAAAGAAAGGCTTAAAGAGCCGCCTTGTTTATAAGGGGGAAACATATGGCCTCATTGAAGTCGAGGATATTTATGAACCAGACAAACAGAAAGAAGCCTTTCTCGTATACGGAACGACCGACAAGGATCATCCAGGTGTCAAGAAATTATTCCAACGTGGAGATGTGTATGTAGGTGGGAAAATCAGCCTTATTAAACGTCTTTCCAAACCGTTCAACGAGTATACATTTGACCCAAGTGAAACGAGAAAGTTGTTTAAGGAAAAGGGATGGAAAACGATTGTCGGTTTCCAAACGAGAAATCCTGTTCACAGGGCCCATGAGTATATTCAGAAAACGGCATTGGAAACCGTGGATGCACTCTTCTTAAATCCGTTGGTTGGCGAAACAAAGGCGGATGATATCTCAGCGGGCATCAGAATGGAGAGCTATGAAGTTCTATTACAGAACTATTACCCTAAAGATCGTGTGTTTTTAGGAGTCTTCCCTGCTGCCATGAGGTACGCCGGTCCAAGGGAAGCCATCTTCCATGCACTGGTACGAAAAAATTATGGATGCACGCATTTTATCGTCGGGAGAGATCATGCCGGTGTTGGTGATTATTATGGTACCTATGATGCACAGAAAATATTTGATCAGTTCAATGAAGAAGAGATAGGGATTACCCCTCTCCGCTTCGAACATAGTTTTTACTGTGAGAGATGCGAAGGGATGGCGACTACGAAGACTTGTCCTCATGATAAGAGCGATCACGTTATTTTATCCGGGACAAAAGTGAGAGGAATGCTCCGTAATGGGGAAGTTCCCCCTTCAACGTTCAGTCGCCCTGAAGTGATCGAAGTGTTAATTAAAGGCCTAAAGCAAGAAGCTAGACAAACGTCTTAAGGAGGATACCGGGTTGAATGAAAAATCAGAAAACGTCGTATGGCATGAAACCGCAGTAACGAAACAAGAGAGACGAAAAAAAAATGGACATCAAAGCTTTATTTTATGGTTCACGGGTTTATCCGCCTCAGGGAAATCGACTGTCGCCAATGCATTGGCTCACTCTCTTTTCGAACAAGGACATCAGGTCTATGTTCTGGACGGTGATAATGTCCGTCATGGATTAAACCATGATTTGGGATTTAAGGAAGAAGATCGCAAGGAGAATATTAGGAGAATTGGCGAAGTGTCCAAACTTTTCATCGACAGCGGTCAAATTGTGCTGACAGCCTTTATTTCACCATACAGGGAAGATCGTGCTCTCGTACGAAAGTTAGTGGAGATTGATGAATTTATCGAAGTTTATGTGCATTGTTCTTTAGAAGAATGTGAAAAGCGCGATCCGAAAGGCTTGTACAAAAAAGCACGTAACGAGGAAATCACTCATTTTACGGGAATCAGTGCTCCTTATGAAGCACCTGAAAAACCGGAAGTGGTACTGGATACAGAGAAACATTCAATTGAAGAATGCGTGGAGTACTTACTAACTGTATTGAATCAAAAACAACTTATATAAGGGGAGAAAATCATGGCATATTCAAAATCATGGGAGTCAAATGAAAAATTGAACAAAACAGAACAATGGAAACTGGAGAAAGACGGGTTGTCTATCTTTGAAGATATTCCTTACTATGCGGAAAACGGCTTTTCTTCGATTCCGAAAGAAGAGTGGGATAAATTTAAATGGGCAGGTTTGTATTTACAAAGACCAAAGGAAGACGGCTATTTCATGATGAGAGTGAACGTTCCCTCGGGAATCCTGACACATGAACAGGCTCTGGAGCTCGCTGCCATTTGTAAAGAGTATGGAAGAGACGTCTATGACATCACCACCCGACAGGCGATTCAATTTCACTGGTTGAAGATTGAACAGATTCCGGACATCTTCAAACGTTTGGAAAAGGTCGGATTGTCTTCTGCCGGTGCATGTGGTGATATCACACGTAATATCGTCGGGAACCCCCTTGCAGGGATCGATCCTGATGAACTTTTTGATACAAGGAGTATTGTGAAAGAAGTGTATGATTTCTTCCAGCATAACGAAGACTTTTCTAATTTACCGCGAAAATATAAAGTAGCCATTTCCGCAAATATCAATAATGCGTCGAATGCTGAAATCAATTGTGTTTCCTTTGTTCCTGCGAAAAAGCTGATTGACGGTAAAGAAGAAGTCGGCTTCCATCTGAAGATTGGTGGAGGATTGTCCGCAAGACCATTCCTAGCCCAAGAGTTGGATGTATTCATCCTTCCTCACCAAGTGAAGGAAGTCGCAATAGCCGTCACCACGATTTTTCGCGACTTCGGTTATCGGGAGAAAAGACATTTGGCCCGGTTAAAATTCCTAATGGCAGATTGGGGACCGGAGAAATTCAAAGAAACCTTGTTACAGTATGTTGAACTTTTACCTGCGGGAGAAGATGCCGTGGAAGGATGGAATGCAGGATATTTCTACGGAGTACATCCACAGAAACAGGAAGGACTCAATTATGTGGGGCTGAATGTTCCGGTTGGACGCTTAAATTCTGATGAAGTATATGAGCTTGCGAGGATTTCCAAGAAATACGGGAATGGAGAACTGAGAAACTGTAATTCTCAAAATCTCATCATCCCCAACATTCCAGATGAACAAGTTAATGCTTTGCTTTCTGAGAAAATCTTTGATCGCATTTCAACAAGTCCACTATCCTTCATCGGGTATTCCGTATCATGCACAGGCATCGAATATTGTAATCTCGCTTTAGTGGAAACGAAGGAAAGGATGAGGCAAATCGCCAACCAATTGGATCGGGAACTTTCATTGGATGTCCCTGTCAGAATCCACATGGTGGGATGCCCGAATTCATGCGGCCAACGACAAATCGCCGATATCGGGCTACAAGGAATTAAAATGAGAACAAAAGATAAGAAGATGATCGAAGCATTTGAAATATACGTAGGAGGAACTCTTCAAGACGGTGGAAAACTGAATGAAAAGTTAAAAGGGAAAGTGGAAGCAGGCAACCTGACAGGAGTGGTAAAGCAATTGCTCCTTCATTTTAAACAAACAAAAGAACCGGGAGAAGCCTTTTTTGACTATATCAACCGGGTCGGTACCGCTCCCCTTCAAGAATCGTTAGATCAATTACTTCAGGAAGCGTAAGGAGGCATGCTGGATGAACTTGTATCGATTTGAAGTGACTACTCACGACTTCGTCACGATTGTCGTAGTAGCGGCTGAATCAGATGAGAAAGCCTTTGATCTAGTAGAAATTGAATTAGAGAAGTATTTTTTGAAAAAGCCTGATGTGGTAGACATCTCTCTTTACGAGAAACGTAGAATCCGTGGGAATGGTGCAGGGTTTGTTCTGCATGAACAGGAAACAATCTTAAAATCTTAAGGAGGAAAAATGGATGGGGAAGGTTTACTTGGTGGGAGCGGGTCCTGGAGATCCTGAATTAATCACATTAAAAGCATTGAAGTCAATACAAAAAGCAGATGTCATTTTATATGACCGTCTGGTGAATAAAGAGCTTCTCTCCTATGCAAAGAAAGGAGCCGACTTAATTTACTGCGGGAAACTGCCAAACTATCATACGATGAAACAAGATACGATCAATCATTTTCTCGTGCGTTACGCCACCAGTGGCAAGGTAGTGGTGAGATTAAAAGGGGGTGATCCCTTCGTTTTCGGCAGAGGTGGAGAAGAAGCAGAAGCCCTTGCAAAAAAAGGAATTTCCTTTGAAATCATCCCCGGGATCACTTCCGGCATAGCAGCGGCTGCCTACGCAGGAATTCCCGTTACACACCGGGATGCCAGTTCAAGCGTCGCCTTCGTTACGGGACATAAACAAAATAATCTACAAGAAGATGAAAAGTGGGAAAGTCTGGCCAAAGGAATCGATACACTCGCTATTTACATGGGGGTCGGCAATCTCCCATATATTAAAGAAAAGCTCATTCAAAACGGTAAGTGCAAGGAAACGCCTGTGGCACTGGTCCATTGGGGAACAACGGAAGTGCAAAGAACCGTAACAGGCACGCTGGATACGATTATCGATATTGTAAAAGAAGAGAAAATTGAAAACCCGAGCATGATCATAGTCGGAGAAGTGGTCCGTTTCCGGGAGAAGATTCAATGGTTTGAAGAAGCCTTTGATAAGAAATCGATCATGAGTGAGGCACTGTAATTGACAGGCGCGGTCTTATACATTTGTCATGGAAGTCGTATTGGGAAAGCCCGTGAAGAAGCCATTGATTTCATTGAAAGATGCCAGAAACATGTTAAAGCGGATATTCAGGAAATAAGCTTTCTGGAGCTTGCATCACCTTCTATTGAAGAAGGGTTTGAAACATGCGTGAAAAAAGGAGCTTCACACGTTTCCGTCGTTCCGCTTCTCCTTTTGACAGCGGTTCATGCGAAAAAAGATATTCCAGAAGAAATTCAAAAGTGTCAAGAAGCCTATCCTTGGATTACGGTAACGTATGGTAATCCTATTGGGGTTCACGATAAGATGGCTGAAAGTGTGATAAAGAAAATACACGATGCTGCTTCAATTGACTCTTCCACCGTTGCCGTATTGATAGGAAGAGGAAGTTCAGACCCCGATGTTACAAAGGATTTAGGAGCCCTGGCTGAACTTGTACAACGAAAGACAAAGTTAGCAGGTGTAAAGACCTGTTACTTAACAGCGGCCTCACCAAGCTTTTCAGAGACCTTGGAATCTGTCAGGAATACAGAGAAAAACGTCATTTTTATTCCCTACTTGCTGTTTACCGGGTTACTTATGAAAGGAATTGAAAGGGAGATCAGCCGAACCGAAAATGAGCATATCATTCTGGGGAATTATTTAGGGTATGACCCTCTTGTGGAAGAAGCATTCCTGGACCGGGTGAATGAAACCCACTTAGTTAAAGGAGAATCACATGCTGCCAATCATGATTGATGTGAATGGAAAACAAGTAACGATTGTAGGCGGAGGGAAAGTGGCGTATCGTAAACTCTCTGTATTTTTAGAACAGGGAGCAAGGATAACAGTCATCAGTCCTGATGCTGTAGATGGAATTCAAGCATTACATGAAGACAATAGAATTTTATGGGTTAAAAGAGAAGTGGAACCAGATGATTTACGAGATGCTTTTATCGTCATCGCAGCCACGAATGAACGATGGGTGAATGAACAGGTTAAAATCCATTCTGAGGAAAACCAACTTTTATGCGTGGTGGATGACGGTGATGGCGGAAATATGCAGATGGTCTCCTTTAGGCAGAAAGGTAATTTGACGATTGCCGCCTCAACAGGCGGAGCAAGTCCATTCTTAGCTAAAAAGCTTACCAATCAATTCTTCCAATCATTTGATGATTCCTATATAGAAAGGCTTGCTTTCATTGCCTCTAAGAGAAAAGAAATCAAGGCATCAGACTTGACTGATGGTGAGAAAAGGAAGCTGTTACAGGAACTTTCTGAACGGGTGTAAAGTGGATGAAACTTTATGCCCGTTCACTCGTTTTACGAACATTTTTATAAATTACGTGCATATTGTTAAGAAATGAATCTTTACAAACTGTCAAGTTCCCGTTATACTATCCAATATCAAATCAATATTCGTTTTCACTCATATAATAGCGAGGATATGGCTCGCGAGTTTCTACCGGATTACCGTAAATGATTCGACTATGAGTGAGCAATGGATTGTCCGACAACACGGACGCTCTTTGCCTAACCCAAAGGTCATTGTCTCACTCTAGCCAGAGCACAATAGCCTTTGGGTTTTTTTGTAGACTTCCAGGTTCTATTACATTAAAGGAGCGTTTTGATTATGAATTTATTAAAAAACAAGATTGAAGATGAAGGTGTCGTCCTTTCAGATACTGTATTAAAGGTAGATTCATTCCTGAATCATCAAGTGGACCCTGAATTGATGATGGAGATCGGGAAAGAATTTGCACGCCGTTTTAAAGATCTGGGAATTACGAAGGTGTTAACCATTGAGTCGTCCGGAATTGCTCCTGGCGTGATGGCTGCTCTTCAATTGAATGTTCCACTTGTATTTGCACGAAAGCGTAAATCATTAACCCTTTCAGAAGGGGTTCTTACATCAACGGTTTACTCCTACACGAAGCAGGAAGAGAACACAATCTCGATTTCCAGTAAATACATAGGAGAAAATGACCGTGTCCTATTGGTTGACGATTTCTTAGCAAATGGACAGGCGGCCTTGGGATTAATCGATTTAGTTAAGCAAGCAGGCGCCCATGTTGCCGGCATCGGGATTGTCATAGAAAAGTCCTTCCAAGACGGAGGAAAGCTCGTTCGTGAAACAGGATACAGAGTTGAATCATTAGCGGAAATCCATTCCCTTGAAAATGGCAAAGTGACATTTAAGCAAGAGGAGGTGCGGGTATAATGAAAAATCAGCCTATTAAACTGGCGTCACTCGGGATTCAACATGTTCTCGCTATGTATGCCGGAGCGGTCATCGTTCCACTGATCGTAGGAGGAGCATTAGGATTAACGGGAGAACAGCTGACTTATCTGGTATCCATTGATATCTTCATGTGTGGGATCGCCACCTTATTGCAAGTATGGAAAAATCGTTTCTTTGGGATAGGACTTCCAGTCGTACTCGGATGTACGTTTACGGCTGTAGGGCCTATGATCGCGATTGGTGGACAGTATGGTATTTCAGCGATCTACGGTTCGATTCTGGTTTCAGGTTTATTCGTTATTGTAATCAGTAAGTACTTTGGGAAACTGGTTCGTTTCTTTCCTCCTGTAGTGACTGGCTCTGTAGTAACGATCATAGGGATTACCTTGATTCCAGTAGCCATGAACAATATGGCAGGTGGACAAGGGAGTGCTGATTTCGGTTCATTGGAAAATTTGTCTCTTGCTTTTGGAACGTTGTTCTTTATATTAATCCTTTATAAATTCTTTACCGGTTTTGTCCGCTCTGTTTCCATTCTACTGGGATTGATGGCAGGAACAGCCGTTGCATTTGTACTAGGCAAAGTAGATTTTAGTGCAGTTGGGGATGCCTCCTGGTTTCATATGGCAAAACCTTTCTACTTTGGAATGCCGACGTTTGAAATAACGGCAATCCTAACCATGATACTAGTAGCAATGGTGAGTTTAGTAGAATCTACAGGAGTTTATTTTGCTCTGGCTGATATTAGCGATAAGAAGGTTTCAGAAGAAGATTTATCGAAAGGATATCGTGCTGAAGGATTAGCCATAGTTCTTGGTGGGTTGTTCAACGCATTCCCCTATACCGCATATTCCCAAAACGTAGGCTTGGTCCAGCTTTCAGGAGTGAAGCGAAACAGTGTGATTTATGCAACAGGAGCATTTCTCGTGATTCTTGGGTTGGTACCCAAGATTGGTGCTTTGACGACAGTGATTCCTGCTTCAGTATTGGGCGGTGCGATGGTGGCCATGTTTGGAATGGTCGTAGCTTATGGGATTAAGATGCTTAGCCATGTGAATTTTGCATCTCAGGAAAATCTATTGATTATCGCCTGTTCAGTCGGAATGGGATTAGGAGTAACCGCTGTTCCGGAATTATTTGCCCAAATGCCATCCAGCATCCGAATCTTGACGGACAACGGGATTGTTGCTGGAAGTATAACAGCCATTGGACTGAATATGTTTTTTAACGTGTTTTCTAAACGCAAGCTAAATGTTGTGTTGAATGAGCAGAAAGCTTCGTAATCATTGTTGTAGAAAGAACGTCACCTTTGCACGATTGGAAGGTGACGTTTTTATTTGTGAATATATTTCTGAATTATCAGATATCAAAGAAGGGTATACATACAACTGTCTCGAACATAAATGAATAGGGAATGTTGCAATAAGGGGAAATACCTTAAGTTAAAGGGGGAGAAATATGTACGCAACGACAGGATCCATTTTTGATCAAACGGTAGAGAAATTTCGGAACAAGGAGGCGATTGTAGAAGAAAAAACAGGTACCCGGTTAACCTTTGCACAGTGGCAGGATGAAGTTCACCGTGCAGCCAATGCGTTACTAAAGGCAGGTGTGAAAAAGGGAGATCGGGTTTCGACATATCTATTTAATACGCTGGAGTTAGCAACTGTGTACTTTGCGTGTGGGAAGATTGGTGCGGTGATTAACCCAATTAATTTTCGCTTGAAGGCTCAAGAAATACACTACATTTTGAAAGATGCCGTACCAAAGGTCGTGATATTTGAAGAAGCCCTCACCCAACCGATTGAGCGGATTTCTCAAGACTTCCCACAGACCCTTTTTTGGTATGTTGGAGAAGATGCCCCTACCTTTGCTCAAAGCTATAAAGAAGTTGTGAATGCATGTTCGAATGACTTAATAGACATCCCTGTTGAAGAAACGGACGCATATGCGATTATGTATACGAGCGGTACTACCGGGAGACCAAAGGGTGTGCTGCACAGGCATAGGGATATGGCAGAGCAAAGCTTGATTTGTACGTCTGTTATGGGGCTGACACCAAATGACATAGGACTTGTTACAGCCCCTATGTTTCATTGTGCCGAACTTCATTGCTGTTTCCTTCCACGTGTTCAAGCAGGAGCGAAGAATATTATCGTTCATCAGTTTCAACCGCAAACCGTATTAGAAGTGATTGAACGGGAAAAGGTCAGTTCCTTTTTTGCTGCGCCAACGATGTGGAACATGCTTCTGCAACACGGGGTAGATGATTATGATACTACTTCTTTACGTATCGGTCTCTATGGGGCAGCACCAATGGCACCAGTCCTTGTGAGGGCCCTCCATGAGAAAATGAAGATTGACTTGATACAAGCCTATGGTCAGACCGAGATGGGTCCAGCGGTTACCTTCCTTCTTCAGGATGAGCAGTTAACCAAGACAGGCTCCGCAGGAAGGGCTGCCTATAACCATGAAATACGGGTAGTCAAACCGAGTGAAAACGGCCCTTCTGAACCGGATGATCTTTGCAAGCCTGGTGAAGTCGGGGAAATCATTGTTCGCGGTTCCTGTACAATGCTTGAATATTTCAATCGCAAGGAAGCGACGGAAAGAGCATTGTATAAAGGCTGGTATCATTCCAGTGATTTAGGTTATATGGATGAGGACGGGTATCTATACGTCGCTGATCGGGTGGATGATATGGTCATATCGGGAGGAGAAAATGTGTATCCCCGTGAGGTAGAGGACGCTCTGCACGCTCATGAAGATATTGTAGATGTCGCCGTGCTAGGTCAGCCTCATGAAAAGTGGGGAGAACAGGTGATTGCCGTTGTTGTATCCAAAAATCCTTCATTGTCTCCTCAAGATCTGGATTTCTTTTTGAAAACGGGGGATCTGTTGGCCGATTATAAGCGGCCACGTGAATATATATTTGTAGAAGAACTTCCTCGGAATGCAAGTGGTAAGATTCAAAAGTTCCTGTTAAGGGAAAGTTTTCCTTCGAAAGAAAAACTAGTTTAAATTAATGTAAGAAAGGTAGATTTGGATTGTAAATATCCATTCTACCTTTCTTTTTTTAATGAAGTGACCGGTAAAAATCTGAATAATAAAATTTTTCATTGAATATGAAGTATATAATGCAATATACTATAAAAAATGAAGGATTTCCTTCAGTGAACAGAAAGGAGTAATCATGGATCAAAAATCAATTGCACGAATCATTAAAGATAATTATTCCTCCTTATCTGCCGGGCAAAAAAAAGTGGCTGAGTTGATTCTTAAGCATCAAGGTGAAGCAGCGATACTCACGGCTTTTCAGATGGGGAGGAAAGTTGGTGTAAGTGAAACTACTGTGATTCGTTTAGGATATGCTTTAGGCTTTAAAGGATATTCCGAAATGCAGGAAGTGGTGAGAAGGGATTGGTTAGAGAAGGAGCAGGTAAATGAAAATGAATCATTTCCTTCATTCTCAAACGAAGGTGATGAGGAGAGTGTATTCAGTAAGGTCATTGAAAAAGAAAAATCCGTGCTGGAGCAGCTAATGAATCAATTAGACGTGAAAGAAATATGGAAAACGATTGATCGCTTAATTCAATCAGAGCGAGTTTATATCGGTGGGTTTGGAAGTTCTTATGGAGCAGCTTATTGGATGTATTATACGTTAAAACAATACAGGGCAAATGTATTCATTTCTAGTCCAACAGGGTTTGTTCCTGAAGATATATGTGATTTGAACCAAGATTCTACTGTCGTTATGTTTTCGTTTCCCCGGTTCCGAACAGAATCTTTTGAGCTTGTGGAGAAGGCAAAATTACAAGGTTCTTATGTCATTGCGATCACCAATAGACAATTATCACCTCTCGGACAGATTTCTGATCTGACACTGACGACCGAAGAAGGGATGAATTCAGGACATCATTCGATTGGATCTGTCGTAAGTTTAGTTGAAATCATTTTAACCGGTCTTCAACATCGAGATCAGGACAACATAAGTAGTCGGCAAAGGAAGCTGGAGCAATTATATACAAATCAGGGGTTATTTATTGAATAGAACAGAGGGGTGGAGAGTTTATGAACGGGGTATCACAAAGGAATGAAAAGATAGAACCGAAAGCATTTACTACCAGTGACATGTGGAAATTTCTGATTCCATCATTGATTGGAATCCTATTATTTATTGTACCTATTACAACGGAGGATGGCATCACGATTCCTGTCGCTTATTTAGCTGGACAAATCAATGTATATCTAGGTGAAGTTATCCCTGCAATGACTGTATTGATTATGGCGCTATCTGTCATAGGGTCACTCCTAGCGATAACGATCAAACCAGCTTTTATTACAAAGAGTCGTTATTTGAGCACTCTTTTAATCATTAGTCCCTTTTGGCTCGCTGCACGTATCCTTGGAACAGTGTTTGCTGTGATGACGATTTATCAATTAGGACCCGGGATGGTTTTCTCAGAAAATACGGGTGGGCTCTTGATCTATGATCTGATTCCTATTCTATTTTCCACTTTTCTTCTGGCTGGTTTACTGCTTCCGCTCCTTCTTAATTTTGGATTATTAGAGTTCTTTGGTGCCTTATTGCTGAAAGTGATGAGACCTGTTTTTACATTACCAGGACGCTCTTCACTCGACTGCCTGGCATCATGGGTGGGAGACGGCACAATAGGCGTTCTTCTGACGACCAAGCAATATGAGGAAGGGTATTATACAAAGCGTGAAGCGGCTGTCATTGCCACTACATTTTCGGTTGTTTCCATTACGTTTACGATTGTGGTCATTTCTTACTTGAACTTAGAGCAATATTTCCTTCACTATTACGCAACGATTATCTTTGCCGGGCTTGTAGCGGCACTGATCATGCCACGTATACCACCATTATCAAGAAAACCGAATACGGGATATGAAAGAACCGAGTTAAAGAACGAAACAGGGATTCCATCCGATTTCTCCGTTGTTAAATGGGGCTTTCATCAAGCAGTCACGAAGGCTAAAAAGAATAATGGACCTGTTTCTGTCGTGAAAGAAGGGGTTCAGAACGTATTGGATATGTGGCTTGGGGTCTTACCAATCGTTATGGCGATAGGGACAGTCGCATTAGTGATAGCAGAGTATACACCTTTCTTCACCTATCTGGGAAAACCTTTCGAACCAATCCTTACCATCATGCAGGTTCCTGAAGCAAGTGAAGCGGCCCAGACCATGGTAGTCGGGTTTGCCGATATGTTCCTTCCTGCTGTCATCGGTAGTGGAATTGAAAGTGAACTTACCCGGTTTGTCATTGCATGTGTATCTGTTACACAATTAATCTATATGTCTGAAATGGGTGGATTGCTTCTTGGTTCGAAGCTGCCTGTCAGTATCATAGATTTGATCTTGATCTTTTTAATCCGGACATGCATCACTCTACCTATTGTCGTAGTGATTGCCCATATAATTTTTTTATAGGAGGAAGAAACACAATGAACTTTGTAGATGAACATCATGATGAGATACTAAAAACCTATCAGGAGCTTCATCAATTGGCAGAACCGAGCTGGATGGAAGAAAAGACATCCAGCTATTTAAAAACAAAACTTTCAGAGGCGGGCTTTTCTGTTAAAACGTACGAAGGGCATTACGGATTTATTGCAGAATTAAAGGGTGAGCAGTTAGAGGTCATTGCTCTTCGTGCCGATATGGATGCATTGCTTCAAGAAGTGGATGGAGTGGTTAAACCGAATCATTCTTGTGGTCATGATGCCCATAGTACGATGGTTTTGTATACAGCTCTTGCTCTAGCGAAGAAACCCCTGAAGCATACGGTTCGCTTCATCTTTCAACCCGCTGAAGAAAAGGCAGCGGGGGCACTGAGAATGATAGAAGAGAATGTTCTGGAGAATGTTAAGTTTCTTGGGGGTATCCATCTTCGACCTGAAATAGAGGTCCCTTATGAAAAGGCCGCTCCCGTCATCGTTCACAGCTCTACTGCAACGCTAAAGGGAACCATTAAGGGAATACCTGCACATGCAGCAAGACCTGAACAAGGGAATAATCCCCTGGAGGCAGCGTCTTTATTGATTCAAGCGATCAAGCAGATCAGGTTGAATGTCAACAATCATTATTCCATTAAGATCACGGAGCTTCACGGAGGCGAGTCATCAAACTCGATTCCGGAAAATGCACATTTCACCTTCGATTTAAGAGCTGAATCGAATGACACCATGACAGCATTATTGGAAAAGGCAGAACAGGTGATTTCATGTATACAACAGGAGGCGGATACCGCCATCACCTATCAAGTGGAAGAATATCTACCAGCTGCTGTGAAGGATCCACGGGCAATGGAGCTTGCCCGTGACGCCATTCGTTCGGTTCTTGGAGAGGAGAATGTGGTATCAGAATGTATCTCTCCCGGAGCGGAAGACTTTCATTTTTATTCCATCATTCATCCTGAGTTATGTTCTACTATGATTGGGCTGGGATGTGGTCTTTCACCAGGATTGCATCATCCTTCCATGCGATTTAATCAAGAATCTCTGGTTTATGGAACAAAGATATTGATACAGATGTTAGTAGTAGCTGATCGGCAAGACTGGGAATGAGGAGGTAGAGATCGTGAAACATGAAGTGCAAGCATCATTGAAGATCCGGACACTGCACTCTGTAGAGGATCTAGAAGATGTCAGAAGATTAGAGTCACTTGTGTGGAGTTTTGAAGATTCTGTACCGGTTAATCAGAGTGTAGCCGTGGTGAAGAACGGCGGGTTCATTCTTGGAGCCTATTATCAGGAGAAGCTTATCGGCTTTCAATATAGTTTTCCAGGTTTTGATGGAAAAAAGGTGTATCTTGTATCCCATAGTTTAGGGATCCATTCCGACTTCAGGAAATTCGGGATTGGAGAAATGCTGAAAAGAGCACAAAAAAATACGGCTGCTGAGATGGGGTATGATGTCATTACCTGGACGTATGATCCGTTGGAAACTGTGAACGGTAACCTGAACTTACATAAACTTGGAGCTGTTGTGCGTACGTATATCCCCAATATATATGGAGAAATGTCCGATCAATTGAATGCAGGAATAGCGACGGACCGGTTTCTTGTAGAGTGGCGGGTACGTCAATCGAAGAGTAATAGCGTGGCAGGAAATGATCTACATTTTGCTTCTGCTATTGACTTAAAAGAATGTGAGCTTGGTTGGCTTGTAGATAAGGTGAATTTATCCCTCAGCCCTAATCACATTTCCGTTTCGGTTCCGGGCCATTTCCAGGAGATTAAAAGGGCTGACCTTTCACTTGCTATGGATTGGCGAAAAAAAACAAGAGACGTCTTTTCTCACTACTTAAATCATGGCTGGATCGTAACAGACCTCGTTAAAGATAAAGAACACCACGGGCAATACCTATACCTCATGGAGAAAGGTGATCATCATAATGGAAATCAAACGAATCATTCTTAGACAGATCAAGATGGATTTACTGAATCCTTTTACGACGAGTGTAGGGACAGAAACGGATAAAACGATTATTCTCGTTGAAGTGAAATCAGCATCAGGGATATCAGGATGGGGGGAGTCGGTCGCGATCACCCAGCCGATCTATAACGAAGAAACGGTGGAAACCAACTGGCATATGATGAGCGAACACTTGATTCCTCTTCTTCAGGGGGAAGCGGTCCAACATCCTGATGAGGTGTCCTGCAGATTTAAAAAAATCAGAGGCAATTATAATGCGAAAGCGGCCATCGAAGGTGCTGTTTGGGACCTATATGCAAAGGAAAACAACCTCCCGTTAGCAAAAGCACTAGGGGGAACAAAAGACAGAATCGAAGTAGGAGTAAGTGTAGGTATTCAGCAAACCGAGACCCTTATGTTAAAACAAATTGAAGATTATTTGAAAGAAGGTTATAAGCGGATCAAGGTGAAAATTCAACCTGGATGGGATATCGGGATCATCCGGTCGATTCGACAGGAATTTCCGAAGATTCCACTCATGGCAGATGCAAACTGTGCTTATTCCCTAAATGACATTGAAATCCTCAAAGCTCTGGATGATTTCGATTTAATGATGATTGAACAGCCGTTGGATCATGATGATATCATTGATCACGCTAAGCTGCAGTCTCAACTTAAAACGCCTATCTGTTTAGATGAGAGTATTCACAGCTTTGAGGATGCAAGAAAAGCCATTGAACTCGGAAGCTGTAAAATCATTAATTTGAAAATTGGACGTGTAGGAGGACTTACTGAATCAAGGAAAATCCATGATCTATGCGTAGAGCACGATATACCTATGTGGTGCGGGGGGATGCTTGAAGCAGGAATAGGAAGGGCTCACAACATTGCCATCACGTCACTGGGGAATTTCACCCTGCCTGGCGATACGGCACCATCTTCTCATTATTGGAAGCGGGATATCATTCAACCTGAGGTGGATATGGAGGATGGATATATAGTTGTACCTGAAGCGCCCGGTATTGGATACGAACCGGACTTGGACCAGATCGAAGCGTTGACTATGTATAGTAAAGTTTTTCATTTTTAATGAGATCAGTCGAATTTCAAAACAGATACCAAGATGCGAACACTTGTTCTTTTATGTATTATTAGGCAAGTTGGTGCGGAAATGGCCGTAAAATCGAGAAAAACAAAGATATTAAAAAGAGTTAACTTGAAAATATATAATAAACTACACGAAAAAAATTGAGCATGGGGAGCCCCATGCTCATAGAGAGTAATTAACCCCTTTATAAGTTAAAACGATCAGTGGAATAGGGGCTTTCACTTAGAAATTACGGTTGCATTTAGGACAATTACATTTATGGTGATGGTGATGATCCTTCTTATGGCATCCACAATGGTGTTCATGCATTTTACATCCGCAATCACGATGATGGTGATCTTTTTTATGACATGTACAGTCATGTTTGTCCATTATTTTAAAACATTTCACTTCTTGTTCTTCGAATTCTTTTCTTCTTGGCTTGTCGCAAACATCATAGTCATCATCGCATGAACAGTGGATGAACATCAAGTTGTCCCAAAAACGGCAACGATGAAAATCATCTCTTCTGCTTCTTTCACACTGATTAAAAAATGGGAACCACATACTAAATCCCCCTAACTTCTATAAGATTGTCAAGGTAGACCTCGACTTACTCTATACTATGCAACTTTGTCCACTGTGCTTGGGCAGGAGTCATAATTTCTATGTGTTTTAATCAGATAAGGAGAGAGCAGATGTTCAGTGGTTTAATGAAGAGAAGAAGAATAAGAAGGAAGAAGAACTTTAGAATTTGCTGTAAGAATAATGGATCGTCGGTGTAAGAATGGTGTATTTTGATAATACACAACATCAACGAAGAGGATAAAGTATGTCTTTTATTTTGTGTAACGGTTGGCATAACTGGAAGCGACGAAGGCATCGGGTTTAATTTTCGGTTCCACACCCATTGCTTCCATCCTTGCGACCATTTCCTTAACAAACTTGCTTGTTTTATTCTGTTTTCCAGCCCCGATATCAATATGTCCTTCCATTGAAAATGTAGCTCCTTCATAAAGATATGGAAGGATTATATCAATTAACTGATTTTTTCTTTCCTCAGTAAATAACGAAACAATTTCCTCGGATAAAGACAATTCGTAGGAAATCCGCTCATGCAATTGCAGCATTCTCCTAGGGATTAACACTTTTCTAATGCATGCCCACACACCATTTCCTTCATTTAATATCACAATTCCTGTTATGAAGGTGGTATGTGATTGATGAACTTGAGAATCAGTCCCCACCATTAATCGATAGTTACCATTTGGCTCTAATCGCATGAACTTCAAAATATGTTCAAAGACCTTGTCAAATGACATCCCAATTTCCTGTAGATTTTGAAATGAGAAGTAATCATCATTACAGTTTTTCATCTTGTCAAATCACAACTTTCTTAACCAATTTGTGAATGAAGAGATTAGATCTTATCCATATCCTATGATAAGAATTTATTAGCGTGTGAGGAAAAAGATGCAGGTAAATTTGTTTCTTAATGAGGCGTTTTAGCGTTTCAACAATATCGAGGAAATTAAGTTAAAACGATAAACGCCTTTATGAACTACAAGACAAATGAGATATGGGGATGATTTTATGGAATGATAAAGAATTTAACGAAATCGAGGTGAAGAATCTGTGTCGCACGGCATCAGCAGTGGAGGGGGAGAAAGTTATCGATTACTCAACGTTCGTTTCTAATTTTAAGTTAACATAATATCTATTATCGGTACCTAAATGAAATAACCGATTTCTGTCTCGTATCACAAGTATACTGTTAATAATGAGACAGAATTGAAAAATGAGATCGATTTGATCTACAGTTTAATTTGTCCTTTAATAACCCTTTGTTTAATGCTAATTATTTTTATCCTAAACTTCGTTTTATTTCATGATAAGTTTAGTTTGATCAACGGTTTCATTTTTTATATTAAAATCTACTTGATTTCTGAATCACTATTTTTATTTTTCTCTTGCTATTATCTGAAAATTCATTGTTGATTTTAAGATTGTTTACTATTTCAATTTGCTAAACAGTCACTTTCCAAACCACCTGTTTGTTAATCCATTCAATTTTAATTAGTTTACATAATATGACGATTGTCTATTTTATTGCGATCAACCCTATTTTATTATAAGCATGCAACTTCATGGTTGTTCCTGCATGATTTCATAAATATCATTACCTAAGAATTCTCAATGCCTACCTCCTCTAAAAAAATGTAACTTCATGGCAGTACAGTTCAAAGAAAAAAGCATA
This sequence comes from uncultured Rossellomorea sp., assembly GCF_947488365.1. Taxonomy (NCBI): domain Bacteria; kingdom Bacillati; phylum Bacillota; class Bacilli; order Caryophanales; family Bacillaceae; genus Rossellomorea; species uncultured Rossellomorea sp. The sequence continues at coordinate 163,373 of NZ_CANKZT010000001.1, read as the reverse complement.
AAGAGTCTAACTCGTGAACCTCTTTATGCTTGAGTACTATTTCAATAAATATTGTCTTGGTGTCCCGAAATAAAGTGTTTGATGATATTCCGGGAATACGGATTCAAAGCAGATGATGATGGGTGCATCAAGAAGCCATGGATAGTACGTATAAAACCCTTTATCCCCGTTCACCATTGCTGCTAAGGCCAATGGCAGCTCCTTTTTGAAAATCATAAACCGTACATTGGAAAGTTGTTGATCAAATTCCCCCCCACTCACATACACGGTTCCTGAAAGAGTGTATTGACCAAGGTCTCTTCTCCATTCTCCTAACACTTCGTCCCTCATGGATGGATTGATCTTCTCCAAATCATAGTGACAACCAACGCTCAAAAATAGTTCACCCGTCGTATCAGAATGAGTCAATGTGTATTTTCGGTTATCAATGGGGTTGAAGATTGAAGCTGGTGGCAAATATGTCACAGCTAGCTTTTCAGGCTTGAATTCACTCATGCGTAAGCCTCCTTTACAAAAATGGGCTTACAACAGAGTATGATAAGAGCCTAGAAATGGTTCAGTTATTTATTTGCTTTCCACTTTATCTTAATCAGGTTCCATTGTTCATTTTCATAATACCAATAAGACGTAGCCGTTCCGATGCCATCCGCCTTATAGGCACCACTAATTTGCTGATATCCTTTTAATCCCTTACCAGGTTTGCCAATGATTTTCGTCGGCTCAAAAAATGCATACGGTAAAACCATTAATTCCATAGGTTCATTTAAGATTCCATCCGTGTAAATCCCCAATCGATCGTAGTCTTCTTTTCGATCACCTAAATCGACTGTGTAGGATTGATTCGTATCTACAAAGGTAATAGATGCTTGGTAATCATCTTCAAACTGAGCTTGAATCGTTAAAGGCTCAGGTAATCCGATGTCGACAAGTTTATTATCTGCTAACGTATGGAGGGCTTCATTATAGAGTCCGCCGCTTCCCCCTGTTGCTGATGAGTACAGAATATCCTTTATTCCATCATGATTTAAATCAACGAATTGGATTTTCGGCTCATAACCACCTTCATAATCAATTCGAATCTTACTTCCTTCAGACGTTTGAATATCCGCCCAAATTTGTTTCAGAAACAGGACATCAGGAGAAAACGGAATCGCCTTGAGCGTAATCGTATCCTTTTTACCATCGCCGGTTACATCTTTTTTATAAACATTGACAGTCAGTTCATTCACAGGCTGTTTTTCCATTGGCTCACTGGAAAAGTTTCCTGCAATGGCATGGAGGGACATAACAAAGAAAGCACCGAATGCAAATAGTAATTCTTTTCTCATGATTCTCTCTCCTCTTTAGAAAATTATTCACTTTTATTTTCACCAAAGAAGGAAAATCTATGTAATCATTATCGTTTCTATTCTCATCTTTCTTTGCATAAAACAAGTTAAAAAGGACCAACCCATGATAGAGGTTGGTCCTTTCTTGCTATTTTTGTTCTGTTGTCGTTTCAGGTTTTGCTTCCCAGCTCTCAATTCCTTTTAACCCTTTGATAGAGTTGGAGTAGAAAACAGGATCTTTCCCTAGTTTCTTCTGTTCACGGTAATCCTTTAGTGCAGATATGGCGATCTTAGCTAATAGCGTGATGGCGATTAAGTTGATGATCGCCATTAGACCCATAAATAAATCTGCCAGGCTCCACACAATATCCAGTTTGACCACCGCTCCGAAAATCACCATGCCAAGGACGGCCATTCGGTAGATAAATAGAGTGACAGGGCTGTATTTGATAAACTCGATATTTGTTTCTCCGTAGTAATAGTTTCCGATAATCGAACTGAAGGCAAATAGGAAGATAGCGACAGCGACAAATGTATCTGCCCATTCCCCAACATGGAAACTTAAGGCTGCTTGTGTCAGCTGAATGCCATCGATTCCTGTTGTGTATTGATCAGACAGGATGATCATGAAGGCTGTTGCTGTACAAATAAGCAATGTATCAGTGAAAACACCAAGAGTTTGAATAAGTCCTTGTTTAACGGGGTGAGTGACACCAGCAGATGCTGCTGCGTTCGGTGCACTACCCATTCCGGCTTCATTTGAGAATAAACCACGTTTGATTCCCATCATGATGGCTGCACCGACCCCACCACTTGCAACTTCCCGGATACCAAATGCATTTTCAAAAATGATCACAAACATATTTGGCAGCATGGTGATATTGGTGATCAGAATATAGAAAGCTAGAATCAGATAAAGAACTGCCATGATCGGAACCACAATTTGAGTTACACTGGCGATTCGTTTTACTCCACCGAAAATTACAAGGGCTGTTAATACGGCCAGGATGATACCAACAGTCATACGATCAAATGCATACGCTTCTTCCATAGCAAGTGAAATCGTATTGGATTGTACTGAGTTAAATACAAGTCCAAAACAGAATGTGATGATAACGGCAAATAGGATCCCCATCCAACGGGCATTCAATCCCTTTTCCATATAGTATGCCGGACCACCTCGGTAGCCGTCTTTTCCGTCTTTCACTTTGTAAATTTGAGCAAGTGTACTTTCCACGAAGCTGGTCGCTCCTCCTAGAAGGGCGATCAGCCACATCCAAAATACAGCTCCTGGACCACCGCCTGCAATCGCTGTTGCAACCCCAGCCAGGTTACCTGTGCCGACACGGGATGCGGTACTGATCGTGAAAGCCTGGAAGGAAGAGATGCCTCGTTTTCCTTCTGCTGAAATCGTGGTCTTATCTGTTAATAACCTTCCCATTTCTCCTAAGTAACGGAATTGTGCGAATTTTGTTCGTAGTGAGAAGTATAAACCGAGACCGATCAGCGCTACAATCAGTATGTATGACCACATGTAATCATTCAAGGTACCTACTAAACTTGTGAATAACTCCATAATTGTTCCCCCTAGATGTTGTATTTATGACAAAAAATGTATGAATCTATGTAAGTTTACCCATTCAGACACTTTCTTAATCTATCAAAAAATAAATGCCTATTCAACTGATAAATTCATCTTTTCGAAATAATATTAATTGTTGTACAATTTTTTGCTGGTATTGTACAACAATCACGAATGATTATACATTGATTATTCACGATTGTTTCCATGCGGATATAAAAAACGACCAGAAGCAGTTCTGGTCGTTTCAATACATGCTATTCTTTTGTTTCGGGTAGTAGTGATTCTGCCCACGTTTCACAAACAGAACCGCTATCCCCTTCATCAATCACAAATGATCCATTTGAATATCGGTCATTCGGTCTAAGGTCTGAAAGGAGCACCTCTTCTGCTTTTCCTTTTTTCGTGATCAGGCCTACTTTATCTGTGTCTTTAACTACTTCTATACTTACCACGCGATGTGGATTTGATTTCAATTCCCGCAGCATGATGACTCCACGCTTGGCACGGGATGTTTTTTCGAATTCTGCTAATTTCATTTTCTTCACTGCCCCACGCTGGGTAGCTAAGAAAATGTAATCCTTCATTGGATCTTTTATGATTTTACCTGATACGACATAATCGTCATCCTTAAGGTTGATCCCTTTCACACCAGCCGCACGCGGTCCGACGATGTTCACATCTTCTTCCGAGAACCAAAGTCCATAACTTAAGTGTGTTGCAATGAATATATCGTGTGATCCATCGGTTAAGTGCACATCGATCAGCTCATCGTCCCCTTTTAAATTGATTCCTACAAGAGGACGTGAGTAACGCTGTGCTTTGTACTGAGGAAGCTCGGATCTCTTGATCATTCCGTTCTTCGTTACAAACAATAAATAATGGGATGGATCAAATTCTTTAATCGGTATTGCTTTTAGAACCTGTTCATCGCGATCAATCGGTACGATGTTCCCCACATGCTGACCAAGGTCTTTCCAACGAATATCCGGGAGCTCATGTACAGGGCAATAGATGTAATTTCCTTTGTTCGTGAATACTAAAAGTACATCCGTCGTATTCATCTCATATTGACCAAGCAACCTGTCTGTTTCTTTCATGGCCAGATCCTGCCCGTTTGAAGCAGAATAGGAACGGAGACTTGTTCGCTTCATGTAACCATCACGGGTAACGGTAACCATGACATCCTCACTCGCGATCAGTACTTCAAGGTTGATTTTAATTTCCTCTATCTCATCCTCAATTTTAGTGCGGCGAGCATCAGAGAACTGCTTTTTGATGCCTTTTAATTCTTTTTTGATTACACTGTAAAGCTTGCCTTCACTTTCCAGGATAGCCGTTAACTCAGCAATCGTTTTCGCTAATTCTTCCGCTTCTGCCTGCAGTGCTGTTATGTCTGTATTCGTTAAGCGGTATAGCTGTAAGCTGACGATTGCTTCTGACTGTGCTTCCGTAAATTGAAATTGCTGGATTAAATTATCCTTCGCATCTCGTTTATCTTTCGAAGCACGAATCGTTGCAATTACTTGATCTAAGATTGAGAGAGCTTTCATTAAGCCTTCGACAATATGCTGGCGATCCTTCGCTTTGTTTAGATCATGCTTGGTACGATTTGTCACAACTTCTTTTTGATGTTGAATATAAGCATCCAATAGTTCACGAAGTCCCATCAGCTTAGGACGTCTGTTATGTATCGCAACCATATTAAAGTTATAGGCGATTTGAAGATCACTGTTCTTATAAAGGTAGTTTAAGACGCCTGTGGCATCTGCATCTTTCTTTAACTCAATGACAATGCGCATCCCATCGCGGTCTGTTTCATCACGAACTTCTGCAATTCCTTCCACTTTGCGATCCACACGGAATTCATCCATTTTCTTAACGAGGTTCGCTTTGTTTACTTCATAAGGAATTTCCGTTATGACGATCTGTTGTTTGCTTCCACGGATGTTTTCAATATCAGCTTTTCCACGAACAACCACTTTTCCTTTTCCGGTTTCGTAGGCTTTTTTGATACCGTCTACCCCTTGAATGATACCACCTGTTGGAAAATCAGGTCCTTTTAAGACCGTCATTAAATCATCCACCGTGCTTTGTGGCTTTTCCATTCGCATGATTGTCGCATCAATGACTTCATCAAGGTGATGAGGTGGAATGTCAGTTGCATATCCTGCTGAAATACCGGTAGATCCGTTTACTAAAAGGTTCGGAAAACGTGACGGCAAAACAGTCGGTTCACTGGATGTATCATCAAAGTTTGGTACAAAGTCCACGGTTTTCTTATCTATATCACGCAAGAGCTCCATGGAGATTGCAGAAAGCCGTGCCTCTGTATAACGCATGGCAGCAGGCGGATCTCCGTCAATGCTTCCGTTATTTCCGTGCATCTCGACTAAATATTTTCGCACTTTCCACGTTTGACTCATACGCACCATGGCATCATACACAGATGTGTCACCATGTGGATGATAGTTACCGATAACGTTACCGACGGTTTTTGCTGATTTACGGAATCCTTTTTCCTGGGTGTTCCCATCTACATACATAGCGTAAAGAATACGTCTCTGTACAGGTTTCAATCCGTCGCGTGCATCTGGTAATGCACGTTCCTGGATAATATATTTGCTATAACGTCCAAATCGGTCGCCAAGTACCTCTTCCAGAGGTAAGTCTTGATATCTTTCTACAGTTGTCATGTATTACCCCTCCTCTGCGACCGTAATGTTTTCATTTTCTAGAATACTTCCATCTTCTTCCAATCCAAAAGCTACATTACTTTCAATCCATTTACGGCGCGGCTCTACTTTATCTCCCATAAGAGTGGTCACGCGACGCTCAGCTCTGGCAGCATCATCAATACGCACCCGGATCAGTGCACGTGTATCAGGATCCATCGTCGTTTCCCACAGCTGATCGGCGTTCATTTCTCCAAGACCTTTGTAGCGCTGGATCATATAGCCTTTACCAACTTTAGAAATGGCTCCTTGGAGCTCTTCATCCGTCCATGCGTATTCAAGCTTTTGTTTCTTTCCTGCCCCCTTACTTACTTTGTAGAGAGGAGGAAGTGCAATATACACTTTCCCTGCTTCTAATAATGGTTTCATGTAGCGATAGAAGAAGGTTAACAGCAGAACCTGGATGTGGGCTCCATCCGTATCGGCGTCGGTCATGATGACAATTTTGTCATAATTGATATCGTCGACGTTGAATTCAGGACCGACCCCGCCACCAATTGCATGGATGATTGTATTGATTTCTTCGTTTTTGAAGATATCCTGCAGCTTTGCTTTTTCCGTATTGATGACTTTCCCCCGAAGTGGTAGAATCGCTTGGAATTTACGATCACGACCTTGTTTCGCAGAACCTCCTGCCGAATCACCCTCCACCAGGTAAAGCTCGTTACGCTGAGGGTTTCTCGATTGAGCCGGTGTTAATTTACCAGATAGAACGGTTTCAGAACGCTTACGTTTCTTTCCGTTGCGTGCATCTTCCCTTGCTTTACGTGCCGCTTCGCGGGCTTGAGCCGCTTTAATGGATTTTTTAATAAGAAGGGAACTTGTATCAGGATTTTCTTCTAAGAAATAGAGAAGATGCTCGGAAACAACTGCATCCACAGCTGAACGTGCTTCACTTGTGCCAAGCTTTCCTTTCGTCTGCCCCTCAAACTGAAGGAGATGCTCCGGTATACGTACAGAAACAATGCTCGCCAGCCCTTCACGAATGTCGGTCCCTTCAAGATTTTTGTCCCGATCTTTTAGAATCCCAACTTTACGAGCGTACTCATTAAAGACACGGGTCATCGCTGTCTTTGCTCCGGCTTCGTGGGTACCTCCGTCTTTTGTACGAACATTGTTTACGAAAGACAGAATGTTTTCCGAGAAACCGTCGTTAAACTGAAAAGAGAATTCCACTTCAATGGTATGGTGTTCCCCTTCAAAGAAAGCAACGTTATGAAGCACATCTTTTTCTTCGTTAAGGTATTGAACAAAGGCCTGTATGCCACTTTCGAAGTGAAAGACTTCCTTCTGATCATGACGCTCGTCAATGATTTCAATTTTTAATCCTTTTAGCAGGAAGGCAGATTCCCTTAGACGCTCACATAGCGTTTCGTAATTATACGTGGTATTACTGAAAATCTCCGGATCAGGTTTGAAATGGATACATGTTCCTGATTTTTTCGTTTTTCCAATCTTCTCAAGAGTGGTTTCCGGTTTTCCACCTTTTGTAAAACGTTGCTCATACTTCGTTCCATCTCTTTCAATCGTCACAATAAGCCATTCGGATAGGGCATTTACGACTGAGGCACCTACACCATGCAATCCACCACTGGTCTTGTAACCACCTTGTCCGAATTTCCCACCGGCATGTAGCACAGTCAAAATAACTTCGGGAGTCGGCTTTCCTAGTTTATGCATACCAGTTGGCATCCCCCGGCCTTTATCTTGCACTGAGATGCTATTATCCTTATGTATCGTAACAATAATCTCACTTCCGAAGCCAGCTAATGCTTCATCCACCGAGTTATCGACAATTTCGTATACTAAATGATGCAAACCTCTTGAATCTGTAGAGCCTATATACATTCCAGGTCTCTTCCGGACGGCTTCTAAACCTTCTAATACTTGAATGGCATCATCATTGTAATCCATGGTCTTATTCTGGTTGGCCACGAACATTCCCCTTTCAAAACTTCTCTAACCGAAAACAATTACTTGTACGGTATTATTGGTTATGTATATATTAACTATAACACAAGAACGTTTGTTCGTTTACCTGTTTTAATCATTTCTGAGGTAAACCACTATGCTATATTGTAGCGTTTTATTTGATTTTCGCAAATGTAATTACTGTGACAGGTCTAAATTGCGCCTGTATTTCTTTTGTGTTGCCCTGTTTTTTTCAGTGGTAATTGAGAACCATCCATCCGAAAAAAAACAAGCGGTAAGAGCCGCTTGTTACGAGTGAGAATTATTTGGTTAAAGCATGTTCAACCTTAATACAGCGATCCATAATGACTGTATACCCACGTTCTTTCAAAAAGCGATAAGCCTCTTCGTTCATTACACCAAGTTGCGCCCAAAAAACGTTAGAATCGATTTCATCAAACTCTTTCGCGATCTCAGGCAAAAATTCTGAGCGGCGAAATACATTGACAATATCAATCGGCCCTTCCACCTCTTTCAGGGTGGGTACTGCTTTAACGCCTAATGCCGACTCAATGGTTGGGTTTACAGGAATAATCTCATAGCCTTGATCCTGCATGGCTTTGGATACCATATAAGATGTTCGTGCTGGATTATCACTTAATCCAATCACCGCAATGCGTTTTGATTGTTTAAGAATGTTTCCGATTTCTTCTCGGGATGGGTTTTCCATGGGTGATCACAACTCCTTCATCGATCCTTATCCATTCATTCTTTGACTGTTCCTTAAGTCCTATTCTTCTTTTATACCATATTTCCCTTTAACTTTTCAAAATTTTATAAAATTATTCTAAAGAGAACAAAGTGTCAGATGGACAAAAGGAAGCTCCTTAATCCTACCTGACACGCTTAAACATCTTACTCTTCAATTAATCCTTTGGAAATAAGAAATTCCCGTGCGACTTCTTTTGGATCTTTTTTATCCATATCCACTTTGGCATTCATCTCACTCATCTCTTCTTCAGAGATTTGTCCTGCTAATTCATTCAGGACTTCCTCGACTTCAGGGTGCTCTTCCAGAACTTCCTGACGGATGATTGGTGCGGCATCATATGGTGGGAAGAACCCTTTGTCATCAGTAGTCGTTTTCAGGTTGTAACGTTGTATTCTTCCATCGGTAGTAAAGGCCGGAATAATATCGACGTCTCCGTTCTTCACTGCTTCATACATAATGTTAGGATCGAAGCTTTCTTTCGCTTTGAATTCGTATCCGTAAGCTTCAGCAAATGCATCGTACCCATCACCTTCACGCTCATAGAATTGATGAGGCGCACCAAAACTTAAATCTTTCGATAGGGGTACAAGGTCAGAGAATGTTTTGGCATCGAATTCCTGGTCTTGAGTATAAGCAAGAGTATACGTGTTTTCGAATCCTAGTGGTTTTAACCATGTCACATTAAACTTTTCCTCGTATCCTTTACGTACTTGAGACAGAATTTCCTCAGCTGAAGCCCCTTCTGCCGCTTGCTCTTTTAGAACCGCTTCCAGTCCAGTTCCTGTGTACTCGATATATACGTCGATATCGCCTTTTTCAAGAGCGGGTGTCAGAATCGATACTTCCCCCAATCCTTCTTCCACCTTAACATCGAGATCTGTTTTCTCTTTGAGAAGCTCTGCCATCATTTGAGTTAAGATAAACTGCTCGGTCCACATCTTGCCTGAAACCGTAATCGTGTCTTTCCCCCCACCATTTCCGCAACCAGCGATCACAATGGATAGGGCTATTAATAGAATAAATGGTTTTAGTTTATTTTTCATTCTTACTCTCCTTTGAATTATGGTTTATTTCCGTGCTTTTAGTCCTTTAGGTGTTGTCATTCTTTCGAGAAGCTTTAATAAAAAGTCGAAAGATAATGCAAGTAATGCAGCTGGAATGGCTCCCGCAAGAACTAAAGAATTATTCCAAGTAGAAAGTCCCCTGTAGATGAGGTCGCCCAGTCCACCTGCTCCAACAAAGGTTGCAAGGGTCGCAACTCCAACCGTCAAGACAGTCGCTGTTCGGATACCGGCCATTATGAAAGGCAGAGCGAGTGGAAGCTCCACTTTAAACAGAAGCTGTGAGCTTGTCATCCCCATCCCTCTGCCTGCTTCTATGACTCCCTCATCGACCCCGATGATCCCGGTGTACGTGTTCCTCAGTATCGGTAAGAGTGCATACACAGTCAGGGCAATAATCGCTGTAATACTGCCTGTACCTAATAGGGGAATGAGAAAACCAAATAGGGCCAGGCTAGGGATCGTTTGGAAAATGGCAGTTATTCCGATAAAAAATTCAGCCGTTTGTTTTTTTCGTGATATGTATATACCCAGTGGCAAAGATATGGCAATCGCAATGAAGATAGATACGAATGATAAATATAGATGCTCAAATAATCCATTTAAGATTGCATCAGAACGGTTTGATATCGTGTTGATAAACAAGAACGAGAATGAATTCATACAGAACGTGCCTCCTTTTTCCCTTCTGAGGCTACTGCACGAAGAATCCCGCTGGCCGTTACGCTGCCGACATTCCTGCCGTCTTTTGTAACCATAAGATAATGTTTTTCTGACATTAGAAGTATTCTTGCAGCTTCTTGGATGGACGCGTCATATGGAATCAATGCGTATTCTGATTCTTCCAAGAGCAAATAGGTTGTGTTTTCCTCCATGATGTCAAAAACACGCTTTTGGGGCTGTTGAACATTAAGTCTGTCCTCTCCGATAAATGCACGAACGAATTCGTTCGCAGGATCTTTTATGAGCTCGGATGGGGTAGCGATCTGTTCAATTTTCCCATCGCGCATAACCGCAATTTCATCAGCGATCTTCAACGCTTCGTCAATATCATGTGTGACAAACACAATCGTTTTATGTATCGCATTTTGGATGCTTTTCAATTCATCCTGAAGCTGCTCCCGGCTGATCGGATCAAGGGCACTGAATGGTTCATCCATTAGAATGATGGGCGGTTCCGCTGCCAGGGCACGAATAACGCCAACCCGTTGCTGCTGTCCCCCGCTTAATTCAAGTGGATATCGTTTACGGTATACTTGAGGATCTAGTCCGACAAGGTTTAGAAGCTCGTCCACTCGACCTTCGTATTGTTCCTTCTTCCATCCTTTTAATCGTGGAATCAGACTGATGTTTTCTTCTATTGTCATATGGGGAAGCAATCCAATTCGCTGAATCACATAGCCAATATTACGCCTGAGCTCCACTTCATCGGTTTCAGAAGTATCCTTTCCATTAATCAGGATCGTTCCACTGGAAGGTGAAATAAGCTTATTGATCATTTTCATCGTGGTCGTTTTCCCGCATCCGCTTGGACCAATCAAGGCGACAAGCTTTCCTTTTGGTATCGTCAGGTTGATTCCCTTTATGGCTTCTGTACCATCTTCATAGACTTTTGTGACGTCCTTAAATTCAATCATTTTTCCACCTGCTTTATGAACTGAGAAATTTTTCTATACATAGAAGGGATACCCTCATTATACAAAAGGTAACCATGTTGTCCAAGAAATTGCGTTAGTACTTTTAGTTTATGAATAAGGTGGAATCTACATACAAGATACTTTTTAAAAGAAAGGCGGAAAAGTCCGGCCTTCAGAGCATGGGACAAGACAATAAAAACCAGCAAACTATTGTTTACTGGTTTCAGGATGTTGTTTGTGCTTTAACAGGATATATTGTTCTACGATGATTGCTGTGATGGTTCCGAGTATCAATCCATTGTTTAATATTGAGGCCACCACTACAGGCATGTCTTTAAAAGCGGATGGGGGAACAAACATGGCCCCTACACCCACAATGAGAGAGATACCTGCGACAAAATGGATTTTATCGAGGTCCTTTTCTTTCCGATATTCACCAAGAGCAAGGCCGACCATTTTGATGAAAATGACCGTGGTCACAGCATAGCCAACTGGAGCGGGCAGGCTTGCGAAGAGATTCATAACTTTTGGGATCAGACTGATGATAATGATCATAGCACTTCCAAGAATAAAGGGGATAATGGAGTACATTCCCGTAGCGGCAACAAATCCGGCAGACCCGGAAATGGGAACAGATCCAATTGCTGAAAATATTCCACCGAACAGCTGATTCATTCCGGAAGCAAAGCCGCTCTTTGTATATCTTTCATACGTCGGATGTCCCTTTGCCTTCATTACCTCTTCCATTACTCGAATGGAAGCAATCATATTGGTTGTTAACAAGAATGTGATAAAGATCGATGTCACAATGACACCCGTATCGAACACAGGCGCACCAAATACGAACACATCAGGTAAAGAAAACCAGCTCTCAGAAACAGTAGTGCTTTCACCTAGGCCCATAAGAATAAAGATTATCCAGCCCGAGATGAGGGCAAGAATAATGGAGTATTGTTGAATCCACTTTCGTTTATGGCCTGAGAAGTATAATGCCACTATTATGGTCAGGACGCTCCCGAGTAAGACATGGGGTTGTAGAGATTGTCCTTCATGCTGTATACCGAACATTCCCTTGATAAAAGATCCGCTCAATTGGAGAATCAATAGCATTAAATAAATAAACGTGATCGTTGGTGTAAATAAAGATGACAACTTTTTTAATAGTCCTGTTGCAGAAAGAATAAAGAAAATCACACCACTGACAATCATCCCGCCCTGTAATACGGCGAGCACCTCTTCATGACTGTGGTAAAGGGTTCCTGAAAACCCTGCATAGATGGCGAAAACTCCCCACCATAGTCCAGCGGGTCCTTCGTTAATGGGAAGTTTATGACCAATTAATGCTTGAATAAGACTCGCGGCTCCTAACACAAAGATGGTCCGCTGAATAAATCCTGCCGTGTCTGCGGGTGACAATTGAAACAGGTCAGCTATGGCAATGGGAGCGGCAATTGAGCCTGCAACCATAAAGGCCACCCATTGAAACGCCGATAAAAGTAATTGCATACGTGTACACCTTCATTTCAACTATGTAAAGTGTGTCTATTTTAACATACTTCACTCCTTCTTAATCAGATTTATGAGGAATAAAAGATATTATCTACTTTTATGAACAGGTACTAATTTTTTTGCTTATTTTCTCCCCAACCTTTGGAAAACATGTTAAAATAAGAACGGACTAGTTATTTTAAAAGGAGCAGTGATGATGATTTTTGCCCTTATACTCGTATTAGCATATTTGTTAGGCTCCATTCCCTCCGGTTTACTGATCGGGAAGACGTTCTACGGAAAAGACATTCGTGAGCACGGAAGTGGAAACCTGGGCGGAACCAATACATTCAGAACCCTGGGTGTGAAAGCCGGTATGATTGTAACAATCATGGATATTTTAAAAGGAACGGTTGCGACTCTCCTGCCATTGCTATTTGAAAGTGATGTACATATGTTATTAGCAGGGGTCTTTGCTGTTATCGGCCATATGTATCCTGTGTTTGCAAACTTCAGAGGAGGAAAAGCAGTAGCAACCTCTGCTGGTGTTCTTCTAGGCTATAATTTCATCTTATTTTTCATCTTACTGGCTGTATTTTTTATTTGCTTATATGCTACTAAGTATGTGTCACTTTCTTCAATGCTGGCAGCAGTACTTGCCTTTGCGTATTCGATCTTCACTGGAGATATCCCACTTATAATCGTCGTAGGAATTCTGACCATTTTCGTTGTTTACAGACATCGGGCGAATATAGTACGAATAAGAAATAAAACCGAACCAAAAATTAAATGGCTGTAGTAAAAAAGCGACCAAAGCACCAGGATCTCTTTATTTTATATGGAGTTCCTTGCTGCAGTGGAGGCTTTTTTTCATGCTTTGATAAAGTAAATAGGTATACCCTTTGATTCGTATGAGAAAGATGATGGATATAAAAAGGCAAGTAATATCAAGGATTAACGAAATAGTCTAAAAATCACAAAAATATGATAATATTCTTCAATATTTTCTTAAATATGCCCCGCTTTCCCCTATTATTTTGTAAAATAGAGGTAGAATTAAATAAAGGATGATGAATATGAATAAAAAGCGATTAATGGCAGGGTTATTCCTTTGTATTCCTTTACTCTTAGTGATTGGGTATCTTGTAAATAAGCAATACTCAGACTGGAGAACATCTGCAGAAGGATTGCAGGAGGAGAACCTTTACTCTTTGCTGCATACGACGAGAGAAGTTCAAGCCTCAGGGAAATCGATGAAGTCCAGTGCTTCAATTGCCGCCATCGGAGATATCCTTCTCCATGATACAGTGTATAATGATGCCAAAGATGAAAACGGGTATAATTTCACCCCTATGTTCTCACCGATCAAGGACATGCTGGCGGCCCCTGATTTTCTGATTGCCAATCAGGAATCAACTCCGGCTGGTGTGGAGCTTGGAGTCTCCAGTTATCCCCTTTTCAATAGTCCTAAAGAGATTGTGAAATCTTTACAGGACGTGGGGGTCGACGCCGTCACGACTGCCAATAACCATTCATTGGATCAAGGGGAAAAAGGGCTTCTAAGTGCAATCGACTATTATGAGAAGATATCCATGCCGTATGTGGGTGCGTTTAAAAGTCAGGAAGATAAGGAACGGATTCGTACCTTCAAGGTAAATGGAATCAAGTTTGCCCTGCTTTCCTATACATATGGAACAAATGGAATACCGGTTCCAAAGGGGAAAGATTATTTAGTCAACCTGATCGACGAACAAAACATGATACAAGAAATTAAGAAAGCCAAAACCATGAACATTGATTTAGTCGTATTGAGTTTACATTGGGGAAATGAATATCAACGCTTCCCTACTGAGGAACAGGAAAGACTGGCAAATGTCTTAACCGAAAGTGGGGTTGATATCATTTTTGGTCATCATCCACACGTCCTGCAGCCAATCCAAACGTATAAAACGAGTGATGGTCGTGATGCCGTTGTCATTTACTCATTAGGGAATTTTCTTTCGGGACAGAAAGATGATTTCAAAGACATTGGAGGAATGGTTACGGTGCAAGTAGAAAAAACGATGAACCCGGGCGGTTCTAAGATCACGTACCCTACCATTGAATTTCAGCCAACCTTTGTGTCAGAGAATCATTACAATAATTACAGGATTTATCCTCTTGATTTTGCTAATAACAACGGTATGATCAGGTATTCAGAAGAAGAAATGGTTTCACATATGGTGAATGGCTTACCTGAATAAGAAAAGGCAAGGTGAACTTGTGGCTTCAAGCCATGCTGCTTTGAAGATACGTCCATAATAACCTATTCCAATGTATTAACCTGAATTTACTCAGCTGCAAAAAAACGAGCTTCCACAATGGGAAAGCTCGTTTTTTTAATGTCCACCGAATAGCAATGAATTAAAGAAAATGCCACCAAGGGCTAAAACAGCCAATAAGGCATTGGCCATCAAAAAAGTTTTGCGGCTCGCCTTAAAGTATAGGGTGACCATACCATAGTAAATGAGTGCAGCAATGATAATAAATGTACCGGCTTCTATCTGATATTTGGCTTCGTGCAATTGCAGAAATGTTAATACACTTAATCCGGCAAAGATAAATGCACCTATGTAATACAATAATGAATGTGTATTCATTTGTCTCATCCTTTATGCGTAATAGTAGATGTTCCGTCTTCTATATGTATATAATATGAAATGAAACCTTCTTTGTAAAGTTACAAGAAATACTCTGGGAGAATACCTGTAGAGAAAGGAGACTCATCGATGAAGATACATATTTCAAAAGAAGCTCTTACGTGGTTTAAAGACGAAATGCTTGTAGAGGAAGGCGATCAAGTTCGTTTTTATGTGCGCTATGGAGGTTCCAGTCCTCTGCATGATAGTTTTTCATTAGGAGTGAATAAAGACGAACCGGTGGATATTGGCGAACGAGTCGAAGTCGAGAACCGGGAATTTTTTATTGAAGAAAGAGATTTATGGTTTTTTGATGGTCATGATTTGTACGTTAAGTTTGACGATAAACTTAAAGAACCTTCATATGAGTACAAAAAATAAGAAAGCATGGAAGGCTGGCATATGCCAGCCTTTTTATGTCCGGTTCAGAAAACGTGCAATATGGTCGTGCAACCCCTCTGTAAGGAGAATATGATATTGAATGTCTCCCAAAAGATCAAAATGAGGAAATCCGTCTTCCCTCTGATGAATCCATTCTTTTTTTAAACCATACTTCTTACCCCATCCAGTTAATGTATCGATGTCACAGCAGCCGACTTTCGTTACAGATCGTGCATGGGGAAATCGATCATCAAGCCAGTAATGAGTGAGAAATGCAATCTCTCCACGCTTTACACGCTCTTTCCATGCATGTAATTCATGTTTTGTTAACCCGAATGCCATGGAGGTTCTTCCTTTCTGTCATGCTTCAGTATGGGAGTTTTAAAAGGGGCAACTCCTCTATGTAGAAATTACTTCTTAGCCTTTTCATATGCTTCGTGCCAATGTGGGAACATTTTACGAATCGAAATCGGACGGAAGTTTTCCTGCTTGACGCAAACATGTTTCGATTGTCCCGTGATGGCCAGCTGGTTCTGACCATTATAAATTTCATAAGCATAGGTAATGCGAAGCCCGTCATATTCCTCAACCCACGTTTTAATAAACGCTTTTTCCCCGTAACGAACCGGTGATTTATAGCTGACATTCAGATCGATAACAGGAGAAAGAATCCCTTCTTTTTCGATATCAGCATACTTAAAGCCGAGATCTTCAATTAGTTGCGTTCTTCCTAATTCCATCCATACAAGATAATTGGCGTGATACACAACACCCATTTGATCCGTTTCTGCGTATCTTACCTCGATGGTTTTTTCAGCAATTTGCATCTTTACACCCTCTTCATCTAATCAGTATCCTTCCTCATTTTAACATAGATGGAGAAAGCATTGAACAAATTGGTTCCGGAGTGAATTGCTTCTGGTGCCTTTATTATGGATGAAAGAACCCGAACGGAAAGGTCTCATTTGAGCCCTTTCCGTTCGGGTTGCAAGTGTTATTGCTCAGTTTGATGAGCTTCGTCTTTAATTTCGTTTCGGAAAGCTTGCAGGCTTTCCCGGCGACGTTCATTCTTATCTTTAATAGACTGAAGCTGCTCTTCACTATCTGTGAAAGCCATCGACTCCTCAGCCTTCTCCATATTCTCAATCGTATGCTGAACCATACCTTGAAGCTTTTCTACATTATCACTACGATCATCTGGATTCGGTTTATCCCATGCCATCCTGCATTCCTCCTGCTATTCGTGTTGAGGGACGGACCTTAAGGCCTATCCCTTTTCATTTTTCGTCTGAAGCGTTTATTCACCCTTTGTCTGGATGACTTGTGCATGCTTACCAGATTTATCTTGCATTTGTTTCCCTTTGTTGCCGCCTGCAGCTCTTGATTGAGTTCCTATATGGTTTGGTGCAAAATGATTCGGACTTCCCTTTGAATTACTCATAACTTCCCCTCCTTACTAGTATGATTACCAAAATGGGAAGGAAGAAAAGACGTAATAATTGGCAGTATTATTTTCTGTGGGCAAAAAAAATAAGCCTCGTAATTCCTTACTCGGCTTTGCCTATAGGGCGCTTAATTTCCAGTCTTGCATCGATTCGTTCTTCAATGGCATCCATGGCATCTTGATCTAGAAGGAGCTGCTTTTTGTTTTCTTTCACAAGATCTGCAAATGATTTCTTCCTTGGTCTGCGCAATCCAATCGCCTCACTCTCCAGTGTGATTTGTTATAAGTAGTATATCCAAATGTCAGATATTTTAAACAAAGGTCACAATAGATGATTGAGTTTGGTTCAAGAATTCACTATATAGAGTCTGCTGGAGGTCCGTCCTTCACTTGATTAGCGCGGTGAAGTCTGCAAGGGTGGTAATGGCTCCAATTTGTTTGTGGGTGATGGTTCCTTGTTCGTTGATGACGAATGTGGTTGGGACGGTTAGGATGTCGTAGGCGTTGTTGATTTTGTCGTCTTTGTCTAATAGGATCGGGAAAGTGAGTCCCATTGCTTTTTGGTATTCTTTTACGTTGTATTGGGGATCGATATTGATTGCCAGTACTTCAACGTTCTGCCCGTATTTCGTATAGAACTCCTGCATGATCGGCATTTCTTCTTTACAGGGTGGGCACCATGTAGCCCAGAAGTTAAGAATCACTTTCTTTCCCTTTAATTCAGACAATGTGATCGTTTCCCCGGATAAGGTATCCAATTTAAAGTCGATGGCTTTGTCTCCCACATTTGGTCCAGGATAGTTCTCTACTGGAGTAGTTTCTGACACCTCCCCCTCTTCTATATCAATTAACTGATCATATGCCTCAGCTTGCGGGAACGTATTTTCTGAAAAGTAAGTGGGCTCTGACTTATTCTCAATATAAAACGTGAAGACTAATAATGCTACAAGCAAAATGCCGAAAATGGATTTCAAAGGAGTGTGCTCCTCTCATAGGAATGATATTACTATCATCTTATGTTAGCTTGTCTCTAATTAGTCATGGAATTTAGAATGAGCTTCTAAGCTAGTCAGTTGCTGAGGGTAATTAAAAAAGCCCCGGGAAGACCCGAGGCTTAAAGGTTACATTATGACTGTAATTTATTACGTAGAACCATTTGTAGAATTCCACCATGGCGGTAGTAGTCAACTTCTACATCGGAATCAAAACGAGCTAATACTTCAAACTCTGTTTTAGTACCATCTTCAGCTACAGCTGTAACTGTTAAGATATCACGAGGTTTAACATCGTTTGTAACATTGACAGAAATCGTTTCTCTACCCGTTAATCCTAGAGATTCAGCGCTGTCACCCTTCTTGAATTGAAGTGGAAGCACACCCATCATCACAAGGTTTGAACGGTGAATACGCTCATAGCTTTCTGCGATAACCGTTTTAATCCCAAGAAGATTTGTACCTTTCGCTGCCCAGTCACGAGAAGATCCCATTCCGTAATCTTTTCCTGCCAGTACAACCAATCCAGTACCGTCTTGTTGATACTTCATGCATGCATCATACATAGGCATCACTTCATTTTCAGGCCAGTATGTTGTGAATCCACCTTCTGTACCAGGAGCAATTTGGTTACGGATACGAATGTTTGCAAACGTACCGCGCATCATTACTTCATGGTTACCACGACGAGAACCGTAAGAGTTGAAATCACGAGGCTCAACATTATTCGCGCGCAGGTATTTCCCTGCTGG
Organism: uncultured Rossellomorea sp.; assembly: GCF_947488365.1. Taxonomy (NCBI): domain Bacteria; kingdom Bacillati; phylum Bacillota; class Bacilli; order Caryophanales; family Bacillaceae; genus Rossellomorea; species uncultured Rossellomorea sp. Next base: position 144,612 of record NZ_CANKZT010000001.1, on the reverse strand, counting down.
AGTGTCTTTGCCGATAGCACCTGCAGGAGAGATATGGTCAGTTGTTACAGAGTCACCAAATTTCCCTACAACACGCAGTCCATTCAACCCTTGGATATCTTCAGGAGTTGGAGCTAAACCAGTGAAGAATGAAGGGTTTTGAATGTAAGTTGAAGTTTCATCAAAGCTGTAAAGCGGTTCATTGCTTGTTTGGATTTCGTTCCAACGCTCATTCTCAGAGAATACATGCTCATATTCTCTACGGAATAATTCAGGTGTAACTGTTTGCTTCACTACGTCTTTAACTTCATCTTGAGAAGGCCAGATGTCTCTGAAGAACACATCATTACCGTCTTTGTCTTTACCAAGAGAATCCTTTTGAAGATCGATATCCACTGTACCAGCTAACGCGTATGCCACAACCAATGGTGGTGAAGCCAGATAGTTTGCTTTCACTAATGGATGAATTCGTCCTTCAAAGTTACGGTTACCTGATAGTACTGAAGTTAACAATAGATCAGCATCTGATACTGCTTTTTCAATTTCAGGACGTAACGGACCAGAGTTACCGATACATGTTGTACAACCATATCCTACAAGGTTGAAACCGATATCTTCAAGGTATGAAAGTAATCCGGAGTCTCTAAGGTACCCTGTTACAACTTTTGATCCAGGTGCAAGTGATGTTTTCACGTAGTCTGGAACATTCATTCCAAGCTCTACTGCTTTCTTGGCGACCAGGCCTGCTCCCAGCATTACGTATGGGTTAGATGTATTTGTACAGGAAGTAATGGCTGCGATCCCGATTGCACCGGTAGGCATGGAAACATCTTGACCATCTGCCGTTGTATACTTTGCTGTTTTATTGATTTCAGACTTATCAAGTCCAAATCCTTGTACGCCTTCTTTAGCTGTAATGGATTTGTGGAACATTTCTTTCATGTCAGAAAGTGGAATTAAATCCTGTGGACGTTTTGGTCCGGAAAGATTTGCTTCTACTACTGATAGATCGATTTCCACAACATCTGTGTAAGTAGGCTCTTCTTTTTCAGGTGTAAAGAACATTTCATTTTTCTTTAAGTATTCTTCAACCATCTTGATATGCGTTTCGTCGCGACCAGTTAAACGAAGGTAATCCAATGATTCTGAGTCAACTGGGAAGAAACCGCATGTTGCGCCGTATTCAGGTGCCATGTTGGCAATCGTTGCACGATCTGCAAGTGGAAGAGTGGCTACTCCTGGTCCGAAGTACTCAACGAATTTACCTACAACACCCTTTTGACGTAGAACTTGGGTTACTTTAAGAGCTAAGTCAGTAGCTGTTGCACCGTTTGGAAGTTCGCCAGTGAATTTCACACCGATTACTTCAGGGATTGGGAAATAAGAAGGCTGACCAAGCATTCCTGCTTCTGCTTCAATTCCACCAACACCCCAACCAAGTACACCGATACCATTGATCATTGTGGTATGAGAATCAGTACCGACCAATGTATCTGGATATGTTTCGAAGTCACCTTCTGTTGTTTCAACAGCGTGGACAACATTGGCCAGGTATTCTAAGTTAACCTGGTGAACGATTCCTGTTGCTGGCGGCACGGCACGATAGTTTTCAAATGCTTTTTGAGCCCAGCTTAAGAATTGGTAACGCTCAGCATTACGTTCAAATTCAAGGTCCATATTTGTTTTTAATGAATCAGCTGTACCATATTTATCTACTTGTACGGAGTGATCTATTACAAGATCAACCGGAATTTCAGGATTGATCTTTTGTGGATCTCCACCAATATCAGCCATTGCTTTACGTAAAGACGCTAAGTCAACTACTGCTGGTACACCAGTGAAATCTTGAAGGATGACACGGGAAGGTTTGAATGGAACTTCCGCATCTTTCACTTCAGTTGAGCCCCAGTTTGCTAAATTTTCAACGTGGTCTTTGTTGATCACGCGTCCGTCAAATTGACGAAGTACAGACTCGAGCAATACCTTTACACTGTAAGGTAAGCGATTAATCTTTGTTACTCCTGCTTCTTCAAGCGCTTTTAAACGATAATAATGATAACGTTTTCCTTCTAGTTCGAAAGAAGATCGTGCATTAAATACATCGTTCTTTGCCATTTCGATTCCCCCTCTAAACTACATCACACAATAAGTCGAAAAGTTTTCGTTCTAAACTAACGAACTTTTCTCACATTTACATCTTAATACAAGCGATTACATAAGTAAATAACAATAAAGTTATTGTTTTTGATAAGTTTTTCTTATCTAAAATAATAAACTCCTTTGGGTTTCTAGAAAAATATTGGTATAACAACATTTTTCCCCATGTCAAAACGTGTCAGCTGCCAGAAAATATTATTTTGAAAAAACAAATCTGTTAGCCTTTCCCTCTAATAACGGGTGGATGATGGTGGCATTCTATCCTTATGGAGGTGTTCTACAATGGCTAAACGTAAAGCTAACCATGTAATTAACGGCATGAATGCGGCAAAAGCACAAGGAAATGGTGCCGGTTACAATGAAGAGTATTCAAATGAACCATTAACTGAAGCTCAGCGTCAGTTTAATAAAAAACGCAAAACCAATCAGTAATTCAAATGTAAGGTGATGAAACTAACAGGGCTTATATACATAAGCGAATTAGTTTTGTCACCTGCATTTATGTACATGCCTTCCTCTCTTCTCCCCTACCCTATTTGTTTAAAAATAAAACCCACTCTGCTAAATAAGCAGTGTGGGTTTTTTTCCGTATTATTTCTTACGATTGCCCATTTACTTCATTGACGATCGAAGACAAGTCCGATTTGAATTGTTGAAGTTGGGCTCTTTGTGTCTCTGATGCTACTTCAAGTGCATTCTCGATTTGTTGATACGCTTCGTTTACTTCATTCTTCAAGTGAGCCAGCTGTGACCCATAACTAGCTCCATCTAGTACTAGTTCATTAATTGTATTCTGTATTTCAGTAACGCTTTGTTCAGCAGCTTGATAGGCTTGTTGCTTGTTTTTATGGTAAGGCATGGATAATCTCTCCTTATTCTGAAATTAGCTTTTTTAGTATGGTCAAAATAGTTAAAAATCATACCCATGAATAAACTGTTTTCCAACATAGCATTCTAAGAACAGGAGGGATGCTTTATGAACAAAAATGATGGTAAAGATATGCGTAAGAACGCTCCAAAGCAGTCAGGACAGCCGGAGCCTTTAAGTGGATCACATAAAGTGAAGAATCGTAATCACACTCGACAAAAACAACATAGCCATCACGATATGTAAGCAATAATTAAGGTAGTGCGGAATTGTGATAACACAATACGCACTACCTTTTATGGTCTATTGCAGATTCTTTAATGCATGGATAATGTCCGATTGTTCAATGGAGGAGACAGTCCGCAGATCAAGGAGGACGGACCCTTCTTGAATTCTTGTTATGATGGAAGGGTTCCCCTTTCTGAGTTTGTCATGAATTTCTTGAGCAGACAGAATGTTATGAGAAACGGAAACAAGATAAGTATCTAATTCAACATCCGGCATCGTTCCCCCACCAATTTGGCTTTTTCCTTCGATTATCTCGAAACTGAAATCCACTTCCAGTGAATTTTCTATGAAATGGTGGGATTGCTGGAGGATATCTTCTTTTTTCCGGGTGATGGCTTCAATGGTCGGATTTTTATCCTGGACTTCCCCTTTTATATAATGCAAGAGAGTCACCTCCAAAGCTGCTAATGTCATTTTATCTATGCGGAGTACACGAGCGAGCTGATGCTTTTTAAGTTGATCGATCCATTGTTTTTTCCCTGCAATGATACCTGCCTGGGGCCCTCCCAATAATTTATCTCCACTAAAGGATACAAGGTCCGCCCCTTTTTCAATGACTGTTTTTACTACAGGTTCATTTCCGATTCCCAGTTGTCCGAAGTCGTAAAGAGCTCCACTCCCTAAATCTTCATAATAAAGAATGTGTGGAAGCCGATGGGATAACTGAACAAGTTCATCGGTGGAAACGGATTCTGTAAATCCTTTTATTACAAAATTGCTTTGATGAACCTTCATGATCATGGCTGTCTCTTCACTCAATGCTTCTTCATAATCTCCTAAGTGAGTTTTGTTCGTCGTTCCCACTTCAGAGAGCAGAGCCCCGCTTTCTTCCATGATGGAAGAAATCCGAAATGATCCGCCGATTTCCACGAGCTCCCCTCTGGAAACAATCACTTCTTTATGTTTGGCAAGGGCAGAGAGAATAAGGTAAACAGCCGCTGCATTGTTATTCACAACCATGGCTGCCTCTGCACCGGTTAGATCACAGATGAATCTCTCGGCATGTGTGTGCCTAGACCCTCTTCTTCCCCCTTCAATGTCATATTCCAAATTACTGTAGTGACCTGCAATCTCTTTAACATGATCAATGGAGACTTGTCCCAATCGGGCCCGACCTAAATTCGTATGGAGGATTGTTCCAGTTGCATTGATGACTTTTAGAAGAGAAAGGGAATAGGTTTCCTTCATCAAGGCATCTGCCTGTGCAAAAATCTCTTCGATAAAATCGTCTGTGAATGGATGAGGTCCTTGCCATTGTTCATTCAGCAGGGACTTACGACAGTTTGTAACCGCCTTTTTTAATAAGTCCGTCCCTCTTTCCTTGGTAAGTTGATGCTTGTTGAGGAGAGTATGGAATTGAGTGGCTTGTTGGAGTTCATGGATGGGTGGGATGTTTCTGACGAGTTGTTTCATTATTAACCCTCTTTCATTCTTTATACTGATTATAACACCCTCACCAAATAAATTAGAACGAATACAATGTGTAAAAGAAGAAGTTGGGGGTCAGGTGTAAATGAGTAAGGAAAAGGAGGGTTTCTATTTAGAGAACTGGGAGGAGAATATGAAGGATTGGTTGTTGGATCCTGCAACGGTTCAATTGGATGAACAAGAGTTTAGAGTAGAATTTCTGGATACAACGGAAGCATTCATTGTAGAAATTGAGACAGAAAATATTTGTCCAGAGGAATTGATCATTAAGAAAAATGATACTCAATTGCTTGTATCGATATTGATGAAAGACGAAATCAAGGTGAGAAATCGCACCATACGTTTTCCCTTTTGTTTAAAACAAAGGGCGATCACCTATTCAATTGAGCATCATACAATCGAAATCAATGTTCCTAAAAAAGAATGCCCCACCCCCTCATCCTTCGTTATTCGAGTCCAAGGGTTATCTCATGAGTAATCATACTCTCTAAATAGATGAGAAGGTCTGAGGTGAAAACTCAGACCTTCCTCCATGATTATAAGGAATCGATCGAAGAGATGATACGGTTGACCTCCGGGAAAACACCTGTATCCAGTTTGGAATAAATCTTTTTATCCCCTACTGAAATTTCAAAGGCGCCACCAGAGGATGGTATTAACTTTAATTCTTCAATGTCTGAGCGAAAATGGGTAAACAGTTGTTCCGCGAAACTCGCGGCTTTAGGTGCATAGTTTCATCTCATGCAAAATTCGATTGTAATCGAAACTTTTTTCATCATGAGCTTCCTCCCTTTTCTTGAGCATTTTTTGTAGGATCCCCTCTTATTATAGAGGAATTTTATGTGCAAATCATCTTATTCCCCGCCTGATTTCTAACCGCCCTTCAGTTCTCCTTTGCTCAATTGTATTTTTATCCTGTACAATTAGAATATTCATACATAAAGGGGTGAAGTGAATGAGCAGGGAAGAAATTATGCGTTTAACAGAACTTTCTTCAAAAGCTGGCTGAGGCTGTAAAATTAGTCCTAGTGACTTGACGCAAGTTTTGCGTCAGCTACCCCCTCAACCATTTACCGAAGCATTATTAGTAGGAACCGAATCATCAGACGATGGTGGTATCTATCAACTGACAGATGAACTTGCAATGGTACAAACCGTAGACTATTTCACCCCGATTGTAGATGACCCTTACCAATTTGGTCAAATCGCAGCTGCCAACGCGCTAAGTGACGTCTATGCAATGGGTGGAACGCCGAAAACCGTTTTAAATATCGTAGGCTTTCCAATTAAAAAGCTTGGAAGTGAAGTACTTGCTGAAATCTTGTCAGGTGCACAATGTAAAGTAATCGAAGCGGGTGCTGTGACGGTCGGTGGCCATTCCATCGACGATCAAGAGCCTAAATTTGGGTTAAGCGTAACGGGAATCGTTCACCCGAAAAAGTATTGGACGAATAATGGTGCCAAAGAAGGAGACGTTATTGTTCTTACAAAACCATTAGGAGTAGGGATTTTAACGACAGGCATCAAACGGCAAGTGGTGACAGAAGATCAAAAAAAAGATGTGATCGAAGTCATGAGCACGTTAAATAAATTAGCTTCAGAAGTATTACTGGCCTACCATCCGAATGCAGTGACAGATGTAACAGGCTTTGGTTTATTGGGCCACGCCTATGAAATGGCTAAAGGCAGTAATGTGTCCATCCAGTTCTCATACTCCTCCATTCCCCTTTTAGACGGGACGAAAGAATTAGCAGCCCAAGGGGTCATTCCTGGTGGATCCAAAGCGAACCATAAGTGGCTTGAAGAAAAAGTTTTCTATGATCCGGGTCTCAAACAGGAAGATCAATGGATCGTATGTGACGCGATAACTTCAGGGGGATTATTAGTGAGTTTGCCTGAGGATGAAGGAGAAAAGTATATAGAGGAATTACGTCTTCACTCGGTATCAGCAAGCATAATTGGTAGGGTGCGAACGAAACAGGACTGGAGTATTCTGGTTGAAAAATAAGAAAGCGGTGACTCCTTTTGAGAGAAGTAGATTTCTGCTACTAGCTTTCTAAAGGAACACCGCTTATTTCTCTTCATTCATTTTGAGGAATTGTCCAATTATTTTCTTTGACAAAATTCTAACATGATAAGGGAATCGGTTATTTTCTTTTGAGTAAGAATTGAACCAGATGACCTTATCATCTAACACAATGAACGGTATGATCGTTTTGGATTTTTCAAATTTGATGCTCATTCCCGAGTGCAAAGGGCTGCCGTCTTTACATAAGAGTATGACGTTTTTCTCCCTTGATACAGTTATTAATACGCTCATTATATCTCCCGGGATATCTTTGATATGCTCCACATTCACTACGATTGTTTGTTTTGCTGCGTGAAGATCCTTCACCAGTTTACGGTGATCGTTCAAATCAATCCACTTCATTTTTTTAGTTGAAAGAGGAGTGAGTGTTGAACTTGTTTCCTTATGCCCCTTCTTTTGAAGGTGCTTGATGAATTGATGAACCGGTTTGGATGAATGAGTCTTCTCCTGGATAAATTGATCGTTTCCAATAAGAACAAACTTCCCCCTCGCCCGGGTTATCGCAACATTAAGTAGTCTATCGCTTCCGTTTCGGGTTAGTAACGCCCCAGGCTTTCCATGGGAAACCCCATCCACGAGATCAAATAAGATCATGTCATTTTCTGATCCTTGAAAACCATGAACTGTAGCGGCATATAAATCAGTTTGAGAATGTGTGCTCTTTACCAATTCATCTAGTAAAAGGTTATACCAATTCGCTTGAATACGGTAGGGAGTTACTATCCCGATAGATTGAATTCCATCCTCGATTGCTTGCAGAGTAAGTTGGATCGTTACTAAGCTTGATAGGACATTCCAACGTGAGCCTTTTTGAACCTCTGCCCATTCAGTCCCTTCTTTCAGTGAAAATAATACCGCTCCATGTGATGGGAAAGGATTTTTATTCGTAATCTCAGCTCTCTTCAATCGTACCGAATGGTGATCGCCTACCTTAGAATGGTAGATATATTGATTGGTAAATGCCGAAATACTGGGATGCATTCGCCGCTGTTCTGGAAGTAATAATAACTGAGGGTGATCCTGTCCCCTATCAACGGCATGTGCAACCTGAGCCGCATGAAAGATGTCTTCCTTCAGCCATTTGGTTACCATCGGATGGAAGGATGTAGAAATAGGTGGGAGCTGTTTGAAATCCCCGCAGATTATGATCTTCTTTCCCAGGGATGCAGCGAATGCTACCTGAGGTATATAGGCCATACTTGCTTCATCAACAATAACAAGGTCAAATTCTTCTTCATAAAGAATACCATCAATCGCAGCTTTTGAGAGAGTCGTCCCGATGACCTTTGCATCAATAACAAGCTCCCCTTCTCTTCGTTTAAACTTTTCTTTGATTTTTTGATAATGAACCTCAAGCTGTGACAACCGTTCTGAATCATAACTTGAATACGTTTTAGCCAGTTTATTTTTTAACCTTTTCCGGTAGGTTTCGACCTTTCCTTTTTCCTCTGCAAGGGTGGGGTCTAGTTGTTCTAATAATTGAAGTACGCTTAAATCTGTAATATTTTCACTATACACTTTCCGGTTGGTCCCATAACGTAAAACTTCTCCTGCTTTCCACCGATTATGGCTGCTGAGGAAGTGGTGCATTTCCTCTATTAAGACATCAACTGCTGCATTACTATGGGAAAGAAGCAGCACTTTTTTTCCTTCTGAATAATGATAAGCGGCTACTCTGGCGAGCGTATAGGTCTTTCCTGTTCCAGGCGGTCCCCATACATACGTAACAGGATTATACTTACTGCGTACGTATGCTTCATGTAAAGGGTTTTTAAAAGTAGATTTCGGATGTCTTGTGTCTTTCGGTGGATTCATCACATTCTGAATACGCAGTGTTTTTCCATGGCGCTCTTTTGCTTCGTCCAATCGTTCTATTAGCTTTTCTAATATTTCCCATGGTTCGTGCAATATTTGACCATAAGAAATAGTGTCTCCAAGGAATCGTTCGAGCTCAATAATGCACTCTCGTTCCTCTGAACTAATCACCACACCTGTGATTGTAGATTGCTTTCTCTTGTAAACTACGCTCCCTCCTTCTGGTAACGAAGCAGGATAACTAAGGGTGAACCAATAAATATAGGCATTTTCTTCTTTGCGGATACATCGGCCTTCTTCTATCAAAACGCCTGAGTTTTCCCGGTTTTTTAGTTGTAGAATTTCCATATCAAGAGCGGTTTTCCATTCTTCTATCATTTCGATTATTTTCAATTAAATCACCTTTATCATCCGTAAAAATCACGAACCTTATCATAACAATTTATTAAGTGTGTGTATACGATCAAGGACTTATTGGAAATTTTTATTGGTGGCAGAGGGACTCATAAGAGTATGTTCATCAATTGGCGTACCAATTCACAAAGGAAAAATCAAAAAAAAAAAACCGAAATAGAATCCGGTTCTTTTTTTAAAACAGATTTAGAAATCACATAGCCTTGTCTGACTCCTCTTCTTCCTTTTCTATAAATCGGTCTGCGTAGTATAGAACATCTTCAACATATTTGTCACTATGATTGTAGGCAAATACGGCTTGTTCGATTTTCCCATCTGCTGCTCCATTTCGTGCTAAATAGTTGGCAGCACTGAATACTGCATCCTCAATTTGAAAAGGATCGGCTATTCCATCTCCGTTTGCATCAACCCCATAGCCACCGTACTTTTCAATGACGTCAGGGTCTGTTTTTTGGTCTGAAGGGATGTTTCCCTTTCCCAGACCTGAGCACGTTGGATGGGACCAGCCCACAAAGGTACAAGGCATAAACTGCATGTGTCCCTCTGCACCTGCTGGGGAGACAAGAGTCTTCATGGTTGAAAATTTCGTTTCAACCCGGTGATGGGCAGCCAGTAAGTACCATGGTACCCCATATTCTTCTTGGGCAGCTTTATAGATGGGAATATATTCGGCTGGGACCTCTTCTTTACCCAATGATGACAGGTTATAAGAGACCTCTCCACTATATACAGTATAATAGATAACTAAGATGATGATGGGGATAAGGACGATCGTAAATGGTGAGGATCGTTTTTTCTTACTGGGACGCTTTTTCTTTGTGATTTTTTTGGTCATTCAGGTTCGATCCTTTACAAGAATATTGATTTCTCTTGTATTTTAATATGAGATTTAATCCATGACAATCCAATATGTATAAATAAAAAAGATGACCCCAAAAGTCAGTTCTTTCTTCACCGGATGTTGGTAGAGAAATCATCGACTATGGTCGGGGTCACCTAACCATTATTTATTGTTAACAAACAAACGCTGCTCCAACGATAATTAATAGGATGAATAATACTACGATTAACGCAAAGCCACCAGCGTAGCCACCACCGCAGCCATATCCATATCCAGGGTATCCATATCCATACATCATCAGTCACCTCCAGTTATCTTACTACGATATTAATGTATGTAGTGGACAAATTGTAGGTTAATTAAAATCTTTATTCATTTTTTGACTATGAAATGCATTTGTAGCAGATTGCCTATGAACAGTGGGTTTTGCTGTTTATGGAGGAGCGGAAAATGAGTAAAATGTCTAGATAAGAAGTCCTCGATATGCAAAAAGAGCGCCTGGGATAGCTCCAGGCGCTCAAGGATTTTACATATGCTCTTTAGGTTCTTTCGTTTTTCTTGGCTTAGGTTTGATGTATAATCCAAGCTCTTTTTTCTCTTGATTCAGTGATTTATACAGAGACAGCATCATCAGGGCCATAATGACCGAGAATGGCAGCGCTGCAACAATTAATGCATTTTGTAAAGCCTGTAATCCTCCACTATAGAGCAGGATTAATGCAACAGTAGACTGAGCAAGTCCCCAAGTTAACTTCACATAGTTTGGCGGAGTTAATGATCCATAGGTAGTTTGCATCCCCAGAACAAAGGTAGCTGAGTCAGCAGACGTAATGAAGAATGTTCCGATCAATGTGATGGCAATGACTGAAAGGATCGTTGACCATTCGAATCCATTAAATACAGCAAACAATACCTCTTCTGTATTTAGTCCTGATAAATCTGTTCCTGCTTGTTGAATTTCAATGGCAGATGTACCAAAAGTAGCGAACCAAATGAAACTGACTAAAGCGGGAAGCAATAGCACACCGATTAAGAATTCACGAATGGTTCTACCTCGTGATACACGTGCGATGAAGATTCCGACGAATGGAGACCAGGAAATCCACCATGCCCAATAGAAAATCGTCCAGCCATTGATCCAGCCGCGATGCTCTTCATTTAATGGGGCGATCCGGAAACTCATGGCAGCGATGTTTTGAATATAAGCACCAATTGTATCAGTGAACATATTCAGGATGAGCAATGTAGGCCCGATAAAGAACATTAACACGAACAGTCCAATTGCCAATACCATATTCGTATTAGATAGATATTTAATTCCCTTACTTAATCCTGACCATGCCGATATCATAAATAAGACGGTTACAACCGCAATGATAATGAATTGAACGGTGAAATTATTTGGAACTCCCAGTAAATATGAAAGTCCTCCGTTAATTTGTGCTGCACCGAACCCAAGCGTTGTGGCAACACCGACAACAGTGGCGAATACAGCCAATACATCGATGACCGTTCCCAGTGGACCGTTCACTTTATCTCCAAAGATCGGTCTCAACGTAGCTGATATTAAACCAGGTTCATCTTTACGGAATTTATAATAAGCTAGTGCTAAAGCGACAATCGCATAGATCGCCCAAGCATGTATTCCCCAGTGGAAGAACGTATAACGCATTGATTCCTTGATCGCCTGATTCGTTCCACCTTCTGCAAGTGGGGGCGTCAAATAGTGTGACAGCGGCTCTGCTGCCCCCCAGAATACTAAACCGATTCCCATCCCTGCACTAAACAACATGGCGAACCATGTTCCTTTCGTGTACTCAGGTTTCTCGTCTGGCTTTCCTAATCTAATCGTTCCAATTGGACTAAAGATCAAGAATACGCAGAAAATAACAATCACTGTTACTAAAATAAGATAATACCAACCGAATGTTGAGGTAATAAAGCTTTGCATATCAGCTGTTACATTTTCGAATGACTTTGGCGCGATGACACCATAGGCAACAGAAGCTGCAACTAATGCAACGGTAATCCAGAAAACATTTGATATCCTCTTCATAAAATTCTCCTTTCCATTTTTAATGTATTTTTGCTCTTTTCTGAATGAAGGTAACGAAAGCCGGATTAAGGGTGTTTGTCATAGTATGTACACCTGCGGCAATAATCTTCATCGTGAAAGAGTCTCAGTTAATGCAGCTGGGAATATGTGCATTCTGAGGAATGTGGAGGAATGATTACTTATTACCTATTCCCTCACGACACTCTCATAAAACCAACATTTGTTACCCTATCAGAAAAAAGTTTAACTTTGCAAGTGATAACCATTATATTTTTTTATAGTGTTTGTCATTTAAACGTTTTCATTCCTATTCTTTTTTTGAAGTTAAAGCCCATTTAGGAATTTTTCGAGCTTGAGAAACTGGAAATGAAAACGCGTTATATTCCGTTAAAATAAATCGGGTTGACAATCATGTTTTAACTGTTTTATAGGAAGAAAAAGTATTTAAGTCGATATAATTAAAGGTTTCTCTATAATACTTGAAGTAATAAATGGGAATTCTGGATGAAGTACCTGTAGTAATTTTCATGTATCGGTGAATATTAATTAAAAAATGTACGGAAGGAGGTCCAATCATGAAAAACAAGCAAAAGAATTCTCAACATGAAGCAGCAGAAAAATTAGCTCAACAACAAATGGGTGAGGAAATTGAGATGAAATCAGTAGCTCCTTCTGCTAGAAAAGGGTCTGACGTTCAAGGGAAATAGTTTTTTTATACAAAAAGGACGCCTGAATCGGCGTCCTGACTATTCGTTACTCTTCAATAATTTTCACTTTAACATCCTGTACACCATATTTAAGGGCATCTTTTTCTTTTTCCATATAGATGTCGATACGTTTTCCTTTAATGGCTCCACCTGTATCTTCTGCACGGGCATAACCGTATCCTTCTACATACACCTTAGACCCCAGTGGAATGACACTTGGATCGACGGCAATGACTCTTGCATCAGGGTTCTCGATTAAGTCAACACCCGTCTTTGTGATACCGATACAGCCTTCACAATATGCTGTGTACGCAGTGGCTGTTACATTAACCTCTTTCACCACATTATCCTGAGAATCCTCAGAAGACTTTGTATCTGCTGATTTAACCTCTTGTTGTTCTTCTGATTCGTTATTCACAGTTATACCTTCTTCTAAAAGTTGTTGGCGTGTCCCAACTTCATCTATCGAAACATGATATCGATTTGCAATCTCCCAAAGAATATCGCCTTTTTCAATATTATGATAATCATTCATTGCAGTATCGTTTGAATCTGCATAGGCAGAAGTAAGTCCGATTGTTAATAAAACTGTGAAGGAAAAAATGGAAAATAATACTTTTTTCATCTTGTGTAATTCCTCCTTTTGTGTTTTGTCTATGAAACCAACATTTGAAATAGTAACATAGACTTACCTCAGACGCATAACAAACTGGTTATAAACCGATAACAATTAGATGACAAGCGTGTAATATTTATTGTTTTCTGGCGATTCAGCTGGAAGTGTTTCTAACTCTTTCAATTGAAGGGAAATATTAGTTGGAAGAATGGAAAGATAACTAGTATCGAAGGGATTTATTTAGAAGTTTATAACATGTTCATCTTGGGTTTTTAGATTAACTCTACAAAAAAACCACTGAGAATGATCTCTCAGTGGTTTCAATCTATTATTTAGTTTCGAGGATTTTTACGTTAACTGATTTTCTGCCCCAATCAACTGCTTGATCTTTTGACGGAATGAATACGTCGATTCGATTCCCTTTAATCGCTCCGCCAGTGTCTTCTGCAGTTGCATAGCCGTATCCTTCAACATATACTTTTGATCCTAGAGGAATTACATTCGGATCAACTGCAATCACTTTTGCATCAGGATTTTCTAAAAGGTTAACGCCAGTTGCTGTCGTACCTGAGCAACCTTCACAACTTGCTGTGTAAGCAGTTGCTTCTACTGTGATTTCCTTTACAGCTTCCTCTTGAGGAGCTGGTTCTTCTGCTGCAGCTTCTTCTTTAGCAGGTTGTGCTTCAGCTGGTTCTGCTGCAGGCGCTTCAGCTTCTGGAGCTACTTCTGCTGTTTCTTCTTGAGCAGGGGCTGCTGCTTGCTCAGAAGTATTTGCAGTAGCTGAAGGTGCTTTTTTATCTTCTAAATTGATGACTAACTCTTGTCCTGGGACAATCAGGTCACTCTCAAGTGCGTTCCAGCCTATTAAACTGTCGACGGAAACACCATATTGTGAAGAAATTCCCCAGAGTGTGTCACCTTTTTTAACTGTATAGTACTCTTTTGATGATACCTTGAGTTCTTGATCAGGGTAGATTAAGTGTGAATTTAAATTGTTCCATTTCATGAGTTGATCAACGGATGTACCGTACTCCTGCGCAATTCCCCAGAGTGTGTCACCTTTTTTAACTTCGATGTCTTGTGCTGAAGCGCTAGCTCCACCAGACACTGCAAGTGTAGTAAATGCAGCCACAGAAATAATCGATTTTTTTAGTTTCATAGAAAAATTCCTCCTTATGTAGCTAGCGGTTTATTTATTTTTGCTAACAGGGAAAATACTAACATAGTAAAATCTCAAATCAATAACAGGAACTTTAATATCGTGCGTCAAGAATATTTCACGACTGTAATAGAAAGCGATTTCCTGTATAAACTATCATATAGAGGAATACTATGGGAATTATTAATGAAAATAATAGATGTAAAGGATATTTATGGATAAAATAGCGGAAAGGTTCTATTCTGTTTGAAGGGTGAAAAAATAGATCCTGTTATCTTTTTTGTACTTAATAAATTGAAGAAGAGCATTATTTTTGTTTGATGAAGAGGGTTCAGTTTTTTAGAATGAGGCTCTTTTCGTATAGTTTGCTATTGTAGAGGAGAAAGTACTAGTTGATTTCCGCTCCAGGATGCTCGCTTTCCGCGGGAGTCGAGCACCCTTCCGCTCCAATCAACTTTCTGAGCATATATCCTTAATGGAAATCAATAAAAACAAGAACTTTAGCAAACCATCTCATTTAAGGTAAGTAGAGATTAATCTTCCTTTTAAGTAAAAAAGAAATATTTTTTCTAGTTACTTTGTCATCTTCCACACTTTGAAGCTCTGTCATGAAAATCCTGTTAAAGATGGTGAAGGGAACTGCGCAGACTCCGGCGGATTTTGGGCGTGCCGAGACCCCGTTCGGCTAAGCCGAGGAAGCTCAGCCGAACGCTAGCTGCAAGCGGAGCAGTTCCCCTCACCATCCAGCATAAACTGGTTGACAGAACCCTGGCAGGTTCTATGGTAAAACAACAATCTTTTCGAAAAGAGCCTAGAATAAAGAAGATTTAATCTTAACAAGGTAGAAGATTGCCTCTATACTATAAGAAGAAATGTTTAAACTAGGGGATGACAATGATGGAAAATATGGAAGAAAATATCGTACTTTATAAAGATGAGCCGGATGAACATAGCGGTCGCTGTGAATGTGGCAACAATATTTTCAAATCCCGAGTATTAGATGGAAAGTTTTATCGAAAGTGTCAAGAATGCGGTAAAACGAAAATCGTTTGATAAAAAAAGGAAACCGACTTGTATTCGGTTTCCTTTTTTTATCAAACGATTTTATGAATGTTCGTGGAACCAAACTGAACCAATCCGTCAGTGGTATGATTTAACTGCCTAAACTAATCGTTTTCCTACATATCACCCATGTTGTTATACAAAACATATACAAAAAGAGGGACGGACCATTGATCCTAGGAGCTACTCCCAGGAATCAAAGGTCCGTCCCTCACTGCTTTACTGTGTTAAAATGATTGGCTCGTCTTTGGTGATGATGATGGTGTGTTCGATTTGGGCAACCAGGCTGTTGTCGGGGGTGATGTAGGTCCAGCCGTCGCCTTTTTCGATTACGTTTTGTGCTTTGGTTGAGATAAAGGGTTCAAATGCGATGACCATTCCTTCTTTTAGAAGGGCATTATCCCATGGGTCGAAGTAATTTAAGATGTGATCAGGTTTCTCATGTAGAGAGCGGCCAACGCCATGACCAGTCAAGTTCATAATCACAGTATAACCATTTTTTCTTGCTTCATTATTAACCGCTTTGCCGATTCCGTTTTGTTTAGAGCCGGCTCTTGCTTTTTGAAGTCCCGCATGGAATGCTTTTGATGCCGCTTCACATAAATCCGTAAGCTTAGGGTCCCCCTCTCCTACAACAAATGAAATTCCTGTATCGGCATAATACCCATTCTTAGAGCCAGATACGTCTATATTGATAAGGTCACCTTCGTTAATCACTCGATCCCCGGGAATCCCATGAGCCACTTCCTCATTTACACTAATACATGTGAAACCAGGAAAATCATATTCTCCTTTAGGACCTGAAATCGCTCCGTTTTCTTCAAACAGTCTTCCGGCAATCTCGTCAAGCTCTTTAGTCGTTACTCCAGGCTTTGTCTGAGATCGTAATTCATCACGTATCATAGCCACAATGCGGCCGATTTCTTTTAACGCTTTTAAATCTTCATCAGTTTTGACAATCATAATATCTTCCTTCTCTTTTTTGATATTTCACCTTCCCTTACTATACCGAAACACACTCTGTTTTTAAAGGGAAAGCTGTTGTAAGGATAGACTTCATGCGATTTCTTCAATCTTCTCAAGTCTCTTTTCGTGAACAGGGTTACTATAGATTCAAAGGAATTGCTCTGTTCAATTAATATGATGCGTGATTATAATGATTCACCTCACTATATTAAACAAAAAGGAAAAGAATAGGGATGACGAAGGACATGATCGTGGCGGTTAATGCCATAGCGGCACCACTTACTGCCCCTTCCCTTTCCCCCTCTTTAATGGCCTGTGCCGTTCCCACCCCATGGGAAATCACTCCGAATGGCAGTCCCTTTGCGATAGGATGCTTCACTCCCAACCATTTTAAAGTGGATGGGATGATCATAGCTCCGAACATCCCCGTCACAATGACCACCGTGGGAATGACTTCTATATTTGCCCCAATAACCTTCCCAATATCAACGGCTACGGGCGTTGTGATGGTTTTGATAAGCAATGAGCGATTCCATTCAGAAGGGATCCCCAGCCACATACTGAAATAATAAGAAACAAGGATAGACATTCCACTTCCTGTGATAATACCGAATAGTATAGGCTGTACGTGCTGTACTAATAACTTTCGGTGCTGATATAGGGGAAACGCCAGGGCAACAGTAGCAGGTCCAAGTAAATACGTTATGAAAGAAGTGAAGTCTGCATACTGTTCATACGAAATATCCACGAACAATAATGTGACCACAACAGCAATCGTACTAATAAATATAGGAATCGTTAAGGGGCTTGGCCAAAGACGGTGAATCTTTACACCGATGATAAAATAAAATACCGTTATGCATATTGCCAGTAGGGAACTAATGAGATGGATCATGTTTTCGTTTCTCCTTCCATCTTATTAAACGCTCTGCTGATAATGATGTAGCAATGAAACCAATCATTCCACTAATGACAAGAATGACAACCAGTTTCCAGCCAAATTCAATAAAATATGGCCCCAGAACCATGGCGCTAACCGACAGTGGAAGAAAAAAGAAAGAGAAGTGTCTAAGAAAGAACCCTGAACCGTCCAATAATAATCTTTCTTTCAACACGCCTGTAAATAATAATAGGAACAAAAAAAGCATCCCGATAATGCTGCCGGGAATCGGTAAGTGAAAGAAGTCTGTACACCACTTTCCAACTTCATAAAATAAACATAGAATGGTCATTTGAATGATTACCCTTATAACCTGCATGAGCTTCTCCTCTCGTCTTATGCTTCTCACGATTTTATCACAAATGGTTGGTGAAAAGAGAATATAGTAGAAGAGAAAAAAGAGCATGGGCTCTCATTCACCCATGCTCTTTAGAAAATATTATATGACTTCCTCATAAATAGAGCTCCATTTCAGTTTTCATTCAGCTGATATGATCTTATAATACTTTAACGAAGGCTTCCGCTGTTGATTGACTGGATTGTGGATTCTGACCTGTCACGAATTTACCGTCCGTCATAACATGGTCACTCCAAGCCTCTGATTTTTCAAATTGAGCTCCTTGCTCTCTTAATTTTGTTTCTAATAAGAAAGGCATCAATGAATCAAGGCCCGTTTGTTGTTCTTCTTCATTCGTGAATCCAGTTAAGCTTTTTCCATCGACCAACCATTTGCCATTTGATAATTTCGTTCCAACAAATCCTGCTGGACCGTGGCAGACGGCACCAATGGCTTTGTTGTTTTCAGCAAAATGAGCCAGTGCCTGTTGAAGCTCTGGACTCTCAGGCAGATCAAACATCGTCCCATGTCCTCCTGGTAAGAAGATGCCAGCATATTCGTTTACATTTAATTGTGAAAGAACCATCGTTTGGTCAAGTTCCTTAGTGACACCCTTCCACTTCTCCACTTGTTCATCATCCAGACTGTTAGGATCTAATGGAATGCGCCCGCCTTTTAAACTAGCCACATCTACACCGAATCCTTGATTCTTAAATTCTTCATATGGTTCTGCGAACTCAGATAACCAAAGACCTGTTTCGTGTTCATCATCAATTTTGCTTTCATTTGTTAAGACCATTAATATCTTTTTCAATGTATACCCTCCATTTTTAAATAGCTGATTCCCTACCCTTTTGTTTTATCCACTTCTCATGAAATTAAACTTCTGTCTTATAATTATTGGGTTTAAATAGAAGGCCATTTTGATATACATTGCTGTTAATCTGCTTTAAAACAATAACTTTTAGGAAACAGCCATAGAAATAACGACTCCCTTAAAGAGAGTCGTTTCTCTGATGAAGCGGCAGCTGGATCGTCACTTCCGTTCCAATTCCCTGTTCTGTGTGATAAGAAATACTTCCTCCATGATTCTCAATTATTTTGTGAGAAATAAGCAATCCAAGTCCAGTTCCTTTTTCCTTTGTTGAATAAAAGGGTTCTCCAAGATGAGGTATGATTTCACCTGGAATTCCTTCACCGTTATCCTTAACGATCAACTCAAGAATAGTAGATGTTTTAACGAGGTCAAATGATATATATCCATCTTGTTCAATCGCATCTACAGCATTTTGAAAGATATTAAAAAGTACCTGTTTCAATCCATTCTCACTTCCTCTAACATGAGTATCGTGCAGAGAAGGGGAGATTACTACTGTTCCACCTTTAGACTTCAACTCTGAATCTACTATTGTGACAACTTCATGTATGAGTTTAGGAAGATCAACCCATTCATTCATCCGCTCTTGCGGCTTCGCTAAATGAAGAAAATCAGTAATTATATCTTCTACCCGGCTAATTTCATTAATGACAATATGTAAGTAGTCTTCATTGTATTGTTTCTTATCATTGCATAATTGAAGGAATCCTTTAATAGGGGTGAGTGGATTTCGTATTTCATGGGCCACGGCAGCTGCCATTTGACCGAGTACGGCCAACTTTTCTGACTTTTTAATATGTTCTTCTGTTTGTAGACGTTCCTCGATATTTCGAGAAACCGAAACAACATTGACAATATCATTGGATTTTTCGTCCACGATTGCTTTTAATACACTTTCAAACCAACTGTACTCCCCGGATTTTTTCCTTGCTCTGTATGTCATTATGATGGGATTGTTATCTTCCACCAACTTTTGAAACAATTCATCAATGATGGGAAGATCTTCAGGATGAATAATCTCATTAGGGTGGGTACCGACCAACTCATCTGGATGGAATCCGAGTGTTGAGTGGATCGAAGGCGATAAATAAATATAGTTTCCTTCATGGTCATGCAGATTGATGATATCAGAAGAATTTTCTGCAAGGAGACGATATAGTTCGTCACTTTTCTGCTTTTTCACTTCTATTTCCTTTTTTTCCGTTATATCGATAACCTGACCTAAAACGTACGGGTTTTCTTGATCTCTTATGAGTGAAACATGTAAATCGCCAGTTTTCACTGAACCATCTTTACAAATAAATCGCTTTTCTAATTGATACTCATTTCTGTCTCCACTGATAACCTGATGAAGATAGTGCATATCTTTTGGGTAATCATGGGGGTGAGAGATTTCACGTAAAGATTTACAGGTCCACTCAGCTTCTATATAGCCAAGGAACTTTTTGAAAGCCGGATTGTACATCATGTGTTTCTCATCTAATGTCATGACTAATTGAGGAATTCTTGATTGATAAAATACTTCTTTAAATAGACTCCCTGCTAACATTCCATGTACCACCTTTTAATAAATGGTTAGATATCAAATTGGAACTGAATTTTCTTTTCGTTGGGATCCCAGCTAAGGTAAGCTGAAAATTCCTTTTCGCCTTTTTTGAAGCCGTCGATGCGATCGGATTTCCCATCGGTCAACACCTTTTTTACAATCGTTTGCGTAATTCGCTTCGAGAGTATGGTTTTAGAAATAGTGAAGCTGCACTTCGTCTTTTGATAATTAGAACAGCCATAGAACTTTCCTTTATCTATGACTTTTCCACCGCATTTTAAACATGTGCCCACGCTGGTTTTTGCTGCACTCTTCCCTTTCCTTCCTTTTGCTCGCTGGATGGAAGCTGTATCGAGGTCCTCGAAATTCCACGTATTAGAATCTTGAAGGGCATTTTGAACAAGCCGTTCGCTTAATTTCTTCACTTGTTCCATGAATTCGGGTGCAGACGCTTGCCCATTGCCTATTGCTTGTAATCTCTGCTCCCATTTGGCCGTCATTTCTGCTGAGGCTAACACATTTTCCCCAATGGCCCGAATTAAAACCTTTGCCTTGTCAGTGGGATATACGATGTTCTTTTGAATATCAATATACTGTCGATCTTTAAGCATGGTGATAATTCCTGCACGAGTGGCTTCTGTTCCGAGACCTTCTGTTTGCTTTAACACCTTTTCAAGTTCATCATTATCCATATATTTTCCCGCTGTTTTCATTAATGTAATCAGCTGTCCTTCAGTGTACCGTTTAGGAGGCTGAGTTTTTCCTTCCTTCGTTTGAACACTATTTACGACACCATTGTCTTTTTCCTTTACAGGTGGCAGGAGCGGTTCATCCTCCTTCTCGTTCTGCATCAGAACCTGTCTCCAGCCCTCTTGGAGAATCTGCTTTCCTTTAGAAACAAATTCAGCCCGTCCATTCACAACGGTGGTGATGGTTGTGTAGTTAATCACAGCTTTATCGTGATGTGCAGCGATAAAGCGTTTAACCACAACATCATAAATCTTCTTCTCATCACCTGATAGAGATTGAGGATCTGTTACCTGTTCAGTCGGGATGATCGCGTAATGATCGGAAACCTTCGCTTCATTCACAAAACGCTTATTGTTTAGTAAGCTTTCTTGAGGTGCAGGGATCCAGTTATTGTAAGGGCTGAATTCCTTAAGCTTAGACAATATTTCGGGAAAGGCTTCAGCTTCGCCTTTCGTTACATATTGTGAATCTGATCTTGGATAAGATACAAGGCCCTTCTGATAAAGCTTTTGCAGAACATCCAGTGTTTTCTTAGGTGAAAGCTTATACATTTTGTTAACCGTCGCTTGAAGTGCGGAAAGATTGAATAGTAATGGCGGCGCGAACTCTTTTCGTTCTGTTTTCATTTCATCTACGCTTGCAGGTTTATTTATACAAAAAGAAGCGATTTTCTCAGCCAGCTCCCGGGATTGAATTCGCGACTCCCCATCCTTTTGCCAGATGCCCTCGTAGGTGTGGTCACCGATTTGAAAGCTTGCCTTCACTTCCCAGAAGGGTTCGCTCTTAAATCGCTCTATCTCCTCATCTCTTCTCACAATCAGAGCGAGTGTCGGGGTTTGAACCCTTCCAGCAGAAAAAACATCAGACATGCCTTGTTGCTTTAGTAGGATGCTATACGCCCTTGATGCGTTCATTCCCACAAGCCAATCGGCACAAGCACGTGAATAGGCTTCATAATAGAGGCTGCGCATTTCCGTTTCTTCTCTTAAACTAGTAAACCCTTGAAGGATCGCTTTCTCTGTTAAGGATGAAATCCATAATCTCTTCATCGGTTTCTGCACCCTGGACATGGAAATGATATTCCGGATGATTAACTCCCCTTCACGTCCCGCGTCACCTGCATGGATGATTTCCGTCACTTCGTTTTTCTTAAGAAGCTCCTTGATGACTGAGAATTGTTTCGCTTTTGCCCGTTGAAGTTCATATTGAAATCGGAGAGGTATGATGGGAAGGTCTTCTAATGTCCACTTCTTCCATTTGCTCTCGTATTTTTCAGGGGCTTGAAGCTGAAAGAGATGTCCTACAGCCCAGGTAATATATGCACCATCAGGGAACACATCGTTTGAATGTATTTCAATGTATCCTTGACGCTTTCGATGAGGAAAAGGCTTGGCAAGGGTTGCTCCTTGGTCGGGTTTCTCGGCTATTACGACTTTCATAACATTCTCCTGTCCATGTTTATGATTCCTTTATTATAGCATGTTTTTAGAACTCTTGTTCTATAGATCCGGAGAAATCACACTTGTATTTTATCGGTCAAATTTTACATCATTTTAATACAAATGGATCGTTCGTACTTATTTTGGACCACTAAGGAATGTTACAAGAGTGAGCTGCGTCCTTTATGGTATTTTATTGTAAAAAGGTGTTACAAATAAGAAATCTCATTTGTAACACCTTCATGTTATTGTCCTAAATTTTCTAAGTTCCCTTTGATATCTTGAAGTTGATTAAATGTGTTTACGATGTCAAGGTTTTGCAATTCTGAAATCTGAACTTCTCCCTTATCTAATTCGACCAGGGCACGGTCAATTCCTTCTAACGCTTGCCCGTTATATTCTTCCACTTTTTGGTGAATGCTATCTGCCAGTTGAGGCGGAGTGAGTTCATTGATTTCCTGTATTTCTGTTTTCATGTCTTCTAATCTTGTTTCAAGTGTCGGTATGGTGGATGGGTCTGCAGCAGCATTTTCCACTAGTCCAGGGAAGTCATTGGCAAATTGTTCTGCTTCATTGAGATAATCGGTCATTTCCTCCACATAGGTTAAACTGTTATTAGCTTCTTCGAGAATCCCACAGCCTGCCAGCATTATAAAGCTGAAAATGATTAATGTTTTCTTCAATGTAATTCATCCTCCTGTAACTTACTCCCCTTATACATACGAACGAACTCCGTAAAAGTTTCATTTCATAAAAAGAAGGCTAACACTCTTTCGTCAGCCTTCTCGTTTCGACTTATTCAATAATTTGAAGCCCTTTTGGGAAGTTGGTCAAGGTTTCGTACCCGTCTTTCGTTATAAGTACATCGTCTTCAATTCTTACTCCGCCAATTTCGGGTACGTATATACCAGGCTCTATTGTATATGTCATTCCTTCTTTTAATATCCCATTATTTAAATGACTCATTGATGGGAATTCATGTACGTTGATCCCAAGGCCGTGCCCGATTCGGTGTGGGAAATAGTCTCCATACCCTGCTTCTGTAATGATATCCCGTGCGATTTGATCCAGATCCCCAATACGGTTGCCGGGCTTACTTGCATCTAGTGATGCCAGTTCTGCTTTTAAAACCGTGTTGTAGATATCTTTTTGCTTGTCTGTAACCGATTTATATGCGAATGTACGTGTAATATCTGAAGTGTAGCCTTCAAGGACAACGCCGAGATCAAACAATACGAAGTCCCCGGCTTTCAGCTTGCGATTACCCGGATTACCGTGTGGATCTCCAGCCTTTTCACCAAATAGTACCATCGTAGAAAACGACATTTCACGAATGCCTTTTTTCTTTAATTCATATTCAATCTTTGCAAGAACTTCCATTTCTGTAATGCCTTCCTGGAGGGCACTTACACCTACTTCTACCCCGAAGTCTGCCATTTTTGCCGCTCGACGCATGATTTCGATTTCTTTCTCGTCCTTCACTACGCGCATCTCGTTTAATTTGTCTTCGACATTCACTACATTGGGTGAATCAAAGATGTTTAAGAATGATTGACTGCGGCCATAGGTAACTACTTCATTCTCGAAAGCAACCTTGCTTCCATCTATGCTTCTTTTTTGAATGGCTTCCTGAATGAATTCCCATGGGTTTTCATGATCAGAGTAGCCGATCACTTCGTTGTTCCAGCCGGCGTCCTTCACTTGACGTGCTTCCATTCCAGGTACGACGACAAATGGTTCTGCATCCGGAAATACAAAAAGCCCCATTAAGCGCTCATGTGGATCTGTGTGGAAATTCGTTAAGTAAAATACATTTTCAGTTGAATTAATAAAAGCTGCTTCAATTTTCTCTTCCTTTAACCAGTTTTCTAACATTTTTATACGCTGTTTCATCGTGTATTCCTCCTCGGGTATCGTGATGTTATGTAATCGTTTAATATGAGCATATCTATGCTAACATATTTCGAGGAAAGTTTAAATAATTGTATTGTATGGGACGGTTCTCAATAGGGTTATATGTTTTTTTGATAGGGTGAAGCTTTTCCTACCTCTTGCCTATAAAGTACGGGGAGTGTTTGTGTTATAATTTGAAGCATACAGTGAATGTAGGGTGGGAGTGGCCACTTCCTTATAGAAGGAGGTGGTGCTTATAGTGACAACGTATGAGGCGTTAACGCTAATGATTACCTTTGGCTCTTTAATTGTCTCCATCATTGCCGTAGTTATTTCAAATGACAAAAAGAAATAACCCCACCCTCATGAAGCGCCTAAACTTTGAAGGGTAGAGTTATGTTCCTTTCTCTATTGGGCCACTGCTTTCCTTGCAGTTTGCTGTGTAGCAAGAGACATTGGTTGCCGCCAGTGTCTCTTGTTTTATCATTATGCTCTACTCTTAAGATAGTATAAATCCGGGAGGAAAGCAAGATGAGTACAAGCAAAATTTACGGTGAAAAGGAATTTTTCTTCTGACATAAAATACTATAGGATATCTTACTTTATTTATTCAACAGTCTAAATATGAATAAAAAATAAAGCTTTGAGAAAAAATCTCTAAGCTTTATTTTTTTAATATACAGGGTCTGTTTTCTTAGGTTTGCGAACAAACGCCATGATTCCTGCAATGAGAAACAGAAGTCCAGGAACGAAACCAAATCCAATCGTGCCTAGTCCGATGACAAGCGCAGCGATGATAAACATGATTCCAGATAATACTGGTTTTTTATTTTTAACAATGGACATTACAGCAATGATACCAAGAATGGATGCAATAATCCCCAAGATCACCAGATAAGATCCCATTGATTCAGCCGTTTCAATAATGGAAGATATATCACCTGCTGTCATATCTTCATTTTGCAAGTTTGGATCACTCGCCATTCCTTCTTCGATTTGGGACATGACCTCAGGATTGCTCATCCCTAAATTAAGTACGATTCCGATGATGGAAAATAATGCGGATAAGATAATTCCGATTACTCCCATCACTACTTCTCCTGTTCGTTTCACCATTCTACTCTCTCCTTTATAGATACATACTTTATAATATATTGTGCTTAAACAATACTATTCCCTTATATGGGTAGTGTCTAGCTTCTTATTCATGTAGGCTTCCAGGATGGAATGATCTTCTGGAAATCCCAGGGGCAGGTCCTTTAGCTCTTGAAGTGAAAACCATTCGATTTTATGTATTAATTGATCAGGGTCCTGTATGGTTGCCTCTCCTCCGAGGAGCTGGACTTCGTAGTAATGAATTCTTGTAGAAATACTCCCTTCATTCCCCCACTTTGTATACAAATGTTTTCCCACTTCAACATCATAGCCTGTTTCTTCCCAAACTTCACGTTTACAACATTCCTGAAGGGATTCGCCCGCTTCCAGTCCCCCTGAAGGAACCGACCATCTCTTCTCTTCTTCCTCTTTCCCCTGTAACACCATCAATAAACGACCTTCATGGATGCAAAGAGCAGATGAACCAATCCATTCATTCAATCAATCACCTCATTTCGTGTGGAAGGATTCAAACTCATTCAGTAATTCCATGAGTTTATGGAAAAGTCTCCTTAAGCATATTCTCTCTTTTGACAAAATTCTCCTTCATAAGAATAATATTCTTTATATTCAGACATTATTCTGCCTTGCTCATGGAGTTCCGCCCCTCTTTGCTCTTTTTCATACCAAGTTTTTTTAGGATTATGTTTTCCAGTATGCTCCATGGAAGGATGGTTTTGAGTAAGAGTGTTAAACGCACTCCTTTGCCTACGGGGATTCTAAAACCTTTTTTCTTGTTTAAGGCTATTTCACGTACTATAGAAGCAATCTCTCTTGGATCTCCAAGTGTATCTTCACTAGCTTGGATTTCTGAGTTGATGGCCTTCATGTAGGAATAATATGGAGAGCATTTTTGCATCGAGCGTGGAGTGACTTTCTTTCCCGATGTCCAAATGTTCGTTTGATAAGAACCGGGTTCGATAAGATGCACGGCTATGCCAAATGGCTTCAGCTCCAATCTCAGACTTTCGGTGTATCCCTCTAATGCATGCTTGGAAGATACATAAGGACTGAGTCCAGGAAACCCGATCCTGCCGCTAATGCTGCTCATATTGATGATTTTCCCTTCTCCTTGCTTTCTCATATAAGGGAGAACAACCTGAGTGATTCTCATTACACCAAAAACGTTTGTTTCAAATTGATCACGATACTCATCGATTGTCACTTCTTCTGCAAATCCTCCACTTGCAAACCCTGCATTATTAAGAAGAATGTCCACCCTGCTGATTTCTATTAGGCGAGATGAAAACGCTCTGATGGATACTTCAGACGTTACATCCAATGGTTGAATCTCAATGGATTTTTCCACCCCCAGTTTTTTCGCTTGAAGTAACAATTCTTCTCCTTTGTCCGGATCTCTCATTGTCGCAATCACTTTAAACCCAAGTTGTGCAAGTTCCAACGAAGATAGTAAACCAAATCCACTATTGGATCCCGTTACAACAGCTATTTTATGACTCATATAAGCTTCCTCCATTTAGTTTCTTTCTATTAGTATAGCAATAATGGGTCTTAATCAACTTTTTTTATCTGTAAAAAAACAGAAAAAGGCTGGCTTCATCCCATTGAAGCCAGCCTTTTTAACGAGGAAGTCGTGTCAATTTCTACTCTTAATTTACAGCAACCCCATATCTGATTCAACATCTCTAAAAAGGGATGAACAGGTCTCTCAGGAAATGGAGAGCAACGTTTAGACGATTTCGGCATAAATTCATATATTTATATAATTGTAAGCAT
The DNA here is from genome assembly GCF_947488365.1 of uncultured Rossellomorea sp. Lineage (NCBI taxonomy): Bacteria > Bacillati > Bacillota > Bacilli > Caryophanales > Bacillaceae > Rossellomorea > uncultured Rossellomorea sp. The sequence goes on along the minus strand of NZ_CANKZT010000001.1, from coordinate 117,493 downwards.
AATTATTGAATTTTAAATCTCACGGTACGGTAGATGCAAGGATAAAAGCAAAAAACAAAAAAGGCAGAAAATAAATTCCGCCTTTTTCTTACTTATGACTGAAGGTCAACTGGTACTACTGCATTCTTCAGTTCATTGTCCAGGTCAAGAGAATAGTGTTTTTTCTGCTCAGCATTCCACTTAAGAAGCTTCGCCATCACCTCGATGACAGGTTCCTTCCACTTCTCCACCCATTCACGATCGAAGAATAAAGCTCCTGTTCGTCTAATGAAGAAATCAACAGGGGTAGCGGCCATCTCTTCCTGAATTGCATAGATCAGTTGTGCATACAAGTAAGGAGGGACGGACCTATCACCCATTGTTCCACTATAAGCGTGTGCAAGTTTATAGAGCTGATCCACGTTTGAACCGTACATGGCTGCTAGCTTTCTTCCATCTTCCTCTGTTAATCCAAATTGAACTGCCTCGGCTGCTTTCTGATCAATATACGCTTGGAAGTTTTTCGATCCGCCTACATGACCTCCAGAGATCGGCATATACTTTGTGGAAGAAGCGGGGAACTTCTTCTTGTTTTCTTCTTTTAATCGTTTTGATACAAGATCAACCACTGTTTCCCCCATTTTACGGTAACCAGTAAGCTTTCCGCCGGCAATGGTTATCAATCCACTTTCCGCTTCCCAAATTTCATCTTTTCGTGAAATTTCAGAAGGGTCCTTCCCTTTTTCAAAAATTAATGGACGAACACCCGCCCAGCTCGATTCCACGTCCTCTTTACTCACGGAGACATCGGGAAACATAAAATGGATCGCATCCAAGATATAATCCCTGTCCTCCGATGTCATATGAGGAGATGATTTTTCCTGATCAAAAAAAGTATCGGTTGTCCCGACATAAGCTTTGCCATCTCGAGGAATCGCAAATACCATTCTTTTATCAGGAGTATCAAAATAAACCGCCTGCTGGAGTGGGAATTTGCTTTGATCAATGACAAGATGAACGCCCTTTGTTAAGCGAAGCTGTTTATTATTCGTACTGTAATCCTTTCCGCGTACATCATCTACCCAAGGACCTGCGGCGTTGACGAATTTTGAACCGCGGATTTCTAACGAATCCCCCGTCAACAGGTCTTCAGCTTCAATTCCGACTACTTGCTTATTTTCATAGAGGAATCGTTGAGATTTCATATAGTTTATGACAGTGGCACCGTGTGCAACCGCTTCTTTCATGACTTCTATCGTTAAACGGGCATCGTCTGTCCGATATTCAACGTAGTAACCTCCCCCTTTAAGGCCTTCTTTCTTGACCAGAGGTTCTTTCGTCAATGTTTCTGATACAGAAAGCATGGAGCGTCGTTCACTTCTCTTTACTCCAGCAAGATAGTCATACACCTTTAATCCAATCGATGTGCTGAATTTACCGAATGTGCCCCCTTTATGGAGGGGTAGAAGCATCCATTCGGGAGTCGTAACATGAGGTCCATTTTCATAAACGATTTCACGTTCTTTTCCCACTTCCGCGACCATTTTCACTTCGAATTGCTTTAAGTAACGTAATCCGCCATGAACGAGCTTTGTGGAACGACTGGAAGTCCCGGCTGCGAAATCCTGCATTTCGACCAATGCCACCTTCATTCCACGTTTCGAAGCATCGAGGGCGATCCCTGCGCCAGTGATTCCCCCTCCGATCACAATCATATCAAAGTGGTTTGAGGCTAATGTTTCTTTCACTTCTCTTCTTGCAGTACTTGAAAATGTCATAAGTGGATCCTCCTCAGGTATCTATATATTGTCTGTACTCTCACTCTTATTGTTTAACCATAAAAAAAGAGACCAAAACTAACATTATGGTGAATGGTTCCATAATGCAGGTTTGGTCTCTCGTGGTCTCTAACCGAATTTATTAACTTGTAATCAGTATATCATACGTTCCTTTTATTTAAAAGCCATAGTTGCTTTAACAGCTTTTTTCCATCCGTTATATAGTTCTCCTTGTATTTCAACGGGCATTTGAGGTTCAAATTGCTTGTCTTTATTCCACTGCTTCGATATTTCATCCCGGTTATCCCAGAATCCTACGGCTAATCCCGCTAAATATGCGGCACCTAATGCAGTTGTTTCATTTACAACCGGTCGCTCAACAGGAACAGACAAGATATCACTTTGGAATTGCATTAAAAAGTCATTTTTAACAGCACCGCCATCGACTCTCAGTTTCTTGAGGGAGATTCCAGAGTCCGCTTCCATCGCTGTCAGTACATCTTTCGTTTGATAGGCAAGGGATTCCAGGGTGGCTCTTACAAAATGCTCCTTAGATGTTCCTCTTGTTAAACCGAACACGGCTCCGCGAACATCACTGTCCCAATAAGGAGTTCCTAATCCTACAAAGGCAGGAACAACGTAGACGCCGTCTGTAGAGTCTACCTTTTCTGCATACGCCTGACTGTCCTTCGCGTCCTTCAGCATACGAAGGCCATCTCGAAGCCACTGAATCGCAGAACCAGCTACGAAAATACTTCCTTCCAATGCATACTCTACTTTTCCATCAATTCCCCATGCCAAGGTTGTGAGTAAACCATTATCAGACTTTACGGCTTTTTCACCTGTGTTCATAAGCATAAAGCAGCCAGTCCCATACGTATTCTTTGCCATACCTTCCTCATAGCACGCCTGCCCGAACATTGCGGCTTGCTGATCCCCGGCTGCACCTGCAATCGGAATCTCCTTGCCGAAGAAATGATAAGGTACCGTTTTGGCATAAACTTCTGATGAGGGACGGACCTCAGGCAGCATACTCTTTGGAACGCCTAAAATATCGAGTAGTTCCTGATCCCATTTCAGGTCATAAATGTTATACATAAGTGTACGGGAAGCGTTCGAATAATCCGTTACGTGGGCTTTTCCACCAGACATTTTCCAGATCAACCATGTGTCGATCGTCCCAAATAGAAGCTGCCCTTTCTCCGCTTTTTCCCTTGCTCCTTCTACATTATCAAGGATCCATTTAATCTTCGTACCTGAGAAGTAGGCATCAATCAGCAGGCCTGTCTTATTTCGAAATGTATCATTAAGCCCCTGTGCTTTTAACTCATCACAAATACCGGCTGTTTGTCGAGATTGCCACACGATTGCATTGTAAACCGGGTCCCCCGTTTCTTTGTCCCAAACCACCGTTGTTTCACGTTGATTGGTAATCCCGATTCCTTCGATCTGATCTGGTTTAATACTTGATTCAGATAAAACGCTTGCAATGACGGCTAAAATGGATCCCCAAATTTCGTTCGCACTATGTTCAACCCAACCCGGCTTTGGAAAATGCTGAGTAAATTCTTTTTGTGCAGTATGGGCGACTTCGCCTTTTTTATTAAATAGTATCGCTCTTGAGCTTGTCGTTCCCTGATCCAATGATAAAATGTATTTTTCCATTTAGTATCCCTCCAAAAATTAATTATCTGTTGATAGCTGATGTACTTTTTGTGCTAAGCTGATCTTTCTGTCACTGACATAAGCAAGCCCGAGTACTGCCAGTGTAACAACTAGGACTACCCAAAAACTTGGTGTAACTTGTCCAATGAAAATCGCTTTATAAAATACGCCTCCAAACGATCCTCCCAAAACAGGACCTACTACAGGAATCCAGGAATATCCCCAATTAGATGGGCCCTTACCTGGGATCGGCAGCAAGAAATGAGCAATACGAGGCCCCAAATCACGGGCAGGATTAATGGCATAACCTGTTGTTCCACCCAGTGATATCCCGATCGCAATAATTAAGAAACCAACGATAAATGGATTCAGACCATCTGTAAATGTATTCGCTCCTATTGATAATAATCCTACTACTAATACAAAAGTTCCAATGATTTCACTTAATAAATTCGAAAAATAGTGTGGAATCGCCGGTCCTGTAGCAAATACACCTAATTTCACACCTGGATCTTTCGTTGCATGCCAGTGGGGCAAGAAGTGTAAGAATGTGATCGTTGCTCCAATGATCGCTCCAATCATTTGGGCTATGATGTACTGAGGAACATCACTCCAAGGGAAATCTCCATTAAACGCTAGTCCAAGCGTAACAGCTGGATTTAAATGGGCCCCGCTAAACTTTCCAACAGCATATACACTCATGGCGACACCCAATCCCCAACCGAATGTGATCACTATCCAGCCGGCGTTATAAGCAAATGATTTCTTAAGATTCACATTTGCACAAACTCCTGCACCGAAAATGATGAGTAAAGCTGTTCCGACCACTTCTCCTAAAAATGCAGTCATGTTCGTTCCCTCTTTTCATTATGGATTAAGATTCATTATGGATTAAAAACAAAAAGACTCACGGAAGATGCCCCTATATGTAAGGCACTTCGCGTGAGTCTCTTAATCTCTTTCACAATGTATTAACTTGTTCATTATGTTACTCCAGAATGAAAACGTTGTCAACACGTTTTTCGACAATATTATTTAGAATCAAAATGTTTCCATAAAGCGCGATCAGAGGTTGTAATAGCATTGGCTCCAGCCTCGAGGGCAGCTTCCACCTCTTCAACCGTATCAATTAGCCCTCCTGCAAAAATGGGTTTACCCGTTTTGTCCCCAATTTCCTTAATGATCTTTGGAACCACCCCAGGCAGCACTTCAATAAAGTCGGGATCTGTCTTATGTATAAGTTCAATGCTTCGATTCATTGCACTTGAATCAATCACGAACATTCGTTGAGTGGCATAAACACCTTTTTGCCGTGCTTTTTTTATGACATTTCCTTTAGTGGATATAATGCCATAGGGTTTGATTTCCTGACAGACATATTCAGTCGCATATTCATCACTGGATAGTCCGTGGATCAGGTCTAAATGCAGGAACATGTTCCGCTTTTCTTTTCGAGCGTAATCGAATACACTTTTCAGCATTCCAACATGGAGATCGAGGAACACACCGTACTGGAAAGAGGTTTCAAGCATTTTATCAAAATCCTTCATGGACCGGATGGCAGGTAATATCTTTTGACCTTCAAAACTCACCTTCTTATTCCCTCCCTTACTATTTTAATTGGGGTTTTTCACAAGGAGAAATTATATCACAAATACCTTATGTTTTCGTGAGAGTCTCAATGATTTTACCACAATATTACATTGTTTGGTACTGGCACATTCATCAGGCGTAAAATTCGATTTCTCGCTGATGGATGATTATAATCATTGGTAAGTTTTCAATAAAAGGAGTGTTTAAAATGAGTTCATTATATAATCGACTATTTTCAAAAGGAAACCTCGGTGCCAGCTTGACAAAGAATCGGTTCATCGTTGCACCCATGACAAGGGTGAGTGCGGATGAAAATGGCGTGGCAAATGAAACGATGGAAAAGTATTATGAACGCTTCGCAAAAGGCGGTTTCGGAGTCATCATTACAGAAGGCATTTACACAGACAAACAATACAGCCAGGGATATTTAAACCAGCCTGGCATTGTAGATAAAGAGCAAACCGAAGCATGGAGAAAAATTGTAAAAACGGTTCATAATCATGGATCTTTGATGATTGCACAGCTTATGCATGCCGGGGGGCAAAGTCAAGGTAATGCTTATCAAGATACAACGAAGGCACCTTCTGCCGTTGCCCCAAAGGGTGATCAGCTTGGATTTTATGGGGGATCCGGATCCTTCCCAGTGCCCGGGGAGATGACGATTGAAGATATAGAGGCTGTCAAGAAGTCTTTTGTAGAAAGTGCTCTGAATGCCAAGGAAGCAGGGTTTGAGGGTGTAGAAATTCACGGTGCTAATGGCTATTTACTGGATCAATTCTTGACTGATTATCTGAACCATAGAGAAGATGAATACGGAGGAAGCCTCGAGTATCGATTGCGTCTTTTGACCGAGGTGATCCATGAAGTTCGAAGTGCTGTGGGAGATAATTTTGTAGTAGGCATTCGAATCTCACAAGGTAAAGTGGCTGATCAAAGCTACAAGTGGCCAGAAGGTCAAGCCGCTGCAGAGACCATCTTTACATCTTTAGGAAAAACGGAACTAGATTACATTCATACGACAGATGGAGATGGTTCTGAACCTTCTTTCGGGGAAGGTAGCATGACACTTGCCGAGGCTGCCACTTCTTTTAGTCAATTACCGGTAATAGCCAATGGTCAACTCCGTGATCCCTCTAAAGCAGAAGTACTTCTACAAAAAGAACAGGCAGAGTTTATCAGCTTAGGTACAAGTGCCCTTGCGAATCCGGATCTTCCGAATAAGGTTGAAAAAGGCTTGGATTTTGAGGAGTTCGAATTTGAAAAAATCTTGCTTCCTCAAGCATATGTGAAAAAACATGAGCTTGAGATGAACATTTTAGAATAAGTATTATAAAAGAAGAACCCTTTACCGACACGAAGGGTTCTTCTTTTCGTGGTTTAAGTCAGAAGTAAGTTAATAATTTTACATCGATAGGATCTGCAAGCCGATGTCTTCTTTTTTATCAAATAGGGTGATGAATTGTTCCGCAAAATCTTGATAGCGGGAACTTATTACTTCTTTCCTAAAAGGGACTGGATACGGGCTTGCATTTCAGTTTTACTGTGATACTCGAACATACCGATTCCATTACCCCATGGATCATTAAAGGTTGTCCACTTCACTGGGACTTCTTCTCGATCATGGATGTCAAAGGAATCAATTCCGAGGAGAGATATCAGCCTTTCCCGTTCCCTATCGATCGATTGAACGCCTAACCGAATCGGACCAGAATTAAGGGAAGGAGTACCTTCTGCTACTTGGAGCCAACAGCCGGGAATGAGTTCCCATTCTGCGAATCCGTCGTGGGGGATGAAATCAGGAGTCCGATTTAATAAAGTTTCATATCATTTCTGTCCTTCTTGCATATCGGTTACTCGGACTTGTACGGTCATTTCATAAATCATGGTTTGTCTCCTTTACTATTGAATTAGACTTAAATGTAAAGTGGGATTAATGGCTTAAAGAATAATATTTTAAGAGTGGAATGGCCAGCACAATCAAATCGACTCAAGCTGGCTATTTTCTTTAGATAGCCCAGTTCCCATTACGGAAAATAGCAATCTTCCTTCCATCACGACACACTCCATCTATATTCATTTGGGCTGATCCAATCATGAAATCTTCATGAACTACACTTTCATTAAGTCCCTTAGCTTCCCGTTCTTCATCAGATAATATCTCTCCATCCTTTATGCACGTTGGATAAGAGGAACCGATCGCTAGATGATTGGATGCATTTTCATCGAATAAGGTGTTAAAGAAGAGAACGCCAGAATCAGAGATAGGTGACTGATGTGGAACAAGTGCCACCTCTCCAAGGTAGGCTGCTCCTTCATCTGTTAGAATCAATTTTTTCAGGATTTCCTCTCCTTTTCTTGCTGTTACAGTCGTAATTTTTCCATTCTCAAAAGTAAGGGTAAAGTCTTCAATGACGTTGCCATTGTACGCCAGTGGCTTGGTGCTTGTAACTGTGCCATTGACTCCGGTTTTCACAGGAACAGTATAGACTTCTTCTGTCGGCATATTGGCAATGAAATGTGTTCCTTGTGGTGTATTGCTCGCCCCCGTCAGCCACAGGTGGTCTTCATGGAGTTCTATGATTAGGTCCGTTCCTTCCGATTGGTAGTGCAGGCTTTCAAGCTTTAAGTCATTGAGTTCTCTTGCTTTGTTGGTCAGAGTTTGGATATGTGTTTGCCAAGCGAGGACGGGATCTTCATGATCGATGCGGACGGATGTGAAGATACGGTCCCAAAGGCTTGTGATTCTCTCTTTCTCGGACAAGTCAGGAAAGACTTTATCGGCCCATTTCTGTGAAGGGATGGCGACGATCGACCAGCTGATTTGATCTTTTTCGATTGCTTCATAGAAACGGTCAAGGGCGTCTCCACTTGCTTTTTCAAAATTAAGGATCCGTTCGGGATCTATTCCTTTCAGCAGATCCGGGTCATTGGCTTCTATTTGCAGGAATGCTCCTTTATGGTCCACAACCCACTCATGAGCAGCAGACAGCCAGCTCGGATATTCATAAAATGTATCATCCGGCGCCAATTCATAATGTGTTCTCATGATCTCCTCGTCATACCATTGAACATGTACATTTCTTGCTCCGGCAAGATATGCTTCTTTTACAACAATGCGTACGAATTTTTCAGTTCCGAGTGGTGCAGAAATCCATAAGAGCTGATCAGGCTGAACATTTACTCCCACTTTAATGGCGAGCTCAGCGTATTGTTTTAATTTTTCATCGAAATCTTTATTGAACGTCATATTATTTACTCCTATTCTAGTAATCTACTTATGAAGGTTTTCATTTTCTTCTGGGTTTCTTCCAGGGATTCACTGTATGATACAACGTCGGCCTCACCATAGAATAAGTCTCCGAATCTTTCCGCTTCCTCATTACGAGGGATAACATGCATATGATAATGAGTTAATTCGTTGTATATGCCTCCATTTTGGCAGATGGTAATGCCATTTGGTTCATATAGAGCCTGAATGGCTTGTGCAACTAGTTGTGTAGCCTTCATTACGGAGAGGCTTTCTTCTTCACTGATTTCCGTTACTTCCACTTTGTGTCGTTTAGGGAGGATCAGGGTATGTCCGGGGTGATGCGGGACATGGTCCAAAAAGCAGGCCACATGATCATTTTCGTATATGATAAATACTCTCTCTTTTTCATTTGCAAGGCGGCAGCCGAGACAATCTTCCATACATATACCTCCAATTTAAAGGGATTCCATCAATCATGTCGAATTCTGTTTGAATAGCTAAAATAAAATCTCCTTCCATCATATCATGGAACAGAAAGAAGGTCAGAAAATAATGGAAATTCAATTACTCAATGAAAAACATGCCGAAGCTTATTGGCAGCTTCGTTTGGAAATGTTGCAGCAGAGTCCTTCAAGCTTCGGAAGCAGCTATGAAGAGGCCATTGCCCGTACCAATCCAATTGAAGTGACAGCCGAGAGACTTGTGCAAAATGGCAACTACACGTTTGGATGCTTTGATGACGGGAAACTAGTCGGAGCGGTGACCCTCGTACGGGAAGGTGCTTTAAAAATGAAGCATAAAGCTTCTATCTTTGCCATGTATGTCTCCCCTGCCCTTCGAGGGAAAGGGTTCGCAAGAGGGCTGCTTCAAGCTGCCATCACTCAAGCAAAAACGGAAGATGGCATTGAACAAGTTATGATTACTGTTGTAACAACCAATGAAACAGCGAAGGGGCTCTATCACTCTTGTGGATTCAAGCCATACGGGACAGAAAAGCGGGCGTTGAAATATAACTTTGAATATTTTGATGAAGAATTGATGGTTTTGTTCTTATAATTTTCTTATCATATTATAAAACGGTGAATCCAGAAGTGTGGATTCACCGTTTTTTTATAGTACATCGTAATCAAAGCTAATAAGTAGAAACGCAATGACAAAGACTGAAAGTACCAATGCCCGAGCAGGATTTTTGAAGTGAAGGCGCAGCATGGGAAACATTATGAAATAAAACAGAATGGTCCACCAAAGATTCCAGCCTTCGAAATATTCAATGAAATCCATTTTTCCAGCTGCCCATTCAATCAAGGTGGAGGTAGCAATATATTTCAAATAATAGAGGATTTTCATCCTGGTTTCTTCTGGATAGTGGCTCAAAAATAGAACCACAAGGCAAGGATAAGTGACCATGGTGTAAAGAGAATCCGTCACGAACATATTGATAAAAAATCCATCTAATTCCCAAACTGCCTTCATGGTGTAGCTGATATACTGATAAAACATATTGAAAAAACTGAAATAATAGATCGTGGGCAGAAATTCTTTCCATCTATTCCAGGATCCCCACTTCAAGGAACTGAGAATAATCACTACAATGACTACAATATGAAACATGGGATCCCCCCCATTACCCGACTCATAATATAGACATTAGTATTACCAAATATTTGGAAATGCATTCCTGACTATTGATTGTACTATTCTTCAGGAAAATAAATCAGCCACTTTATTACTAAACTCCCTTAAATAATAAAGGTATTGGTCTCCTCCATAGTTGTATCGCTTGTTATACATTTTTGCATCTGCCACTACAATGCTCCAACACGACCTGATCTTCTTGTATGATATAAACGGCCGCGGCAGAGCTCCCGTTTTTATGTTTAATGTTTTCAACCCAGGGGATCTTTTAGTGGTTCTTGTACGGTCTGTTTCAAGACTTCTTCCACTCGTCTGCGAGCATCCCATATACAATGTGATCTACAAAATGATCGTAAATCCATTCTCTTTGCCTCAGCTTCCCTTCTTCCTTGAAACCAAGACGCTCTGGTATTGCTCGACTGCGATGGTTGAATTCTGCAGCGGTTATTTCGACTTTATTCATTTTTAAGTATTCAAATGCGTATTTCGTCAGTCCCCTTGCAACTGTCGTCATAATCCCTTTTCCTTGGTAGCCTTCACCTAGCCAATAGCCGATGTACGCCACTTTGTTCGACCAATCAAGAATGTTGAATCCTGCTACTCCTACAATTTCATTTTGATAAATGATGCCAGTAGCTAAGCTCTTATTATTCGCGAAGCCTATACGTGTACCTTTAATAAATTCCTTTGAATCATCAACCGATTTTGAGTAATCCACCCATGGAAGCCACTCGCGCAGATAGGATCTGGACTGATCAGTCAGTTCATGGATTCGTTCAGCATCCTGTATATCGAGAAGTCTTAATTCTAATTCGTCGTTTAGTTTATAGGTAAACATGTTGATTGCTCCTTTATCCTTTTTGAATGGTAACTTTATCTTGACCACCATTAGTCTTCTAGAAGCTGTAGGGAATTTCCTTTAATATATTGGAATTTGTTGGTCGATATACAAAGGTGTTTGATATAATACATAAGATTGGGGGCGCTGAAATGGATAAAATAAAACAAAATAAACTTATATATATCATGTTCTCCTTCACTTCTATGATTAATTTCCTAGTGTTTTGGTTAGACCCGAAATCCTACATGTATTTGGCCATCAGCCTTATCTTTTTTATGAATGCCTGCGTTTTCTTTATTAATAGCAGGGAACCGGGTAGCGACTACTGGAGACGTTGGGAAACCATTAGAGAAAAGGGTAAATGGTTCTTTTCAGTTGTACATGGGTCGTTGATTACTGGATTAATATTCTCAGTGATTCTGTATGTAGTGATTAGAGACTACCTTCCCCTTTTGCTTGCATGCTGTGTTGCAGGTGGATGGCTATGGGGATACATCATGTGGATGATGAATGAAAAGCGGTATAATGTTATGAAGAAGTAGGCAGAAAAAACGTCCTGGAGTGGGACGTTTTTTTATTGGTTATTTGAATGTTTGAATGACTTTTCCTTTTCCACCTGAGACTTCTACCTCTCCATATGCTCCATTGATAAAAGTAATTTGAGGAGGCTGATGGCCACAGTCAATATCATACACGATCGGAATCTGCAGCTCGTCTGATAGCTCTTGGTAGACATCTTCAATCGTATAATCACCAACAGGCGTATTGCTATCACTTCTTCCAAACAGAATTCCAGAAGAATGGTCGAACCAGCCAGCTAATTTCATCTGCACAAGTGAACGGCGCAGATCAGCGGTGTTTAATTCACAGTTTTCAAAATACCAGAGGATGGGTTCATTCTTTATATGCTTCTCTCTAAAATCTGCTATATTACCATAAGGGGTTCCGATCAAGTGCCTGATGACATCTATGCAGCCTCCGAGTAGACGGCCATTTACCTTAACATCTTGTTTCCCTGCAGCTTTCCAAACTGTTGGCTCTGTTAAGTGAAAAATTGTTGGAGAAGGCTTGTCGTGATTCCATTCTTTTTGGTAGTGCTGGGATGAATGCTGAATAACAGACGATCCTTCTTTCGTTGAGAGAACGGATTCCCATTGTGCCGTCGTTGGATCTGAGTATTCCCCCCTTAAATCAACAAGATTGGTTCCATGTGCAGTGGCGATTCCGGTTTTTAATGTTAGTGCCAGTAATAGCACACTCGTGTCGGAATAACCCAGCAGCCATTTCGGTTTGATATTTTCATATTCAATGAGGTCAAGGATCTCTATGAGTAGTTGACCGCCCCATGGTGGGATGATTAGGGAGATTTTTTCGTCCTGCATCATCTGGTTCAATTCTGTGGCTCTATCTTGGGCAGGGGAAGATTTCGCTTTATGCTGCGTCCATACAGTCTCTCCGCATTTTACGGAGTAGCCTTTACTCTCCATTTTAGTGATGGATTGCTTGAACATATCATGCAGTTCTTGAGGAACTCCTGATGAAGGAGCGGTCACGCCTATGGTTGCGTCTTTTTTTAGTAGTGGGTATGTGATCATAGTCTTTCCCTCCAAACGGTTTAGATGATTTTACCAGATTGGAAGATTTGGAGCAAGAATTATTTTCCAGTTACGAAAAGAGGGACGGACCTCTCCCTGCCACATCCTCCTATAAAATAAGGATTCTCCAAAAAGAAAGGTCCGTCCCTCATTTTTACAATAATATGAACGATTTGAAAAGGTTTTGGGGTTTGGGGGCGTTTATGTGGTTTGTGTGGTAAAATAATTTGGTTGTGTAAACTAGGTTGTGGAGGTATTGGTTTGAAGAAGAATGCGATGAAGCGAAGCCTATCGGTTTTGATGATATCCTTTATGGCTATGACGCCTTTTCAGCAAACGGCGCATGGTAAGACAAATTTAGATATAAATGCAGATGCTGCGATTTTAGTGGAAGCAGATACAGGTAAGATTGTGTATAAGGAACACGAAGATCAGCTCCTCGGGATTGCCAGCATGACGAAGATGATGACAGAATACCTTGTGTTAGAAGCCATTCAAGAAGGAAAAATAAAATGGGATGAAACGTATAAAGTAAGCGACAAAGTCTATCAATTAGCGAATGCACCTGGACTGAGTAATGTCCCCTTAAGAGCGGACGAAAAGTATACGGTAAGGGAATTGTATGATGCCATGGTGATCAAATCTGGAAATGGTGCAGCGATTGCTCTTTCCGAAGTTGTAGCAGGTTCCGAAGGTGAATTTGTAAAGAGGATGAATGCAAAGGCGAAGGAACTCGGCTTTGAAAATTATCAATTTGTTAATTCTTCCGGTCTAAGTAACTATGATATGCTCGGCATGTTTCCAAAAGGAACCGATGTGAATGATGAAAACATGGTATCGGCTGAAGATATGGCCACTTTGGCGTATTACCTCATTCATGATTTTCCGGAAGTATTGGAGACATCAGGTCTCTCTTCCAAAGTATTTAGACCGGGTACAGATGAAGAGCTGGTCATGAAAAACACAAATGGCCTTTTAAAAGAGAAAGCATATTATTACAAAGGTGCAGATGGTTTAAAGACAGGAACCACTCCCTTTGCCGGTTCCACTTTTACAGGGACAGCAGAGCGTGATGGAGTCCGATATATTTCCGTTATTTTAGATGCTAAGGATGAATATGGACAGCCTAGCAGTGCAGAGCGTTTTACTCAAACGACAGAACTGCTGGATTACGGATTTAATGAATTTGAAACGGTGAAGTACAGCTTAAATGATATTGAAAAGAAAAAGGAACATACCTTAAACGTTCCAGATGGTAAAGAACAAGAAGTTGTGATTAAAATAGACAAGCCCCTCTCCATTCGAGTAAACAAAGAGGATTTAGACAAAATTGAAACTTCATTGAATTTAGACGAAAATAAGCTAAACAAAGATGGTTCACTCCAAGCTCCGATTGAAAAAGGAGAAAAAATTGGAGAGTTGAGAATTGAGAATCCAAATAAAGAAGAATATATTTTAGATGAAAAACGTCAATCCTATAAAGTGGATGTTATTGCAGCTGAATCAGTTGATAAGGCAAGCTGGCTTGTACGTAGTGCACGTAGCATTCAAGAGTTCATTGGTAATTTATTTTAAGGAAGTAGTCGACTTCTTATAGAGCTGTTAAAGATTTAGTGTTGCTTTTCTATCCAGTTCGTGTCAAGCTTACTAAGTTAAAGGATTAAGAAAGAAGGTGGCCTAATGATCGAAGTGAAAATATCATCTCTTAGTGACGGTGATCTTAATCGCGGCGTTTTTGCAAAAAGAGATATAGCCAAAGGAGAGCTGGTTCATGAAGCACCAGTCATCCCCTATCCCAATGAGGAACATGAACATATTGAAAAAACCTTCCTGGCGGATTATGTATTTGAATACGGAATCAATCACACAGCACTTCTCTTAGGATACGGAATGTTGTTTAACCATTCATATACACCAAATACAACTTACGAGATAAATTTCGATAACCATACCTTCGACTTTTATGCCTACAAAGACATTCAAGCTGGCGAAGAATTGCTCATTAATTATAATGGCGAAGTGGATAATGATGAACCGCTTTGGTTTAATAAAGATAAGAACGAAGAGGAATAAGATGAAAGGGACTTCCAATTGGAGGTCCCTTTTGCCTTACTGACTAATGATTTTCAAGAATTCAGGTTCTGGTTTCATTAGTTTTGTACCTTTATCTGATTTCAAATAGATTTCTTTATCTCCTTCGTAAAGGACTTCAACTTTTATATCATCAAACTGATAAGTTTTCTTATTGGAACGCGGTTCGGTTGATTGATCATCCCAATCAATGCCATCATTAATATAATCCATTAAAGACAGAATGATCTCCTTATCGTTAATTGCCCGGCAGGATTCATTACCAGAATCAATATAAACGCATGCGCTTTTGGGAGGCACATCTATCCAAACAGATGACTGATAAATAGGGTGTTTGTCAAATATGACTTCTGTATAGTCTTCCCCTTGATTAAAATGGGATGAGATAGATAATTCTCCATCAAATCCTTCTTTTCTCCATGTAGAATAAAAGCCGCCCCAATCATTTTCAGCATCCTGATCATCAAGAGCTGAACCTAATTCACTTACCTCCCAACCCAATTTTGGAAGTTCATCGAGATAAAAATCATAAATACCAACCCAATGATCGCCATTCATTTTATAATCGCTCATTGTCTGTTCCAAGCCTTCATATAAAGGTATATCTTCATGTTCTTCAGGAATGATCGTCATACCCTCATAGGTGCGGTCAGGCACCTTCTGGTAGAAATACCAACTAGGGATCACAAGGGAAAGCAAGATAAGATAAAAAAACCACTTTTTATTTTTCATTGGAACCTCCTTGAAGAACTATCATTTTAGATTTGCTGGATATATGAAGTACAGGAGAAACATCTCTTTGCTCTTTCACAAACATATAAGCCAAATAAAACCACTCCACTTCAGGAATTAGTCTCCTCCCCCAATTTCTCAAAATATCTTCAACTATCGTATAACCATTTATATTCATAACCAAATAAGCATCCCCAAGTATTTCTCTTATCTTAGTATAAATTTCCAGTAAAATGACATCCAAAAAAAATCAGAGGGACGGACCTCTGATCTGCATTCATCATGTAAAAAGATATTGATATTTAGCCTTTTCACCAGAAAGATTAAATTTCAGAGGTCCGTCCCTCTTCAATCTTCTCCAGGATCCGTCTTTTACGGTAGAGCATACGGCCGGCTTCTCCTATGTCTGCGATCATGGATTTGTTGATGAAGGAGCCAAAGAGGATTCCTGCGATGGGAATCATTTGGAATAGTTTTTTCCAGCCGAAGTTGTCACGGAAGCTGGTCATAACTTCCCTCCAGCCTTGAAGCTGGGATAGGGTTTGTTCTCTCTTCTGCATATCCTTTTTGTTAAAGTCCGATAGTTCCTGAAGGATTGCTTGCTTCCCGACAATATCCGAAGAAACGAATTGTAAGCATTTAATTATGAAAATACGCTCCTGCTGATCATTCGGATCGTACCCGTAACATATGGCAATCTCCTGAAGAGTCTTAAGGGATATGCCGAGGATGAAAGGAATATCAATACTTAGCGTCAGGAAACCACCGATGCCGGTAGTCGCCCCCTGGGTCATTGCAACCTTCTTTCTCATGTCCACTATCCCTCCGCTTACTTCATCCATTTCTGTAAGGGGCAGCTTGGAAATATCACTTACAATTAAATGAGGGTTGGCTGTTTTCTTAGTAAATCGCTTAACGACTTCTTTCTCACTTGTAAGGTAGCTTCCGCCTTTTTGTATGTAGCTTCCTATTTCATCCAGTGCTTGTCCGATCTTGTTATGTACCATTTGAGGAGTGATCCGGTCCAGGATCATAAAGGGAATACGGCCGAGCTTCTCCCAAAACCATAACCCTTTTTGATCATCAGCCCATTTATTTACCACTTCCAGTTCCCGTAAAAGAGCTTCCCT
Organism: uncultured Rossellomorea sp.; assembly: GCF_947488365.1. Lineage (NCBI taxonomy): Bacteria > Bacillati > Bacillota > Bacilli > Caryophanales > Bacillaceae > Rossellomorea > uncultured Rossellomorea sp. Next base: position 101,204 of record NZ_CANKZT010000001.1, on the reverse strand, counting down.
TGTTTCTGTTTCATGCATATAACAGCCTCCTCCTTCTATCAATAATGAACCAAAAAAATAACAGGCAATGAAGAGCCTGTTATTTCCTGCTTACTGAACAATATCTTCGGTTTTTTCTTCTAGTATTTCAACTTTAATCGTACGTACCCGGCGGTTATCCACTTCTTCTACGCTCACTTTTAAGTTTTCATAGTCGAAGCTGTCACCTTCTGATGGAAGATCTTCAAAGCTTTCAACGACCCATCCACCAAGGGTATGATAAGAACTTTCGGGCTCTGGTACATCAAGTAACTCTGTAAATTCATCCAATTGATATTGCGAATCGAATGTATATTCTTTATCGCTGATTTTTCTCATGGAATGTGTTTTTTCATCTTGCTCATCCCAGATTTCCCCTACAATTTCTTCCAAAATATCTTCAAGGGTGATGATTCCGGTTGTTCCACCAAACTCATCTACTACAATGGCCATATGCACATTGTTCTTTTGAAGCTTAGTAAGAAGGGAAGAAATTTTGACAGATTCAAAAATAAACATTGGTTCACGAATCAGTTCCCGGATGTTTACTTCACCGAATTTGATCAAGTGTGTAAAAAACTCTTTCTCTGAAAGAATTCCGATCACATTATCAATATGATCCTCGTAAACGGGAATTCGTGAAAATCGCTCTTCAAAGAACATTTCCTTAATTTCTTCAATCGGTTGATTCACTTCAACAGCCTTGACATCGATCCGTGGTGTCAGGACTTCGGTTGCAAGGATATCATCAAAGTCCATCGAGCGGTGAATCAATTCTCTTTCCTCTTTATCGATGACTCCTTCTTCTTCACTAATATCAAGCATCACTTTTAATTCTTCCTCTGTGACAGAAGGCATCTCGTGATTTTTCGAGAAGAACTTCGATACCAACTCTTTTAATTTGATAAAAAAGAAGTTGATCGGTGTTAGGACTTTTATTAAGAAGAACAGCACGCCGGATATGGTCAGGGAATAGGTTTCAGCATTTTCTTTTGCCAATGATTTAGGCAGTATTTCTCCGAAAATCAGAATTAACAATGTCATGACAAACGTACTGATGACAAGGCCCGTGTTACCTCCAAAAATATCTGTCGCAAGCTTTGCTGAGATACTGGCTGCAGCGATGTTCACGATGTTATTTCCGACTAATATCGTGGACAGTGCTTTATCAAAATTCTCTGCAATATAATGCGCTTTGATGCTTCCTCTTCTTCCTTCACTTACGAAATTCTTAAGTCTGATCTTGTTCACGCTGGAGTATGCCGTTTCCGCCGATGAGAAAAAGGCAGATAAAAGAATTAATGCTCCTAATAATACTAATGAATTCAGTGGTATATCGTCCAAAAAAAAGTCACTCTCCTGTAGTTGTTTATCTATTATGCTGGTTTAACCAGAAAAAACCATTAATGTTTGGAATAAGGCCAAAGCCTGTGGGGAAACTTGTTTTAACATGCGCTTACGGTCCTCATCCCCCAATGTATCCATTGCCTGCAGGACCTCATGCAATTCATTATGCAAATGCTTCATTTCATTTCGTATATGCTTCACTTGATTTTCAAGTAAAGATTGATCTACCTGCTCGGATTTCAACAAAATCAAACGATCTTTGATTTCATGCAATGTCATATTCATCTGCTGACACTGTTCAATCAGCTTCAAGTCGGCTAATGTCTCTTCATTATAATACCGGTAATTATTGTTTGACCGGTCGCATTTTAATAAACCCATTTTCGTGTAATAATCAATGGTCCGCTTGGACACTTCACTTATCTTCGATAGCTCGCCTATTCGATATGATTTCCCAAGTTATCACCTCTAGAGTAGTATACTGCATTTTGATAAAACCGTACAGTTAAACGTTACGGTTTAGGGACGGACCTCAAAATATGACCTGCTTTTAGAGTGAAGTTGCTAAATTTCAAGGGATTTAACATGAAATATGGTCAAATTGAGGTCCGTCCCTCTATTTGATATGGATCCCTCTTAATTTTGATTGAAATGGCTTTTCATTTGTATATATGGCAATAAGTGAAGGACGCTCGCGACCACTATCATAAATAGTCCAACTGAAAGAAATAACCAAAATAAAATATTCCCTCCTGCAGTAGGGGAAGAGGAGATGATGAAACTTACCGAAAGGTCGATCACACCAAGGAGTGCTAGGAAAATCCGGAAACCTGATTGTTTAAATAACCGAAATCCGATCAGAATTGAAAGATAACTGGCACTGATTATCATCATGCCAGGGTAGAGTGGCGAAAACTTGGCAGCATAAACAAAGAAATCAAGGGCTACAATATCATACGAACTTTGAACACTGTGATGAATCATTTCACTGAACGGAGCCGAATACCTCCATTCCCAAGAGTTATCCAACAAAGCACTCCCTTCATACCAGGAGACCAAAGACGCAAATCCCAGTACAACCAACCCAATCCCTACTTGTGACCAATACCTAATCGACATAACTTTCTCCTTTTCTAGGCGGGACGGACCTCAAAAAACGCTCTGTTTTCAAGATGAAAAACGTTTAATATCGAGGATTTCCCCCTGTAATTGAATTCTTATAAGCGATATGTAACAGAATGACCAATGTGACCGCTTGAAAGATATCAAGCTATGAACAGTACTATGAAGGTCACTCCAACTGATAAACTTTAAATAGCAAAAAAGAAAGTGAATAGTAACTCATATGTAATAACCTACTACATCAAATCTCCTTTTAAGGAAGAAAATTCACTCTTGCTTCACTTCCCACAAAAATCCATTGGTACCATGGATTTTCACTTTCGGCCACTTCGTATTCCAATCCTTTTCCAGCAACCTTTTTTTATATATAGAGGCCAATGCCTCTTTTTCTGTAAAAGGTGGAGTCGGCTTTATTTGTAGGGAAAGTAAATCTTGTATCCCCCAGGGTGCTGCTAAAATAAGGTCATTATTCTTGTTCAATGTCAATGCAATGGAGGTAGCAGTTTCTGAGAAACGAGATACAGCATCAATCGCTGAGCTATAGGGTGCTTCTTCATTTATAATATGCATCCTGGCCTGGTTTTTCACGGACCACGGTTCGACAGGTGTTTTCTCCTTCAATTTGGATTCCAGCTACTTTTCGAAATGTTCATCTGTATTTGAAGCATCAAAATACACGACATCAATATCCGGCAAGTCCGTTTTATACGAATACCCGTGCAGTGTATCCCACACCTTCGTCCTTACAAACCCAGCACAGATCCACCAGTCGGGCAGATGAAGGGATTGTGCGGTTTCAAGGATACTCATCATCTATGAATCATTTCTCACTAAATCAAAAATGTCCTGTTCAGATTTGATCACGGTCTTCTCCCCTTTGTTCTTTTGGTATACCATTGAAGACATTCCCCTGAATGAATTCACGGGTCTGACTTGAACGGTTTTAACTTATTTTACCATGAAAAACGGGATCAAAAGGATTTTTTCTGATTTGCTATTCAGCTCATTCAACCAGTGGGTATTGGTTGTCAAAATAAAAATGCCAGGAAGCTATTCCTGACATTTTCTTATCATTGCCCCCCGGTAAACCAACTGCTTGCTTTCACACGTTCTTCTTCCTGCAGTTGTCTTTCGTTATGATCTCCTGCTTCAAATGTATTTTGAGAGAATTTACGTCTGAGAATCCCACTTACTATACCGAATCCAACGGCAATGAAAATTATCCACCATAGCATCCGCTTCACTCCTATCCTTGAAAGATCTTTTTCTATATATACGGATGAACATAGGAAAAAGTTTCATGTTTTTTAAAAATCAACCTTGTCCAGGTGCTCTTCCAAGTAATGAAATTCAGGATGGGGATGCGATAAGAAATCATGATGAGAGATGGTCCATCCATACGCTCCTGCCATCGAAAATACGATTAAGTCTCCGGCTTTCAATCTTTCTACGTAACCCTTTCGGATTAGGACATCATTGGGGGTACATAACTCACCGGAAACGGTAACGTGTTCTTCCCTTATCTCTGGTCTGGGCAGTGGTTCATCAAACCATATGTCCACTGGATAAATCGTATGGGGATGACTCATTTTCCACGCTGCAGGCAATCGTAAATGATGAGTCCCTCCTCTTATCAGTGCAAAATGCTCACCATGATTTCGCTTAACATCCATTACTTCTGCCACATAGTATCCGCAATCACCTACCATATATCTGCCAAGTTCCAATATCAGCTGGATTCCCTCATGAGTAAATAAAGCTTCCATTTGCTGCAAACCATTCGCGAAGGCTTCCCAATCAAATGGCTCTTCTGGGTTTTGGTAGTTTATTCCAATTCCTCCACCTGCGTTCAATGTAGTGGCAGAAGGTAATGAAAACACAGCCTTCCACTCCACTATCTTCTTCAGGCAGGATTGTATGAATTCCAGGTGATCCCGGGCATCGAGATTATTACTCATCGCATGAAAGTGAAAGCCTTTTATTTCAAGGTAAGGATAGTCTGACAGTTCATTTAATAGAGTAGGAATCCTTTCTTCTTCTATTCCGAATTGAGTCGGAACCCCAGTCATTTTATGAGAGCTCCTGGCCACCTGATAGGTACTGTTTACACGAATGAGGACAGGAAGCTTTTCTCCTGTAACGGATCCTAAGCGGTTCAACCGATGCATGTCCCGTTCGCTTTCTATATTCATACAGTGAAGATTTCCCTTGGATAGATACTCTAGTTCACTATCTTTTTTTGCAGGTGCCCCAAAGATAATGGGCTTATCAGTGTGATCCAGGATCTTGACGAGTTCCCCTTCTGAAGCTGTGTCGAATCCATCAATGTACCCTTCCAAAGCCTGTATGATTTTCATGTCGGGATTTGCTTTGACCGCATAAAATAAGGAACAGTAAGAAGGCAATGACTCTCTCAGATGTTGAACATGTTTCTTTAATTTGTAAATGTCATAGATATAGGCACATATGGGATCTTCTTTTCTATTGCTAAGAAGTAATGGTAGATATGCGCTGACGGTTTTAGAAATCATAGATTACTCCTTCCATAAACTTCGATTACTGCGGACAACGACGATGGTGAATAGGATGGTTCCGATTCCCATTGAAAGTCCGGCCGTGTAAGCATCAAATGAACTGGCGATAAACCCGATCAGGATGGCCCCGAGGGGAATGTAGCCCCTGTCCATCAGGGCAATGCCCAATACCCTGCCCCTAAACTCATCTGCCACCTTCACCTGGATAAGAATTCTGCTTAACGTTCTGTAATATTGACTTGCGAATCCCACTAAGAACATAAAGCCCAGAGCTATAAAATAATAACGACTCATCACTGTAAATAAGAGTAAGGTTGCTCCGAAGGCAAGTGAGGACAAAATCAGCCAACGCCCTCCCATCCTCGGTTGTCGGAATGTCAAGATCCCAGTAGCTGCGATCGCACCTGCAGAAGAAATGGAAAGTAACAATCCAAAACCCGCTGGACCGAGACCCATCAACTCTTTCGATAGAATGGGAAGCATTGTCGTATAGGGAAAACCGAAAATCATTGGAGCTACAGCCACTAACATGATACCCAGTATTCCGGGTTTCCCTTTTATGTAATGGAAGGTTTCACTTAATGATTTCTTCCCTTGCGTTTCTCTCTTCCCTTTAACCCGTTGAGGAGCGGGAATGGTCATTAATGATAAAATGACCAGGAGTGTCCCAAACGAGACTCCGATCATCACATCTCCAGCCGTGAAATACCCTAGGAGAACACCTGCAAACGCTGGACCAATCATTCTTGCAACGTTGATACACGTCGTTTGTATGGTAATGGCACTACCCAGCATTTCAATAGGAACGATATCAGACAACAGGGCATTACGAATCGGCACTTCGTAACTCATGAAAATGGACCGTATTGTTACGGCGAAGAGTAATAAGTAGAACGATGCTTGTAGCCCAATTATTACAGCAATTGAAATGGTAGATAGAAAGATTCCACTATATAGGATGAGAAGTAAGTTTCGTCGATTATATTTGTCGGCTGCCACTCCTGCTGATACGGAAAAAAGGAAAACGGGCAGCAGCCTGCATGCATTCACAATTCCTAGCGCTACTGCTGAATGGGTCCATTCGTACACAATCCAGTTGAGGATGGTCAGATCCATCCAATCTGTCGTTCGTACAAAGAAGCTCCCGTACAAGAAGCGTCGGAAAGGTCGTGATTTTAACGCGAAATGTTGTTGAACAGGAAAAGAATTCACTTTCAGCTCTCTTCTTTTCCTAATGGATTGACAACTTGACTGTATAGGTATCCTTCTGAAGGGCTCATTCTCATCCTGGTTAATGCTTTATGCTTTACTTCTTTCTGATATAAAAATGCTCTGTCTTCTTCTACATTGCCGGAAACTGTCTGGGAAAGTGATGTAAATGTATTTTCACAAGCCGTTTTTACCAACGCCCAGAACTCACCTTCATAGACACCTGAAGCTTCTACAAGAAGACGGATGATCTCCCCAAAGTGGCTTTGGAAAATCGTGTAGTGGGCTTTTGAGTACATTTCTTCTATATGGTCTGTCATCGTGATACTGCCTGGATGAAAGGCCGGAAATAGATGTTGAGCATCTAATCTCTTTTTGAAGATTCTTGCACCTCCCCAATCCCGGAAGTAAAAGCGCACAGGTTTACCGTTTTTGAACACAGGGAGACTATTCTGCAAATGACCTTCCAACGCAACTCCATATTTTGTCAAGAAGGTGAGGAAACCTGGTATAGTAACAGATAAATAGTCTTTAAAAAATGACTTGGCTCCTCTTTCTTTAGATAATTTCTGATGCTCGCAATATTCATCCAACAGTTCAGCCAGAATGGTGCGATTGGAAAAAGGTGAGATGGCGTATAAACTGCTCCCGGTGATCATCACTTCCTGTTCATCCAGATCCTCTTCCCGATTTTCTCTTATGACGACGGTCAGATTTCTCCTTTGATCATTCCTTTCTGATTTAAATGTGTACCCTGCTATTTCATTTAGTGGAAGAAAAGAAGAAGTCAACTCTCTTTCTTCATTTAATATTTCACTCATCATATTCGTGAAAACCGTACTGTTTAAGGCAGTCTGACTTGAGATCGATCTTACAGTGGAAGTCATCTGACTATTGACAGCCAGTTTAACAAACCGAGTGGTGTTATTCTGAGGCAGGACAGTGCGAAATGATGAAGTCGCCTCACATACGACTGATAAAGTTTCAATCGGGATGATAATCCCCTTCTTAATTTCTGTTTGATAAAGTGGATATAAAGCATGTTTGTACTGCCATTCGTGAATAGGCAAAAGCTGATAGTTATTGAGATTGAGTTTATTATTTATCATAAATGCATGGTAGGATGGCATAATCTCTGAAAACGTTTCTTCTATTATATTGGGCTCGGCTTCCGTCATTTCAACCCATTCTTTCTTAACAGCGACAAAGCAAATCTTAAACGTTTGATGAAATTCCGGCGAATACGTGGCTACATGCTCAGGTGACATGCCCGTTTTGGTTTTTGAACCAGGATGTAAGTGATGTCCTTCTAAACTCAGCTGCTCATAGAATGAAAGCGGGCTCCAGAGGGGGTCATCCTGTTTCTTCCTTCTAACATATTCCAGGGAAGACGTGCAAGGGGATTCACCCATTTCTTTCTTCAGGCTCTCTATCCATTGGGCATTCATGGCATATCCGAGGGATTGATTAGCCGTTCCATTATCAAGTTCTTGCCTAAGTTTAAATCCCTCATCAGAAAGCTCTAAAAGAGAAATCAGTTCACTTGCCGTCTTTACTTTCCCATGGGAATCTCTCGAGATCCATAAAACATCCCCTTCAAGAGTGACTCTTCGAAAGGCGAGTTCATCCCTGATTGGGAACAGAATCATGTACTCCTCAAAAGACTTCATTCTATATGAAAGATCCTCCCTTAATTCTACAGTTTGAAGCTGATGCAAAAAGGGCTCCCACTTTTTATACACTTTCAAAAGGCTTGTGACATAAACTGAACCTATCTTCTTCAGTTGAACAGAATCAGAGTATAGTGAGTTCACGTCTTCTCTTAATAAAGAGGCGGCAAGCTTGTTCAGGATCGTCTGTCTCCCTTTATCCAGATGCTCTTTATAGTAGGCAACCAAATGGGGTTGTTTCTCTTTCAGGTAGTTCAGGCATTGAGTTTCTTCGCCTAGAAACTGACTTTCTGCTAATGGATGATTTTTATACAGTTTCAATGGTATTCTCCTTTCCTCCTTGAATTAATGGATTAGGAGCCGAAACATACATATTTTCTGTGATCGTATCGGATAATCTCATTTTTATCAGTGACTTTAAATACGTTCTTGTACTGTATAATTCTTGTTCAAAATGAGCTGCATTTTCTTTGTGAAGCTCTTGGCTTTTTAAGTCATCCATGGTGAATTGAATGACATCAGAAACCTGTTGCCATAGAAGAGTTTCAGAAATCTTTAGCTCTTTGGTTATTCTCACGATGATTTCTCCTAAGTGATTATGAATGACGGCATGTGAGAACATTTTATATAGATCTAATGGTTCTGTCGTGAGTAAGTTGGTTTCGTTGCTGATTCTCCCTTTTTCGATAAACGTCCGAGTCCGATCTTCTAAAATACGAATGCCTCCATTGTCACGAATCGATAGTTTCGTCGGAGTCCCATTTTCGAAAATAATGAGTGCATTTTGGAGATGTGCTTCCAGACTGATTCCATACTTTACGATCAAGCTTATGAGACCAGGGGTCAAAGTACTTGCGTATTTTTGAATGAAGCGAGCAGCTGCATTCTCTGTAGAAATCCTTTGTCTCTTTGACCATTCTTCAATAAGTTCCACAACCAACACCTTCCCGGTTACTGGCGAGGTGTTTATGAGTGAGGCTCCTGGAACAGCAATTTCCTCGTTCGTTAGATTCTTTTCTGGATTTTCTCTTATTAGAGCAGATAGGTTTTTTTCTAAATTTAGCGACGCTCCCTTTTGAAGGGATTGGTAATGCCCTCCACTGCTTTCAGATAGAAAGTTAATTTTATTCCTTATCTCCAAGTCGTGTTTGGAGATGGTATCCAACATTTCTGATATAACAGGTCCGTTCCTGACGGATGTCGGTGAAACGATTCTTTTGGCACTCGTCATTTGAACATTGAGTGCTGTTTTAATGTGATGATGTGTCCGATTATTTGGCGCTAATGATCGGAACGAAATCAGTGGCTGATAGGGAATCGCTGTGTCGATCGGGATCAGCAATTTCTGTTTCAATTCTGTTCTGTAATGTTTTTTTACAGTGTGTTCGAATTGCCATGGGTGAACGGGAATGAGCTCGTATTCATCGGGTACCAGGTGAAGTCGGGTTATATTCCCCTTGAATGCTTCTTCCAGGTATGGATAATCTTTCAATAATACGTCTGTCATGGAAGGTCCATCGGTTATTTTGGAGAATGACGATATGCTTTTATGGATAGCAAGGGGAATGATATCCACCTTATTTCCCCATTCTGGAGCGTACATCATCACTTCATTTTTCGATAAACCAAGTCTTGTCTTTGAACAAGGGTGGAGGGTATGCCCTTCTATGACCATTTGTTCTAAAAACGTCAATGGACTGAATGATGCGTTTGAAGATTGTCCTTGCTGTAAATACCTAAGGGTACTCACTGCTATGCTCCCTCCCCGTCTCAACTTCTCAGCAGTTAAAGCTAAAGCATCATTCGTGACACTGTTTTCCAGTTCGATTTTAAGTTGCTTCAGATTACCAGATTCAGAGGTCCGTCCCTCGATCAATTCCTCTATTAACTGAGAAGGAGTATTGATTGAATGGACAGTGTTTTCTTTTTCTATAGTAATGGGATCTTCAATATCCATGTGTCCAAGTGCATAGGTATGCTTTATGGGAACCTTGATTATTATGTTGTGTGAGGGTTTTATGTATAGTAATTTTACGTCATTGGTTGACGTTTCCTCCGTGTAGTCGATTACCTTTTCTCGAACGATCGCTTGAACCAGTTTGTGAAGAATGCGTTTTTGAGAAATTGGTAACTTTTCTTTGAGTATTTTTTGCACATCGGTCTCTTTTATAAAAATTCGCTGATGTGAGGACAGAGTGGTCATCTGTGCTCCTCCTTTTTTTAGTGAGAATCGTTTTCAATTACAAAGTTTAAATGAAAATGATTCTCATCGTCAATCTAATATACGGAAATAAGGAAATAGTCCCTTAGCGTGAAATGACCTTTTGAGTGATTGCTTCATAATCGCCCTTCAAGTTATGCAGATTGGAGGAGTTTTAGAACGTAGGTTAGAGAGGACTATCATTTGATATAAAATTAAAAACGCAACCCTTTTCTGCAAAGGGTTGCGCTTTTATTTATTCCGCTTCTGTTTCTTGTTCTTCCGTTTCTTCAAGCTGATCAGCATTACGGACTTCTTCTTCTGTTGATGAGTCGAAGTATCCGTCTTTTTCGTATTGCTTTTTCAGCTCGAAGTATTTGTCCATTGCCCGTTTGGCGATGGTTTTATTTACGTATGGATCTTTGTTCTGGTGTGAATATGGTAATACGACTGAAAAGGCTACTTCCGGGTTGTTGTATGGGGCATAGCCGATTAATGTGGTATTGAATGTTTCGTATTGTCTTTTTTCTTCCGGGCTATAATAGAATGCTTCTGCCGTTCCTGATTTTGCTGCAGCGTCATAAGCTGCATTTCTAAAGTTAGTCGCAGTACCATTACTTCCGTGAGTGACTTGATAAAACCCTCTTTGGACCTGCTGTATCTCTCTTTCCGTTGCATCTATCCTGTTTAAAACTTTAGATTGGTTTTCATAGAGAAGAGGCCCTACTTTCCCTCTTTCCCGACTGGGTTCGCGGATTTGCTTCATGATATGAGGCTGCATCCGGTAGCCGCCATTTGCAATGGTGGAAGCGTATTGAACCAGCTGCATGGGCGTGTACAAATCGTACTGACCAATGGCAAAGTCCATGAGTTTACCTGGAATTCTCTCTGTCCCTCTTAATCCTTCAACTTCTCCTGGAAGGTCAATTCCTGTTTTAACACCCAAACCAAACTGGCTGTAGTAATTTCTCATAATATCAAATGCTTCTGGATTTATATTCATTGGTTGATCACGACGATAAGTGGCATCAGCTATTTTAAATGCCGTCTTAAACATATAAACGTTGGATGAAATTTCTAGAGCACCGATATCACTCAAGTATCTTGAACCACTAAACCACGATTTCTTGACTTTCGTTCCCTTTATTTTAATCGGCTCATCATAAAGTACTTCCCCAACATTCAACGCTCCAGTCATATACCCCGTCAACACAGTAGCACCCTTAACAGCAGAGCCCACCCCATATTCCGAAGTGAAAGTCCCTAGAGCATAATCCTGCATCTCCGTCTTGCCATCAGCATTTTTGCCATATTTCTTTCCAACCATGGAAAGGATTTCCCCAGTGTGTGGATCCATCATGACAACAAAAGCACGATCCAGGAATGGAGACTCCCAGTATTGGGAGGCCTGTTTGCTTAGCTCTTCTTCAACGATTTTTTCAATCTCTTTCTGCAACTGAAGATCGATGGTTAATACTACGTCTTTTCCACTATGCCCTTCGCTGACGAGTTGTGTATCAAGGACGCTTCCATTTTTCGTGATATATTCGATTTCTTCCTTCTGACCTTTTAGGACGTTTTCATACTGTGATTCGAAATAACTGGTTCCAACACGGTCGTTAAGTGCATATCCCTGAGCTTTGTATTCATTGACAAGCTCACTTGGCAGCCCCTGTTGCGATGTCGAGACTCTTCCTAGAATCGTTCTCAACGTGCTATCATTCACATATTTTCTTTCCCAGTCCGTGGTAACATTCACGCCAGGCAATTCTGACAGGCGTTCACTGACTCTCGCCATTTCTTCCATGGAGACATCTTTATTTTTGATGATTTGAGGAGTGAGGGCATAGCCGGTATTGAACTCGCGGAATATGGCCAGGACTTCCTCTTCTTGTTTGGTGAAAGATTTGATATCCTTTTCGGTGATCCGTTCCAGCTGCATTTCGTATACCTTTTTATTCACATCATCTTTTGTAAGATCTTCATCGTCTTCCAGTTTCTTCAATTCATCTTCTGAAACAAGTTTTTCTGCTTTATCTGGATGACTCAGAAGCCAGAAATCCTGCCGATCCCGATCAGTGATTTTGTCTGTTTTCATTTCGATTAACTCTGCCAGATTTCTTGCTACTTTCAGCATATCCTCGGGCTTCGTCGTTTGTGTTCTGGTATAGGTGATTGCGTTTAAAGGTACATTGTCCACGATTACATTCCGATACCGATCATAGACTTTCCCCCTAGGTGGTGTACCATTATGGGATTTCACATTTTCCGTTCTCGCCACTTCTGCTTCATAATGGTTCCCCTGCACGATTTGCACAATCCCAAGACGAAGAATCAGAAGTGAAAATAGAAAAAAGACCGAAATAAACAGTAGATTCATTCTCAATGGCACATGGGTTTTTTTCTTTTTCTTCTTTTCCTTCAATTGAATGACCCCTTCTTAAGCTAGTATTTTACCAAAATATGATAATGTTCTAGTCCTATTTTATAGAAATTCAGACTATATTTCTACCTCTTTATGGAACAAATTCCAATTTATATACTCATTAGGGGTATGATTCATTTTCTGGAGAAAAGTGTGGGGAATGGATGCTGGGAAATACTATAATACTTATAAAAATTCGCGAAATATGTCGAAGAAGGATTATAGACAAGAGGGCTTCTTTTCTTTTAGAATATAGTCGTAGAAAAGGTGAAGAAAAGTGAAACCAAAGCTCTCCTAATTGCGTAGAATTGGTAACTAGATGAATGAGAGGTTGAATGACAGTTATGTTCAGTAAATTGATGTGCAGGTTCGGTATAGGTGCAACAAAGATTGATTTGGTATTAAATAAGAAAGAGTTTCGCCCGGGGGACGTGATCAAAGGAGAATATGAACTAACTGGCGGACGTGTTGAGCAGAAATTGAAAAGAATTGAAACAGACCTTTTGCAGTATGATCAGAATCGTGATCACTCATCTGTCCTTCATCACAATACCATATTAAGCTCATCAACGATGAAAGCAAACGAACAACGCACCATTCACTTTTCGTGCAGACTTTCAGATTCATTTCCTCCAAGTAGTGACACAGTCTCTTATAAGTTCGTCACCCGACTTGTCTTTGACGATGGTGTAAACAGTGTCGATCATGATGAGTTTCAGATTTTAGTATAACGATAGTTTAATCATGAGCCCTTCTTAGCAGAAGGGCTTTTTAGTTGAATCCTTATCCCTCATTCTTGCCTAATGTAAACCCATCAAATAATCTCCCGCCGTGTGGTTCTAATACCGAATTTACTAATCTAACAATTTCTTGTTTATTCCCATTACGGTAAAACTGTTCGAACGCCTCTACATATTCATCAGCAAAGTCTTGATCATATTCCTTTAGGGATCGAACAACCCATTTCGATGCACCTATCCAGCGACCATTTGTCCTGAGTACAAATTCATGCAGGGATTCCCCTAATGCTCCCGCAATAAAAATACCTTCCCCTCTATTTGTTGAGCCAATAAAATCATCCAATGCATCTGTAATGAAATATCTCTTCATATGGATCGTCTGAATAGTCCATTTTGGAGGTCCGTCCCTCAAAAGTTTATTTGCTTCTTCTTTGAGGGTATGGATGATGCGATGATCGACGATGGGAATTCCTTCTGAGACCATTCTCGGCAGGGATGGGCGGGCTCGTTGACAGTCTGATTGGAAATAGTCTCGGATGGTTTTTAAGTTATGGACAAAGGCTTCGATTGGCCAGCCCTGTGCGATAAGTGATTCCCGGAATTCTGAGGAAGTAGTATCGTCAATGATGACAATATCTAAATCGGATGTGCTTGTCTCCTCTCCCCTTACAACGCTGCCTCCAAGAAGTGCTGCCTGACAGGTTGGAAAGTTTTCTAGAACAAAATTCAAAGCTGCTTCATTCGCAGGCAGTCTTTCCTCTGGCTTTCTTACATTCATTACTTACAACTCCCTCCGATTAAGTGGTAATGAGTATAGTATACTTTATTTTTCTCAGGTTTATAGGAAATCTAATCCAAATTACCTCGTTTTCTCCACTCCTTATTTGGGAATAATGAGTTCAAAAGGAGGAATATCTTGTGAAGAAAATAAATGTATTATCTGTCATCTTAGTAAGTAGCTTTCTGTTTGCGGGTTGTGGAGCCTCTGACGACAATCAAGAGACAGATAAAATGAAAGATGCAAATGAACCTAAATCCGAGACAACATCCGGGGATGGTGCTTCAGAACAACCTGCAGCTGAAGACCTAAAGTCAGGTGTGAGTGATACTCTTCAAGCCGTTGAGGAGTTAAATATGAGTCTTACAAATGCTTCAAGTGATGCAAAAAAGGTGAATGAACAAGGAATGATGGTTGAAGAAAAATGGGATGAAATCGAGAAGTTGGTCGAGGAACAGTATCCTGAGGATTATAAGAATATAGAAGAAAGCCTGTATCCTTTAATTGCAGAAGCAAAAAAAGATGAACCTGATACTGAATCCTTAAAAGGATTGGTACAGGAAACAAAGAGTAAGATGATGAAATTTCAAGAGAAGCTCGAAACGTCATAAAAATATCGAGGAGTCGAATGAGCAAGCTTATTCGACTCCTTATTGTTTTATTGAATTTTTTAAACCGATCAAATGTCTTAACATATAGTCAGGCTGTTCTTTTTGTGGACACTCATACTCATACTTGTTTATCCATAAAGTATCTAAGCCTAGCGATTTCGCCCCTAAGATATCCGTGAAATAATTATCTCCTATAAAGAGGGTTCTATTAGCAGTACTCCCGAAAACATTCAGGGCATATTGGAAAATTTCTATATTTGGCTTCGAGAACCCTAATTTTTCCGAGACAATAACGGAAGAGCCTGGAAATATACCGGACAGCCCAAGACGGTCTACCTTTTCAAAGGCATTAAACACGGTTCCATTTGTGACAATTCCCAACCCCACACTGTAACTCAATTCAAACAAGAATTCGTTCAACTCCTGATAAGGTTTGATACGATCAAGGTAAGAGGATTAAAATATTTTCACGAATTTTAGAGAGATTTCCTTCTCCGCTGAGACGTTCAATTCCTTAAGAGTGTTCTTAATTCTAATTAATGAAAATTCATGAAAATTTAACTCGTTGGATGAAAACCTCGGCCATAAAAGATGATTATGCTTTGTAAAGGTTTGGATGAATTCAGAGTGGCCGATTTCCTGTAAGTAATGAAATTGCTGGATCGTATCTACTAATCCATTTTCAAAAGCCTCTGAGTGATCAAACAAAGTATCATCGAGGTCAAACAATAATAAATCATATTGTCCAAGATCTAGATGTTCCATACAGTTACACTTCCCTTACATTGATTCACTAATTTCTTCTTTTTCTTTTTTTCGACCTATGCTGTACCCAATAACCAAGCCAATAATTAGGATAAAAAGATAATCCGTTTCAAATCCGTTAGTGAAAAAACCTGTGATCCCCCATCCTAAAAGTGCACCGACAATTACGAAAAAAAGTGATTTCATATGTATTGACCACCCTTTTTAATAGAATCCAACCATTGTAAGCAAACCTACCCCAAGAACGGTTGTTAAACCACCTGTTACGATTGCAATGAACACTATTCGTTTTTGTTTTGTTTCATACCAAATACTAAATGCAACCACGAGGGTGAGCATTATTCCAAAGAACACTGCAGCATACGGGTTGGAAGGTGCTAATAAATCATTCCAATTTAACCAGGTCATCTTGTCATCTCCTTAGGAACTAATTTTGTTTTACCTTTACTACTAATGTTCACTCTATTTGTGTCTTCGATCAGAGGAAGCAACCCTAGTCCTGTGATGAGTCCCGGTGCCAGTAGTATGTATATGATTCTATTCGCAGAGAGTGCCGCCATTAGGCTATTCGTAGATTACAATCCACAATTTCTCTCCTACAGTGGCCAAGTTGATCACAAATGAAAATCGAGACGTTTTGGTTGCTGAAGAAAATGGAAGGAACCCGAGGAAATGTCTTGGAAAATGTCAGTATTCTTTCTGTTTATGAGTAACGTTATACATTCTTAGATACTGGAGTGTGGGATGCTTCTCTTATGCTCTCCACTCCATGCTTTTCTAATAATGTTAGAATGCGATCCAATTGTACCTGATCTCTAACCACTACAAATTGAGGCTGGAACCATTTCTTTTTCAACTTCACCTCTAATTTATAGCCATGATTGATTTTGTCATCGAGGCCGTAAAGCTCGTGCCACTTAATGATCTTATCTACTTTATACCCTTTCACCCTGGCCCATTGAACATAGTATCCATTGAGTATAAGTCCCTCATGTAACAAATAAAAATTCCCGCGGTGTTTAATGGAGCTGATCAAAATGAAAAAGAGATGGACGATACTAAAAATAGATTGATGAAACATATCGGTCCAGTATACAACCGTTAATAAAACAGTTAACAGGCTAATGACACCTACCGTTCCCCATTTCACCCACTGATAAGATTTTGTTTCCTTTGTTAAAGGCTGCATCACCTTGAACTCGCTCGGTATAACAATACTGTTCATATCTTCCTGGCTTGTTGGAAATTGGGCATTGCCTGCTTTTTCTGCAGCATATTTTAGGTTTAATCGAAACCGAATAAGATACACGATTCCGAGGATGAAGATAACGATGAAGAATAAATTGATCCACATAATGAAGTCCCCCTTTGAAATGAACGTGGGAAGAGTTACTATCTTTCCTTTCTTGTTTTACGATCATATAAAGGAAAAGGTTTCAATTTTTTCCAGTATATCAAAAAACTAATTAAATAGTCACCGTCTTTAAATTCTAGTAAAATTTACTATTTGCTTATTTATTGGGTTTTATAGAAGGGTGGTAACAACTACCTGTTTCAAAATTAACAGAATTATATTTCAATAGAACTATGAAAACTTTAAAACTTTTATCTATCTTATTGTTGTCTGTCACTTTTGTCATTGGTTTTGGTCAAGCTTCTCAGGTTTCCGCAGCAGGTACGTATACTGTGAGCTATGGAGACACAATGTGGAAGATTGCCGTAAAGCATCAGGTGGGTGTATCTGAGTTAATCTCGGCAAACCCGAATGTCAGCAACCCAAACATGATTTATCCAGGACAAAGCCTTATCATTCCAGGAGCAAATCGTACCGCTGAAAGCTATACATACGAGGTGGTGAAACTAGTAAACCAGGAACGATCAAAAGTCGGTTTACCACCACTGAAGGAAAATTGGGAATTATCACGTGTGGCACGTTATAAGTCAGAAGACATGATTGCGAAGAACTATTTCAGCCACACATCCCCAACATACGGATCTCCTTTCCAAATGATGAAGGATTTCGGAATTTCCTATCAAGCAGCAGGTGAAAACATTGCCGCTGGGCAAAGAACACCTGCCGAAGTAGTTGAAGCATGGATGAACAGCGAAGGACACAGAAAAAATATCCTTTCTCCAACTTATACAGAAATCGGAGTGGGTTATGTGAAGGGTGGATCGTACGGTCATTATTGGACGCAAATGTTTATAAAGAGATAAAGCTAAGAGACCCTCTATCATTATGGAGGGTCTCTCTTTTTTTAGCTTTTGAGAAGAACCTCTATTCTCCCTTATGTATGCTCTCATACGAATTTAAAGTGAAAATAGTATCATTTTTACATAATTAAAAAAGAGCCAACCGTAGTTGACCCTTTCTTACAATTAGAAAGTTTGTGCTAAATCCTTTGCTCTTGCAATCGCATTTGCTTTGATTTCTTCAGCTTTGTCAGGCATTGCTGCGTGACCTTCGACGAATAAGCCTTCGAATGAAGGAACTCCGTAGAATTGCATCATCACGTCAAGGTAGCGGTGCCCCATTTCCATTGCTGCAGCTGGGCCTTCAGAGTAGATACCTCCACGAGCTTGAATATGAAGAGCTTTTTTGTCCGTCAGTAGCCCAACAGGTCCCTGTTCTGTATATTTAAATGCCTTCCCTGCAACAGATACAGAGTCAATATATGCCTTCATTACTGGAGGAAAAGAGAAATTCCAGAATGGAGTTACAAAGATATATTTGTCTGCGTCAACAAATTGATCGGATAGTTCTCCAAGACGCCCTACTTTGGCTTGTTCTTCTTGAGAAAGCTCTTCAAATCCTTGACCGGATTGCAGTTTCCCCCAACCACTGAACACGTCAGCATCAATTTGAGGAATGTTTTCTTTGTACAAGTCCACGTTCACAATTTCATGCGTCGGATTTGCTTGTTTATATGTGTCAATAAATGCTTTTCCTACTGCCATGCTGTAGGATTGTGTATCATCATGCGGATGTGCTGTAATGTATAAAACCTTTGTCATGTTGAATCGTCCCTTTCTGATTGTGAATTCATCATCCAGTTCAATGACATTACCGTTATTGCCTCGAACTGAAATAGTTTTAATTCGAGATTAATATTATAGGATATTTTCTTTAATATCAAATATAAAGCTTCAACCTATAAAAAATAAGGAATTAGTCATGGTATTTAGACTAATTCCTCCTGATTATCCTGTTTATGGATTTGGGTACGTTTTTTGTAGAAACCTCACCGATTGGTTAATCAATTGTTTCAATACTGCTTGGTCGATGTCTGCTACTTTGTTTATGTACACGCAAGATTTACCTGTTGTATGTTTACCGAATGAATTCAATACCTTTTCCCTCTCTGGATCCCCAGGGGCGAAATATAGACTTATTTTCGCTTTCCTCGGTGAAAATCCGACTAACGGAGCATCCCCTTCGTGTCCTGTTTTATATTTGTAATGATAAGAACCGAACCCGATAATGCTTGGTCCCCACATTTTTGCTTCAAACCCCGTCGTCTCTGTGAAAATATCCAGCAAATTATAGGCATCCTCGCGTTTTTTAGGGTTCTCTACTGCTTCGATAAATTCGATCACACTGCTGTCATTTTGTCTTGTTTTCAATTCATACATTCGACTGCCCCTTTCTGATGCTCTCATTTTATTCTAACCACATAGTTCTCTATTTTCCATCTCGATTCCTGCATCCAGCGTTAAGTTAAGCATTTAATATGCACGGAATTGGTTAATCGAAAATGAGTTTATTCGTCAATACTTGATTTATCGTCCGAATAACACCGAATAATTGAAACCATATCAATATAAAATCGTAAATATACTAACGATAAACTGAGTGGAGGAACGTGAATGGGAATCCTGATTGGGATTCAACTAATGGTTATTATTCTTTTTTCATTATTAGGTTGGGCGATCCGAGCCCAAAAAAATTATTGGCTGATTTCGGGTTTTGTGACGCGGAGTAGGACAGAACAAGAAGAGTTGATTAAAAATGGCTATCCCAAAAGGACCGGGTCTTTATTGATTTATACTGCGGTCGGAATGCTTATCCTTCTTCCCCTTGCTTTCACCTCTTTTCCATTTGTAATAGAAGTTCAATTTGGTTTTATGCTTGTCTTCTTAATGGGGGGGTTAGTATATCTATCCAAATTTGAGGTTTCAGGCAAAAGGAAGAGAAGTTTCTGGATTAGTTCTACTTTGTTTGTGGTTGTTTTAGGATTTGTGAGTGTTCTCACTTATCTCGGGTATGAAAAATATGATTTGATCGTTAAGGATGAGGAATTTGAGGTCACTGGTTTGTATGGAGAAGCGTGGCAGCTTGAAGAGGTTGAAACGGTTGAGTTTATACAAGATATGCCTGAAGTTACCTGGAAAGTCAACGGATTCGGTCTTTCCACCATGGCTAAAGGACAATTTAAAGTGAAAGGTTATGGGAGAAGCTTGTTATTTATACACAAGGAAGCTCCTTATATTTATATAAGGGTGAATGATCAACATATCTTTTTGAATGGTGAAAACCCTGGAGAAACCAAGAAGTGGTATGATGAATTGAATGAAAACATTGACTAGGTAACGGGATATAAAATCCCTCCACTTCACCCCGATATCCAAATTCATTGACAACCCTCCATCCATCGATTATGATAGTCTCATAATTTAATATTCTCCTAAAGGGGAGTAGCTGTAACAATAAAGTCGTCATTACAGAGTGTATCACTCTCGGCTTTATTGACAACCATGTTGTTAGCGAGACCTTTACCAGTTGGTGAAGGTTTATATATGTCCAAAAAAGACCTTTACCAATTTCGGTAACGGTCTTTTTCTATATCACTTCACTTTGAAAGGAAGTAATGGACAATGAAAAAATTGAAAAATAACCTTTCCCTATTAATTGAACAAAATAAAACTGAAATTCTGAATGATAAAAATGAGATGAAAAAAATCGAAGAAAAAATAGATCAAAGATATACCTCTACAGAAAAGGAGAATGCATAATGATACTACGTAAATATATGTCGTTACTGGGTATAGGCTCTGCAAAAATCGATCTCGTTTTACCGAAAACCTCTTTTAAGCAAGGAGAACTCCTGCATGGGTACTTCTTTCTGGAAGGTGGAGTCATCGAACAAAAGCTGAGGCGGGTCGAATGTGATTTGGTGATGCTTGATAATAACGGTAAAGAAGAGAAAATCATTGATTCTACCACTGTACTAAAATCAGACATTATTCAAGCAGAGGAGTGTAACAAACTCTCCTTTACGTATCGAATTCCAGAAACTCTCCCTTACTCTGAAGAAAACGGCGTTCGCTACCTCTTCAAGACCAAGCTGACATTCGATCAGGGTGTGGAAAGCTTGGATGAGGACTATATTACAATTGACCAAAGCTGAAGAAGAAGGCTCATAATGGTGAGCCTTCTTCGAATAAGTATCATTTCTCTTTAATTTCCTCGAGAAGTTCAATAATTCTTTCATTCTGCTCAATCATGGTTTGATTTTGCTTTCTGAATTTCGTGAAATCAAATGAATAGATTAATAGAAAAATGGCTAAAATGATAACCACTCCATGACCTCCTATTTCCTTTGTTTATAATAAACAATCTCCGGGTCCCCAGGGTCCAGGTTTTCAATCATCCCACTTTGTGAATAGCCGTTAACTTCAAATATTCTCTGCATCTGCCGGTTTGATTGATTAGTAGACGAGAAAATTTTATCTGTCCGCGCAATTTTTTCAACATGCTTCAATAGTAAAGAGGCATTCCCCTTTCTTCTTTCCTCCGGTGAAACAATGATGAGAGAGACGAAAGTGTTATCGAAAAAGTGGGTGTTAAATATAAGAAACCCGGCAGCAGTCTTTCCATTTCTAACAACTAAACATCTCTTTTCCAGTATTGCTTCCTTGATTTGCTCCTGTCTGCTTTCGCTTCCGATCACTTGACAATCAATTTGTATAAGAGATGCTAAATCGTCTATATGCGCATATGCTACGTTTCTCATGACGCTCCTACTTTCTTTTCATTAAGAATAAGGAAATGAATACGATTACCAGGATTAGTACAACCATTCCAATGATTAGTATTCCGGTATTTCCAATAAAAAAATAACTGTCTTCATAACTGAATGTTTCACTTGATGCAGTCAAGTTGCATGGCCTCCTTTACATAGAAAAAGACACCGGATTGGAGTGGTGCCCTTTGTTCAAACTTAAAGAGACTTTGACATCAAGACATTGGTCACTTTGAACCCTGAATTCTGGTACAAGGAAAGAGCTACTTTATTATGACCAAATACATGGAGCGCTATTTTCAAAATACCTTTTTCCCTTGCAAGTGAGTCCAGGGACTTTAAGGCTTCTTTACCATATCCCCTTCCTCTTTTGCTTTCATGAATCTTAATATCATAAATGAATGCTTCTTTACCGTCCTCCTGTACGTTAATCCATAAAGTCCCTACGTCTTCCTGATTGTCACCATCAATTAAAGTAAACAAATAATGATCCTTAGACTCCAGTCCATCCGGCAGTAATTGATTAAATTCGTTTTCAGCCTGTTCCAATGAAGTTTCCTTCTGGAAGTTACCGGCTTTCGTCTTTTCTTCTGCGTATTCTTTAATAGAATCTTGAATCCAAAGAGTATATTCATGGTCTTTCATTGGTTGTAATAGAATCATTGAATGAGTGCCTCCCCTTTTTAAACTATTTCCAGCGGTTCCTGATTTCCCTTACTACAGTCTCAGGACGGTCCCAATGCAGTAGAGGAGTGGTTTCGGGGATCGACTTTACCTCACCCCTGGTTTGCTTCTTGAAAATGGCCCCAGCGCTATTACGATTTTCCTCCATGCTTTGGGGAAGGGTTTAATAATCGAATGGAATCGTCTAGTTTGTAATAGATATCCTCTGCTTCATCATTGGTGGTCATCTCCTAAGTATTGCATTTGTCGTTAGGAGCAAAAAACAGAAGGAAGCAATTTAATCGCCTCCTCCACCACCGCCTCCACAATCCCCACCGCCAAATCCGGTGTCGCAGCTGCCTGCTGAATCATGGCCTCCATCATAAGGACCATAATAGCCCCCATCCCCACTTCTGTCACCTCTTCTTGATGAACGGGTAAGATTTAAAGCAATCAATATGGAGACGATCGGGATTAGAACAATGAATAATATTCCTGCCATGTTCATCACCTCTTGCTATTGTATACGATTTTCAGCCGGATTAAGTTTCGGATTATTTAGAATTATTTCAGGTGAACTTTGAATGATCATATGGAAACAGCGTTTTTCCAACTCAGATAAAAAAGGTCCTTGTCCAGAGGTGAAATCTTAACACTCCCCCAAAACCCCATTTGTTAAAAGATTTCAAGGGCATCTCTGAATGCAATGTGAATAAACATTGAATATACTATTCTTCTAGTTTACCATTATCATCCATTACATTCACGTGACAGGAAAGTATTTTATCATATAAAAACATCCCTCCCCATAGGAATTCTTTGTGGAGGGATGTTTCTTTTATTAAGATGGAACCGTTGCACTCTCATCTGCCAAGCCTACTTCCTCTGGATTAAGCTTTGAGGTGTGTGGAAGGGAACGTAAGGTTTTGTTTAAGATCCATACGAGGGAGATAAATAAAATCCCACCAGCACTACCGATGTATACAGACGTGCTACTGAATATTTCAGCAAGGTAGCCGCCAATAAGGGATCCGAACGGCATCGCCATAGCCCCCAGGGATGATGTGACAGAGAAAATTCTACCGAGCAGATGCTGTGGAACGATTGATTGAAGAGCGGCCCCCATGATGACATTGGTGGCCCCGATTGGAATCCATGATAATCCGAATAATATAATGCTTAAGCTATTCATAGGAATAAAACCTGAAATCATCCAAGTAGTTCCACCCAAGAAAAACAATACAATCGTAAGCTTTCCTAACGGATAGCGCTCAAACCAGGATGCCCCAATTGCTCCGATTAAGGCACCTCCTGAAATGGCTGCTAAATAAAGACCATATAGTTCAGACCCACCTCTGTCATCGGCAAATGCCGGCAAAATGGCATAGACGGACCCTATGGCAAAGTTTGCTACGATTGATCCCAATAAAAATTTTGCAAGATGGGATTTGAATACGATTGTAAAACCTTCAATTAGATCTTTCTTGTATTCCGCAAAGGCTACGCCTACAGTTTGTTTTTCTTTTGATTTTGTTACGGATTTCATTTTGAGAAGACTGAACAAAATGGCTGCTGCAATAAATGTGACAACGTCGACCATATAAAGGGTGATGGCACCAACCAAGGTGATAAGGATTCCGGCAAGGGCATTGAAGGCAAGGTCGACCCCCTGAAAGGCAAAGGAAAACAGGGAATTACTTTTGACAAGTTGATCTTTTCTGACGATTCTTGGTAGGATGGCCGCCTGACCAGGGTAGGTGAATTGATTAAGAGCAGAAATGATCGGCATGAGGATGAGGATGAATGAAACAGTTAAGAACCCCATAAAATGTGCCAATGGGATAAACATAACCAGGATTGCTTGAATGATTTGGGTTCTGATCAGCATTTTCTGAATCGGCCATTTATCAACCAGGGGACCCACGAGAAACTGTAATGTTCCTGGTAATAATGTAAGGAATCCGGCTAACCCTGTGTAAAAGGCACTTCCTCCCAGCTCATAAACTAGCCACATGGCAGCCACGTAATAGATACTATCCCCCATATTCGTCACCAATCTCCCAAAGAACAATGAGACAAAATTACGGTTTTTCATTAATAATTCTTTCATTCTAATTTCTCCTTCAGACTGTAAATTTTTTTTAACCGTCTATCCAAAAAATATTCCTGAACAGTAAAATAAATTTTACCGTTTGTCTAAAAAAAACCATTAACGGTCTTTTTCTTCTTTCATTACTCTATTTTCAAACTCAGATTCATTAACTTGGAAACCATAAGCTGTAAGATAGTAATGGTTGGCTTCTGGATTCGATTGATTATCTTTTGCTATGTCTTGATATTCTTTTATAAGCTTGAAATATCCATCAATAAAAGACTTAAATTGTTCTTCTGTCACTTTTAATTCTAAGGAAGTGGCAAGAATATTCCATTCAGTCGGATCTTCGGGACCTGCTTGATCAAAGGCTTCTGGTGGTGCTGATAATACTCTTGCCATTGTCCTGTCAAGCATTCCATACATCATATGCCTCTTCGTCTCGGTAATTTCTTCTTTATGTGGAAGCATGCTTGAATCCGGATAAAAACCACTTGCAACAGATTGATAAAATTTTTGGACGATGCCATTCTTTTCTTCAGTTTTAACAATTTCGATCAAACCGAGTTTCTCTAATTCTTTTAAATGATAATGAATGCGAGCTCTTGAGAGATCGAATATTTCAGATAACTGTTGACCGGTATAGGGTTTTTCAACTAATCGAATCATAAGTTTGACCCGAAACGGATCGCTGAGTGCTTTGAGTTGATCATATTCTTTAATGATGAACATTGGTTTCATTTTGTATCACCTGTTATATGGATTCACACGGTAAAATTATTTTTACCGTGTGAATGAATTTTAACACCAATTGGTTATTTTATGCAATAGGTGTTTTACCTAATTTTCAAATTAATTGTTTTTTCTGTTTGGGAAATGTATTTTTAGCCGGACAGACTCAACTATTTTTTTAGTGCTGGTTCGTGATTACTAATTCATTCAGGAGTTTTTATTTCCAGAGGCTGGGACAAAACTAAATGCCACGATATAACAACGAACAATAGAAGTGTAGGGTCTTAATACCGCTAACGATTTCCGTGCAAGACTACGCTTTCCGCGGGTAGCCCGTGAGCCTCCTCGGCAAGCCTGCGGGGTCTCACATAAGCTACTTTTCCCGCAGGAGTCTTCGTCTTGCACTCCAATCAACCGCTGGACACAGCTAAAATCAAATGTACCGAAATAAATAATAAACCCGAATAAATCTGTCCTGTAGGAAGCAGATTTGTTCGGGTCTTACTTAGACTAAAACACTTTGTCCGAGCCTCAATTCCTTCTACCTTTTAATTAGGCTCTACATGGACATGCACATCGTACACTTCATGCTTCTGCATCAATTCTTTCTCTACAACACTTGAAATATCATGTGCCTGTTTAATATCAAGTGTTGACCTTACTAAAATAACCACATCCACGACAGTATTGCTCCCGTAGTTTCTCGCCCGTATATCCTTAACCCCTTTTACACCTGGGATGGTTTGAATAGTCACTTCGTAAGTTTCAATCAATTGTTCATCAAACCCGTCTGTTAAATAGTGTGAAGCTTCCCGGAAAATATTCCATGCGGTTTTACAAATTAAAAGGCCTACAAAAACGGCCGTCAGAGGGTCTAACCAAGGAAGGTAGAATTGAGCTCCAAGAATTCCGACTACTGTTCCGATACTCACCCATGCGTCTGAAAGATTATCCTTTGCAGCAGCCATAAGGGATTGGCTGTTTATTTTTTCAGCCAATCTTTTGTTATAGCGATAAACCAGGTACATGACGATAGCTGCACCCACCCCTGTCCATGCCGAAAGAAGATCGGGCGATTGAGTTTTCCCGTCAAATACAGACTGTATGGCATTATATAGTACTTGCAGCCCTACAATCATCATGATGAATGAAGCAATTAGAGAGGCAACGCTCTCTGCTTTCCAATGACCATATGGATGATCCTGATCTGCAGGCTTTCTTGAATATTTCAGTCCAATAAGAACAGCAACAGAAGCCACAATATCTGTCGCATTGTTCAAGCCGTCTGCCTGCAATGCTTCTGAATTGGCTGTGGTGCCAATGATGAATTTTATTATTGATAATACGATGTATGCAAGGATACTGATGATAGCTCCGCGTTCACCCAATTTTAACTGCTTATATTTTTCTTGATCCACTAGTTAAATCCTCCACACTTTAATTGTGCTTATCATATCAAGCCGTATTCATGTGGGTCTATAGCAACCTTCTTTAGTTCAGCTATCTTATTATGAAGAGGTTAAAAATGTTTTGTTGAGTAAACTTTTATGAACCCATAAAAAAATAGGACTGCGAGTGCAGTCCTATTTGGTTTTGGAATTGTTGATTCCTATGAATCTTTCGGTTTTAATCTACAATATCAGCTGAAAAACTAGGTTTTGTTAAGCCTGCTTCTTCATAGATAGCGGCCATTTTTTCTTCGAATGCAGCGAATTGTTCCTCAGATTCTGTGTATTCGGCATTCGCTTCATCTGAAAGATTGGCTGCTCTGGTTTCATACGATTTAGCAAGGTCATCTAACGCTCCTTGGATTTCTTCTTTTTTAGAATCAAGTGCGGCAGGAACTTCAAGAGCATGAACGTCTTCTGCTACAGATTTAGCGGCTGCTTCTGCATCAGTTTTCAGTTTTGCAATTTCTTCATCAGATGGTTTATCTTCTTCCTTTGCTTTAGCTTCTTCAAATGCATAAATAGCCGAATCATTCGCATTTACCGTGTTGATAATCTCCATTTGATAGTCTAATAGAGCGCTTTTCATTTCCATCTCATCTGACTTTGCTTCTTTCTCTGTTGCTTCAGTGTTCGTTTCTGTGTCTTTTTCTTCGGTACTGCCTTCACTGTTGCAGGCAGCAATAAATAAACTCATAGATAACAAGAAAAATGGTACCAATAATTTTTTCATCATCATTTCCTCCCCTTTTAATGAGATCCTGCAATTACATATATTACCTTATTTTATTTCATATGTAAACAAATGGATATTATTTTGTATTATTTGTTAATAACTCAATTTCTGTCGGATTGGTTAGTTACCATAACATTATTATAATAAAATATTTTTGGTTAATTTTTTCTTTGCGTGTTATTCAGTCAATATCAGAAATCGCGATTAACAGATGTTCTAAAAAAGTATGATATAAGAACATTCACTAATCCCAACCTCAATGT
This sequence comes from uncultured Rossellomorea sp., assembly GCF_947488365.1. Lineage (NCBI taxonomy): Bacteria > Bacillati > Bacillota > Bacilli > Caryophanales > Bacillaceae > Rossellomorea > uncultured Rossellomorea sp. The sequence continues at coordinate 73,828 of NZ_CANKZT010000001.1, read as the reverse complement.
ATTAAAATTAAAGTTTTGGTTACGATGATTATTAACAAAAGTCATACCGGGGGTGCTTTTCTTGGTGAAAAAAGAGTGTTCATGTGAACGCTGTAAGTGTAAGACGAAAAAAGAATGTGATTGTCCTTGCTGTTGCGAAAAATAATACAAGCCCCTGAACTCTTTCGAGCTTAGGGGCCAATTATTTTTACACTCGTATATTTACACTAACAATATCGTCAAAATATCGAACTGATTTCATCTCTTCATCAATCCATTCGGTTTGGTTCCATGTATGCTCGATAAACACTTCAGCTACCATTCGCTTCCTATCTCCACCCATAGTATGTGCATCCTTAAGTGCGATGACACTTTCGAATATATTGGCCATTAACTCAGCGATTCGTTTTGAATGATACGTTTGCATGTCGACGTCCCCTACTGCTACTTTTTCCAATAATTGTTCTAGTTTTGCTATCCCTTCTGTAACTGGGGTGCTAAACAACAGAAGCTCTTCCGGCAAATTGGATAACTCTTCTTTCATTTTCACCAAAAAGTATTCATGAGCGCGATGTTTATTCATTAACCTTAATACTTCAAGTCCCAAAATATTCGCTGTTCCTTCCCACACCGTCAATACCTGGGCATCCCTAAGTAAGCGAGGCAATACAAAATCTTCGATGTAGCCATTTCCTCCGTGCATTTCAATGGCTTCGTGGGAGAAATGAATCGCTTGTTCAGCTGATTCCTTTTTCAAAATCGCAATAAGTAATCTGTTTAGGACTGACTCTTCTTCTGTCGTCGGGATATCTTCTGATACAACGCGATCAAACAAATGAACGAGACGAAATACTGCACTCGTTTCTACCTCCTGCTTGGCTGCAAGACGAGACAATGATTCTTTGATCATCGGATATTGGGTCAATGGCTGACCGAATGCTTCACGGTAGAATGCATAATTTCTTGCTTCTAGATAGGCTCTTCTCATGATTCCAATCGAGGCAACGGCATTGCAGACGCGGGAAAGGTTCAATGCCTCCATCATATAATAAATGCCGCGATTCGGTTCTCCTACAAGATAGGCTTCAGCTCCATCGAATTCCACTTCTGCTGATGGGACCGCCCGGACACCCAGTTTATCTTTCAACCTTCTAATGTGAATGCCATTTAGTGAACCATCATCGTTCCTCCAAGGAACCGCAAACAGACTGAGTCCTTTCGTTCCATCGCCAGCACCATCGATACGGGCAAGCACCATGGTCACTCCGCACATCCCAGAGTTGGATGCAAAATATTTTTCACCAAAAAGCTTATAAGTATCCCCACCATGTTTGACGGCTTTTGTATCGTTGGCACCGACATCGGAACCCCCTTGACGTTCGGTTAAGAATGTAGCCCCCTCGTATAATTCAACTTCACCTGTTGAAAGGACATGAGGCAGGAATCTCTTTTTCACCTGATCGGATGCGTATTTTTCAAGGAGCAGGGCAGTAGCCATGGAAAGGGTCACAGGACAATAGAAACCAGGCTCTGTTTGTGATAATAGATAGCCTTGTGCATAAGAATATACATAGTTTCCTTTATGCCCGAGTGCAGGAATGTCCTTATGGATATAACCTACTATTCCCTTGTTATACGTTTGTTGCACCGTTTTCTTATATCCTTCATTCACCCAGATTTCAGAAATTTCTTCTCCCAATCGATTGTATTTGATCAGTCTTGGCTGCCCTTCACGGTCGGTGTGCATGGCCCGTTCATCAATTTCCCCCGCACATAATTCACCGAATTCGTCCAGCTCTGGATCAGCCCATTCGAGGAAATCTTTGTTCAGATAATGCTTCATGAGTTCCTTGAAATGAGGATCCTCCCGATAGAAGTTTTCAATTTTTTTCATGATTTCACCTCCTGTATTTCATCGCGCAATGCTTGTAGCATAACCTTCCCCGTCGAATTTCGTAAAAATAATCGTGAAAAATTCAATCTGATGTTTCCCCTGTCGCATTTAATTTTATGGCAAACTCATCCCTAAGTTCTTCCATCTCGGTTCTCATGGCTTCAAGCTCTTCAATAAACGTTGTCACCTCCTCGATTCGTTTGTTTCCATATTCAATCGTGCGTTCTAACTGCTTCCTTCCGGTTCGGTCCTGATCAAATAATTGGATCATTTCTTTGATTTCATCCAAGGTGAAGCCGAATCGTTTTCCCCTGAATATCAATTTCAATTTCGTGATATCACTCTTCGAATAGATTCTCCTTCCTGACTCGCTCCTTGAAGGTTGCAACAGATTTAGCTCCTCATAATACCTTATCGTGCGTGTCGTTACGTTAAATTCCTTTGCCAGCTGAGTTATCGTGTATGTCATAGTAATCATCTCTTTGTTAGAAAATTTTGATACTTCAAGTTTACCATTGACGTTAACGTAAAGTTCAACCTGTTTTAAAAAAGTTTTTGGTTCTTTGGGAGGGGTACCTTTATACATAATCATAATACTGTTTTCCATATACTAGTAATGAATATTGCAGAGGTGGTGAGTGAGACATGCAGAAGGTATTGTTATTTGCGGATATAGGGATCGACGATACCATCGCCTTGATCTATTCTTATTTGAGCGAAGAGATTGAACTGGTCGGGGTTGTTGCTGATTATGGAAATGTGCCAAGATCCCGTGCTGTGGCAAGTGTTCACTACCTTATGAACCAGTTGAACCTTATAGATCAGATTCCGATTATTGGCGGAGCAGAGGTTCCGATGACTGCAGAACAGCCTAAATTCTATCCTGAAATACATGGAGAATATGGACTTGGACCAATTAAGCCTGGTCTTTATGAAGGAATTATTGAAAATTTCTTTGAGATTATAAGATTGATAGAGAAATATGGGGATGAACTGATCATTGTAAATGTCGGAAGGTTGACATCCCTTGCGAATATGTTCATCTTATACCAGACTCTTATGAACAAAGTAAAAAAGATCTATCTTATGGGCGGAGCGTTCTGGGTACCCGGAAATGTAACGGCGGTATCTGAAGCAAACTTTCATTCCGATCCGATTGCAGTTAAGATTGTTTTGACATATGCGAAAAATCTTACCATCATCCCTTTAAACGTAACTGACCATGCCATTGTAACCCCTGAAATGGTTGATTACATCGAGTATAAAGGTCGATCGAAGCTTGTTAAGCCCCTGTTGGACTATTACTATGGTTTTTATAAGAAGAGAAATCCATTGATTAAAGGTAGCCCGGTACATGATGCTATCACCCTCATGTCGGCAGTCAATGATGACATGTTCACGTTTCGAAATCTACCCGTTCATGTAGTGACTTCAAGCACCGGCATCCACCGTGGACAAAGCATTGCTGATATCAGACCGTATATTCAGTTTGAAGAAACAGCCAAAAAGCATCGGATTGCCTTTTCGTTCGAGTATGAGATGTTCTTCGCACGATTTATGAATGTGATGACCGGGGAATCATTTGAGAGAAAAAAGGAATGATCTCTTCAGAAAGAGGTCATTCCTTTTAGGATTTATCAGGTGTTTACTTCAGGCAGTGCATATGATAACTTCTTCATTTCGTACACCCCCTACCAACTTACAATAAGGTAAATGGATTAAAGTCCTAATTCTTTTTTTATGGATTCCAATGTCTTTCCATTCCAAGAATCGGTAGGTGCTGGTGGATTCGTTGCGTCTTCGTTTTGCTGCAAATAGTTCTTCTCCACAAATCTCAAGTCTTTTTCATTCACTACTGTGTCAAAATTGATATCTGCCGCACGGTCATCAGTACCCCAGGCTTCCTGGATCGCAATAGCGTCATGGATGTCGATTACATGGTCTTGGTTTACATCCCCGCCTACTAAACTTATGCCGATTGTTTCTGATTTACCGTATAATGTCCCTTTGTATTCAAACCCAAATGCTTTATCTAATTTTGTAATAAAATGTCCTGGAACATTTACTTCAAATGTATAGGCATCATTACTTAACGGTAGAGGCTCAATTTCAAAACGTGCATTCCCATTAAACAAGTCGGAAGCATCAAGTTCATACCCAGAAGGATTTGTTACCTTAATTGAAGCCCCTACTTTTGCCCAGTCTCTGTATCCAGCAAAACCTCCACTTTCAACAAGATACCCTTCTGGTATCAAGTTTCCTTGAACACGGTTAAATCTAGGTTTTAGATTGTAGCGATTACCGGCACTGAGTAAGGTCTGCTCTTCATTGTTTGCATTAATGATCTTAGCTGTAGGTTTGATGTATCCAATGGGATAGAATAATTCGTCTTGGACTTTCACTTTTACATCTACCACTTCTGTTTGGTCAAATGCTTTATTTTCATCGAATTTCACTTTTACTTGATTTCCATCCACTTCAATAGATGCATAAGCCTCTACTTCATTTGTTAAGGCAGCTTCAACAAGATATACATGTTGTATTCCTGAATTATCAAACGACCAGGTCGCTTCTTTCACCCCATCAAGATTATCTAACACGAGTGAAGCAGTTAAAATATCTCCTGATCTCGCAGTTTCTACATTGTGTTTTGCATACGTAACAGGAGTACCTTCTTTCACGAAGAAGTATTCCTTCCATTTCGCCTGATTCCCAGCGTCGTCATAACCAATCAGATTAAATGAAAGGGATTTGGTTTTTTCGTTCATCTCTACTTCTTCATTCCATTTCCCATTCTCATCCATATAGATAGGACCGTTAGGGAATGGGGCTCCATAGGTGTAAACCGCGAAATTGGACGATTGATCGATGTCTATCCCTGCATATTGCATGTCCTCAACGTTAGAGTCTGTCACTTCCATTTCAAAAGGCACAGTCTTTTGTCCAGGCTTGTATTCGATGAAAGGAGATTCACTGTCGAGTGAACTTTTCACTTCAGGTGCTTCAATATCAATGAACAAATCATGGGTGATAGTCTTCTGTTTTCCAGTTGGTAAGGTTGAAACGAATTTCAGTTTGTAATGACCTGGTTCGGCAATACTCGTTTCGGATGCAACGGGATCCTTCTTATTTCCGGTGAATTTGTAGTAGTAACCGTTAAAGGCTTGTAAGAAATAATCACGGTTGTCTTCTGCTCCATTCAAATTCAGGGTTCCGATCAAGCCCAGGTCCTCTCCAGATTTACCATCTTGCAGGATGACATCCAACGTGTCAACTGGTGAGCTTAAATTGAATAACACCAATGCCGTCGTCGTTCTGTATTGATCATATGCATGATTATAATGTGATGGCGTAATTGCTGGTGTAAGTAAATCCAGTGAGTTGAATCCTTCCTCTGATTTTTTCACGCTGAAAGGAACCCGGTAGCTTTCACTAGAATCATTGCTGTTGGAAATGACTAAGTATCCTTCATAAATACCTTTTTTTGCTGTCTTCGGCATTGTAAGGAATACATTTGATTTCTTTGACTTCCCGGCATTGACCTTAATTGATTTGTCAACATTGACCTGTACGCCGTTTTCTTTCAGACTATTGGTTCCTTCTTGAACATTTTCTACAATCTCTACGTTGTATGTTTTTTTCTCACTACTTTCGTTTGTAAATTCGAGTGCCTTTTTTACCCGAATGTGAGATCCCTCTGATACGATCTGGTTATCAAAGCTTAAGCCGCCGGTTTGTTCCTTGATTGTGATGAGGTTTTCTCCATTTGGAAGCAATGTTTCATCATTTACTTGGATTTTCGTTTGACTGCGAAGTGCTTGATAAGGATCTATTCTACCCGCCCCGACTTCAAACACACTGTAATCTTCGTTTAATGGATCAGCGGTATTCATAAGAATTGTTTTGATATCTGACGGTTCAAGGTCAGGATTCTCTCCCAGAAGTAATGCAGCCACACCAGCGGCAAAAGGGGACGCCATTGAAGTTCCATTCAATCTTGCATAAGCATATTTATAGTCTTCCGGATTCTCTGGATTCACCATATAGGAAGGGAAGGTAGATAGAACACTTACGCCCGGTGCTACGATTTCCGGTTTCATATCATAGTTTTTATTAACAGGACCTCTTGAACTGAAATCAGCTAACTTGTCCCCTTCTGAGAAAGATTCTTCTAAGTTGCTAAATGTGAAAGTGGTTGCTCCATTCAAGATTGCTTCCTTCAGCTCTTCCCCGGCTTTCTTGGTCATGGAGAAAGCAGGAATAAAGTGAGTAGATTCGCCTAGATTATAGCCGACGTGACCTTCCACATTGTTGTACATGATGACCGCTTCTGCCCCATTTTCTTTGGCAAACTTCACTTTGTCAATTAAAGCAAAATCTCCCCGTTGTACGAATGCTACCTTTCCGTCGACATCTTTATTTTCATAGTCTTGCACATTACCCAAGCCTACATCGACTAATTCAAGAGACTTATCTTCTAAACTGGCAAATTGGTGAGCAAATCCTCTTGCCATGCTGATGATATCCGTGGACCAACCATCTGATAGTTCTCCTGTAAAAGTGGTTTGTGAAACCGGTACATCACTTGCCCCAACGGTTAATGCCAGTGCTGCTGTACCAGGTGATCCAAGCGTGAAATCATTGGATCCTGAATTCCCTGCAGACACAACAGCGGTTACACCATTAAGAACTGCATAATTTAATGCCGTACTAGTCGGATAATATGGATCGTTTATGCTTGCTCCAAGAGATAGATTGATAACATCCATGCCATCTTCTACTGACTTTTCAATACCGGCGATAACTCCTTCTGACGATCCACTTCCGTATGGACCAAGTACACGATAAGCATATAAATCAGCATCTGGAGCAACTCCCTCTACAGACACTTCACTATCATTCTCATTTTGCCCTACAATAGTCCCTGATACATGTGTACCGTGTGAAGTGTAATAAGGAGTACCTACTTGACTAAATTCTGGTTGATTGGATTTCTTCCAATCCTCATAAGTTGCCTCCATTGGATCGCTATCATTATCGACAAAGTCATATCCACCTTTATAAACGTCCTTCAAATCAGGGTGATTGTAGTCCACACCTGTATCAAGAACCCCAACTTTTATTCCTTCACCTGTGATTCCTTCTTTGTGCAGTTTGTCTACATTTAAATAGTTAATGCTTTCCACAGATGTGGTGATGTTTTGATCAACATCAGCTGGTAGGACTTCTTTAACTGGATCTACTGTAAACGTTTGGTTTTTATATACGGCTTTAACGGATTTTGAGTGAAGGAGCTGTTCTACCTGATTGGCTGGTAGTTTGATAGCAACTCCGTTATAAGCCGTTTTATAGGTTTGTGTGATTTTTGGTAATGGCTTTTTTTCTTTTTTATTTGAGCTTGATAGGTGTTTTTCTACGTCTTCTTTAAACACTTTGTGCTCTTGATCTACTTTTGCTTTAGCATCTTCTTTCTTTAAGGTCTTTCCTTTTATTGCAGCTTCTAATACCGCTACATTAACAGGTTTTGAACGGAATTCAACGATGACTGCAATCTCTTCTTCAGAAGTCAGTTCGGTTTCATTGAATCCTTGAAGACCCTCTAAGTTATTTAATTCCAATTGTTTCAAAGCGCGTCTTTGTTCTTCTGTTAAGGAAGATAACATGTCTTCTGATTTCCAGTCCGTTGCATTTACGATTGGTGTTGAGAGGGTGTTGACCGGGGATAAAAGTAATCCAGTGGAAAGGGCAATTACTGCAGAGCGTTTAGCAATTGAGTTTGCATTCATTATTCCTACCTCTTTCTTTTCTCTGTTGATTTTTAGTAGTATTCGAAATAGTAGTACAATTCCATTTTAGTATTCTTTCAGTTCGGAAGCTATTGGGGTTTTGTGTGAGTCTTTTTAACTAATAATAATCACAATATATAATTATAAAGATCTATTTATCGTCGTTATTTTAAAGAAAAAGTGGTAAATACATAATTTTTAATTGGGGTTATGATAATATTGGGTGAATTGGAACGATTGCAAAAAGGGGATGAGATCATGCTTGAAGGTAAAATTATCAAGTTCTATCGCGAACATCAACAGGTCAAACAGAAGGATTTGGGAGAAGGGATTTGCTCTACTACCCATATCAGTAAAATAGAACGAGGACTTACTGAGGTCTCAAAGGAAACAATCCAATTATTAAGTGAACGATTAGGTATTGATATGGAAAAGGAATTAGAGAATTATAAGAGTATCGATTCCCTCCTGAAAGAATGGCACGAATCGATCATTAAGAAGCTGCAGACAAAAGCAGATTCCATAAAGACACGACTCGATGGGATTCATTTATTGCAAATCCAGGATTTCTATCGGACGTATACCTTGATTCTCGCTCGGTATCATTTATTTTCCGGGGAAAATCAGCTTGCCAAACGTCTCGTTGAGGAAATGGAGACGTGGTCAGGACTTAGTCCATATGAACATAATATGTTGCTGCATATAAAAGGCATTTATCTAATGAGGGTAAACCACGATTTCTTCAAAGCCATTTCAGTGCTTAAGGAAATTCGCCTGGATGACTATTCTAACCGCGAATGCTTTTACGATTTAGCGGTTGCCTATCATTCCATTCATTCAAATGTACTAGCGTACTTTTATGCAAATAAGGCATTGCAATTCTTTGTAGAGAAGCGCAGTTTCTCCAGGATGATCGAGTCAGAGATGCTGATGCTGCTTCAACTTGAACAATCCGATGATTCCAACGTGGAAAACAAAGAATACCAACGATTAATCGACATGGCTGAAGACTACGAACTCGAACACCAGAGGGCCCTTCTTCATCATAACTACGCCTATCACCAGCTCAGAAAAGGCGATTTCAAGTCAGCCGGCGAATACTACAAAAAATCCGTCAACACCCGTAAACCCCAAGACCCCAACTACCTTGGCTCACTTGAAGGATACATTAATGCCCTTACCAAAGAGGGACGGACCTCGAAAGATGAGTTACTGCAATACATAGAAGAAGGTTTAGCTTTGGCCCGAAAAGGTAGCAACAATACGTTCTATCACTTCTTTACTTTACACAAATTGAATGTTAATGAAGACATAAAAGGGTATTATAAATATTTGGAAGAAAAAGCCTATCCCCACTTTCAGGAAATGGGCTACGTCCTCCCTATGGAGCATTACGGCGTATTACTGTTTGATTATTATATGGAAAAGGGAGATGAGGGGAAAGCAAACTTCTATGCCAAGGGCCTGATGGAGAAGTTCCGAAAGAATAATCAATTTGTATAATCCCATATAAAACGCAAAGGAAAGGCCTCTCCTTTGCGTTTTTAATTGTTTATTTTGTTGTTATTTGATTCAAGGAGGGTGCTTATTCCAAAGCAAGCCCCGCACATTCTACAACTTGTCTTGATCTACTAATTTCTTAAGAACATCTCTCAGCTCTTGGATAGTCGCATTCATTTGTTTCTGTTGTTTTCCGATTGTGAAGATCTCTATGCTACATGCGATGAATAAAAGGAAAAAAATAATATTGATAAGTTCCATCATTGGTGTTCCTCCTGGAAGAATCGTTCTCCGCCAGGTTACCATAATCAACCAAAAAACGCCACTGCAAATAATGATTCATTTTATTCCAGTAGTGACTTTGAATAAACAATCGGAGCCTCTATGCAATCCTTGGAATCATCGATGAGTTCAATTAAGGCAATTCCTGTTATTTTCCCTTCAATGGAGTCTCCTCTTTCTAAACAATGCTTGAAGCCCTGAGATAATTTTTCCGGTGAAAGCTTATTGGCTAAAGTGCAGTGTGGGATCCAGTTGTCAGGAAGATAGAGTGGATTAGCGGTTTCATTGAATTGGTGAAAGAAATCATGATGATCCGTATGAAAGTTAAGTAGTTCTCTTGTGATGGTCGGGGAGAAAAATAGAGTTCCGAAGTTTAGGAATGACCCTACGGTGTTGAGGGTGATATCGATTGGTTTTTTATGCTCATAATACTCCTCTAATGCGTTTATGTATGTTTGTTTATCTAATTCTTTATAACTCCCTATCGTAATGTGGGGCCGTGCATCGTTGATTTCTTCCTCATAGTAAGAAATATTTTTAACGGTCAGTTCCTTCCATATTTCTTGTATCAACTCTTCAGTCTTTTCATCGAATAGAGCGATTACCCAGTACATAGCTTAACCACCTTTACTGTTATACAGATTTGTTCATAAGCCCTTCTTCTTTATACTGTAACATAGTCTCTCTTTCAGTGTGTTTTTAAACTCTTATTTGCAAACGCTTAAATACTTGTTGAATCAATACCTGTGCCAAAATCCAAAGCCTTTTCACTTAAAATGATAAAAATCTTTGACATTGATAAGAAAATGATGTAAATTACCTTATGGACGAACATTTATAAAACAACCAAACTTTAATATTCGTGTTTAGGGGTGTAATAATGGAAAATGTGTTTGATTACGAAGATATTCAATTAATTCCTGCAAAATGCGTGGTGAATAGCCGCTCTGAATGTGATACAAGTGTGACACTGGGTGGACATACGTTCAAATTACCGGTTGTTCCTGCCAATATGCAAACCATTATTGATGAAAAAATCGCTGTATACTTAGCTGAAAATAATTATTTCTATATCATGCATCGCTTTGAGCCTGAAAAACGAATTTCATTTATTAAAGATATGAAGTCCCGTGGTTTGATTTCTTCTATTTCTGTAGGTGTTAAGGATGAAGAGTATGCATTTGTAGAGCAGTTAGCAGAAGAGAAGCTGACACCGGAATTTATTACAATCGATATTGCACATGGTCACTCCAATGCTGTAATCAGCATGATTCAACACATTAAAAAGCACGTACCAGAAAGCTTTGTGATTGCTGGGAACGTAGGTACTCCTGAAGCTGTCAGAGAATTGGAACATGCTGGTGCCGACGCCACAAAAGTGGGAATCGGACCAGGGAAAGTATGTATCACGAAAATCAAAACAGGCTTTGGTACAGGCGGCTGGCAGCTGGCTGCCCTTCGTTGGTGCGCAAAAGCCGCTACAAAACCAATCATCGCTGATGGGGGTATCCGTACCCACGGTGATATTGCAAAATCCATTCGTTTCGGTGCGTCCATGGTGATGATCGGCTCCCTATTCGCAGGTCATGAAGAGTCTCCAGGAGATACAATCGAAAAAGATGGCAAGCTATTCAAAGAATACTTTGGATCAGCTTCAGAGTTCCAAAAAGGCGAAAAGAAAAATGTTGAAGGTAAAAAAATGTTTGTTGAACATAAAGGATCGCTGGAACATACATTGGTCGAAATGGAACAAGATCTTCAATCCTCTATCTCCTATGCTGGCGGTACAAAGCTTGAAGCAATCCGGACAGTAGATTATGTAGTAGTGAAAAATTCAATTTTCAACGGAGACAAAGTATATTAATCTCTTATTAAACATGACTTGGGCCGGATACATTCGTATCCGGCTCTTTTTATTAGGGACGGACCTCTATATCTCTATACTATCCGGATTATCCAAGTTTTTGTCAATTGGAGGTCCGTGCTTCTTACATTCATTTAAGAAGTTATAGACACCGGGGGAAAATAAGCTATAATTAGTTTTAATATTATCTTGGGAGGTGAGGTGACTGTGGTGAGATTTTTATTATTGCTGGTGTTGTGCATGATGTTTGGGACAGTTCCGGTTCAACAACAGAATCAAAGCCCGACTTTGACAAGTATTGATGATGTGGCTACTATTTCTGACCATGTGCATTTAACCGATGCAGATATGATCCTCGACGTGGTCCCTTCCCTGGGCCAGAAACAAGATGGTATGACTTCTAACAAAGCTACAATCCTTCCTACATTACAATTCAGGTTGATCCCTTTATCAGGAAGTGTGTCTAATGCTGCTATCTTCCCAGATTCATTGGGCTTTCTTGAAGTTGTCATGTACCACTCAAATTACCTCTGATTCTTACATTCATAAATAACATTTGGTCATAAACTTTTTTTTCATTATAGTTAAGGGTCTATTTGTATTGCCCAATTATAAAAAAATATTGATCATTGAAAACTAAATAAAAATGAGGTGTATTCAAATGAGAAATTATGAATATCGTAAGGAATCCATTGCTTGTTACATCTTCTGTTCCCTTTTCATACTTAGTTTTGTCGGTACCATATTGGTATCTGCAGAAATGAGCGGAAATAGCATCATCTCATCCGTCCCTCGATTCTCTTGGGATATGATGATTAAGTGGAAAGACATTGTTGAAATATTCGACTTAAAGTAAGCTAAAGCAATGTTGCCTTTCAAATACTACTTCTATAATAAAGTGAGGAAATCAAAATGAACCTAGGCTTCGGTGAAATAGCGATAATCTTGTTCGTTGCACTCCTGTTCTTTGGACCAAGCAAACTTCCACAGCTCGGAAAAGCTGCCGGTATGTCTTTGAGAGAATTTAAACAGGCGGTAAGTGGATTGATGGAGGACGACAAAGACAAAGATCAAGGTGAGAAGAATATTACTCAAGATAAATAATTAACATATAGGGACGGACCTCTAAAAAGCCAAAATCCCCATTCATCGGCGTCTTTTAACTTTTAAAGGTCCGTCCCTGATCCCCAAAAAAACGCGAACCTACTATTTAGTAGGTTCGCGCAGTTGTTAAGTGAATTTGATGTGTTGCAGTGATTTGATGGCTTGTGTAGACTGTGTTTCACCGTAAAATAGGATACTCGGTTCTACAACGATGGTTTCACCCGTTGCTGCAGACCACTTGTTTGTTGACGCAACTAGGAGCACATCTTGGTTCAAATAAGCTTCTGACAGTTTTCTCGTGTTTGAATGAACGAACGTTACAGTTTCTTGATGTTCATCTGATCCAATCGTAACAAAAGGTGTATCTCTCAATACGAATTCCTCTGCTCCTGCATAGTATTTATGAAAAATTCCTTGTGTTGGAAGTTTAACGAAACTGGATGTTAATGTCTCACCGGTCTTGAAGAAAGCCTCCAAATCCAGCAACTCTTCAGTAAACGTCCTTCCCGAATTCTGCTGAATCTCTGCGTATACAGCCAGTACCGGCACTTCTGGAAGTGTTAACGCATATTGACGAAGAACAATCCCCTTCATCTTTTCATGCTCCTTGAATTCTGTTGTCAAACAAATCCCTGCCCACTGATGGCCATGTTGATCCAACTTTGTTACAGATCCTATTGCGGTCTTCTCTTTCAACATTGAATAGGAACTAACGGCTTGGAAAGAGTATCTGATACCTCCCCCCCATGGGTTCCACCACGCCCTTGGACCCGGGATTGGATATTGATGATCCAAGGTTTCATTACCATCAATCGATAATGAATAGATACCAGGATAATATTCAGATGACGCTTTAAACGAAATGACGCCATTATCTACAGACCAGACATCCTCGTTCCCCTCAACCTTTACCTCCCTCTTACCCTTAACGAGTTGCAGAGATTCTACTTTTCCGAAATGACTTTGGGAATGGAATTCCCCAGCTACCCATTTCACTCCTGGTGATGCATGTTCAATCCCAAGATTCAAACGTGTTACTGACTCTGCTTTACTCACTTCTTTCACAAATGTTTCATTTTCTGATTGAATGGTAAATTTACCATGAATATAAGGGGTCAGCATGGAACTGAAAAAATAATCTACCCTTTCACCAACAGACGAAATAACCTCCCCACCGGCTTTTTCTAGAGTATACAAAGGTAGCTCTTTCGTTGCTTCTTCATATCCACCCACCAATTCCCGCCACTTAGACCAGTGGTTAGACGTGTTGATTCCGACCTGGATCGGACCTAAACACATTTCCTCCCGGGGTTGAATCCGGTCGATTTCATATTCCAGAGCCATTCGCCAATCATCTTTTCTTCCAAGGGCTGCTTTCGGCCAAGCAAGCCCGATTGTATCTCCCAAGGAAGAACTTGTGAAAATCCATCGTTCAGTCAAATCCTTGTCTCGAATGTATTCCATAAATGGAACAAGTGACTCATTCCCGACTAAGACTCCATTCCTTTGTGGGATAGCCATTCCTTCAAAGCTTATAAAAACAGGCTGAATGAGGGAAAGATGCTTCCTTTCTTCTCCTCCGGTATTCACCACTTCATGCTTGATTTCCACTAAGCCATCACCGTAAATAGTAAAATACGTATTCAGAAGCATAGACGAAAAGGCATCGGATTCTAAAGTCGTTTTGATCACAAATGCTTCAGGAAGCTCAATATACTCCACAGAGGATGCTTCTTTCTTGGAAAATTCTTCACTGTATGGTTTTCCAAATTTAGGTGTGAAGAACGTTATCGGATCTTGGGTTGAACTCCTAGACCCAATTTTAACGATATGGTTCCGTTTTTCAATCTCAACATAATATGGCCCATTGAACCCTGACCAATGCTCGTCTGTTTCTCCACCAAATTTCGCCCCAAAACCTGGTAGAGCCAATGACAGCCGAGTGGCAAAAGCAGTCACTTCCCCGTTTTTCTGTTCAACCTCTACATTTATTTCTTCTGACAAAAAGCCATTCTTCAAAAGCTGGACCGGAATTGGTATCGAAACTCTCTTATTCCCTTCGATTTTTGCCATCACTTTTGATGTTTCCCAATCCAATACCTTATTTACAGGCAGTTTGATCGTCCAGGTAGTTTCTTCTTTTAATTGGCTTTCTAAGTCGAGATAGAGCATTCCTTTTCCATGGGGTTTCCAATTCTTCTTTACCGTTCTTAACTGAAGCTTCCCCGCTTGTTTAGGAAATATCCCTAGGGTAAGAGGGACTGATTGACCGTCAAATTCAACTGTCACCCCAACAGTCGGGTGCTTCTTCCAAGGACTTGGTTGCCTGGTTGGCATAGTGAGCATTATAGGGAATTGCCCCATCCAATTCTTTTTCACTAAAACGCTCTTATGGAATTCATGCTGTACATGTGAAGATGATACTCCTCTTAGGGAGATTTCAACTGGGTTCTCTTTGCGATTTTCTATATGATACGTCACATAGTGTTCTTTTTTCTCGAGCATCTTGAAGTCAGGAAGCTTCATTTCTAATAATAAATCCTGCGTTTCGATTAAACGAATGCCTCGCCCGGTTCGTTCAAATTGAATACGGACGAACTCATCACCCGCTTCCCATCTGTATTCATAATACGTATGGTCTTTATCTTTCAGGCCGTCTGGTTTGATTTCAATCAGGCGCTGACTGGTTGTATACCAATCATGCTTCTCAAAAAACGACTTCAGCCAGTCAATTTGGAGCACCATCGGGATAAAATTCATTAGATGAACAGTGTCATCGCGATCTTCCCAGAAGAATCCGCATTTTTTATATAGGGGTACCGCTTTTGTATTACCCGCCCACGTAAATAGATCAAGTCTTGGCCATTTTAATTCAACAGTTTTTTCTACTGCTTTCAATACGAGTTGTTTACCGATCTTCAAGCCTTGATAATTGGGGTGCACGTTCAGAAGAGGGATGTAAAGGGCACCTTCATCCTCTCGATATTCAGATAATCCGCAGTAACCGGCCACCTCATCTCCCACCATCGCTATAAATAAATGGAGATTCGTGGAGTTAGCTTCTTTGTCTTTCACGTCTTGTTCCGTTGTGACAACGGAATCCCCACCCCAGTTTTCACGGCTTTCATTCCACATTTTTGCTATCCCTTTTGCTAAACCTTCATGATATTCTACGATTTTCACTTGCTCAAGCGTCGTCTTCATAATGTCCTCCTACGCTAGGTTTTAATATATTTAACCTCATCCTCAGTGATTTTTTGCATTGCATCGACGATTTTAATCATCGTCATCGCCCCCTTTCATTTAGATGGAAAGATTTTCTTCCTCATCCACAGTTTAAGATTTTATGCTGAGTAAGTAAAGAATATTCTAACTAAAAGAAAAATTTCATTTCTTATGTAATTGTAAGTTAAATGGAAAATGCAGAATGCAGAATAATTTCAGCTAGACTAGACAACCTATAAGATAAAAAGAAGGTTATTGTATTGAAAATGAAACTGTATGTGTCAATCGTGCTTTGCATGAATTTTATTGCCAACACGGCAATACTTGACGTGAAACCCGTACACGCTCAACAAGAGATTCCCTCCTATGCTAAATGGGGAAGTCTGGCAGTGAAAAAGACGAAAGAGAAATATCCTGATGCTGCGATCGTCGACTATCTTCATATTGGGAAGGAAAACGGATCAAAGGTATCAACCGAGAAGTTTAAGCTATGGTTAAAACGTGGCGGTAAAGAATTTGGTGTGTTTGTGGACATTCAGTTTGAAACGGATACCGAGAAACTGATTGATATCAAGTTTAGGGAAACAGATCGATAAATAATAGGTTCTGAACATTAAAAGAGATCAAAGGATTCAATCCTTTGATCTCTTTTAAGTTTACAGCTTCACTCTCTGCAATCTCAGGGCATTCAATACAACCGACACTGAACTAAATGCCATTGCAGCTCCGGCAAGCCATGGTGCTAAGAATCCCATTGCGGCAATGGGGATGCCCAGTGAGTTATAAGCCAAGGCCCAGAACAAGTTTTGTTTAATATTACGAATGGTTTTCTTACTCATGAAGATAGCATCGGCAATACTGTGCAAGTCGCCACGGATAAGTGTAATATCGGCAGCTTCCATGGCAACGTCTGTACCTGTACCGATCGCCATTCCGATATCCGCCATGGCAAGTGCAGGAGCATCATTAATTCCATCCCCGACCATCGCGACTTTCTTTCCTTCCTTCTGCAGTTTTTGAACTTCCCTTGCTTTTCCTTCAGGTAATACTTCCGCAATTACATGGTGAATTCCAGCTTCCTTTGCAATTGCTTCAGCGGTTCGCTGATTGTCACCAGTAATCATTATGACTTCTAACTCCATATCCTTTAACCGTTGAATGGCTAGTTTCGAAGTATCTTTTATAGTGTCCGCTACCGCGACAAGGCCCGCATAGTTCCCATTAATAGCAACGAGCATAACCGTCTTCCCTTCTGTTTCAAGAGCTTGTTTTGTTTCTAATACGTAATCGGTGTGAACACCCTCTTGTTCCATCAATTTTGTGGTACCGATGACCACCTCTGTACCTTCTACTTTAGCTTTTACACCATAGCCTGGTATGGCATCAAAATCTTCACTACCTAATAAAGTAATCCCTTTTTCTTTAATGCCTTTAACAATTGAAACAGCAAGTGGATGCTCAGAAGACCGTTCCACCGCTCCAACCAAAGCTAGAAAATCCTCTTCATTAAAACCAGTCTCCACTTTTACATCTGTTAAAACCGGTTCACCATTTGTAACAGTACCCGTTTTGTCGAGTATAACGGTTGTAATTCCATGAGTGGATTCCAAATGTTCTCCGCCTTTAAAGAGAATCCCGAATTCAGCTGAACGCCCGGAACCTGCCATTATCGAAGTCGGGGTCGCTAATCCAAGGGCACATGGACAGGCAATCACAAGTACGGCAATAAGTTTTTCAAGTGCTTCTGCAAAATTACCTGGTTCAACCCAAATGTACCAGACAAGAAATGTAAGGACTGCAATCCCTACAACAATAGGGACAAATATTCCCGATATTGTATCCGCTAACCGTTGAATAGGAGCCTTGGAACCTTGAGCATCCTCCACCACTTTGATAATTTGTGCCAGAGCTGTATCTCTACCTACCTTTGTAGCTTTCATTTTAAGGAATCCGTTTTTATTCATTGTGGCACCGATTAATGTATCACCTATAGATTTATCCACCGGAACGCTTTCTCCTGTAATCATCGATTCATCAAGTGCTGAACGACCTTCGATGACTTCTCCATCTACAGGAACTTTTTCACCTGGTTTGATGAATACAATATCTCCAACTACAACGTCTTCTAGAGGAATTTCGACTTCATTCCCGCCTCTTTCCACCGTTGCTGTTTTCGCTTGAAGGCCCATAAGCTTCTTTATGGCTTCAGAAGAACGACCTTTCGCCTTGGCTTCAAACAATTTTCCGAGAATAATGAGTGTGATTAAAATGGCACTTGTTTCAAAATATAACTCAACCATATGCATTCCGGATCCAATGGACTGATAAGCAAGGAACACACTGTAAAAGTAAGCAGCAGATGTACCAAGTGCAACCAATACATCCATATTGGCACTATTGTTCTTTAATGCTTTATAAGCCCCTGTATAAAACTGTTTCCCGATAATAAATTGTACAGGTGTTGCTAAAGCCATTTGCATCCAAGGGTTCATTAAGATATCCGGTAATGGAATGAATGATGTAAATTCAAAATGACTGACCATTGACCACAATAGGGGCAAAGATAACAATAGTGACCATATGAACTTACGTTTTTGCTTCTGAATCTCTTGAAGTTTATGATCGGTTTGTTCTTCTTGATTTTCATCATTTTTCACTGTTGCACCGTAGCCAATTGAATCAACCTTTTTAATGATTTGATCTGTAGTGATAGTCCCGGGGGCATACTCAATGGTTGCTTTTTCTAAGGCTAAATTAACCGTTGCATGCTGTATACCATCTTGCTTATTCAATACTTTCTCGATTCTTGCAGAACAAGCAGCGCAGGTCATCCCGGTAATATCAAACTCGGTTTTTTCAAGTTGTATGTCATAACCTAAATCCCGAATTCTTTTTTGAAGGTCACTTGGTTTCACTTCTTCTGGATTGTATTTTACCGCTGCTCTCTCCATCGCGAAGTTAACCGATGCGTTTTCTACACCGTCCATTTTATTTAATCCTTTTTCGATTCGATTCGCACAAGCAGCGCAAGTCATTCCTGTTATATCTATACTGGTTTCTTTATGCTGAGCCATTTATCAACCCTCCATACCTATACGGGGTATGCTTTTCTGTAAAAGAAAACCGTGCTGAGAAAGCACAGTATTTTTACACGACATCATATCCCTGATCATCGATTGTTTCTTTAATTTCATTAAGTTTTACTTGTGAATCATCGAATTCAACTTCTACTTTCTTTTCTTCCAAACTTACTTGCACCGATTTCACACCGTCTAATTTAGCAACACTTCCTTCAATTGCTTTAACGCAATGTCCGCAAGACATACCTTCCACTGTTAACGTTTCTTTTTGCATCTGTAACCTCTCCTTTATTTTTTCATAAGTTTTTGGATTGTAATCATAAATTCATCTAATACTTCTGTGTCACCTTCTTGAATTCGGTCGAGAACACATGTCTTCATATGACCTTCTAATAGGATTTTGGCTACGCTGTTAAGGGCAGATTGAGTGGCGGAGATTTGCGTAATAACGTCATCACAATACGTATCGCGCTCAATCAAGCCTTTAATTCCTCTTATTTGACCTTCAATACGATTTAATCGCGTCACAAGGTTTTTCTTAACATTATCAGAGTGATGACTCTTCCGAAATCCTTCGTATGAGCATGTAGCATGCTCCATCACACGCTCTTCTTCTTGAATCACGGATGGGTTAATTTCAGAATCTTTTTCATTCTTTTCAGCGGTCATCTTCCCACCTCCTTACCCACAATATACTATACCCCATTATGGTATGTAAAGGAATATGATTTGATACTTTATTATTGATTTATTCTAGAGGCAACACCCTATCGGAATCCTTCATAACACTGAAAATTCTTCTACACCATGACGTATATATGCTCATAACTATAGAAAACCTCCCGATGTTGAATGCGCTTTAGCTTATAGGTTAAAGTTGGAGAATTCCAGTCTGAAGAGAGAGAGCCAAGAATTTTCACCAAATAAAAAAGCGCGTATCCTCAATGGAATCGACGCCTTTCGTATCTAAATATTATAAATGTTTGTTGATCTCATCTGTTGGGGTCTAGGTATTTATTTCCGTAGAAGCTGTTGCGACACCAATAATGGTGCCCTCTTCGTTTAATAAGGGGTGGGCATACACCTGATAGGATACTGTTCCTGTAGTTAACGAAATCGAGATTACTCGATTGATGGGAGACTTCTTGTCCAGAACCTCCTGTTTCAACCTCATTAATGACCGATTTCCTTCATTATCATTTAGCTCAACGTCTGTTTTTCCTATATGTTCATCTGGAATTAAATCAGGAGTATTGAAGATCCAGGTATAGCGTAATTGAGTATCACAATGAGCGAGCACGACAGGGGCATTCTTTAAGGCAATCGAGAACGGATTTTCCTCAAGATTAAAGCTGGATGCGTGAAAGTCCAACACTTCTCCCAGTTTGACGGTGACCTCACTGCTCGGTTTACGGATCCCGTTCTCGATTTGAGCATAGTAGGATCTTTCAATAAAAGCTTTCGAAGCCACTTCCTGTTGGGTCATCTTCTTCCTTTTTCTTAACTTAATAAGCCAAGTTCTTTTATTCAATCCTCAATACCCCTTTCTGAACCTTAATGGCAGAAAAGCAATGGTTAAACTCTATTAGAGGGTGGCTAAACAGAAACATTCCCAAATGGTTTTATTCGATATAATAGAATGGTAGGAAAGTATTAAAATGACCTACGCTTTTATCTTCATCATGTTGTGAATCTTCTTATTCGTAAAGTGACCTCTTCATAAGAAATCTATACGTCCTCATTTAGTATCATTGCCTATGTACTCCTTATTAAAAAGCATAACATAATATCCAGCGTTTCCTCTATCATTTTCCAAATATATTTACATAATCGTGAAACTCGCAGGTTTGATCATTAGTAGGAGGTTATTATATGTCGATGAACGCAATTCATGACGAAAACAAGTATCTTGAATTCATTAACAACATAGTGGATGAAAAGGCGAAGTTGATTCAAGAAAGAACGAACGAAGACACTTCTTACCCGAATATTGTAAATGTATCTTTGCGGAAATGGAGAGGAGAAATGATTGAGCTCTTGGCCCAGTCTCTGCGTTCTCATGATACTCAAAGATCACTTGAGAGCTGGGCATGTTCATCTGGTACATTATTTAAGCAGTTAGATCTATCCCTTGAGGTAGCGATAGAAGATCTTCACCATTTTCGGGATGAGATCGGGAAAATGATTAAAACAGACGCCATTAAGAGCGAGCTGTCAATTGAATCCTTTTATGAACTTCTTTCTGTTTTTCATTCTGGTGTAGATCGAGCCATATACCGCCTTACGACTGCCTATTCTCACCCCCTTTCTGAAACAATTAGTTCCGAGCTATCGATCCCGATTGTGAAGATGACTGATACGATTGCCATTTTGCCGCTTATAGGAGATATCAACTCAGACCGTGCTAAGGATTTAATGGAAAGATCTCTTTCACAAGGATCGGCATTGGGGCTGAGCTATCTAATTATTGATTTATCAGGGGTATCGGTTGTGGATACAATGGTTGCAGACCAACTCTTCAAAGTGGTAGCGGCACTCAAATTAGCAGGAATTCAAGCCATCTTAACAGGCATCAGACCTGAAATTGCTCAAACAATGGTCAATCTGGGTATCGTCATTAAGCATATTCCGACGTTCGCCAGTCTTCATACGGCGCTTATACATTTACAAAAGACAAAAAGCATCCTGTGGATTTAGGATGCTTTTATTATGGATAATGTTTTTTTCGAGATGGAACGAGATGACATTTAATAACTAAAAAGGATAACGTATTTGACCTGACATTGCTTTTTTTACAAATCAGGTTTAGTTAAATAATCATATAGAAGCTTCCCGATTTCCGCAATTGTGTCCCGCGCAGATTCGTTTTCTCCAAGTTCGTCAATTAATACTGCTATGTAGGCAGTTTTTTCTTCACACCGAACAATGGCACAATCATGTTCAACACCTGGTAACTCACCTGTTTTGTTTGCTATATAGACATTATCCTTATCCATTTTTGCCGGGAGCTTAGTATCAAGTTGCTGCTGATGCAATATATATAGCATTTTTTCCCGGCTTTGCTCACTGAATATTTGCCCCTGATCCAGTATACGTAAGCAAGTGATGATATCAGAAGCAGAGGTGACGTTGTCATAGCCTTGTTTCATTGCTTGAAAATCCATCAGTTTCCGACTAAGCTTAGTGTGTTTTAATGCTATAGAGTTACAAAGGCTATTTATTGCATCTGACCCAAGACGGTCGATAATGAGATTCGTCGCGGTGTTATCCGACACAATGATCATAAGTGTGAGGAGATCTTCTACCGTCAATGAAATATTTTCGGAGAGTGTTTTCAACACTCCTGCCCCTCCCACTCTCTCCTCTTTAGGGACCATTACCGTATCATTTAAATCGATTTTACCTTGCTCTGCCTGCCGAAAGCCTTCAAGTAAGATCGGAACCTTGATTAAGCTTGCAGCAGAATAAGGAGTTTCATTATTGATTTGGATGGAGTGTGATGGCAGGTCAATGGCTACGCTGACCCTGCCCCTGCCCATATTTTTATCTATAGCGCACAGAATTCTTTCCTCTAATAATTTCTCATTCATCCACTATTCACCCTTTACTTTGTGACCGCTACTTCGTCATGATCCTTGGTGATCTCATTGTCATACAGGTGACAAGCTACATAGTGCTTTTCTTCTACTTCCTTCCACTTAGGTTTATAGCTGGCGCACGCTTCCATAGCTACAGGACAACGGGTCCTGAATACACAACCACTTGGTGGATTGATCGGACTGGGGATCTCCCCTTGAATGATCATTCGTTCACGCTCATCCTCTACATCGGGATCAGGAATGGGGATAGCTGAAAGTAAGGCTTGGGTATAAGGGTGAAGAGGCTTTTTATAAAGCTCATTACTCTCTGTTAATTCAACCATATGTCCCAGATACATCACTCCGATACGGTTACTAATATGCTTTACCATGGAAAGATCATGAGCAATGAATAAAAATGTCAGACCCTTTTCCTTTTGAAGCTTTTTCAATAGGTTTACGATTTGAGCTTGAACGGAAACATCCAGAGCAGAAATCGGTTCATCGGCGATAATGAAGTCTGGATTAAGGGCCAGAGCTCTAGCTATGCCAATACGCTGACGCTGTCCGCCACTGAATTCATGTGGATAGCGATTAGCATGATCCCTATTCAGTCCGACATCTTCCAGCAACTGATAAATACGTTCCATCTGTTCTTTTTTATCCCGGTATAAATTGTGTGCCTCCATCGGTTCTGCAATAATTTCACGCACCGTTGAACGGGGGTTAAGAGAAGCGTATGGATCCTGAAAAATCATCTGCATGTTTCGATAAAAGGATAGCTTTTCCTTTTCAGAGAGTGTATGAACGTTCTTCCCGTCATACAGGACTTCTCCTTCTGTCCTGTCATACAATCCGATGATTGTACGGCCTGTAGTCGACTTCCCACAACCCGATTCCCCTACTAATCCGAATGTCTCACCTTTATAAATATCAAATGAAATACGGTCTACTGCCTTTAAGGTTTTACCTTTTTCAAGCTGAAAGTATTTTTTCAATTCCTTTACTTCTAATAGTTTGTGATTCGTCATGATGATTCCTCCGTTTCCTCCCAGTAGCGTCTTGCAATACATAATTCTTTCTCGTAGTAGGTTCCTTTCAGTGAAAGAATTTCAATGGTTTTCCCAGTATTGGGAGAGTGGATCATTTGTCCGTCACCATGATAGATCCCAACGTGATGAATGCTTCCCTTACCTTCTTCATATGCAAAAAATAAGAGATCACCAGGCTCTAATTGATCCAGTTTTACTTCTTTTCCCTCTTTTGCCTGGTCATTTGCATCACGGGGAATCAGATAACCATTTGCCTTGCACATGGTATAGCTGAACCCTGAGCAATCAAACCCATAGCTGGTCATCCCTCCCCATAAATAAGGAAGATGAAGAAAGGCTTCTCCTGAAGTGACGATGTCTTGGCCGCTCCCCTTTTGATCGTTTAGCTTCGTGGATGAGATGAATACATCTTTCTGCTTTACGAAGCGTGTGCCTATCGGAGTGGCCACTTCAATAACGTGATCATGCTCTTTCACAACGGGTAAAACCGTTTGAAAACTGAGTTCCATCTCGATCTCGTTCTTTCCATTGATTAAATCCGTAAATTTGCTTTTGACGATGGCATATGTATCCGTTTGAGGCAGCTCTCCTTGTGAAAGTTGAACACTTGGAACCCAACCGGGGTATCCTCGACTGTCTTTCGATGAGGCTTGGTCTGGAATGATCACATGGGACCAACCGTTACTCTCTTCCATCACCAATACTTCTTGGCCGAATAATGCTTGAGATTGTATACGGTTTTCATCGCACAGAGCCAACCGGGTTTCATGTGTTAAGGAATCTAACCATTCGTTGATTTGAACAGGATTGGAAATGGCTGGTGAATCCAAATCACGGGCTGAATCCTTAGATGTCCATACGGTTGATACGGGTACTGCTATTAGTGCTTTTGTCGTCATATTAATTCCCCCTGGTATTCATTTAAACTAGTACTCTCTCTATCCCTAATCCGGGTTGGGTGGGCAACGTGATCATCCGACCGTTATATTCAATGCCACCCGTGACAATATCTTTTGCCAACATAAGAGGGGCGTCGAAATCAAATCGGGTCACGTTTTTCTTGCTTGCTGCAAAATGAGCTGCGGCCGTAATCCCGAGGCGTGTTTCAATCATGCTCCCTACCATACATTCGACACCACAAACCTCCGCGAGATCGTTAATTTTCTGAGCGTGATAAATGCCCCCGGCTTTCATGAGTTTGATATTGATCAGGTCTGCACTGCGGGTTTTTAACACCTCAAATGCTTGATATGGAGTAAAAACACTCTCATCTGCCATAATCAGTGTATCCACTCCATCAGTGACTCTCTTCAGCCCTTCAATGTCATGAGCAGGTACAGGCTGTTCGACTAATTCAATATTGAGATCTAGGTCTTCCATTTTACGAATCGCTTTGACAGCAGCTTTCGATTCCCATCCTTGATTAGCATCCAGTCGAATTTTGATATCGTACCCGATTCGTTGACGGATTTCATGAATTCTTTTAATATCTGTCTCTATATCATCTTTTCCCACTTTTACCTTCAGTACGTTAAATCCTTGCTTCACATATGCTTTAGCATCCTCACCCATTTCCTTTGGGCTATTAACGCTCACAGTATAATCGGTCTCCAGCTCTTGACGGTACCCGCCAAGAAATTGATAGAGTGGAAGATTGCAGTACTGTGAAAGGCAATCATATAAGGCCATATCCACAGCAGCCTTTGCGCTTGAATTCCGGACAAGTAATGAATGTAATTGTTGAAAAAGCTGTTCATAATTTAAGAGACTCTTACCTATGATGGCCGGCTTGATCACTTGTTGTATGGCCCATTCAATGCTTGATAAGCTGTCCCCTGTAATCACGACTGTCGGGGGTGCTTCTCCCCATCCAACTGTCCCGTCGTCACACGTTATTTTCACGACGATGGCTTCTGCCACTTCAACGGTTCGTAAAGCAGTTTTAAAAGGGGTATGTAAAGGGACGGCCGTTCTGAATGTTTCCACTCGATTTATCTTCATTTATTCTCATCCTCCCTTATACCCGTTTCGACTATGAATGTTTGGTCATACGTGTTCATTCTTCCTACGCTCCCAATAGGGATGGCTATACTTGGAGAGGAATGTCCGATCTTAAATCCTTTTAGTACGGGCTTACCTGCATCTGAAATATGTTCTTTGAGCACCTCATCGAGAGTCAGGGATTGTTCGCGTTTTTCCGGCACACAGTTTTTGAAATCCCCGATGATGATACCAGATGCATCATGGAATTTCCCCGCCATCTTTAGCTGATTCATCATCCTGTCCACTTTATAAGGTTCTTCATCAATATCCTCGATA
Organism: uncultured Rossellomorea sp.; assembly: GCF_947488365.1. NCBI lineage: Bacteria > Bacillati > Bacillota > Bacilli > Caryophanales > Bacillaceae > Rossellomorea > uncultured Rossellomorea sp. Next base: position 48,165 of record NZ_CANKZT010000001.1, on the reverse strand, counting down.
AATAGAATCTTACCTTTTGTATCCACTTCAAAAGGAGTTCCTAATGTGCTTACTAATAAGGTAAGGTTCCCACCGATTACAGGACCGCTTGCTATGCCTTCTACAACTGTTTCTAAAGGGGATAGCTTGTTTGTATACTCGATGTCTTTCGCATGAAACAACTGTTCAAAAGACTTCTTCGTTAAGTTATGAACATCCGAAAGGCCAATATCAGAACTTAACATGGGCCCATGAAATGTCACGATTCCAGTTTGTTGATGAATAGCTGTATGTAAAAAAGTGATATCACTATATCCCCAAAAGATCTTGGGGTTTTTCCCTATCAAGTTGTAATCCAATCGGGATGCGATCCGTCCTGTACCGAAACCGCCACATGCACAAATGACAGCTTTAACGTCACTGTCTTTGAACATCATATGTATATCTTCTATCCGCTCTTGATCATAACCTGCCAGGTACCCATATTTCTTATGGACAGATTTCCCCAGTTTTATTTTCAAACCTAATTCTTCAAGAAATGATAAGGCTTTTTTTAATGGTTCAGGTTTCGGAGGGCTTGCAGGAGCAATGACTCCTATTGTATCTCCTACTTTGAGTTTTGAAGCTTTTATCACCATACATTACCCCTTTCGTAGAAAAAGAGGGAGCAAACGCAAGGCTTCAAATAGCCTTGCGTCTTCTCCACTCACTAGTAGTTCAAGCACTTATTTCTTGTCTGCCCATTTTAATTCCATGTATCCAACTGGATGACGAACGATACCGGATACATCTTCATTTTGTAAGTACACGTGGTTGTAGAAGTGAATTGGAATGATCGGCATTTCATCCATTAGGATTTTCTCTGCTTCATACATTAATTCGAAGCGCTTCGCTTCATCCGCTTCATTCATGGCTTCTTTTATTAAGCTGTCAAACTTTTCGTTACTCCAGCCTGTTCGGTTCATAGAGTGGCCAGTTTGGAAGTTCTCCAGGAAGTTGATCGGGTCTGCGTAATCTGCCAGGAATGAGCTTCGTGATAATTGGAACTTCAATGCTTTTTGCTCATCCTGGAATACGTTCCATTCCATATTGGCTAATTTCACGTCAACCTCCAAGTTTTCCTTGAACATTTGTTGAAGGGCTTCAGCGATTTTCTGATGTGTATCACTAGTGCTGTACGTTAAGGTTACTTCAGGAAGCTTATCGTATCCTTCTTCTTCCATTCCTTTTTTCAGAATTGCTTTCGCTTCTTCGATATCTGTTTTCACTAAATCTCCATTTGCTTCCCGGAAGTCTTTTCCAGAAGGATCTTTGAACCCTTTTGATACGAAGCCGTAAGCTGCTTTTTCCTTATTCTTTGTTACAAAGTCGACCATCTGCTGTTGATCTACCGCCATAGAGAATGCTTTACGGATATTTTGATTTTGGAAAGGTTCTTTTTCTAAATTGAAACGGTAGAAGTAGGTTCCTGCTTGATCCTCTACATTCACTTTCCCTTCTTCGAATAACTGTTTACTTAAATCAGCCGGTACGTCTGCAGTATCCAGCTCACCCGTTTTGAATAATTGATAATCAGTGTTTGTATCGTTCACCATTGCCCAGTGTACTTTATCCAATTTCACTGAATCTTTATCCCAATATTGATCGTTCTTCTCCATAACAAAGTGGCTGTCATGCTCCCATTCAGTTAATTTAAAAGGGCCATTTGCAACGAATGTATCAGCTTCTGCAAACCACTCAGGATTTTCAGTAGCAACCTTCTCATTGATTGGGAAGAACGCTGGATTCGCAATGACGCTTAAGAAATACGCTTGTGGACTAGTTAGAGTGACCTCAAATGTTTTCTCGTCCTTCGCTACTACCTTCACTTCATCTGCTGAACCTGTACCTGTATTGAAGGCTTCTCCACCTTCAATGAAATAACCCAAGAAGGCAGCCGGTGATCCCGTTTCCGGATTCAACAGACGTTTCCATGCAAAAACGAAGTCTCCAGCTGTTACATCATCCCCGTTTGACCATTTAGCATTATCACGAATGTGGAATGTATATACCTTTCCGTCTTCAGACACGTCCCATTTTTCTGCCATTGCCGCTTCGGGTTCATGATTAGCGTTTAAGCGCGTCATCCCTTCCATCAAGTTGTTTAATGCTGTCCATGAATAGGAATCAAACCCTATTGGCGGATCAAAGGATGTTGGTTCAGCACCATTGTTAAGGTTTAGCACCTTTCCTGCCTTTTCTTTCTTGCTGTCTCCATTGCTTGACTCACTGCCTGCATCCTTCGTTGCTGTACAAGCTGCCAATACAAACAAGAGCATTCCCACTAAAAAAATTGATAATAACTTTTTCATGATCTTCCCCCTCTTATTTTATTTATCTATCAAACAATTAGCCTAGCTGATGGTTAAGCTAATCGATGAAAGCATCGCTTTTTTGGCTCGTTTATCCTGAAGCCAGCAGTCGACATGGTGACTGTTTGATAGCTGCGTTTTCATGGGATACACACGGTCGCACACTTCCATCGCTTTTTCACACCTTGGAACGAAAGGACATCCAGTTGGCGGTGAAAATAAATCAGGAGGTGAACCGGGTATCGGAATCAGATCTTCCCCATCAAGGTCAAGCCTTGGAACTGATTTCAGCAACCCTTGTGTATACGGATGCTGAGGGTGATAGAAAATCTCTCTTCTGCTTCCTTCCTCAACAATTTTCCCGGCATACATAACGGCGATCCGATCAGCAACTTGAGCTACTACACCCAAGTCATGGGTAATCAAAATAATCGAGACTCCTGTTTTCTGCTGGATTTCTTTGAATAATTCCAAAATCTGCGCCTGAATGGTAACATCGAGAGAGGTGGTTGGCTCATCGGCTATTAACACGTCTGGTTCGCATACGAGTGACATGGCAATAACGATTCGCTGCCTCATCCCACCACTAAATTGATGGGGATATTGCTTTAATCGTTCTTCCGGGTTTGGAATACTAACTAGTGTCAGCATCTCAATCGCTCTTTGTTTGGCCTGTTTCTTGGAAACATCGTTATGCTGCAGGATTCCTTCTATAATTTGCTCCCCGATTGTAAGGGTCGGGTTCAGAGCCGTCATGGGGTCCTGGAAGATCATGGAAATGTCAGCGCCCCGTATTTTTCTCATTTGTGGCTCAGTCAGGTTCAAAAGGTCTGTTCCTTTGAATAGAATCTTTCCGTTCGTCACCTTTCCTGGAGGGTTAGGAATCAATCGCATAATGCTTTGAGACGTTACACTCTTTCCGCATCCGGATTCGCCGACAATGGCAAGCGTTTCCCCCTTATGTAAATCAAAGCTCACTCCCCGAACCGCTTTGACTTCTCCCCCATATGTCGAGAAATGTACATGGAGATCTTGTACGGATAATACTTGATTCATGATGATTACCTCCTTAGCTTCGGATCAAGCGCATCTTGTAGACCGTCACCTAAAACGTTGAATGAAAACATAGTTAGTGAAATAAATAAAGCCGGGAAGAATAAACGCCACCAATAGCCTGATAGAATCGTAGATAAACCGTCATTAGCCATGACTCCCCAACTGGCATACGGAGCTTGAATTCCCAATCCCAGGAAGCTTAGGAATGCTTCCGCAAAAATAGCACTCGGTACAGTCAGTGTCATCTGAACGATAATAGGTCCCATCGTATTAGGCAGTAGATTCTTACGAATGATCCGTGCCGTCTTTGTTCCAAACGTTTTAGAAGCAAGAATAAATTCATAGTTTTTGATTTGGAGCACCTGGCCCCTTACAATCCGGGCCATACCAATCCAGCCCGTTACGGTTAATGCAACGATAATAGTGAGCAGGCCAGGCCCCATCACAACCATTAATAAAATCACAACTAAAAGGTAAGGTAATCCATATAGAATTTCTACAATACGCATCATAACGTTATCGGTTTTACCACCCTTGTAACCTGCTATGCCCCCATATACAATCCCGATAACAAAATCAATGAGTGCTGCCATAAAGCCTACAAACAACGATATGCGTGCACCGTACCACGTACGGGTAAATACATCTCTTCCCATATCGTCAGTACCAAACCAGTGATCACCGGAAGGCGGCAGGTTTTGGTTCGAAAGTGTTTGCTTCGTTACGTCATGGGGTGAAATAATGGGGCCAATGACGGCCATCACAATTAATCCTATTAAAAAAACAAAGCCAAGCATTGCCAGCTTATTTTTCACAAGACGCTTCCACGCATCCTGCCAATAGGAAAGACTAGGTCTGACCACCGCTTCCGCATCATCTTTATTTCTCTTCTTCGGTGTAAACCACTCATCCAGCACGTCTGGAGTCACGTTTGGCTCTTGGTGATTTGGAACTCCCATTATTTCGCCTCCTTCTTATGTAACTTAATACGGGGATCAAGGAACCCATAAGCTAAATCTACTAAAAACAGCATGAGTATGAGAAATGCACTATAAAATACAGTGGTCCCCATAATGACAGGATAATCACGCTGATTAATGCTCTCCACGAAATACTTTCCCATTCCCGGAATCGCAAATATTTGTTCAATCACGAATGTACCAGTTAATATTCCTGCTGCCAGAGTACCCAGTACGGTTACAACCGGCAGTAAGGCATTTCTCAATGCATGCCTAAACACAATCTTGATTGGTGACAACCCTTTGGCACGGGCTGTTCGAATATAATCCTGGGTTAACACTTCCAGCATGCTTGAACGAGTCAGACGGGCAATGATCGCCATTGGCCCTGTTGCTAATGCCAAGGTCGGAAGAACCATGTGACGCCAGCTCGTCCACGTTGCTACTGGAAGTATTCCCCAGTTTACAGCCACTTGTTGAATAAGCAACGTGGCCATCACAAAGTTTGGAATGGAAATCCCAAGTACGGCAAACGTCATAGCCATATAATCGATCATTCCGTTATGTCTAAGGGCAGCCAATATCCCCAGAATGACCCCGGAAACCACAGCGATTATGAGAGTAATCATCCCTAATTCAAAGGAAATCGGAAATCCCCTGCCCAACAAATCATTCACGGTTTGAGATGGCTGTGTAATAGATGGACCAAAGTCTAAAGAAACAAGAGACTTTAAATAGAGAAGATATTGGACCATTAACGGTTCATTCAAATGATAATGAGCTTCTAAATTCTGCTGGACTATCTCACTTGTATTTCGCTCTTCATTAAACGGTGACCCTGGTATGGCATGCATTAAGAAAAATGTTAATGTCACAATCAGCCATAACGTAATTACCATGGCCAGTAGCCTTTTTAACAAATATGTACCCATTGATCTCACACTTTCTAACAGAATGTTGTTCGCATCGCCAGTTCAGTCATTACAAGCATGGCTCTATAGGCTTCCAGAATATCTTTCGCCTCAAATCGTACAGTCGTTGTGCCTGCTTCTAGTTCTGTCCCTGGCATGAGGCTTGCCCACTCCGCTTGTCCATAGTTCGCAAATTCAATGCGCAAAGTTGGATGTTCAGGAGGAGTGAGAGGTTTTACATTTTTTTTATTATGTATAGCTTCTTCGGTTTTCTTTTTTAATAGTTGAGACGATTTCATGGGAGTAAGGCTTTTCGCCACAGAACGGGAAATCGTTTCCTTTACAACGGCGGTCGTAACATTAGGTATCAATGCTTCTGCCTCAAGTGCTGCCTGATCATCTCCGGCAACCATTAACACCGGGACCCCATGAAACCCTGCAACATAGGCATTAAAGCCCAGTTCTCCCACAGCAATATCATTAATATACATATTGCGAACTCCAAAGATCATCGAATGAGACATCACCCCTTTCATGGACGCCCGCGCATGATAACCCACAAAAAAAGCCCCATCATACGTAGAATCCAGTCCTTGAACCATTGAATATGGTTTCACACCGCCGGATATCAACTTTGTTTCAGGGTGCAGCTTTTCAATTAACAGATTGTTCATTTGTGAATGGCTATCATTAACCAGTACTTCGGCGCAGCCTGCCTCAAAGGCAGCAGATACTACCGTATTCGCCTCATCCGTCATAATGATTCTCCCGCGCTCATAATTATGCTTGCTTGAATCTACATGAGTATGATCAACTAAGCCTGTAATCCCTTCCATATCCACCGATATATATAAATTCATATAGTGTCCCCCCTTTCCTAGGAAATATTTATTGAATTTTCTTAATATTATAATTATTAATTCGCCTAATTACAACAATTTTTTGAATAAAAAGGAATTTATTCCTATTTTAATAAAAATAAGGGAGATAGGACTATGTTTATTTTCGCTCAAAAGAATTTTCCACCATTTCCAATCAAGAAATAGTTATTTAGAATCATCAAATCTTATCAGAAACCAAAAATGCGATGGATTTTATAATCGAAATCACACCGCACTCTTTAGTTTATGTACATGTCATAAATCATTGGGTTTGAGAGTAAGGAGAAGGATAAATGACCCATGATCATTATATAAATATATTTCCAATGGCTTAGTCGATTTTAGGAAAATGAAAGTCTGGTTATGATTTTTTGTATGTTTGGTATGTTCTTTTGTAGATACATTGTTTTTCTCTGATTGATGATAGCGAGGTTCTAATTACGGTTCGCTGATGAAATGAAATTCCGCTGATATATTTACTATTTCGATAATAAACGAATTATCTCTCCTCTCAAATTCACCATGTTCATCCCTCTTTAACCTTTCATAAGAAAAAGACCTGGAGGAATCATTTCTCCAGGTCTTTATCACTGTTAATGTATATTAGCTTATTTTATTCAAAAGTTTTTCTGAGTGCTGAGAGCCCATCTCTGCCACTAAATCCAGTAATTCTGCTTTCGTTGTCTCATCTAGGCCTTTATAAATAAGGAAAGCTTGCGTTGCATCAGAAGTAATTAACTTTCTGTATAACTTTGAGATTCTTTTACTCCTGTGGGTGTCCATTAGATCCTCCTCTATAAATCCTTTCTGTTATTATAATAAATATAGGCTAGTTTTTTCAATATATTCTTCAAAAATTAATTATGTAACAAAAATGATTCAATTATTTTACAGGGTTACTAATGGTAAACCTTGGAGGAGAAAATAATTTTCTTAGACCTTTACACGTATGTGATTATCTATAAGATAAATCAGGTGATAACTTTCCAAACTCAAGTGCTTCGAGAATGATCTCCTCAGAGAAACCTGTATACTGAGAAAGTATTTGGATCGTAATTTTCTGAGATTTACGAGAAGCTTGCTTTTTTGCCATATGTGTCTGATACAAAACAATGGAATATTTGTCATGTATATTGAGCAACGATCGTCACAGCTCCTATTATTCTCTCCTCACAAGGTTGCGGGTAAAGGCTACTTACTATTTACCCAAAGATCTTTTTTAAAAACGTATCCTGAGAAGTAATCATTTGCGGATTGCTCCGTTGGCTTATTCCCGGATTGAAATGCTCATGGGAGATTTATACGTTTTTAAGTGAGGTATCTGCTGTTTGTCCTAATATATGATTATCGGCGAATTCATACTGTTTATACTCCCCATTATTAGATGAGAGCTTCAGAATATTGCGATCCTCTGGAACTCCTTTAAAATAAGCCCCAATACACCCAGTCGTACAACGATGACCAGAGATCAAGATATTCTTCTCACTTTCTCCATGATTCACCTGTAGTTCAGACATAAATGAAAATACTCTCTGCATGTATTGATCCGTTTGTTCAACACCATTATAGATTCGAGGATCAGGGAGAACCCCAGCCATTTTCACTTCACCTTTTTGCAGTCCATCCGCTTCTCCCAGATCATACACATCCAATCTTAAATCAACCGTAGCTTTCATCCCGGTGGTAATTTCAGCGGTTTGGATGGCTCTTTCTTGAGGTGAAGAAAAGACGTAATCGAAAGTAATTTGAGATAGTATATGCTTTAGGTTTTCAGCTTGTCTTATACCTTCTTCATTTAAGGGCAGACCGTTTCTTCCTTGTAGTCTGCCCTCATTGTTTAGAATGGTTTGGCCGTGTCTGATAACATAGATCATATGTCGGTTCCTTTCTAGAGTGGAGTATTTAATGGGTAATATTGTATTATTATCTATATCAAATAAAAATTATTTAGCTTTCCCCCTCTTTTGTCTCTCTATTTGAAGCACAAGAAAAGCTACTCCGACGATTCCAACAATCCCGAACCCTCCCGCAATAAACCCTTGAAAAGAATTTGTGAAGATTGTGAATCCCATGATAAAACTTAAACATACAAAGAGGAGAAGTAACCAATGTGCATATCTAGATATAAAATTGTTCATAAAAACCTCCATAACATTTATCAATACATTCATTTTAACATAATATTCCAAACCCCCCCAAAAAAATAAGCTACCCAACAGGATAGCTTATTTCACTTACTATAAATTTTCAAGAAACAGACGAACAACATCTGCACCACCTATGACTGTTCCTAATGTACTCCCGAGATTAGCAAGTACAATAATAAGTAAGATGCGGGTTACTTTGTTTCTCCAGAATCCTTTTACACTTAGAACATCTTCAGATAGTGAGTCAAAGTCACCGACATTCGGTCTGCGGAAATATGCTTGTACGAATCCGGCGAACCATCCAGCTGCAAGGAGTGGATTTAATGAAGTGATTGGGGCTGCAACGAAAGCCGTTAATATCGCTAATGGATGTCCTAATCCGATGGCTACACCAAGTGCAGAAAAACCACCGTTCCACAATATCCAACTGATTCCCTGTTGTATCCCTGCATCCGGATTGGAAATGAAGGTATAAGCAATCACAGCAAGAATCATGATGGGAATAGCCCAGCCGATAATCTTTGGCCATTTTGATTTAGCAGGTCGTTCGTTCAGTTTGTCTAAATCATGTTCTTTATAGATTTCCTTTGTGATACCAGGAACATGAGCTGCCCCTAACACGGCAACAACTTTTTCTCCAGGAGCATCTTTTATTTTCTGAGCAAGGTATTGATCACGCTCATCGATTAATGGCGTTTTCAATTTAGGAAACACCTGGGTAAATTCATTTAGCATCGAATCAAGCATATCTTGAGATTTGATTTTCTCGAGTTCTTCTTCTGTAATGGTATCGTTACTGAAGATGCTGTATATGATTTGGGTCATAAGCTTAGCCTTGCCACTGAATCCTACGCTATTCCATATACGGGAAAATGTGATTTGAATATTTCGGTCAGCTAATACAAGCTCGGCGCCGGTTTCTTTCGCTGATTCGATTCCCTGAATCATTTCCTGACCGGGCTTGATCCCGAATTGCTTGGCCATCCGTCTCTGAAATGATCCGATTGCAAGGTTCATAAGAAGCAAAGTTGCTTTTTTGTCTTTAATGACTTGAAAGATGTCTGTGTCTTTCCATTTGTCTCCCTCAACGATTGACTGATACCTCGGTTCATCCAGTTCTACACAAACCGTGTCGGGCTGCTCTGATTCAATTACTTCTTTTACCTGTTCTGCGCTCAAACGCGATACGTGAGCCGTTCCGATGAGAATATATTCTTTCCCATCCATATGTATTCTCGTAATATTCTTTTCGTTTTCTGTCGACATAGGATACCTTCCTTTAATTCCGTTGACTTGCGTATAAATTGAATATACCTCATTATGATAAACTAGTTTTGGCAAAATTTAAATAAATTCTATTTAGATTCGAGAAAGTTATTGATTGTTGAGGTATTTTTATACCATATGTATGGATTAAAGCTGGAAATTTGGTGTGTTGATATTTATTCGTTCGATTTAACGGCGCTATTTCAATTTTATCGGCGAAATCTCAAATATAACGGCGAAATCCTTGTTTTATCGGCGAAATATAAGATATAACGGCGAATTCATTATAAAGGACTTCAAATGTTTCTATTATGAAAAAATCCCATCTAATAGATAGATGAGATCCCTAATTTAATATCAATACCCACTCCTTTTCTCAAACACAGCCTCACTCACAATATCATACATTTTTTCAACACCTTTAGCAGAAGCTTCAAATTGATAGGAGTTTTCAATGTCAATCCCAATATTCAAGGCTTCTTCCGTAGCATCGATGGTGGCTCCAAGAAAAATGAACTCCCAATTGTATCGTTCCTGTTGATGATTAATGAGGTCCTTCACCGTATTGGCCGAAAACTCAACGCTCGCATTTTCCATACCATCGGTTGTGATAACGAAAATGACTTTACCCGGTCGATCAACTTCTTCAAGATTGGATAAGCGATGACCTACTTCGAGAATCGTTTTTCCGATAGCATCCATCAGAGCAGTGCTCCCCCTAACATAATATTCCTCTTGTGTGAGCCTTACCTTATCACCCTCCATTCCACTCCATAATTGCTCAACCTTATCATCAAAAAGAACGGTAGTAACGAGGGTTTGACCCGGTAATTGACTCTGCTTTTCAATAAAAGAGTTATATCCTCCAATCGTATCACTTTCAAGGCCACTCATTGATCCGCTTCTGTCTAACAGGAATATAATTTCAGTAGAGTCAGTATTCATTTTTTTCCATCCTCTCTTATTGTTTCTGATATAATCATAAACACGAATAGTAAGAAATGGGTCGCCTCGTAAGCGACATTTTGGAGGTGAACGGATGCTTAATGAAAAGATTTTGCAGGAACTTCATGATTTCGTGGAAACAAATAGAGAAATACGGATATATGATATACAAAAAGAAGAACACTTCTTAAGTGATAAGATTTATTCCAGTGAGCTGGAAGATTTTATTGAGCTGCATCAATCAACGTCTTTTTCAGAGAGGTTGTTTCAGCACATCGATGGCAAGGGTCAGACAGATGCTTCCATCTACAAAAAAGCAGGAGTCGACCGCAAGCACTTTTCGAAAATCAGATCGATCCCTGATTACAAGCCGAGTAAACGGACAGTGGTAGCCCTGTGTCTCTCTCTTGAACTGTCGGAGGAAGAAACATTTGATATGTTGAGTGCCGCCGGTTTCACCCTTTCAGACAGCGACCGATTCGATCTCGTGATTCAGTTTTGTTTAGAGAAGAAAATCTATGACATCGATGACGTGAATCAGGCACTGTATTCCCTTAAGTTAAAACCACTATAAAAAAGTAGAGTGCTAGAAAAGGCACTCTACTTCTACTAATATTTCTTTTCGATTTTTTCTTGTAATGTTTCGATTTTTTCTGGAAGAACAAATAAGTATTCAATGAGGCCTTCTAATAATTCCATCAATAAGACGGCTGTTTCATCGTCAATTTCTCTCTCCAATTCAAGCATTTCATAAAAGGGAGAGTTTGGATGAACAAGGTGACTCAGCGCCTGGATTGGCTTTGTAAGGTCGACATTTTTGGGTAACTGATCGAATTGTTCCGATAAGGATTGCCCGTTTACTTTGTCCCCATTAAAATTCTTCAGAACACTCTCGAGGACACGCTTAGACATGACGGCTGTAGCAGAGTTATCCTTCGACTGGCTGACATTTAATGCGGATCGAAATGATCGGACGAGGTCTTGTGGAATGCGTTTGTTTCCTTGAATCTGATCCAACGGTCCGTTCGTTGCCAGGGGATCATAAATATAAAGGCCAGCTTCCTCTCTCCGATTGAGCGAGTCATCATTAAGCATAATAACGAATAGAGCAGGTTTCTTACATTCTGAACAATTTGCATCTGCAAACAATCCTGTTTTGTTCACTTGATAAAAATTGGCCTTCAGAAGAAATTCACTTGTCTTAGAACAGCTTGGACATTGACTTTTGACTTTCTTAGGAACTTTTTGGTAACCATACTGAATATGAGACAGTACAGAACCTGGTAATATTTCTCTCATTTGAACCTCCTAAAAAACGCGCCTTATGCATTTTAACTATTCGGAAAATTTAAGATAAATATAAAAACGCTTTCCTTATATCAAAATTATACCTTTGCTAGAAATGATTACAAGGTTTAATATTTGGAAAATAGGATTTGTGAAATTGGGACTATGGAGAGTTTATAAGTAGTAACAGAAATGGAAAATGTTTATTTTTTTAATTCTCCAATTGTTTTTCCTACTTGACTTACGATGGATTCAAGCAGATCTTTAGTAGATATATCCCTGCTAAGCCTTGGGCTTTGTCCAGACCACAAGGACATGAATTCTGGATTTCCTTGTTTCCCAGCTTCCTTTCTCATTTTTTTCGTTAACGCATTTTGTATGGGGTACGGAGGTAATAGGCTCTCGAATTCCTGCATTTCCCTAGTAAATCTATTTTCAATCCCTCGAGCAGGTTTCCCGCTAAAGGCAGCTGTGATGACCGTATGGGTTTCTGATGATTCTAAAACACCCCTTTTATGAATAGCCCCAGCCCCACTCTCTTTACATGTAAGAAAAGCAGTTCCCATTTGGACTCCTTTTGCCCCTAAAGCAAGTGCTGCAATAACGCCTCTTCCATCCATAATCCCTCCTGCAGCTATCACAGGTATGCTTGCGGCATCCACCACTTGGGGAACAAGAGAAAAGGTACCGATCATTGAGTGTTCACATGAGCCTAGAAACGTGCCTCGATGCCCACCAGCTTCACTCCCTTGAGCGACAACGATGTCTACTCCGCTCTCTTCATTGATCACTGCCTCTTCAACAGTCGTCGCGGTGCCGATCACGATGGTTCCTTCCTTTTTTAACTCTAACACAAGTTCTTTAGATGGGGCGCCGAACGTGAAGCTGCAAACAGGTACCTTTTCATTGAAGATGACTTCTAGCTGCTTTTCAAAATCGATTTGCATCTCTGAAAATGAGCTGTTGTCCGTTAGGTGTAATTCCTTTTTAAAAGGCTCTATTAATCTTTGGGCGTTGGTAATTTGTTCATCATTGACTATTGGTGATTCAGGTATGAATAAGTTCACCCCAAAAGGCTGATTCGTATGATCTTTTATTTCTTTGATCGCTAGTCTCATATCATCAGCGGACATATATCCTGCTCCCAAGGTTCCTAATCCTCCCGAGTTTGAGACGGCAGATACCAGATTTGTAGTAGTGACTCCACCAGCCATTCCTGCTTGGATGATGGGATAGTGAGTTCCCAGAATTATAGAAACGCTGTTTTGATTCCACATGGTTTCCCCTCCTTATTCTTGTAATACATAAAATTGAAGCATAAATAAATTATGTCAAATTGATCCTTCATGTACAATTGATTTCTCTCTTTCTTTCTTCTATAGAAAGAGGCGGCAATGAATGCCGCCTTACAATAAATAGTGATGTTTTTTCATTAAGCAGATCTTCTTTCTAACCCATGCAAACAAGCAGTTAGCAGCACGGCTCCTAAAACCATGATGCTTCCGATCCATGGAGTGTGGATGAGCCCCATCCCGTCTACAATAATTCCACCCACGAATAGCTCTGAGCGCTTTTTAGTCTTTTTTAAATGAAGTAAACTTTAACACAATTTTCATGAATTCCTCATAGGAGGTGAAATGCTTGTTCCAGGAGTTATACCATTTTCGAATCGTTTCAAGTAACCAAAATGGAACGGCTTTTCCGTCTATGAGGTTGTAATGATCCTCATATGCTTTCTTTAGATGCTCCCATCTGAAATCATTTCCAGGGAGGACGTACTCTGACACATCTATAATTTTCGCTCTTCCATTTTGAAGCAATATATTCTTTAAATGGATATCACGGGGATTCAAACCTTGATCACGAACATATTTTCTAGCATCCTCCACGTCTTGAACTGCTTGTTCTGGAATATGAATTCCTTGGAGCAGACAATCGAATAAAGTTGGCCCTTGTTCGTAACTTAGAACGAGAAACTTGTCATAAGCTGCATAGCATGTTGAGAAGTATGGGGAACCTCCAATTGCATTATACACTTTTTCTTCTATTTTAATTTTCGATCCTTTATCCTCGGCGTACAGTTTAAATGCATAATCTGGAGCATAGATGGATTGAAAGACCGCTGCATCCGTCCCGACACCGATGCATCTTAGACTATCATCGCCACCGTGGATCGTGACAGGTTCATTATTAAGATTGGAAGATACGGTAACTTGAGATAGAGATGGTATGGCTGCTTCCCATATATTATCCATATGTTCTCCCTTCGTTAAGTTGAACTCTATTAAAGGTATGATTGGAATCGATACCTTATTCAGAATAATATAGCACCTACTAAGCCATGATATCAATTTTGCACCTTCATAATTTGCTAGAAATTTTAGACAGATGTATGTAATGACAGAGATTCATCATTACAGTTAACTTTTGTTAGAAGCTTGTAGGTGGCCAAAATCACGCCTCCCATACATTACATTAACCTACTTTCGCAGCATCAGCCTGTTGTTTCAACTCCACACCTTCTTTTCTTCTATCCAATTCAGGTGAAATGATCTTTAATATGAGTGTCCCGACAAGACCGATTGCAAGGATGATTCCCGCCATGATGCTTGATGGTAGTATTGCACCAAGCGTGACCGTCACAGAGGCAATCAGCATGGATAAGTTAAACTTCAATCCATTGAAGGCCATATAAGAACTACGGGCATCGTCAGGTGGAATGGCAGCCATATAAGATTGTTCGACAGGCACTCGGAATACCTCTCCAATCGTTAGAATGCTCATCATCAGGAACAGGATAAATAAATTATTGGAATAAGCGAGAGAAGCATACCCAACCGTGAATAGGAAGCAGCTCCAAACTAAAACAGTTTTGTCTTGTAACGAGTGTGGGATCCTTGTCACAAACAACATGAGAATTACGACTAGAATCGTATTTTCACTTCTGAGAATTCCCATCGTCTGTACTCCGTCAATTTGCCATAAAAGGAATTGTTGAGAGGGCATTTCTTCGGTTAATCGAATTCCGATATAATTGGTTAGCTGGAACTCCATTGATAGAATAAGAATGCCTGCGATCGTAAAGAGGACAAATAGCTTGTCATGCATTACTTTCCCGTAGTTTGATATTAATTGCTTAACGTGTTGGGAAGGTGTCAGCTCAGAATTCACTGGTGCATAGCTTTCACTAATAAAGAAGGCAACCAATGAAGCGGTTATGGCAGATGCTACACTTAGGGCAAGGAACAGCTCGAACAGGTAATCTTTAAATAAGAAGGCACCAATGATTCCACCGATCGCGATGGACAGGTTATTTGCCCAATACGTAATCGAATACATCAGCTTTCGTTGAGGGGGTGTACTTACATCAATCATCATTGCCTGATTAGCTGGTCCAGCGAGTCCCCAACAAATGCTGTTAATCGTCATCATGCTAAAGGTGATCGGTGCAGATTCAAACCATGGAGAATTACAAACCATCATGGTTAGAAAGGCTAGAAACCTGAGTGTCTCTGCAAATAACATGATCTTCTTCCGACCAAATTGATCTGCAAAGTACCCTCCAAGAAAATTGATTCCTATTCCAACAAACACGTTGATCAGAAGTAGAAGCCCGGCCACCTTCGCTCCAAAGTGAACAGCTAAGTAGATGGACATAAACGGGAAAATCATACTCCCAATAAAACGGCTCATAAATGTTTCAATTATGCGTATTTTTATATTTTTATGGAAATCTCTAAATCTCATACTATTCCTTCTCTCTGTCTATTACACATCTAGTTACTTTATTTATCTAAAAGCTCTGTTAATAAAGTAATTTTCACTCCAAGTGCTTCAAATATGGATCGACAAGTGATGTCACTTACTTTTCCCTTTCCTCCTTCAAGTCTTTTAATCGTTTGAGCACACACGTTTGCTTTCTGAGCTAATTCTTCTTGTGTTAATTGAGATTTCACACGCAGAATGTGAACGATTTCACCCATATGTAACTTGCCAGTATGAGAGTCATCTCTTACAAAACAATTATTTATGGAGTTACACAGTTTCTTTATGTCCTTCATAAGTTGAACCCTCCAACATTTGGTAAAATTATATTTACTAAATATAAAGAAATTTCTACATATTTTCAAGGGAAATCGTATACTTTTCTTATTTTCAATATACGGTTATATCGGAAAGTCTTCATGGTAAGATCGGTTGAAAGTCAAGTACGACTTTTGGATGAGGTGAGTATTATTGAGTTACAGAGAAGAATATATACGTATTAAAAAAAATAGAAGGGAAAATGAGCCTGGGATAAAACTAAAATCCCACGATGTAAAGACGAACAACCATGCCTGCTAGATAGCAGGCATGGTTGTTCGGGTTTTACTTAGACTAAAACACTTTTGTCCCAGCCTCATTCTCCCATTTTAATATCTTTTATGAAATTAATGCCAGCTAACCGAAATTCAATTGCTTATATCCATAACTTGTACATAGCATATTATCGTGAATCTTAATAGAAAAATTGATATTATCCTTCTTCAAAAAATTGATATTCTTCCTTGGATACGTATTTTGTTAAAAGTTTTAAGAAAGTATTATATGAAGTTGGTAATGATTCTGCTGAGACTAAACCGACGACTGCTATTTCCCTGCTTACTCCTGGGAATTCTTCGACTTCTAATTCAACAATAGTATCGGATTTTGAGATTATGTCTTCTGTTAATAAAGCAACCCCTATTCCATTTTCCAAAAAATCCAATGCGGTTAAAGGCGGTAGTTCGATATAGTCTGTTCCAGGTTGCAACTGTGCTTTTGGCCAATGAATGCTTTCGTGATTCCAATCAACCACAATAAAAGGCTTACTACCCAGGAATACATCTATAATAGAGAGAGTTTTATTCTTCATCATATTAACTAGCGGATGAGCGTAATGAGCTGCAAGTTTTAGAGGTGCCCGCCAAATCCAATATTTATTCAAGTCTGTATTAAAGTATGGATGTGTTATAAATCCCATCTTAACGGAACCGTCATAAAGCATTTCAATGATTTGTTGGTTATGTCCAGTGTGGATTTCAACTGAAATATCAGGAAATTATGCATGTGCTTTCTGTATAAATGAAGAAAATATACCTGTCGTGAAGGTTGGAAGAGTCCCTATCATTACGTGCCCTACCTTTCCATCTCGAATAGACTGTACTCTTTCCACCCCTTTTTGAAGAGATTCTAACGCTTGTCTAGCATAAGGTAGAAATCCTTTTCCTAATTCACTTAATTCAACCGTTCTTCCAACTCGAGTGAAAAGCGGGCCCCCTACTTTCTTCTCTAAGCCCTGTATTCTTAGTGTGATAGTCGGTTGAGAAAGATCGAGATACCGCGCAGCCTTGCTGATACTTCCGAGCCTTACCACATGATCGAATGCCTGTAATTGATTAAGGTCCATCTTTTCACCTCGTATAAGAATTACTAATACTAAATATAACTTATATTGTATTGTGTAATAAATGAATCGGACATTATAATTTAGTTACTCATATAAAAGGAGGAACACATTTGATGAAAAAACGACTAATTGCTCTGGTTGATGAACAATATAGAACACCGAAGGGTTTACTCGGAGTTTATTTTGGTGAAAAAATGGTTCATCAACATAGAATTGAGACATTGTGGACGTTGGAATTGCTTAAATTGAAGGATAACGATTGTGTATTGGAACTTGGCTGTGGTGCTGGATATGCCGTGAAAAAGGCATTAAGGGATTCAAACGTTAACAAAGTAGTCGGTTTTGATTTATCCCAGACCGCACTTGCATCCGCAAGATTTCGAAATAGAGTAAACATAAACAATAGTCGTGCAGAATTTGTGTTTGGAAATGTTAAAAGTCTTCCTTTTCAAGACGGGATGTATTCCAAGGTCTATAGCATTCAATCAGTTTACTTTTGGGACTCTTTCCAAGACTCAATCAATGAAATATATCGAGTGTTGAAACCAGGAGGTTCCTTGATCATTACTTTAAGTGACGGTAAAAACGGTATACCTTGGACGAATATTCAAAGAATGATATTAGAAGAACTTATCCCTATTATGAAAGTCAGGGGATTTAAAAATATTGATTTATTAGAAGGACCCCTTTCCAGAGGGTATAATACCGTTGCAATTGTGGCGAATAAACAAATTTAATTTAGAAACCATTTACCAAAATGACGTCTATTCCTATGAGGGACGGACCTATTGCATGGATGATTTTCGCTTCTTCTTGTATATATAAGGTTTTCCAATTTGGGTTGTATGGAGTTAATTGGACGGATGATTTCACCTTCTATTGTTATTTAGATGATCAATATATTCCGGCAACTCCATCAAATCATCAATCACCCCATCTGCTGATTCCGCATGGCTTAAGTGAGGGTCTTTCTTCCAGATACCTTTCATCCCCACCTTTTGAGCACCATACACATCATATTCAGGGTGATCCCCGATAAAGATGCATTCATGAGGTTTTAAATTCAACCTTACTAATGCCCGCTTAAAAATTTTTGGGTCAGGCTTTTTCAAGCCTTCCCATTCTGAAACAAGAATTTCGTCAAAGTAAGCTTTTATTTCAAGAGCTAGGATGTTGTCCATTTGAAACTGACCAAAGCCATTTGTGATCATTCCGAGTTTGATATTTTTCTTTTTTAATTCATCCAACATATTATGTAAATGTGGAAAAGGTACACAGCTATGCTTAAATTCACTTATGTAATCCTCAAGCAGTCCTTCCCAGGTTAATTCAGGGATGGTGAATTCCTCGATAAGCCGCTTGTACACCTCATCTTTCCAGACGTATCCGCGCTTGTCTAATTCAATGAATCTGGTTATGTACGATTCTTTCGGGATATGTCTTAGCCATTTATCCAGGCGTTCATATTGGTTACTGATGAATTCATATACAGAGGCGTCTCTGTTCAGCAGGGTTCCGTCCAGATCGAAGATGGCCGCTTGGATCATGATGGGGTATCCTCCATTCCTATCGTCTTATTCAATATAGGTTATATTTCCTCAAAGAGGTAGCAGATTCGTCCAAAGAAAGGGGTTATTACGTCATCTCAGCTTTTTTTTGGTAATTAATGATTTCGTGGTGCAGATTCCTTCCTTAAACTATATATTTTAGGCTTACCTGTTCATTTATCAGCGAAAATCGATTTTTATCAGCGATATTTTCAATATATTTGCGAAATCCCGATTTTATCAGCGGAAATTCAAATATATCAGCGAATTGACACTATTCCAGTATCTTATGCATAATAAACATCTCCCCATTCCTGCCTATCACTCTTATCCCTGTATCATGAAATCCTGCTTTTTTATATACATGCTGAGCCCGAACATTCTGATAATTGACAGCTAATATTATTTCTTTTTTGTTAAGGAAGTGTTGATTTATGAAAGGATCAAGTGCTTTTAGTGATTCAGAAGCAATCCCTTTGCCTTGAAATTTCGGGTTAATTGAATAAGCTCTGATTAAGATGGCATCCTGGTTATCCCAGTATGCTTTAACTCCATCCCAACCATGGAGAACAAAGAAACCAGCAGGTTCCCCCTTATAAAGAATAACGATCGGGTATCTTTCTGTTTCTTCATTGCACTTAGCAATTGCAGGTAACGGCAACGAAGTGTATTGAAGCTGTTCTTCAGATAGGTGATAGTCTGTTAATCGAATATGATGATTTTCATTGTAGAATTCAAGTGAGACAAGATTTTTGATGATCATCATGGTCTCCCTCTTTCGTTTGGATACAGTAACGACTGATCATTTAATGGGTGAGTATATCCATGCTCAGAGTTTGTCATCAAGAGCATGATTCTTTAGTTGATATCTCCAAGATATATTAATGAATTTTGATCGTTACCAAGATAGTCAATGATCCTTTTAGGGTACAACCTATACTGCATCAGCTCATTCAAATCAATCCATTCGACATCCACTTGATGGCTATCGGGATTTGTTGGAATCGGATCCTTTTCTTCTGAATTCATTAAGGTACACTTAAAATAAAATTCCATTTGATGAACATCATAGTCAAATGAAGCATGCTCATGGTTCTTGCCGATATACTCCCGAATATGTACGAGTTCTCCTATCTCCACTTCACTTCCAATCTCCTCGATACATTCTCTCTTTAAAGCTTCATGAAGCGTTTCACCGTGTTCCTGCCCACCTCCTGGAAAGAGATAAAAGAATTCATTTTCGTCTTTGTTTTTGGTTAGCAGGATTTTGTTATCTTTCATGATGATCGCTTTTGCAGAATTTCGAATCGGCATGGACTATTTTCCCTTCTATTTGTCATAGTTTCTCATATGTATAAAACATCGTTAATAAACGATGGAATATAGTGATTGGTATCTTGTCGGGAGATTATACCATGAACCTCCCGACCTATTAAACGTATTCCTACTTACAAACCATCAGCAAATTCCCATCAGGATCTTTAAACACGAAGTACTGATTATTTTCAATAGCCGTTACCAATTCCACACCGTTGTCTTTCATAAATTGATACGATTCATGAATATCGTCCGTAGCAAATTGAATGGCCGGGAAATTCAGCCTTGGAAGTTTACCAGTTTCGTCTCTCCACATGGGCATGGTGTCCAGGATCATACCAGCCCCATCCATATCGGCTACAAATAGATGATCGAAATGTTCTTTTCCCTCATCAATTCCGAGCATTTTGGAGTACCATTCTTTAGACTTTTCTATATTACTTACAGGAATAAACACCAATTTCACTTTGTTCTTTATAGGGCTTTTTATCATAGTGATTCCCTCCATTTCTGTTACATTACTAGAATAAATTTCAATATGTACATGCACAAATCCTGCTTGCGTCCAGGATTTTTCCTCATGGGGGAAGATATATCCGTTTTTATAAAGAGTTCCTTAGAAAATATTGCTAGAAAGGATGATTTCTTTGATAGATCACAGTATTCTTGAAAATACGGTCCACTCACTATGTGAGAAACACCAGCTTCCCGGCATGTCAGTTTGTTTGACTGATTCAACTGGTGAGGACCATTTAATAGCAGTTGGAGTTCGACAATCCGAGTCATATTTACAGTTGGAGCCTGATGATCATCAACGTGTGGGAAGCATTACAAAAATTTTTATCAGCACGCTTATTTTGAAACTACAGGAAATTAGACAACTCTCACTTGACCAAACGGTGGAATCCATCTTACCAGGTACCCTCACCCATGGCAGTCGAATAACCGTACGTCATTTGCTTCAACATAGAAGTGGTTTAAAGGATTACATCTGGGTGGATGTTGCAGGAACGAAATCTATCCAACATGCCGTTTCCAGTCTTCAAGATATCTTTCCACCTCGAAGTCTCGTTAGACTGATTGCCAACCATGATCTCGAATTTGAACCCGGCACTGAATATCACTACTCCAATACAGGATATATCGTGCTTGGTATGATTGTGGAAAAATTATCAGGGAAGTCAATTGAAGACGTAATCGATCAATGGATTATCCAACCGCTTCAACTAAAAAGGACGTATTTTCCTCTAACGAATGAACTAAGACATCCATTTGCGACTGGTCATTCTAAAGCAACTCCAGATATGACAGAGCTTTCTGAAGAAGTGACAGAAATAAATAAACTCAATATATCCATCACTTGGACTGCAGGAGCTCTTGTTTCTACCCCTTTTGAAATACAAACGTTTATGAAGGCTGTTTTCAATGGCACGCTTTTATCAGAGGAATCTAGGAAAGAGATGCTGCATTTTCACGAAACCGATGATACGATGCAATCCTATGGACTCGGGTTGCAACAATTTACATTTGCTAATGGGGTACAAGCAGTTGGTCATCAGGGTGTAATTCATGGATACGAATCAGTGACACTCTATTATCCTGATCATGAAGTGCTTTTGACCGTAATCGTAAATCAGATGCCAGTTGGGGTTGTTTCGATTGTGGGTCAGTTGTATCGAGAAGTTTTTGAGTGTGATAAATAAATTTCCAATTTAATTAAAGAAAAACGCCCAGAGGATTATCTGAGCGTTTTTTTGAGGGCTGAATCAAGATGGCTTAGCCATTTTTCTCCCGGATTTGCATCCGGATATTTTCTAATTCTTCAAGAGTCAACTTGTTTAGAGACTTTTTTATTTCGTCTTCAATCTGTTTTTTGTTTTTCTCCTGGTAATGTTCCCACCAGTCACGAAGATCTTCCGTATTTGTCAGGAGGTATTCAATGTCAATTTCCTCAATCTCGTCATCGGATAAATAGTTCAGTACAGCTGCCAGCATCCGTTCAAGTCTATCGACATTTTCTTTTTCCTGTATCTGTTCTTCCGTTTTCTCAGTTGAGGAAGCACTTTTGCGTGGCATTGTATCCCCCCCTTAAGGGTTTTATTGATTCTAGTATTGCCTAAGAGGTGTATGAGGTAAACGTGAAAGTTCGTCCGTGATCACGAATCTTTTCCAAATAAACTCATCATTTTTTCATTCCATATGTAAGTTACCTGCATCTGCCTTCACCTGTTGATTAACCCGTATCAATCTACATTTCCATAACAAACTTGGAGAAAATAGGATGTTTCCTAAAGTGAAAATAGTTTTTGACCTACCAGTTTCTGTACGTTCATCACAGTGAAACGGCTATCTTTCTCTTTTGTCCGCCCCCCTTTTCCTTTGTAAGGTTAACCTACCTAGGAATTCATAGAGAGGCGCGTCGATCAGAAGGAAACTGTAATGGAACCATTTGAAGAGCTTCATGCAAAATATGATTTAATGATTCATAAATTGATTCATTCTTTGCACATATACAAAAATAAGTCTGAATATTATCAAACCGGACTCATAGCTCTTTGGGAGGCCCATGAAAATTTTGATCCTGAAAAGGGTGCCTTCCCAGCTTATGCTTATTCATTTGTACGCGGAAGATTATTATCTCAATTAACCAGTGAATATCGGAATGAAGAGAAAAGTATTTTCAAAGAGGCGGACTTTTTTGAGATTATCGAGGATGAGCAAGCGAATGTTCAGCTGGCCCATGAAGTGCTTCTCTCCTACTGTCATGGTTTAACTGAAAATCAGAGAAAATGGGTGTTGTATACATGTATGCATATGTTGACCGTTAGTGAAATTGCCAAGGCAGAAAATGTATCGATTTCCGCTGTAAAAAAGTGGCGAAAGGGAGCGAAGGAGAAGATTCAGGGAATGTTGGATATAAAAGATTACTAAAGATTAAACGATTGTACTTTTTTTGGGTAATGAAGAAAGGCCACTTTTCTAAACTTGGCCTTTCCAAAATGTTTTATTTAGATTTTCAAATCCTTCACAACAGCCATTTCCCTGCCAAATCTATCTCCTTGGTCAATAAATCCCAGACTGGCATATAATCGATGGGCACCTTTATTATCAGGGTGATACCCCACAACAATCTTAGTTGCATCAAGGGTTTTAGTCATTTCAGCCATCATCAGGATAGTTGCCGCCTTACCGATTCCCATCCCTTGATAGTTTTTATCCACCATGATTCTGTAAACCCAGTGAGCATCGAGTTCTTCTGGTACTGAGTTGTACATTAAAAATCCAACCACTTTATGATCAAAACAGATGGCAAATGGTTTTAAGGTATGCTCGAATTTTGATTGTGCAATTGATACCGCATTTGACTCGATGAAAGCCTGCTGATCCTCACATATTTCTAACTGACAGCAATCGTACCAATTTTCTGCGTTTAATTCTACTATATGAACCTTGTTTGAAATCATTCATTTTCTCCTTTCATTATGCGGGGAGCGAGCCTGTTAATTAGGCGACATCCCCATATTTCTCCACCGAAATCAGGCATTCTGAACCCCTCCTCTTCAAACCAAGAAAGTTTTTGGAATTTTCAGACTGTTATATTATACCATTATTTTCTATATGGAAGGCAGTTTTTTTATTCTCTCACCTTCAACCCCAACAAACTTGCAAACCCAATGGCCTGCTCAGGTGAAACCTCACAACCAAACAAGTTTTCAGGTGAAACATTGATTCGTGTATATGTACAATTACTTATATCAATTCCTTTAAGTATTGTTTGAGTAAATTCAATCTCATTCAGATCGCATAGATCAAATTTCACTTTCACAAGCTTGCATTCTGCATAGTTTGCATGCTGCAAGGAGCTTTGAATGAACTTCACCTGTTTTAAACGTGCTTCGACAAAGTCAGTCATATTCGCAAGGCATTCATCAAAAGTGACATTCACCAGATTGGTTTCAGAAAAATCAACCCCCATTAACTTGCATTCTTTGAACGTCACTCGATGTATGATCCCCTCACGGAAGTTTGCATTTGATAGATCGCAGTTCTCAAACACGACATCGGTCATATCCACTCTTGGAAAAGACGCACCTATGAAAGACACATTTTTGAAGACAATTTTAGATAAAACGAGCTGATCAATTTCTTCTTGATCAAGCCTTGCAGTTTCTATCCTGCAATTAGATAGAAATGGATCTTCTTCATAATATACATCTTGAAAATTAGCTGATTCCAATCGAGCTGGGATTTTGGGAGCTTCCATTTTGAAATTTTTTGTCATGATTACACCTCATCTATCTCATTCGTTATAAGGAAACTATAGCATGTACAAACTTGAATGATAGTCTTGGATTTTTGGTGTGAGTGTGTCTCGCAAAATAATATTGGAGGCAGCACTTCTCTTCATTATCATTCAAAAAGAATCCGAGCATTAAAACTTTTTATTCATTGAGTTGAAATAGATTCTTTTCATCATTCAAGTTAAAATAAATGTAAAAGATACTAGAAGAGGTGACCCATATGAAAGTAATAGAAACAAAAAGACTCATCCTCCGATGGGTAGAAATCAGAGATGCTGAATTCATTATGAAATTACTAAATGAACCTGGATGGCTGCAGTACATAGGTGACAAGGGGATTCGTACACTGGATGATGCCATGGACTATATTATGAATGGACCGAGAGCAATGTATGAGCGGGAAGGATTCGGGCTATTCTTGACGGAACACAAGGAAGAGAAGGCTCCGATTGGCTTGTGCGGGTTAATTAAACGGGAAGGTCTTGAAGATGTGGATATCGGTTTTGCATTTCTCTCACACTATCAATCACAGGGATATGCCTATGAAGCCGCGACGGGTACATTGGAATTTGCCAAGAAACTAGGTATAAAACGACTCGCAGCGATCACGACGAAGGACAATGATTCGTCTTCTAGATTGTTAGAAAAACTGGGTATGCACCATGAAGGTTACGTGACTCTTCCAAATGATACAGAAGAACTGAAAAAATATGGTTTAGACACCTAGTATTTAAGATAGAAAAATGTCACAAGGCAGTTAGTGCAACCAGGAGATCCATACACGGGTTAAGAACTTGTGTTTAATGATCGAACCAGAAGCGCTGTTGATTACTTGCATAATATTGTTAATAAAAAAAGGCCGGGACAAAAGTGTTTTAGTCTAAATAAAACCCGAACAAATCTGCTTCCTAGAAAGTGGATTTGTTCGGGTTTATTATTTATTTCGATACATTTGATTTTAGCTGTTCCAGCGGTTGATTGGAGTGCAAGACGAAGACTCCTGCGGGAAAAGTAGCTTATGTGAGACCCGTCCAGCTCCGGGGCTTAGAGGCACATGTCATAAGTCAAATCGTCCAAGAAGGCAAAGAACGCCTTCGTGGCCGCTTCGTCTTATGCCACCCGCCTCTGAACAAAGCCCCTCCGCTTTTCTTCCCGCAGGCTTGCCGAGGAGGCTCACGAGCTACCCGCGGAAAGCGTAGTCTTGCACGGAAATCATTAGCGTTATTAAGAGACTATACTTCTATTGTTCGTCATTACATCGTGGCATTTTAGTTTTGTCCCAGGCTCTTTTTAGATAAGCAAAGAGATGCATCACCATTTAATTAGTTTCTTCAAACTCTAGTTACTTTTCTCCATAACCGCAAAGTAATTACCTTCATGGTCTGCAAAGTTGAACACTCTTCCAGAAGGCATTTCCACTATTTCTCCGACTGTTATATTTTTATTTGATAAGCTATTATATAATTCATCCAGATTGTTTGAGAACAGCATTAAGGAAGGCGTGCCAAGATTTAATTCAGGCTCCATTTGAGCGATTAATTCCTTATTGTGGAGAACAATACTTGTTTCCGCATCTTTAGAGGGAGCAATTTCAATCCACCTCATTCCTTGACCATTACCTTCTTCCGCTATGACAGTGAAACCTACTTTTTCAATCCAAAAATTCACGGCTTCATCCTGGTTATTCACGTACACCATAATTTGACCGACTTTGCTGATCATTCCAAACCCTCCTTTTAAAGTATGTTTCAATTATATCACTAAACAAAGGAATATTTTACAAATTATTAAACCCACATTACATGGAATGTAGCTCCGTAGATTTATATTTTCAGTCTACCAATATATTCAGATTGAGGCCGGTATATTGTATTGTTTTCAGCTTGTTCTAGAACATGAGCCGTCCACCCTACGATACGACTGGCCGTAAAGGTTGGTGTGAAAAGTTCAGGTTTAAGTGCAATTGATTTCATAATGGCTGCTGCATAGAACTCTACATTCGTGTAGAGGGCTCTCCCTGGTTTCAATTCATTTAACACATCAATAGCCGTATGTTCCACATGTAATGCAAGGTCCAGTGAGCTATCTTCCCCCTTAGATTCGACTAGTTTCTTTCTCAAAGCAGCTGCTCTTGGATCATGTGTTTTATACACACGATGACCGAACCCCATCAGTTTCTCTCCATTGAGTACTTTCTTTCTGATGACTTTTTCCGCATTTTCTGCCGTACCTATCTCATTAAGTAAGTCGATAACGCCGGATGGTGCCCCTCCGTGAAGGGGTCCTTTCATTGTCCCGATCGCCGCAGTAATGGCAGATACCATGTCAGATTCAGTTGAAGATGTGACTCTTGCTGAGAAGGCAGAAGCATTCATACCATGTTCAAGTGTAAGGATCATGTATGTCTCCAATGCATCAATGACTGCTTTAGAGGGCTTGCTGCCAGTTAACATGGATAAATAATTTTCTACGTGGTTAATATTATCATTCGGTTCAGTAAATGGTTTGTCTTCTACTAAAGATTGTCGATAAGCAATGATGGTTGGAATAACTGCTGTTAATCTTATAGCTTGATCAATGGTTGGTGTCCATTTGTAAGCAGGTACTCCTTCAGAAGAAATAGCCGTTCTTAATACACTCATCATATCCATATCCTTGGGAAGCGTCTTAATAACCTCTTTCATGGTTCGTGATAAGGATCTATTAATCACCAATTTCCTTTTTATATCATTCTTTTCCTCCTTTGTTGGTAAGTGACCATACCATAATAAGAATGCGACCTGTTCAAATGACAAGTTGGTTAGATCACTAATGTCATATCCCCTGTAGATAAGCAACCCCATTCTGCCGTCAATATGACTGATTGTCGTTTGTGCTGCCACGATTCCCTTTAACCCTTCAGTAAACATTTCAATCATCCCCTTTTCCTTTATTACAATTATTGTATAATGATTTTATAATTAAGAAAATTAAATATATTTAAATGTTTTGATTAATACTATTAATAAGGGTGAAGGAAATGGAACTAAATTTGTTAAAGACATTTATTACGGCAGCTGAATGCAATAATTTCAGGAAGACCGCTGAAAGATTATACATATCGCAGCCATCCGTTACTGTACATATTAAACAATTAGAAAAGGAACTCGGAGTTTTATTGTTTGAAAGAGACGGAAGGAAAATAAAGCTAACAGAAGCAGGAAGGTACTATTTAAAGCATGCCCGTAGAATCATTTCCGTTTATGAAGAAGGTATCACTGAGCTTCAAACTTTTAATCAGGGGTATACAACAAAACTAAGGATCGCTATATCTCCATTGATTGCTGACAACGTATTACCTTTTGTTTTAAAACAGTATATAGAAAGCCATCCTCAAGTCGAGATTTCTGTTGAAATTATTGAATCGGTAGATATTGAGAAAGCTGTTCTTGCTGAAAAAGTTGATATTGGTCTCTCATGTCTTCCTTGTTTTAGTCCTGAGCTTGATCATACATTACTATTTACTGACAAAGTTATTCTGGTAGCCCCCCATGACGGAAGAGATTTTGAGTCGGCTTTCCCTTTAGACGAAGAGGAGTTATTAGCCTCCAATTACTTATTAACACATAATCACCCTGCATACTGGGATGAACTATGCAGCACGATTAAATTGTTCTATCCGAAAACCAGGATGATGAAAGTTTCTCAAACTCATATTACCAAACGATTTATTGCGGAGGGCCTTGGCGTATCGTACCTCCCTTCTTCAACCGTGAGAAGGGAGCTGCTTGAAGGATGGCTATTGGAAGTTGAAACGAATGCTTTTCCATTGCCCGAAGCTAAAACTTTCGCCATTACAAAATATGCTCATAAAAAACAGAAGGAATTTTTGAGTTTTTTATCACGTTTCAGGGTATAAACCTAGCAGGGTTCAGCAGAATGAAAAGTAAACAGTACTACGCCGGCAACATATATTCCATAACAAATGGAGTACATATCTCCCGCATTCGTGTACTGTTCTACGATTTTTTTCCTTTCATCTGCTAAAAGCAAATAGGGTAAGCCTAGTGACCTGTCACTAGGCTTAATAAGTTCCAGCTGCACCGTATTCACCATCCTAGTCTTCCTTTGTTCCTGGATTTTCATTCCTTTAATCTTCTTTTAAATACTTTTCCATCCGAATATCAGACCACATTCGACTGTTCCAATAAGTAAAGTCTGCTATCCGGCCAATTTCCTGATAGCCGAGTTTTTGATAAAGGTTTCGAGCATTAGTATTAAACTCAAACACTCCCAATTCTATTCGTTTAAGACCTTCCTTCCTAACCTGATGTTCCAAATAGTTTATTGCCTCTAAACCAATTCCTTTTCCACGTCCTTCAGATTCACCAATCGTTATCCCCATCCAGGCAGTTCCTTTTTCCTTTTTATAGAGATGCTCAGGGTCGACCATGTAATTCATTTCCCCTATAAGCTGGTTATTAAGGTGAATCAGGTATATATGATGATGTTCTAAACGTTGTTTTAAATCCAGAAATGTCAAGTTTCCACGCTGGTCCAATTCTTCCTGATTTTTATTTGGACGGGTTAATGGAATTAAATCGGGGTTGTTTTCCCATTGGTTCATCGATTCGATTATTGCTGTATTAGGTTCGATTAGTTTTGTGAAATAAATATCCATTGGATCGTCGGTTCCTTTCGTACTGTTTATGTTCAGTAATATCGGCAATTAAAATCATCTATCAAATATTCAACTAACTAAATGTGTATGGATTGGCAAATTGTTATGTTATGCTTAAGTTAATCCAATTTCTGAAGGCTTAGGCATTCCGCCCATTGAAAATCTGGTTCCCAATTGATGAGAGGTGAGGTTATGGAAGCGTTAAATGATGTTAAATTAGTAACGTTAGAAAAAGGCCATGTCTTTTATCAGTTTCAGGCAGAAGAAGCCTATTTAAACAACCTGATGTTATTTATTCGCTCTGGATTGGAGAAAAATCAACATATGCTGATCATCGAAAGCATGAGAAATATCAACAAGGTCAGAAATAGAATAAACAGGATATTTAGTAAGGAACAGCAATCCTCCATCTATTTAGTTGATAACTTTGACTACTACTTTTTAAATGGTGACTTTAATACCCAAAATATTCTTAATCATTTCAAAAAAGATATTGCCGCTATCAAAAACCTCAATACTTCCATCAGAACCTGGGCTCACGTCGAGTGGACCTCTGCTGAACCAGATGCTGCAGTACTCAAAAAGTTTGAATCCATCGCAGATGATTACGTCTTACAAGAAGGTTTACTTTCCGTCTGTGCCTATTCTAAAAACGTTTTATCAGGATCTTTGATAAACACTCTCGAACAGGTACATATGTATGTGATGACTGATGATTCCCTTGAGTTGTCCATGGTTTATGGAAAATAATAAAATCATTTAAAAAGAGATTTGTATTTATGTAGAGTCTCTTTTTTCGTTTATTCTGATGCTTATCTGCTAAAATCAAATTGATTCACTTCTTTTTCAGTAACATAAATCTGTAGACCGTATGATATTTATATGACCTTATACACAAGGATGTCGTCCAAGTATTCATTTTATTTTTTGAATGAACTTCACGTCAAACCCTTCCATATATACCCTCGTACAATATAATCAATACAGAGATAACACCTCCTTATTTTAACATCAATTCCATAAATATTCTTTACCATACTGAAAGTTTGAACCTTTTACTCTCCCTGTTAATTACCATTTTGGCTCAATAATGATGATGCGTTTTAATAAGTCCACGTCAACGCATTGAATGGCACAAATACAGTCAAGGTCAACCTCAACACACGTCGATGTTTTAATTAGCTTCGTGACCTCACACATGGATTCTACATCCTCACCGTAGATATTCAATGGTCGTAGAAGAGAAACCGTGGCACAGCATGTATCCACATCCAATTTTTCAAGTCGGAAATAGCTCGTTGTAAAACAGTACTCTGGTTTTCCTTTTTCTTTATAATCACAGCCGGTTAAGAACAGCGGTCCATCTTTTCTGAATAGTGTAAAAGGAATCGTGTCAACACCAACTAATGTTAAAAGTAATTTACCGAAATAAGGAGTCTCGGAATGGTTTATATAATCCTGCAACTTTTTCAATTCATTAAGGGCATCGCATATACATTTAGCGTTTAGTCCCTGCATTTCTTGTTCCAAGTTCCTCGCCCCAATCTGTCCTTTACCTATAGTTTATCGATACAAGGCATGATTGGTGCAGTGTGGATAATAAAATGGACCTACTTACCGGACCCAATTTTCAGGTACAGACAATATGGCAGCATCCTTTTGGCCACTTCAAACTCACGATGCCTGGATCCTGGTCTCCAATTCACTTCAAAAATCCATAGCCCTAAATTCTGATCAATTCCCACGTCAATCCCCAATTCATCGAATGAATAGGGATAAAGAGATTCGAAGTGAGCAGGAAATGCCACCGCAAAGGTTTCAAGTTTTCTTTTCAACTTTTCATCATCATCTCCAAACTCTTCCTTCAAAAAAGGAATCCATTCACCTCGATATCCCCCACTGCTGATATTGCTGATTTTTTTTCCATTTCCACTTATTCTAGGATAAATCAGGTTAATCTCCCACTGACCTTGCCCATTCTTCTGCACATGGATTCTGAAGTCGTACGTTAATCCGGATTGTGTTTGACATGATACAAAGGGCTGAATTAAATAGTTCCTGTCTTTAATTAACTCATGAATCCAGCTTATAAATTCATCACTTTGATATCTTTGAGAATGAATACCTTCCATCAACAGAAAATGATCTGCATCCTTTTCTATAAAAAAGACGTCTTTCCCATGATTGCCTGAAAAAGGCTTGATGACAAGTTTTGAATGATCACGAAATAAGTGATGGACTTCCTTTAAACCTGTCAGCTTTATGGAAGGTATCAGATGAGACTTGAACTTTCCTCCCTTCATCACCTTTTGATATACTGTCATTTTATTCCCTACAGAATGACTGGTCAGGATGGTCATATTTTTGAGACATTTAAGGATTGACGATTGTCTTTTTGTTTTCGGACTGCTGCTATTAATAACGACATCAGGGAATCCCATTTCCTTTTGGATCCATTGCCCATCTTCGTATATCCAACCATGTATCACTTTCTCTTGAAAATCCACTTGTTGATAAGAAAAATAAAAAAACGAAATCCCTTCCATCTTTGCGACTGCTGCAAATGCATAGGCTTTTTTTACATCATGTGGACGCTTGCGATAATGAAGCATTCCGACGAGTGCCATTTAATCACCTCCTATAATGGCTCTAAAAAAAACCTCAATTCTTTGGCTGCCTTTATGGCGATTTCCTTTGCAGCTTTTACGGTATCAGCAGTGGCTATAATACAGGCATACCGATTTCCCATTGATTTTGGGGGAACCAATACGCTCCCTTTTCTCGGTTTCACATATACGTATTTCACACCTTCATGCGCCGATGCACGTTTCCTTCCTGTCACCTTCAAAAGTCTCCCCGGGGCGTTCACCGTTACATACTTCGCATAGACGGGTTTTTTGAATACAGCTGAGAGTTCAGGAAACTGCCCAAGGTTCATCCTGATGATTTCCCTGATCAGATTGATCCCCGTCCCTTCCTCAATCAGCCGATTCATCGCACCTCCTGACATTCGGGGGTTGATTTCAATGAGCTTCCATTCCCCATTTGCATTTCTCATTTCCAGGTGACAAGATCCATTTTCGAGCCCTACACACTCTACAATTTCAATGATGCGATCATGAAGGGATAGTAACTCATGAGCATCTAGTTTAGCCGGAAAGGCATATCCTGTGATAATGAAATTTGAGCCGAGCTCTTGTTCCACAACTGCAATTATATTTACTTCCTGTTTGTAAACAAGCACTTCAATCAAGTATTGAGGACCCTCTACAAACTCTTCTATCAGTAAATTCATATCGGGGTGTTTCCTTCTTATGAGGTTGATCCCCTCCGAAAATTCACTCGGCGTCTTTGCCAGCATGATATGCTTCGATCCATTTGATACAGAAGGTTTTATTATGAGAGGCCATACATCATCCTGACCTTTATTCAAATCAGCTACTGATTCGTTCATGTCCAACGTAGAATAATACGGAGAGCTGGAGAGATGGTGAAGGTGTTCACGGACATTTGCTTTGTTTTCCATAATGGATAGGGCTTCTACAGACGCTGGAAATAACCCTAAATCAGTGGAAATCCTGCTTGCGTATGAAACAAAGGGATCAATCAAGCTTAAGCATGCAGAGAGGTGATGGCCAAGTTGTTGTAACGAATGTAAGGTGTTTAAAAGTTCGTCCTTTTCCAAGAGATTTTCCATGTATAACATCTCATCCACCTCAGGGAACTCTTCTTTTTGGCTTATCAGGCTAGATCGGTCCGTTATTAAAACCGTTACATATCCCATCTCTTTTGATACTTTTAAAGCTTCTCTGCTGGTTCCTGACTTATGACTGCCTATAAAAACGATTGTTTTCATGCTTTCCCGTCCATTTCTATTTCAGTATCAAGAGTTCATTTATTATAATGTATTCCTATAGATTGTCAGCATTGATTCTTCCCATTAAAAAACCGACCCTAATGAGTCGATTCCATCATGATGAATGTTGTTTTTCGTAGAGAAAAGCAGCATACCCTATCGGTGTGGCATGGGTCTGTTTCCACTCTTCCTGCATGTTGGCATTTCTGAAGGTTACTCTCAAATCTCTCCCGTTGCATTCAATGAACATGGGAACCCCTTCATTCGTCAAGCCGATATCCAGGCCCAAATCCGCCATCCTGGGAAGCTCTTTTTCCAGCTGCCAAGCGACATTCAGGGATAATCGTTTAATGTCTTCATATACTTGGTCCAGATTGAGATGGGGCAGATCCTGGAGTAATTCAGGTAAGGAGTAACACGATCCTCCACGGGCTACATTAGTGAGGTACCAATCTTTTTTTGCTACCTTTCCCACCACTCCTGTCATCTGCCATTCACCCATGTCATTTTTTTGCACCGATACCCTCAGGTCGAACACTCCCCCCTTACTTTTGGCCAGGGGAATTCGCTTTTGGATGATTGTACGTGGATTTGCTATTAGTTTTAACAGAGAGAAAGGCCATGTAGTCGAGAACCGCTCCTTCACCATTTCTTTTTGTCGTCGATATGAGAATTCCCATTCTTGATCAGCGAGCTTCGACAATTTCGCTATTCCGAGTCCCAATGAGCCGCTGTTCGGTTTGATGATGAGTTCATCGTATTTATCCATCATGGTCTGTAGATTTTCCTTACTGGCTTTAACCGTTTCAGGTATATGGGGAACCAACTTCTTATTCATCCTGAGGATGTTATTGATCCTTATTTTCTTATAACGATTTTTCTCATTAAAGAAGACAATTCCCTCTTCTTTTAATTTCCTCATTTTCTTTTTTGCTGAAACTTTTCCTGTAAATGTGCGATTATGGATAATTGGGGGTTTTGGAATTGGAGTTAGAATATATGTTCCTTCCTCACTTAACACATATGCCATGATTGTATCTACACCTGGCTCAATGTCCTTGAATCGAAAATAACAAGGAATCAGATCATATTGTTCCCCTGCTTCCTCATAAAAGGAAAGGTTCTCATAATAGGTTTTTCCTTTTTTTATACCGTTGAATACAACTGTTCCCACCATAATACCTATATATTTTTTCAAGGGTCTTTCCCTCCCATCAAGTTTTATTTTTATTTGCCCTCATGTTAAATCAGAATCGAGGGTCTATCAGAAATTAAATGAAAGCCACAGGTTCAATAATAATAAGAAGGGTGTAACGGAGTAATGTAACGAGGCTTTTTATCACAACTATATTCAGATAATTCCGGCTTGGTATAGGCACATGATATGTTTTACTTGTGTTTATCCACAAACTTCTTAAAATCATGTGTTATGGCAATTTTCCTGGAGGTTCTATATAGATATCGTCTTGATGGGCGCCAGGTATGGGAATGGGTTTCCTTCCTCAAAATGGCATAATGAAATCGGCTGGAGGAGCATATTTTGAAGCCTGCCGCTTTACATCTTTTAAGAAAATGCAAGCATTCCCCTACGTTTTTATTTCCAAATGGAATGAGTTTCAGAAGCCTTTTGGTCGTAAAGATAGTAGCCCCCTGGGGAAGATGGACCCTTTGCATTTCACGTCCTGGAAAACGCAGTCTTAATTCCTTTTGGTAAATCATATACATAAAACATGTTCTCTTTCCAACGACCGCAGCATTCAACTTTTTCATAGTAGCCATGGCTTCCGATAAATAAAGCGGACCGTAATAATCATCATCATCCATTTTCGCAATATATGGGTATTTTGCTTTCGTCACACCGATATTCAAGCATTTTCCCAAGGTCATCTCTTCAGGAAGCTGAAAGACGGAAACCTCATGGTACTCTGAGGCTTTCTTCAACCAATACTCCAAATCCATAGAGTCCTTGTTTAATAGGATGATAAGCTCCTTTTTTTCCCAATGCTGATTCTCATAATTGGCAAATAGGTTTTCTATACAATCGTCTCGATTAGTCGCTGCAATGATAGAAATCCCTTCAGAAATCGATATTTCCTTCTCTTCATTCACGTTTCTCACATCCTTATTGATTATTATTGTAGTCCACTCTTCCTCATCCTCTTATTTCCTCTTCTAATCTATGATTCAGTTTAGGAGGAATTAAGTTTATAACCTGCTGACTAGATTTTTGAGGTATCTGCCATAATCACTCTTCCCGTTTTCATTTGCCAGCTTGGTGAACTGATCCTTGGAGATAAATCCCTCTCGAAAAGCGATTTCTTCAATACAGCCTATTTTCCCTCCAAGATACCTTTCGATGGTCTCGATGAATTGGGCTGCTTCCAATATAGACGGATGGGTCCCGGCGTCAAACCAGGCGAAGCTCTCCCCCAGAATTTCCACGCTGACCTCCCCCATATCCAAATACACGTTATTGATATCCGTGATTTCCAGTTCACCTCTGACCGAAGGCTGTATTTTTTTGGCGACTTCTACGGCTCTCTGATCATAGACATATAACCCTGTAAGTGCATAGTTCGATTTAGGGAGAGCGGGCTTTTCTTCGATGGTTATAGCTCTATTATTCTGATCAAGTTCTACGATACCGTATCTTTGAGGCTCGTCTACTTGAAAGCAAAACAACGTTGCACCGATTTTAGAATGAAGGGCATTTTGTAATCGTTCGGGAAGGTGCTCCCCATAGAAAATATTATCCCCAAGGATTAACATGACATGGTCGTTTCCGATGAACTCTTCCCCGATAAGAAAAGCATTGGCAATTCCCTTTGGCTCCTTTTCGACTTTGTACTGAATGTGTAGTCCTAAGTGGGATCCATCTCCAAGCATTTTCATAAACCTGTCCTGATCTTGAGAGGTCGTAATGACCAAAATCTCCCTCACACCAGCAAGCATCAGCGTGGAAAGGGGATAGTAAATCATCGGTTTATCGTATATGGGGAGTAACGCTTTTGAAATAGACTTCGTCAACGGGCTCAACCTCGTACCTCTTCCACCAGCCATAATAATTCCCTTCATGCTACCCCTCTCCTTTCTTGTCCGGTAAATGCTTGTATCTCCTCTCGATATCCACTATCTCTCTATAGTTTTGTGTGAAGCAGATCCTTTTAGAAGTCCTGAATAAATACCTGATTCTTGGCTGCCATGTATGCTTGCCCGAATCTCTTCTGATATAGCAATAGTTATTTCTACTGGTAGAGTGGATCCGATAACCTTTCGCCCTGGCACTTTTTAGAAATGACGTGTCCTCGCCCAATGAACGATTTTGAAAAGGCACATGGTGAATAACTGACTTCTTTGCGACTATAGTTCCGCCCAATACTTTTTTCACCCATTTATATTCGAAGCCAAAGTATCGGAGTCTTAATTCCCTTGTGTTGGAAAAGAATATATATCCTGACCACTTTCCAACAATATCAGCATTTGTTTTCTCGAAGGCTTTTAATGCTTCTGCTAAAAAATGACTACCATAATGATCATCATCGTCCCATTTTGCGACATAATTATATCTTGCCTTATGGGTACCATAGTTCAGACAGCTCCCCAATGAGGTCTTTTCCGGAAGCTGATACACTTGAACGTTTTCATAATGGGATGCTCTTTCTTTCCACTCTTCTAATTTCAATGAATCACTGTTTAGTATGATGATGAGTTCTTTTTCCTGTAATAACTGGCGCTCATAATTTGTAAAGATATTATCCATAAACCACTGTTTATTCGTACAAGCAACAATGGAAATACCATGGTTTTCATTCATCTCCATCTTTTTATCCACATGAATTTCCTCCTTTTTCTTCAAAGCGTTAAACATTCATGCTGACATTACTACTTTCAGACTATTCATCTTGTACCGAATTGTGTGGTTGTTTACAACAGGCTTGTCAAATATAAATGGTCTTTTATATAAAAATAAGTAGATTTAATGCAACCTTCTTCTAAATAGGATTTAAATTCCATGAATGCACAATCCATATCAAAGCTTATCCATATACTATAAAGATTCATTATTTTGCTAGTGTATGGCTACTATTAATTAAGGAAGGTGATTGAATGGCAAAAATTTTATATTTAGGCTGGCTTGGCCACCAAAATATCGGAGACGAATTAATGTTTGATATATTCAGAGAAAAGTTCAGGGAAAAAGCAGACACCACAAAATACAAATTAATCCCCTCCACAAGGAAGGTACTCAGACGACTTAAACGGAAAAAACCCTATCTCCATTACTTTGACAGTATCGTTTTAGGTGGTGGATCCCTATTTGTACCAGACCTGGTCAATATTCTTTTCAGAGCCGTAAAATGGCATAAGAATATTCGGATATTCATTTGGGGCAGTGGAATCGATTGGCTTGAAAAAAGGGAACTCATCCGACTTGGATTACAGACTGAAGATGAAATAAATTGGAAAAATGAATTCAAGATCTTTAAAGACCCTTTCTTCAAGAAAAAGCTTCAAGCCATCTTTCAACATGCTCAATTCATTGGGATCCGGGGGCATTATACGTATCAATTCTTTCAGTCAAAGGGGTACAATCTGGAAGGAGTTAAAGTGACAGGCGACCCGGGATTACTGGTTCATATGCTTCAAGAACCTCCAGAAAACAAGGATTCAAAGAAGGTAGTCATTAATTGGGGAACCGCCCATCAAAGACTTTACGGGAGAAATGAGGCAAAACTGGAGCAGGAAATGGTAGATGTAATAAAAGAATTAGTGGCAAAAGGATATGATGTTTATATTTATCCCATCTGGGTCAGTGATCTTGCACCTTGCAAAAGTCTTTATAATAAAATAGAGGATAAACAGCATGTCCATTTGATTACTCACTTACTGGACCAGTACGGTATACTAAATTTGATTAAAGACGCTAAATTTACTATCAATTTCAAGTTACATGCAAATGTTCTTTCCGCTTCAGCCGGTATTCCATTTGTCGCTCTAGGGTACCGTTTTAAGACCTTTGATTTTGCCCATTCAATAGGATTGGACCACCTGGTTGTATCTACGGACGAAACTCATTTCAGCAAACAGATCCTCTCGAAGATCTCCGATATTGAAAACCATGGAAGCTTACTGCTACAAAATCTACCAGCATACCAATTACAGGTAGAAAAGGACTTAGAGAAGGTGTTCGATTTTTTTAAATAACTCACTAAAAGAAGCTTTAATAGGCTTCTTTTTTGATATCCAATTAGTAGTTTAATAGGTTAAAAAAATAGAACTTGTTATCCACAAGTTCTCCTTTTTCAATCCTGAGAAGTTTAAGACCCATCAAAAAATGATATTATATGTTTCTTTCTTCTCTTTTTATTTCCCTCCATACTATATCCACGATTAACCAAATACGACAGTTGCATTCAGAACAGGAATAACTCCAATAGATGGTAACTCAATGGGCATGGATACTTGTTGGACCTTTTCACTTACCATTAATTCAAACGAAACAGGAAACGTCTCTTCGTCAATCGTTACAATTCCTTCCACCATAACCGTCATCGTCTGATCACCGTCCTCGTCTACTGTGCACAGTGGCATTCCGATATCAGTGGAAGTGAAAGTGGCAATGAATGTTACCTCGCAACCTGATACAGTAAACATTGCATTTACTGTACTGTTGTCAGGTAAAAATTCACGACAGATATCGATATTGAACGAATAATCCACTAAAAAATTGAATGGAAAATTACAGATAGAGAAACAGCCTTCCCCTTCTGCAGAAGCGTGACAATCGCAAAGAAAATTTAATCCCATCACATAAAACCTCCTTTCAATTGAATTACATTATTATATGACTGGAAATCAATAATGAATGGACAAACTACTTAGGAATAAAGATACATTTCTTTGCAGGTGGGAAAAGTCTTCTCGAGTTAACTAGACCTGGGAACCAAATGCATATTCCACCCTGTTTTACTTACCCACATATCAAAAGTTCAATAAACGTTCTTACGGTTACGTCCTTGGTTGAACCACTTGAAATCCCTGAAGGTGAACCGCATAAAATAGGGGTTGATAACGGATGGCAAGATACGTATCATAATCCATCTTCTTGAAACCTTTAAAGCTCGGGAAGATATTCGCCTCCAATATCCAAGGGTAGGTTCTATAGTCCAACGCAATATCTAATCCGAATTCGGCATAATGTTCGTCCTCCTGGTCCATTAGTGCACAAAAGCGTTGGCATAAGTCCACGATTCCCTTGTGAGCATATGAATATGATAGAGGAGCATTTGATTGATCAAGCGCTTCTCTTAAATGCAAGGCTTTACCTCCACGTGCTATATTCGTCAATTCTTCATTTATTCCGGCTACACGACACTCTATCCCTGCGCATTTCCATGTATCCTCTTCGATTTTCTGCATGACAACCCGGACATCAAATGGCCGCCCTTCTATTTTCAATAAATCAATATAGGTTTGATACAAATAGGGATAACTGAAAACATTCAGTTCAAAAAGCTTATCGTAGAGGGCTTGGGGTGTTGTAATACTGTGACAAAGCTTTAGCTTATTGCTGGATTCATGCAGATGGAATACGTCAGATTTATATTCAAGGATATATATTCCACGTCCTCGCGATAAGCTGACAGGTTTCAAAATGATTTTATTCTTTTCCTTTACAAAACGAATCATTTCATCCAGATCTTGAAGGAGATAAGTCGATGGAAGATGTCTTTTTAATTGGGGTTCTTCCTGCATTTGAGTTAAGTCGGACTTCGTAAAATGGTGTGAATTAAAGAGTTGGTTGTTGG
Source organism: uncultured Rossellomorea sp. (assembly GCF_947488365.1). Taxonomy (NCBI): domain Bacteria; kingdom Bacillati; phylum Bacillota; class Bacilli; order Caryophanales; family Bacillaceae; genus Rossellomorea; species uncultured Rossellomorea sp. The sequence continues at coordinate 8,465 of NZ_CANKZT010000001.1, read as the reverse complement.
TGAGGATTTTTAACTTTTCAATGGTGTGGTTATCTTGATGAAAATTCCGCCTGTAAATGACTGAGGGTATAGATGTAGATCCATACCTCCAAACTTTTTCGCTGGGATCGTATACCATGCCGTATGCAATATTCTCATTCCAATTGATCGATCGGGCAGAAAACGCAATCACAGTGCCCCCATATCTCTCATACATTCCAAGACGGTCCTTAAACTTCTCCATATAATTTATATGATAAGTTTGATTCTTATTTCCCAATAAAAATCCTATAAGCGGTCCAATCTCCACAACATTCTGTCTGGCTGACATTTGGTACACCATGTCTAATGGTATGTGCAATTTCCTGATCAGATTGCTGGATATGAATAACTCAATCGGATTGTTGTACGTATTCTCTCGAATCATAGTGAGATCATCATAAGGGATCAATTTGAACGTTTCTTCATTGACACCGAACTTTAAAACTGTCAATCCTCCGAAATCAGTATGAAATAAATGTTGGGGGAGTTTGATCACCGGGGACTCTTCATCAATATCTATGAATTTCACCCAAATGACTTCATTGCCCTCCCCCTTTTTTTGTTCAAATTGCTTCTTGGTGCTATCCGTTTTTATTAGGGCAACCGGATTCATGACGTCAGAATGTTGCTGATAGAAGTGGGCTAATTCCAAAGGATATTCCACAATCTCCTTACATATTTCCGGCTTCCAAAACTGAAGGTCTTTCATGGTGGAGTGGATGGTATCGGTTGAATCTATTTTCAGGTGCCCTTCCATATTCATCCTGAATTGAAGTCCAAGTTCATAAATACCAGGATAATAATACTGTATGAGGTCTAATATAGAGTGACTGATATCCTTAACTTGCTCCTTAATAGAGGATAAAGAAAATGATCCTGTAATGGAATGGAGTTCTTCCAGAGTATAAAGATCACCATCCATATCCTTTACATAATGAAAGGGAGTTCTCCAGTTATGGTCCTTCCCTTTTTGACAAACGATCTTTAAGATAAAGGGAGGGTTGCTACCTACCTCTTTATTGGATATCCCCGTTAATGACGGATTTGATTCAATGATTTTTAGAAGGCGTTTTTGTCTGATCACATGATGTTCATTGATGATTTTAACCTTATTCGTTTGGATAAGTTCTCTCAGCTTTTTAATACTTTTCTTTTTATTGTATTTTGTTGGATTATAGATGACTTGAGGGATCTTCATGGTTCCTCTCTCTATTAGTTGCCCATTCCTGTATTCAAAGCTTTTTACTTGATCATTCCGCAATGACAGGTGATCAAGGGTAAAGAATACAACATTTTTTCCTAATTCTTCTGCCTTTTGCACATAGTGAAGGCAGTAAGACTCTTCTTTATGGTGTCGAATTATATTATTCCATTGTTTTGTAGATAACAAGATTCCAATCGGTTGTTCATCCATTACCACACCTCCAAAGCAAAGTTCACGGGACCTTTTTCATAAATATATGCATTCTTTTCGTAAACGTATAGGCACAGGCCTTTGAATGAATACAAATGATGGAAAGAATGGATCGTGCTAATATGAGATACATTCAATCATAATAGCGCGATCCCGTATCGTGTAAAGAGGTCTATCCTCTTCTGTATTTTATGATTTCCTCCAGCATGGATTTATCCTTCAAAAGATTGAACATAGAAATCGTCGGGGTGAGGTTGGCTTCGATAATATAGATTTGTCCATCGTCAGTGATCCCGATATCAAGACCTATTCTTCGTCTTGTAGGGTAAAGGTCCTGTAAGGCTATGGCAGTATTGAGGGCTACTTCTTTAAGTTCACTCAACACTTTTTCGGTGTCTTTGTTTGTAAGTGTTGAGTGTTCAATTGCTTCTTCCAGGGTCATCACTCCCCTGGCATAATTCGTCGCAATAAATCCCTTTGCTGCCACTTTCACAAGTACCCCTGTTACCTTCCATTGGGACGAATTCCTTTTTCGCTGAACCATTACACGAGTATCAAATGGACACCCCTTAATCAAAGCTAATGGAATTCTCTGTTGAACAATGTATTTTTTCTTCCTGCTCAAATGATTCTCCTTCAGATAGTTAAATGCCCGAACTTTCCCGACGATTTCTGTTTTTGTTGATTTAGAATGGATTTCGAATATGTGACCCTCGATGGAACGGATCTGAATAACCCCAATCCCGCGTAAACCAGCGGTGGGCTTGACAATAACAGCCCCAAACTCATCTAGTGAATTTGAAAAAGACTCGAAGGTCAGCATCTCTGTTTCGGGTAAATATGGAGCCAGGGCTGGGTCTTTCTTCATGATGGTATATTTTGTGTACTTTCCCGTTGACACTTTCATAATAATTACTCCTTTATCCTGCTATTCACCTCTACTTTATATTATATGTTCCCTACTCTATTCTTCTTGTACGCTTATCCCAAAGCATAGGAAATTAACCAATTTCTCATTGAATGGAATAAAATGGGACTTAATTTAAGTCATACAACTAGTCCATAACTTTGAATGTTTAATATATATATAAGGAATCAAAAATAAGGAGGAATGAAATATGGGATTATTTCAAGGATGTTCACCTGGGTTTTGGGGGAACGAAGATAATGTAGACCTTTGGGTAGGTTTTACGCCAGACCAGGATTATGATACTGTTTTCGGTGTTGATTTCTTTGTTCTAGACAGAACCTTATTCGAAGCACTAAATGAAGGGGGAGGAGGACTGGATGCATTAGGTCGTCAATCTGTAGCCGCCCTTCTCAATGCTGCTAATCCAAATATTAATTACCCGTACACTGTTGACGAAGTCATAGCTCTAGTACAAAGCATTGACCCTACTGTCTCGCAAGAAGTAGAAGATCTAAAAGATTTATTTGAAGGCTTTAACGAATTAGGCAGTCCGATTTGTTAGAAAGATTAAATAGGAAGGTACCCCCACTTTTCTGGGGGTACTTTTTTGTTATAGTTCGTCATTAAATTCCATATAGCGGTAACATTATCCTTTTTGCCATTTATTTAAAATTTACAAAGAAACCCTTTTTCCACATATTTTTGTTGATGCCAGATAGAAAGGGAACGATTGTATCTTGAAGTATCACTCTCCTTCATACTCTTTACCTTATTGCCTTCCCCTTCACCTTGGAACCCACAACCGATTCAACAATCCGATCAAATACCTCCTGCTTTGTCTGCCTCTGCGTAACGTGGACCTCCAAATACTTAGCAAGCTTCACTAAATCTGTTTTTCTCTTTACTGTTTCTTCTCCACGTAAATACTTTCTGGCTTCTTCAACATTCTCAAATTCTCGAAGTGTGGAAGCTATCTTTTCTAATCGGTCTATTTCATGAACTCTTCTCTGCTTCATGGAAAAGAAACAGGAAATCTTCTTGTAAAGGATTTCTTTGGTATCTCGATTTCCTGTTGTGATATTGATGTATTCACAGAATGAGAGGAGATCTTTCTTTGAATATCTCTTTAAAAGTGACTCAACATCTTCTTCCTTCTCCGCTTCTTTTTGGATTTTGTCCCTGAGCTTTTCAAATTGGAGGTGGCTTTTCGGCTTGGCTTCGATGAATTGAATTTTCCCTCCACCGTTGATAAACGTATCGTAAAGATTAGAAGGGAGGCTTTCAATAAACTTCATGAGACGGTTCAAGACGATTATCGTTTCTTGTTTAGACATAGGCTCCTCCTTCAAGGTTATAGTTCATCAAAGATTGTATCGTCACACTGTTGCCTCCGATCAATGAGGAAATGGATTCTTTACTATTGATGTATATGCTTAAAGAAGTTGTCTGCTGATTCAATTTGCAAAATGTGAAATGATTATTTTTAGGCATATAGGCCAACGAAAAAAGAGCTAGTCCTTGCTAACTCAAATAATTCCTTACTTCTTCACTCTTCACTTCCACAACAATTTGTTCTACCAAATATCCTCCTCCAATAAGTATAATTATAACCTTTTATAGACCAACGCTAAGGAGGTACACCAGTGAACGGAACCATCAATCCCATTAAATTGAATGAGGTCATTGAATATGAAGATCTATTTCACGAGGCTTTTAAAGGAACATCGTTAAAAGCAGGACAAGTGACTCAAGTTATCTACTGGATCAGGCCAGGGAAATCATTCATTACCTATGACATTGTTGACCGGCATAAGAAGTATGTAAATATTGAGGATGCACCTTCCCCACCCTCGGTTCAACGAGAAGAGATTAGCTTTAAAACATTATTTGAGCTGAATCAGCAGGTGGATATTGAGATTGCTGGAATGAAGAGAAATTCTGTCATAGTGGCGATCAACATCACTTGGTCTGATAATGACTGTGTGGTGTCTTATGGGGTGACGGACCTGACAGATACGACGTATTTTGGAGTTCGGGAAGAGTTGTTGGTGAGGTGGAATCCGGAATATGCTGTTTAGAGTTGAAATTTATTAATGATAAACAATAAAGGTGCCAGAGTCCATAATCGGACTCTGGCACCTTCTTTAGATTTATTTGTAGAATACTTTATCTACATTATATTTAGCTTGTAGCTTATTGATGATGTACGTTTCGTAGATGTCACGATCCATAGCGTCTTCTACAATGGCCACATCGATTCGGTAGATTTCACCTCTGTGGTTACGTAGTGGTGAAACGGTATCTTCAAGATGCTTCTTGACTCTTTGTCTTAGCTTTCGTGCTTTACCAACGAAGAGAAGTTCGTCGTTGATGTTGTAAAATAAGATGATGCCGCCTTTATCTCTTGGGATTTCGTGGAGATCGATGAAGCCTTGGATGCTCTTGATCTTTGGTTCTTCTGAGTCTCTTGATTGTTTGCGTTCCGTTATGGAGATATCCGCTTGTGGGATCTGAATTTTTATCATGAATGGTCACGTCCTTTGTTTACTGTAAGAAGTAATGGTAACACATAAAGGATAGAATTACTATACAACGTACCATTTAAAAAAAGATAGTCTTCTCCGCCCTCTTTATGCGTAGCGGAGCCCGATACGATTATTAAACGTCTGATTCTTATTTTTAAACACGAAGAAATTATCTTTAAAATCAATCGTGAGTTCGTGTTCATAGGTATCTTCAAAGTCATCGTCGACGATGAAATCAAAATGATCAGATTGGATGATTTTCTCAGATGAATGAGGTTCTCTATTATCTATCACTTTTATTTCATAAAGATTATTTACTATATCGCAGCTTCCCCGGTCAAGTGATAGCTGAATCATTTTGCCATCAGGGATTTGGTTTAGTTTTTCTATAGCAGGTTGTGTTATTTCTAATTTCATTTTACATTCCTCCTAGTCTGTTAGTGGAACAAGTATGTCTAGATGCTGCTTTAGATTTTCAACGGTGATTGGTAGTTTATCTCCCTCGTCTCCATCGATATTGGCAATCATCTCATAGGTGGATGATGCTTCCAGGTTTGTGACTTTCATATAATGGACGTGTTCGCTTTCTGCGAGTTCTCCTGAAAGGATCTTTGGCAGTAGCAATAGAAAATGTGGCAGGGCCATGTCTTTGATGATAAAGACATGTAGCTTACCGTCATTCACTTTGGCCTCGGGTGCAATGGTTTCCATACCTCCGACAGAGTTTGTCAGGGCAACAAGCATGAGGAGCGCGTCCCCTTCCCAGTCATGGTCGGAATGGACCTTGAGCTCGAACGGCTGCTTCTCCTTCATTTTCTTCATTCCCTCTATTATATATGCAAGAGGACCGAGCTTCGACTTCTGTTCGATGGATGTTGAGAACGATGCTTCTGCCAAAGCGCCGACTGCGATAATATTGATGAAATATCTGTCATTGATTTTTCCAACATCGGTCTTCTGTACATGATTTTGCTTGAATATGTCGATGGCCTCTTCAGGGTCCATAGGAATATTTAAAGCTCGTGCGAAATCGTTGACTGTTCCGAGCGGAATCAGACCAAATAGAGGACGTTGATCCTGCTCAGCTATTCCATTAATAGCTTCATTGATTGTTCCATCACCACCCATGGCTGCGATAAAATCAAACTTTCTTTCACAAGCTTCCCTGGCGAAATCCATTGCATCCCCTTCCCCTTCTGTCATGCGAACCTCTGTTTTATATCCCATTTCATTAATGGTCTCAAGAGCATAATCACGATATTCCTGCCCTTTTTCCTTTCCAGAAGAGGGGTTTACGATTAGCATGGCTTGTTTCACACCGATTCCTCCTTTTAATATGTATACGGTATCTTTACCCTGATTTAGAGGAGTGGAACCTTATGTCTGATTAAAAGATGAATGAAAATACTCACCCAAAAGAAATAAAGAAGTAACACCAAGAAAAAGAACGATTACCTGAATGGCAATCGCTTATTATATCTAATCTAAATATCCTCTAACAAGAAGGAAGTGCAAACATCTTGAAATAGGTTGAAATTTATGTATTATCACAAATGGACCTATAATTGATCATTATTAATCCATCAGACATTTTTAACACTTTGACTATTTTTCATTTCATTACAGTGAGAAATTAAATACTTTAAAAATTTTATTGTTTTATGGATACGCTCGTGTTCCGTATTAAATAGGCTCACCTTCAATCCACTACGGATATTCATTGCTTCCTTTATAATGCTGTGCCATTCTTCAGGAAGATGCTGCAATCCATATTCACCCGCATTTTGCTTGGAGATAATGTCGTATTCACTTAACGTGTAGTATTGACGGAGCAATCCAAGTACGGACCATTCTATTTCATCATCTATCATGTCAGATCGGAATCTCTTTAACTCTTTAATCGAATTTTCCATCACATGCACCCTTTCTGCCCAGTAGGTATTCATGTTGGTAAGAACGTAAGAATATATTTGTTGTGATGAAATGTCTACCTTAAAAGAAGTAGTGTCTGGGCCAATGACGCTAATACCCTTATGCTTAAACAAATACCAAGTGATTGGATTAAAATTAAAATACTCACCAAAATTCAATACACCATTATTGTAGTAAGCATAGTCTTGCTTTTCGTCTATATTGCATATATCTTCCTGAATGATATACACTCCATCCATTTCCGGTTTAGGATATTTCAGAGCTAATTCTTTATGTATTAGAGTTAAGATATCAGAATCCTTTTCTGTCATTCGACGGCGTGTAACCGAGATAAAGTCAATATCACTTGAATTATTTACGTACGCATCCAGAACGATGGACCCATGTAAATACAAGCCTTCAATCGTTCTTGGTAGATATTTATTACATAAGGCTAAGTAATCTTGTAAAACTGCTTCCACCATCTTCGGAAATCTTGACAATGCATTTACCTCCTTAATCAATTCAATGTTCTATTCGAAAATTACCTAATTTTCTCGATTTCTTGAATTTTATACTGTCCGCAATCTCTGATCAACATGTGTAGATCCCTTTAATTGTTGAATATATGTTATATAATTCCTTTAATGGGATATTTATTACTACGAACCATGTTAACACTTAATCCCATTTTATTGTAGAGTCAATTAAGATTGAAAAAGAGACGCTTACCAAATCATCACAGGTTAGCGTCCTCTATATCTCTTGATTCATCATATTAATTAAGTTTTAAAATAGTTAATCCTGCACTATTAATGGGAATATTATCGACATTACTGATAAGGTTATCCGCTGTGTGGCCAATGTTTCTAAGTTCTACTATTCCACCTGCTGGTATAGAAACAATCGCTTCTCCATTAACTTGAAAAATCGAATCCAGGGTAACAGGGGCGCTTGTGAATATTCCCAGCTGGTTACCATACCTGCTGGAGGTTACTATTGAACCGTTCATGAATAATGCGTATGCTCCTCCTCTACTAAATCCAATCTTTCCACTAGTAAATATGACATTATAGTTTATTATATAGTCTCCCTCGTTTACTACTATTATAGAAGTTCCAGTATGAATAAAGTCTCCTGCAGAACTAATACCAGTATGATTAAAGAAAACAGGTTGGTCAGGTATTACGAGATCTCCGCCAGTTCTATATACATTACAGTATTTTCGATTGCAAGCGCATTCTCCTTGAAGACCTTGTACACCCTGGGGTCCTGGTTCTCCTTGAGGTCCCTGCTCTCCTCGAAGCCCTTGTTCTCCTTGAGGTCCCTGCTCTCCTCGAAGCCCTTGTTCTCCTTGAGGTCCCTGCTCTCCTTGAAGCCCTTGTTCTCCTTGAGGTCCCTGCTCTCCTTGAAGCCCTGGTTCTCCTTGAAGCCCTTGTTCTCCTTGTGATCCCTGCTCTCCACGAAACCCTTGTTCTCCTTGTGGTCCCTGCTCTCCACGAAGCCCTCGTTCTCCTTGAGGTCCCTGCTCTCCTTGAAGCCCTGGTTCTCCTTGAGGTCCCTGCTCTCCACGAAACCCTTGTTCTCCTTGTGGTCCCTGCTCTCCACGAAGCCCTTGTTCTCCTTGAGGTCCCTGCTCTCCTTGAAGCCCTTGTTCTCCTTGAGGTCCCTGCTCTCCTTGAAG